>VXSP01000016.1 GCA_009837885.1 Holophagales bacterium | reverse complement strand
AAGAGCCCTTGCACAAGCGGGGCGGACCATACATGCGCCGGCGTCCCCGCCGGCTGCCGCCGCAGGCGGCCAGGAAACGCGCCGCGAAGCGGCGGCGACCCCTCCTACTCCAGGTGCTTCTTGAAGAACGCGCCGACCTCCTGGAACATGTCCTTCGACTCCGGCGAGTCGACGAGGATCAGATAGTCCGCGTGCGCGACCCCCTCGTAGACGTGTAGGTCGGCCTCGACGCCGGCCGCCCGCAGCTTGCGGTGCGTCCGCGCCGTGTCGCTCAGGAACATGTCACGCGTGCCGGTGATCAGGTAGGTCGGAGGGAACCCCTCGAAGTCGCCGTAGACGGGCGAGATCAGCGGATCCTTCATGTCGTGGCCGTCCGCGTAGAGTGCCGCCGCGCCCTTCAGGAGCCCGTCGTAGGTCACCAGAACCCGGTCCAGCCCTTCGTTCGTGAACAACGAGTCGCTGGTCTTTGTCAGGTCCGCCCAGGGCGTGCCGGCGTAGATGGCGCCGGGTAGATCGAGGCCCAGGTCACGGAACTTGTGAACCGACGCCAGCGACAGTCCGCCGCCCGTCGACGTGCCGCCGATGGCGATCGACTTCGCGGAGCGGCTCTCGAGCAGGTGCCGGTAGACCGTGACCACGTCCTCGACGGCGGCCGGAAAGGGGTGCTTCGGCGGCATGCGGTAATCGACGGAGATCGCCGGAATGCCGGCGCGGGCCGCGACGAGCGCAGCCTCGGTGGCCGAGGCGTCTCCCCCGCCGAGGACGTAGGCGCCGCCGTGGACGTGCAGGAACAGGTGCTCCGTGTGGGCCGGGTCGATCTCGTTCGGCGTCACCCGATAGACAGCGACTCCCTCGATCTCGTCCTTCTCGATTTCGAGGCCGTACCCACTGGCCATCTGTTCGAGATCGGCGTTGGCGGAGCCCGCCTGAAAGGCCAGCCACTGCTCCTCGGTCTGCGGAACCTGCGCCTGGGAGGCAGCCACGTTGGGGGCAGGCAGCGCGGCGAGCGCGGCCCGGAGCTCTTCGCTGGCGCCTGCCGGGGCCGGCACGACGCGCTCGCCGATGGTCCAGGAGCCGGTCTCCTGGGCTGTTGCGGCCGGCGTACCGGCAACGGTGAACGCGAGGGCCAGGCTCAACGCCAGCGCAACGGCCGGCAGGGCTCGAGGGTTCGATCTCTTCATGGGGACTCTCCTCCTATTCCAGGTGCTTGTTGAAGAACGCGCCGACCTCCTGGAGCATGTCCTTTGACTCCGGCGAGTCGGCGAGGGCCAGGTATTCGCCGTGCGCGACCCCCTCGTAGACGTGCAGGTCGGCCACGGCTCCGGCCGCGCGCAGCTTGCGGTGTGTCCGCGCCGTGTCGCTCAGGAACATGTCGCGCGTACCCGTGACCAGGTAGGTCGGCGGGAACCCCTCGAAGTCGCCGTAGACGGGCGAGAGCAGGGGATCCTTGAGGTCGTGGCCGTCCGCGTAGAGTTCCGCCGCGCCTTTCAGGAGCCCGTCGTAGGTCACCAGAAAGCGGTCCAGCCCTTCGTTCGTGAACAGCGAATCGCCGGTCTTCGTCAGGTCTGCCCAGGGCGTTCCGGCGTAGATCGCCCCAGGCACGTCGAGACCCAACGCGATGAATCGGTGCACCGCCGCCAGCGCCAGCCCGCCGCCCGCGGAGGCACCGCCGATGGCGATCGACTTCGCGGACCGGCTCTCCAGCAGATGCTTGTAGACCGAGACCACGTCCTCGACCGCGGCGGGGAACGGGTGCTCCGGCGGCATGCGGTAATCGACGGAGAGAGCCGGGATTCCCGCGCCGGCCGCGACCGTGGCCGCCTCGCCGACGCATGCGTCGCCGCCATACATTACGTACCCGCCGCCGTGCACATGGAGGAAGAGATGCTCCGCGTGCCGGGGATGGACCTTCTCCGGCGTCACCCGGTAGAC
Source organism: Holophagales bacterium (assembly GCA_009837885.1). Classification (GTDB taxonomy): domain Bacteria; phylum Acidobacteriota; class Thermoanaerobaculia; order Multivoradales; family Multivoraceae; genus Multivorans. Next base: position 80,099 of record VXSP01000016.1, on the reverse strand, counting down.
CGTCACGTCCCCGATCTCGTCCTTTTCGATCGAGACGCCCAACCCGCTCGCGAGCTGGTCGAGGTCGGCGTTGGCCGTCGCCTTCTGCAACATGAGCCACTGTTCGTCGCTCTGCGGCTTCTGCTGCCTCGACGCCGCGACGTTCGGGGCGGGCGCCGCGGCGAGCGCGGCCCGGAGCTCTTCGCTGGCGCCCGCCGGGGCCGGCACGACGCGCTCGCCGATGGTCCAGGAGCCGGACTCCTGGGCTGCCGCCGGCTGCGTACCGGGAACGGTGAACGCGAGCGCCAGCGTCAGCCCCAGCGCAACGGCCGGCAGGGCTCGAGGGTTCGATCTCTTCATCCGGACTCTCCTTGAATGCGACGGGAATACCGTGTGACGCGGACGATACCCTCTGCCCCATGGCTCGACTCCCGTACCTGGACGTAGACGATCTCGACCCCGAGGACCAGAGGCTCCTCGATCCGCCGCTCAACATCTTCAGGGTCCTCGCCTACTGCCCTGAGGGCGCCCGTGCGTTCGGCCGTCTGGGCCTGTGGATTCGCTTCAAGACGAAGCTCGATCCGCGCCTGCGCCAGATGGCGATCCTCCGGGTCGGCGCCGTCACCAGGACCGACTACGAGTACAGCCATCACATCGAGCTCGGACGGCAGTTCGGCCTCTCGGACGACGACATCCGGGCCGTTGTCGCGGGGTCGGAGGACGAGTCGCTGACCGAGGTCGAACGGCTCGTCCTCACCGCGGCCGACGAGATGACGAACGGCGTCGGCATCGGCGCCGAGACCTTCAGGGCGCTGCGGGGTCACCTCGACGAGGGGATGATGGTCGAGTTGACGATGACCCTCTCGTACTACAACGGCGTCGTTCGGATCCTGAATTCGCTGGACATCGACGTCGAGCCCGACTACCAGCGCTACCTGGAGGAGTTCCCGCTGGATCGATGAAGGAGCGTCTGGAGCAGACCCCGTCGACCGGGGACCGTATCGACTTCAGCGGCCGGACCGCCGTCGTGACGGGCGGCGGAGCGAGAGACGACGGGATCGGCAACGGCCGGGCCGCCGCGATCCTCCTGGCGCGCGCCGGCGCGGAGGTCGTCGTTGTGGACCTCAACGAGGAAGCAGGTCGCGGCACGGTCGAGATGATCGCGAACGAGGGCGGCGCCGCCCGGCTCTTCGTCGGCGACGTGACGAGCGCCGAGGACTGCGCGGCCCTGGCGGCCTTCGCGCGGGAAGGCTCCGCGCCGCCCACCGTGCTGATCAACAACGTCGGCATCGGAGCGCCCGGCACCGTCCTCGACACCGAGCCGGAACTCTGGGACCACGTGATGAAGGTCAACGTTCGGTCGATGGTCCAGGCGTCCCGCGGCCTGATTCCGTCGATGGAGGAGGCCGGCGGCGGCTCCATCGTCAACATCAGCTCCATTTCCGCGATCCGCCCCAAGGGCCTCACCCCCTACTCGGCGTCCAAGGGCGCGGTCATCTCGCTGACCCGGGCGATGGCCGTCGACCACGCCGAGGCTGGCATCCGCGTCAACGCGGTGCTGCCGGGACCGGTCTGGACGCCGATGGTCCAACGCCCGACGATGACCCCCGAAATCCGCGAGCGGCGGAAGAACGCCTCGGCGCTGCGGATCGAGGGCACCGGCTGGGACGTGGGCCGCGCGGTCGTGTTCCTGGCTTCCGAACACGCGCGCTACATCACGGGCCAGGCGCTGATCGTCGACGGCGGCGTGACGGTACTCTCTCCCGTCCGCTGACCGGCGCCGCCGGCGCTGACGGCGCCGACTCGGAAGAGAGGACCAAGATGGCTCGACTCCCCTATCTCGACGTGGACGATCTCGCCTCGGAAGACCGGGAGCTGCTCGACCGGCCGATCAACCTGGCCCGGATGCTCGCGCACAGCCCCTCCGGCACCCGCGCCTTCCGCCACACGGGCGCCTGGATCCGCCACAAGTCACGCTTCGACACGCGGCTGCGCGAGATGGCCATCCTGCGAATCGGCGTACTGACGCGCACCGACTACGAGTACAGCCACCACATCGAACTCGGCCGCCAGTTCGGCATGTCCGACGACGACATCCGCGCCGTCATCGCGGGACCGGAAGCCGGGGAGCTCCCGGAACTCGAACGGCTCGTCCTCACCGCCGCCGACGAGGTGACCGAGGGCCTCAGCATCAGCCCCGAGACCTTCGACGCCCTGCGTCGTCACCTGGACGCCGAACTCCTCGTCGAGCTGACGATCATCGTCTCCTACTACAACGCCGTCGTGCGGTTGCTGCGCTCGCTGGAAATCGACGTCGAGCCCGGCTACGAGAGCTACCTGGAGGAGTTCCCACTGCCGTAGCCGCTGTTGACAAACGTCCATCATTGTGTCTACGGTAATGTCTACCGGAGGTCGCCACGCGTGACGCGGGAAGCGCCGGAGCCACGGACCCGGATCGCTTCGCGGTCAGGTGCTGGCGGGCAGGGAGAGGGTTGTCGGAGGAAACATGATGTCGGGCGCGGTCGCGGAAAGAAACGTGGTGGTCGAGAAGCTGGAGTTGCTGAGGGCGAGGGCGGCGATACGCTCGGTTGACGTGGCAAACATGCTGGGCACGACTCCAAGGACGGTGTCCCGGTGGAACCAGGGGCACGCGAACCCCAGGCCAGGCAAAGAGATCCTGCTGGCGGACCTGGAGTACATCGTGGAACGCCTGGCGGAGTTCTACTCGGACCCGAGGACCGCGCGCGCATGGTTGTACTCCAGGCACAGGTACTTCGATGGCCTTCGACCGGCGGACTTGGTCCGGGAGGGCCGGGCCCAGGAGGTTCTGGAGGCGATCCACGCGATGGCCGACCCCGGCCACACCTGAGGGCTGCTTGGTTGGATGACGAGCGCGATGCGTCGAGACGGTCGCAGGGAGGGACGCGCCAGGTTGAGTAACGAACGTGACGCAGCGCGATCCCGACTTGCTGGAACGACTGAAGGGTCTGGACAGAGGCGCATTCGAGGGAGTCGCGTACAGGGTCGTCCGGCGGGACCGTAGCGCCGTTCAGGGGAGCAGCAGCGGGGGGCGCTGGAACGATCCGGCGGGGTGCGCGGGTCTTCTGACCCGCTGCCGCCGCAGGCGGCCGGAAAGCCGCGCCGCGAAGCGGCGACGATCAGCGCCGCTCCGGCAACTCGGCGAACGTCCCCAGTGCGAGGCCAGCCTCGTGAACCTGCTCGACCAGCAGGTCCCACACTCCCCGGAGCTCGTCGGGCCTTCGATCACGCCGGAATCCCCTCGGAGCTCGAAAGGCCCGGGGGTTGATGTACTCGACCGGCAGATCGATGGCCGGTCGCTTGAAGCCCGAATCGCCGCAATCGGGACTTGCTGGGAAGAAGCTGAACATCCCGTCTACGGGATCGTCGGGTGTCGCTCCGCGGTAGAGCCGGAGCCGGTCGCGGGCCGATGCGCAGGCTTTCGGCTGCGGCGAGTCACCGGTCAAGGGGCGGATGGTCACATCGCGGAACGTGCACGAAGTCCAGTCCCGGAGTGTGGTGCGGGCTTCGAACCCGTGGTAGTCCTTGAAGTCTCTGACGACGAGCACAGTGTCGAGCATCCACTGCCACTCGCCGCCTACCTTCTTGCTGTTCCCGAATGCGATGACGGACCCTTCGTCTAGCTGTCTCAGGCCGGGCTTGCTCGGTTGGAAGCAGTTGGAGTAGAGGAATCGAGGCCCGAAGATGAAGGGGTCGGTGTTGTGCAGTCCCTCATAGCTGGTCTTCGGGACGTAGTACGGGCGCCACAGCCACCGCGGATGCAGCCAGTCGCCGTCCGGGGGATCGAGGGCACGGACTAGCTCGGACTCCGGCTCCCACTCGCCCCAGGCGTACAGATCGCCGCTCTGTCGATTGCGCTTCTCGTCGATCCACTGGCCCTGCAACTGCATGAACTTCCGTGCGTGGCCGTGCTTCTGCGTGTTCCAGGTCTTCTCCAGGCCGCGATCGGGTTGGTGCTCCCGTCCGGGGTGGGAGAGCTGAACGAAGCAACGGCTACCGGCCATCTTCGTATGCCTCAACCATGATTGCGCCCGCCTCGTGTTTCTGGATGTTTGCCAAGTGCCCGAACGGCTTCTGAGCTGCTCGTCCCCAAGCGAACAGGGACCGTTCGCTGGCGACTTCGTACCATCGTGCCCGCACTTCGTACGGGCGCTTCCGGAGGTCGCCCTGGCCCGTTCGGTCGAAGACTCTGAGAGCCTGCCACGGACCCAGAGCCTGGAACCGGATGTGGTCCAGGTGCCACCTCGCCACGGAGAGCAGCACGATCTGAGGACGGAGTACTTTCAGCAGTTCGTGCCAGAGCGGGACGCCGGCTGCTTCGAGTTCCGGGCGGTCCGGCCCCAAACTGCTCCAGGTCGGGTCGGTTGCGACGGGTGTGCAGATGTCGGTGTGGAGCGCCGTCGAGCGCTTCCCGGCGTAGTAGCTCGAGCTCGCTCCATTGAGGACCGCTTCATAGGAGCTGAACCAGCCCCCGTAGGGCTTGGTACTGAAGTAGGCCGACATCGCGTCGAGATAGCGGCCCGGCTCCCGCTCGCCATTGTCCTGAATCAGGGGAACGCGACTGAACGCATCATCTGAGGGGAACTCGTGAAGCGAAGGATTCAGGCCCACCGTCAGCACGCGCAAGGGTGAGTCCAGGTATGCGTCGAGGTCACCGAAGAACAGAATCGGCGCGGCCGGTGTGACGCGCGAGGGCAGATTGCCGGCTCGGTCGAAGGCCTGCCAGGCTTGGTCGACGAGTGGGGCGAGAAGCCGCCTTGATTCGCCCAGGGGCAGGGGTCTCGTCATTGTCATGAGTTCGTCGGCCCGGTCCTCAAGTGTGTAGATAGCCACGCCGCGCCGACGATCAGCCGAGGGGCTTGACAGCGAGTTAGTCGTCCCTACATGCTAGATCGTAGCTCCAAGGTAAGCATGTGATCCGATCAAAGACCATTCTTGGCGAGGCTGGCCGTCGCCAGTGCGCCTCTGTCCTTCTGGTCTGCCTCGTACTGCTCGGCTCGCTCCTGGCCGTCGGGCACGGACACGATGAGTTCGAGGTCAGTGAACACGACTGCGTCGCCTGTCACCTCCAGCAGACGGAGTGCTTCCAGGAACCCGGTGCTCCGACGCTCGTCCTTGAGGACTTCGGAGCATCCTGCGGCGCCACTGGGCCCGACCGTCCGGTCGTTGATCGGCCTTACCTGCCTGCGACGCCACGCGGGCCGCCGTCAACCGCCTAGGCCGCCTCTCGATCCAGCGAGCCAGTCTCACAGGACGCTCGCGCGACTTCGTCGTGCGACTAGCCGAGCGCCTGCCGTTCGTAGCGCCCTGCTGAGCATCTGAGTTCGTCGCTGGCACGCGGAGGTCGGGAGTGACCCGGCCCGCTGGCGTTTGCTGCCTGTCGCCAGGGTCTGGCCGCGCGGCCGAAGCTCGATCCTCTGGCCTGTCGTAGTCCACCGCTCATGAGGAGCGGGGATCGCGAGCCGCCAGATCTTCCCCTGTGCAGCGGTCTCCGAACGAGACCGCCAAGAAACTGAAGGGACTTTCCATGCTCGAAGCAAGAGAATTGTCGAAGTCGTTCAACGGCGTCGTCGCACTCGACGGCCTGAATGTCGAGGTCCAGGAGGGCGAGATCCTCTGTTTCCTCGGCGCAAACGGCGCCGGGAAGACAACCGCCATCAACCTCTTTCTGGGCTTCCTCGAGCCAACGAGGGGCGAGGCGCTGGTCAAGGGGAAGAGCGTCCGCTCTGATCCGGTCTCCGCCCGTGAACACGTTGCCTACATCCCGGAGAGAGTGGCGCTCTACCCCGACCTCTCCGGTTACGAGAACCTGAGGTTCTTCGCCGAGCTTGCCGGGAAGCGTCTGGGAGAGAGCGAACTCCTGGAGTGTCTGGACACCGCGGGGCTGCCGCGTGATGCCAACCACAACCCTGCTTCAACCTACTCCAAGGGCATGCAGCAGAAGGTCGGGATCGCCTGTGCGCTCGCGAAGAGCGCGGAGATCCTGCTCCTCGACGAGCCCCTGGCCGGGCTGGACCCCAAAGCGGCCAACGAGTTCTGCTCTCTGCTCAGGGAGATGCGGAACCAGGGCGTTGCCGGCTTGATGGCTACACATGACCTGTTCCGGGCTCGTGAAGTCGCGAACCGGATCGGAATCCTGAGGGATGGGCAACTGGTCGACGTGATTGCCGCAGCGGACGTGACGGCGGCTCAGCTCGAGACGCTCTATCTCGAACACATGCACGAAGGCAGGGAGGACGCGGCATGAAAGCAAGAGTGATTGCAGCGAAGGAGGCACTTGTTGCCCGCAGGGGCAAGCGACTCTGGGCCCTGAGTTTGGGCGTGATTGCCGTCATGGTCGCCTCGATGGCGATCGGGCTCAACCGGACGGCAACCTTCGAAGCGGAGCGCGCCGCGGCTGCTGAGAGCGACAAAGCGGTGTGGCTGGACCAGGGAATCAGGAACCCGCACAAGGCGGCGCACTTCTCAAGATACGTATTCAAGCCGATCCCCACGCTGGCGAGTTTCGATCCCGGCGCGATCGACTTCGCCGGCATCGCCGTCTGGATGGAAGCACACATCCAGAACCCGTCCAGGTTCAGGCGCGCGGAGAGCACGGGCGACTTGTCGAGGTTTGTCGGGCTCAGCCCGGCATGGGTACTGCAGGTCATCATGCCGCTGGTCGTCATCCTCCTCCTGTTCGGGGCCTACGCGGGGGAGAGAGAAGACGGGACCCTGCGTCAGGTCATGAGCTACGGCGTCTCTCCGGGCGCCGTCTTCAGAGGCAAGTTGCGAGGAGCGTCGTCAGCGCTGCTGAAACTGCTCCTGCCGGTGTTCGCGCTGATCGCCGTTGCCGTCTTCGTCTTCGACGGGGGTTATCCGCAGGAAGACCTGCCGGTACGTCTTGCCGGAATCGTCGGTATCTACGGGATCTACCTCTTTGCATTCGCGATGCTCACCATCGGCGTCTCGGCGCTCAGCCCCAGCCGGCGTTCCGCGGCCATCTCGCTTCTCGCCATCTGGTGCCTGGTCACCGTGCTCCTGCCGCGCTTCGCCAACGATGCCGCGGTCACTGCGACGCCTCAACCCGACAGCTACCAGACGTGGAAGGACCTCGAGGAGATCAAGGCCGAGTACTGGGGAGTCATTCCCGCCTTCGGTATTCCGCTCACCGACATCAGAAAGCGGGAAATGGCTCGCTTTCTCGAGAAGTTCCAGGTTGCCAATGTGGAAGACGCGCCGGTGCCGTGGAGCGCCTGGGAGCTGCAGGCGAGCGAGGAGTACTCCGACCCGCTCTACGACGCCTACTACGCCGGACTGAACGACCTGTACGGCCGCCAGGAGGCCACCCGGTTCCGGCTCACGGCGTTGTCGCCCACGATCTCGGTCATGGCGCTCTCTTCAGGGCTCTCCGGGTCCGATCGCCTCCACCACTACGACTTCGTGAAGAGCGCTGAAGGGCATCGGCGGGTCGTGATCAGACAGCTCAACGAAGACCTGATCCAGCACGGGGGCGCGGACGCGTTGAACTACGAGTCGCCGACCAGCTTCTGGGGTGAGGTTGCGGACTACCACGCCGGTCCGCCGCCGCTGACGAGCTTCACGGGGAGTTATCTCCCCTATCTGCTCGTCATGGTGCTGTGGGCGGGCGGGGCCTTCCTGTTCGCACGTTGGGCGGCGTTTCGGGCCGCGAACATGGAGACCGCAGTATGACCGGCGCCCTGGTCAAGCTCGAGCTATTGCGGCTCCGTCGATCCAGGGCCGCGTGGGCCATCCTGGCCTTCGCACTCTTCGCGTCCTTCTACTCCGTGTGGTCGGGAGTCTCCTGGCGAGAGTCTCATTCCGCGTCCCTCGTCGCGTACCAGGCGGAGATCGAGTCGAAGATGGACGTCTGGCTCGAGACGCTCGCTGCAATCGAGTCCGGGGAGCGCTTCGCCACGCCCTTCGACGCGCGCCCCTCCCAGGTCGAGTTCGCCGCGACCCACCCCGTGGGGCCCCTGGGACATCTGGCGGTGGGCAGCGCGGAGCTGCTGCCCGCGCGCGCGAACATCGGGCCTCTGAAGAACCAGAACCTGATGGTGGAGCGCTATGGGTTCGAGAACCCGACGACCCTGACTCTCGGCAGGTTCGACCTGGCCTTCCTCATCGTCGTCGTGCTCCCGCTCCTGATGATCGCGCTGTCGTTCGACGTGATCGCCGCCGATCGGTCGCGCGGCACGATCAACCTCCTTCTCGCCAGCCGGGCCAGCAAGCAGCGAGTCATCGCGACGAGATTGCTGGTTCGCAACGGAATCCTGGGCGGCATCGTCGCGCTCGCCGTCGTTTTCGGCATCGCGATGGCGCCCGAGGGCGCCGCGGCGTTCGGGCTGCTCTGGTCTCTCGTGTTCCTCGCCTACAGCCTCTTCTGGATCGGGCTCATCTACCTGGTCGTGGGCAGAACGAGCCGCAGTGAAACGTCGGCCGCCGTTCTCGTCAGTCTGTGGGCCCTGTTCACTTTCGCCGCACCGGCTCTGGCCAACAGTGCGGGTGAAGCCCTGTATCCGCTTCCCTCGAATCTCGATTATCTGTCGGATGCGCGAGTGGCGCAGAACGATGCCTGGAAGCGTCGCCCTGAGCTGACTGCCAAGTATCTGAGCGACCATCCCGAGCTGGTCGCCAACGAGATGGAAGCACCGGAGTTTGCTCACGCCTACTTCCTGGCGAACGTGATGGAGATCGAGAGCACGGCGCCGATCGTCGCGGCCTTCGAAGACAGTCACGCCCGTCGATCCGCGTTCGTCGACAAGCTGCAGTTCACATCTCCGGCGATTGTCGCGCAGCGCGCCCTGTTCAGAATCGCTGGTTCCGACTTCGACCGGACGCTGTCGTTCCTGACACAGGCTCGTGCCGCGCTGACCAATCTCAACGACGAACTGCGGCCGGTCATTCTCGCGAGCAACCGCGTGTCGACCGAGGACTTCGCCGCGCTCTCGGGATTCGAATTCGAGTCGAACAGTCCGGCCACTGTCTTTGGGCAGATCTCCATACCGGTGGCCTTTCTGGTCGCGTGCCTCTGCCTGTTCGTAGCCCTGGGTCGTCCGGGGAACAGATACTCCCCGTTCGCCTAGCGGACGAAAGAAAGGAAGTCTCGACAACCATGGCCTTCAATCGTCGACGTGTCGCTCTCGCTTCTCTTGGACTTACCCTCCTCTTCTCCTGGCTCCTGGCCGCTCAAGTGTCCGCGAGCGAAGACGATGCCGCGCCTCCGGAGGACGTCGTCGTGTTCGACGACATCGTCGTGACGGCCCGGTTTGTCGAAGAGGACATCAGCGACGTCCCCTTCACCGTGAACGTCGTCGATGCGGAGGAGATCCGTCTCAACCGCCTCCTGTCTCTCGAGGACCTGTTCCTCAGTGTGCCGGGAGTGGAGATCACGAGCTTCAACGACACCTCGAATGCCAATGTCCGGATTCGAGGCGTGGGCGCCATCAACAAGACGAGTCGTGACGACAGTTCCGTCGTGATCTACATCGATGGAGTGCCGCAGCCGATCGGCGCTTCGACCCTCGGCACGCTGGACTTCGAGTCCGCCCAAGTCCTCAAGGGTCCTCAGGGCACCCTGTTCGGTCGCAACAGTGAGGCCGGGGCGATCCAGATCGTGACGAATCCGGCGGGTTTCGAGAACGGAGGCTACGCCCGCGCCGAGTACGGGGAGGAGGCCCAGTACCGGCTGGAAGGCGCCTTCAACGCCGCGGTTTCCGACAGGGTGGCCCTGCGCTTCGCCGGAAACTACCGGAGCGAGGACAACCACATCATCAACCCCAACGATTCGGAGCCGATCACCAAGCCGAGCAGTCTGAATGCCCGAGGGAAGCTCCGCTGGGACGTCACCGACAGGGTTGCGCTCAATCTGACCAGCAGCCACGCCCGCCTGCGCGACTCCCCCTTCATCTACTCGCTCCATCCTCAGACCGACCCGCCGCAGATGGATGCCCCTCCCGGCGCCGTCGATGGCGACAAGGACATCGATCAGTGGACGATGAGGGTGACCGCCAACCTTGGCGGGTTCGACTTCACCTCGATCTCGGCGTACGACGAGACCGCGAATCGGTCGACCGGGATTCTCTACGAAGGCAGGCTTTTCCTGCCCCGGTTGGGCTTCGTTCCCGCCAACTACGGCGTCGTCAACAACAGCTTCGAACGCGAGTTCTTCAACCAGGAGTTCCGTTTGAACTCAAGGGGAACGAGCGACCTGTTCTGGGTTGCAGGCGCGCACTACTACGACGACACCAGCAAGTCAGCGTCGTTCGATTACGAGGACCCGTTCTTCTTCCCCTTTGTCGCCCTGAACGCCGACATCAACGAGCGTGACTTCAATACGACGACGAACGCCGTCTTCGGCGAGATGACGTATCCGTTGACGGATCGACTGGAGTTGACAGCCGGCGTTCGCCACACCTGGGAGAAGAAGGACTTCCACATCGTCTGGGCACCCAACCGGTTCAATCCGAACCCGCTTCGCTTCGTCGAACTGGAGCAGGACCTGAGCGACGACTACCTCACCGGACGTACCGGCCTCAACCTGCACGTCAGTGAACGTGTGTCGTTGTACGGGATCTACAGCCGGGGTTACAAGGCCGGTGGCTTTGCCGACCGAGGCGCCAACGTCACGCGGGGCCGGCTGGACGCGCCGTATGCGCCATCCAGGGTGAACTCCTACGAGGTTGGATTCAAGAGCGGCGTGGGGAGCGGCGACGTCCTCCTGACCGGGGCCGTGTACTTCAACGACGTCAAGGACGATCACATCTTCACCTTCAACTTCTTCACCCAGGAGACGGCGCCCGAGAACTTCGACACCGAAACCAGCGGAGCCGAACTGGAGCTGGATTGGAGAATCACGAACACGCTTACCCTGCGGTCGGGCCTCAACTACACGGAGGCAGAGATCACGGGCGTGCCGGCGAACAGCTTCGCGCGGGTGCCCGTCGGAAGCAGGGTGCCGAACAGCGCCCACTTCAGCGGTTCACTGGCACTCACGCACATCCAGCCGCTGGGTTCGACTCGCCCGGGTGGCCTGGAGCTCCGGAGCCACCTCAACTACAACCACCTGGGGGAACGCTTCGCGGACCCGGCCAACCGTCTCCTGTTCGACGCATACGACAGGGTGGGTTTGCGCGTGGGTCTCGGGATGGGCCCGCGCGAGATCTACTTCTGGGGCGACAATCTGCTGGACGAGGACATCTACATGTCCGGCATCGTGTTCAATGATCCGGCAAGCACGATCGCCCGCGGACGCAGGGTTGGCCTTGGCGTGAGCTACAACTTCTGAGAGCCGGCTTCCGTCAACTCTGGCCGCCCGGCGCCGTCAACCCGGTCTGCGTCAACAGGAACGTAGCCTCCGCCGCCACGAACTCGAGCCGCTCCGACATCGGCAGGCCCCGACTCGCGGCGTGGCCGGCGTACGGGTGGTAGCGCATGATCACCGGCAGCCCCGACGAGGACGCCGCCTGCAGCCGGGCAGCCACCTTGCGGGCCTGGAGCGGCGGCACACGGGTGTCCAGATCGCCCTGGGTCAGCATGACGGCGGGATAGGCCACGCCGTCTCGGATCGCCTGGTAGGGCGAGAAGCCGCGCAGCGACTCGAACTGGTCGGGAATCTCGCCGTCGCCGTACTCGAGCAGGGCGGGCATGTTGTTCGTCTCGGTGAATGTGTAGAAGCGGATCAGGTCGAGTTCGGGGAAGCCGCAGAGGACGGCGCGGTAGAGATCGGGGCGCTGGGTCAGGGAGGCGCCCACGAGCAGGCCGCCGTTGCTGGCGCCGTGGATGGCCAGGCGATCGGGGTCGCTGTAGCCCTCGGCGATCAGCCACTCGCCGGCGGAGATGAAGTCGTCGAAGACGGCCTGCTTGTTGTGGAGCATTCCGGCCTGGTGCCACTCCTCGCCGTACTCGCTGCCGCCGCGAAGCGTGGCGACGGCGTAGACGCCACCGGCTTCGAGCCACAAGGCCGCCAGCGGGTTGAACCGCGGGGTCAGGGAGACGTTGAAACCGCCGTAGCCGTTGAGCAGGGCAGGGGTCGTGCCGTCGGGCTCGAAGTCCTCCCTGTGAGCGATGTACATCGGCGCGGAGGTGCCGTCCTTCGAGGTGTAGCGGACCTGCTTCAGCACGTAGCCGTCGCCGGAGAAGGGTGCCTGAGCCTCCCGGAAGACCTCGCGGGTGCCCGCCTCGAGGTCGAGCAGCCAGGTCACGGGCGGCTGCAGGTAGGAGACGAGCGACAGCAGCGCCTTGCCCTCGCCGGCCCCCCGGATGCTGGCGTTGTGGTGCTCGGGCACTTCGATCTCGCCGGCCGGCGTGCCGTCGAGTTCGAAGACGCGGATCCTGCTCGCGACATGGTGCAGGTAGGTCAGGTAGAGCTTGCCGTCGATCACCGAGACGCCCTGGAGGACGTCGTCGGCTTCCGGCACGACCTCGCGCCAGTTTGGGACCTCGGGTTGGTCGAGATCGATCTCCATCAGCCGGTTGAGCGGCGCGCCCAGGTTCGTGCGCACGAACAGCCGGCCGTCGTTGTGGTGGGTGTTGAAGCGGGCCTCCATGCCTTCGACGATCGGCGTCACCCGCCAGGTTCCGATCTCGACCAGGTACAGGTCGCTCCGGGCCCAACCGTGCTGGACGCTGACGAGCAGCTTCGCATCGTCGAGCCGCTCGGCGCGGACGAAGGCCCGCGGCCCGATCCCCTCGCCGAACACCAGGGCGTCCTCCGCCCGATCGGTGCCGAACCGGTGGAAGCGGATACGCGGACCTTCGACACGGTCGCGGACGGTGTAGTAGATGCCGCTGCCGTCCTTGGCGAAGAGCGCCTGGTCGTTCAGCGCGCGGGGCATCTCGAAGTCGAGGTCGACGTTCTGTTCGAGGTCCCGCAGGCGGACCGTCGTCTCGTCCGCGCCGCCGATGCGCACGTTGTAGAGCAGGAGCTTCCCGTCAGGAGAGACGGAGACGATCCCGAGGTGCGCGTACTCGCTGCCGACTTCCGCCGGGTCGATGACGACTTCGTACTCACCGGCCGGGTCGATCTTCGCGGGTCCGACCTCGGCATCCCCCGGCGCCGGACGACGGACGATCGACGCCAGCTCTTCGCCCGTCCGGCGCAGGGTGAAGAGCTCCCACTTGCCGGCCTTGTTCGGCGAGCCGACGGCCGGTGTGTCCATCAGCTCACTCAGCCGCCGACGCGCCCAGTCCCGTTCCGGCGGCTCGCCGACGATCAGCTCGGCGTACTCGTTCTGGCGGTCGATGAAGGCTCGCGTTTCCGGGCTGTCCTGGTCCTCCAGCCACCGGTAGGGATCCTCGAACTCGACCCCGTGGAGCGTCTCGGTGAAGGAGATCTGCTCGGTCTCCGGCGGCGGCGGATAGTCCCCGCCGCAGGCGATGAAGCACAGGAGAAGCAGACCTGCGCAGAACAGGGACTGGGGCTTCGGGGAACCTGGGAAGCTTGGCATCATGGGCGGTACGACCTTTCGGGGTTGCGGTGGGTAGTTCACCTTACCTGCGGGAGACTCGACCATGAGACGCGCGCAGGCCGGCCTCGACGGGCATTCCGTAGAATGTCGTCCAGGCGGCTAACTGCCGTTCGTGCCCCATCGCCGTGTGGAACCGCGGACTTTGGAGGAAGGAAGGGACGATGGGCGTCGACTGTGTCTGGACGTTGAAGTTGGCGGTCCAGACTCACGAAGAGAACGGCGTTTGGGTGGCTAACTGCCCGGCCCTGGACGTAGCCAGCCAGGGAAACGACCCGGAGGACGCCGTCAAGATGCTGAAAGAGGCGCTCCAACTGGTGATGGAGCACTGCCTCGAAGAGAACACGTGGATGGCCTTCCTCGAAGAGCGAGGAGTGACGCCCGCGTCTCGTTGACCAACTGCCGCGCGTCTGGCACAGTGACCAGAGTGAGCACTCCGCTCAAGCGTGTCGTCGCCGTCGCCGTCCTGCTGGGATGCCAGACGCCGGGTGCGTTCGTGTTCGCTGCCGGGCTGGACCTGGCGGCTCATCTCTTCGCGTCAGGGCACGAGCACGACACCGCTGACCTGGCCAGGTCGGCGACGCATGGCCACCACCACGACGACGAAGTGGTGCCCGACCACGACCACGACGTCACGCTGGACGCCGAGGCCGACCTTTTGCGGCCCGCCCCGTCGTCGTGGGATGTGCTTGCCGCGCCGCTTTCGTCGTCTGTGACGTTCGCCGAGGGATCGCCCTTCGACGCGGCTTCCCGACGCGGACCGCCGGCGCCATTCTTCCGGTCTCACTGCGCGCTGCTGCTCTGATCCGCGGCCTTAGGCCCGGGTGCGATTCGCGCCCGGAACCTGGACGTGGAAAGGAGTCAGCATGCATCGTTCCATCCTGATCGGCCTCTTTGGAGGCTTCTTCGCCGTCGCCGGAGCGGCACAGGACCGGCCTGTCGTCACCGAGGCCGAGTTCCTCTCTGTCCTCGACGAGACGCACCCCGCCGTTCGCGAGAGCGCCGGGGCCGTGGGGCTCGCGGAGGCCCGTTTGGTGGCGGCCCGGACACTCGACAATCCCGTCGTCGAGGCCGTGCGCGAGGATCCCGGCGGCCCGATCGGCCAGACCGACGTTCTCGTTTCCTGGAAGATGCCGGACGCCGCGCGCCGCCCGGAGATCGAGGCCCGCGAAGGCGAGATCGGGGCTGCCCGTCGTCGCGTGGCGTACGACCTGCTGGGCTACCGCCTGGCGATGAGGGAGGCCTATGCCGGCTGGGCGGTGGCCGACGCGCGGCGGCAACGACTAGCTCTTCAGGCTGAGCGCGTCGAGTCGCTCGCGCAGCGCGAGGTCGTTCGGGCGGAGAGTGGGGAAGCGTCCGGACTCGAAGCCCGTCGGCTGGGTCTGGCCGCCGGCACGCTGCGGTCCCGCGTCGCGCTCGCCGCCGGGGCGAGCGAACGAGCTAGAGCCGAAGCGGCAGCCTGGCATCCCGGCTTGCCGGCGAACGCGCGGCCGGTTCTGCCCGAACTGCCGGCCGCGCCGTCGCTGGATGGTGCGGACGTCCGCGTGCGTGCCGCGGAGGCGGACCTGGCGGCGGCCGAGCTGGCCCAGCTTGCGACCCGGCCGATCGTGGCCTCGCCGGAGGTCACAGTGGGCTGGCGCCGGCAGGACCTGACTCCGGGCGCCGTCGACGGGCCGATCTTCGGTGTCGCGTGGTCCGTGCCGCTCTTCGATCGACGGCAGGCGGCGCGGCAGAACGCCGGCGCCGCACTGGCGGCCGCCGGGGCAAGGCTCGAGCTCGCGGAGCGCGAATCCGCTGCCGCGCGGGTCGCGGCCAGCACGAACTTCGCGCGGCTTGCCGACGCCCTCGCCGAGGCCCGAGAGGAACTCGGCGCCACGGAACGGATGCTGGACGGCGCGGAGGCGGCCTTTCGTCAGGGTGAGGCCGGGCTCACCGATCTGCTTGAGACGCATCGTTCGGTGACCGAGGCGGAGCTGGCGGTCCTCGATCTGCACGAGGCGTCGCTGGCGGCGCACCGGGAGCTGGAACGGCTGGCGACGAGCCGGGAAGGAGGGTCAGGGTCATGAGGTGGGGTGATGCTCGGATTGCCTTGGCGGTGCTGCTGCTCGTTGGGTGTGTCAGTACCCCTCCCGCCGAGGAGCACGATCACTCCCACGAGAGCTGGTCGGTCACGGCTCTCGGGGAGCGGTTCGAGGTCTTCCCCGAGATCGACGCTCTGGCGGAAGGTCATGCGGCGATGGCCCACACCCACGTCACGCGCCTGGCCGACTTCGCACCGCTGTTACGGGGAACGGTCGAGATCGTCCTTGTCGACGGGTCCGGCGAGCAGATCTTCCGCGCGGACCAGCCCGCCGCTCCTGGGGTCTTCGACATCGAGCTGACGCCGCAACGTGCCGGCGAAGCGGATCTCCTCTTCCGGATCGACGACGGGAACGGCATCGAGGAGATCCCTGGCGGCCGGGTCCGCGTCGGCACGGCGGACCACGCGGAAGGCCCCGTGCGGGCGCCGTTACTCCCCGCCGGGTCCGACGGCGGCGAGCCCGTCTCGTTCGGGAAGGAACAGCAGTGGCAGGGCGGTTTCGCGAGCGTCTGGGTGCGGGAGGGCCGCCTGGCCCGGAGCGTCGCCGGCGTCGCCTCCTTCCGCCCGCCGGCGGGCGGCGAGAGCACGATCACCGCGCAGGTGGACGGCGTCGTGCAGCCTCCCGCTGGCGCCCGCTCCTGGCCGTTCGTCGGCCGGCGCGTCGAACGGAACGACCCCCTGTTCCGGGTGGTTCCCCTGGTCGCCTCCGAGCGCAGTCTGGCGACCCTGGAAGGGGAGCTCGAGGCGCTGGCGACGGAACTGGAGAGCGCGCGGTCGCGCAGCGCGCGGCTCCGCGAACTCTTGGCGCTCGAAGCGGTCAGCGAGCGTGAGGTCGAGGATGCCGGCGTCCGCGCCCGCATGCTCGAGGCGCGGCACCGCGCGGCGGAACGGGACCTCGAATCGGCACGCGCCTCGCGTGAAGGCGGAGCGGACAGCGCCGGCATCTCGCCGCGGGCGCCGTTTTCCGGCCGGATCGCCGCCGTCACCACGACGCCCGGGGCGACGGTCTCCGCCGGGGACGCGCTGGCCCGGCTGGTGCGGACCGACGTCGTGTGGATCGAAGTCGCGTTGCCTCCCCAGGACGCGCGGCGGCTCATGGACGCGGGCCTGCGCGGTCTCGTGCTCGACGACCCGGAGAGCGGGCCGGTGCGCGTTGAAGGCGACCTCTCCCTCGTCTCGATCTCGCCGGAGCTCTCGCCGCGCACCGGCACCGTCACCGTCCTGATCGAGGCCCCGGGCATCGCCGGCACCGGCTTCGCCCTGGGATCGACCGTCGCGGCGCAGGTGCTGATGGCCGGCGAGGAGAGCGGCATCGTCGTGCCCGCCTCGGCCCTGGTCGACGACGGCGGCGTGCCGGTCGTCTTCCTGCAACTGTCCGGCGAGGACTTCCAGCGGCAGACGGTGACCGTTCTCGGCCGGCAGGGGGACCGGGTGCTGGTGGCCGGCCTGGCTCCCGGCCAGCGCCTCGTGACGCGCGGCGGGGACGCCATCCGTCGTTCGTCCCTCATGGCGAGCGGCGAAGCTCACGGCCACGTCCACTGAAGGCGCCGGAGTGGGACCCCTCGAGCGACTGCTTCGGTTCTCCCTGCGCCACCGCCTGCTGGTGGTCGCGGGGGCAGCTCTCCTCACGGTGGTCGGTGCGGCCTGGATCCTGAACCTGCCGGTCGACATCTTCCCCGACCTCTCGGCGCCCACCGTCACCGTGATCACGGAGGCCCCGGGGATGGCCGCGGAGGAGGTCGAGCTGCTGGTGACCTACGCGGTGGAGTCCGCGATCAACGGATCGCCGGGCGTCCGCCGGCTGCGTTCGATCTCCGCCGACGGGATCTCCGTCGCCTGGGTCGAGTTCGACTGGGGGACCGACATCTACCGCGCCCGCCAGGTCGTCAGTGAGCGGCTGCAGCGCGTCGATCTCCCGGCCCAGGCCGAGAGGCCGGAACTGGGGCCGATCTCCTCGATCATGGGCGAGATCACGTTCATCGCGATGACCGCGGCGCCGGTGGAGGAAGGCGGCGTGAGCGCCATGGAGTTGCGCCGCGTCGCCGAAACGGTCGTCCGCCGCAACCTCCTGTCGATCCCGGGCGTATCCCAGGTGGTCCCCATCGGCGGCGAACGGCGGCAACTTCAGGTCACGGTGCGGCCGACCGCCCTGGCCCAGAACGGTCTCCCGCTCGCCGACGTCGTCGACGCCGTCGCGAAGTCCAGCCGCAGCCTGGCCGCGGGCTTTCATGTGGAGGCCGGCGAGGAGCACATCGTCCGCGTGCGCAGCCGGGCACGCACTCCGGACGAGGTGGCCGCTGCCGTCGTGCGCGTCGACGGCGGGATCCCGCTACGGGTCGGCGACGTGGCAAGCGTCGAGTGGGGGCCGGCGCCGGCGCGCGGCACCGGCTCCTATCGCAACCGTCCGGCGGTCATCCTGTCCGTGCAGAAGCAGCCGGGCGCGAACACGCTGGATCTGACCCGCGCCATCGATGACACGCTCGCCCGGCTGCAGCCGGTGCTGCCGCGGGGCGTTGTGCTCGAAAGCGAGAACTTCCGCCAGGCCGACTTCATCCAGGTGGCGATCGGCAACGTCGCCGAGGCGCTGCGGGACGGGGCGATCCTCGTCATCGTCATCCTGGCGCTCTTTCTGGGGAGCGTCCGCACCACGTTCATCTCGGCCTTCGCGATCCCGCTCTCGCTGGTCACCGGGATCCTGGTGATCGCGGCCTTCGGGCTGCAGATCGACACGATGACGCTCGGCGGCCTGTCGATCGCCATCGGGCTGCTGGTGGACGACGCGATCATCGCGATCGAGAACATCTTCCGCCGGATGAGGGACGAGAGCCGCCTGCCGGAGGGCGAGCGCCGCCCGTCCGAAGAGGTCGTCGCGGCCGCCACCCGGGAGGTGCTGAGCCCGATCCTCCTGGCCACCCTGATCGTCGTCCTGGTCTTCGTGCCGATCTTCTTCCTGCCGGGGCTGGAGGGTCGCTTGCTGCGGCCGCTCGGGATGGCGTTCATCGCCGCGCTCGCCGCGTCCCTGGTGGTGGCGCTGACGGTCACGCCGGTGCTCGCCGTGCTGTTCCTGGGCCGGGCGCGGGCGCTCAGGGCGCGCCCGCCGTGGCTGCTGCGCGCCTTCCAGTGGGCCTACTCGCCGACCCTCGACTGGTGCTTCGCGCATCGCTGGGCAGTGCTGTCTTCGGCGGCCCTGCTGGTGGTCGTCGCGGCGGCGCTCCTGCCCGGGCTGGGCCGCAGCTTCCTGCCGGCCTTCAACGAGGGCTCGCTCACCGTCTCGGTGGTCAGTCCGCCGGGCATCCCGCTCGCCGAGAGCGATCGGCTGGGCAGCCGGGTCGAGGAGGCGCTGCTCGCCTTCCCGGAGGTCGTCTCGACCAGCCGGCGCACGGGCCGCGCCGAGAAGGACGAGCACGTCCAGGGGGTCAACGCCTCCGAGATGGAGGTCGTGCTGGCGCCGCTCGAAGACGGTCGCTCGAAGGACGAACTGGTTGCCGGGATGCGCCGTGCGGTGGCCGGGATACCGGCGGTGACCGTCTCCTTCGGGCAGCCCATCAGCCACCGGATCGACCACATGATCTCGGGTTCCCGGACCAACCTGGCGGTGAAGGTCGAAGGACCCGATCTGGCGGTGCTGCGGACGCTCGCCGCGCGGATCGAACAGGTCCTGGCGGCCGTGACCGGCATCGTCGACCTGTCGAACCAGGAGCAGTCGCCGGTGCCCCAGATGGTCGTCGACTTCGACCGCACGGCGATGGCCCGGCACGGTTTGAGCCTCGCGGACGTCGGCGAGGCGGTGGAGGCGCTGTTTCAGGGCGTCGTCGTCGGCGAGATCGTGGAGGAGGGCCTGGCGTCCGACGTCGCCGTCCGGCTGCCGCCGGGCCTGCGGGCCGAAGCGGACCGGGTCGCGGCCCTGCCGGTCTCGACCCCGGCCGGGGATCTGGTCCGCCTGGGCGCGGTCGCCGACGTGCGGCACGCTCTCGGCCCGTCCCTCATCCGGCGCGAGAACGCGCAGCGGGTGGCGATGGTGACCGCCAACGTCACCGGCGCCGATCTCGTCGGCACGGTCGAGCGGGCCCAGGCCGCGGTCGAGGCCGAGGTCGACCTGCCGGCCGGCTACCTGGTGACCTTCGGCGGGCAGTTCGAGGAAGCGGGCCGGCGCGTCTACACCATGGGCCTGCTGGTCGTGCTCATCCTGGTCGGGATGTACGGCCTGCTCTACCTGGAGTTCGGCAGCCACCGCGACACCCTGGCCATGCTCGTCAACGTGCCGCTGGCCCTGGTCGGAGGGGTCGTCGCGGTGGCGCTGGGCGGCGGCGTCCTGTCGCTGGCGACCGTGGTCGGCTTCGTCACCCTGTTCGGAATCGCGACCCGCAACGGCGTGCTCCTGGTCAGCAACTACCGACGGCTGCTCGGCGAAGGGTTGCCGCTTCAGGAAGCCGTGCGCCGGGGCTCGGAGGAACGGATGGCGCCGATCCTGATGACCGCGCTGACGGCCGGGCTGGCGCTGGTGCCGCTGGTGCTGGGCGCGGGCGAGCCGGGCAACGAGATCCTGAGTCCGATGGCCCAGGTGATCCTCGGCGGACTGTTGACGTCGACGTTCCTGAACCTCGTCGTGGTGCCGGTGCTCTACGCTAGGAAGTCATGAGTCACCTGACCCGCTTCGCCGCCGTCGTCGCCCTTCTCCTGTTCGCCGCCTGCAGCGTCGAGATCTCCCTCGACGGCGCCGCCGACGCGGACCTCATCGCCGCCGCCGGCGACGAGTACCTGGACTTCGTCGCCGCCCGCGACCCGTACCTCAAGTTCCGGCGCGGGGAGAAGGTGGAGGACTTCCCGGACTGGACGCTCGAAGCCGCCGAGGCGGACGCTTCCTTCGCCAAGGATCTGCTCGGCCGGCTGGACGGCGTCGACGAGGAGGCGGTCGACCACGAGGACTGGATCTCGCTCCGGCTGCTGCGCTGGAACCTCGGCATGCTGGTCGAGGCGCCGAAGCACTACTGGGCGGACTTCAACATCACGCCCTACGCGGCCGGCGGCTTCAGCCTGAACATCCTCCACCAGGTGCTCGGCGCCGCCCCGGTCGGAACCGACGAGGACCGCGCGCACTACTTCCATCTGCTCGACGAGTACGCCCAGGGGATCGGGCAGCTCGCCGACAAGGTCGCCGGGCAGAAGGAGCGGGGCATCTATCTGCCGAAGGCCCAGGTCCCGGCCGTGGTCGGGATGTTCGAGGGCTACCGGGGTCGTCTCGACGAGCTGTTCGTGCCGGCCGCCGACCGCGCCGGCGACGGGTCCGACGACTTCCTGAACCAGGTCCGCGAGGCGGTCGAGACCGGCATCGACGCGCAGTTCGTCCGCCTGGTCGCCGAGCTCGGCGACGACTACCTGGAGGCGGCGCCGGAACAGGTCGGGTTGTCGGAAGTGCCCGGCGGCCGCGAGCTCTACGTCCACCGGGTGCGGTCGAACACGACGACCGACCTCACGCCCGAGGAGATCCACCAGCTCGGCCTGGAGCAGGTCGCGCAGATCGAAGCGGAGCTGGCGGCGCTGCGCGAGGAGATCGGCTTCGAAGCCACGTCCCAAGAGACCGCGATGAGGGAGTTCCTCGACCAGGTCCGCGCCGACCCGCGCTTCATCGCCGCGTCGCCCGAGGAGGTCGAGGAGCGCTACATGGGCTACATCGAGAAGATCGAGCCCCACATCGCCGACTACTTCGACGTGCTGCCGGAGGCGCCCTACGGCGTCCGCCGCCTCGACCCGACGTCGGAGGCGACGATGACCTTCGGCGTCTACCAGCTACCGACCTCCGTCAACCCGCGCGGCGAGTACCGCTACAACGGTTCCGACCTCGAGAACCGCTCCCTGTTCTCGGCCCAGGGGCTGATCTACCACGAGCTGATCCCTGGCCATCACTTCCAGCTCGCGCTGGCCAACGAGCGCGAGGACCTGCCCCGCTTCCGCCGCGAGACGATCGGCTACGGCGCCTTCACCGAGGGCTGGGCCGAGTACGCCGCCAACCTCGGCAAGGAGATGGGCGTCTACGAGAACGCGTACGACCTCTACGGCCGCCTGGTCATGGAGATGTTCATCTCCTGCCGCCTGGTGCTCGATACCGGCATGAACCATTTCGGCTGGGACCTGGAGCGCGCCCGCGAGTACATGAGCGCGCGCGTCGTCTACTCCGACGTCGAGGTCGCCACGGAGCTCCTGCGCTACTCGGCCGACATCCACGGCCAGGCACTCGCCTATCGCATCGGCAACCTGGAGATCCTCCGCCTGCGCCGGAAGGCGGAGGAAGCACTCGGTGACCGCTTCGACATCAAGGCCTTCCACGCCGCCGTGATCGGTAGCGGCGCCATGCCGATGGTCGTGCTGGAAGAGCACATCGACTGGTGGATCGAGCAGCAGGGGTAGGACCGAGCTACATCACCCGCCACCAGGGCACGGCAAGGATCCCCTCCGCCATCCACTGCGTCACGGCGCCGGCGTGCAGCAGGAGACCGCCGGCGCAGCGTTCGCCGTACTCGTCGCGGAACACCCGCAGGCCCTGCGTGTCCCCGTGCCCGGGATTGGTCGTCGTCTTGGCTTCAATCGCCAGCAGCCGGTCGTTAGCCTCGATGACGAAGTCGACCTCCATGCCGCTGGTCGTGCGCCAGTAGAGCACGTCGGGCCTGGGGCTCTGGCCGTCACGCCAGGCGAGGAGGTCGGAGAGGATCAGGTTCTCGAAGTGAGCGCCGGTCGTCTCCGTGCCCGCGCCGAGCCACCGGCCCAGGGCGGGGTCGCTCCAGTAAGCCTTCGCCGTCTTGATCAGACGTCGGGTTCGGTTGACCGAGTAGGCCGGCAGCGGAACCAGTTGGTAGGACGTCTCCAGCAGCTGCAGGTAACGCTGTACGGTGACACGCGGCACCTGTGTGTCACGGCTGATCTCCGTCTGGTTGACGAGTTGGCCGGACCGGAGGCTGGCCGCGCGCATCACTCGCCGGAAGTCGATCAGGTTGTCGATTGCGGCGAGTGAGCGGAGGTCTCTCTCCAGGTAGGTCTGCACGTAGCCGTCGAACCAGAGGGAACGCGCGTCCTGGTCGGCAAGCTCGACCGCTGGCGTGGGGTAGCCGCCGACGCGGACCTCGCGCCGCCAGTCGGCGGGGCTCGCCTCCCGGGAGGCTACGAGGTCGAGCCAGTCTGTGCGCGGCGTGGACAAGAGATCGGACCAGATGCCGGCCTCGGCCAGTCCCGATCGTTCGCGTCTGGTCAGCGGCCAGAGTTGGACGTAGGTGGCGCGGCCTGCCAGGCTCTCCGCCACTCGTTGCATCAAGAGCAGGTTCGCGGATCCCGTGAGAATGAACCGTCCAGGCCGCCTGGGACGGTCCCGGTCGACCGCCCGTTTGACCGCCAGCAACAGATCCGGCGCGCGTTGCACCTCGTCCAGGGTGATCTGGGGCGCGCTTCCTACCAGTTCGTCGACCGCCAGACTGGCGCGTTCCTGAACCGCTGGATCGTCGAGCGTCAGGTAGAGACGGTCCTTTCCGAACGGTTCCATCTGCACCAGGGTGCTCTTGCCGGTTTGGCGGGCGCCCATGACGACAACGACCGGAGAGGCCGCGAGAGCGCGCCGGAAGAGTTGGGCCGCGAGTCGCGGGAGATGAGGATGATCGCCCATGAAGTGGGCGATTATCGCCCACGCGACGGGCGATAGTCAAAGACGATCTCGGAGTACGCTCCCGGGAACAGCCAATGGACCAGTCGGTCGCCGATCACGCATGACGCCCAAGCTCCATCCGCTCAACCGGGACTTCCGCTGGAAGCCCAGAGGCGGCCCCTACCGGCGCATCTCCTCCGCGCAGGCCCGCCAGTGGAGCGAGCAGGGCTTCTTCGTGCTGGAGGACGCGGTCGAGCCGACCACGCTCGAGCGCCTGATCGCCGAGATCGACCCCTGGGAGGCCAGGACCGAAGCGGCGCTGCGCGAGCTGCCGAAGGGGCGTCGCTTCATCAATCGCGCCGACGAGATCACCTTCACCGTCCACCTGGTCCTGCGCTCGACTTTCCTGCGCGACTTCTGTGCCGGGCCTCTCTTCCGCGATCTCGCCTGGGACCTGGTGGGCCCCGACGTCCGGCTCTACTGGGACCAGGCGGTCTACAAGAAGCCGAGCGTTCCGGCCCCGTTTCCCTGGCACCAGGACAACGGCTACGGCTACCTCGACCCGCAGGCCTATCTCACCTGCTGGATCGCGCTGAACGACGCCACCACCAGCAACGGCTGCCCCCGGGTGCTTCCGGGACTGCATCGCCACGGCACCCTCGAGCACTGGACCACCGACCTCGGCTACTGCTGCGCGGACGAAGACGCCGAAGGGATCGCCGCGCCGGCCAGAGCGGGCAGCGTCGTCGTCTTCTCCTCACTCACTCCGCATGCCACCGGGCCGAATCTCACGTCCGAGGTCCGCAAGGCCTACATCGTGCAGCTCGCCCCCGACGGGGCTCGTCGCATGGAGCCCGACGAGAGCGCCGGCGGCTATCGGCCCGTTCCCCAGAACGACCCGGATCGACAGTTCTCCATCCTGGTCTCCGGTCGATCGCCCGGAACCTGACGGGCGGTGACCGGAGCTACACTCTTCGCTCCATCGCACAGACGCGCCCCTGATCGCGCTTCGTGAGGACGGTTGCGTTTCATGAGGAGTAGAACCATGCATGGACTTCGTTCGTGTCCGCTCGCCGGTCTCCTTGTCGCCCTGATGAGCGCGCCCGCTGCCTTCGGCCAGGCGACGGAATCGGCCGAACCCTTCAAGGTCGGGACCTTCGACATCGACGGCGTGCCGCGGGTCGGCCTCGTCCTGCGGGACAGCCTGGTGGTCGACATCGCGGAGGCGAACCGGGGCCTCGAGGCGGATCCCGCCTATCCGAAGATGCCGATGCCGGAGGACATGCTCGAGCTGATCGGGCGCTACGAGTACGGGCTCAAGTACCGGCTGTACGAGATCGTGAACCATCTCGTCGGAAACGAGCTCCTCGGCAGCGGGGCTCGCGGCTACGTCCACCCGGTCGACGAGCTGCGGATCCGGCCGCCGATCATGTATCCGGGGAAGATCCTGAACGCCGCCGTCAACTTCTACAGTCACGTCAACGAGTCGGGAACCGAGGAGGAGCGGGCCGCGGCCCGGCGTCAGCGCCGCGAGAACCGGGGTGTCCCGTATCTCTTTCTCAAGCCGTCCCGAGGCGCGGTCATAGGCAGTGGCGACGAGATCGTGATCCCCTACGGTCGCGATCGCACGGATTGGGAAGTCGAGCTGGGCGCGGTCATCGGGCGGACGGCGAGGTACGTCTCGGCCGCCGACGCCCAGGACCACGTCTTTGGCTACATGGTTTCCATCGACGTCTCCGACCGCGGCGGTCGGCCGCCGGGAGGCAACCCCATCCGCAGCGACTGGTTCGTCGGCAAGGGGCACGACACCTTCGCCCCGCAGGGTCCGTGGATCGTGCCGCGCGAGTTCTACGGCGACCCGATGGAGAACCTCCGCCAGACCCTGAGCGTCGACGGCACGTTGCTCCAGGAGGCGCGGGCCGGCGACATGATCCACTCGTTGTGGGAGCTGATCGAGTACGGCTCGTCGATCATCACGCTCTACCCGGGCGACGTGATCAACAACGGCACCTCGGGCGGCACGGCGGCCGGAGCGGCCGCGACCCGCGGGCCGGAGGACCGCTTCCTCAAGCCGGGCGAGGTGGTCGAGGCGTCGATCGACGGCATCGGCACGCTGCGCCTCCCGGTCGTCGCCGGCGAGAAGCCGCCGGGCGAGACGGGGGCCCGGCTGCCCCCGGTCAAGTCGTATCGCTGACTGCGCCCGTCCGCATCCCCGCCGTCGAGACCGTGAGGGTTGGCGCCGCCAGGAACAGAGTGGGCGTCCGTCTCGGCTAGAATCTCCTGCGTAACCTGAACGCTCTGCCGACGAGTTCGGCGTAGCGACTGATGATCAGGCCACCCAACGTGACCGGCCTCGCGGCCGCCGCGGCAGGCGTCCTTCTCTTGGTGCCGGCCGTGGCTGCGGGCCCCAACCCCGACCGCCCCACCTTCGTCGACGACGTTGCGCCGATCCTTCACGCCAACTGCGTATCCTGCCACCAGCCCGACGAGATCGGGCCGATGTCACTGCGCACCTACCGCGAGGTTCGGCCCTGGGCCCGGTCCATCGCGCGCGCGGTCGAGAACCGGGACATGCCGCCCTGGGACGCCGATCCGGGCTACGGGCCGTGGTCGAACGACATCAGCCTGAGCGACGACGAGATCACGGCGATCACACGCTGGGCGGCGAACGGCGCGCCTCGCGGCGAAGGCGACGAACCGGTCTACGAGAAGCCGGAGGCCGCGGGCGAATGGGCGTTCGGCGAGCCCGACTGGGTGTTCGAGTTCGATCCGTACAGCGTGGCGGCGGAGGGAGACGACCAGTTTCTCGTCGTGCCCATCACGACCGGCTTCGACGGGGATCGCTGGATCAGCGCGATCGAGGTTCGGCCGGGGAACCGCAAGGTGCTCCATCACTTCATTCTCTGGCGAGCCGCCGAGGGTGCGACCTACCAGGAAGACTGGATGGCGGCCTGGACCGCGGGCGCCAAGCCCTACCAGTTCCCGGCGGGATCTGCCCGTCTGCTGCAGAAGGGCCGCAAGATGGTCGGCGACTTCCACTACCACCCGCGGGGCGAGGCGGCGACCGACAGCACCCGCATCGGTCTCTGGTTCGCCGAACCCGGGGAAGTCGAGAAGGAGCTGATCACGCTGCCGATCTGGAACGCCGGCATCAACATCCCGGCGGGCGACCCGAACTACGAAGCGGACGCGAGCCGCGTCTTCGAGGAAGACGTCCTGCTTCACGCGTTCACGCCGCACATGCACTATCGCGGAAAGTCCATGTTCTTCAGCGCGGAGCTTCCGGACGGCAGCACCAGGGACCTGCTCGGGGTCAGCGCCTACGACTTCCACTGGCAGACGACCTACCAGTTGGCCGAGCCGATCCGGCTGCCGGCCGGGACGCGGGTCCACGTCAAGGCCGCCTTCGACAACTCGGCCGACAACCCCAGCAACCCCGACCCGACCGTCGACGTCAGGTGGGGCCTGGAATCCACCGCCGAGATGCTGAACGGCCTCGTCGACTACGTCGCGGCGGACGGCTCTAGACAGTAGGGGTTCGGCAGCCGTAAAGACTCGTGTGACCGGGGTGTTGTCCAGGCAGCGCCTGTTGATGACACTGCGGCTTTGGAGTCAGGGTTGCGCGCACAAATGTTCGCACTGTATGGTGGGTGTTGAACGGCCGGCAGTTCATCGGGCGCGTTCGCAGGTGGGCGAGGGGCCGGAACTTGGAAGTCCGCTTCGTCGCGTCCGAAGGGGCCGGGTCACATGGCACGCTCTACGCGGGGCGCCGTAAGACCACCGTCAAAGACCGGAAGAAGGAGATCGGCAAAGGCCTGCTCAGCAAGATGCTGGCTGATCTGGGGATCGACAGGAACGACTTCTAGGAGAACGCGATGCCAGACGGTTACAACTATCCCGCCGACATCCAACGCGACGAGGACGGTCGCCACGTCGTTGCGTTTCCGGACTTTGGGTGGGGCGCAACGGACGGCGCGACGAAGGAGGAGGCGCTAGCCGAAGCCAGGGATCTGCTGCGAGAGCTGATTGCCACCACGATACGCGAAGGCGGCGCTCTGCCCGAACCTTCGCCCATTGGCGAGGAGCGGCCGATGGTCGTCCCGCCGGTGCAGATCGCTTTGAAGGCGGCACTGTACGACGCCTGGCGTCACGCTGGAATCTCCCGGCGGCAGTTCGCCCGTGATCTAGATGTCGCTGAAAGCGAAGTGCGGCGCATGTTGAATCCCGATCACGCCACCAAGGCAGCCACGATCGACAGGGCGCTGCGCCGCCTGGGCAAGCGACTCAGCGTTACTGTCAGCGAGGCCGCCTGAGTCCGGTTCAGGCGCTTTCCAGACGGCGGCTCGTGATCCCCTCGTAGACGACAGCGCCAAGGCAGGTGAGCAGTAGCGCACTCAAAACTGCCACGAGGGACCATCCAGCAGCGCCACGATTCCAGATCGCGACCTGCTGTACCACGACCATCGCGCCAATCACCGTGAAAACGCCAACGAGGAGGATCAGGAAGGAAGTCTTCTGAGTCGACGTGAGCTGACTTCCAGCCCAGAAGCAGATGGCCGAGAAACCGATCGCGGCCGCCGCGAACATGCGGATGAAACTGAGCTGCGCCCAGAACGCCAGGGCTGCCGGAGCGCTTGCATCGCCTTCCGGTTTGGGGTCCCCGATGCCCAGTGATACGGCCACGTCGGCAATTGCCGGTCCGACGAGCACCAGGCCACCTAGGAGTAGCACGCATCCCACAACGTGAATCACGATCGTCTTCGACATCGCTACCTCCCTTAAATCGCCAGATCGTTCAGATTGTAGTCGCGGATCACGCGGTCGAACGTCTCGTCGTTGAAGCGGAAGTCGTCCTCCAGACCGGCGAAGGGCTCGTAGACGAACGACTGCTCATCGGGCAGGTGCTGCCGGCGCGCGTCGATCGCCACGGCGATGACCGACGAGCGGTCGAAGATGCGTTGAGCGTCGTACACGACCTCGTCGGCTTCCACGCCCAGCGCACCCTTCTGTCCCTCCACCGACTTGCGGCGGTGGAAGCCGAAGGTGAGCGAGATGCGCAGGTCGGACGAGGTGTTGGCGAACGAGGCGTGCAGCATCTGCCGGTTGACGATCGTGACGTCGCCCGCGGTGCAGACGAGCGGCAGGGCCCCGGGGAGCTTCTCGCTTCCTCCGTTCTCCCGCACCCGCGCCTTGATGTCGATCTTCCCGAGCTTGTGCGTGCCCGGTACCACCCAGAGACAGCTCGCCGGAGTCGTGGGATAAAGCTGCACCTGGAAGTTGAAACCGTGGATGCCTTCGTCCCAGTCGGGAGAACCCCAGTGGGTGACGCCGTCCTGGTGCCACGACACCGAACCGCCGAGACCCGGCTGCTTGACGAAGATCGCGTCGTTGAAGGGCACGAAGTCGTCGCCGTTGATCGCCGCGGCGATCTCGAGCAGGTGCGGATGGCCGTAGAGCCGCAGCCCGGAGGGCATCGCCTGGCACATGGAACTCATGAGGAAGACGATGTCGGCGGGCGCGTCCTCCTCGGGTAGGGGCTGCGTCATCTGCGTCGGGTGACGCCCGCTGAGAAGCCCCGTGCCGCCCCAGGGATCGGCCAGCGGCTTGGCGAAGAGATACGGCCGGCGGGCGTAGTCGAGCCCCAGGGCCGGCCGCCCTTCCGCATCCACGTCCGCGTCCGGACCCACCGGCGCGCGCTCCAGCATCTCGTTCGCGTCGCGGCGCAGATCGGCGACCTCGTCGCTGTCGATGAGCCCTTCGAAGACGTAGAAGCCGTGCCTCCGGAACGCCGCCAGGATGTCCGGATGAAGCCTGCCGTCGTCAGTCAGCCGAATCGGCCCCCGGTTGCCGATCTCCGCAGCGAGGCGAAGCCCCGCTTCCTGGTACGCGGCCATTCCGGCCGCGTGTTCCGCCCGAGTCGGCGCCGCTACTGAGTCGCTTGAAAGGCCCATAGTGCGCTTCGGGTTCGGAGGTACATCGTCGGTCCGTCGATCGCCGGCGTTGCCGTCGCCAGGTCGTCGAGATCCGAGACGGCCAGCGGCTCGAGAGAGCCATCGGTCGGCAGCACGACGAGCTTGCCTGATCTGGACAGCAGGTAGAACTTGTCGTCGGCCACGATCGGCGACGCGTAGTAGCTGTCGACCGCTCCCTCGAGTCGGCCCTGCTCGATGAGTTCACCCGTCGCGGAGCGGAGCGTCGTCGTGATGCCGCTGTCGTCGACCATCAGGAGGACTCCGTCGTCGACGATCGGCGACGGTAGCTGCGGGATCTTGCGTTGATAGGTCCACCGCACGTGGCTGGCGGTCAGATCGCCGCGCAGGCCCGCTTTCGGCAGTTCGACGGCGAGGATGTTGTTGCGGGTGTCGAGCGCCGACTGGAAGTACGTCCAGTCGCCCTGGTCGAGGAGGCCGTCGCTGGCCAGGTCGAAGTAGGAGAAGACGTTCTTGACCAGGCCTTCCGGCGCTTCGTCCTCCGAGAGCATTCCGTCGCCGTCGCCGTCGTGCGCGGCGACGACTTCCGTGAAGGGATCGAGCCGGACGTGACGCCCTTCCTCGTTCAGCGGCATGGCGTAGCCGTTGATGAAGAGGACGCCGTCCTCGACCGCGGGCGTTGACTTCATCTCGAACGAGAGGCCGCTGACCCACCAGAGACGCTCGCCGGTCTTCGCCGAGTAACTGGTGAGGAAGAACGAGCCCGGCACGACGACCTGGAGTTCACCGCCATCGGGATGGTGGAGCACCGGCGTCGAGTGGCCGCTTCTCGCGGCGGGTCGTTCGGTGCGCCATGCGAGTTCGCCGGACCCGGCGTCGACGGCCAGGACATGGGAGTCCCGCTGCTGGTCGACCACGAGGACCACGTTGCCCGCGGCGAGGATCGGAGAGGCGCCCATGCCGTAGATGTTGTCGAAGGGACCGAGCGGATGGCGCCAGAGCTCTTCGCCGTCGACGGAGTAGCAGAGGAGGCCGAAGTCGCCGAAGAAGACCCAGACGCGCTCTCCGTCGGTGACCGCGGACGGCGACGCCGGTCCGTTGCGGTTGTCGAGCGTCTCGGTCCGCGGCCTCGGAGCCTCGCGCCGCCAGAGTTCGGAGCCGGTCTCGCGATCGAGGGCGATCGTGTAGAGGGCTTCGCCTTCCGAGGCCGTCAGGAAGATCCGGTCCGCGCTCAGGATCGGCGACGAGTCGCCGGCCGGGAGTTCGGTCCGCCAGAGGAGGTTGCGGTCGACGCCCACCTCGACCGGCAGGGCGCCCGCCTCGATGGCGCCGCCGCCGTTCGGCCCCCGGAATCGCGACCACTCGGCGGTCTCGGCGGTGGCGAGTGAGGACAACGCAAAGCCGCTAAGGAGCGCGAGCGCCAGCGCGGCCGAAGGTCCGGAAGCCGGCGCGTCGCGCCGGATGCCGGCGGGGACGCCGGCGCACCCAGTGTCTGGCGCCGGCCGGCTCAAAGCAGGTCGCCGCCGCAGGCCGACGCGCAGGTGCCGTGCGCCTCGAACGCCTGCACGACGTTCTTGCCGCTGCGCCAGCGGTGGACCTCGTCCGGCCCGTCGACCAGACGCTGCGCGCGGATGCCGCGATACCAGCGGGCCAGCGGCGTGTCCATGCTGTAGCCCAGCGCGCCGTGGAGCTGGATCGCGGTGTCGACGACCTGGTGCACCATGTTGGCGAGGAAGACCTTGGCGATGCCGTTCTCGACGCGCAGGTCCATGCCGTTCTCCGCCTTGTAGGCGATATGGAGCAGCATGAGCCGGGCCTTGTAGAGCTCGGCGGCGCAGTCGGCCAACATCCAGCGCACTCCCTGGCGGTCGGCAAGGCGCTTGCCGAAGGTCACCCGCTTGATGGTGTGCCCGACGGCGAGATCGAGCGCCCGCTGCGCCATCGCCACGTTGTGCATGCCGTGGCGCAGCCGCCCGTAGGCGAGGCGGTGCTGGCCCATCGCGAAGCCCTGGCCGCGGCCGCCGAGGAGGTTCTCCTTCGGGACGATGAGGTTCTCGATGCGGATCTCCGAGTGCGAGCCTCCGAGTTTCAGGCCGAGATCGGTGTGCGGCTGCATCGTCTCGATGTCGCGGACGATCCTGTAGCCGGGGTTAGGCAGCTCGACGAGGAAGGTCGAGAACTGCCGGTGGCGGGCCACGTCGGGATCGGTCTTCGCCATGACCAGGGCGACGTCGGCGACGCTCGCGGAGGAGCTGAACCACTTCTCGCCGTTCAGCACGTAGTTGTCGCCGTCGAGAACGGCCGAGGTCTGCATGCCGGTGGCGTCGGCGCCGGCGGCCCGCTCGGTCATCGAATAGCAGATGCGCTTCTCGCCCGCCAGCAGCGGCTTGAGGAAGCGCTCCTTCTGGTCCTCGGTGCCGTTCTCGAGCAGCGTCAGCATGGTCGCGTCGTCGGGACCCTGTGTGTTGAGGGAGAGCGCTCCGAGGAAGCTCTCGCCGAGTTCCATCTGGACCAGCGCGTTGGCCAGCGGCTTCAGACCCATGCCCCCGTGTTCCTCCGGGATGAAGGGACACCACAGGCCCTGCGACCTCGCCTTCTTGCGGAGCCCGGCCAGCACCTCGTCGAAGTTCTCCGGCGTGCATCCCTCTTCGGCCGGGATGCACTCGTTCTGGACGAAGTCGCGCACCCTGGCGCGCACCGCCCTGGTCTCTGCTGGAATCTCGAAATCGATCATCGTCTCTCCTCTAGTTGGAAGTACTCAGAAAATCGCCAGTGCGTTGATCGGCGAGCCGGCTCCGGTGTCCACGGCCAGCGGGCCTGGGCGAGATCGCGCGACTCGGGTGCGGATCCAGACCGATTCTGCCGCATCGGGGAAGTGGGGGCGTGTTCTCATCGTAGTTATACCGTGGTATAACTCGTGGGCATGCACACGACCAATCTCCGCAAGGTAGGCGGCTCTGTCATGCTCGCGGTGCCGCCGGTGCTTCTCGACCTCCTGAACCTGGGTGCCGGCGCCAAGGTGGATATCGGCGTCGAGGGCGATCGCCTGATCGTTGCGCCCAGAACCCGTCCCCGGTACTCGCTCGACGAGCTACTGGCGATGTGCGACGAGACGGCCCCGGCCGACGAAGGAGATCGGGAATGGCTCGATGGCCAGCCGGCCGGCAATGAACTGCTGTAATGCGTCGTGGCGAGATCTGGCTCGTCAGCCTCGATCCCACCGCCGGCCATGAACAGCGAGGGACACGACCGGTCCTGATCGTGTCGCCTGCGCGCTTCAACGCGTTGACCAGGACGCCGGTCGTCCTTCCGATCACTACGGGCGGCAACTTCGCGCGACAGCGCGGTTTCACGGTTTCGCTCGACGACGCTGGTACCCGAACGGTTGGTGTCATCCGTTGCGACCAGCCGCGCACCCTGGATCTCGCAGCCCGGAACGGGAAACGCCTCGAATCCGCCCCCGAGGAGATCATGCAGGAAGTGCTGGCCCGTCTCGCCGCAATCCTCACCTAGGAGGCCTGGCAGCTCATGAAACCGTGGGGGCCGGCGTCCGCATTCGAGGCTTGCCGAACAACACAGTGAAGATCCTTGTCATTGCCGACGTGCATGGGAACGCGGAGGCGCTCTCCGCCGTGCTCGCGGCGGAGCCCGACGTCGACGCGACGATCTTCCTCGGCGACACGGTGCTCTCCGGCCCGCAGCCGAACGAGACGATGGCGCTGCTAGCGGGCCTGGACGGGGTGTTGATCGAGGGCAACCACGATGTCGAGATGCGGGAGCCGGAACGATTCGACGCCTGGCCGGCTCCGTGGCGCGCCTACACGCGTTGGATCCTCGGCACGCTGGAGGCGTCCGGATGGAAACTGCTCCGTAGCCTGCAACCCGAGGGGGAGTACGAGGTGAGTGGTCAGCGGGTCTTCCTGCACCACGGCGTGCTGCCTGACGAGCCGCGGCAGGCGCTGCCCGACACGGCCGACGAGCGATTGGCCGCGCTGGCGGGCGGCACGGACAGCCCCGTTGTGCTCTTCGGTCACTCCCACATCCAGTTCCGCCGGTCGATCGGCGGGCAGGAGTTCATCAACCCCGGCAGCGTCGGGCAGCCGCGCTGCGGCCGGCGGGTGGCCTGTTACGGGTTGCTGGAGGACGGCGTGTTCCGGCATTGCCAGGTGGAGTACGACCCGGGTCCGTGGCTTGCGGCGCTCGACGGCATCCGGCCGCTCGACGGGTTTCCGGAGTTCCGGGAGTGGCTGAAGAAGGCGCTGCTCAGTGGCTACGGCATCGGCGAGCGGGAGCCCTGGACGCGGTTCGCACGGGAGGGCTATGTGTAGCCGCCTGCGGCGGCAGCGGGTCAGAAGACCCGCGCACCCAGCGGTTCAGAGTTCCTCGACTGCGATCGCCCGCACCCAGGTCGCTTCCAGACGCTCCACGTTGAGCGGCATGCCGATGTAGAAGGCGCGGTCCTTCCTCAGCTTCTCGATGTTCACCAGGGGGTAGCAGACCGGGATGTTGTTGCCCAGCATGTTGCGGTGGGTCGGTGAGTTGTGGGGCTGCGGCGCCTGGAAGTCCGACTCGAAGCGAACGCCGGGGTAACCGACGGCCAGCAGCTTGATTCCGGTGTCGGCGAGCCACTTGCTCGTTTCCGCGGGCAGCGTCGGCTGCTCGTCGTCGCGGAACGGGCTGCCGAGGATGACGATGTCGCCCTTGCGGACGTTGGAGAGGTGCTCGGGCCGGATCGGTTGGCCGGCCTTGACGAGTTCGCCTTCGTCGTTCTCCTGCTCGACCGGCGCGAGCTGGTCGAGGTAACAGACCGCCGCCGGGCCGAAGAAGGTATCTAGCGGCATCTCCCAGAGGCCGAGGATGCCGTCGGGCAGGCCTTCCCAATGGTCCATGTGGCCCTTGCCGCCTTCGGTGTGCGATCCGCCGCAGTGGCCGCTGACCCGTCCGGGCGGCCAGTAGGCGTCGCCCTCCTTGCCGCCGATCAGCGTGTAGAGCGTGTCGTCGTACGGGACGCGGCCTTCTTCGAGGATCCACGGCAGCCCGAAGACGTCCTTGTTCCCCTCCTCGACGGTGCCGTCGAGCCGGGTGATGCGTCCGACCATGCGCGGGCTGAGGTCGACTACATGGTGTCCTGCAAAGTCAATCATGGTCTCTCCGTTTCGCGGCCCGGCGTCTTGTGACCCGGGGTCTTCCGACCCCCGGATTCAGGTTCCCTTCCGTCTTCCGTTCCGCTTTCCATCTCTGCCGACCACTCGCCGAGAGTGGCCAGTCCGTTCATGCGAGCGCGGTGGCGGAGCGCCGTCTGTCCGCTCGATTCGTCGGCCTTGCCGTCCCAGGCCTCGACCGGGGCGCGGCCGATGGCGCGGCCGAATGAGAAGCTGAGCGACCAGGGCTGAGG
This sequence comes from Holophagales bacterium, assembly GCA_009837885.1. Taxonomy (GTDB): domain Bacteria; phylum Acidobacteriota; class Thermoanaerobaculia; order Multivoradales; family Multivoraceae; genus Multivorans. The sequence goes on along the minus strand of VXSP01000016.1, from coordinate 45,583 downwards.
GTCGAGCCGGTTCATCGCGTCGAGGTGGGCCGTGGCATCGCGGTCCGACTGGCCACCGGACAGGAACCCGATCCCCGGCAGGGCCGGCGGCACGACCCGCCGCAGGCAGCGCAGCGTCTCCCGGGCCACCGTGTCGACGCCGGCCTGCTCGGGACAGTCGCTGCCCGAGACGACCATGTTCGTCTTCAGCACGATCTCCTCGGGCGCGACGCCGTGCTCGTACAGGGCCTCGAAGGTCCGGTGCAGGAAGCGCTCTGTGACCTCGAACTGGCGCTCGATCGTGTGGTCGCCCTTCATCTCGACCTCGGGCTCGACGATCGGGACGAGATCGAACTGGTGGGCGAGCGCCGCGACCTCGGCGACGCTGCGGGCGTTCGAGACGAGCGCGCGCTCGGTGGGCAGCCCGGGCCGCACCCGCGCGGCCACGCGCCACTTGATGAAGGCCACGCCGCGCTCGCGCCAGTCTTCGAGCCGCTTCGCCAGTCCGTCGAGACCGCGGGGCACGTACTCGTGCTTGGAGCCTCCGAGGAACTGCCACCCTGTGGTCGGGGTGATGCCGAGCAGCAGGCCGCGCTGGGCGATGAGGTCGGCGAGCGGCGTGCCGTCGCCGGCCCGCCGGTCGAGAACGTCGGGGAAGACGATGATGCTCGACAGGTGATCGCCGAGCTCAGGGGTGCGGCAGATCATCTCCTGAAAGTCGGCGGCCGCGTCCTCGGACCGGGCGTGGATCGACTCGCCCCACCAGCCGCGCATCAGGCCCTTGAGCGGCACGTCGGCGGCGAAGATGCCCTTGCCGGGGGCCACCATTCGTTGTGCCGTCGCGGCCAGGGTCGATTCGGCGGTCACGAGCCGCCTCCGTTCGCTTCCGACGACGTCGCGTCAGGACGACCGGAGGCCGTCGCTTCGCGCCGGATGCCGGCGGGGACGCCGGCGCACCCAGTTTGCGCCGCCGCCAGTTTGGCGCGATAGAAGTCGAGCCCCTCGCGGGCCGCTTCGTCGAGGTCACGGTCGCCGGTCATGTCACGCCACACCGCGAGCAGGTTGCCGACGCCGCCGCCCATGTGGACGATCGGCTCCATCACGGTGTCGCGGTCGAAGTCGATCTCGTGGAGCGCGGCCACCACCTCGTCCCAGGGAATGTGCCCCTGGCCGGGCGGCCGGCGGTTGTTCTCGCCGATGTGGAAGGTGCCGAGCTGGTCGCCGGCGCGGACGATCGCGTCGCCCAGCGAGTCTTCCTCGATGTTCATGTGGTACGTGTCGAGCATCATCTTGAGGTTCGGGCTGCCGACCTCGTCGAGGAAGCGCAGCGCCTCGTCGCAGGTATTGACGAGGAAGTGCTCGAAGCGGTTCAGGACCTCGATGTGGAAGGTCACGCCGAGGTCCTCGGCGGCCTTCATCGCCTCGCGCATGGCGCCGACGGCGTGCGCCCAGCAGCGCTCCTTGTCGCGTCCGTCGAGTCCCTGGCGCATGACGCCGGTGATCGCGCCGCCGACGTCGGCGCCGCCGCCTCCCACGATTCGCTGCATCTCGCTCGCCTTCTCGGCCAGGGCGCGCAGGTGCGCGATCCCGCGGCGGCGGTCCTCCTCCGAGTCCGAGTTGATGTCCTGCTTCGGGCCGAGCCCCGCCATGTAGTTGATCCTGAGCCCGTGTTCCGCCGCCGACGCGACGAAGCGCTTCTTCTGCTCCGGCGTGTACAGGAAGAGCACGTCCTGTGAGAAGGACATCAGGTCGAAGCCGATCGCCGCGGCCCGGGCCATCCGGCGCTCGTACTCCTCGAGGTCCTCCATCCACTCGTTGCCCCAGTAGTTGAAGGTAATGCCGATCCTGCCCATGTCTTTCCTCTCCTGAACCGCTACGGCGTAGTCGCTGCGGCCGTCTGCTTCCCGGCCGGCTGCGCGGCCATCAGGGTCTCGATCTCGTCCATCGACGGAATCCCCTTGCGGTTGCCCAGCACCGTGCAGTGCAGGGCCGCGACCGCCGATGAGAACGAGGCGCAGCGCTCGAGATCCCAGCCCCTGGCGAGTCCCACCAGGTAGGCGCCGTGGAAGGTGTCGCCGGCGCCCGTCGTGTCGACGACGTCGACTTCGTACGCGGGCGTGTGGAACTCGGCGTCGGGGGACACCGTGTAGCTTCCCCGCGCGCCTTCCGTCTGCACCACCACGCGCGGTCCCAAGTCGAGGGCGGCGAGGCCGGCCCTCCACACGTCTTTCTCGCCCGTGAGCATCGGCGCGAAGCCCGAACCGCAGATCAGTACGTCGGTCTCGGCCACGAGAGCGCGCGCCGGTTCGAGGACCTCGTGGCTGGTGGCGGCCGCGTCAAGGACGACGGTGCCGCCGGACTCCTTCATCCAGCGGGCCGCCGCGAGCGCCGCCGCTCCGTGACTGCCGTCGAGGTGGAGGATCCGCGCCGACTCGATGTACGCGCGGTCGAGATCGTCGATGGTGACGGGCCGCGAGAGGAAGCCGCGCCGAAACGAGAACACCCGTTCGCCGGTCGAGGCGTCGACGTACACGACGACGACGTGGTCTTCCGGACCCTCCCGGGGTACGAGGCGGCTCGTGTCCACGCCGATCCGTCCCAGTGACCGCCGCCGGTGCTCGCCGAGATCGTCGTCGCCCACGGTGTCCACGAAGCCGGTGCGGAGCCCGAAGGTCGAGGCGACGAAACACGCCGTGCCGGCGGGCCCGCCATCGGCGAGTGTGAAGTCGAGGAGTCCCCTCGGATCCTCCCACTTCGGCATCCGGTCGACCCGCAGCACGACATCGACGATGGCGAGACCCAGGCCGACGACGTCGAGGCGGGTTTCCAAGCTGCGCTCGCGGGGGAACCGCTACCCGGCGCGCTTGGGACGCGCTTCGATCGAGTGGAACTTGCGTTCGAGACGCCGGAGTTCCTTCTCGATGCGGGGGCGAGTGTCGTGAGCGGCGAAGGCGAGCAGGCCCACGTAGAAGCCGCAAAGGCTCTTCAGCCGGTAGACCTCGTCGTCCAGGATGCCGAAGGCCCACTGGTCGAGGGCGAGTTCCCAGCCGACGTAGAGCTGTGTCTCCAGGAACGGCTGACCGACCGAAGTCTGCAGTTGACCGCTGGCGAGAGCGTCGCCAACCGCCGTGTGAATCGCTGCCTTGAGCGAGCTGAGGCGCTTGCCCTCGTCCTGCTGGACCAGCCGCGCCCAGTGGCCGGTGCTGAAGTCGGCCACGATGAGCGGCCGCAGCAGGTCGCCGTTGTCGATCATGTAGCCGAGCAGGCCCTCCATGGCTCTCGCCGCCCGCCGGAGTGGGTCGCGGGCGGTGCGAGCGTCGGGCGCCGGCTCATCCAGCTTCTGGACGGAGTCCCGGATCAGCGCCCGCAGAATCTCCTCGCGGGAGCCGTGCAGGTTGTACAGCGTGGTCACGCTCAGGCCGGCGTTGCGGGCCAGCTTCCGCATCGAAAAGCCGTCGGGCCCGGACTCCTTCAGCAGCTTGCGAGCGGACTCGAGGATCCGCTGCCGGCGCGCCGCGACGTTCGCTTCGCGCCGACCTGTCGTCCGCGTGGCTGTGGGACCGTTGGCGTCGGCACTCATGATGGTTGGTGGCCCGGGGGGATCATACGCGGGTCGAGGACCCGTCGAAGATGGTACATTGTTTCAAGTTTGACCGGCGCCTCGGCGCCGGATGGGCCGGGCAGACCAGAGGGAGGACGGGAAGTGACGGATATCAACGTGGCCGAACTTGAACCGGTCGGAGAGTTCGGCTCGAAGGCGTGGTGCGAGGCGTGCGCCGAGTACGGCGTGCAAATGCTCGAAGACGGCGATCTGCCTCCGGACACGGCTTGGGGATTCACCGAGATCTACACGCACGCGCCCGCGCGGCTGCTCGAGGGCGGCCGCGAGATGTCCGCGTACTACCTCATGGTCAAGGACGGCCGGATCACCGGCGGCGACGGCGCTCCCGAGGAATGCAAGGCGCTGCCTGGCTTCCACATCGCCATGCCCTGGGCCTCGATCTGCAACCAGTCGCGCACGAAGTACGGCCGCGAGGGCCAGATGCGGCGATCGGCCCAGGAGAGGGTCATGTTCCAGCAGATCGAGAAGTACGTCGGGCGGGCGAATCCTCTCGGGCTGGGAGGCGGTCCCAAGCACGTGTGGCCGCGGGAAGTCGGCATGGCGCTGGGCAAGGGCATGGAGGAAGGCGGCGGTCTCCACAACATCGCCGCCAGCCTGCAGAGGCCGTCACCGGAGTTCGCGGACTTTCCCACGACCGACATGGCCGTCCCCGACTTCGAGGCGATGAGCGAGGAGCAGAAGCGGCGCTTCCTAGAGCTCCTCGGCATCTAGGGCGAAGCGCACCGCCGTCCTGTACGTAGCCCCCACGGGTTCACCGTCCTCCGTTGCCGGCCGGAAGACGGCCCGCCTCATCGCCGCGACGGCGTTCTCGGTGAGGCCGTGTGGCAACCGTTCGAGCACCTCGACATCGACCACGCAGCCTTCCTCGTCGATGCTGACGCCGAGGCCGACGACGCCCTCGACGCCGGCCTGGATCGCTTCGTCGGTGTACTCGTGCGCGACCTGGTAGATCATCTCGCCCGGCCTGCGGTCCGGGTTGGCGGCGGTGTCTTCCGGCGGGTTCGCGACCTCTTCCACTGCGCCTCGCGAGTGACAGACCAGGATCCTCGCCCGGTCGGGGATCGGCCCTTCCGGCGAAATGGCCAGGATGCTCCGGGCCTCGGCGACGCCCGCTTCGGCCCTGCCTGAGTCGACCAGCAGCCTGGCGAGGCTGTAGCGCGGCGCCGCTGACGCTTCGTCGTCCATGACCGCGATCACGCGGCGGAAGGCCTCCTCGGCCTCGACCACGTCCTGTTCCGTGCGATCGGGTTTGTCGAAGAGTGCCACGCCGAGGGCATTCCAGGCCCGCGTTCGTAGGCGGATGTCGTCCGCCAACTCCAGCGCCCGGCGCGCGGCGCCGGCCATCGCTTCGAGCTCGGAGCGCTGGTAGTGCGCCGCCGCCTCGGCGAGCCACCGCTCGGCTGTGTCCGGCAGGGACGGCGCTTCGGTGACCGCGGCGGGGCCACTCGGCGCCTCGACCGCCGCAGCCGGGGCATTGCCGGCGTCCAGGTCGAACGTCACGACGGAAGTCGTGGCGGCGAGATCGTCGCGCACGCCGACCGCGACGCGATGCGGCCCGGGCGCGGTGACCACGTCGACCGCGAAGGGCCACGAGAGTTCCCGGGCGTCCTCGATCTCGCCCTCCTTCACCAGAACGGGGACGGGATGCTCCGTCACCTCGGAAACGCGCCCCTCCCCGTCCATCACCTGGACCCACAGGCGGACCTGGGCTTCGTGGCCGTCGGCGACCGGGGCCAGGGTCAGCGGGCCGATCGGGATCGCGACGAGCATCCTCGACTGAAGGTCGCCGCTATCGAGAAGGACCTCGCTGCCCGGCCCGCGGACCGGCGCGACCCGCACCCCTATCGGGTTGGTGGCCTCTTCCATCGCCAGGGCCGCCAGCGTCAGGTCGGCCATCTCGGCAGAGACCGACTTGTCGATGTAGCTGTCGCGGTGGCGGATCGACAGGCGTCCGCGGTAGCGCCGCTTTGCCTCATCGGTCAGTTCGACCTCGATCCGGTGGGCGTTTCCTCTCTCGCTGTGCGTCGGCGGCCGCGTTCGCGCCGATGGCGAGGACGGAGCCGGCAGCGAACGCGGTAAGTAGCCGAGCGAGTAGCGGTTCTGGAGGTCGCTCGCGATGCGATCGAAGCCGCCGGCGAAGTTCCGCGTGTTGACGATCGCCCGGCCGCCGGTGCGGTCGGCCAGGCGGAGCAGCGGCTCCTCGAGATTGTTGGCGCGCGTGAACTCGATGCTGGTGGAGAAGCGGAGATCCGCGGTGTTCATGCCGCTGACGCGCGCCGCGGCGGCGGCCACGCTGTGGAAGGTCACGCCGTTGGCGTTGGCGAGGGAGGCGAGCTCGTCGAATCGCCGCGAGAGGTCGTACTGGTAGGCCTCTAGGGAGGCGTTGGCGGCGTCGATGCCTCTTGTGTCCCTAAACAGATCGACGTCTCGGAAGGGCGACTGGTTGGTGGAGCGCCAACGCCCGCGCCGATCGTCGAACCTCTCCTCGAGCGCCCGGAACAGATCCTCCGCCGGCCGCATGGGCAGCCCGTTGCTGATGTACAGGATGGCCTTGCGCCCTGGCAGGCCCGCCATCGTCCGGATCGCGTTCTCCAGGTTCACGATCGAGGCGTCGACCTCGCTTCTGATCATTGCGGCGAAGTCGCGGATCAGCTCCACCACCGCGCTGTAGCGGGGCGGGACCTCGTCGTCCCGGTTGAGTTCGCGCAGGATGTCGAGGCGCTGCGATTCGATGCGGTCGCGGCTGCCGACGACCCTAGCGACCTCGTGGGTCGCCTCAGCGACGCGCCAGGCCTCGGTGGTGAAGGGGAGCGCGACCTCGAACCTGCCCGCGTCGTAGACGGCGAGCATCGCGCGGTCGTACGGGCTGAGCTGGACGCTCAGGAAGTTGCGCAGGAAGGGCAGCAGCCGGTTGCGGTCCGTCGGCGTCAGGTTGTTGTTGTCGACGTAGACCATCAGGCTCAGCCGGTGTTCGGGCGGCGGCGGCTCGGCAGGGATGAAGCGGTCCAGGTCGCTCTGCCGGGGCCGGCGGTCCCGGAAGGAGGATGCTTCCTGCTCCCGCGCGGTCGCATCCAGGCCGTCCGTGAACTCGTAGAAGTTCGACAGCTCCACCGGCCGGCCGTCTTCCCGCACTTCGAAGTCGTCGGCCTCGAGGCCGGTCACCGGATTGCCGTCGCGGTCGGTCACCCAGACGTCGACGTTGACGACGCGCACGTCGATCGTCTCGCCGAAGGTCTCGGGCGCGGGCTGCGCGGCGACGCTGGTCGCGCACAGCAGGAAGGCGATGCCGAGGGCCGCAGGACGTTTCATCCTGGGCAAAGCGTATCTCCCAGCGCACAGGCACCCTCGCCAGCAGGCCGCTACACACTGGGTGCGCCGGCGTGTCATCCGTGCGCCCGATGACGGGCGCACGGACTGTGACGCGTGTGGCGCGGGATCGCGCCACACGGGTTCCCGCCGGCATCCGGGCGCCGCCGCGGAGCGGCGAGCGCGATTCAGCTCTCCTCGTGAAGCGTCACGACTCCCGCGTCGCCGTCGACGCTGATCTCCTGACCCGGCGCGACGCGCTGGGTGATCGTGCCCGTGCCGACGACCGCCGGAATGCCGTACTCGCGCGCGACGATCGAGCCGTGGCCGAGGATGCCGCCGATATCGGTGACGAGCCCCGAGGCATGCGCGAACAGCGGCGTCCAGGCGGGATTCGTCATCGGGCAGACGAGGATGGAGCCGGACCGCATCCGGTCGAACTCGGGCGGTGACTTGATCAGGCTCGCCGGCGCGGTCACGGTGCCGGGGCTCACGGGGACGCCGCGCAGCGTGGAGCTGTTCGGGTCGTTGCGGGCCTGCGTCTCCTTGAAGGCGATGGACGGATGCTCGCTCGCCTCCGGCGGCACGGTGCCTGGCGGGTGCAGCCGCTTGCGCGCTTCGCGAAGTTCACGCCGCTCGGCGGCAAGCGCTCCAAGATCGGGCCTGGCCTCGCCCTGCGCATGGGCCTCGATCGCCTCGCGGATCTCGTCCGTGACGCAGAAGTAGATGTCGTCAGGCCGTCCGAAGGTGCCCGCCTCGACCAGGCGCCGCCCCAGTTCCGCCGCCAGCGGGCGCAGCACGGGCCAGGCGCTGCCGAGGTAGAACATCGTCTCCTCGCGGATCGGGTAGAAGAGGTAGGTGAACCACAGACGGAAGCGGAACTGCCAGTACTCGAGGCCGTCGAGCAGCTCTTCGATCCGGGAAAGCGCCTCCTCCTTCTTGCGGCGCGCATCGATGTCGTGCTGCTCCGGGCTGTAGTCCCGGTTGGCGACCATCGTCTTCAGCGTCGCGAAGAACGCGGTCGGATCCTCGCTCTGCGGCGGTTCGACGAAGTCGAGCGTGTAGCCCTGGTGCCCGAAGGTCCGGAGGTAGTCGTCGATCGCCTCGAGCGCCGGGCCGCTCTCCGGGTGCTCCTCGAGCGCGGCCATGAGGCGTGAGGCCGGCGTCACCATCACAAGTTCCCAGAGCGACTCGTCGGCCCGGATGCGTTTGGCCACCTCGTAGATCGCGTCGTTCGCTTCCATCGTCTTCGACTTGAAGCCGCTCAGGAACTGTCCGCTCGTGAAGCGGTGGTCGGGCAGCGTCTCGCGCAGGAAGCACTGGAGCTGGTCGTCGGTCGACTTGGCGACGCCGAACGTGTGGCCGGTGTCGTTCGACCAGTAGTCGCCCTCGGCCACGCCCAGGTCGACGATGCCCTGAAGCAGCGTCTCGTCGGAGGCCGTGGCCGGATCGACTTCGCGCCATTCGCCGGTGATCCGGACCAGGCGCGGCATCGTCTCTTCCCGCCACTTCCGGAGCACGCCCTCGTTCCACTGGGTGCGATTGAAGGCGATGTAGGTCGGGTTCCTGCTCTCGGGCATCGTCACCCGCTGCGCCAGCGACTCGCCGAGTCCGGCCGAGGCCGCCCAGGCGTCGAAGGCGCGGCGGTCCTCGTCGCCGAGCGCATCCCGAAACAGCTTCAGATCGTGCGCCGCCATCTCCAGGTTCTCCGCGGGGGAGTCCTTGCGCCGTTCGGCCATGGCGCGTTCGGCGGCCTCCAGTTCGTCCTCGGTCGGCTTCCTGATCTCCGTGTTGTCGCCGTCCGGGAAGAGCATTTGCCAGTCCCCGCGCTGGTAGGCGAAGCCGTTCATCGTGACGAAGACGGGGCCGCCGCCGACCATCATGCTCTTGCCGCCGCGGGCCTTCTCGAGGCCCACGGTCAGGTAGAGCTCCTCGAACAGCGGGCAGATCGGGTCGGGCATGTTCTCGACGATCTGGCGGCGCGTCAGGATGCGGGCCGGAGGAGTCGGCTCCCACTCGACCTCGATCGGCTGCGGCGGCAGGTTCGTGATCGGCCGCGACTGCAGCAGGTACAGCTTGCCGCCGGAGATGGCCCACTCGATGTCCTGGGGCACGCCCTCGAACCGCGCCTCGACCTGCCCGCCCAGCTCGACGAGCTCGCGGATGGCCTCCGGCGACAGGGAGGATCGGCCGCGGTCGGCCTCGTCGATCTCTTCGATGCGCGTGCCCTGGTCGCCGTCCTGGACGATCCGCTGTTCCTTCGTGCCGATGATCGTCTCGGTTGCCTCGCCGGTCGTTCGATCGACCACGTACGTGTCGGGCGTCACCTGGCCGCCGACGACGGCCTCGCCGAGGCCGAAGCTGGCGTTGACGATTGCCTCGGAGCGCTCGCCGGTCGCCGGATTCGCCGTGAACAGGATGCCCGAGATCTCGGAGGGCACCATGATCTGGACGACGACCGCCATCGCCACCTTGCCCTGGTCGATGCCCATCTGGTGGCGGTAGGCGATCGCACGCGGGGTCCACAGCGAGGCCCAGCAGTCGCGCACCGCAGCGACCACGGCGTCCTCGCCGCGCACGTTGAGGTAGGTGTCCTGCTGGCCGGCGAAGGACGCCTCGGGCAGGTCCTCGGCGTTGGCGGATGAGCGCACCGCGACCGGCGGGTTGGGCGGCTCCAGTCCGCGATAGGCGGCGGCGATCTCGGCGGCCACGAGGTCGGACAGGTCCGGCGCGCCCAGGAGTTCCTGGATCGCCGCCGACGCGGCGTCGAACGAGACGGCGCCGTTCACGAGTTCGGGCTTTGCCAGCTCGACGATCCGCTGCTGCAGACCGTGCGCCGCGACGAAGGACCGGTAGGCGGCCGTGGTGACCTGGAAGCCGCCCGGCACGGCGAAGCCGGCGTTTGCGGCCCGCGCCAGCGAGCGGCCCTTGCCGCCCAGGAGGTCGAGGTCGTCGTCGCGGGTGTCGAGCGGCCGGACGAAGGATGCGGCCGTAGCGGAAAGCTGGTCCATCGATCTCAGTTCCAGAAGCGGTCCAGCCGCGTCCAGGACCGGATCGGGATCACCTCGCCGGTGAGCAGGTCCGAGGCCGGCGAGGCCAGGAAGAGGCAGAGGTCAGCGACGTCTTCGGGGTCGGGCGGCCGCTCCAGGCGCGGCACGGGCGTGCCGTCTTCCTTCTCGGCCGGCTGGATGACCCCCCACTTCACCATCGCGGGCGTGGCGATCAGCCCTGGCGCGACGCAGTTGACGCGGATGTTGTGCTTCGCCCACTGGAAGGCCAGGTTGTTGCTCAGGCTGATCACGCCCGCCTTGGCCGCCGAGTAGTGGAGCATGCCGGGGTGGCCCTTGGTGCCGGCGACCGACGAGATGTTGATGATGTTGCCGCTCTGCTGCTCGATCATCTGCTTGCCGGCGGCGATGCAGCAGAGCCAGGTGCCGGTCAGGTTGAGGTCGACGATGCGCTGCCACTCGTCGTAGGGCGTGTCCTCGGGCATCCGCGGGGTCGCGCCGCCGCCGGCGTTGTTGACCATGACGTCGAGCCGCCCGAAGGCGCCGACGGTCTCGGCGATCAGGGCGTCGACCTGGTCCGGGACCGTGATGTCGCAGCCGACGGCCATGGCGGTTCCGCCGGCCGATTCGATCTCGCCGACGACGCCGTCCAGGTTCTCCTTCTTGCGCGACGCGACGACGACCCTGGCGCCGGCTTCGGCATAGGCCTTCGCGATGCAGGTTCCGATGCCGCCGGCGCCGCCGGTGACGATAGCGACGCGATCCGTCAGGTCGAGTCTGGTCATTCCTTCACGCCTCCAGTCGGGATGCCGCCGCCCGCGCCGTCTCCGGGCGTTCCGGGAACGATGCGCGCCTCGCAGCCGCCGCCCGGCGGGATCAACCAGTCGCATCCGGGCGTGTTCCCCGGGCCGTCGTCGTGGCAGGCGAGGAGGGCGGCGTAGTCGTCCTTCAGGCTGCCGGGCCTGCGCGGCGGCATGAACTCGTTGACGTGCACCTGGCCAGCTTCGAACAGCCGGGCGGTCCTGGTCGGCGCCCGGTGGCAGTCGAGACAGGCGTTGCCCTCGATGTACGGTGTCCGCATGTCCCAGTGCGTTCCGCCGACCACCCAGTAGGGCGCCTCCGGATCAACCCAACCCGGAAGGACGGGTTCGCTCGGATTGGACGGCAGCCTGGCGCCGTCGATCCAGGGGTCGTGCAGGAAGGGGTTGTTCTGGTGGCACTGCGCGCACTGGACGCCGGGCGGCGGCGGTATCCAGGCACGGTCGAACTCGTCGGAGTCCGGACCGGGGAGCTTCCCGGCCAGCAGGCCCCGTTCGTCCATGTGGAGGTACTCCCTGGCCTGAACCAGGTCGCCTTTCCCGTCCGGCGATTCGAAGAAGCAGGTGGCGCCCGTCGTCTTATTGTGTCCGATCATCTGGACGGAGGAGATGCCCCTTGCGAAGAGTTCCCGGCCCGCCGAGCGGCAGAACCAGGCCCAGACGACGTCCTCCAGCGGGCTGCCGTCGGCAGCCTTGCCCTGCACCCTGCCGATCCGCGAGCCGACGTTGCAGTTGCCCTTGAAGTCCGGCGTGTCGCACTGGCGGGGGCCCGGACTCTCGAAGACCTCCACCCCGTCGACGTGGATCGGGATGCGCACGCCCGCGCCGCAGTCGACGGTCGGCGGCACGCCGACGTGCGGCAGGCACATGGCGGCATACTCCGAGGCCGTCTCCGGCATGGTCTGCGCCTTGCCGCCGGGGATGCAGGCGTCCTCGGCTGTCGCTGCTCCGGGCTGCGCCATGACCGCGAGAAGCGCGGCCGCGCCGGCCAACCGTGAGATCGCTCGAAGCTCCATCCGGTCCTCCTTCGTTCCGGCCGGCAGTGTAGCGAACTTGTAACAGTGTCTCAACTTGGATCGAATCACGACGGAAGTTCCACACTGGGTGCGCCGGCGTCCCCGCCGGCTGCCGCCGCAGGCGGCGAGGAGTACGCGCCGGCCGCCAGGCCGGCACGGCTCTGGCACCCGACCGTCGGCAGAAAGGTCGCCGCTCCGCGGCGCCGTCCTCTTCAGAAGCCGGCGAGGACGCCGGCGCACCCAGTGTGAGGCGCTCTGCCGGGGCCGGCCAGTCTTGCGACGAAGATGCAACGCTGTAACATGTTTAACGTACCCTTCAAGAAATGTCCGAGGAGGCAAGCATGGACCGCAGGCATCGCGACGGCCGGAAGACTCGGAAGCTCATCCTGTTGGCGCTTCTCGCCATGGCGCTACTCGTTCTACCGGCCGCGGCCCAGGACGGCAGCGTTTCCGGAACGGTCTACGACCGCGAGGGTGGCGCCCTGCCGGGCGTCACGGTCAGCCTCCAGGACGCCGGCGGCGAGGACACCGGGAAGAGCGCGCAGACCGACGCCTCCGGCGCTTTCCGCATCGACGGCGTAGCGGACGGCGCCTACACGGCGACGGCGTCGCTCCAGGGCTTCCGCTCCTCGAGCGAAGCGGTCGAGGTGTCGGGCGGAACGGGTTCCGTGGAGTTCGCGCTCGGCCTCTCCGTCGTCGAGCAGATCGTCGTCCAGGGCGAGATCGGCGAAGAGAACGTCCTGCGGCGGCCGATGACGGTCACCGGCTTCAACGAGGGCATGGTCGTCGAACTCGGGATGAACAACAACAACGACCTCGAAGCGCTCACGCCGGGCCTGCAGATCGGCCACCAGTCGCCCGACTCGGGTCACGGCAACCACCTCTACCTGCGCGGCATCGGCTCGCAGCGCAACCAGGAGTTCTTCCAGGCCACCGCGGTCGCCACCTACGTCGACGGCATCTACACCGACGAGCTCTACGCGCTCGAGCCCGGCAACCTGTTCGACGTCGAGAGCATGAACGTGGCGCGTGGCCCGCAGGGAACCACCGGCGGCCGCGCCGCCATCGCCGGCGCGATCAGCTTCAACACGATCAAGCCGACCGCCCAGTTCGACGTCAACGCCCTGGCCGAGTACACCGATCAGGCATCGCAGCGCGGCGACCTCGCCATCGGCGGACCGATCGGCGACAGCAACGTGAGCTGGCGCTTGACGGCCGGAAGCTGGCAGGGCGAGGGCGCGCAGCCGAACATCGGCCCTGGCGGCGACTACGACGAACCGGACAACACCCACTGGGCGCCGCAGCTCCGCTATCTCGGCGAAACGGTGGACTTCAACGTCCGCTACGCCGGACGTGAGGACAGCGGCGCGCCCCGAACGTCGGTCGAACTGACCGGTCGCGACGTGACCACCGAATGCCTCCTGAGCGGCACCGACCCGGAAGGCAATCCGACCTGCCTGTTCCCGAACCCCTTCCTCGGCGCCGAGAACCAGGCGCCGTCGGTCAGGGACTGCGATCTCAGTGACCCGAACCAGCTCATCTGTCCGGGTGACGACTTGCGCAACGTCGTCGACTACAACACGCCCGGCAACGAGGACTCGGAACTCCAGATGGCCGTGGCCGACCTGAACATCCGTCCCAGCAGCGGGCTCAGCCTGTCCTACAAGGGCGGCTATCGCGAGACGACGGAGAACGCGCAGACCGACACGGACGGCACGTCGCGAATGGGCGGCCCCGACGACCCGTTCCTCGACGCGAACGGCTACCCGTTCGCCGACACGATGGTGAACTACTTCCGCTACTCGGAGCAGACCTCGCACGAGGTGAGGCTGGCGTCGAGCTTTGCCGGCGACTTCCAGTTCGTCCTGGGCGCCTACCAGCGCGACGGTGACGAGCCGTACGACGCCCGCTTCTTCAACTTCGCGGTTCCCGCGTTCAACACGAACACCCTGGCGACCTGCCAGGCGTTGCTGCCGTTTTTCGGGCTGCCGTTGCTCAGTGATCACGGCACCACCTCCGCACAGTCGGGTCAAGGGGGTGTCTGGGCTTGCCCGGGAGAACTGCTCGACTGGTCCAACGCGGGCGCCATCGGCGCGTTCTCCGACGGCAACATGAACGGTCACTGGCTCGACTTCTACGGTCACTCGCGGTTCGAGACCAGGGCCTACTACGCCAACCTCGAGTACCAGCTCGGCAGCAACTGGACGCTGTTCGGCGGCATCCGCCACGACCAGGACATCAAGACCCACGTTCAGAACGACGTCCGGATCGGCATCGACTTCGGCTTCGGGGTCGACCTGTGGATCTTCCGCAACGCCGCGGTCGAAGGGTTCGAGGGCAAGAACGACGCGGAGTGGAACCAGACCACGTGGAACGCGGGCTTCCAGTACTCGCCCACTCCGGCCAGCATGTGGTACGGCCGCGTCTCGAAGGGCGGCCGCCCCGGCGGCTTCGTCGGCTTCGGCAACATGAACGAAGTCACCTTCGACTCGGAAGAGCTCATCAACTACGAGACGGGCTGGAAGGGCCTGCTGGCGGACAACCGCCTGCAACTGGAGGCTTCGGTTTTCTACAACGACTACCAGGGCTACTGGGTCAACTCGACCCGCCTGCTGCCGGTCGAACGGCGGATCCAGGGTGAGAGCATCTTCGAGGGTGAGATGAACACCATCGAGGGCAGCTTCATCTCGGGGCTCGAGTTCAACGCCGCCTACCGGGCCACCGACCGCTTCACGATCCGCGGCTGGTACAACTATCTCGATTCCGAGCTCGGAGACTTCGAGACGATCTACTGTTGCGACCCGGCGGCGGAGACCATGACGCACGAGTTCCAGGACCGCGAGGGCAACACCTTCACCCAGGAGATCGCCAGCCTGACCAACTTCGGCGGCAACCGCATGCCGCTGCAGCCCAGGCACAAGTTCTCCGTGACGGCGATCTACGACCTCGGCGACCTGCGGTTCCTGGGCACGCTCGGCCACACGACGGAGAAGAACACGGACGTCAGCAACCTGCCGAAGTACAAGATCCCCGAGTACACGCGCCTCGACCTGCGGGCGATCTGGTTCACCCAGGTCGAGGGTCTCCAGATCCACGCCTTCGCCAAGAACGTGCTCGACCAGATCGCGGTGCAGCAGTGGCGGCCGAACGAAGGCTACGGCTTCGGCACCGGCGTGATCCGCGGCTCTCTCACCGACAAGCGGGAGGTCGGCGTGATGGCGAGCTTCCGACTCGGCGGTCGCAAGACCCTCTACGGCCTCGGCGGAGGAATGGGCCCGTCAGCCGGCGGGAAGTAGGTCCAAACCGTCTAGGATTCCTCGCGGCGACTCCTTCGCCGACCCGAAATCGAAGAGGAGGATGTCCGGTGAGTGAGAGACGAGCGAGGTGTGCCGGCTTGGTGGCGGTGGTGTTGATACAGGCGGGTGGGGCGGCAGTGGCGGTAGGGCAAACGGAAGAGCCGAAAGACGTGGAGGACTGGGTCTGCTGCCCGTGTGAGCGACTGGCTGCCTACACTGGCAACCTGGCCGAGGCTGCGCTGGGAATGCAGTCTGTGATGGATGTGATCGACGGGGAGGCCACGCCTGAGGCTCAGGATGAGCTTGGTGAGGTTCAGGCTGTCATCATGGAGGAAATCGTCTACCGCCTAAGCAAGGGCATGGGGTTCGCCGCTGCTCGGTTGGCTGTGTGTCTGGAGGAAGAGAATCAGCCCTTCTACGATGCTGGCTTGGTCGCCTTTGAAGGGGCTATGGAAGACCTTGGAGCGGCGCTTCTCGATTCCTCCGCAGACCCGAACTTTGGGAAGATCCGGCTTCGCGCAGGCTTTGCGCCCGACCCGCACGCATCCGAACTCATAGCCGGTGGCATAGTTGATGCCTCCTATCTCGGCGGAAGCTGCATCGGCTACGTTTCGAGTGCTCCCGATATCCGGTTGGAGTGGGAGGGGCACAGCGATGGTCTGGGGATTGCCTTCCTCGCGGAAGAGGCCGGAGACGCCACTCTAGTCGTCAACACACCGGAAGGCTCCTGGGTCTGCAACGACGACGCAGATACAACCACTAACGACCCGATCGTGACCTTGCCGGAGCCGAGTGAAGGCCAGTACCACATCTGGGTCGGTACCTATGAGGGTAAGAGAAGGACTCCCGGCGAACTGGTGATCAGCGAACGGCTCGCTGGTCTCTAGCACGCAGGCCGGTCGGGAGCTTCCGAGATGAAGTAAGGAGGAGGCCGCGGCCAAAGCACGTAAGGCTGTGGGACGCCTCAACCAAACCGCCGACACGCGGGTCGCAGCGTGCGCTCCAGTGACCTGAGCGAACCGCCTGCTAACCGCAGCGTGACTCCTGCCGGAGCAGCCCTTGGGTGCCATCACCCGCACGAGATCGCGATCACCATGTCACCGTTGCTCGACAATGCGATCCAGTCCATACGCATCGGCGTGGAGGACTACGAGGCGCACGACCCGGCCCGGGCACTCTCGGCGATACGAAACCTGCACGCCGGCCTGTTGCTCCTAGCGAAGGAGGTCCTCGTACAGGCCGTGCCGGATGCCGATGAGGACGATCTCATTGGGGCCGACTACAAGCCGATGCCGGACGGCAACGGCAACGTGACCTATGAGAAGCGTTCCGCTAGGACTATCGGACTCGCCGGGATTGGAGAGCGTTTCAAGGACTTCAGGATTCCCGTAGATCAGGCGGCTCTCAAGAAGCTGAGCGGGCTCCGAAATGATGTCGAACACCGCTATACGCAGGAAGCGCCCGACGCCGTACGTCAGACGGTCGCGGGTGCCTTTCCGCTAGTCGTGCGGTGGTTTCGACGGGTCGGCGTCGATCCTGTTGAGAAGCTGGGAGAGGCTTGGAAGACGATGCTTGAAGTACGCGACGTCTACGAGCAGGAGCTACGAGCGTGCCGTGAGACGTTCGATGGCGTGGAGTGGGCCCATGCGGTCGTGGGTCAGGCACCGAGGGAGTGCCCGAGGTGCCGCTCGGAGTTGCTGGAACAGATCGAACCGGAGAACCGGGAACAGGAGTGTGCAGATTCGGCCTGCCGTTCGTGCGGAGCGAAGGTGAGCGCGGAGAGGCTGGTCGAGAATGCGGTCGCCGCTCACTACTCGGCTGCCGAGCTCCTGGACTACAAACACGGCGGCGACGGTATCGTGTTTGACTGTCCCGAGTGCGGGCTTCACACGTATGTCGTGGACTCAGAACCTGAGGACGGAGGTTCGGAATTCGTCGGATGCGTGGTGTGCGAGCACCGAGTACAGGGCCGATGTGCGCGGTGTCAAGAGGACTTGACACCGGGAAACCTCGGAGCGAACCACTTTGGCTATTGCGACTACTGCGAGCACATGCTGCTCAAGGACGACTGACCGCGAGCTCGCCGGCTCGCCGGAAAGCGGCGCCGACGTTTGCAACCGGCAAGCCCATGAGCGACCAGCAGAGGCCCTTTCGGCGGTACCGTTGCCTCGCGTCGCTGGTCTGGTTGCCCTCGCCGCTTGCAGCAGAGGAGCACAACTCGGAATCCTGATTTGGCCAGCAGGCTGCGGTCTGGCATGATCCGCATCAGGCCGAATCTAGGCGAGAGCCTGAGTCGACATCGGCCCACGCTTGCTCGAAAACGGCCTGAGGAGACTAGGTGATGATGCGCCCTAATCCCAGCGATGGCGGTAGCTGCGGCCGCGCAGGCAAGAGTGTTGCCGGGGCCGCGCCCGAGCACTCCAGCGACAGCAGCACGGACGCCATCCTGGGCGTGTTTCAGGAACTGGGCCTCGATGACCCCGAAGTCAGCGAGTTGATGAAGAGGCTGGCCGAGGGTTGGGGAAGCCAGGAGGCGAGCTCGGAGCCGCGAGTTGTGATTCGAGGAGATACTGCGGTCGATGACTAGGGAAAGTTCCGAAAGGACGTGAATCTGAATGCCCAACTGGAGCCAGATACTCACGGAGATTGGAAGCGCCGGCAGCGTACACGACGTCGTGCGGAGGCGCTACTTGCGAGAGCTTGGCGCTCTCACTGAGCGGAACGTCATCGTCTACTACTCGGGTTGGCTTCAAAAGAGCGGCTTGGGAGGCGTCGCGATCAGCGACGAGGACAAGAACGGATTCATGACCGTTATTCATGAAATGGACCGATCCCGCGGTCTCGACCTTCTGCTGCATACTCCAGGAGGAGAGACGGCGGCTACCGAATCCTTGGTTGACTACCTCAGGGCGTCTTTCGGAAGCGACATACGCGCGATCGTGCCGCAACTGGCGATGTCAGGCGGTACGATGGTTGCGTGCGCTTGCAAAGAAGTCGTGATGGGTAAGCACTCGAGTCTCGGTCCGATCGACCCGCAGTTCGCCGGGATTCCGGCTCATGGCGTCGTAGAAGAGTTCGGCAGGGCGAGGCGGGAGATAGGAGAGAATCCAGCGAGCATTCCGCTGTGGCAGCCGATCATCGCGAAGTACAGTCCAACTCTCATTGGGGAATGCGAGAAGGCCATCGCGTGGTCGAACGAGATGACGGCGGAGTGGCTCAGAACTGGGATGTTCGAGAACTTGGAGAAGGCGGCGGCTGAGAAGAAGATAAAGAGGATCCTGAAAGAGCTGGGAGATCACGCTCTCACGAAGTCTCACGCGCGGCACCTTTCGATTCAGCGATGCCGGGATATGGGCCTAAGGGTTGCTGCATTGGAGGACGACCAAGCACTGCAAGAGGCAGTTCTGTCCGTTCACCATGCGTGTATGCTGACCTTCTCGGCGACGCCTGCCGTAAAACTGATCGAGAATGACCGGGGCGTCGCTTTCATCAAGGTGCTTCAGTCGGTTGTTGTTCCGGGTCAGCGCGCCTCTGGCGGCGATGCGGATCAGGTTCCCGCGGAAGAGGAGCAGAGCGGAGGTTAGTGGACGGCGACGCTACCCGGCGGTTCGAAGCGCCGGGTTCTGGCCCTTTCGCCGCTTTGGTTCCGCTAACCTGCCGCGGGTGAACGGTGCTTCATTTGGCGGGACCATTGGCCTCCTGCTGGCGTGCCTTCTCGCCGTCCCCCTCCAAGCGCAGCCGTCCGGCGCGGCGACGCACGCTCCTGTCGAGCTGATCGCCAAGATCGAGGCACCGCGCGAGGCGGGCTCAAGCGACGACCCCGGCAAGAGCCTCGTCGAGCTGATGGAGGCGCACGGCATCCCGGCACTCAGCGTCGCCGTCGTCCAGCACTACCGACTGCACTGGGCCAAGGCTTACGGCGTCGCCGACGAATCGACCGGCACCCCTGCCGACACGGACACCCTCTTCCAGGCCGCCTCGATCAGCAAACCGGTGTCGGCTATGGCGGTGCTCCGCGCGGTGCAGGACGGCCTCTTCGACCTCGACGACGACATCAACTCGGTCCTCAGCTCCTGGCAGCTCCGGGACGACACGGAGCTACTCGCCGAGACACCGGTGACGCCGCGGATGCTGCTGAGCATGACGGCGGGCACGACGGTTTCTGGATTCCCGGGCTACAAGCCGCACGCCGACCTGCCGACCGTCCCCGAGGTCCTGGGACGGAAGGACGAGGAAACGCCCGCGAACACCGACCCGGTCGTCGTCGGCTGGCAGCCCGGCACCCGCTACGAGTACTCGGGCGGCGGCTCGACGATCCTGCAGCTCGCGCTGAGCGACGCCGTGACGAAGCCGTTCGGGGAGATCCTGCAAGAGACCGTCCTCGACCCGCTCGGCATGAACCGCAGTTGCTTCTGCCAGCCGCTGCCGGAGGCACTCCACGGCAACGCGGCGCGGGCCAGCGGGTCGGCGACCAAACCCGACGAGGACGGTGGGGAGCCACGCGCGAACTGGCACGTCTACCCGGAGCTCTACGCCGCGGGCCTGTGGACGACGCCGACGGACCTGACGAAGTTCCTGATCGAGGTCCAGCTCTCCCTGGAGGGTCGCTCGAACCGCATCCTGACGACCGAGTTCACTCGCAAGATGGTGACGCCCGGAGGCGTGGGCAACTACGCTCTCGGCTTCACCACCGGCGCCGACACCCCGCACCGCCCCGCGCCACCCGGAGAAGCGGACCGCCTCTTCGGACACACCGGTGGCAACTGGGGCTTCCGCGGGAACCTCGTCGGGTCGCTCGAAGGAGGCAACGGCTATGTCATCCTGGCCAACAGCAGCGAAGCCAACCCGGTCATCTTCATCGAGCTGCCGACCAGAATCCGGGCCGCGTACGGTTGGGAGTAACAACGTCACACACTGGGTGCGCCGACGTCCTCGTCGGCTGCCGCCGGAGGCGGCCAGGAACACCCGCCGGCCGTCAGGCCGGCTCCTTTTTCCGGCCGCAGCAACCCTCCTGACCTTCGCCTGCGCCGTGCCACCCTCCCCGGACGTGACCTCAACCGCAACCGAGCAGCTCTTCCAGCAGCGTCTCGACGACCTCCGCGCCGAACTCGGCTTCATCGGCGCCACCGCCGCCTTCGTCCTCCCGGACGGCGGCGAAGGCGTCGCCGCCACCGGTTACGCCGATCCCGACAACGACCTGCCGATGCGCCCCGAAAACCGCATGCCGGCCGGCAGCATCGGCAAGACGATCGCCGCGACCACCGCGCTCAGCATGGTGAACGAGGGCCTGCTCGGCCTCGACGACCTGGCGTCGCGCTGGCTCGGCGACGAACCGTGGTGGACCCGCCTTCCCAACCACGAGACGATGACCCTCCGCCACCTGCTCAGCCACTCGAGCGGGCTCACCGACCACGTCTACGACGAAGGCTGGCGCGCCGAGGCCCGGTCCCGGCGCGGTCCGGCTGGCGACCCCGACGCCTGGTTCGAGCCGCGGGAACTGGTCCAGTACGTCCTCGACAAGGAGCCCCTGTTCCCGGCCGGCGAGGGGTACGCCTACACCGACACAGGCTACCTCGTCGCGGGCCTGATGTTGGAGGCCGCCTCCGGCGGCGCGTACTACGACGAGGCCAGGCGCCGCGTGCTCGACCGTCACGACCTTCCCCGCACGGTGGAGCAGATCGGCCGCACGTTCCCCGATCTCGCCCCGGGCCACGTCGGCGAGGACAACCCCTTCTCACTTCCGGCCAGGACCGCCGAGGGCGACGTCATGGCCTTCAGCCCGCAGACCGAGTGGACCGGCGGCGGCTACGTCTCCAACTCCCGCGACCTGGCCCGCTGGGCGAAGATCCTCTACGAGGAGCGCGCCATCGACGGACCGTACCTCAAGGAGATGCTCAACTCCGGTTACCGCGGCGACGACGCCGGCGCGACCTACGGCCTTGGCGTCTACCGGGCCGACAGCCCGCACGGCGAACTCATCGGTCACGGCGGCTGGTTCCCGGGCTGGCGCTCCACGATGTACTACCACCGGGACTCCGGCATCGCCGTCGCGGTCCAGTTCAACCAGAACGAACTCGACTTCCGAAACGAAGTCCGCGACGCCCTGCTGGCCCTCTTGCTGGAACGGCTTCCCTAGGCAGCCAGCACGTACGCCGCGGCGCCGTCGGCGGCTTCCAGAAAGCGGTCGATCTCCGCGTCGCCCATCGGAGTCGAGAGCGCGCCGAAGAGACCGCGGGCGCCCATCAGCATCCCCCGGTTCAGCATCTCCCGGGCGATCTTCTGGATCCGCGGCGCCGCGGAGCGGGCGGTGAACACGGCTCGGAAGTCCTTCGGGGGTTCGTTCCCCGGCACGACGGCGAAGAGCGAGCCGCGGCCGGTCGCGACCGCCTCGATGCCGTGCCGGCGCAGTACTTCCTGCAGTCCGGCGCGGACCCGGTCGCCGAGCCGGTCGAACTCGGCGAAGACCTCCGGCGTCAGGCGCTTCATCGTCTCGTAGCCGGCGACCATCGTCACCGGATTGCCGTTGTAGGTGCCGCCGTGGTGGACGAGTTCGCCGTCGCGATGGTCGAAGACCTTCATCACGTCCGCCTTGCCGGCCACCGCGCCGACGGGGAAGCCGCCGCCGATGATCTTGCCGAGCGAGACGAGGTCCGGCTCGATCCCGAAGCGGTGGCAGGCGCCGCGGTAGTCGATGCGGAAGGAGAGCACCTCGTCCGCGATCAGCAGCGCGCCGCATTCCCGAGTCTTCGCCCGGATCGCCGCGACGAAGTCAGCCCTCGGCGGGATCAGGCCGAGCGCGGCCGGGAGGGGATCCATGAGCACGGCCGCGAGGTCGTCCCGGTGCTCGTCGATCAGGGCGTTGCAGACCTCGATGTCGTTGAGCGGCAGCGTGACGACCTCGGTCTCGAGGCTCTTCGCCATGCTGGCTTCGAGCGTCGTCGCCGGACGTTCCGACTCGCCCCAGTTCTTCGGACGCGAGCTGTCGCTCGCCTGCGCGTAGTCGTAGATGCCGTGGTAGCAGCCCTCGAACTTCGCGATCTTGCCGCGGCCGGTCGCCGCCCGCGCGGCCCGGATCGCCAGCAGCACGCCCTCGCTGCCGGAGTTCGCGAACCGGACCTGGTCGATGTAGGGGATGCGCTCCACCAGCAGCTCGGCGAGGCGGATGTCGGTCTCGGTCGGCAGCGAGAACGCCGTCCCGCTCCCGATCACCCGGGCGACCGCTTCCGTCACCGCGGGGTGCGAGTGCCCGAGGATCAGCGAGGTGTAGTTGTTGACGAAGTCGATGCGCTCCTGGCCTTCGACATCCGTGACGATGCAGCCGTGCCCGGAGGCCGCGTAGATCGGATACGGGTCCATGACGAGCGTGTGGCGGCTGTTGCCGCCGGGCATGACGTCGAGGGCGCGCTCGTAGAGCGACCGCGAGGCCGCGTCCTCGCCGAGGTAGCGATCTGTGCTCCGGGGGGCGGCCTTGGCGGCCACGGGTCTCGAGACGTCGTTCACACTCCAGCCCTCTCTTCCGAGGTTCGACGGGGGCGACGAGTGTACTGCGGCCCCGCCGGCCTGCAGACCCGGCTCCGCTATCGTGGCGAGCCGTGAACACAGCTTCTCCGCATGCGCTCGCGGCAGCGGCCATCGGCGCGGCCTGCTGCCTGGGCGCTGCCACGGCTCTCCCGGCCCAGGAAGGCCCGACGCACGCGATCGCCTACTTCGGCGAACCGAAGTACGCCGCCGACGTGCCGCACTTCGACTACGTCAACCCCGACGCCCCGAAAGGCGGCGAGATCCGGACCTGGCTGCCGGGGACGTTCAACAACATCCATCCCTACGCGGACATGGGGCGGACGCCGGCCTGGGCCAACTGGCGGGTTACGGTGATCACCTCCGATCGCCTGATGATGGGGTCGGAGGACGAGCTGTCGACCCTCTACTGCCTGCTCTGCGAGACGGTCGAGGTCGCCGGGGACTACAGTTGGGTGGCCTACACCCTGCGGCCCGAGGCGCGATGGCACGACGGTGTGCCGGTCACGGTCGACGACGTGGTGTGGACGTTCGAGACGCTGAAAGTCGACGGGCCGGTCGGCTTCAAGGCGGCCTGGCGGCACGTCGAGGGCATCGAGCGTCTCGGGGAGCGCTCCTTCCGCTTCCTGCTCGGCCCCGAGGGAAGAAGCCGCAGGGCGGTGATGGAGGCGTCCGCCTTCCTGCCGATGGCGAAGCACTACTGGCGGGACCGCGACTTCACGGCGACCAGCCTGGAGGGGCCGCTCGGCAACGGCGCCTATCGCGTCAAGGAGGTCGACGCCGGCCGACGCCTCGTCTTCGAGCGCGTTCCGGACTACTGGGCGAAGGACCTCAACTTCAGGCGCGGCTACCACAACTTCGACCGCATCTCCGTCCTCTACTTCCGGGACATGAAGGCCGGCATCCAGGCCCTCAGGGCCCGCGTGGTCGACTACTTTCGCGACCAGGACGAGCGTGAGGTCGCCACCGCCTACGACTTCCCCGAGGTCGGGATGGGGCTCTTCAACAAGGAGACCTACCGGATGAGGATGACCTACGGGATGCACTGGTCGGTCGTCTTCAACACCCGCCGCCCGATGTTCCAGGACATCCGCGTACGCGAGGCGCTGACCCTGGCCTACAACTTCGACTGGGGCAACCGCGCGCTCCAGTACGGCGCGCTGCGGCGGAACACGACGTTCTTCCTGGGCTCGGAGATGGCGTCGCGCGGCCTGCCGTCGGCGGCGGAACTGGCGCTGCTCGAGCCGCTGCGGGAGCACGTCCCCGACCGCGTCTTCACGCACGAGTTCGCCCTTCCCGAAACCGACGGCTACGGCCGCAACCGGGAGGCGCTGCTGCGGGCGGGAGAGCTGCTCGACGAGGCCGGCTGGGTCCTCCGCGACATGAGGCGCGTCGACGAGGCGACGGGAGAGCCGCTCCGGTTCGAGATCATGGTCATGCTCAGGGAACACGAACGGATGATGGTGCCGTTCGTCGACAACCTGACGCGCCTCGGCATCGACGCGACCGTCCGCCGGATGGAGTCGAACATCTTCACGAACCGTGCGCGCCAGTACGACTTCGACATGACGATGCAGAAGATCTACACCCACCCCATCCCGTCGCCGGGAGGCATGCGCAGCTACCTGCACTCCCGGAGCGTCGACCCCCCGAATCTGTTGAACTACGCGGGGATCAGGAACCCGGCGGTCGACGTCCTGATCGAGAAGGTGATCGCGGCCGAGACCGAAGAAGAGATGAACATCGCCGGCCGCGCGCTCGACCGGGTCCTGCTGTGGAGCTTCTACGTCATTCCCGAGGGCGCCCCCAAGGGCCGCCACCTCCTCTACTGGGACCGCTTCGGCCATCCGCCCCTGGGGCATGAGCATCTCAACTGGACCGGCTTCCCGCACCTCTGGTGGTTCGCCGAGGAGAAGAGCGCCCGCGTCGACGCGGCGCTGGGCGAGACCCGGTAGAGAGTGCTTCTCTACGTCCTGCGCCGCATCCTCCTCATGGTGCCGACGCTGGTCGGCATCCTGCTGGTCAACTTCGTCATCATCCAGGCGGCGCCCGGCGGCCCGGTCGACCAGGCGATCGCCCGGCTCCAGGGCACCGGCCTCGACGCCGGCGTCGGGCTTCTCGGCGGCGGCGTGGCCGACGCAACCCTGGAGACGGAGTTCACCGTCACCGGCGGCATCGACCCGGCTCTCATCGAAGAACTCGAGCGGCAGTTCGGCTTCGACAAGCCGGCCCACGTCCGCTTCGGCATCATGCTGCGCGACTACCTGCGCTTCGACCTGGGCGAGAGCTTCTACCAGGACGTCCCGGTCATCGACCTCGTTCTGGATCGGCTTCCCGTGTCGATGTCGCTGGGCCTCTGGACCCTGCTCATCGTCTACTCGGTGTCGATACCGCTCGGCATCCGCAAGGCGACCGCGGACGGCTCGCCGTTCGACGTCTGGACCAGCGTCGTCATCCTGGTCGGCTACGCGATCCCGGCCTTCATCCTCGCCGTCCTGCTGATCGTCCTGTTCGCGCGCGGCGGAATGATCGAGTACTTCCCGCTGCGCGGTCTGGTGTCCGACGACTTCGGCGACCTGGGTCTCTGGGCCCAGGTGAAGGACTACCTGTGGCACCTGGTCTTGCCGATCACGGCGCTGGTGGCCGGCAGCTTCGCCACGCTCACGATGCTGACCAAGAACTCGTTTCTCGACGAGATCAACAAGCAGTACGTGCTGACCGCCAAGGCCAAGGGCCTGAAGACGCGCCGCGTGCTCTACGGTCACGTGTTCCGCAACGCGATGCTGATCATCATCGCCGGCTTCCCGCGGGCTCTGGTCGGCGCGCTGTTCACCGGCGTGCTGCTGGCCGAGATCATCTTCTCGCTCGACGGGCTGGGCCTGCTCGGCTTCGAGGCGATCGTCACTCGGGACTACCCGATCATCTTCGGCACCCTGTACATCTCGACCCTGCTGGCGCTGGTGCTGCAGCTCCTGACCGACATCACCTACACGCTGACCGATCCGCGGATCGACTTCGAGACCCGGGACGTATGAGTAGTTCGGAAGCGGCGGAACTTCCGGAAGCCGGCGCTTCGCGCCGGATGCCGGCGGGGACGCCGGCGCACCCAGTGTCGGCGGCGCTTCCGAGCCTGGGGCGCAGGAGATGGGCCGCCTTCAAGGCCAACCGGCGGGGCTACTGGTCGCTGCGGATCTTCCTCGTCATCTTCGGCGCCACGCTCTTCGCCGAGTTCCTGGCCAACGACAAGCCCCTCGTCGTTCGCCACGAGGGCCGCTTCTACCTGCCGATCTTCGCTGCGTACGCGGAGACCGAGTTCGGCGGCGTGTTCGAGACGGAGGCCGACTATCGGGAAGCGTTCGTCAAGGACCTTGTGCGTGACAGCGGGGGATGGATGATCTGGCCGCCGATCCCCTACGCGCACGACACGATCGACTACGAGCTTCCGGGGCCGGCGCCCTACCCGCCGTCGGCCCGGCACTGGCTGGGCACCGACGATGTCGGCAAGGACGTGCTCGCGGGGCTCATCTACGGCATCCGGCTGTCCTTCCTGTTTGGCCTGGTGCTGACGGCCCTGAGCTCGATCATCGGCGTGCTCGCGGGAGCCGTCCAGGGCTACCTGGGGGGCAAAGTCGATCTGTTCGGCCAGCGACTGATCGAGATCTGGGCCGGGCTGCCGATCCTCTTCGTGCTGATCATCCTCTCCAGCATCGTCGAGTCGAACGTCTTCTGGCTGCTCGGGATCCTGGTCGCGTTCAGTTGGATGGCGCTGGTGGGCGTCGTCCGCGCCGAGGTGCTCCGGGCACGCAACTTCCAGTACGTGACGGCCGCGCGGGCCCTGGGAGCCGGGGACCGGCGGATCGTCCGACGGCATGTCCTGCCCAACGCGATGGTCGCGACCTTCACCTTCCTGCCCTTCATCCTGACCGGCTCGATCACGCTGCTCACGTCGCTCGACTTCCTCGGCTTCGGCCTGCCCGCCGACGCGCCTTCGCTCGGCCGGCTGCTCGCCCAGGGCCGCGCCAACCTGCACGCCCCGTGGCTGGGCGTCATGTCCTTCTTCACGCTGGCGACGCTGCTGACGCTGGTCATCTTCATCGGCGAAGCGCTGCGCGACGCCTTCGACCCGCGCCGCACGGGGATGCAGTCGTGACGGCACCTCCGTTTCTCGAGATCGCCGACCTCGCCGTCGCCTTCGACGGCGTTCGGGTGGTCCACGGGCTGGACCTGCGGCTCGACCGCGGCGAGTCCGTCGCCCTGGTCGGTGAGTCCGGCTCGGGCAAGTCGGTCACCGCGCTCTCGATCCTCCAGTTGCTGTCGTACCCGCGGGCGTCGCACCCGAGCGGCTCGATCCGCATCGAGGGAAACGAGGTCGTCGGCGCGGGCGAGCACGAGATGCGCGACATCCGCGGCAGCCGGATCTCGATGGTCTTCCAGGAGCCGATGACCTCGCTGAATCCGCTCCACACGATCAGGAAGCAGGTCGAGGAGGTGCTGGCGCTGCATGGCGGCCTGAGCGGATCCGCCGCCCGGGAGCGGACCGTGGAACTGCTCGAACTCGTGGGCCTCCAGGAGGCGCGCGAGCGGCTCGACTCCTACCCGCACCAGCTCTCCGGCGGCCAGCGCCAGCGGGTGATGATCGCGATGGCGATCGCCAACGAGCCGGACCTGCTGATCGCCGACGAGCCGACGACCGCGCTCGACGTCACCGTCCAGGCCCAAATCCTCGCGCTGATCAAGGAGCTGCAGGAGCGGCTCGGCATGGCGCTGCTACTGATCACCCACGATCTCGGGATCGTCCGCGCGATGGCCGACCGCGTCTACGTCATGGAGCAGGGGCACGTCGTCGAGGAAGGCGAGACGGCCGAGGTCTTCGCGCGGCCGGCGCATCCCTACACGCGCAAGCTGATCGACGCCGAGCCGCGCAGCACCTGCCCGATCCCGGAAGACGAAGCGCCGCCGCTGGTCGAGACGAATGGCGTGACCGTTGAGTTCCCGCTGCGAGGCTGGCCGCGGAAGCGCTCGCTCGTCGCCGTCGACGAGGTGTCGCTCCGCGTCCGCCAGGGCCACAGCCTCGGCGTCGTCGGCGAATCGGGCAGCGGCAAGACGACCCTGGCGATGGCGATCGTCCGCCTGCTCAGGAGCCGCGGCGAGATCGTCTTCGACGGCCGCGCGATCGACGGTCTGGGCTTCAGGCAGCTCAAGCCGCTGCGGAGGTCGATGCAGATCGTCTTCCAGGACCCGTACGGCAGCCTGTCGCCGCGCCTGACCGTTGAGGAGATCGTCTCCGAGGGTCTGGTCATCCACGAACCGGCCATGAGCGCGGGCGAACGCCGCGACCGGGTCGCCGAAGTCCTGACCGAAGTCGGCCTCGACCCGGAGATCGCGCGCCGCTACCCGCACGAGTTCTCCGGCGGCCAGCGCCAGCGGATCGCGGTGGCCCGCGCGATGATCCTCCGCCCCCGCTTCGTCGTTCTGGACGAGCCGACCTCCTCGCTCGACATGACGGTCCAGGCGCAGATCGTGGAGCTGCTGCTCGACCTCCAGCAGCGCCACGGCCTGACCTACCTCTTCATCAGCCACGACCTGAAGGTCGTGCGCGCGCTGTGCGACGAGATCGCCGTGATGAAGGACGGCCGCATCGTCGAGCAGGGGCCGGCCGACGAACTGTTCGAAGCGCCGCGCGAGTCCTACACGCGTGCCCTCATGAACGCAGCGCTTTGATGGAGCCACCTACCTTGATGGAACC
The DNA here is from genome assembly GCA_009837885.1 of Holophagales bacterium. Lineage (GTDB taxonomy): Bacteria > Acidobacteriota > Thermoanaerobaculia > Multivoradales > Multivoraceae > Multivorans. The sequence continues at coordinate 17,274 of VXSP01000016.1, read as the reverse complement.
ACCCTAGGATGAAAGCCGCACCCTCGATCCTGATCGCCGCAGTCACCGTCGTCGGCGCAGGCGCCACCACGTTCGGGCAATCTGTTGCGCCGCCCTCGCCCGACCCCGCGCGCCAGTGGAACCAGTTCCGGGGTCCCACCGGCGACGGCCGCACCCCCGCGACCGACGTGCCGATCGTCTTCGGTGAAGGCCAGCTCGTGCGCTGGAAGACGCCCATCCACGACGAGGGCTGGTCCTCTCCAGTGGTTTGGGGCGAGCAGGTCTGGGTGACGACCGCTCGCGAGGACGGCACCGAGTTGTTCGCGGTCGCGGTCGACCTGGAGAGCGGAGAGATCGTGCACGACATCAAGGTCTTCGACGTCGCCAACCCCCAGGTCGCCTGGGACGGCCACAACACCCACGCGACGCCGACGCCGGTGATCGAGGAAGGCCGCATCTATGTCCACTTCGGCAGCTACGGCACGGCGGCGCTCGACACGCGGACCGGCGAGAAGTTGTGGGAGAGGCGGGACTTGAACACCGACCACCGGGTGCGGCCGGCCTCGTCGCCCGTGCTCTCGGGCGACTCGCTGTTCCTCGCCTACGACGGTGTGGACCGCCAGTTCGCCGCGGCACTCGACACGCGCACCGGCGAGACCCTCTGGCTCCGGAACCGCGAGGTCGCGACCGATTTCGGGGAGAAGCTCCGCGCGAAGGGGATCACGGATATCGAGAGCGTGCTGGCCGCGAAGCCGAACGACAACCGCAAGGCGTACGCCACCTCGACGCTGATCGAACACGAAGGCCAGCGGCAGCTCATCAGCCCGGCCTCGGAGGTCACGTTCGCCTACGACCCCGAAACCGGCGACGAACTGTGGCGCGTGGTCCACGAGGGCTGGGGATGGAACCTGGCCTGTCGGCCCGTGTACGCGCATGGCCTCGTCTACTTCACCCAGGGGGTCTCCCGACTACTCGTGGCGGTGGACCCCGGCGGTTCCGGCGATGTCACGGACACACACATCGCCTGGAGCGAGTCGCGCGGCAGTCCGGAGATCCCCTCGCCGATCATTGTGGACGACCTGCTCTACATGGTCTCCGACACGGGCGGCGTGGTGACGGCTCTGGACGCGACGACGGGGGAGCGTGTGTGGCGGGCACGCCTCCCCTCCGGAGGCGACCACTGGGCCTCGCCCGTGGCCGCCGAGGGCCGGATCTACCTCACGAGCCGCGACGGCACGGTGTCGGTGATCTCGGCGTCGCGGGAGTTCGAGGTTCTGGCGGGGAACGAGTTCGACGAGAGTCTCACCGCGTCGCCCGCCGTCGTCGATGGCGCGATCATCCTGCGCTCCGAAGGACATCTGTACCGGATCTCGGGCTAGCGGGAACGTGGGAACCCGGCGAACCTTGTCGGGTGGCCGCGGCTCCCTATAATCGGCCCGCAACCATGACCTGGACGACGAGACACCTGTTCCCGGCCGCTGCCGCGGCCACCGCCATCATCCTGCTCCTGCCGGCCGCCGGAGCGGCCCAGGAAGAGGACCACGATCACGAGGCCGAGGCCGCTGAGGAGGCCGAAGAGCACGCTCACTTCGACGAACAGATCGTCGTCCTCGGCAGCCGCGCGCACGCCCGTTCGGTGACCGAGTCCCAGGTGCCCATCGACGCGATCCCGGTCGAGGACATCACCCGCCAGGGCGCGACGACGCTCGACTACCAGTTGCGGAACCTGATTCCGTCCTTCAACGTCGCGACCCATCCGATCAGCGACGCGGCGACCCTGGTGCGGCCGGCCAGCCTGCGGAACCTCGCGCACGACCACACGCTGATCCTGGTCAACGGCAAGCGGCGCCACCGGTCGTCGGTCGTCGCCTGGTTCGGCGGGGTGACGGACGGGGCCCAGGGACCCGACATCTCGACGATCCCGGCGATCGCCCTGCAAAGGGTGGAGGTGCTGCGCGACGGCGCGTCGGCCCAGTACGGCTCGGACGCGATCGCCGGCGTCATCAACTTTCTGCTCAAGGACGACGCCTCGGGCGGCTCGATCGAGCTGAACCGGGGCAGCTACCTCGCCGGCGACGGCGCGGGCTACGGCGTCGCCGGCAACTTCGGCCTGCCGATGGGCGCGAACGGTTTCGCCAACCTGAGCTTCGAGGTCGGCGGCGCCGATCCGACGAGCCGCAGCGTCCAGCGCCAGGATGCCGCCGCGCTGATCGCCGCCGGCAACCACGACGTCCTGCAGCCGGTGCAGATCTGGGGCAATCCGAAGGTAGAGGACGATGTGAAGCTGTTCGCCAACATCGGCCACCGCTCCGGCGGCGGCCTGGAGTTCTACGGCTTCGCCAACTACGCCGAGAAGAAGATGACCGAGGGCTTCTTCTTCCGGAATCCGAACTCGCGGCAGAGCATCTACAGCCTCGACGGCGGCGAGACGCTGCTGATCGGCGACGTCCTGCGCGCCAACGGCATGGGCTCGGCGAACTGCCCCGTGGTCACGGTGACGAACAACGTGCCCGACGCGGACGCCCTTGCCCAGGTCTTCGCCGATCCGAACTGCTTCTCCTTCCAGGAGATCGCTCCGGGCGGCTTCACCCCGCAGTTCGGCGGCTGGATCACGGACGGTGCGATCGTCGCGGGCTTCCGCCGGTCACTCGACAACGGCTTCACCTGGGACCTCTCCGCCAGCCTTGGCTCGCACGAGTCCGACTTCTTCTTCATGAACACCGTGAACGCGTCGCTCGGCCCGGACACGCCGCGCGACTTCGACCCCGGCCTCTACGAACAGGAAGACGTCAACCTGAACTTCGACATCTCCTACTCCGTGTCCCACCGCCTCAGCGTCGCCGCCGGCGCCGAGTGGCGCGACGAGAGCTTTACCGTCGGCGCCGGCGGGAGGCCGTCCTGGGAGGTCGGCCCGTACGCGGCGCAGGGGTTCATTCCCGCCTCGAACGGCTTCCCCGGTTTTCCCGACTATACGGCCGGGACGTGGAGCCGCGAGAACGTCGCCGTTTACGGCGACGTCGAGTGGCACGGCGCGGACGACCGCTGGGGTCTTGGCGCAGCGCTCCGGGTCGAGGACTACGACGTCTTCGGCAACACGACGAACGGCAAGCTGTCGTTCCGCCGCGAGCTGAGCGAGACCGCGGCGATCCGCGGCGGCGTCAGCACCGGCTTCCGTGCGCCGACGCCGGGGCAGCAGAACGCGCTCAACGTGCAGACGACGATCGATCCGGTGACCCTGGAACTCGTCGACAGCGCCACCGTGCCGTCCACCTTCATCGCGGCGGAGCTGCGGGGAGGCAAGCCGCTCGAGCCCGAGGAGTCGATCCACGCGACCGCCGGCCTGGTGATCGACAACGGACCGTTCACGCTGACCGCCGACCTGTTCAACGTCGACATCGACGACCGACTGTCGCTGTCGCAGGTCATCACGCTGACCGAGGACGAGCGCGAGCTGCTGCTCTCGCAGGGCATCACCTCCGCGCGGAACCTGTCCTTCTTCCGCTTCTTCATCAACGACTTCTCGACCCGGACTCAGGGCATCGACCTCGTCTCGACCTGGATTCCGGTCGCCTTCGACGGCGACACCGAGTTCAGCTTCGGCCTGAACTACACGGATACCGAGGTCACGAAGGACTCCGACCTGCTGAGCCCTGCCGACATCGTCTCCATCGAGCGCGGCGTGCCGCGCCTGCGCTGGAACGTCGCGGTCGGCCAGCAGATGGGGCCGGTCGGCCTGCTGGGACGGCTCAGCTACTACGGCTCCTGGATCGACTACTACTACACGCGCCTGTGGGTGGACGCCGCGCCGCCGGTGCAGGACGCGGCCTTCATCTTCGATTTCGAGGCCACGATCCCGATCGCCGCGGACACGACGGTTTCCATCGGCGCCCAGAACATGTTCGATGTCCTTGCGTCGGCTCCGACGCCGCTCGCCGAAGTGCTGGGTTCGCGGTACAGCCCGGTGACGCCGTGGGGGTTGAGTGGCGGGTACTACTACGCCCGCCTCAACTACCGCTGGTAACTGGGTGCGCGGGTCGGTACGCCGGCCTTCTGGCCGGCATCAGGCGCGATGCCGCGAAGCGGCGAGCGCGAGCCGCCGATACTCATCCTCCAGCACCCACAACCGATCCTGCCCCCAGGCCGCGACCGACCCCACGCGAAACGAAGGCACGCCCCACAACCCGAGATCAAACAGCTCCTCCCGGTTCCGCTCCGCCTCCTCCCGCCACGCCGGATCGCCGAGGTAGCCGCGGCCCTCGGTCCAGTCCAGCCCGGCGTCCTCGACGATCCGCCGCAACCCCCGGTCCGAACCCGCATCGACCGCCTGCGAGAACACGAGCGTCATGAACGACCGGAAGTACTCGATCCCTCGCCCCTGCTCGATCGCCCACGGCAGCAGCGAGTAGCCGCGCTCCACCGGCTTGCCGACCGGATCGGAGATGGGACCGAACTGAACGCCGCTCCGCCGCGCCTCGCGCGCCGCGTCGAGCAGGATGTAGACGCGCTTCGACCGCTTCACCGGCAGGCCGCGCATGACCATCGGCAGGACGAAGCGGATCCGCAGGTTGACACCGAACGCCTCGGCGAGCCGGATCACCCGCTCGGTCGAGATCCAGGTGTACGGGCTGCGGAACGACGCGAAGAAGTGGAGGTCGGGGAGGTCAGCCGCTTCGAGGGCTTCGCCCGGAACCGGCTCCTCCAGCAGCTGCGGCTGCGCGTAGATCGGCGTGATCTCGCCGCGCGGCACTGTCGGTGCGCCGGCCCGCTGGCCGGCATCCGCCGCAGGCGGAATCTGCGCCGTCATTGCCCCGGTCGACAGCAGCGCCCCAAGATCAGCCAGCCGCTCCTCCAGATACGCAAGCCGATCGATCCCCCAGGTCCACTCGCCGCCGTAGAAGCAGGTCCCGCCCAGGTAGTGGCCAAGCTCGGCGCGCCGTTCCGTCCCGGCCCGAAGCGCGGCCTCGAGTGTGGCGTCTGCTGCCGTGTCCATGTCCGCTGCGACGGGCTCGCCACTCCACAACTCTTTGCCCAGGGCCACCGCCGCCTCCAGAGTCGCCACCGATCCTGACTCTTCCGGCGCTTCCAACGTCGCCGTCAGTTGCAGCTGCGCGCCGACTACCCGCTCCGTGTCCGGCCGCTCTGCCGACGTCACATGAAAGCCGCCCTTCTCCGCCAACCGCCGCGCATCGACCAGCGAGTACGACTCCAGCAACGCCCGCGCCGGCGCCGCCCAGTCCTCCGGCGGCTCGACCAGCCAGGTCACCACCTCGACCTCGTAACGCCGCTGGAGTTCCACCAGCGCCTGCGCCAGCAGATGCGAGTACGGATCGTCGACCTGGTGGAAGAACTCGATCCGGTGTGGCTCCCCGTTGCGCCTGCGTTCCCGCTCAGCGCGCGCCCGCGCCTTGTCGCGGCGGCGCTCGTCGAGCAGGTGTGTGGAGAACTGCTTGGAAGCGAAGGACTTGATCGACATGGAAAACTCGCGGGGTGTGGTGGTCGGTACGGTCGGGAGTGGTTCAGGAATGGTCAACGGCAGTCTGCCGGAGTTCCGTCACAGTCACAATCTGCGCCCGGGCGCTGGTGTCTTGGGGCACGGAACGCTGTCGCCGCGTCAGCATAGGCTTGGCTCATGTCGAGCGCTGCGCGACCAGTCGATCAGAAGCCATCGCTTGCGGAGGTCCTCTCTCGTCTCGCGCCGCTTGAAGAGGACTTCCCGACGATCGAGGATTCTCCGGTCGAGCCAGAGGAGATCTTCTGCCCCGATGGAACCGAGGCCTCCGGTGGCTCAATGGAAGGAGAGTCTCCATGAGCGCATCGGAGAAAGTAGAGAGTCCGGCGGTCCACGGTGATGAGAGCGCCGCCTCTCGCCGCGGCGAAAGACTGAGCCCCGGTTTCAGGCGGTTCATCTTCGGGTGTGTCGTCCTGTACTACGCGTTCTATGCGGTCGGCGTGTTCTTGATCTCTAGCGAACGATCGTCTCTCGAGCAGTCGCTTCTTGTTCTGGGCTTTGCTCTCTTGACCGTCGCCTATGCCGGTGTGGGCATCGCGGCTTGGGGCCTGCCTGGTTCAGGCTCTTTGCGTCACCTGACCCTGCTCGATCGGCTGGATCGAGTGCCCGACTGGCTGGCGTACTCCGTCTTGTTTCTTGGGGGTGCGCTGTTCTTTCTCGCCATCATCGCTGGCATGCCGCGAGTGGGGATGGGGGAGTTCTTTGGACCGGCCCTTCCTACTGGTCTCGGCCTCTTTTGGCTGGGGTACGTCTGTGGACCGGGGCCGCTCGTCGGCCGCCGCTAGGGCGGCACCTCGGAGGGCGTCGGGAGCACTCCGCGGAGGTGGGGAAGGGGAGTACACTCGGTGGAGGCGTCGCGGCACATGCCGTGGCGGCGCGCAGTAAACCAGGCCGACTAGCGCGGCAGACTGGACGGTCAGATGGGAGCGGCTGGTGCCTGAAGCGGCGGAAGCGTTGACGGAGGAGCGAGAGTTCTTCGAAGAGCACTTTGAGGAGTACAAGGAGAAGTACCCCGGCCGACACCTGTTGATCGTCGGCCGCCAGCTCATGGGCCACTACGCCACCCGCGAGGAGGCGGTGGCAGCTGGCTACGAGATCGAAGGCATCGACGCGATGCTCGTCCAGGAGAGCGGCAACCGTCCCCCGGTCATGTTCCTCCCTACCGTTCTCAGTGCTTGAGTTCCCGTAACGTAACGGCTCTGCTCGTCGTTGCCGCGTCGATCGCCGGCATCGGCCTCGCCGCACCACCAGCCCAGGCCCAACCCGACCCGGGCACGACCTTCCGCGACTGCGACGTGTGCCCCGAGATGGTCGTCGTTCCGGCCGGCTCCTTCGTCATGGGCTCGCCGACGGACGAACCGGGCCGCTATGACGACGAAGGCCCGGCGCACGAAGTGACGATCGCCGAGCCCTTCGCCATCGGCGTCCGCGAGGTGACGTTCGAAGAGTGGGACGCCTGCGTCGCGGCGGGCGGTTGCGAGGGCTACGACGCTGGCGACGAGGGCCGCGGCCGGGGCAGCTATCCCGTGCTCAACGCGAACTGGGACAACGCCCGGGCCTACGTGTTCTGGCTGACCGCGGTGACCGGCGAGGCCTACCGCCTGCCCAGCGAGGCCGAATGGGAGTACGCCGCACGCGGCGGCACCTCGACCCGCTATAGCTGGGGCGACGAACCGAGCGCCGCGCACGCCAACGGTGAGCAGGACCACGGCTGGCCCGACGACGGCCACCGGTACACGGCGCCGACCGGGTCGTTCGCGGCGAACCCGTTCGGGCTTTTCGACGCGCACGGCAACGTCTGGGAGTGGACCGCCGACTGCTGGAACGAGAGTTACGAGGGTGCCCCGGACGACGGCAGCGCCTGGCTCGACGGTGACTGCGTGGGCCGGGTCACCCGCGGCGGCGCGTACAACGGCGGCCCCGCCTACCTGCGCTCCGCGATGCGGCTCAAGATCTACTCGCAGTTCCGCAGCTACTTCATCGGCTTCCGCGTCGCGAGGTCGCTCGCTCCCTGATCCGTGGCTTCAAGAACACGGGCCAGCATCCAGCCCGTTGGATCCCAGCGTCTTACCGGCACCTTGCCGGGACCCTGTGCTACCTTGTTGAAACAGCGTTGTACCTAGCACCGTCCTGACAGGTAGCGCCCCTCCAAGCCGATCCGCACCCCCGCGTCCAACTGCGTGGGTGAGTGTTCTTTTTCACCAGCTCAGAGGGAGATTGCGCCATGAGACAGAGATTCGCGGTTCGCTTGACGTACGCCGGTGTCGCCGCCCTGGCTGTCTTCGTCTGCGCCGGCGCCGCGCTGGCGCAGGCCGGCCCGTCCGTCCAGGGCACGATCACGGAGACGGAATCCGGGGCCCTGCTTCCGGGCGCCGAGGTGTCTCTCGAAGGCACCCAGTTCCGCACACGCTCCGGCAGTGACGGCCGCTACCGCCTCGACGGCGTACCGGCCGGCGACTACACGCTGGTCGTCAGCTACGTCGGCTTCGAGGACTTCGAGACCAGCGTCACGGTCGCGGCCGGGGAGACCGTCTCCCTGGCGATCGAGCTTGACGCGCGCTACGAGTTCGAAGAGGAGATCGTCGTCCAGGCGGTCCGCTTCGGGCAGAGCAAGGCGCTGAACGAGCAGAAGGAGGCCGTCAACATCAAGAACGTCATCTCCGAGGAGCAGATCCAGAGCTTCCCCGACCTGAACACCGCGGAAGTGCTGCAGCGCGTCGCCGGCATCGGCATTCAGCGCTCCACCGGCGAAGGCCGGTTCGTCTCGATGCGGGGCACGCCGTCGGCGATGACCAATGTGACGGTCAACGGCCACCAGGTCGGCTACTCGAACACGGAGAACCGGATGGTCGAGCTCGACGTCATCTCGGCGGCGCAGCTCTCCGGCATCGAGGTGACCAAGGTGCTGACACCGGACATGGACGCCGACTCGATCGGCGGCTCGATCAACCTGAAGACGCGGAGCGCCTTCGACCAGCCGGACGGCGTGACGAACTTCACGTTGGGCGTGGGCGACAACTCGATCGCCGACGGCACCCACTCTCGGTCCGCGTTCAACTACTCGACCGTGGGGGGTGCCAACGGGAACCTCGGGTTCTCGATCGGCGTCAACTTCGCCCGCACCGCGGCCGAGCGCCACAACAACGAGCAGCGGTGGGGAGACCGCGAGACCGTCGACGGGGTCGATCTTCCGCTGGCGCTCAGGAACTCGGAGGTCCAGTTCTCGGCCAACGACCGCGACCGCTACGGTGCGAACGCGCGCCTCGAGGTCCGGATCGACGACGACAACAAGCTCGACTTCGCCGTCGTCCAGAACTACCGCGAGGACGACCAGGACCGGCAGATCACGCGAATCCGTTGGGACCGGGGCGACTACATCAGCGCCACGGAGGTCGAGGGCCTGCGGCTCGTCAAGTCCCTGCATGACCGGCTCGAAGAGCAGGAGTCCACGACCTACAGCGTCGCCGGCGAGCACCGCCTGGGCCTGACCCTGCTGGACTTCAGCCTGTCGTCGAGTTCCGCCTTCACCAAGAAGCCGGAAGGGCAGTTGAGGCCCGAGTTCCAGGCCCGCGGCTACGACCTCGACATCATCGACGTCGGCGGCAAGGCGCCGCGCTGGGACCCGGCCAGGATGGACATCCACGGCAGCAACGCGTTCGAGTTCGACATCGTGGACGAGAAGTACGAGGACACCTCGAGCACGATCAACGCGGCCACCCTCGACATCACCAGGCCGATGCTGTGGAACAGCGATACCGGCGAACTCAAGATGGGCGTCAAGCTCCGCGCGCTGGACAAGGAACGCGCCGACCTGCGCTCGCGGTGGAGATGGCGGGGCGACGACCTGTACCTGAGCCAGTTCGAGGGCGCCGGGAACACGATCACCGAGGGCGGCTACAACATCGGCCGCGTGTACAACCGCGAGGCGTTCCGCTCCTTCTTCTACTCGAACCAGGGGCCGGGGGCCTTCGAGGAGGAGGTGCGCAACGACGTCAACCTGGGTGAGCCGTACAACGCCGAGGAGGACATCACCAGCGTCTACGCGATGAGCACCCAGGACTACGGGAAGCTGACCATGCTGGTCGGCGTCCGGGCCGAGTTCAACGACCTCGACTACACGGGCGCGAACCTCGTGGTCAACGACGACGACGTTCTCAGCAACATGCAGGAGAACGTGAAGCGCTCCTACGACTTCGTCTACCCCAACCTGCAGTTCCGCTACCGCATCGATCCGGAGACCAATCTCCGGGCCGCCTACACGCGGACCATGGCCCGGCCCAACTTCTGGGATTCGATGCCCTACTCCTACACGCACACGGACGACGAGGAGATCACCCGCGGCAATCCGCAACTCGATCCGGCGATCGCGGACAACCTCGACTTCCTCGTCGAGCACTTCCTGCCGAACGTCGGCATCATCTCCGGCGGCGTGTTCCTCAAGAGCATCGACGACTTCAACTTCCGCACCGGCACGACGCAGCGCGGCGGCCCGTTCGACGGCTTCGACGTCGAGTCGCCGGTCAACGGCGGCAACGCGGAGCTGATGGGCATCGAGGTCGCCTGGGAGCAGCAGTGGAACTCGGGCTTCGGCATCTACGCGAACTACACGTACACCAACGTGCTGAGCATCGACCTGGGCGAGCAGACCGACCGGGACGACATCGACGTGCTGCCGGAGCAGAGGGAACGGCTGGGCAACCTGGCGCTCATCTACGAGAAGAACCGGATCCTGACCCGGCTCGCTCTCAACATGAACGGCCGCTGGATGACCGAGGTCGGCGAGTCGGCCGACTACGACGAGTGGAACGACTCGGCGATGTACCTCGACTACTCGTTCACCTACCTCTTCGACAACGGCCTCGAGCTGTTCCTGCAGGCCAACAACCTGACCGAAGAGGTGGTCTACCTGTACCTCGGCGTCGGCAGCCGGTCCTCCGAGCACAACATCACCGGCCGGACCTTCAACGCCGGCATGCGCTGGTCGTTCTAGGTTGCGGTAGGGAGTGGACACCCCGTCCCTCCACTTCGTCGACTACCTGATCATCGGGGCGAGCCTCGTCCTGTCGGTCGGGGTCGGCGTCCGCTTCGCGAAGGCCCAGTCGACTACTCGTAAGTACTTCGCCGCCGGCCGCAACGTGCCGGTGTGGGCGATCGGCCTGTCGATCTTCGCGACGCTGATCAGCAGCCTCACCTTCCTGGCGTACCCGGGCGACGGCTTCGCCGGCAACTGGGTGCGCCTGGTGCAGGGGCTGATGGTGCCGATCGTCGTGCTGCTCGGCATCGGCTTCATCGTGCCGATGTACCGCAAGGTGATCGGCCTCAGCGCCTACGAGTACTTCGAGCGCCGGTTCGGCTACCTGGCCCGGCTCTACGCCTCGCTGGCCTTCGTGCTGGCCCAGTTCGCCGGCATGGGCTCCGTGTTCTTCCTGCTGGCGCTCGCGGTCTCCAGCATGACCGGCATCGGCGTCGTGACGGTGGTCGTCGTGCTCGGCCTGGTGGTCACCGTCCTGACGCTGCTCGGCGGGATGGAGGCGGTCATCTGGCTCGACGTGATCCAGGGAGTGCTGCTCATCCTGGGCGGGCTCGTCGCCCTGCTCGTCATCGCGGTCAAGATCGACGGCGGCCTGGGCCAGGTGTTCACGATCGCGGCCGCCGAGAACAAGGTGAGCCTAGGCTCGTTCGACTGGAACCTGGTCGAGCTGACCTTCTGGGTGATGGCGATCAACGGCATCTTCTACGCCGTCCAGAAGTACGGCACCGACCAGACGATGGTGCAGCGCTACCTGACGGCCAGGTCGGACAAGGAAGCGATCCGGGCCTCGATCGGCGGCGTGCTGATGGTGGTGCCGGTGTGGGTGCTGTTCATGTTCATCGGCACCGCGCTCTACGCCTTCTACCAGGGCCAGGCGTCGCTGCCCGACGGCCTTCGCGCCGACGCCGTGTTCCCGCACTTCATCCTGAACGAGATGCCGGTGGGCGTCATCGGGCTGATCATCGCGGCGCTGCTGGCGGCCGCCATCTCGTCGCTCGACTCGGACCTCAACTGCCTGGCGGCGGTCGCCGTCGACGACTACTACAAGAAGCTCCGGCCGCGGAGCACCGAGCTGCAGCGGGTGCGCGTGGGCAAGATCGTCGTCACGCTGTCGGGCGTCGGCTCGATCGTCGTCGCGCTGATCTACGTCGCCGCGGGCGACGCCGGCGTACTGGCGACCGTGTTCGCGCTCTATGCGATCTTCTCGGGCGGCATCGCCGGGATGTTCCTGCTCGGCATCTTCGTGCCGCGCGTCAACAAGGAAGGGCTCTACGTCGGCATCGGCGTCTGCGTTCTGTTCACCGCCGCGGCCCTGCTGACCTCGACCGAGTTCAGCCTCGGCGGCGAGCCGCGCATCTGGCTCGACCTGGGCCCGCTCAACTACACGCAGCACAACTACATGCTCGGCGTCTACAGCCACATCGTGCTGTTCGGCGTCGCCTGGGCGGCGAGTTACTTCTTCCCCGCGCGGGACGTGGACAGGAACCTGACCTATGCTGGTTGGAAGGACCGGAAGCGGAGAGGGGTGCCAACGTGATGAAGAAGCCACACACTGGGTGCGCCGGCGTCCCCGCCGGCATCAAGCGCGATGCCGCGAAGCGGCGAGCCCGAGCCTTCTCGGCACTCCTCCTCCTGGCCGCCTGCACCCCCACCCCCGACGCCACATCCACCACCGACACCACCACCGCCACCCCCTGGAACGTAGTCCTCTTCCTCGCCGACGACCTCGCCTGGAACCAGGTCGGCTACCACGGCACGACCTTCTACGAGACCCCGACCATCGACGCCGTCGCCGCCGCCGGCATGACGTTCTCCAACGCCTACTCGGCCAACCCGGTCTGCTCGCCGACCCGCGCCAGCCTGATGACCGGCAAGAACCCGGCGCGCCTCCAGATCACCGACTACATCCCCGGCAGCCCGTACCCGTACGCGCGTCTCCTCAGACCCGCCGAAGTCCCCGGCCTCCCCCTCGAAGAAGTCACCCTCGCCGAGCTCTTCAAGTCCCAGGGCTACGCCACCGGCCACTTCGGCAAGTGGCACCTGAACGTCGACAAGGAGTACGTGCCCGGCCGGCCGATGGACCCCGCGTCCCAGGGCTTCGACGATGTCCTGACGACGGTCAAGCCCGAGTACGAGGACGACCCCCTCGCCGACGCCCACCACGCCCGCGAGATCACGGATCGATCGCTCGCCTTCCTCGACGCGAACCGGGACAACCCGTTCTTCCTCTACGTCACCCACCACGTGGTCCACCGCCCGCTGCTCGAGGACCCGAAGCTGATCGCCAAGTACGAGGCGAAGCCAGACGCCGACGACCCCGTGAACAACCCGATCATGGGCGCGATGATCGAGACGATGGACACCGGCTTCGGGCAGATCCTCGACCGCATCGAGGAGCACGGCCTGACCGAGCGGACCATCGTCATCTTCTACTCCGACAACGGCGGCTTCGAGCAGCTCCAGGCGCAGGACCCGTTCCGCGGCGGCAAGGCGATGATCTGGGAAGGCGGCATCCGCGTGCCGCTCGCCGTCAAGTGGCCGGGCGTGGTCGAGCCCGGCAGCGCCAGCGACGACCTGATCACCTCGGACGACTTCTTCCCGACGATCGCCGGCATCCTCGACGTTAACGAACTGCCAGCCGACATCGACGGCCTGAGCCTCCTGCCCGTGCTCGACGGAAGCGGCGCGCTCGACCGCGACACGCTCTACTTCCACTATCCGCACTACCACCATCTCGGCTACATGCCGGCCGGCGCGATTCGCCAGGGCGACTACAAGCTGATCGAGTGGTTCGAAGGCACGATCGCCGGCGTCGGCCCCGCGGTCAGCCTCTTCAACCTCGTGGACGATCCGGGCGAAATGACCGACCTCTCGGCGGAGAAGCCCGAGTTGGCCGACAGCCTCCTCCAGCAACTCGCCGCCTGGCGCCAGGAGATCGGCGCCGGCGAGATGACGGTCAACCCCGGCTACGAGAAGGCCCGCCACGACTGGCGCTTCGTCGACGAACACGGAGGCGACGCAAGATGAACTCCGCTGGGTGCGCGGGTCTTCTGACCCGCTGCCGCCGAAGGCGGCGACAGAATCGCCGCCGGCGAAGCCCGCGCCCACATTACCCCGGGGAACCCCCCCCCCCGCCGAGCCCCCCCGCCGGGGAGGAGACCCCCCCCCCCCCCCAACACCCCGCGGGATGGCGGATTTCCCTGCCGCAGTTGGCGAGCCCGAAGGCCAACCCGCATGACTGACCTCAACCGCCGCGACGCCCTCCTCGCCGCCCTCGGCCTCGCCGCCGGCGCCGCCACCCGCCCTCTGCGCGCCCAACCCCCAGCGCAGCAACAACAACCCGGCCCCCTGGAGAAGACCTTCGAAGACGCCAAACCCCTCAACCTCCGCGTCACCGACCTCCGCACCTTCCTCGTCGACGCCGGCAACGACGAGAACTTCGTCTTCGTCAAGCTCTACACGAACCAGGGGATCACCGGCCTCGGCGAAGGCACCCTCGCCAACAAGGGCGAAGTCGTCGCCGCCGCCATCGAGAACCACAAGCGCTACCTCGTCGGCAAGGACCCGACCGAGATCGAGCGCCACTGGCGCGGGATGTTCATCGGCCCCCGCTACCGCGGCGGCCCGGTCCTCATGTCGGCGCTCTCCGCGGTCGAGATCGCCATGTGGGACATCCTCGGCCAGGCTCTCGGCCAGCCGATCTGGCAGCTCCTCGGCGGCAAGGCCCGCGACAAAGTGCGGCTCTACTGCCACGAGGGCTACCTCGAACGGATCAGCCACAGCCAGAAGCGCCGCGCCGCCGACTACGAGGAAGAGCTCGACCTCTGGCGCCAGAAGAAGGAAGCCGGCTGGACCTGCGTCAAGGGCGGCTTCTACCCGGGCGGCCGGCCAATCAACCACCGCGTCTCGATCCGCCGCGGCGTCGAGCACCTCGCCCGGGTGCGCGAGATCGTCGGGCCGGACTTCGACATCATCGTCGAGGCGCACGGCAAGCCGACGCCGCTCTCCGCCGTCGAGTTCTGCAACCGGGTGGAGGAGTACCGGCCGTTCTGGGTCGAGGAGGTCACCCAACTCGAGAACGAGGTGATCGAGGAGGTCCGCCAGATCCGCGCCCAGACCCGCGTGCCGCTGGCGACCGGCGAGCGCCTCACCTCGCGCTACCACTTCGCGCCGCTGTGCTCGGAGCGGCTCGTCGACGTCATCATGCCGGATGTCGTCCACGTCGGCGGCATCTCCGAGCTGCGCAAGATCGCGATCATGGCCGAGGGCTTCCGCGTCGACGTGTCGCCGCACAACCCGCAGAGCGAGGTCAGCACCCTCGCCTCCATGCACGTCTGCGCCAGCACCCCGAACTGCACCATCCTCGAGATCGGCAGCGGGCAGGACCCGTTCTGGCAGGACCTCTTCCACGGCGGCCACTTCTCCTACGAACGCGGCTTCGCCAAGCTCCCCAGCCGCCCCGGCCTCGGCATCGACCTCGACGAGGAAGTCGCCGCGAAGTTCCCCTACGAGCCGAAGAACTGGAGCACCCTGACGACGGAAGATGGCGCGTTCGTGGATCGGTGATACCGCCTGTCGGTGGTGGTGGCGGTGGTGTCGGTGCGCCGGCCTTCTGGCCGGCATCAGGCGCGATGCCGCGAAGCGGCGAGCCCGAGCCACTGGGTGCGCCGGCGTCCCCGCCGGCATCCGGCGCGTAGCGCCGGCTCTGGCCCTCCTCGCATTGGCCGCCTGCACCCCCACCCCCGACCGAACCACCGAACTAGCCGCCCGCGAAGCCGGCAACCCCGGCGGCGAGAACTTCGGCGAGTTCGGCCCACCCGACGCCTACGAAGGCGACTCCCCGCACCCGTTCTACGGTGCCGAGAACGAGTGGAGCCGCCGCATGTTCGACGAGCGCTCCGCCGACCTCTACTACAAGCGCCGCGGCCAGCGGCAGCTTCTCGAGATCCTCGACGGCAACCCAACCCGCGCGATCGAGCTAGCCGACGCTCGACTGGCCAACGACCCCGCCGACGCCGAATCGCACTTCATCCGCGCGGTAGCCCTGACCCGACTCGACCAGGTCGACGAGGCCGAAGCAGCCATGCAAACGGCCCTCGACGCAGGCATGCCCTTCGGTCGTTTCCTGGCCGGGCCACGCGACCTGCTTGCCCCGCTCGCTGCCACCGCGACCTTCGCGCTCCACGCGGCGAGCCCGAACAACGAGATCGTCCACGGCCCGATGCTCGGCGCCGTCACCGACACGACAGCCGCCGTCTGGGTCCGCACTGCCAGAGCGACCGGCTTCGAAGTCGTCGCCACGGCCGACGGCGAACGCCACATCGCCTCCGGCGCCACGACCGCCGATGAGGACTACACCGGCACGGTCACCCTCGCCGGTCTCTCGCCGGACACCAGCTACAGCTACCAGGTCCTCGTCGACGCCGACACGCCGCCTGCTCCCCAGCCGCAGTCCAAGCCGCAGTCACCGCAGTCCCAGTCGCCCACCTACACCCTCCGCACGTCCCCACCCCCCGGCGCCCAAGGCACCGTCACGATCGCCTTCGGCGGCTGCGCCGGCTACACGCCGGCCAACGAGCGCATGTGGGACACGATCGCCGCCCACTCCCCGCAGGCGCTGCTCCTGCTCGGCGACAACGCCTACATCGACCTGCCGGAGCAGCCCGGCCCGTTCCACGACTACACCTACTACCAGCGCCAGTCGCGTCCCGAGTTCCGCCGCCTGGTGAGCGCGACCCCGGTCTACGCGGTCTGGGACGACCACGATGCTGCCTTCGACGACATCTGGCTCGGCCCCTACGTCGACCGCCCGGCCTGGAAGCAGCCGATGGTCGAGCACTTCCGCCGCAACTGGAACAACCCGGCCCACGGGTCGGCGTCGCACCCGGGCGTCTGGTTCCGGTTCTCGCTCGGGGACGTCGAATTCTTCCTGCTCGACGGCCGCACCTACCGGACGAACCCCTTCGTCGAAGAGCGCACCATGCTGGGCCCGGTGCAGAAAGCCTGGCTGCTCGAAGGGCTAGGCGCCTCCGAGGCCACCTTCAAGGTGATCGCCAGCCCCGTGGCCTGGGCCGACGGCGCCAAGCCCGGGAGCCGCGACACCTGGTCGGGCTTCCCGGAGGAGCGGGAGGAGATCTTCCGGTTTGTTGAGGAGAACGACGTCCGGGGCGTGGTGCTGCTCTCGTCCGATCGCCATCGCTCCGAGGCCTGGGCGATCGAGCGGGAGAGCGGGTACGCGTTTCACGACCTCCTGAGCGGGCAGTTGACCAACATTCATACGCATCCGATCGAGCCGGGTGCGCTGTTCAGCTACAACTTGAAGGACTCGTTTGGTCTGCTGACGTTTGAGACGGCGGGTGAGGATCCGCGGGTGACGTACGAGATCTACTCAATCGACGACGAACTGATCGAGACCCTGGTCATTCCGCACTCCGACCTCAGGGCGGGGAGTTAGCCCGTGGACCTACCGATACCAGTAGAGAAGGCTGCCTCCAGCAACGCCCTATCTCTGGGTGCGCGGACCTTCTGGTCCGCTGCCGCCGCAGGCGGCGGAGGCATCGGCGCCGGCCTTTGGCCGGCGGCCGCTTTGTCCGGGCTCCACCGCTTCGCGGCTCCGCCCGAGAGCGGACCAGAAGGTCCGCGCACCCAGAGAACGACCGTCGGTGCGGCGGGTTTCTCTACTGCAGCTCTCATTGCCGTCGGCCTCGCGGCCTGCAGCCCACCCCCCGACGCCGCCCCGCCCGCAGTCGAAACC
>VXSP01000028.1:72673-86730 GCA_009837885.1 Holophagales bacterium | reverse complement strand
GGGTCCCAGCGGACGCTCACCCCTTCCTGGTAGGTGGGGGGGTGGGGGTTCGCTTCGGTCGACTGCGCTTCACGCCGGCCTGGGTTGAGGTGAGGTTCTCGACAGGCGCTTGTCTCTAGCCCGCTGGGACCCTCCCCCGCACCCCGCCGCGGACTGGAGTGCGTAGGACTTCGTTGTTGCACACTGGGTGCGCCGGCGTCCCCGCCGGCTGCCGCCGTAGGCGGCGCTAGCCTCTGTCGCGCCGACCGAGGGACCAGAGCCAGGCGCCGAGGGGCACGACGAGGATGAAGAGGTAGATGCCGGTGAGGGCCCAGGCGACAAGGGCCACCACGGCGCAGGTTAGGAGCGCCGCTGTCAGGCTGCGGGCTCGGCTGGGGGCGCTCCTCATGAGCGCGGCTTCCTAGCTCTCTGCGTCGAACTCGGCGTAGTCGCCGCGTTCCTCCATCGGGATCGGGTGACGGACCTCGACGTGGAAGCCGTCGCCCTCAACGTAGGCGACATCGGTCAGTTCATGAGCAACCTGCCGCTGCGAGCCCTTGGTCAGGCCGGTCGTGTCGACCCAGAGGAGATGGCGTTCTTTCTCATCGCCGTCCGGGCCGGCGATCGTGAGGTCGACCGTCACGCCGTCGAGCGTTCCGGAGCCCTCGTTGTGAATCAGGAAGTCGAGCAGGACGGTGACCATCGCGGGCTCAGCCGGTGCAGCCTCTTCAGTGGTTTCAGCGTCGGCCTCGGCGTCTTCCGCCGCCTCCTCGACCATCGCAGGCGCCACAACCGAGAACGACCCCATCTCCGCGATGTACCCGGCGCGGGCACCGGAAACGCCTCCCTCGCCCGCACAAGCGCCCAGCAGGAACAAGGTGACCACAGTAAACGCCAATGCACCCAACAGCCGCCGATCCTCAATCCTCTTCATGCCCTCTCCCTTCCCTCGATCCGGAATCACTCCGCCGCGCCCAAGAATAGCCTGTCCGTCGCTCTCCCTACAGTCCAGGCTGTGCTTTCCGCCCACCGATGCGGCTGCCGGCCCAGGTCGCCGATTGTCCGAGCGGCGACCGAAGCCGACACCGACCAGTCTGCGGCGGGATGCGGGGGGAGGGTCCCAGCGGGCTAGAGACAAGCGCCTGTCGAGAACCTAACCTGAACCCAGGCCGGCGTGAAGCGCAGTCGACCGAAGCGAACGCCCAACTACACATCCACCAAGCGGGCGTGAGCGTCCGCTGGGACCCTCCCCCCGCATCCCGCCGCAGACGGGTAAGCACCGACGCCGTCGCGCCGTCAGTAGGCGTTCTTCGTCAGGCCGCGGCGGAGGGTGAGCCAGAGGATCTGGAGGTCGAGGCGGAGGCTCCAGTTTTCGATGTAGTAGAGGTCGTACTGGATGCGTTTGCGGATGGAGGTGTTGCCGCGCCAGCCGTGGACCTGGGCCCAGCCGGTGAGGCCGGACTTGACGCGGTGGCGGAGCATGTAGTTCGGGATCTTGTCGCGGAACTCGCGGACGAAGGCGGGGCGTTCAGGGCGGGGTCCGACGCAGGACATGTCGCCGCGGAAGATGTTCCAGAGCTGGGGCAATTCGTCGATCGACCAGCGGCGCAGGAAGGCGCCGATACGGGTGCGGCGGGGGTCGTCTTCCGTTGCCCAGACGGGGCCGGTCGAGGACTCGGCGCCAACCCGCATCGAGCGGAACTTGAGGATCATGAAAGAGCGGCCGTCGAGGCCCATCCGCTCCTGGCGGTAGAAGAGCGGGCCCCGGTCCTCCAGCTTGATCAGCAGCATGACGACCGGCAGGAACGGCAGGAGCGCGACCATCGCGGCGGCGGAGAGGACGACGTCCATCGTGCGCTTGGCCAGGCTGGACCACCCCTCCATCGGGACGTGCGAGAGGTTGATGACCGGCGTGCCGTCGATGTCTTCGATCTCGGCGCGCAGCGTTGCGTACTGAAGAACGTTCGGGACGAGGCGGATCTCGATCAGTTCGTTACCGATGCGGTCGAGCAGGTCGAGGATCTTGCGATGGGCTGCAAAGGGCAGGGCGATCATCACCTGGTCGACGCCGTGTTGTTCGATCGTCCCCTCCAGATCGGCCAGGGTGCCGAGGACCTGCACGCCGTCGCCGATTTCGGCGTGCAGCTTCTCCGGATCGTCGTCGAGGAACCCGACGACCTCGTAGCCGAGCTCCCGGTGACGGACCAGCTTGGCCGCGATCTCCTCGCCGCTGTCGCCGGCGCCGACGATCAGGATGCGGCGCACGTTGTGGCCGCGGCGGCGGACCGTGCGCAGGACGGCGCGGGTCCCCAGCCGGAGGAAGGCGACGAGGAAGATGTCGGTGACGATGAACAGGGCGAAGAACGCCCGGCTGTAGGAAAACGGATCGTCCGTTCCGGCCTGGGTCAGGCGGTCGAAGGTCAGGACCGAGGTCAGGATGACCAGCGCCAGCACGGTGGCGACGACGATGCTGATCATCTCGTCCACCCGGCTGTGCCCGCGTCGGATGCGGTAGAGGCCGTGGAAGTAGTAGACGGTGGGCCAGATCAGGACGATGAACGGCAGCATCCTGAGGTAGGGCTCGAAGTCGGGCACCGCCTTCGTGATTTCGATCACCGGCTGGACGAACCGCAGGTACCAGGCCAGGAAGAAGGCCCCGACGGTCGCGGCGATGTCGCCTCCCAGGTTCAGGGCGGCGGTGACGCGAAGTTGCTTGTGAAGCACGGTCTTCAGTCCTGCGAGGCCGCCGCCGCTCGATCGCGCGGGCGCCGGATGCTACCAGCCGGCGTCACGCTGAGGAGCCGCGCCGGAGTGCATCCGGGCACTCAGTCACCGGCCTCCCGCAGGACCTCCCGGTAGATGTCCAGGGTGCTCTCGGCTGCCTCTTCCCACCGGAAGCGGGCCGACCGTTCGCCGGCGCGGTCGGCCAATTGCCTTGCGTGGTCGCGGTTGCCCATGCAGCGCTCGATCGCTCTGGCGATCTCCTTCACCTCGAGCGGGTTGACGAGTTCGGCGTAGCCCTCGGCGATTTCCTTGAGCGACGACGTGTTCGAGGTGATGACCGGTACGCCGGAGGCCATCGCCTCCACGACGGGCAGTCCGAAGCCCTCGTAGAGGGTGGGGTAGAGGAACAGACTCGCTCCCTGGTAGAGGGCCGGCAGAACCTCGCCGTCCACGTGGCCCAGCAGGCGGATGTGATCGGCGATCCCGAGCTGGCGGGCTCGCCGTTCCAGCTTGAAGTCGCTGCCCGGACGGGCGCCGACGCAGACGAGCGGAGCATCGAAGCCGGCCCGCGCCCGGGCCCGCGCGTAGGCCTGGATCACCCGGTCGAGGTTCTTGTGAGGCTTCGGGTTGCCGACGAACAGCAGGTAGGGCCGGCGTACGCCGACGTCGTCCAGGGCGTCGCGGAGTTCGTCTTCCGGCAGCGGCCGGCGGAAGCGGTCCTCCACGCCGTTGTAGACGACGCGGATCCTGTCCTCGTCGACGCTGAAGTAGTCGAGGACGTCGTTGCGCGTGTTGTTCGACACGGCGACGATCCGGTCCGCCCGGGCGACGCTGTGGCGGAACATCCCCTGGGCGTAGAAGGACGCGGCGCGGTTGGGCAGGAATCCGGGATAGAGGAGGTGGATGATGTCGTGGATCGTGACCACGGTTGGACAGGGCACGACCGCCGGCAGGACGTAGTGGGTGGCATGGTAGAGGTCCAGTCGCGACCGCCAGATGCGCCAGCTCATCATGCCGATCTCGCGCAGCGAGTACACCGGCGAACGTTCGACGACGCAACGAAAGTTCGACGGCAGGTCGGCCGCGAAGTCCCGGTCCTCGGGCCGCACGAACAGGACGTACTCGTTGCCGGCGGGCGCCTCTCCCGCGGCTTCGGTGCGGACAAGACCGTGGATCAGGTTCGTCACGTAGACACCGATGCCGAAGTCGCGCACTTTCCGGGCATCGATGCCGATCCTGGCCACGGCGCAAGCCTAGCGCCGCCAAAGCGTGAAGACGTTGACAAACGGCGGCAACGATTCATAGCCTTCGGGGTTTGCGCGGCTCCGAGGCGGCGGACGCCTGACGGTGAAATCGCATGCACCTGCAGCTCGACCAGGCCCGTAGCGGCCCCCTCCGCTGGCGCGATGCCGTCCGCGTGCCGGCTCCCGACCTGAGTCGGGACGAGGCGCTCGTTCCGGGCAGCGTCGACTGCGAGGGCAGCCTGACCTTCACCGGACCGGACTTTCTGCTCCAGACGCGACTGCGCTACCGCTACCGACTTCGCTGTGACCGTTGCCTGGCCCCGTACGAGGAGGATGTCGACCTGGCGCTCGCGTTCGTCGTGACGGCGGGCGGCTCGGACGGTTCGGCGGCCGCCGACGACGCCGGGGAGGGGCCCGGCGCCCGCGAGCTCGAGCCGGAGGATCTCTCGACGCTCGTCGCGGTCGCCGGCGCGGTCGACCTGTGCCGGCTGGTCTGCGAACAGGTCGAACTCAACGTCCCGATGAAACCGACGTGCGACTCGGCGTGCCGGGGCCTGTGCCCGCAGTGCGGAGTCGACCGGAACCGGCAGGCCTGCAACTGCGTCGCGGAGAGCGTCGATCCCCGCTGGGCCGCCCTCGAAGCGGTCCGCGAACGTATTACCGATAGTCTGACTTAGCCACAGAGCCAGGAAAGGAAATAGAAGAAATGGCCAACCCCAAACGGCGGCACTCGAAGGCGCGCCGGGACCGGCGACGGTCCCACGACTTCCTGAAGCGACCCGCCGGCTCGATCTGTCCCAACTGCGGCGAAACCAAGCTGCCGCATCGCGCCTGTCCCCATTGCGGCTACTACCGCGGCCGTGACGTGATCCCTGTCGAGGACGTTCTCTAGGAGCCCGACGCCGGCGGCGCCGCGGTCCCGATGACGAATCGATCTCCTGCACCCGACCCGACGGTGATCGCCGTCGATGCGATGGGCGGCGATCACGCGCCGCGGACCGTGGTCGAGGGAGCGCTCCTGGCGGCGCGGGAGAACGGGCTTCGGTTGCTCCTGGTCGGCAGGCGGGAAGTGCTGGAACGGGAGATCGAGGAGCTCGAATCCGTCGCCTCCGACCTCGACCGGATCGAGATCGTTCACGCTCGCGAGGTCGTCGGCATGGGCGAGTCGGCGCTCGCGGTGCGCCGGAAGCGCGACTCCTCGGTGCGGGTCTGCGCCCGGCTGGTCAGGGAAGGCCGGGCCGCGGCGATGCTGACGGCGGGCAACACGGGCGCCGCCCTGGTCGCCGGCAAGATGGTGATCGGCGTCGCGCCCGGAGTCGACCGGCCGGCTCTCGCAGTAACCATGCCGCGCCGGGTCGGCCGGACCATCCTGCTGGATGCCGGGGCCAACGTCGATTCGAAGCCGCACCAACTTCGCCAGTACGCGGTGATGGGCCATTACCTGGCCCAGCAACTGCTGCGGATGCGCTCGCCGCGGATCGGCCTTCTGTCGATCGGGGAGGAGGTGGGCAAGGGTACGGAGCTCGTCCGTGAGGCGTTCAAGGCTCTGGACGCCACGGGGCTGAACTTCGTCGGAAACGTCGAGGGACGGGACGTGTTCAGCGGCGCCGCCGACGTCGTCGTCTGCGACGGTTTCGTCGGCAACGCGATCCTCAAGAGCGCGGAGTCTCTGGCCGAGTTCATCGGCAGCCAGTTGCGGGAGGAGATGAGCCGCAACTGGCGGACGAAGTTCGGCTACCTTCTGGCCCGGCCCGCGTTCGAGAGCTTCAAGAGCCGGATCGACTACAGCGAGTACGGCGGCGCTCCGATGCTCGGGCTGCGCGGCGGGTGCTTCGTTGCCCACGGCCGCTCTTCGGCCCGCGCGATCCACAACGCCGTGCGGCGCGCGGTCGAGTTCTGCGAGGCGGATATTCACCTCAAGGTCAGCGCTAAACTGTCCGAGGTCGCGTATGAAGCGCATTCCAAGGCGGTGGTGGCGGGATGACGAACGGCCTCCAGGGAGATTTCTCGAACGGCGCGCGGCGGGTCCGGATCGCGGGCACCGGCCGCTCCGTACCGGACCGGATCCTGACCAACGCCGACCTGGAGCGGATCGTCGACACGTCGAACGACTGGATCATCGCGCGCACCGGCATCGAGGAACGGCGGGTCGCCTCCGACGAGGAGTACACGTCGATGTTTGCCGTCGACGCCGCCCGCAAGGCGATGGAGATGGCCGGCGTCGAAGCGTCCGACGTGGACCTCGTCCTGATCTCGACGGTGACGCCGGACATGCCCTTTCCGGCCACTGCCTGCCTGGTGCAGGAGGAACTCGGCGCCAGGGACGCAACCGCGTTCGACCTGAACGCAGGCTGCACGGGCTTCGTCTACGGTCTCTCCGTGGCCCACCAGTACGTGTCGAGCGGCGCCGCTTCCACGGCCCTGGTCATCGGGGCCGAGTCGTTGACGAAGTACACGGACTACGAGGACCGTTCGACCTGCGTGCTGTTCGGCGACGGCGCCGGCGCGGTGGTGCTTCGCGGCGAGCATCCGCCCAATCCGTCGAGCGAGAACGGGCTCCCGGGCATTCTCTCGGTGGCGATTCACAGCGACGGCTCGCTCGCCCACCTGCTCGAGATGCCGGGCGGCGGCAGCCGCAATCCTCCGAACCGTCCCGAGACTCTGGAGGCCCGCCTGCCCTTCATCCGGATGCTCGGCAACGAGACCTTCAAGGTCGCCGTACGGACGCTGGCCGAGGTTTCGGGCGAGGTGCTCGAGGGCGCCGGGCAGCGTCCCGAAGACGTTCGGTGGCTGATTCCCCATCAAGCGAACCGCCGGATCATCGATGCCGTCGGCCGCAGGATCGACGTGCCGGCCGACCGCGTCTACGTCAACGTCGAGCGCTACGGCAACACGTCGGCCGCTTCCATCCCGATCGCCCTCGACGAACTGAACCGCGACGGCCGGATCGACCCCGGCGACCTGGTGCTGATGGCGGCGTTTGGGGCGGGCCTCACCTGGGGCGCGGCCGCGGTGCGCTTCTAGGAGGCTGCGCGGCAGGCATGCAACGAAGTGCAGGACAACGCGCAGCCTCCTGGAGAGGTGGGGGCTGGGGCCAAACGCCGAGCCTGCGAGGCGTTTGGCGGCGCTAGGAAGCTGCGCGGTGCCGGTCGACATGAGCGGGGTGGCGTACGTCTTTCCGGGCCAGGGCTCGCAGCGGGTCGGCATGGGCCGCGCGCTGGCCTCGGCCTTTCCCGAGGCGCGGGCGGTGTTCGAGGAGGCCGACGACACGCTCGGCTTCTCGTTGTCGGGGCTCTGTTTCGAGGGTCCGGAGGACGAACTCCAGTTGACCGCGAACACTCAACCCGCGATCGTCGCCATGTCGGTCGCGGTGCTGCGCTGCTACCTGGCGCAGGTTCCCCGACCGGCCGCGCCGACCTTCGTCGCCGGGCACAGCCTGGGCGAGTATTCGGCCCTGGTGGCGGCCGGTTCCCTCGAACTCGCCGACGCCCTGCGGCTGGTGCGGGCCCGCGGCGAGGCGATGCAACAGGCGGTGCCGGTCGGCGAGGGCGCCATGGCCGCGATCCTCGGGCTGAGCGAGGAGGAGACCGCCGCTGTGGCGGCAGAGGCGGCAAGCGACACCGACGGCGTCTGCCAGCTCGCGAACCTGAACGCCCCGGGACAGATCGTGATCGCCGGGGCGGCCGGCGCGGTCGGCAGGGCCGTGGAGCTGGCCGCCGAGCGGGGCGCGCGGCGGGCGATCCCGCTGCCCGTGTCGGCTCCGTTCCACTGTGCCCTGATGGCGCCGGCTCGCGCGGTGATGGAACCCCTGATCCGGGACGTTCCGATGGCGGATCCGAAGGTCCCGGTCGTCTGTAACGTGGATGCGGCTGAGGTGACGACCGCCGCTGCGGCGCGGGACGCCCTGGTCCGGCAGATCGACGGCGCGGTGCGCTGGTCGGAGTCGGTGGCCCTGATGGCTTCCCGAGGCGTCGAGCGACACGTCGAGATCGGGCCGGGCAAGGTGCTCTCCGGTCTCGCGCGCCGCATCGAGCGCGGTCTGAAGATCCAGGCCGTCGCCGAACCGGAGGACCTCGCTGCGTGACCGTTTTCGACCTGCAGGGCAGAACGGCCCTGATCACCGGCGCCTCGCGCGGCATCGGCCGCGCCGCGGCCCTGCTGCTGGCTCGGCAGGGCGCGCGGGTCGTCCTTGCCGCCCGCAACGAGGAACTCCTTGACGAGGTTGCCGGCGCGGTGCGGGAGGGCGGCGGCGAGGCCCATCCGATGGCGCTCGATCTTGGCCATCACGAGTCGATTCCTGCCGCCGTGCGGGGGCTGCCTTCGGAGTTCGCGGCCGTCGACATCCTCGTGAACAACGCGGGGATCACGGCCGACAACCTGCTGGCCCGTATGACTCTCGAGCAGTGGCAGCGGGTGCTGGACGTGAACCTGACCGGCGCTTTCGTCCTGACCAAGGCTCTGGTCCGCGGCATGATGCGGCGCCGCCACGGCCGGGTGGTGTCCGTGTCTTCGGTGGCCGGAGTGGTTGGCAACGCGGGCCAGGCCAACTACGCCGCCTCCAAGGCCGGCCTGATCGGGTTCAGCAAGTCGCTCGCGCGGGAGCTCCTGAGCCGCGGGATCACGGTCAACGTGGTGGCGCCGGGCTTCATCGAGACGGACATGACTGCGGCATTGCCGGACGGGGCGGGGGAACGCTTCCTGGAGCAGCACGGCCTGGTCCGGCTGGGCACCGTCGACGACATCGCGGCCGCGGTGCTCTACCTGGCGAGCGACGAGGCGTCGTATGTCACGGGCCAGGTGCTGAGCGTCAGCGGTGGAATGACCTAGCGCGGTCGACCGCGGCCGCGGACCCGGCATTGGACGGATGGCCCCGGTGGTGGCATAGTCTTCCCTTCTGCCCGCGGGTCCGAAACGCCAAACCTGCCTTTACCCTCGAGAGGAACCAGAATGTCCGTAGTCGAAAAGGTCAACAGCATCATCGTCGAGCAGCTCGGAGTCGATGCCGACGAAGTCACTCCGGAGGCCAGCTTCACTGACGACCTCGGTGCAGACTCGCTCGACATCGTCGAGTTGGTCATGGCCTTCGAGGAGGAGTTCGGCATCGAGATTCCGGACGAGGACGCCGAGAAGATCGGCTCGGTCAAGGAGGCCATCGACTACATCCAGGCCCACGGGTCCTCGAGCTGATCTCGCCTTGACCGGCGCGGGCCGGTCCTGACCATGAGCGACCGTAGACGCGTCGTCGTTACCGGCGTGGGGCTGGTGTCTCCGCTTGGCGTGGGCACGGAGGCGACCTGGTCCGGCCTGGTGGAAGGGCGGAGCGGTGTCGGTCCGCTGACGCGGGTCGACGCCGACCTCTACACGACGAAGATCGCCGCGGAGGTGCGGGACTTCGACGCTGAGCAGTTCATGGGGCGCAAGGAGATCCGCCGGGTCGACCTGTTCATCCAGTTCGGCCTCGCCGCCGCGACGCTCGCCCACGAGGACTCGGGGCTCGTGATCGACGACGGCAACCGCGACCGCGTCGCCACCGTCGTCGGTTCCGGCATGGGCGGCCTGCCCCTGATCGAGCACATGCATGGCATCTGGCGCGACCGCGGTCCGCGCCGGGTGTCGCCGTTCTTCATCCCCGGCCTGATCGCGAACATGGCCTCCGGCCAGATCTCGATCCGTTTCGGCGCGCGCGGGCCGAATACCTGCCCGACGACCGCCTGCACGACCGGCCTGCACGGCGTCGGCGACGCGTTCCGAATGATCCAGCACGGCTACGCTGACGCCGCCTTCGCCGGCGGCACCGAGGCCACGACCTCCGACCTGGCGCTGGCCGGTTTCGGCGCGATGAAGGCGCTGTCGGTGCGCAACGACGAGCCGTCGAAGGCGTCGCGGCCGTGGGACAAGGGCCGCGACGGCTTCGTGCTCGGTGAGGGAGCCGGGATTCTCGTTCTGGAGGAGCGTGAGGCGGCGCTCGAGCGTGGCGCCCACGTCTACGCCGAGATCGTCGGCTACGGCATGAGCTCCGACGCCTACCACGTCTCGGCGCCGGAGCCGGAGGGCGACGGCGCCGCCCGGGTGATGCTGGCGGCGCTCGACGACGCGGGGCTGGCGCCCGAGACGGTCGACTACGTCAACGCCCACGGCACGTCGACGCCGCTCGGCGACATCGCCGAGGTGCGGGCGGTCAAGCGGGTGTTCGGAGACCACGCCTACCGCCTGGCCGTGTCCTCGACCAAGTCGTCGACCGGTCACCTGCTGGGCGCCGCGGGCGGCGTCGAAGCGGGCATTCTGGCGCTGGCCGTCGACCGGCAGGTGCTGCCGGCGACGCTGAACCTCGACGAGCCCGGCGAGGAGTGCGACCTGGACTTCGTGCCCCACGAGCCGCGCGAGGCGAAGGTCGACGTGGCGCTGACCAACTCCTTCGGCTTCGGCGGCACGAACGGCGCGCTGATCATGGCCAGGGCCTAGCTGGCTGCTAGTATCAGTTCACATTCCAGTCTCAGCAGGTGCCGCGCGCCAGAAAGGAAGTGGTCATGGCCCCATCCACTACGTCGAACCCCGTCACCAGGCAAGGAGGGTTGGCCCTGATCGTCGGTGTCATCCTGCTGGTGCTCGCATCGCTCCTCTTCCCCGGGGGCGTAGTGGACCCGGTGGACCAGACCGACTTCCCGGCCGCCCTCGACGCGGCGGCGGCGAACGCCAGCCTCGCGCATCTGGCGTCCATGCTGTCGATCATCGGGATGTTCCTCTACGGGTACGCGGCCTTCACGTGGCTCCGCCTGGCCCAGCAGGGTCCCGGTGGCTTGTGCCTGCGGCTGGGGGCGTATGTCAGCGTGTTCGGATGGAGCCTCTACGTCGTCGCGATGGGCATGCGGCAGTTCAGCGTCCACCTGATGCAGCGCGGCCTGGAGGATTTGGCTCTCGGCACCTACGTGTCGATGGCAGGCATCGTCATCGCGCTCGTCTCGGTCTATCCCATCGGGTCCATTCTGGTGGGCCTCGGCCTTTCCGCCCGCTTCGGCTCGACGAACATCTTCAAGCTGGCCTCCTACGGATTCGTCCTCCTGGGGGTCCTGGCAATCGTCAACTTCCTGGTCCTGCAGCACGTCTCGGGGATCGAGCCCCGGACGCTCCTCACGAACGACAACGCCATGCAGGCGTTCGGTTCGCTCTGCTTCGTCATCATCGGAGTGGGGATGTACCAGGGGAGAAGCGAACTCACCTCGGAGGACTAGGCAGGCTTGGAACCTGCTTGACAGTCCGCACCTTCCGGTGCAGTATCCGGCGTCCCGGAGCCATTCCGGCCCGTTCCGCCCGCACCGCGTCATGAACTCACCGGACAGCACTTTCGCCCTCGTCGCAGCCTCCGTCGCTCCTGCGACCGGGGTTGTCGCGACTTCCTGGTGGGCTCACGGTCACGGCAAGGGCTGAACCCGGGCCAGGTCCCGGTACGCACGGTCCGGGACGAGGGTGAGCGAGAAGACCTCCTTCCGGATCGAAGGAGGTCTTCCCGTTTTGAACCCGACAACCGACGAATCTCGAACCGCCACCCCTACGGAGGCCGCACGGAGTGCGAATGGGGTCGCACCGAGTGCGACTACGGAGGTCGCACGGAATGCGACTTCTACGGAGGTCGCACTTCGTGCGACGTTGGTCGCGTCGTTGACGGAGGCGCCGAGTGCGTCCGGCGACGAGGTACGCGCGCTCTCGGAGCTGGCGGACTGCCTGGAGGTGCGGGCGGACCTGGTCGGAGATGTCGGCGTCGACTGGTTGCGGGAGCGCTTCGCCGGCAAACTGCTCTACACGCTTCGAAGCGAAGCGGAAGGCGGCCGGGGCACCGTGGAGCCGGAGCGCCGGGCGGTCCTGCTCTCCGCGGCACGCGGATACGACCTGGTGGACATCGAGGCGGACCGCGATCTCGGCAGGGCCGTCCTGGACGCTGTCGAACCCCGGCGTCGCGTGGTGTCGTGGCATGGCCGGGCACGGAACCTGAAGGCCCTGCGGGGCCGGTTGAGACAGGTATCCGGGGTCGAAGCGCGGCTCCACAAGCTGGTCACCGCCGCCGAGCGGTCCGGAGACGAACTCGCGCCGCTCGAACTGCTGCTAGGCGTCGCCCGGGACGACGTCGTCGCGTTCTCCATGGGCGCCGTCGGCGCCTGGACCCGGTTGGTGGCGCCTCGTCTCGGCGCGCCGTGGATCTACGGTGCCGCCGGGCGGCTGGCCGCGGCGCCCGGCCAGCCGTCCATCGAACGGTTGCAGGTCGACTACGGTCTGCCGAACCTCCACCGCGCATCGCAGCTGTTCGGCGTCGTCGGTCACCCGGCGGCGCACAGCCTGTCGCCCAGGCTCCACAACGCCGGCTACCGCGACCGCGGCGAGGAGGCCCTTTACGTCGCTTTCGATGCGCCGTCCTTTGAGACCTTCTGGCGAGAGATCGTGCTGTCCGACTTCTTCGATCGGGCCGGCCTGCCACTGAGCGGCCTGAGCGTGACCGCGCCGCACAAGGCAGCGGCTCTTGCGGCGGCCTCCGATGCGGGGGACCTGGCGCGCGGGACGCAGGGCGCGAACACGCTGTTGCCATGCCGGAATGGCGCCGCGAGCAGGCGGTGGAGGGCGGAGAGCACGGATCCCGAGGGGGTTGTGGGTCCGCTCCGCCGAGGCGGCATCGAGCTGGAGGACCGTGAGGCGGTGGTCATCGGCGCCGGCGGCGCCGGCCGGGCCGCCGCTCTCGGTCTGGCGGCGGCCGGCGCCCGCGTCGTTCTCGCCAACCGCACGGAGTCGACCGGACGGGCTGCCGCGGAGTCGCTCGGCGTCGCCTTCGTGCCGCTCGAGAAGCTGGAAGCAGGCGACTTCGACATCGTGGTCAACGCGACTTCTCTCGGCCACCGTGCCGACGATCCGCTGCCCTGCGAACCGGCGGCGCTTCGTTCCTCGGCGGCGGCGGTCGAGCTGGTCTACGGCGGCGGTCCGACGCCATGGAGCCGCGCGCTCACGGCCAGAGGCCTGGTGGTCGTCGACGGTCGCGAGGTGCTCCTGCACCAGGGACTTGCCCAGTTCGAGGCGATGACGGGCGGGCCGCTGCCGTTTGAGGTCGGAGCGGCGGCGCTCGGATTGGAGACGCGGCCATGAAGATCTCCGCCGGCCTGCCGACCGGCGTGTCGGCCGCCCTGTTCGAGAGCGCCAGGCGGCGCCGCCGGCTGGAGGCGCGTCTTTCCGCGCTGCTGGAGGAGCGCGGTTTCGCCGAGGTCCTGCTTCCCATCCTCGACTACTTCGAGCCCTACCGGCCGTTGCTGACGGGTCGACGGCTGGAGCAGCTCTACCGTTTCGTGGACCGCGACGGTCAACTGCTCGTCCTGCGGGGCGATTTCACACCGATGCTGGCCCGGCTGCTCGCGCCGCACCTCGACGAGCTGGAGCTGCCGCTGCGCCTCTACTACCGGGGCGATGTCGTGCGTCACCAGCCCCTGCGGCCCGGCCGGATGCGCGAGTACTCGCAACTGGGCGCGGAACTCCTCGGCGGCGACGAGGCCGAAGCGGACGAGCGGATGTTGACCCTGTTCTTCGACCTGCTGCTCGAGGCGCATGGGGAGGCCCCTGTGGCCGACGACGGCGAGGAACACACCCTGCGTGTCGTGCTCGGCGTGGCCGGAGCGCTCGATGAGGCTCTGCTGGCCGCCGCCGGCGAGCGGGAAGCCTCCGACCTCGCCCTGCGCATCGCCAGCCGCGACCGGACCGCGGCGCGCCGGGCCGGCCTGGCCGAGGTCGTCGAACGGGGCTACCCGGCGGATCTCTCGGTGCTGGGCGGAACGGGAGAAGCGGTGTCCACACTGCTGGGTCTGCGCGACCGGTTGTCCGCCGCGTATCGCGACGCGGCCATCGAAGTCGAGGTCGACCTCGCCGAGTTCGCCGCCGCCGCCCTCGACCCGCGCATCGGTGTCGGCGGTGGCCCGCGCGGCTACTACGACGGCCTGATGTTCGCCGCCTACGCGCCGGGGACCGCCCTGGCCCTCGGCGTCGGGGGCCGTTACGACAAGGTGTTCCGGTCGCTCAGCGGCGATTGCTCGGCGGTGGGCTTCTCGCTCGGTCTCGACCTGCTGCTGGAACTCGGCGTCGCGG
>VXSP01000028.1:22242-72573 GCA_009837885.1 Holophagales bacterium | reverse complement strand
TCGGCGGTGGGCTTCTCGCTCGGTCTCGACCTGCTGCTGGAACTCGGCGTCGCGGAGGCGCGTTCATGATCACGTCTGGTTTGCCCATCCCGTTCGTCCTGCCCATCACACCCGGCCTGGCCACATGATCACGTTCGGCCTGCCCAAGGGACGGAACCTGGGCCCCGCGCGCGCCGCCCTCGCGGCCGCGGGACTGAATCTCGACGGTCTCGATTCCTCGCGGCTGCGCCAGCGGTTTCCCGACCAGGACCTGCTGGGGACTCCGGTCGAGGTGCTGCTGCTCAAGGATTGGGACCTGCCGCTCTACGTCGAGCACGGGATCGTCGACTGCGCGATCGTCGGCTCGGACGTGCTCGAGGAGACCGAGCCCGACGTCTTCCGGCCGCTCCAGTTGAAGGACGGCAGGAGCCGCCTGTCGCTGATCGCAGAGACTCCCGAACTGCCGAAGCGGAGCGGCCAGCTCCGGGCGGCGACCCGCTATCCGGCGTGGGCGGGACGCCTGCTCGCCGCACGGAACTTCCATGTCGAGGTGATCCACCTCACCAGCTCGATCGAGCTTGGACCGCTGCTCGATCTGACCGACGTGGCGGTGGACATCGTTCAGACCGGCGGCACGCTCCGGGCCCACGACCTGCACGAAGTCGAGGTGCTGGCGGCAGTGGCCCCGACCTTCGTCGTCAATCGGGCGTCGTTCCACGCCCACCGCCGGCGGCTGAGCGGGCTGCTCGGCGCGCTCGAAGAGACGGAGACCGGCGATGGCTGAGGCCGGCGGCGGCGCGCTTCGACTCCTCGACGCCGGGAGTTCCGCCGGACGGGAACGCCTGGAACTCCTCGACCGGCGGGGTCGCGGCGGCATCGCCGCGGAGATCCGCCAGGCGGCAGCGGAGATCGTGGACCGGGTCCGCGCCGGCGGCGACGCAGCCCTGCTCGAGGCGGTGCGGCGCTTCGACGGCTACGAGGCAGGGACAACGGGTCAGCTCCGCCTGTCGGTGCGCGGGTCGTCTGACCCGCTGCCGCCGAAAGCGAGTGGCCCCGGGTCTCTTGACCTGGGGAAAGAAGGGCGCCGGCCGCGGCCCGGCTCCGTTTCAGCCGTCGATGAGGTCGAGCCGCCGGTCCTCGACGCCATCGAGCGCGCCCAGGGCGCGATCGAGGCGTATCACCGCGCACTGCTGCGCGGACCCGGCGTCGAGCGAGTCGACCGGGGCGGCGTGCGGATCGAGGAGCGTCGCATCGCCATTCGCCGAGTCGGCCTCTACGTGCCGGGCGGCCGCTTCCCCTACCCGTCGACCGTGTTGATGACCGCCGTGCCGGCCCGGCTCGCCGGCGTTGAGGAGATCGTCGTCGCCACGCCGCCCCAGGCGTACCGGGACAGCCCGGTGCTTCGGCACGTCCTGGATCTCGCCGGAGTGGACGAGGTGTGGGGCATGGGCGGGGCCCACGCGGTCGCGGCGCTGGCCTACGGCACCGAGTCGATCCGCCCGGTCGATCTGATCGCGGGCCCGGGCAACGCCTGGGTGGCAGCGGCCAAGCAGCACGTCGCGTCGGATGTCGGCGTCGACCGGGACGCCGGGCCGTCCGAGGTCGTCATCGTCGCCACCGCCGGCGCTCCGGCTGAGTGCGTCGCCGCCGACCTGCTGGCGCAGGCGGAACACGATCCGCTGGCGGTCGCGGTCCTGGTCACCGACTCCGCCGAACTCGCGGAGAGCGTCGGCCGTGAGGTCGACTCGCGGCTCGCGGACCTGCCGACCGCCGAGACGGCCGTGGCGGCCCTCGACCGGTACGGCGCGGCCTTCGTCGCCGCCGACCTGGACGAGGCGATCGCTCTCGCCGAGCGCATCGCCCCGGAGCATCTGCAGTTGATGGGCGAGGCGGCCGAGGGCCGGGCCGGCGAGGTCCGCAACGTCGGTGCGGTGTTCGTCGGCGCGTCCTCCCCGGTCGTGTTCGGTGACTACGTCGCCGGTCCCAGCCACGTGCTGCCCACGGGCGGCAGCGCGCGCTTTGCTTCCGGCCTCGGCACCGACGACTTCCTGCGGCGAAGCCACACCGTCCGGTTCTCCGCCGAGGCCGCGGCGGCCTGGGCCGGCGCCGCCGAGACGCTGGCGACGACGGAAGGTCTGTCCGCCCATGCCGCGGCGGCCGCGCTGCGTCGCGGGTCCGACGGCCGGGAGACCAGGCGATGAGCGGTCCCGCCGAGCGGGCGGCGGCCCTGGTGCGGCCGGAGGTGCGCGACCTGTCGCTCTACTCGCTGCACCAGGTCGAGGCCCGCTACAAGCTCGACCAGAACGAGGCGCCCTGGGACCTGCCGAGGTCGCTCAAGCGGGAGGCGCTGGCCCGGCTGGCCGAGCGGGCCTGGTCGGAGTACCCGGACTTTCACGCCGACCGGCTGCGCCGGCTGATCGGCGACCTGCACGAGTGGTCCATGGAGGGCGTCCTGGTCGGCAACGGTTCCGGCGAACTGATCACGACCGTGCTCGAGGGGGTCGTCCGCCCGGGCCGGGAGGTGCTCATCTGCGATCCGAGCTTCAGCCCCTACAGGACCTTCGTCGGGCGCGCCGCCGGCGTGCCGCGGCACCTGGAACCGGCGCGTGATCTGGGCCTGCAGATGGACGAGCTCCAGGCCGAAGTCGACCGCGACCCGCGGCGGCCGGTGCTCCTGTGCACGCCGAACAACCCGACCGGCGCGGCGGCGGATCCCGAAGCCGTGGAGCGCCTGGCGCGGTCCCTCGAAGCGGCCCTTCTGCTCGACAACGCCTACGGCGAGTTCTGCCGCCACGACTACCGGCCGCTGGTGCGCGCGAACCCGAACGTCATTCTGTTCCGGACCCTGTCCAAGGCCTGGTCCCTGGGCGGCATCCGGCTCGGCTACCTGCTCGCCGCGCCGGAACTCGTCGCTCAGTTGATCAAGGTCAAGCTGGCTTACAACGTCGGCCACGCCGCGGCCGCGATCGGCGAGGTGGCGCTGGAACACGCCGGACGTTTCCCGCGCCGGGTCGCGGTCGTTCGAGCGCGCCGGGAGCAGTGGGCGGCCATGCTCCGGGAGTTCGGCTTCGAAGTCTTCGACTCGGAAGCGAACTTCCTGCTCGCGCGCCACCCCCGCTGTACCGGGATCCGCGACGGTCTGGCGGCGGCCGGCGTGCTGGTCCGGGACGTGAGCCGCTACCCGGGGCTCGCCAACTGCATGCGGATCGGGGTAGGCGGCGGTCCGGCGCTGCGCGCGACCCGGCGCGCCCTGGACGGGATCCTGGCGACGGATGACACGCCGGCGCACCCAGTGTCTGCCGCGGAGGCTCCAGGAGCGGGAGGTAGATGATGAGAACAGCGTCGATCGACCGGAAGACGTCCGAAACAGAGATCCGCGTTGAGCTGTCGCTCGACGGAGGCGACCGTCGGCTCGATGTGCCGAACGGTTTCTTCTCGCACATGCTGGACGCCCTGTCCCGCCACGGCGGTCTGGGGCTCGACCTCAAGGCCCGCGGCGACACGGACATCGACCTCCACCACACGGTGGAGGACACCGGGATCGTGCTCGGCGACGCTCTACGCGAGGCGCTCGGCGACCGCGCCGGCGTGCGCCGCTTCGCACACGCCTTCGCGCCGCTCGACGAGGCGCTGGCGCGCGCCGTGGTTGACCTCTCGGGCCGCGGTTCCTTCCATTTTCGGTTGCCTGCCGAACTGGAGCACGCGTGGGTCACGACCGAGTTCCCGCTCACCCTGGTCGGCGACTTCTTCGGCGCCTTCGCCGACCGCGGCCGGCTGACCCTGCACCTGGACGTGCTCTGCGGCCGCAATCCGCACCACGTGGCCGAGGCCGCCTTCAAGGCGGTGGCTCTCGCCTTGCGCGACGCGGTGTCGCTGCGAGCCGGCTCGGCCGCCGAGGTGCCGAGCACGAAGGGGAGCCTGACGGCATGACCGGTGCAGCGACATCCCGGGAACGCGGGCATCCTGCCCGCATCCGTCGCGCTCCCGCGACTGCGCCGCTTGCGAGTTCAAGGGTCGGCGCGACGGTAATCGACGCCGGGGTCGGCAACATCGGCAACCTGGTGCGGGCGCTCCGGCACCTGGGCGCCGAGGTCGAGATCACCTGCGATCCGGCGACGATTCGTGCCTCCCGCTGCCTGGTGCTGCCGGGCGTCGGCGCCTTCCGGCCGCCGCGGGAGGTCCTGCGCGGCGCGCCCGAGGAGGCCATGCGCGCCGCCCTCGACGACGGCGCCACGCTGCTCGGCATATGCATCGGCTACCAGCTCCTGTTCGACAGCAGCGAGGAGTTCGGGACGACGGACGGTCTTGCCCTGCTTGGCGGGCGGGTCACCGAGCTGCCGGGCGGCGTGCCTCTGCCCCACATCGGCTGGAACCGGGTCTTCGGTGTCGCGGACCATCCCCTGCTCGAGGGCAGCACCGATGACGACCACTACTACTTCGTCCACTCGTTCGCGCCGGAGGGCGTGCCGGAGGAGTCGGTGCTGGGACGCTGCCGGCACGGACGGAGTTTTCCCGCGATCACCGGTCACGGACGGGTCGCGGGTACCCAGTTCCATCCCGAGAAGAGCGGCGCCGCCGGCCTGCGGCTACTGCGCAACTACCTGGCCTGGGCCCATGAACTCGAAGGAGGCAACGGTGCAACTGCTGCCGGCGATTGATCTTCGCGACGGCCAGGTCGTCCGCCTCGAGCGCGGCGACGACGGACGGCGGACGGTCTTCGACGCCGATCCGTCGCGCGCGCTCCGCCGTTACCGCGAAGCCGGTGTTGCCCGCATCCACGTCGTCGACCTGGACGCGGCGTTCGGCGGCCCGCCGCAGCGCGGCGTCGTTGAGGAACTCGCGCGCCAGGCGGCGGAGGCCATCCGTGGGCCCGTGGACGGACGCACGGACCGTTTCGCGTGTGGCGCGGGGTCGCGCCGCACGGTTTCGGAGGACGGCCGTCCCCGCATCCAGCTCGGCGGCGGCCTGCGCGACCGCGAGGCGGTCGAGTGGGCCTTCGCCGCCGGCTGCGAGCGGGCCGTCGTGACCTCGCTCATCGTGCGCGACTTCGACGTGTTCGCCGATCTCTGCCGGCGGTACCCGGCACGCATGGTGGCCGCGCTCGACATCGACGGCGGCGAGGTCCGGCTCGCCGGCTGGACCGAGTCGGCCGACCGGTCGCCGGCGGCGCTCTGCGCCCAACTCGCGGACCTGCCGGTCGCCGCGGTCCTGGTCACCGACATCTCGCGCGACGGGATGATGCAGGGCCCGAACATCGACCTGGCCTGCCGGATCGGCGACCTTGCCGGCGCGCCGGCGATCCTCTCGGGCGGCGTGCGCTCGGCCGAGGATCTGGAAGCCGCGGCGCGACGGCCGGAGATCGAAGCCGCGATTGTCGGTCGGGCTCTCTACGACGGCTCGCTCGGTCTGGACGAGGCGATCGAAGCCTGCGGGAGCGCGGGATGAGAGCCACGATCGAGCCGACCGGCCTCACCCGGCGCATCATCCCCTGCCTGGATGTGGCCGCCGGTCGGGTCGTCAAGGGGGTGCAGTTCAAGAACCTCACCGACCATGGCGACCCGACGGAGGCCGCTGCGCGCTATGCGGCGGAGGGCGCCGACGAGATCGTCTTCCTCGACATCACCGCGGCGCCCGAGCGCAGGGACACGGACCTCGACTGGGTGCGCCGCACCGCCGAGCAGGTGTTCATTCCGCTCAGCGTCGGCGGCGGCGTACGCAGCGTCGACGACGGCCGCAACCTGCTTCTCGCCGGCGCCGACAAGCTGGGGATCAACACGGCCGCGGTTGCCGAGCCGGAACTGCTCACCCGTCTTGCCGAGCGCTTCGGCAGTCAGTGCGTCGTGCTCTCGGTTGACGCCAAACGCCGCGACGACGGCACGGCTGGCAACGGCCCGGTCTGGGAAGTCGTCACCCACGGCGGCCGCACGCCGACCGGACTCGACGCGCTGGAGTGGATCGAGGAGGGGATCGAGCGCGGCGCTGGAGAGATCCTGCTCACCAGCATCGACAGCGACGGCACGAAGGAGGGTTACGACCTGGAACTGTTGCGGCGGGCGTCCGCGCTGTCGCCGGTGCCGGTGATCGCCTCGGGTGGCGCCGGCACCCTGGAGCATCTCGCCGACGCCCTGGAAACGGGCGCCGCCGCGGTCCTCGCCGCCTCGATCTTCCACCAGGAGACGTACTCCGTGGGCGCCGTCAAGGAGTACCTCGGCCGGCGCTACCCGATCCGCATTCAGACAGGAGCAAGCAGGTGACGAAGACGACGATCGATCCGACCGCGCTCAGCTACGACGACCGGGGCCTGCTGCCGGTCGTGGTCCAGGACGTCCTCTCGGGCGCGGTGCTCATGCTCGCCTTCGCGAACCGCGAGGCGGTCGAGAAGACGCTGGAGACCGGTCAGGCCCACTTCTACAGCCGGTCCCGCCAGGAGCTCTGGCGCAAGGGCGCGACCTCCGGCAACACGCTGGCGGTCGTCGAAGTGCTCCAGGACTGCGATCGGGACGCCCTGTTGGTAAGGGCGCTGCCGGCGGGGCCGGCCTGCCACCTGTACACGCGGAGTTGCTTCGAGCCGAACGCGGCCGAGTTCGAACTCGGCTGGCTGCGTCGGGTGCTCGCAGAGCGGGCGTCCGCGCCGCCGGACGAGAGCTACACCGCGCGCCTGCTCGAGCAGGGAGTCGACCGGATCGCCCGCAAGGTGGCGGAGGAGGCGGGAGAGACCGTGATCGCCGGCGTCCGCGCGGACGCCGAGCCGGAGTCCACCGAACGTCGCGGCGACCTCGCCGCCGAGGTGGCCGACCTCGCCTACCACGTGCTGGTTCTGCTGCAGGCGACCGGCGTCGAGCTCGCCGACGTCGCGGCCGAGCTCGGCCGCCGTCACCAGGAAGCGGGGAGAGTGCCGTCATGAGCCGGCCCGCCGCGGCCATTGCCCACACCAGGGAGTTTCTCGCCGACACATCGACCCCGCTCGGGGTCTACGGCAAGCTGGTTGCCCACGCCGACGGCGACGCCTCCGCCCGGCGCTTCCTGCTCGAGAGCGTCACCGGCGGCGAGCACGTGTCGCGCTACAGCTTCCTGGGCGCCAGTCCGTCCCAGGTCTGTCGGGTGTACCTCGACCGGATCGAGACCGAGGATCTCCGGAACGGTGGCGGCGTCCGGGTCGAGGCGGGCGAGCCGCTGCCTCGGCTGCGGCGCCTGCTCGACGGCGTGACCGCCGATCCCGCGCCGCCGCTGCCGTTCGCGGGCGGCTGGATCGGCGCCTTCGGCTTCGACGCGATTCGCCTCGCCGAGCCGTGTCTCGTCGACCACGCAGCCGGCCGGCCGCTGGATCCCTTCTCCCTGCCCGTCGCCATCCTCGCCCGCTACGACGACATCCTCGTGTTCGACCACGCCCGCCAGCGGATCGTCGCGGTGGCCAACGAGATCGAGGGCGAGAACACCGCCGCCGACGCGGAAGCCCGGCTCGACGTGCTGCAGACAGTGCTCGAGAGCCGGGGTGAGGCGGTGGCGGCGCGGGTCGAGGACCGAGGGCTCAAGGCGAAGACCGCCGACCCCACCCTGAGCGACGAGGAGTACTTCGGGGTCGTCAATGCGGCGAAGGAGTACATCGCCGCCGGCGACATCTTCCAGGTGGTGCTCGCGCGTCGCTGGGCGCTCGATCTCGACGTGCCGCTGACGACCGTCTACCGGGCGCTGCGCCTGGTCAACCCGTCGCCCTACATGGTGCTGTACGAGGCACCCGAGGTGTCGCTGATCGGCGCTTCGCCCGAGATGCTCGTGCGCCGGACGGGGCGTCGCCTGGAGATGCGGCCGATCGCCGGCACCAGGCCGCGCGGCCGCACCCCGGTGGAGGACCGGGCGCTGGCCGAGGAGCTGATGGCCGACCCGAAAGAGCGCGCCGAACACGTGATGCTCGTCGACCTCGGTCGCAACGATCTGGGCCGGGTCGCGTCACCGGGCGGCGTCTCGGTCGAGGAGTTCATGGTAATCGAGCACTACAGCGACGTGATGCACATCGTCAGCTCGGTCGAGGCGGAGCAGGCGGCGGGGGCCGGCAACGGCGCCGGTTCGGCGCTCGACGCCCTGCTGGCCTGCCTCCCGGCGGGCACCCTCTCGGGGGCGCCGAAGATCCGCGCGGTCGAGATCATCGACGAGCTGGAGCCGGAGGCGCGCGGCATGTACGGCGGATCGGTCGGCTACTTCTCGTTCGGCGGCGACATGGACACCTGCATCACGATCCGCACCCTGGCGCTTGTCGACGGCGAGGCCTCGATCACGGCCGGAGGCGGCATCGTCGCCGACTCGGATCCGGTGCGCGAGGCGCAGGAGACGCGCGACAAGGCCGCGGCCCTGCTGCGCGCAGTGGCGCTGGCGCGCGAGCTGGAGGGCCGGACATGATCCTCGTCGTCGACAACTACGACTCGTTCACGTACAACCTGGTCCAGATGCTCGGCGGTCTTGGCGCGGAACTCGAGGTCGTGCGCAACGACGTCGAGACGGTGCCCGACCTGCTCGCGCGCGACGCCGAGGGGATCGTCCTGTCGCCGGGCCCGGGCCGCCCCGAGGACGCCGGTGTCTGCATCGACCTGCTGCGGGCCCGGCCCAGGACACCGCTGCTCGGCGTCTGTCTCGGCCACCAGGCGCTCGGCTCCGCGTTCGGCGCCACGGTCAGCCGGGCGAAGACGCTGATGCACGGCAAGACGTCCGAGGTCGAGCACCGGGGAACGGGTCTCCTGGACGGTCTGCCGTCGCCCTTCGTCGCCACCCGCTACCACTCTCTCGCCGTGGAGGAAGGTACCCTGCCGCCCTCGCTCGAGCCCCTGGCCTGGACCGGGAACGGGACGCTGATGGCGATGCGACACCTGGAGTTGCCCTACTGGGGAGTCCAGTTCCACCCCGAGTCGGTGCTGACCGCCACCGGCTCCGATTTGCTCCAGAACTTTCTCGACTTCTGTGAGGCGACGGATGACTGATTTCGACCTTTCGACCCTGCTGCGAACGGCGATCGGCGGCGAGGATCTCCCGTCAGAGACCGTGGAGGAGCTGTTCGGCCGCCTGATGGACGGCGAACTCTCCGAGGTGTGGAAGAGCGCGTTCCTCGTCGCGCTGGCCGCGAAGGGCGAGTCGGTCGGCGAGATCGCCGGCGCCGCCCGGGCGATGCGGGCGCGCGCCGCCCGGGTCGAGCACTCGAGTTCCGGCGTGATCGACACCTGCGGCACCGGCGGTGACGGCCGGGGCACCTTCAACATCTCGACCGCGGCGGCGTTGGTCGCGGCGGCGGGCGGCGCCCGGGTCGCCAAGCACGGCAACCGGGCGGTGTCCAGCCGGTCCGGCTCGGCCGACGTCCTGGCCGCGCTCGGCGTGAGGCTCTCGGGCTACACGGAGGCCCTGGGACGCTGTCTGGACGAGGTCGGCATCGCGTTCCTCTTCGCGCCGATGCTCCACCCGGCGATGGCCCAGGTCATGCCGGTGCGGAAGGAGCTCGGCGTGCGCACGCTGTTCAACGTGCTGGGGCCCCTGACGAACCCCGCGGGGGCGAAGCGCCAGTTGATCGGCGTCTTCTCGCGCGACCTGGTCGAGCCGATCGCGCGCGTCCTGCTCGAGCTCGGCAGCGAGCACGCCCTGGTCGTTCACGGCGACGGCCTGGACGAGATGACGACGACGGGGCCGACCGCGGTCGCCGAAGTCCGGGACGGCGAGGTCAGGACGTACGAAGTCCGGCCGGGCGACTTCGGCATCGCCGAGACGTCGCCGGAGGATCTGCTCGGAGGCGACCCGGAGCGGAACGTCGAACTGATGCGCGGCGTACTCGACGGCGGGGGAGGCGCGCTGGCCGACATCACTCGCCTCAACGCCGGGGCGGCGCTCTACGTAGCGGGCAGGGCGGACGGCCTCGCGGCCGGGGTCGCCGCGGCGTCCGAGGTCCAGGCTTCGGGCTCGGCCGCCGCGAAGCTCGCCGAACTGGTCGACTGGACCGGCTGGGACGATGGAGGCGGCGGAGACTGAAACGTGGCTGAAGTTCCCGACATCCTGCGGCGCATCTGCGAGCAGCGGCGCCGGCGCGTGGCAGCCGGAAACGCGGGCGCATCTCCGGCACGGCGCCTGCCCGCCGGGGCGCCGGGCCGCCGCTTCCTCGACGCGATCTCCGAGCGCCGCGGCGGCGCCGTGATCGCCGAGATCAAGATGGGCTCGCCCAAGCTGGGCGACCTGCGCGGCCGTTTCGATCCGGTCGCCCGCGCCGTGGCCTACGCTGACGCCGGGGCGGCCTGCCTGTCCGTCGTCGTCGAGCCGGACCACTTTCACGGCGGCTACGACCTGCTGGCCGAGTGCGCGGCCGCGTCCGGGCTGCCCGCGGTGGCGAAGGACTTCGTCGTCTCCGACGTGCAGCTCGCGTGGGCGCGGGACGCCGGCGCCTCTGCCGTGCTGCTGATCGCGGCTCTCCACGATGCGGCGGAACTGCGCCGCCTGGCCGGGCTTGCCCGCGGCCTCGGGATCGTGCCGCTGATCGAGACCCACGACGATGCGGACTTCGAGAAGCTCCGGCGGCTGGCGCACGATGACGGCGAGGAAGGGAGTTCCGACTGGGAACTGGTCGGCATCAACAACCGCGACCTGCGCACCTTCAAGGTCGACCTGGAACGCAGCGCCGACCGCGTCGGCCGCCTGCCGTCCTGTGCTCTCAAGGTCGCCGAATCGGGCATCCACACCGGCGCCGACGTGGCCAGGTTGCGGCGCGCCGGCTTCGACGCGTTCCTCATCGGCGAACGGCTCGTGCTCTCCGGCGACCCCGCCGCCGCACTTTCCGAACTGCTGGGACAACCCGCGCCGCGGGAGGTGACCTCGTGAAGGTCAAGATCTGCGGCGTCACTACGCCCGCCGACGCCCGTCTCGCCGTCGACCTGGGCGCGGACTTCATCGGCCTCAACTTCTACCGTCCGAGCCCGCGCTGGATCGATGTCGACGAGGCGGCACACATCCGGCGCCGCGTCGGGGACCGGGCCCGGACCGTCGGCATCTTCGTCGACCCCACGCGCGAGGAACTCGAGACGATCGATCGCAAGGTGGGCCTCGACTACATCCAGTTCAGCGGCGACGAGAGCCCGGAGCTGGTGGCCGAATTCAGCGACCGCGCCATCCGCGTCCGCCGTGTCGGCGGCGCCGCGACCCCGGCCGCGATCCCCGACGAGGATTGCTTGGCGATCCGGGACGATTGCTCGGCGATCTGGGACGATTGCTGGGCGGTCCTGATCGACCGCGCCCACGATCGCCTCTACGGCGGCTCCGGCGAGAGTTGGGACTACGCCGCCGCGGCTGACCTCGTCCGGACGCCGGACGGCGAGCGCGAGCCGCGCCGCGTGTTCATTGCCGGCGGCGTCCGCCCCGGCAACGTCGCCGCGGTGGCTGCGGCGGTGCCGGGCGCCTACGCGGTCGACACCTGTTCGGGCGTGGAGGCCGCGCCCGGCCGGAAGGACCGCGCCAAGCTGGAGCGACTGTTCGCCAACCTCAGAGCGGGAGCAGCACGATGAAGGTAAGGACACCCCTCTCCGCCGCGGCCATGGAGCCGGACGAGGGCGGACGCTATGGCGTCTACGGCGGGCGTTACGCGCCGGAGACGCTGATGGCGCCGCTCGAGGAGCTGAGCCGCGCCTGGGACAGGCTGCGGCGGAAGCGGACCTTCCAGCGCCGGCTCAACCACCTGCTGGAGCACTACGTCGGCCGCCCGACGCCGCTCTACTTCGCGGAACGGCTGACGGAGCACCTGGGCGGGGCGCGCGTCTACCTGAAGCGCGAGGACCTGCTTCACACCGGCGCGCACAAGATCAACAACGCCCTGGGCCAGGTCCTGCTGGCGAAGGAGATGGGCAAGACGCGGATCATTGCCGAGACCGGCGCCGGTCAGCACGGCGTCGCCACCGCGACGGCTGCGGCGCTTCTCGGCTTGGACTGCGTCGTCTACATGGGCGAGGAGGACATGCGGCGGCAACGCCTGAACGTCTACCGGATGCAGCTCCTGGGCGCCGAGGTCGCTCCGGTCGATGCCGGCAGCCAGACCCTCAAGGACGCGATCAACGAAGCGTTTCGCGACTGGGTGGCGAGCTTCGCCGACACCCACTACGTGCTCGGCACGGTGACCGGGCCGGAGCCGTATCCGCGCATGGTCCGCCAGTTCCACCGCGTAATCGGAGCCGAGGCCCGGCGGCAGTTGCGGCGGCTTGCCGGCACGCCGGACCCCGACGTGGCGGTCGCCTGCGTCGGTGGCGGCAGCAACGCGATGGGCCTCTTCTCCGCGTTCCTCGACCGTCCGGACGTGCTGCTCGTGGGCGTCGAAGCCGGCGGCCGGGGACCCGGGCCGGGCGATCACGCGGCCCGTTTCTCGGGCGGCACGCTCGGCGTGCTTCACGGCGCCCGGACGCTGGTGCTCCAGGACGAAGAGGGCCAGGTCGTCGGCACCCACTCCGTGTCGGCAGGCCTCGACTATCCGGCGGTCGGTCCCGAGCACGTGTTCCTGCATGAGCAGGGGCAGATCGAGTTCACGTCCGCGACCGACCAGGAGGCGATCGAGGGGTTTCACCTCCTGTCGGCGACGGAGGGAATCCTGCCGGCGCTCGAATCGGCCCACGCGATCGCCGAGGTGACGCGTCGGGCGCCCGAGATGGAACCCGACCGGGTCATCCTCGTCAACCTCTCCGGCCGCGGCGACAAGGACGTCGAGTCCGTGCTGGAGTACGACGGCGCTTCC
This sequence comes from Holophagales bacterium, assembly GCA_009837885.1. Taxonomy (GTDB): domain Bacteria; phylum Acidobacteriota; class Thermoanaerobaculia; order Multivoradales; family Multivoraceae; genus Multivorans. Next base: position 59,858 of record VXSP01000028.1, on the reverse strand, counting down.
GGGGCGCCAGGCGGGGGCGCCGAATGAGCGCCCGACGCAAGCGCCGCTCCAATAGCGCCATCACCGCCGCGTTCTCCCGCTGCGCCAAACGGAAACGCTCCGCCTTCATTCCCTTCCTCGTCGCCGGCGACCCGTCGCTCGAGGCCACGCCCGACCTGCTGCGCGCCCTGGTCGCCGGCGGCGCCGACGTGATCGAACTCGGCGTCGCGTTCAGCGACCCGATCGCCGACGGCCCGACCATCCAGCGCGGCTCGCACCGCGCGCTCGCAGCGGGTTCCTCGCTCAGCGCCGTGCTCGGCATCGTCGAGCGCCACCGCGAGGAACTGGGCGTCCCGATCGTCCTCTTCACGTACTACAACCCGGTTCACGCCCGCGGAGTCGACGCGTTCGCCGCCCAGGCGGCCGATAGCGGCGTCGACGGCGTCCTTTGCGTCGACCTGCCGCCGGACGAGGGCCTGCGCGAACTGCAGCCGGCGCTCGAGCAGCGGGGCGTCGACTCGATCTACCTGATCGCGGCCACCAGTACCCGCGAGCGGATCGACCGCGCCGCCGCGGCGTCGAACGGCTTCGTCTACTACACCGCCCGCTCCGACGTCACCGGCGAGCGGGAGGACCTGATCCCCACGCTGGCCCGCGAAGTGAAACGCGTCCGCCGCCGAGTGCGCCTGCCGGTCGCCGTCGGCTTCGGCATCTCGACCCCGCGGCAGGTCGAGGAAGTGGCGAAGGTCGCCCACGGCGTCGTCGTGGGTAGCGCCCTGGTGCGGCTGGTCGAGGAGAACGCCGCCCAGCCCGACCTGGCGGCTCGACTCGAACGCCGGGTCGGCGAACTGACGGAGCCGCTTCGCGACTAGAACTCAGCGGGCAGTCATCTCATCCCGCGAGAACCGGCGGCCGCTCGAAACGTCCGCCATCGCGGCGCGCTAGTGCACACGAAGCCAGTGCACTACCTACCGCGATGGCACCTTCGTCGCATCACGGACCAGGGACATCTCTCCCGTCGTCTCGTCCCGGACGCCTACGACGACCTGGTAGTCGCCCTCGCCCAGGCTGACCGACACCTCGAAACGGAAGGCGCCTTCGGTGGCCTGGACGTCGCCGGCGGGTCCCACCGGCACCGTCATCTGGCGCACGGGCGTTCGGCCGCGTTTTTCCTCGTCGACGGCGAGCAGAAGAAGACGGAGTGCGCCGCTCGGTCCGCCGGCGCCCGGCACCAGCAGGACGGCCTCCTCGGGTACGACGATGCTGACCGGTTGCCGGTGCACCTTCTTCTCCCGCGGGGTCGTCGCGCCCAGGTCGACCTCGAGGCCGAGCGGATTCGGTGTGCTGCCGAGGTAAGCCGCCGAGATCAGTCGTTCCGCGAGCTGCTCGTCCTGGGTCTTGTCGCGGTAGGACCGGCGGTACTCCACGCTGCGGCCCTGGGCGGCGTGAGGCGCGAGTTCGACCTTCAGGCGGCGTACCTCGCCCGACCTCCGCTCGTCCGGGGAGAAGCCCAGGGAGTAGGTGGAAGCAAGCTGTTCGGTGACGTCGTCGAGCAGGTCGGCCAGGTCGTTCGAGTTGAGAAGGGCCTTGCCGCCGGTTTCAGACGCGAGCTGCTGCAGGCCGCCCTGGATGTTCGTCCAGTGCAGCCGGTCGTTCTGGTACGACGGTGCTGTGCCGTCGAACGACATCGACTGGCTGAGTCCGGTGCGAATGCCGCCGGCGTCCAGCGTGAAGAGGGTGACCCGGTTCGCGTTGGCGTGCGCCGTGAGCTGCTGGAAGCGGGGGGTTTCGTCGTGGCGCTGGGCGGCCGCGTTCGTCTCGGGGACGATGCGCGGGTCGTTCGGGCAGAGGTCCTGGGCGATGTAGTCGAAGGCCGAGAGCCCGGGCTGCTGCGGCAGTCCGTCGCTCATGTAGACGATCGCTTTCCGCCCGGGGATACCGGCCAGGGTGCTGGTCAGGTCGGCGAGCCCGTCGGCCGCGATCGCGGCGCGATTCGCCTGCTCGACCGCGTACGTTTCGGCGAGCGCCACGAGCTGGCCGGTGTTCTGACACCCCCGGCTGTTCACGTTGATGTCTTCGAGAGTGAACTGCCGGGATCGCTGGTTCCGCACGGCGCGGGCCAGTCCCTTGGGGCGCCTGGCCGCGGCCTTGAGGATCGCGTCGAGATCCCGGGTCGGCGGCACGACGACTTCCAGCCGGTTGACGAACCGCGCGAACATGAAGCGCGCGTTCAACGACCGCCACGACTCGACCGCCTTCTCCAGGCGCCGGAGCAGCCGGGAGCGGTAGGGCGGGAAGAGGTTCGCGTCGTCCATGTAGAGGACGACCGTGAGCGAGGCGGGATCGGCCGTGACCCCGGCTTCGGACGGTTCGGCATCGGCGGTCGGCGCGGCCGTCGGGTCCGCCGGCTCGGACGGTTGCCCGAGGATCTCCGACTCGAAGAAGTTCGTGATCTCGACCGCTTCGCCGTCCACGTAGAGTTCGAAGTCGTCGCGGGTCAATCCCCTGACCGGGCGGCCGTTGCGGTCCGTGACCACGACGTCGACCTCGACGACCTGCACGTCGAGGGTGTCGATGAAGGTCTGGTTCGGCTGTGCCTGGAGAGCGTTGACGCCGGCGAGGACGAGCAGCGCCGCCGTCGAGGTGAAGGGAAAACGGTTCTTCATGCGCGCGAGTGCGTTCTGCTGCAACGTCTGGCCTCCCTCGGTGGCCGCCTAACCCGACGGCACGGATACTGGTTCGCGAATCAGGGACGTTAACCCCGTCGTCTCGTCCCGGATTCCCACCGCGACCTGATAGTCCCCTTCGGGCAGGTTCATCGCCACCTCGACGCGGTAGTTGCCGCCCTCGGCCGCGAGGCCCGCCGCGCCGCCGACGGTGATCGCCTTCTGACGGACGGTGGTTCGCGCGCCGTTTCGGTCCTCGACGGCGACCAGCCAGAGGCGGAGCTGGGCGCTCGCGTTGGGCGACTCGCCGTCCTTGCCGGGCAGGCTCAGGACGGAATCCGCGGGTACGCTGATGCCGACCGTCAACTCGTGGATCTTCTTCTCCAGCAGCTTCGTGTCGCCGAAGTCGACGACCGCTTCGAGCGGATTCTCGGGATTGCCGAGGTAGGCGACGGAGAGAAGGCGCTCGGCGAGCCGCTCGTCCAGTGACTTGTCCCGGTAGGTGCGGCGGTACGCGATCCTGCGTCCCTTGTCGGCGCCGGGGCCGAGTTGGACGGAGATCTGCCGCACCTGGCCCAGGTCGTGTTGCTCGGGGACGAAACCGAGGGAGTACGAGGCGGAGAGCTGACCGGTCATGTCGTCGAGGAGGATCGACAGGTCGTTCGCGTTGATCAGGGCCTTGCCGCCGGTTTCGTGGGCCAGGAGGTGGAGCCCGCTCTGCGCGTTCATTGCCCGGAGGTTCACGTTCTGGAAGCTCGGCGCCAGTTGGGGATTGTCGAGTGAGATGTCGGCGTTGGCGCTTCGCACCCCGGTTGCATCCAGGCCGTAGAACGTCACGCGATTCGCGTTGGCGTGAGCCGAGATGCGGTTGAAGCGTCGGCTTTCGTCGTACTGCACCATCTCCGCCATCGTCTCCGAGGGCGCGCTGGGGCGCAGGTCTCTGCAGAGTTCATTCCCGAGGTACTCGAGGATGGAGATACCCGGACGCTGCGGCAAGCCGTCGGTCATGTAGACGACTGTCTTCTTTCCGGGTACGCCGGCGAGCGTCGTGACGAGATCCGCTAGGCCGTCGGCCGCGATGGCCGTGTTCGTCGCCTGGTTGTCCGCGTACTGGCGTGCCAGCGACAGGAGTTCACCCCAGTTGTCCTCGCAGGGACGGCAGTACGGTACCTGCCGGCAGAACTCGTAGCTGTCGATCAAGCTCCTGATCGCGAAGCGGCGGGCGCCTTCGCCGTTCTGGATCGCGCGTGGCGATCCCTTGGGCACGGTCGCGGCGCCTTCGAGAATCGCGTCCAGGTCGGGAGTCGGCGGCACCAGAACCTCGAGCCGGTTGACGAACCGCGCGAGCATGAAGCTCGCGTCCATCGACCGCCACGGTTCGACCGCGGCCTCCAGGCGCCGCAGCAGTCGGGTGCGGTGCGACGGGAAGATGTTGGGATCATCGAGGTAGAAGACGACGGTCAGCGGGCCTTCATCCGCGGCGCCCGATGTCTCTTCGTTGCGAACGGCAGGGCGTTCCTTCTTACGGCGCCCGGTCTGCTCCTCGACGTAGATCGCCGACTCGTAGAAGTTCGCGATCTCCACCGGCCGTCCGTCCACGTAGAGCTCGAAGTCCTCGCGAGCCAACCCGCGGACCGGACGACCCTTCCTGTCGGTGACGACGACGTCGACCTCGACTACCTGGACGTCGACCGAGTCGACGAAGGGCTGGTTGGGCTGAGCTTGCAGTGCCGCTGCCAAGGCGAGGCACAGCACCGACGCCAGGGCCGGCGCCGATCCCGGACCGCGTTCAGGTCGCGTCACCATGATGCCTCCCATGCTCCATCTGGAGCCTGCTGGTCGATCCTGACGCGTAGTGAAGCAACTTCCGTGCCGGGAATGGACCTCGGCACCCGCCGGGGGCGCCGCCGGCAGACTGCGAGCAGATCCTCTGCCCACTACCATACAGGCCTGTTGCAGAGGCCATTCCGATGACGTCCCGCTCGTCCGCGGCGCTCCAGGCGGTGGTCGCCGGCATCCTCTTCTCGACCGGCGGCGCGGCGGTCAAGGCGACGGAACTCGACGGCTGGCAGGTCGCCGGGACACGCTCCCTGATCGCGGCCGTCGTGCTGCTGGTCGCCATTCCGGCGGCGCGGAGGTGGGCCGGCGGCCCTGACGGGACGAGTCGAGTCGCCGCCATCGGCTGGTGGCGCAGCCCGGCGCGGCGCAGCGCGCTCCTCCTCACCGTGGGGACCGGTTGCTGCTACTGCCTGACCCTGGTGCTGTTCGTCCACGCGGCCAAGCGGACGACGGCGGCCGAGACGATCTTCCTGCAGTCAACGGCGCCGCTGTTCGTGCTGCTGCTCTCGCCTCTCCTGTTGCGGGAGCGGCCGGCCGGCCGGCAGCTTCTCTTCGTGCCTCTGTTCGGCGTTGGCCTGGTGATGGCGTTCTTCGGCGGCGCCGATGCTGCGGCCTCCGCACCGGATCCCCGGACGGGGAACGTGCTCGCCACCTTCTGCGGCCTGGCGTACGGTCTGACGCTGATCGGTCTGCGCGCCGCGGGCCGGTCGCCGCCGGCTGGTGCGGGTGGCGGTACGTCCTCTGCGGAGGACGACGCTACCGTCCGCCCACCCGGGATCGCGGCGGCCGCCTGCGGCAACGTGATCGTCTGCCTCGCTTGCCTGCCGTTGATGGCGCCGCTTGGCTCCGCCGCCCCTGGCGACTTCCTGATCGTGGCGTATCTCGGGCTGTTTCAGGTCGCGCTCGCCTATGTCTTCGTGACCCGTGCCGCCCGCGTCCTGCAAGCGCCGATCGTCGCGCTCCTGCTGCTCCTGGAACCGGCACTCACTCCGTTCTGGGCGATGTGGTTCCACGGCGAGCAGCCGCATCTGCTCACCTGGCTGGGCGGAGGCGTGGTTGCGCTGGCGACGGTGTTGCTGGCGACCGTAGTGCGGTCCGCGGAGGAGTAGGACGGCTACTCTCTGCTAAACAATCGTCCTTTGCGGCGTCTTCACCACTGAACCCACCCGGGCGCCGGCGTCGAGCCGTTGCAACCGGAGCCAAGGAGACGCCGTTTGACGATTGCAAGCGTTTCGATGACCGAAGGGCCGCCCGCAGCGCCTCCCGCCACGCCGGACGCCGCCGTGGACGGGCTGCAGGGGCTCTTCGAGGAGCACCACCGGCTGATCTTCCACACGGCCTACCGCGTCACGGGCAACGCGTCCGACGCGGAGGACGTGTTGCAGACGATCTTCCTGCGGCTGCTCAACCGGCCGCCGGAGTCGCTCGACACCGCCAAGGCCGGCGGCTACCTGCGGCGGGCGGCGATCAACGCTTCGCTCGACCTGCTCCGTTCACGCAAGCGCTCGCGCCTCGTGGCGATGGACCAGCAGGTCCTCGAGGAAGTAGGACCGTCTTCCGCCGTGGAGAGCGATCCGGCGCGGCGCTTCGCCTCGCTGGAGCTGCGCGAGCGGCTGCGGCGGGAGCTGGCCAAGGTGAACCCGCGCGCGGCCGAGATGTTCGTGCTGCGTTACTTCGAGGGCTACCGGAACTCGGAGATCGGGCCGATGCTGGGTACGTCGCGCATGACCGTGGCGGTGACGCTGCACCGGTTGCGCAAGCGCCTCAGCGCGGCGCTCGCGGAAGAAGACCAGAAAGACCAGAAAGACCAGGAAGAAACGCGGAGGGTGCCGCAATGAGCAACCGCAACCAGATGAACCGGACTCTGACCGAAACCGCGCAGGCGATCGCCGCGGAGCGGCCGGCCGCCGACGTCGAGGCCGCCGCGGCCGAGCGCGTGCGGCAGGCCCTGGCCACCGCGGCCGCAGGGACAGAGACGCCCGAAGCGACTATCGATGCGAACTCGACGCTGAGCTCCTGCGCCGACTACCAGGCGCGGATGCCGGCCATGGTCGCGGGCACGCTGCCGGAGGCGCAGCGCCTTCTGGTGGAGGACCACACGCGCGAGTGCATCCCCTGCCGCAAGCACCTGCAGGCGGTGCGGGCCGGCCGCGCCGTCTCCGACGCGCCGGGAGGCCCCGCGGCGCCGGCGCGGGTCGGCCGCTACTACGCGGCCGCCGCGGCGATGGTCGGCGTCACGGTAGCGGGCGTCTGGCTCAGCCAGCGGGTGCTGCTCCCGCCCCAGGACGGCATCGTGCAGGTGCAGAGCGTCGATGGCCGGCTGTTCGTGGCGGGCGATGACCGCGGAACGGATCTCGTCCCGCTCGGCCCCGGCGACGCGGTCGACGGCGGCGACCGGGTTCGCACCGGCGCCGGCAGCCGCGCGGTGCTTGAACTCGCGGACGGCTCCCGGGTCGAGGCCGCGGGACTCACCACGTTCCGCGTCGATGCCCGGCGCAGTGGCCACCGCGTGCGGGTCGACCGCGGCAGCGTGATCGTCCAGGCCGCTCAGCAGGAGAACGGTTCGCTGATCGTGTCGACCGAGGAGATGCTGGTGGCGGTGAAGGGCACGATCTTCGCCGTCACGCACGGCGTCAAGGGGTCGCGGGTGTCGGTGATCGAGGGCGAGGTCGAGGTCGAGAAGGGGCGCGAGCGCCACAGCCTGCTCGCCGGCGACCAGTTCCGCAGCCGCCCGACCCTGGTGGCGATGACGCTGCAGGAGGAAGTCGGCTGGAGCCAGGACGCGGACCGCTATCTCGCCCTGCTCGAGGAGTTCAAGTCCCTGCGCAGCGAACTGAACCAGTTGATGGAGGCTGCGCCGCCGCGCCACTCGACCCGGCTGCTCGACCTGATGCCGGCCGACACGAAGATCTACGTGGCGATGCCGAACGCCCCGGCGACGTTGAGCGACCTGTTCGAGTTGGTGCGCTCGAGGATCGAGTCGAGCGACCTGCTCGCCGAATGGTGGGCCGAGTTCGAGGCCTCCGGCGCGGTCGGGACGATCGACGACGTGATCGGGTTGCTCGGCGAACTCGGCGAGACGATGGGCGACGAGACGGTGGTCGCGCTCGCCGGCGGCATCGCCGACAACACGGCCCGCCCGTTGATGGTCACGGAAGTCTCTGATGCCGCGGCTCTGCGCGAGGCGCTCGAGGGACACCTGGAGGAGTTGAGCGATGCGATGGGCGAAGAGGGCACGCCGGTCATCGTCGAGGATCTCGATGCGGCCGAAGAGTCGGAGGGCGCACTCCTGGTCTGGATCGCCGACGACCTCGCCGCGGCCTCGCCTTCGCTCGCCGCGCTTCGCACCGTGGCGGCACACCGGGACGGCACCGCCAACCCGTTCGTCGGCTCGCGGCTGCACGGCCGGCTCGCGGAGCGCTACGCCGCGGGAGCGGAGCTGCTGGCCGCGGTCGAACTGGCAACAGTGGTGGCCGAACTGGCGGACAGCGATGACGCGGACGGCGATGACGGGGGCGGCGATGACGGGGATGCCGGGGGCTTCGCGTTCACCGGACTCGACCATGTCGAGGATCTGGTCGCTTCCCGGACCCAGGACGGCGATCGGGCGAACCTCACCGCGACCCTGAGCTTCGACGGCCAGCGGTCCGGGATGGTCTCCTGGCTGTCGGAGCCGGGAACCAACGGCGCCCTCGACTTCTTCTCTCCCGACGCGTCCTTCGTCGCCGCCGGCGTGATCGAGGATCCGCTGACGATCTACGACGAGTTCCTGGACTTCATCGCCGGGCTGGGCGGAGAGATGGACGCGCCGCCAGCCGAGATCGAGAGCGAACTGAGCATGTCGATTCGCACGGACTTCCTCGAGCACCTGGGCGGCGAGTACGCTGCCGGCATCGACGGTCCCGTGCTGCCCTCGCCAACCTGGAAGGCGGTGGCGTCCGTCTACGATGCCGAGGCCCTGCAGAACTCGATCGAGACGCTTGCCCGCAAGGCGAACGACCGGCTGGAGAACGAGGGCCTGGGCGCGGCGGTCATGCTCGACGAGCAGGAGTCGGGCGGTCGCACCGTGTACCGTCTGACCGTCGCGATCGATGATGACGGCGAGGACGGTGAAGATACGGGCGACGACGAGGACGAGGAAACCCTGGAGGGAGTGCTCGAGAGCCTGGTGGAAACTCCCGAGATCTTCTACACGTACTTTGATGGGTACATGGTGAGCGCGTCCAGCGTGGCAACGATCGACACGGCGATCCGGTATCGCGGCAGCGGAGCCTCGCTGACTTCGAGCCAGCAGTTCCTCGATCTCTTGCCGGAGAACGGCTACGCGGACTTCTCCGCGATCGTCTACAACCGGCTCGCCGAGACGGCGAGCGAGCTCTTCGACCTGCTGCCGACGGACGTCGTGGGTGACGACCAGCAGGAGGTCGTTCAGGCGATCGAGGAATCGATCAGCAACCAGGGGCCGTCTCTCTACACGGTGTACGCGGGCCGCAGCGAGCTCGTCGTCACGTCCAGCGGTCCCAGTTTGCTGGCCTTCGCCGGATTGGGGCCGCTGCTCGGAATCCCCACACTTCTGGAGGGGCTGGAGTCGATGGACGACGCGGCGGAGCCGGAACCGGAGGGGGAGCCGGCCGCCGGAGTGGACGATCAGGTCGCGGAGACGCTGCCAGCGCTGCCGGACGTCCGCTTGAGGCCCGCCGCCTGATGAGTGAGGAGGCGCCGGTCATCGACCTCGACGGTCTCGGGGTTCGATTCGGCCGGCACCAGGTACTGGACGATCTGCGCGGCGCCTTCTCGGGCCGCGCGATCGGCTTGCTAGGGCCCAACGGCGCCGGCAAGACGACGCTGCTGAACACCCTGCTCGGCTTCTACAGGCCGACCGCCGGTACGGCTCGCCTGTTCGGCATGGACATCACGGCCCAGGGCCGGGAACTGCGGCGCCGGGTCGGCTACATGCCGGAGCGGGACGCCTTCATCGCCGGCATCTCCGGCGTCCGTTTCGTGCGGCTGATGGCGGAGGTTTCCGGGCTGCCTCCCGAGGCCGCCCTGGAGCGCGCGCACGAGGTGTTCTTCTACGTCGGGCTGGGCGAAGCGCGCTACCGCAACGTGGAGACCTACTCGCTGGGCATGAAGCAGTTGCTCAAGCTGGCCCAGGCGATCGCTCACGGTCCAAGCCTGCTCTTCCTCGACGAGCCGACGAACGGTCTCGACCCGCCGGCCCGCCTGCGCATGCTGCGGCTGATCCGGGAGATCCGGGACTCGGGCAGGGCGCGGATCGTCGTCTCGTCGCACCTGCTCCGGGACGTCGAGGAGTGCTGCGAGGAAGTGCTGGTCCTGAACCGGGGCAGGATCGCCACCTACTGCAACCTGGCCGAGGAGCGCCGCGCCAACCGCCGGTTCCTCGAGCTCGACTTGGCCGCGGAGCGCGAGGGCGCGGGCAGCAGCTTCCGGGCCGCGATCGAGGGGCTCGGCTGCGAGGTCGCGGTGGTCAACCGTCGCCGGATCAAGGCCGTCCTGCCGCCGGGTGTGGAGGTGCGCCACATCTACGCTTCGGCGATCCAGCAGGACGTGACGATTCGCCGCCTGGACTACAAGCGCACTTCGCTGGAGGACATCTTCCTCCAGGCGATGGAGGGCGACGATGGCCGTCTATGACCACGGCTACAAGGGCTACGACGGTCCGCTGATGCCGGCGCGGAGCCGCTTCCTGGTCATCAGCCGCTACGGCCTGCGCGAGGTCTTCGCGTCCCGGCTCTTCCTGGCCTTCTTCGCCTTCTGCTTCGCCTGGCCGCTGGTGCTGCTCGGCGCCATGTACCTGCGCTACAACGCGGAGGCGCTGACCCTGATCAACCTCGACTCGGCCGATCTGCTGGACTTCGTCCAGGTCAACACCTGGTTCTTCCAGAACCTCTTCCTGCGCGTCCAGTTGTACCTGGCGTTCATCGTCGTGCTCGTCGTCGGGCCGTCCCTGGTGTCGGCGGACCTGCGCAACCGGGCGATGCCGCTCTATCTCTCGCGGCCGCTTTCGCGGACCGACTACGTGCTCGGCAAGCTGGTCGTGCTCGGGGTGCTGGTCTCGGCGATCACCTGGGCGCCGGGGCTGCTGCTCTTCGCGATCCAGGCGTCGCTCGGCGGACGCGAGTGGCTGCTGGAGAACTGGCGGGTCGCGCCGTCGATGGTGATCGTGTCGGTCGTGTGGCTGCTCTGCATGTCGCTGCCGATGCTGGCGATCGCGGCCTGGGTCAAGTGGAAGCCCTGGGCGCGGATCGTGTTCATGGGCGCCATCCTGACGGGCACGGCCTTCGGCCAGTTCTACAAGGAGTTCTACGACTCCTGGCTCGGCAGCATGGTGGTGGCGTTCGACGTGACGGACGCGCTCTCCGCCTCCGTCTTCGGCACACAGGGAACGGTGCAGATGCCGGAGGCGGCGGCCTGGCTCGCGGCGGCCGCCCTGGCTTCGCTGTCGGCGGCCCTGCTGTACCGGCGCGTGCGCGCCTTCGAGGTCGTCAAGTGAGCGACGACCGCAACATCGTGATCCGCGACGTCTCGAAGTTCTACGGCGACGTGCTGGGCGTCAACCGGGTCGACCTGGAGATCGAGCCCGGGATTACCAGCCTGGTCGGCCCGAACGGCTCCGGCAAGAGCACGCTGATGAACCTCCTCGCCGGCCTGTTGCGGCCGACAAGGGGCGAGATCAGCGTTCTTGGCCTTCCTGTCACCAGGCCGCAGGATCTGTTCCGCCGCTTCGGCTACTGCACCCAGTACGACTCTTTCCCGCGCGGCGCCACCGGCTGGCAGTTCGTCTTCTCCTACCTGCTGCTGCACGGCCTGGACCGCGGCGAGGCGGAGCGCCTGACCGCCCGGACGCTGGAGCGGGTCGGCCTCGTCGACTCGGCGCACCGCCGGATCGCGGGCTACAGCAAGGGAATGCGCCAGCGGATCAAGCTGGCGCAGGCAATCGCGCACGGGCCCCAGGTCATGGTGCTTGACGAGCCGCTCAACGGTCTCGATCCGATGGTCCGAGCCGAGACGATCGAGCTCTTCCGCCAACTGGCCGGCGAGGGCCAGCACGTGCTCATCTCGAGCCACATCCTGCACGAGGTCGACCTGCTCTCGGACCGCGTGATCCTGATCTCGAACGGCTACATCGTCGCGGAAGGCGAGGTGCCCGGGATGCGGGCGGAAGTCGAGGAGGTGCGCGAGCAGCCGCTGCAGGTGTTCGTACGCTGCGATCGCCCGCAGTGGCTCGCCGGCCGCGCCTTCGAGCTCGACCACGTCACCGAGGTCCAGCTTCACGACGATGGCGGGGGGCTCCACCTGCGCACCCGCGACGCGGACCGTTTCCTGCGCCTGGTCGCCGAACTCGTCGCCGAGGGCGGCGTGGAAGTCGAGGCGGTGGGCCCGGCGGACAGCGACCTGCAGGCCGTCTACCGCTACCTGGTTCACGAAGAGGAGGAGCCGTCGTGACGGTGGCGCGGGGCGCAGTGGCCGGCGGTGGTTTTGGCCTGGCTTCCGCCGGCCGGCTGGCGAGGGGATCGTCGTGACGGTGGCGCGGGACGCAGTGGCGCGTGGGGGCCGGGATTGGGAGCTTCTGGCGCGGCAGGTCGGCGGACTCGTGCGGCTGGAGCTGCGCCGGCTGCTGCTGACCCGCAGGGCGGTGATCCTGGGGCTCGCGTCGGCGGTTCCGGTGGCGATCGTCCTGCTGGTCGGCTCGATACCGATCGGCGGTCAGACGGTGCTGGAGCGGTTCGGCAACCGGATCGTCTACGAGACGATCTTCGAAACGGTCTTCCTGGGTGCGATCCTCTTCTTCGGCTGCCTGTACGTCTTCTTCAACCTGTTCCGCGGAGAGATCCTGGAGCGCAGCCTGCACTACCTCCTGCTGACGCCGCTTCGCCGCGAACTGGTCGTGGCGGCAAAGTACGTGTCTGCGGTCGCGGCCGTAACGGCGCTGTTCATGGCCAGCACCGTGTTCAGCTACATGCTGATCTACCTGCCCGTGGGCTTCTCGGGAGCGATCGAGGACCTGACCGCCGGCCCGGGCGGGCGGCATCTCGTGGCCTACCTGGGCGTGACCCTGCTCGCCTGCATCGGCTACGGCTCGCTGTTCACGCTGGTCGGCATGGTGTTCCGGAACCCGATCATCCCGGCCGGCGCACTCTACGTGTGGGAGATGCTGCACTTCCTGCTGCCGCCGGCGCTCAAGAAGCTCAGCGTGATCCACTACCTGAAGGGCCTGCTGCCGGTGCCGCTCTCCGACGGCCCGTTCGCGGTGGTCGTCGAACCGCCGCCGGCGGCCGTCTCGGTCTTTGGCCTGCTCGCCTTCGCCGCCGTCGTGCTCGCCGTGACCGCCCTGATCATCCGTCGCATGGAGATCCGGTACACCGAGGACTGACACGGCCGCTACACACTGGGTGACATTGGGCGTCGTGGCCACACACTGGGTGCGCCGGCGTCCCCGCCGGCATCCGGGCGAGCCGCGAAGCGGCCAGCCCGTCACGTATCTGCCACCATAGGTGCATGGCCACGATCGACATCGGCGGCTTCACAATCCCCGAACGGGCGCTCACCTTCAAGTTCGTCCGCGCTTCGGGCCCGGGCGGCCAGAACGTGAACAAGGTGGCGACGGCAGCGCAGTGTCGCCTCAACCTCGACGCGGCCGGCATAGAAGGCCCGTTACGGCGTCGGCTGGAGGCGCTGGCCGGGAAGCGCCTCACCGTTGCCGGAGAGATCGTCGTCTTCTGCGACACGCACCGCACGCAGGCCCGCAACCGTGACGCGGCGCTGACGAGGCTTGCGGCGCTGATCGAGGAAGCTGGCGTCGAGCCTCGGCCACGCGTGGCCACGCGACCGACCGCCCGCGCCCGGACGAGACGGCTGGAGGCCAAGAGACAACGCGGCGCAACGAAGCGGCTGCGCGGCCCGGTCGGCGCGGACGACTGAGGTTCTACCTCAGCCCGCCCCGGCACGACACCGTCGTGAACCGGCCCCGGTCCGCCGTCTCCAGGTCGATCTCGATGTCCTGGCCGCGGGTCAGCTCCTCCCAGACCGGATGGTCGAGCGGCGGACAGGCGATCTCCGCCGTCATGCGCTCTCTCTGGCGGCCGGGCATGATCATCAGGTCGCCGGCGAACTCAGGGATCACGATGACGCGATGGATGAGCGTGTCCACGCGCTCCAGCTCCCTGCCGACCCAGACCCGGGTCCACCCCTGGCGCAGGCGCTGCGGTGACGGGAAGTCGAGGCTGTGCCGGTAGACGAGGTCGGCGCTGACGTGGGGCGGAGAGCCGCACGAGACGGGCACCAGTGCGGCGACGATCAGCGGTAGAAGCAGGCGGCGCATTGCGGCGGAAAACTACCGCACTCCGCGGGAACGTGACAGTGGGACACGACGTCGCGGTGGCTGACGGCGGCTCCACACTGGGTGCGCCGGCGTCCTCGCCGGCATCCGGCGCGAAGCGCCGGCTCCGGCCGCTCCCCACGGCTATGCTTCGCCCCATGAGAACGGCAGCGCTGATCGCTGCATTTACGGTCGCCTTCACGCCATACCCGGCCCACGCCGACGACTGGCCGCAGTGGCGGGGCGACGAACGCCGCGGCGTCTGGCACGAGGACGGCATCCTCGAGCGCTTTCCCGAAGACGGCCTTCGCTTCGTCTGGCGGATGCCGATCGGCCCGGGCTACGGCGGCCCGGCGGTAGCCGGCGGACGCGTGTTCGCGACCGACTTCGAACGCCTGCCGGGCAACCGGGGCCGGGAACGCTTGCTCGTGCTGGACGAAGCGACCGGCAAGCAGCTCTGGCAGCACGCTTGGGAGACCGATCTCGCCGGCCTCATGCCGGCCTACTCGAACGGTCCGCGGGCCACACCGACGGTCGACGGCGACCGCGTCTACGTGCTCGGCTCGGCCGGCTACCTGGCGGCGCTCTCTGTCGAGGACGGCCGCGTGCTCTGGCGGCACGACCTGGTGGCGGACTACGAGGCGCCGGTGCAGGCCTGGGGTTTCGTGGGCGCGCCGCTGGTGGATGGCCGGCAGATCATCACCCTGGTCGGCGGTGAACCCGACGCCATGGTCGTGGCGTTCGACCGGGAGAGCGGCGATGAAATCTGGCGCTCGATGGAAGTAGGCAACGAGCCCGGCTACAACCCGCCGGTCATCTACGAACTCGGCGGCCGGCGGCACCTCATCGTCTGGCACCCGAAGGGCATCGCCGGCCTCGACCCGGACGGCGGCGAGGTGTTCTGGCAGTTCCCCTACGAGGTGGAGTACGGGCAGACGATCGCCACGCCGATCCAGGACGGAAACCAGCTCCTCGTGTCGTCCGCCTCGCACGGCTCGACGCTGATCGAGGTCGCCGCCGCGTCAGGCGGCAAGCCCGAGGCCAGAATCGTCTGGAAGGGCAAGAGCAGCAGCAAGGAGGACCTCGACGGTCTGCACGCCTTCAACTCCACGCCTGCCTTCGACGGCGACATGATCTACGGCATCGGCGGCCAGGGCGCGCTGCGAGCCATCGACCGCGCCACCGGCAGGGAGGTCTGGGCGACCTTCGAGCCCAGCGAGGACGCCCGTATCGCCACCGCGTTCCTGGTCCGGAACGGCGACCGCTACTTCATCAGCAACGACCGCGGCGAACTGATGATCGCCCGCCTGAGCCGCGACGGCTACGAAGAGATCGACCGGACCCGTCTGCTCGAACCGACCACCCGTAGCGTCCGCATCCGCCGCGAACTCGGCAAGCTCCTCTGGGTCCACCCCGCCTACGCGAACGGCCACATCGTGCATCGCAACGACCGGGAGATCGTCCGGGCCTCGCTCTTGGCGGAGTAGGCCGATTGTCGGTGCGCCGGCCGGCATCCGCCCGCGCTACGACGCGCCGCCATCCTCTCTCGTAACACCCACCGACTGCTGGTCAACCGCTGCGGACGCGCGGGCTCGTTTGCGGCGCTCGCGGACCGCCGAGAAGGCGATCAGCGCCACTACCACGACGAGTGCGCCGATCACGAACGGAGCAGAGACTAGATAGGGCGGGCCCTCTTCGATGTCCCGAAGGCCTGGCCTGATCACCAGGAGGAACGGTGCGGCCGTCGCGGGCACCGCGAACCACGGATCACGTAGAGCAGGTGTGCGCCGCTGTTCGGTGCGATGCACCTCAAGGAGTTCTGCGACGGAGTCCGCGCTCACGGCGTCGTCCGGTCGGCTTGCACGCCACAGCGTGCCGCCGACGGCTGCGAAGGCGAGGCCGGCGATGACGGCCAGAAACCATACTGCCGCTTCGGTCTCTGGAGGCTCCGCCATCAGGTCGGCGGTCAGGTCGATGGCGTACAGGATCACGCAGAAGATGGCCGGAACCTGGAACAGCGGATCCGTGAAGGTGCGGTATGCGTGCCAGTCGGGAGCCGGCGTCGCGGCCGGTTCGGCCGCGGGTGGCCGGTTGGCCCACTGAAGTCCCATCGCCCGGAGCGTGGCCACGACCATGAGGACGAGACAGGCAGCGTAGGACATGGCCAGGATCGACGTGCGGATGTTCTCGAGCGGAGCGTCCGGACCGACGCCTGCCGCAAAGAGCATGAAGATCAGCAGGGCTCGAGGGCCGAGCCCGGAGTCGTCGCCCGGTTTCCTGTCGTCGTTGGTCATCGCTCCAACACCAGCGTCCGGGCGACTTTGTCGTGGAAGCACTGTCTCTTGTCGGTGAAGATGTTCATGATGTAGCCCAGTCCGAGGGCCAAGGCGCCCAGGTACTCGGTGAAGTGCCTGCCGGTGGCGACGCCGAAGCTGATTCGATTGCCTTCCAGGTCCGTTACCTGGAGGCGCAGGAGCATCTTTCCGAGAGTGGCCTGCCTGCGCGAGGATTCCATCAGAGCGCTGTACAGCCAGTAGGCGGCGATTGCGACGAGCGACGAGGTGGCAAAGGCCGGTGTGATCCTCGCCGGCTCTGGTGGGAACGGGTCTCCGAAGGTCAGATAGTCGAAGGCGACGAGAAAGGGCCAGATGACCAGACTGTCGATGAGTGTCGCGCCGACGCGAACCCAGAAGCCTGCGTAGGTCACCCAGCGGGTGCCGATCTGCCCCGGGTCACCCATTGTCTTGCTGGTGGCGCTCCGCTTCGGCATTCACGACCACTGCAGCTTCCTTTCGCCTCCTCCGGCTCCGTGAAACCGCGGAACTCACCAGGCCCGCTGTTAGGCCCACAACGGGGAAGAGAAGCCACACGATGGCCCAGGGCGAGCCCGGGTCCTCCTCGATCTGCTCCAATCCGGCTTGGGCGACGTGCAGCAAGCCGATCGAGCCAGCGGGCACACTGAACCAGGGATCACGAAGCGCGGCTCCGACGGCCGACTCTTCCTCGCCCGAAGTGGCCGCCTCCTCTGGGTTCATCGGCTCGTCCTTCGGCCGCTTCTTCGAGGCGGCGGGACCAATCAGCCCGAAGGCAGTTGCGAGAGTCGCGATCCCCAGTCCCGCCAGGAACCACACGGCCTGGTCGGTTCTCGGCGGCTCGGCGACCAGGTTCAGGACGAACCTCGAGAACAGGATGAACACGCAGAAGATCGCGGGAACCTGGTACCAGGGGTCGGTGAACAGTGTCGACTCGTGCCACACGGGACCGGTTCGTGGCGCTTCTGCTTCCGGTGAAGTGTCATCCCGGGAACCGCGACGGAGGGCGACCAGCGTCGCGACCGCGGCCGTCGTCAGCGCGACCGCGTAGACCATCGAGAGAGGCGAGGTGCGGAGCGCATCGATGCTCAGGAGACCGGTGTCGCCGCCGGTGATGAGTAGCCCCATCAGCACGATGAGTCTGGGGCCCGGCTTGGACTCGTCGTACTTCTCCTTACTCTCAGTCATCGGTCAGAAAGCCTCTGTGACGCATCGCTCCACGAACGGCATCATCGCCGCGACGCACTCTGCCGGCTGCTCAAGCTGGAGCAAGTGCGTCGTGTCCGGCACGAAGTCGTAGTCGAGGGCCAGGATCTCCCTGAGGTCCACCGTGGGGAGAAACGAGAAAGGCACCGTGGGGTCGGAGCCGACGATCTTCACAGGACACGAGACGCGGCTCAGATCCGCTGCTCTTGCCCATCGGGGCCCCTCCAGCGAGACCCTCGCTTCGTACTCTCGCGGGCAGCACAGTTCGTATCCGTCGCCGTTCGCGGCCGGCCGCAGCGTGGCTTGCGCGATGAGTTCGGGCGCTCCCGGGCAGAGAAGCTGGAACCCGGGCGAGCGAAGGACGCGCTCCATGAACTCCTCGAGGCTCGCGAAGCGTTCGCGCCGTTTCAGGGCGGCCTGGCCCAGTTGGCCGAGCACTTTGTCCACCTTCTCGACATCCTCGGGCCGGCAGCCGGGCGGGCAGACGACCGGGTCGAACAGGACCAGGGCCGAGTAGGCCGACTCGCGACTGGCATGGATGAGCGCCGACTGGGCCGAGACCGAGTGGAACACACCGATCTTCGGCTTGTCGCCGAAGTGGCGATCGATCGCCCGCCCGATCGTCGCGTGGTCCTCGACGAAAGTGCCGACGTGGTGATCTTCGCCGCGGCCGACCGGGTTCCATCCATGATTGCGGAGGTCGAAGAGAACGACATCGAACCTGTCCGCGAGCAGCGACCAGAAGGGGTAGTAAGCGTCCGCGGCGAAGCCGTTGCAGTGACTGATGACGAGCCTGGGGCCCCTGGGGTTGCCGTGCCGCCTGAGAACGATGCTGCTGCCATCTGCCATGTGAGCCTCGGCCGTTGCCAGGGGCTTCGGCACTTCCAGACGTTCCGGTTGGCTCATGGGTCAGGGAGGCCTGGGGGGAGGGCGGCGGTCTCCGCCATTTCCTTTCGCCGCCGGCGATACTGATCCACCAGCGGCATGGCCGCTGCGAACGCCATGCCCATTAGTGGCGTCAGGAGCCACCAGGTCGCTTCGCCTGACGTGGGGTCTGCCTCGATCGCTTCCAGTCCGAACCGGGCCATCTCGACGGCGCCGAGGACCGCGCCCGGGACCACGAACCAGGGGTCGCGGAAGGCCGAGACGGCTTTCGGCGCCGGGTCCTGTTCTTCCTCTGAAGAAGCCTCCAGGTGCGTCCTTTCGAGGCTCACGCGCCTGCTGGTGCTTATGGGGACGACCACGGACATCGCTGCTACGCAGATCAGGAACCAAACCGCCTGGGCGGATGCGGGAGGGTTCGCTGTCAGGTCGATGCCGAGTTGACAGAGGAGAACGAAGACGCAGTAGATCGCGGGAATCTGGTACCACGGGTCAGTGAAGAGCCTGGCCTCGTGCCACGCCGGAGCGGTTCGGGGCTCCGCTACCGGCGTCGGTTCGCTCAGGTAGCCACGCAGCTTCTGAAGCGCGAACACCAGCACTCCCAGTCCCATGACGGCGAGGGCGACGGCGTAGGACTGCGCCAGCGGCGACGTACGCAGGGCCTCCGGCGACAGCAGGCCGTCGGCGACCTGGAACGTGACGAGCCCCATCAGGATGGCCACTCGGGCCGAGAGCTTGGACTCGTCGTACTTCTTTGCGAGGGACCTCATCGGGTGGCTTCGGGTTTACGCGTGAGACGTGAGATCAGGGCGAAGGCGACGAAGGCGGCCGCGCCAATGGCGGCAACCAGGCTGAACCAGGCAGCTACCGAGGACGGCTGGCTGTCGATGCGAGCGACTCCTTCGCTTGCGAGCATGAGCACGCTGAAAGTGACGAGCGTTGCCAGAAAGACCGGGTCGGAGAGAGGGCCTGTTGGTGGCGGTTCGTCCCGGGGCTCTCTCCAGGTTCCTCGGCCACTCTGGTTTCGGCTGCTCCCGTTTCCGAACTGTCCGATGACTCCGACGAGGACGCTGAAGCCGAGGAGGGCCACGAACCACCTCGACATGGTGGACTCGGGCGGCGCGGCGAGCAGACTGGAGGCGTAGTTGATACCGACGACGATCATGCAGAAGACTGCCGGGATCTCGTACCACGGTTCGCTGAACAGACCGTGGACACGCCTTGGCGCCTCCGAAACTGGCGAGGGCTCTTCCGTGTCGGGTTCCTTCAGGGCCTTCCTCCAGAGGACGGCCACGAATCCGGCCATGCCCAGGATGGCCCCAACGTATGCCACTGTGAGGAGCGTCGCCCCTAGGGTCCTGAAGGAGAGGAGATCGGCTTGCAGCGCCCGGCTGAAGAGGACCAGGATCAGCAGTAGCCGGACCATCGGGCCGAGGCTTCTAGACTCTTCTTTCTTCTCTTCGGTCACGGACGCTTGGTGCATGTGGTCCCGCGACACTAGCTGAGAGCGGCTTTCGCCTGGCAGGAGTCTCAGAACCGGTACCGCAACCCAGCCGACACCCCCACATACCCGAGGCCGTCGAACCCCAGGTCGCTCGTGAACGGCGTCGTTCCGTCCGACTGAACGGGTGTTCTGTGTGCTAACTTCGGCCCATGAGATTGCACATCGCGCTCGACGACGATCTCGTGGCCGAACTCGACCGGCGTGCCGGCCCCAGGCAGCGTAGCGCCTTCATCGCTGAACTGATCCAACGGGGACTCGACGACGAACGGCGCTGGGACGACATCGAAGCGGCGCTTGGCGGCATCTCCGACACCGGCCACGACTGGGACGACGATCCGGCGGAGTGGGTGCGCCGCCAGCGGCGCGGCGACCGGCGGCGCTCAGGCTGACCTTGAGCCGCCTGCTGCTCGACTCGACCGTTCTCATTGACGCTCTCCGAGGCCGGCGGGCGGCCGCGCAGGTGGCGTCGCTTCGCCGCGAAGGTACCGAGCCGTGGGTATGTGTCATTTCTGTGGACGAAGTGTGGCGCGGGATCCGGCCCGGCGAGGAGCTGGCGGCGAGGCGGCTGTTCCGGGGTCTTCGTCTCGCTCCCCTGGGCAAGGCCCAAGGCATGATGGCCGGCCGTTGGCGCCGGGAGTTCGCCGAGAGAGGCGTGACCCTGCACCAGGCGGACTGCCTGATCGCTGCGGCCGCCGTCGGAGTCGGAGCCGCGCTGGCCACGGCCAACGTGCGGGACTACCCGATGGCGGCGGTCGAGGTCAGGGAGTGGCCTGCAGGTTAGCGACGCGTGGCCCCGGACTGGTCGTACGCCCCGGGAATCCGTTGCGACGATGAACTGCTTGGTCTGGTTCATCTTGTTCCTGGCGGGCCTCATTCTGTTTGGCTTTCTGTTCGCCCCGTTCATCGGCGGATGCCTCGGCCTCGTGATCGGGGGGAGCATGTTCAGACAGGCGTGGAGACAGGCGGGGAAGGAAGCTAGGGAGGAGCACGACCAGCTTGGTGAGTCTGATGTGTAGGCCGCCGTTGGTGACCTACCGGGGCCTTAGCTCGCCCGTGCTACTTGTGGCACGCCAGGCACACCTTGGCTTGGCCGTAGAGATCGTCAATGTCCAGCACTTCGGCATCTGGCCGCAGCGGATTGGGCTGCAGCTTCGCTCGCATCCGCGCGAGTCGCCGCTGATGGTCCTGGCGGATCTGCTCGACCCGTTGCGGCCGTTCCAGTTCCACGAGGGACTCACCTTGGCTCCACGTGAACGGCGACCCATGCTCGACGGCCGTCTTCTCGTAGGCCTTGGCCTCCTCAAACGCCTCGGGGTGGCGGTCCTTAAGGCGGACCCACTCGATCTTCTGCTGGAAGAAGCAGAATGTGCAGCCGCTGCGCGTACGCCACTCGTAGTAGCTGGGCAGGCCTAGCCCAGCGCCGTACAGCAGTTCCAGGACGCCTTCCTTGTTGATGCCGGCGTCCTTCAAGGGCAGGCGTATCGCCAGGTTCTCGTGTCTGGAGGAGTAGCCCTCCCGGTACTCCTCGTCGGCTCGGATCGCGACGTAGCTGAAGACCCGAGTGCCGTCGTCGAGAGCGGGCCGGACCCATTGCTCGAAGGGACGGAGCTTGAGCATGCGGGTGCACCAGCGCGTCTGAGCGGACGGCAGGAAGTCGTTGTAGCGCTTTAGCCAGAAGTCGAAATCGCGGTCCGGGTTGAGCCGGAGAATTGGCTTGCCGAGGAAGCCCTCAAGCCGGTTGAGGAACTCGTAGACCTCGGGAAGTTCCTTGCCAGTGTCGGTGAAGAAGTAGTCGATCTCGAGTTCGGGGTGGTTCTGGCGCATGTAGACGGCCAAGGCTGCGCTGTCCCGGCCACCCGAGAGACCCAAGACGTGCCAGTCAGCTTGGTTGTCGCTCATGAAGCAGCGCGCTCCTCGTCCTCGTCCTCATCCTCGATTGGCGAAGCGTTGTCCGGCGCCAGATAGCGCGAACTCAGCTCCGCGAGTGCAGCGAGAACGACGTGCCTCCGTTCCTCGCCGTTCTCGGCTAGTACTGCCTCGAGGTTGGAGACCAGCGAAGTGATCTCCGGTCGATCAAGTTCACCGACGGTGAACTCCTGATGCAACGTCGCCGGTGCGCCCTCTAGGCCCACCATGACCGCCATCGAATGGCGCTTGTCAGAGCGCCCCTTGACTCGCGCGAAGGTTTCGGCCCGAAGGAAGCGCTGCGCCATCGAGGCGAGCTCAACGGTGGCGCCGTCGATGTCAGGGTCGACCCAGGTTTGGGGCGGCTTGTTGATCGCCAGACCGGCGAGGCCTTCGATATCGGCATCAGTCCCTTCAAACCTCGAGAGGCGGACGATGAAAGCCTCTAGGCGGTGGTCGCCGCCTAACTCCCGGACGTTCTCGGCCCTTGCGCGTAACTCCGCCAGCAGCGCCGGCGAGGCGTTTGGCACCTGGAGTTCGGCAAGGAGTACTTCGCGTAGGCGGCCGAGCATGGCAGGCCATGCTTGAGTGAGTTCGGTCAAGCCTTGGCGGACCTGGCTCGCAATACGTGTAGCCGCGTCTTCGTCTCTGTTCGCGAGCGGCTCTCTTAGTAGCTCCGGTATGTCGTCGAAGATCAGACGGTTGGGGTCCTTGGCCTGACGGAATAGGTGCCGGACGTCCCGCGCGATGCGGGACAGCCGTTGGGTGCGAGCGGTCCAGGCCGGTAACCGGTCGTGGATCGTCACTAGACCGCGAGCGACGTCAATCGGCTCAAGGTCCTCAAGCGCGTTGTTGGTGTCGAGCTCTCGAACGACGCCGGCTAGCTCGGCTAACAGCCGGCGGGAGACCTTGGTCAAGTCCATCCACCGAAACTGGACGTCGGCTGGATCTCGAACAAGGAAGTCCGTGTCTAGGTCTGTGATCCGAGTCTGGAAGACGCCCTCTCGGTAGAAAGCCAGCACGCTCTGTTGGGAGAGAAAGAACGCCACAGACAAGACCGGTAGGAGACCGTCCTTGATACCGAGCGGTGGCTGGCGCCAGAGCTCATGGAGCTCGGAGACCGGCACCGCGCGGCCGGAGTTGCTCTCCAGGAAGTCCTTGGCGGCCTTCCATGCCGGCGCGAGATTGTGAGTGTCCAGTAGATCCGACTTTGGAGCCACGAAGCGCCAGCCGTCGCTGGAACGGCAGTACAACCCGGTCGCCAACAGCAGCGAGACGAAGAGGCCGCCTTCCGCAGGGAAGCCCTCGATGCCGAGCCGACTCTGACCCTCGTGGAGGACCATTCGCCGGAGCAGAGCGTTCTGAGCGGCCACGGCGTTACTCGATGGCTTCATGCGCCCCAGCAGTTCGTTGTTGAGCCTAGGGGCGTTGCTGAAACGGCCGTCCGCGAGGTCAGACGCGAGGGTGCTCAACCCGGCGCGGGAGAGCTGAATGGCCCTTGCTTGATTGCGGTACCAGGAAGCGTTATCGAACGCGCGCGCGAGTTCGGCTTCGACTCTCTCCTGCACAGCAGCGATGCGAGCCAGCACCTCGGTTCGAGCGACTCGATCTCCCTGGAGCTCGGGTGTCTCGTCCCTTACGCGTTGTAGAGCGGTCAACTCTGCTGCCAGGGCAGGAATACCCCATGCACTCGGCGAGAATCCAGCCACGACGTCCCAGTCGCCCTGGACTTGGGCAGCGTTTCGGCAGTAGACCCTTGCCTCCTGCTCCGACTCCGCGAACGTGGGGACTCCAAGTAGGAAGGTTCCGATGGCTCCCTGGCGTGGCGAGAAGTCCGCGGCAGCCTGCTCGATTTCCGCCAGAGGCACTACGCCTACATCGAGCCACCTGAGTGCCCCAGTGCGGTGATAGTGGCGCTTCGCCACGACGTGATGTAGCTCGGTCAGCGTGTCGAGCACCGCCAAGTCCGGCTCGCCGTCGTTCTGTGCTTGCTCTTCGAGGGCTTGATCGATGTCGAAGTCGCTTCCTTCGAAGATGGCCCACGCACCCGAGAACTTCCGGAAGACGATGAGTGAGCGGTCGCGTAGCTGCTCCAGGGCGGCCGTGATCCCCGCATCGTCATCATGTCCTAGGGCGAGCCCCAGCAGTCCGGTGCTCGGCGCAAGCCCGGAGCTCTCCTTGAGCAAGTCCAGCAGTCCGATCACTTTCAGCAGGCGCAGTTCCAGTTCGTCGCCGCCCAACGCCTCGCAGCGCCCGAGCGCATAGGAAGCAAGTGCCCACCTGTGGCCGTCGGGCGACACGAGAATCGATGGCTCCAGGTTGGCGCTGAGGTAGTCCCAAAGCCTGTCCGGTGTATAGAGGTCATCCTCGTCCGCAGCGCGGAGGAACTCCTGGAAGCCAAGCGGCTCGGCGGAGTTGAGGAACGCGAACAGGCTTCTCTGGTTCTGGCCGAAGCGGCGGCGGGATAGAGGCCCGAGAAGACAAGCGACGATGGGATGCAAGGGCCAACAGTCTTCAAGCCTCTCCGCGAGGTGTCCCGAGCCCTTCGTGCGCGAGAGCGCGGCCACGCCGCTGACCAAGTCGCTGGGAGGGCCGAGCTGGCGGCCGTTCTCGATCGCGCGGCCGAGTAGTTCTATCTGCTCGTCGCCGGCAGTGTTGATCGGCAGATCGACGAACCTGCCTTGGATCTTTGCCCATTCGTCGCGTGTCTCGCGGGAGAGTCGATGTGCGTACTCCTGGAAGGCTTGGTGGAGGATGCCGACGACGATCAATCGGCCTCGGCTCCGCGAGGCACGTTCGGCGAGTTGCTGGAACAGGTGGATATCGGAACCCTCGTGCGCGGCGGCTTCGAGGAACTTGCCCATCTCGTCGATGAAGACGCAGAGCCCACCGCCAGCCCGGGGATTGCGCGCGGCGATCTCCTCTAGGACTTCCAGTACACGCGGTTCCGTCCAGGACTCCGGGACACCCTTGCCGAGCCATCCCGCGGCTTCGATTGCTTCGCCTAGGACCTGAGCCGGCCGATCACGACGCCCTGCTACCGGAAGAACACGCCAGCCGCGGGTCCGGGGAGGTA
Source organism: Holophagales bacterium (assembly GCA_009837885.1). Lineage (GTDB taxonomy): Bacteria > Acidobacteriota > Thermoanaerobaculia > Multivoradales > Multivoraceae > Multivorans. Next base: position 35,149 of record VXSP01000028.1, on the reverse strand, counting down.
GGGCCTTCTCCAGGGTGTCGAAGGTAGGCTTGCCTAGTAGGGACTCCGCCTCGACGCGCAGCCGCTTCATGCCGTTGAGTGCCGCCCCGAGCACCACGGCCAGGCTCGACTTGCCTGTGCCGTAGGGGCCCGTCCAGGTGAAGGCACCTTGTCCGGTGGCGAGCACGTGATGGGCCATGGTCTCGAGCACTTCAGCCGAGGATCGCGGACAGATGAAGCCCTCCAAGGCTGTCGGGTCGCTCATGTCGGAGTCGATGCTGATGGCGCGTTGGTAGCGCCGCGCGACGTTGACCTTTTCCGCTAGGGCCACTAGGCGGCCTCTTCACGACCGGAGGAAACGTAGTCCTGCTTGATCAGGTCGAGCACTTCGTTCGCATCGAGGGTGCGCGTACGGATCAACTGCTTCAGACCGGCTGTCTCGGACCAGCGGTAGGCGCCCAGTGTGTCATCCTCGATTCGAAGCAGGCGGTCCGCGAGAGAATCTTCGTCCAACAGGAACACGCGACCGGGCGATCCAGGTTCGTGTGCGAGGGCCTCGAAGGAGAGAGTTCCGGCAGTGGAGTACTCAGCCCAGAACTCGCTGACAGCCAGGGCGAACACCCCAGTTCCGAGGGTCGGCTTTCGGCCCCGAATGAAGCGAAAGCTGTCGCGGCTGCCTGCTGACCGGATCAAGCCGAGCTCAGTCAATGGCGACTCCAAGGCGTCTTCGTAGCTCGCCTTGCTTGAGGCGGGTCGTCGCACGTAGCTGCGCACGAAGCACTTGACGTCGTTGCCTATGGTGGTGTGCGCCGCACGGGGCCACTCGCGGTCCTTCGCTAGTTTCTCGATGCCGCCGGTGAGTGCGTCGCGCACGAAGGTGGTCGCCGGGTAGTGGCCGAACGCCCAGAACCAGGTGGTGTTCTGTGGGTTGCCGCAGAGGCGCCAATGAACGAGCCACGTCGTCGTCGGCACCTCCATGTAGGGGTCGAGTCCGTCATCGGTGAAGAGACGCCGCCCAAGTTCCGTAGGTGTGGGCTTTCGTCCCACCTCCTCGATGACCCCGGCGGCGACTGCCCAATGGCGCATGGAGGCGACCATGTTTCGGCCGACACCGAAGCGTGCGATCGCGTCCTCGGACAAGAAGACGGACCTGCCCTCGCCGTCTACGCCTCCGGTCGAGACTGCGTCGAACGCCTTCTTGAGCCACCCGTATCGGAGGGGGAACGTCTCATGGCCCGAGAGCTTGGGGCGGTATCCGTCTTCGTGTAGCGGGCCTCGGAGCATCGGATTTTCGGGCTGGACGCTTCGTCCAGCTCGACAGTAAGCCACTCCCTTGCTACGGTCAAGGCCCGACCTGGAGGCCACGTCCAGGAGCGGCTCCGATGGATGACGCGAAGATCATCTACGCCGACTATCAGGCCACGACGCCGGTCGACCCGCGGGTTCTGGAGCGTATGGCGCCCTACTGGAGCGAGTCCTTCGGAAACCCGCACTCAACCGACCACGCCATCGGTTGGCGAGCAGCAAAGGTGGTTCAAGAGGCGGCGGAGTCCGTTGCGGGGCTGATCGGCGCCGACCCGGACGAGATCGTCTTCACGTCAGGTGCTACCGAGGCGAACAACCTGGCGCTCTTCGGTTTGGCCCGGCGCGCTCCGCCTGGGCGGAATCGGATCCTCGTGAGCGCCATCGAGCACAAGTGCGTGTTGGCTGCGGCGCGAGCGCTCGGGACTCGGGAGGGCTTCGTGGTGGAGCCGATCCCGGTTGACCGGGAGGGCTTCGTTGACTTCGCGGCGCTGGAAGCGCGGCTAGGAGAGGACGTTCTTGTGGTGTCCGTCATGGCGGTGAACAACGAGGTGGGGACCATTCAGGACATTCCTTGTCTTGCCGCTGTTCTGTCGACGCACGGGGCTCTTCTTCACTGTGACGCAGCGCAGGCTCCATGCGCCATGGACACTGGTGATCTCGCTATCCACGCGGACTTGGTCAGTCTCTCAAGCCACAAGATCTATGGGCCTCAGGGGGTAGGGGCGCTGTTTGTTCGTCGCGACCTGCAGGGCCGAATTGAGCCGATCCACCATGGTGGAGAGCAGCAGAACGGTCTTCGCTCAGGAACGGTGCCGCTACCACTCTGTGCCGGCATGGGTGCAGCTGCGGATCTTCTTTGCGGGAAATCGGCTGAGGATGAGCGGAGGAGGGTTGCTCGACTGCGGGACCGCTTTGTAGACCTCTTGGGCGCGAGTGATTGGGCGGTCTCGGTGAACGGGCCAGACCTTGCCCGCAGGCACCCCGGCAACGCCAACATCCGGTTTGACGGCTTTGATGCCCACGATCTACTGGCAGCTCTGCAGCCTCGACTTGCGGCTTCATCTGGCGCCGCCTGTGCGTCTGGTGTTCCAGAATCCTCTCACGTCCTCGCCGCACTCGGGCTGCCAGCACCGGCCAGCGGCGCTTCTATCCGGTTCAGCTTCGGCCGGTACACCGACGGCTCGGAGATTGAAGAGGCAGCGCGCTTGATCTTGGCAGCCTTGAAGGCCTTGGTGTCGGGCCAGAAGATCGGATGACGGAGCAGGTCTAAGCCGCTAAGCTCCGCGGAACATTGACGACCGGGACGGCCTCAGAAGCCGACCCAACAGACAAGGCCAGTAGGAAGCAACACGCGTGGGCTTAGATGTTGAAGCCGTTGAAGGAGGGCTAGGCCTTACGGTGACACGGTTCTTTGGTTCGCTCACTGACTCGCAGGTGAGAGGGTTCTTGGACCGGGAGTTACTTCGCGTCTTGGACGCGGTCTTCGGCGGTGACCTGGCAGGTGACAACCTGCGGCAGGTTGCGAGGCTCATGGTTCACTTCGACGGGCTCCTGAGGGACGAGAAGGGCCGGGATCATGTGCTGAGCCTCATGCCGGACGCCAAGAGGAGAGAGTTGGCGGACCGTCTTGGTCGAAGTCCAGGCCCCGGGTTCGATGACGTCTGGACCGACAGGGACATTCGCGGTCTGCGGGACTTCTTCGGTCTAGTCGAAGAAACCGTTGCGATGCCCCCGCCGCCGTCAACAGGAACCGTGGTCCCGGAGTATGGCCTATTCGATCATCAGAGGACCGCTGTGGCGCGACTAGGGCCCTTGCTGGATCAAGACGAACGCCGCGCCGTTCTCCATCTGCCGACGGGTGTAGGCAAGACGCGTACAGCGATGCATGTTGTCTCCAAGATCCTCCGGTCACACGAACCCTCCGTCGTGGTTTGGCTCGCTTCCGGGAGGGAGCTGCTAGAGCAGGCGGTCTGTGATTTTAGGGAGGCTTGGGCCCACTTAGGCACCCGGCCGGTCCAACTAGGAACCATGTGGGGTGACCGCCTGCCAGATCTGAAGGGCTTTGTGGACGGCTTTCTTGCAGTGGGCTTGGCGAAGGGTTGGGCTGTGCTCTCCAGAACGGACCCGGACTGGGCTACTAGACTCGCGCCACGTGTCCGGTTGGTCGTCTTCGACGAAGCTCATCAGAGCATCGCGAGGACGTATAGACGCCTGACCGACGAGCTTACTCTTGACTTTCGATGCGCCCTTTTGGGGCTCACCGCTACTCCGGGCCGCACTTGGGACGATATCGACGAAGACGGGAGACTAGCGGACTTCTTTTCTGGCAATAAGGTCACATTGGAGGTGCCGGGTAGGAATCCAATCGAGTATCTGATTGATCGTGGCTACCTCGCTCGTCCCCACTTCCGCAGCCTCCTTGCTAGTCCGGGTCCCCGTCTGACGGAGCGCGATCTGGTTCGCATCGCTAGTGGCCTGGACATTCCCGAGGATGTAGTGGCAACGCTCTCGATGAGTGAGCAGTATGTGACAGCGGTGCTACAGGCTATCGGGGAGCTTCTCGACGCAGGCCAACAACGGGTTCTCGTGTTCGCCGCAACGGTCGAGCATGCGCTCTTGTTGACGGCAGTACTTCTAGCTCGAGGCGTCGCCAGCCACGTCGTTACAGGGGATACGCCGGAGCGAGTACGGGCCTATGCGATTGAGAGATTCAAGTCAGATGACGAGGAACCAGTCGTACTTGTGAATTTCGGCGTACTTACGACTGGATTTGACGCGCCCCGGGCTGGTGCGGTCGTAATCGCCCGCCCGACCAAGTCCCTTGTGTTGTACAGCCAGATGGTAGGCCGGGCGATCAGGGGTGTTTGCGCTGGCGGCACCGAGACATGCGAGATTGTCACCGTTCTTGATCCGGAGCTGCCAGGTTTTGGGGACGTGGCAGAGGCTTTCTTCAACTGGGAGGATGTATGGCATTGACAGCCGTTGGGACTCAACTGAGTTTCCAGATTGTCGACACTCGGATGACCGTGAAGGCGATGCGAGATAGTGGATACAAGTCCACCACGCACGCGCTCGCCGAGCTGATCGACAATTCAATTGAGAGTGGCGCCACATCTGTCGAGCTCTTTGGTCTGAGTCGCCGTTCCGCGCCAGCGAGTAGGTCGAGGCTAGTGGAATTGGCGGTGCTGGACAACGGCATGGGAATGGACACTGACACGCTTAGGGGAAGCCTCCGTTACGGCCACGGCACGAGGCGTCAGAGATTGGGTATCGGTCGCTTCGGGATGGGGCTTCCCAACTCTTCGATGTCGCAGGCAAGGCGAGTCGATGTTTGGTCGTGGCAAGCTGGTGCTACAAATGCTCTCCACACCCATCTCTCAATCGATGATGTAGAGGCGGGCGAGCTAGAGGTGCCGAGGCCGACCTTACGGGCGCTTCCGGACGCTTACCGCGACGCTGCTCGGACTCCGTTTGGTGAATCGGGTACCTTGGTCGTCTGGAGCGAGTTGGATCGTGTGCAGTGGCGGCAGGCATCGACGACGTTCAGGCACACGGAACTCCTGCTTGGGCGAATCTACCGCCGTTTCCTGGCCTCGGAATCCGACCGACTGCATGCGGAAGATCGGAGGGGGAATGAGATCGGCGCTAGGAGGAGGATCGTGTGTGTGCCGCTAGAGGAGGAGGGTGACTCGCTTCGGGTCAGTGAGGAGGCGATCATTACCGTCCGGCCGAATGATCCCCTTTACTTGATGGGTGGAACCTCGTGCCCGGAGAATTTCGGCGAGGGTCCGATGTTCACCGAGCTTGAAGGAAGTCCCTTCGTCGTGCCGGTGAAGCACGACGGAGTGGCCTACGACGTCAAAGTGCGGGCCAGTTACGCGCGGCCGCACGTTCGGGATTCGTCCCATCCCGATGCGAGTTGGCCGGAAAGCTGGCAGGGGAGGGACGGAGGTCACACCGAGTGGGGAAAGCACGCCGACGCCAACCTCGGAGTGTCGCTTGTGCGGGCTCATCGGGAACTTCAGCTCGACACCTCCTGGACTAGTGGAAGTGATCCTCGGGACAGGTGGTGGACGGTCGAGATCGACTTCCCTACGGCGTTAGATGAAGTCTTTGGCGTGACGAACAACAAGCAGGGCGCAACTACGTTTCAGCGCCTCGGGAACTACGACTACCGTCGGGAACTGTTGGTCGGCGAGAAGGGACCGGGAGATGTCCGGCGACGGATGCTAGGCGATGGCGACCCGCGTGTGTACCTTTTGGACCTACATAAACAGGTGAGAAGCTGCATCAGGGTCATGCAGCCGCGCGTGCGAAAGGCCCGTCAGAGGCGAGGGGGTCGGACTGTCACTGAGGAACAGCAGGCCGATGCGAAGGCTACCGCCGTGATCAAGCGCCGAGTGCAGGATGGCCATCTCGGTGGCTCCGACAAGGCGGGAGCGGAGGCCAGCGAGGACGAGACGAGGCAGCAGCAGACCCTGTCGCTCACGGAGCGACACCACCTGGCCGAGAGTGATGCCCTCGAGCGCATCGACGAGACGATTCGCTCCGGGAACCGCGTGCGTTGGATACGGTCCGCCCAAGCAAGTCCTGCCTTCTTCGACGTGGAGTCACTACCGAACGTGATTCAGGTCGCCCTCAATACAGGGCACCCTGTGCACACACACTTGTATGAGGTGCTGCATCCAGAGCTAGACGACTTGGGGGAGGAAGAGCTGAAGGCCCGACTCGATAAGGTCTCAGCGGCTTTTCGGCTGCTGATCTACGCTTGGGCCCGGTATGAGGAGGAGCAGATTAGCCCGGAACGCCGCAAGGTGCGTGACGCTCGCCTAGAGTGGGGGAAGTACGCCGAGGAGTTCTTCGACGAGGACGATGGCAGCTTGGCACCCACCGACCTCGTGTAGGCGAGCACTATGGAGTCTCCTGGAAACACCTCGGGCACTAGGATTCGAGCGCTTTTTGAAGGCGCCGAAGGTGCGGTCGAGATCATCGCTCCGTTCATCAAGAAGGCGGCGTTTCAGTCTTTGCTGCTTGCAGTTCCAAGCGACGCACATGTACGTTGTGTAACTCGATGGCGGCCGCGGGAAGTTGCGGCCGGTGTGTCCGATCCCGAGGTCTTTGAGCTCCTAGAGAGCCGAGGAAACTACAGTCTCCACATCGTTGACGAGCTTCACGCGAAGCTCTATGTCGCCGGTGCTCGTTGCCTTGCTGGCTCTGCGAATGTGACCTTGGCCGGTCTCGGTGAAAGTGCCGAACAAGGGAACATTGAAGTGCTAGTCGAAGCGGCAACGGCGCAGCCGGAGATTCAGGCGACCTTGGCCGAGATCGCCGCTGCGGAGCGTCCCGCAACATTGCACATGGCGCGGGCTGTGAGGCGGCTGGCGGACGCGCTCGTGACCTCGCCAAGGAAAGAGGGGACTCTGAGCCTGCCGTGGTGTCCGGTAAGTCCACGTCCAGAACTCTCGTTTCGCTTCTATCGCGAGCCACCATCAGGCTTCTTAGGTGCGGCCGACCGCGCTCTTCTAGAGGACTTGGCCGGTGCTGATGTTGTACCAGGCTTGGAGGAAGCGGAGTTTCAGAAACAGATTCGTCGCCTACTCAGCGAGTGTAGTGTGGGGGCCGCTGTGCTTGGTTCCGCTGGTGATTCGCTCGTCACGCGAGCTGAGGTTCAGGGCCTACTCGAGGAACTCGCGGAGGGCGGTCTTGCCTCGCCCGAGGATTTGTGGCGTTCGGCGGTGGAGTGGCTGTCATTCTTCTTCCCCGAGGCCGTCGTAAAGCAGCAGGTGGCAGTGGTTGGGCTTCGGCGGGCAGAACTCTTGCGCCATTGATCGGCGGCGCGGCTTTGTTCTGGGCCGTCAGCCTGTCGCGGCGGAGCGTCGATTCACGCGGTGCTACGGGCCCGACTTCCGGTGGCGAAACGGAGTAGGTTTCAAGAAGCAAGGAGAGCGAGCTTTGGTGAGGGCATCAGCGGGATGACGGGAGAGACTGCTTCATGCCCAGTCTACTACGACGAGTGCTTGACAGGAGTGTATGGGCAGTTCGGCTTCGGCGGCGGCCTGCAGGCCTTCTATCTACAGACCACCGTTCGTCCGGCGGCGTTGGCCAAGATCTCCTTGGTCAGCGAGGTTCCCGGCTCTGAAAGATGGCGAGTGCGCGATTTGTTCCAGAGAGAGGTAGACGAGAGGCGTGTTGCGGACTCTCTTCTTCCGTACCTCCGGTCTCGGGACAAGATCAAGTTCTTCAATCCCCTTACGCTGACCCTGCTGCCAATAGACGAGCGTTCTGGGCGTGTGCTCCCTCAGATGCCGGAACTAGTCGAGCAGGACCGTGCAGTGGAGGGTACGGTCCGGCGGTCGCTCGATCGCCGCGGGTTTTTTCGCCTTGAGTGGTTTCGGGATGAAGATGCACACGCAACGTTGACATGGGCGAGCGACCGTTGTCGGGTTGTGGCCATAGATGGCCAGCATCGGCTGTCTGCCCTAAAGAGGATGCTACGACGATCTGCCAGAAGGGAGGGTCGGCCTGTCGCCGACCGCGGAGAGGATGGCAGGCAGGTGACTGAAGAGGCTGGCGTCTCGTTCTTGGATTGGAGGATTCCAGTCGTGGTCGTGTCGTTTCGGTCCGTGGCGAACGGCCGGGAGCCGCCTAGCGTGCTGGATGTCGTGCGTAGCTTGTTCGTGTACATAAACACGGAGGCCAGGCCGCTCAGCGAATCTCGTCGGATCCTGCTGGATGACGAGAGCGTTAATGCGATCGCCGTTCAGGAGTTGCTTGAGCGCGCCCACGATAACGATCTTCGCCCGAGGCGTGAGCGAAGAGAGGAATGTCTACCACTACTGTTTTTTGACTGGCGTGGACAGGAGCTCGGCGGGAAACCGGTGCCGATGGCGGCTGCGGTGAAGTCGGTCGGAGAGATCCGGTCGTGGTTCGAGGACTACTTGCTTGGGGAGGACTTCAGTGAGTACCAAGAAGAAGTCCTGCGGATTGAGACAGACGAACGACTCAAGAGTGCGTTTGGGCGTCAGAGGCTCGATTACCGTACGACACGATTGGTTCGGAAACGGGTGGCGACGGAGGTTCTGCCCGCAGTGTCGTACCTCCTTGAGAACTTCGAGCCGTACAGGGAATACATAGGAGGCCTGAGGGAGCTTGAGGCGCGGTACGACGGTGGGAGCGCTCTCCAGTGCCATGCGTTTGATCGACTTCGCTTTGGGAGCCAGTTGGACGGTGAAGTGCCCGAACAGCAATTGGAGGAGATCGAGCGTTCCTTGCTGCTGGAGATAGAAAGATTGCGCAGAGAGGCACTGAAGCCCACGTTCCCCATAGACAATGACATCGGTATGCGTGGCGTGATGCAGTCCTTTGGCGAACTGGTCTATCGGTGGACGGGAGTGGACTGGCTCGAGTACGCGGAGTGGTTTACGGGTAGCCTGAACGAGATTCATCGGCGAGGTTGGTTCGAGGCCGGGTATGGTGGAAAGGCGCACGGAGTTCTGCGGCACGTGATTGTCAATGAGAACGAGAATGTAATCAACTACCGCCTGCAGGACGCATCGGGGGCTTTGGGCGCTTACGTTTCCCTATTCGTTGGCACGTGTTTTGAGCCCCCGCCGCACTGGTGCGCCGATTGGCCGGAGGTCCGTGGAGAGCTTCGCGAGAGGCTGAAGAGAACGATGCGGAGAGGCCACAGAAGAGAGGTGCGGCGTGAGCTGCGCGAGGAGTTCCCAGAGGGGGGGCGGCCGCTGACCGAGGCTGTCAATAGGGAAGCGGACGACCGCGTGGTGGCGCAAATGGAGAGTGTGGAAGGGGCGCTTGGACGGGTTGCGTTGATCGGACTCACAGCCTAGAAGGGGACCGCGTGCGCCCGCTGCGAGGCCTAGCTCTCGGAGCGCGGCGGACAGCGCTTGCGAGCTTCTGGAGGCGATGCGTGAGGCGCGTTCTGCTTGCGGGCGTGGCTTACGTTCCCCTAGCTTGGCCGGTCCGTGAAAAGCCGTATAGGAGACCGGCCTCGACTGCCCCGGTACCCGATGCGGTCGAGTTGCACGTCGCGGTCGGAACGGGTCGTGTCGGCCCGAACGGGCTCGTGGCTGCGGACAGCGTCCACCGATCGGTTCCGCTATGTTCCTCGAAGTAGGCCCGGCGGGTGTTGACCCCATCGGCGGCAGCCGCGTTGGCTGGATGCTCCGTCAACGAAACGACCTGGGCTCGAAGTCCTCAGCGTTGATGATGCTGGCGCTGCTGCCAGTCGCCCGGATGACGAACAGCCCTTTCCGCTCCGCGTACTTGGTCACGTCGCTGTCGCTCTGGAGGTAGGCCACGGCGCCCAGGATCCGCTTGCCCCGGTACTCGCGTGCGAAGTCGGTGAACTTTGACAGCTTGGCAAGGAACCGGGTCACGTCCTCGGACCGCAGGGTCGTCTTGACCTCGACCACCACGACATCCCGCCGGTTCACGGCCACGATGTCGAACTCGAAGTGCTCGCCGTTTCGTCGTCCCTCGCGCCGCTGGTGGGTGTGCTCGACGGCGATTCCCCTGCCGTTGAGCAGGGGCACGAGGTCGCCATCGACCAGGCTTTCCATGAGCTTTCCCCACTGGGACGTGAAGTAGCTCTCCGTCTTCCTGAGCTGGCGGTCCGTTGCCTCCTGCCTCTTTCGGAGTTCCTCCATCTTCCTCGCGGCCTTGGTCTCTCTCTTCTCGGCCCTGGCGTCGTTCTCGGCCATCTGGGCGGCGATCTTTCGGTGCATTCGCCCTGCCTCGGCGAAGGTCTCCCGAATCTCGGCGAAGGTCGGCGGCTCGCTGGGCCTGGCTGTCTCTTGCGTCGTCATGTTTTCCGCTTGTCTCCTTGTCGCGGCAGGAATTCGGAGGCGTCCGGAGCGGGGCAGGACGCCGAAGGCGCCGCCGTCAGGCGGCCGCCGGGCCGGGTCGGCAAGGGACTGCAAGCATACGCGAAGGGAGGTGACCTTCCCTGCGCCCAGGATGAGCCCTCAGAACCGGTACCGCAACCCCGCCGAGACCCCCACATACCCGATCCCATCGAATCCCAGGTCGCTCGTGAACGGCGTCGTGCCGTCCGCCTGAACGGGTTCGTGGCTCCGGACCACCTTCCACAGGTCGCGTCCGCTGAACTCGTCGAACCGGGTCCATCGCGCCTTGATCGTGAACGATGCGCTGTCGCCGAGGGCGTGGTCCAGACCGGCCAGGACCTGATAGCCGGAGAGGGTGTCGCTGAACTGGCTGTCGAAGAGGCTGATCGAGCCGGCTGCCGCCGCTGGACGGTCGGCGAGGGTGAGCGGCGGATCGATGTCCTGGTAGCCCTGTGCCAGCGTCTTGCGCAGGAGGCGGGTGCTGTAGCGGAGGCTGACGCGGGCTTGGCCGAGCCCCAGGCCGACGAAGGGGGTCCAGGACGTGGAGTTCTCGAAATCCCAGTAGGCGTTGACGAGGAGTTCGCGGGAGTCGAAGTCCGAGACGGTCACGCTGGGAGGATCGACGGGACTCCACTCGGACATCTTGTTGTCGAAGGTCGGGTCGCCGGTCGTCGACAGGAAGTAGATCGTGCCCCCGTCATGCTGCCGGGCCGTGTGCTCCACTTCGAGGCGCAGTCTGCCGAGGTCGTATCCGACGCCGAGGCTGCCGGCGAATCGGGAACCCAGGTCGAAGCGATTGGTGACCGTGGGCGACGAACCCGGTCCGCTGCACGCGGGGTCGCCGGTCGGCGCCGTGGCCGGATCGGCGTAGAGCAGGACGTCGCACCTCGTCGGATGGTCGGCGCCCGAGATGGTGGCCTCCAGGGTGGATGCGTCCACGAAGCCGGCCTCGAAGGCGAGGTAGAAGCCGCGGTCCGGCTGGGCGCCTGCGGCTCCGGCAGCGCCGAGGAGGCAGACGTTGAGAGCAAGGACGCGGAATCGTGGCACGGTTCGGGGGCGATGCGTCGCCAGGTTCGACTGCAGGCTAGCTGTCGAAAGTGACGAAAGGACGACGATCGTGTGAAATCAGAGCGACCGTCGGTCGCCGATGCCCGTTTCGTTACTTCCGCCGGCAGACGAACAGCTCGTACTCGCCCGGTTCGATCTCCGAGTGGTCGCAGGGCACGGCTTCAGCCTCGAACCCCACGTCGGCCAGCAGGTCGAGCCAGTCAGTGCGGCGAAAGAGGCCCGTGACGTGCCGGTCGTGCACGACGTCGACGCTGCCGTCGGCGGAGCGCAGCACGAAGGCATAGTCGGTCGTGATCATCGTGTCGTTGGGATCCGGATCCCAGGTGTTCTCGAGGTAGTGGGCGCTCCGGTCCTCTCCGTCGCAACCGCCGCAGTCGGTACTGGGCTGGAAGTTCTCGCGCAGGTGGTCGGGCGCGAAGAGAGCGGCGCCGCCGGGCCGGCAGTGGACCCAGGCGGTTTCGATGGCGGCGCGCAGGTCTGCGAGCGTCGTCATGTAGTCGATCGCGTCGTGGACGAAGACGCAGTCGAAGGTGCGATCGAGCCGGACCGTCCGCATGTCGCTCTCGACGTGGCGGCACTCGGGATTGAGCTGCCGGCTCATCGCCAGCATCCCCGGCGACAGGTCGACCAGGGTCATCTCGAAGTGCGCCTTGAGGTGGGAGGCGTTGTGGCCGCCGCCGCTGCCGAGTTCGAGGACGGCCCGGGGTGTGGCGTCGCACGCTTCGAGCAGGTGCCGGCGGTAGATGCCGGCTTCTTCTTCGTACTCGTGGGGTGGTGAGATCAGCGGCCACCAGGGTGCGATCTCGGCGTAGAGCTTGGGCAAGGTCAGCTCGAGTTCGAGGAGGTCGAGGCGGCGATGATGGCGGGCATGACGGCCGCCGCCATGACGGCGGCCTGCGCGGCCTCGACGGCGCCCGCGGTGGCGCGGCCGATGACGTCTCCCTTGACGAGGCTCTTCAGCCGCTGCTTGCGGGGCCTCAGTTCCCCGCGGCCGAAGGTCGGATTGAGCAGGCCCACCGCGTGCGCGAGCGCGGCCAGGACGACCGTCCGCGGCTCGACCTCCCGGTCGTCGCTGAAGATCGCGGCGCGCAGGCGCTCGATGATCTCGCGTTCCGGTCCCGGGTCGATCTCGGGGAAGACGCGCCGCTTGAAGATGAGCAGGATCTCCTGCTCGTCCGCCCGCAGGATGCGCCGCGCGCAGAGTTGTTCGGCGACGCGGTGGTGGAGCTTCCTCGTGGAGGAGAAGCGGGTGATCCAGGTCTGGATCGAGGCCCGCCGTTTGGCGGACCGGATTCTCTTCAGGCACTCGTTGAGGATGGAGTCGTCGGTGCGGCTGACGTCGCGGACCTCGACCAGCTTGCGCCAGCGGCGCGATTCGTCGATGCGGATGCGTTCCTGAAGCAGCAGCTCGGCGGCGATCGCGCCGCCGAGTCCGATGCTCGTGTGGGCGCCGCCCAGGGTGCCCTTCGTGTCGTGCAGGGCGAGGAGCAGGAGCTCTTCGTGGAGATGGAGTTGGTCGGGGTGCATGAGCAGGTTCCGTAGCGGGAGGCTAGCAGCGGGGCGGCACGGGCTCGCCGTTTCGCGGCGTCGCCCGGATGCCGGCGGGGACGCCGGCGCACCCAGTGGTCAGAACGCTTCGCTCCAGGGGCGGCTGAGCCGTAGCGCCGAGTTGATCAGCCCGACCATGGAGT
>VXSP01000028.1:0-22142 GCA_009837885.1 Holophagales bacterium | reverse complement strand
TCGCTCCAGGGGCGGCTGAGCCGTAGCGCCGAGTTGATCAGCCCGACCATGGAGTAGGTCTGGGGGAAGTTGCCCCAGAGTTCTCCTGTCTCCGGGTCGAGATCCTCGGAAAGGAGACCCACCGGGTTGCGGCGTTCGAGCATCTGCCCGAAGAGCTCGCGCGCTTCGTCGCGGCGGCCGAGGGCGTTGATCGCGTCGATGTACCAGAAGCTGCACACGGCGAAGGACGTGGCCGGGGTGCCGAAATCGTCTTCCCGGTAGCGAAAGAAGCTATGGCCGGAGCGCAGCGGCTCGAGCGACTCGACGGTGGCGGCGAAGCGGGGATCCTCGGCGTCGAGGAAGCCGAGGTCGTGGAGAAGCAGCAGGCTGGCGTCGATCCCTTCGCCGTCGAGGGTGGCGGCGAGGCCGCCTCCGGCCTCCGCGTTCGTGAGGATGTGCCGGCGGATGGAGACGGCCCGGTTCGTCCAGTGCGTGTCGCGGTCGGTGAGGCCGAGGACCCTTGCGATGCGCGCCAGCCGGTCGCAGGCGGCCCAGCACATGACGCTCGAGAAGGTGTGCACCGCGCTCCGCTGCCGGAACTCCCAGAGGCCGGCGTCGGGCTGGTCGAACAGGCCTGCCGCCTGGTCGCCGAGCTGCTCGAGCCAGCCGAACACGCGCCGGTTGCCGGGCTTGACCAGCCGGCGGTCGAAGAAGCTCTGGGTGACGGAGAGGATGGCGCTGCCGTAGTTGTCGTTCTGAAGTTGCCGCCAGGCGTCGTTGCCCACGCGCACCGGCCCCATGCCGCGGTAGCCGGGCAGGCCGTCGACGGTGCGTTCGGTGAGCTCCCGCTCGAACTTGATGCCGTAGACCGGTTGCAGCACGCCGCCCTCGGCCGCCGCGGCGAGGTTCGTGATGTAGCCGAGGTAGCCCTCCATCGTGCGGGTGGCGCCCAGGCGGTTGAGCGCCTGGACGACGAAGTGGGAGTCCCGCAGCCAGCAGAAGCGGTAGTCCCAGTTGCGGCCGCTGTCCGGCGCTTCGGGGATCGAAGTGGTCATCGCCGCGAGCACGGCTCCGGTCTCCTCGAAACTGCAGAGCTGGAGCGTGATCGCGGCCCGGATCACCGCCTCCTGCCACTCGAAGGGGACCGCCAGGTGGCGCACGAACTCGCGCCACCAGGTTTCTGTCCGGCTCCGGAACTCTCGCGCCACGGAGTCCACGGGCTCGGTCAGGCTCTCGTCCGGCCCGAGCAGCAGGGTGAGCGGCTGCTCCAGGACGAAGGAGATCTCGTCGGTGACCAGCGAGACCGGCGCGTCGGTGGTCAACCGGAGCGTCAGATCCGGCCCGACGTAGCGGATGTGGTTGCTTCCACGGGTCAGTTCGGGGCGGCGCGAGCCGTGGTCGAAGCGCGGTCGCAGGCGGATGCGGATGCGGGGTTCGCCGGCCAGGCGTTCGACGGTGCGAACGATCATCGTCGGCCGGAAGGAGCGACCGAACTGCTCGAACCGGGGGGCGAAGTCCGTGATCCGGACCGCGGCGCCGTTGCCGTCGCGGAGCGTCGTCACCAGGATCGCCGTGTTCTCTAGGTAACGCTGCTCGCTCTCCTGGAAGCCCTCGAGCAGCACGTCGAAGAAGCCGCCGGCCTCTGGATCGGCATCGCTTTCGCCGTTTCCGCCCAGGAGCGAATGGAAGACGGGGTCGCCGTCGAAGTGCGGCAGGCACGCCCAGCAGATGCGGCCGCGCGGGTCGATCAGCGCTCCGAAGCCGCAGTTGCCGATCACGCCGCCGTCGAGCGGCCGGACGTCAGTGGCCTTCATCGGCTCACGCCATCGCCTTCGGCGCGGCGCCACGAAACACAGGTGCAGCTGCCGATCACGCCGCCGTCGAGCGGCCGTACGTCTTCCCTCGTCATCGGCTGTCGAGCCTCTCGCCAAGCGCCTCCAGCCAGCGGTGCAGCTCGCGCACTCCGCTCAAGGCGTACTGCGCGTTACTCGTGCGCCTGGTTTCGCGTTCGAGTCCCACCACGATCGCTGCGCCGCCGTAGCTCCGCGCGGCGGCGAATCCGTCTTCGTCCGTGATGTCGTCGCCGATGAAGACGGGCACGCGGTCGCGGAACGGCGCTTCGGCCATGAAGTCCTCCACCACGGTGCGCTTGTTCGGGCGGTGGGGCTTCAACTCCAGCACCATCTTGCCCTCCTGGACTCCGTAGGCGGGGCCCAGGGAGGCGCGGATCCTCTCCATCACTTCGCGCGCCGCCGTCTCGGCGCCGGCCGCGCGCCGGTAGTGGAGCGCCAGGGTCGCTGACTTGTCTTCGAGCAGGGTGCCGGGGTGCGCGGCGGCGAATCGCTCCAGCTCGCGGCGGGCCGGGCCGAGCGCAAGGGCTCCGTCCGTGCGGTTCACATGGCCGTCGGCGGACCTGCGTTCCAGGCCGTGCAGCCCTGCCGCGGGCAGTTCCAGCGGCGCGAAGAAGCGGTCGAGAACGGCCAGGGGGCGTCCGCTGGCAAGCGCCAGCGCGCCGTTGAGACATCCGCTAAGGCGGGCCAGCAGGCCGCCGACATGCTCGTCGACGTGGACCGCGTCGGGCGCGTCCGCGATCTCGATCAGGGTGCCGTCGACATCCAGGAACAGCGCCCACGATGCCGGCGGGGACATCCCGGAGCCCGCTTTCAGGAGGTCCCATGCGTGGTGCGGAGGATGCGCTTTCTGGTTCACACGGGAGAGCCTCCGAGATCCCTTACGATACTGAAACCGATGGCCTCCCAGAATCTGCCGGCTGCGCAGCAGTCGGAGCTCGTGATCGTCGCGAACACCCTCCCGGTGCGTCGCGAGGAAGTGGACGGTGAACTGCGCTGGACGCAGAGTCCCGGCGGCCTCGTCAGCGCGTTGTCGCCGATCGTCCGCGAGGCGGGTGGGTGCTGGGTCGGCTGGACCGGCGGCGCCGACGACGCGCCCGAGCCGTTCCGCCACGAGGACATCCTGAACGTGGCGGTGCCGGTGTCGGAGGCGGAATTCGCCGGCTCGTACCAGGGGATGTGCAACTCGACCCTGTGGCCCCTCTACCACGATGCCGTACGGCCGCCCGAGTACCACCGCCACTGGTGGAACCCCTACGTGGCGGTGAACCGGCGCTTCGCCGAGGAGGCGGCTCGCCGCACCGCGCCCGGGGGCCGCGTGTGGATCCAGGACTACCACCTGCAGCTCGTGCCGCGGATGCTGCGCGAGCTGCGGCCGGACATCAGCTCCGGCTTCTTCCTCCACATTCCGTTCCCGCCGATCGAGCTGTTCCTGCGCCTGCCCTGGCGGCGCGCGTTGCTCGAGGGACTGCTCGGCGCCGACGTGGTCGGCTTCCAGACCCAGGCCGGCGCGGACAACTTCACGCGGCTCGCGGACCGGCTGATCGAGGCCGAGCCGCAGGGCGAGACGATCCGCTACCAGGGGCGCGACATCCGCGTCGGCGCCTTCCCGATCTCCATCGACACGGACCGCTACGCGAACGCGGCCCTGTCGCCCGAGATCCGGGAGCGGGCCGAGGAACTCCAGCAGTTGCGCCGGGGCCGGAAGATCATCCTTTCGGTCGACCGCCTCGACTACACGAAGGGCATCGACCTGCGGCTCAAGGCCTTCCTCGAATGGCTGGGGCGCGAGGACCGGTCGATCCGTGACGCGGTGATGGTCCAGGTCGCCGTGCCGAGCCGCGAACGCATCTCGGAGTACCAGATCCTGCGCCGCGACGTCGAGGAACTCGTCGGCCAGATCAATGGGGAGTACGGCGAACTCGGCGTGGTGCCGGTGCAGTACTTCCGGCGCAACCTGCCATTCGAGGAACTGATCGCCTTCTACCTCGTCGCCGACGTGATGCTCGTGACGCCGCTCTGCGACGGGATGAATCTGGTCGCCAAGGAGTACGTCGCCACCCGGCTCGAGGACGACGGCGTGCTCGTGCTGAGCGAGTTCGCGGGCGCGGCCGACGAGCTGCCGGACGCCCTGCTGGTGAACCCCCACGACGTGAACGCGATGGCCGCGACGATCGAGCGGGCGATCACCCTCGACCCGGACGACGGGGCGCGCCGGATGAAGGCGATGCGCGAGGTCGTGCGGCGGCATTCCGTGCACGAATGGGCGGCGCAGTTCATCGAGGCGCTGGCCTGACGCGCATGCAGCGGCGGGGCGTACGACCGTGACGGCCGGGCCGCGGTCTGGAGAGCGCCCCGTCGTGAGCGATACCGAAGCGGGGTTCGAGGTAGGCGCGGGTTTCGAACGCTTCTCGCAGAAGGACGACGTCTTCTGCCGTTCGTTCTGGGATCCCGAGGTGAGGACCTCCCGCTCGGACATGTTCTATGAGACGTACCGCACGCCGGAGCTGCGCTGGCGCCCGGTCGAGGGATTCACGCGGCGCGACTACGCGCTTCGCAACGCTTCCTGGCACGTCACCGATCTGTTCGCGGAGTTCAGGGAAGGCGCCGACCGTCGCGAGGGCTTCCTCGACCCCTACACGGTGCTCCGGGAC
The DNA here is from genome assembly GCA_009837885.1 of Holophagales bacterium. Classification (GTDB taxonomy): domain Bacteria; phylum Acidobacteriota; class Thermoanaerobaculia; order Multivoradales; family Multivoraceae; genus Multivorans. The sequence continues at coordinate 17,659 of VXSP01000028.1, read as the reverse complement.
GGTCCGGGTCCGCCGGACGAGAGCGACGAACCGGAGGAGGTCCTCGCCGCTCGACTCGCCGTCGATCTCAAGACGGCCGCCCGCGCGCTGGGCGCCGACCTGATCGGCATCACCGGATCTGACGAGCGCTGGGTGTACACGCACGCGTACTCGAGGGAGACGGAGACGGAGAAACCTCAGGAGCTTCCGGGCGATCTCTGCAACGTCGTCGTCATCGCGCAGGCGATGGACCGGAAGCTGGTGCAGACCGTACCGTCGGCCCTCAGCGGCACGGCGACGGGGGTCGGTTACAGCAGCGACACCGTGGTGCTGCTCGCGATCGCCCAGTACATCCTGAACATGGGCTACGCCGCGGTGCCGACGATGAACGACACGGCCCTGGCGATTCCTCTCGCGATCAAGGCGGGGCTGGGCGAGTACGGCCGTCACGGTCTGCTGATCACCAGGGAGTTCGGCCCCAGGGTGCGGCTCGGGAAGATCTTCACGGACATGCCTCTGGCGCACGACCGTCCACGGCGCTTCGGCGTGCGCGAGACCTGCGAAGTGTGCCGCGCATGCTCGGATGCGTGCCCGCCGAAGGCCATCGCGATGGACGCGCCGTCGGACCGCGTCTACAACATCTCCAATATCCGCGGCGTCAGGAAGTGGACGACGGATGCCGAGAAGTGCTTCCGGTTCTGGTCGAACCAGAACACCGACTGCTCGATCTGCGTCCGGGTCTGCCCGTACAACCGGGACTACTCGAAACGTCTCAGCCGGCTCTGGCGGTGGATGGCGGGGACCGGCCTGCGCCGGCTCGCCCTCTGGCTCGATCGCCTCAGCGGGCGTGGGCGGAGGGTTGCTCCGGACACGTGGTGGGGCGGCACCCGGCTGGTAGGCTTGAACGTAGCGCCCGGTCGCGGAGCGCAGGAGAACAGGAGGAAACGCCGAACGGAATAGCGACTCTGCCCGTCCCGTTCGGATCCAGCACGATGTGGATCAAGAAGTACGACCCCGCCCGCTACCTCCCCTCCGACTCCGGCATCGCGCTGCCGAGCCGTGAGGCGACGCCGCGGGAGGTTTACATGGACCGGCGCAAGTTCGTGGCCGCGGCCGCGGTCGGCATCGCCGGCGCGTCGCCCCTGGCCGCCCAGTTCCGCCTGCGCCAGCAGGTGCCGGCGCCTCCTCCGGCGCCTCCGATCGAGGACAAGCTGAAGCCAGCCCTCGAGCGGCCCGACATCTATGGCGCCGAGCTCAGCGCTCGCCCCAAGCGCAACACGAAGTTCGCGGGTCCGCCCGAGAGCGTCGGCGGCGACCTGACGCCGCGGGAGGCGGCCGGCAGCCACAACAACTTCTACGAGTTCCTGCCCGGCCGTGGCGGCCCGGTGTGGAAGTTCGCCGGCAAGTTCACCGTCGAGCCGTGGAAGGTCGAGGTCACGGGCCTGTGCGACAACCCGATGACGCTCGATCTGGACGACATCTTCGGCTTCGAGCACGAGGAGCGCCTCTACCACTTCCGCTGCGTCGAGCGCTGGGCGATGAACGTGCCCTGGAGCGGCTTCCCGCTCAGCAAGCTGATCGAGAAGGCTGCGCCCAAGGCGTCGGCCAAGCATGTGCGTTTCTTCACCGCTCTCAAGCGGGACGAGATGCCGGGCGTCAGGGAAGCCCACTGGTACCAGTGGCCCTACTTCGAAGCCCTGAGGCTGGATGAGGCGATGAACGAACTCGCCTTCGTGGCGACCGGCATCTACGGCGAGCCTCTGGTCAAGCAGCACGGTGCGCCGCTCCGGCTCGCGGTGCCCTGGAAGTACGGCTACAAGAGCGCGAAGTCGATCGTGAAGATCGAGTTCGTGGCCGAGGAGCCGAAGATCTTCTGGCAGATCCAGCCGCACGAGTATGGCTACCTCTCGAACGTGAACCCGAACATCCCGCACCCGCGCTGGAGTCAGGCGACGTCGCACTGGCTGCACAACAGCCAGCCGTTCGAGACGCCGATCTTCAACGGCTACGGGGAGTACGTCGCCGGGCTCTATCCCGACGAGCCGACGACGATGCAGCGCGCGCTGCGGACGGGGCAGGTGGCTCGGTAGGCCCCTTAGACGGATCACGGAGGTGGCACGTATCTGAAGTCATGGGCACCGCCACAGACACCCTTGGTACAGCGGAGGCGCTGGAGGGAGCCGGCCTGGATGCAGGCACGGCCAAGGCAACGGCTCGTGCCATCGAGACAGGATGCGCTGCTGCGGTGGAGGGACTGGTTACGCAGGACGGCCTCAGGGCCGAGTTGAAGGCGCTGGAGACACGGTTGGTCCTGTGGGGAGCGGGCATCGTGCTCGGCGGCACCGCTCTCGTTCTGAGCGGTGTCGGCGTGTTGCTGAGGCTGGTCGCTTAGCTTGAGATCTGCGCCACGGTCTGCCGAGGCTTGACCCTCTCGGCGATGTGGCGACCGGCCTCGATCTCCGCGCGGCGGAGTTCCCACGTCTTCTGGAGGTTCAGCCAGAGCTGGGGCGTCGTGCCGAAGTAGCGCGCAAGACGCAACGCGGTGTTTGCGGTGACACCGCGCTGACCGTTGAGGATGGCCGTGACGCGATTGACCGGCACGTCCAGGGCCTTCGAGAGGGCGTTGGCCGACATTCCGAGTTCATCGAGTTCCTCCCGCAGGATCTCACCGGGGTGCACTGGCTTCATTCCGCTACTCCGCGTCATGCCACCGTCCTCCTGCTGATGGTAACTGGAGTGCGGACACGGCAGAGTTCGTCCCGGCGGCTTGGCGGCGCCGCTCTGACGCTGAGAGGCGTCGGCGTGCCGCGGGGGCTGGCTTCTTGGCCCTAGCGGGCGGCCGCTGTTCCGGCCCCGTGCCGCGCCGCCTGTACAGCGGCCGCGAACAGGCCGATGGCGACGCCGAACGTGATCAGGCCGGCCAACTGGATCCAGCCGAACATGTCGGTTGGCGTGGCAACCGAGAGCAGCGCGGATCCGAAACCGAAGTCGGCGAACTCGCCGTCGCGTACTGCCTCCAGCGCGGCCAGACCTGTGAGCAGGAGGGCGCCTCCGGCCAGCGTGAGAGTGCCGCAAGTCAGGCCGTGGGTAGCGAGTTGCGCCGCCGAGCGCGGCGGCAGCGGCTCCTGACGGCGGACCTCGAACTTCGGCTCGCGCTCCCTCGGCTTGACGAAGCGGCTGAGCATGTAGAGGCCGGGCAGGCCAAGCGGAATCGTGAACAGGAAGAAGTTCGACCACCCCACGGAGTGGACCATGAAACCGGCGATAGGCCCGGAGACGATCCGTCCCATGCCGAAGAGGGTGGAGAACAGGGCGTACTGAGTTGCCGAGAAGCGCTTCTGCGTCATGCGCAGCAGCAGAACGGAGAAGGCGCCCGTGCCCAGTCCCTGGCATAGTGATTCGAAGCCCATCGCGCCGTAGAGGAGGCCGGGCTGCATCGGCAGGTTGGCCAGCAGGATGTACCCGACGTTCGAGAAGATCTGGAGGAATCCGAAGATCCACAGCGCTCTGCCGAGGCCGATCACGTTGGTCCCCAGACCGCCGGCGATCGAGCCGACGATCGTGGCGGTCGTGCCGACGGTTGCGAGAGCGACGCCGCGGTGGAACTCCGAGTACCCCATGTCGACCAGGAAGGGTCGGAGCAGGCCCTGCGCCAGGTTGTCGCCGAACTTGAACAGGATGACGAAGGCGAGTATCTCGACGGCCCGGTGGCGGGAGAGAAAGCCCAGGAACGGTTGCCAGACGGCGTCCCGGAGCGTCTTCGGACCGGGCGGCAGGTTCTTCGGTTCGGGCGCCAGGATCGTGATCGCCAGCATGGGCAGGTAGAGAGCCGCCAGACCGGCACAAACGAGGGGCCAGGAGATGGCTCCGGCAACCGAGATCGCGGTTCCACCGGCGACGAGCATGGCAAGCCGATAGAGGCCGATCCGGGCGCCGACCGCCGCGCCCTGTTCCTCCTTGCGGAGCACGTCCACGGCGTAGGCGTCGACGGCGATGTCCTGGGACGCTGCCGCCATGGCGATCGCCAGGGTCAGGGCGAGGGCCAGCCAGGGCGTGTCCGGGTGATCGCCGACGCCGGAAAGGCCGAGAGTGCCGAGGAGCAGACCGACCTGAGCGATCGCCGCCCATCCCCGTCGCCGGCCAAGGAAGGGCGGCGGAAAACGGTCCATGAGCGGCGCCCAGACAACGTTGAACGTCCACGGCGCCTGGGCAAGGGTGAACAGGCCGACAAGCCGGATGTCGATGCCGGCGTCGCGCATCCAGTCCGGTATCGCAATCCAGACCAGGCCCAGCGGCATCCCGGAGGAGAACGAGAGCAGGACGACCGACAGCGTCCGCCAGGATCGGACAGCCTGTGCAAGGCTCCGAAGTGTTCCGAGCCGTTCCGGAGCCTGCTCTTGCTCGGCCATCGGACTCATCCTATGCGTAACCGGCTATGAGTCGGCCGAAACTGGCGACCTGGAACCCAAGTCGTTCAGAATCCGTAGTTGAACGTGAGCAGTCTCTCCCAGGAGGAACCGACCGTGACCGCGACAGCCACCCAGTCCCGCCCCCTTCATCGTTCCGCGTCCGACCGCCTGATCGGCGGCGTCTGCGGCGGCATTGCCGCCTGGCTGGGCTGGAACCCGACCGGCGTCCGTCTGCTCTACATCCTGGTCTCCATCCTCTCGGTCGCGTTCCCCGGGATCATCGTCTACATCCTGCTCTGGATCGTGATGCCGCTCGGCGACTGAGTCGTCCGGGCTGGCAGACGATCCGCCGACACTGTCGGTGCGCCGGCCCTCTGGCCGGCATCCGCCGCATAGCGGCGGTACCTTGCCGCGGCGTTGTAGGCTGATCGTCGATCCATGGCGACAACCGACGCAGCCGACTTCCTCGACGCGCTGACGCAGCGCCTCGGCCCTGAACGCGTCCTCACCGGCGCCGCCCCCATGGCGGCCTACGAATCGGACGCCCTGACCGCGTTCCGGGCCCGGCCGCGGGCCGTCGTGCTGGTCGATTCGGCGGAAGAAGTCGTCGACGTGGTGCGGCTCTGCGCCGCCGCGAACGTGCCCTTCCTGGCGCGCGGCAGCGGCACCAGCCTGTCCGGTGGTTCGCTGCCGGTCCACGACGGCGTGGTCATCGCGATGAACCGGCTCAACCGGATCCTCGAAGTGGACCCGGTGCGGCGGACGGCGGTGGTCGAGCCCGGTGTGGTCAACCTGGCCGTGTCCGACGCCGCGGAGGCCTACGGCCTCTACTACTCGCCCGACCCGTCGAGCCAGTCCGTGTGCACGATCGGCGGCAACCTGGCCTTCAACTCCGGCGGCGCCCACTGCCTGAAGTACGGGATGACCAGCAACCACGTGCTCGGTCTCAAGGTGGTGCTGCCGGACGGCGAGGTGATCGAGATCGGCAGCGACAGCCTGGAGAGTGTCGGCCCCGATCTGGTCGGGCTGTTCGTCGGCTCCGAGGGTCTGTTCGGGATCGCCACGAAGATCACACTGCGCCTGCTGCCGAAGCCCGAGACGTACTTCACCCTGCTGGCGGCCTACGATTCGCTGGCGGCGGCGGGTGAGGCGGTGGCGGCGGTCGTCGCTTCGGGCCTGCTGCCCGGAGCGATGGAGATCATGGACAACCTGGCGATCGAGGCCGCCGAGGCGGCGGTCGGTGCCGGCTATCCGCTGGACGCCGAGGGGCTCCTGATCGTCGAGCTCGAAGGCGAGAAGCAACAGGTGGCGGCTGAGAGCGAGTTGCTGCTGGAAGTCGTCAGGCGGTCGAAGCCCTACCTGGAGCACATCGCCAGCGACCCGGACGACCGGATGCGCATCTGGAAGGGCCGCAAGAGCGCCTTCTCGGCGGTCGGGCGTCTGAGCCCGGACTACATCGTGCAGGACGGCGTCGTGCCCCGTTCCCGCCTGGGCGAAGCGCTGACGAAGATCCAGCACCTGGGCGAGGAGCACCGCATCCGGGTGGCCAACGTGTTCCACGCCGGCGACGGCAACCTGCACCCGCTGATTCTCTTCGACGGCCGGGTCGAAGGCGAGCTGGAGCGCGCCGAAGAGCTGGCCGGAGAGATCCTCCGTCTCTGCATCGACCTCGGCGGTTCGATCACCGGTGAGCACGGTGTCGGCATGGAGAAGCGGCAGTACCTCGGCGAGATGTTCGGCGAGGCCGACCTGGACGCGATGCGCCGCATCCGCATGGCGATCGATCCCGGCGAACTGGCGAACCGGGGCAAGATGTTCCCGGACGCCGAGGCGCCGGCGCTGCTGAGCCACGCTCCGCATCCTCTCGAGGCGGCGGGGATCATCTCGCGCGAATGACGGGAGCACCCAGCCGTCCGGGTTCGGCGGCGGAGGTTGCCGAAGCCGTAGGCGGCGCGGAACGGATCGTGCCGCGCGGCGGCGGCACGAAGCCGGCGTTGTGGTCGGTGGAAGGCGCCTACGTGCTCGACCTGTCGGCGCTCAGCGGCATCACGGAGTACCTGCCGAGCGAGTACACGGTGACCGCTCTGGCCGGCACGCCGCTGGCCGACGTCGATGCGCGGCTGGCCGCCAAGGGGCAGTACCTGCCGTTCGATCCTCTACTCGTGGAAGCCGGCAGCACGGTCGGCGGCGCGGTCGCCGCGGGTGCAAACGGCCCCGGCCGGCTCCGCTATGGCGGGCTGCGCGACTTCCTGCTGGCCGTGACCTTCGTCGACGGCCGCGGCGAGATCGTCCGTGGCGGCGCCAAGGTGGTCAAGAACGCCGCCGGCTTCGACCTGCCGAAGCTGATGGTCGGCAGTCTCGGTCGCCTCGGCGTCCTCACCGAATGCACGTTCAAGGTGTTCCCGCACCCGGAGAGCTGCGCCACCCTGAGGGTCGCGGGCATGGCTCTCGACGAGGCCATCGAGGCCGCCGGCCGCGTCGGGGCCGGTGCCGTCGAAATCGAGTGCCTCGACCTGGCCCATGGCTTGGCTGGCTGGGACCTGGAGATCCGGATCGGAGGCCGCAGCTTCGCCCTGGACGCTCGTCTGAAACGCGCCGCCGATCTTCTCGATACGGACGTCTCAACTCTCTCGGACGACGCCGATGCGAGGCACTGGCGCGCACGTCGCGAGTTCGGCTGGGCTTCGACGGCCGCCTCCGTGCTCAAGCTCCCCCTGACTCCGGCCACGGCCGGCGCCTTGGAACAGGTCCTGGCCGACCTCGACGCATCCCAGGTGGCCAGGGTCTACAGCGCCGGCATCCAGCAGGCTTTCGTCGCCTGGCCCGCCGAACGCGTCGCCGACCTGCCGGCCCTGGACCGCGCTCTCAGCGAGGCGAAACTGACTGCCCTGGCGCTGCGCGCGCCGGCCGAGGCCGCGAACCAGCCGATCCTCGGCCACCGCACCGGCGGCGAACTCCTGCGCCGCGTCGAGCAGGCACTTGACCCGGCCGGCCGCTTCGGCCGGCTATAGACCAGCCACACCTTGACGCGCCGGCAGTGCCGGCCAGAGGGCCGGCGCACCGACAAGCGGCCCTCAGCTCGCCTTCGGCAACGCTCCCATGACGGCCTTGACCTCCAGGAATTCCTCGAAGCCGAAGTCGCCCCACTCGCGGCCGTTGCCGGACTGCTTGTAGCCGCCGAAGGGGGCGCCGAAGTCGGCGGGGGCGCCGTTGATGTGGACGTTGCCGGCGCGGATGCGGGAGGCCACGTTGCGGGCGTGGTCGAGGTCGCCGGACTGGACGTAGCTCGACAGGCCGTAGACGGTGTCGTTGGCGACCTGGATCGCTTCCTCCTCCGTCTCGTAGGGGAGGATCGAGAGCACGGGGCCGAAGATCTCCTCGCGGGCGATCGTCATGTCGTTGCTGACGCCGCCGAAGACGGTGGGGCGGACGTAGTAGCCGCTGTCCAGGCCCTCGGGGCGGTCCGTGCCGCCGGTGACGAGCTCCGCGCCTTCCTCGATGCCCTTGGCGATCAGGCCCTGGATCTTGTCGTACTGGACCTTGCTGACGACCGGACCGATGGCGACGCCTTCCTGTCCCGGAGGGCCGACGGCGGTCGCTTCGGCGGCGGCCTTGGCAACCTCGAGGGCGCGGGCGTGTGACGCCGCCGGCACCAGCATCCTCGTCGGCGCGTTGCAGGACTGGCCGCTGTTCAGGAAGCACTGCCGGGTACCGGCCTTGACCGCCTTGTCGATGTCGGCATCCTCGAGGACGATGTTCGGCGACTTGCCGCCGAGTTCCTGCGAGACCCGCTTGATCGAGTCGGCGGCGGCCTTGGCGACCGCTCGGCCCGCGCGGGTGGAGCCGGTGAAGGACATCATGTCGATGCCGGGGTGGGCCGACATCGCGGCGCCGACTTCGGGGCCCTCGCCGTTGATCAGGTTGAAGACGCCCGGCGGCACGCCGGCGTCGTGGAGGATCTCGGCGAGAAGGATGGCGTTGAGCGGCGCCACCTCGCTCGGCTTGAGGACCATCGTGCAGCCCGCGGCGAGCGCCGGCGCGACCTTGCAGGCGATCTGGTTGATCGGCCAGTTCCAGGGCGTGATCAGGCCACAGACGCCGACTGGCTCCTTGACGATGTTCGTCGTGCCGCGCGTCTCGATGAAGTCGTAGCCTTTCAGGACATTCAGAGCGCCGGCGAAGTGGCCGAGGCCGGACGGGGCCTGGGCGGCCTTGGCGAGCCAGGCCGGGGCGCCCATCTCCATCGAGATCGTCTCCGCCATTTCGCCGATCCGGGCCTGGTAGCCGGCGACGATCCGGCCCAGGAGCTCGACTCGTTCTTCCTGGCTCGTTTGCGAGAAGGACTCGAAGGCGGCCCGTGCCGCGGCCACGGCCTTGTCGACGTCCGCCGCGCTGCCGAGGCTGATCCGGCCGATCGCTTCTTCCGTCGACGGGTCGATGACGTCCATCGCCTTCGGGGTCACCGGGTCGACCCATTCACCGTTGATGTAGAACTGCAGCGCTTCCTTCATGGGGAGAGTCTCCGAGAGTGTTGAGCTGGTGGGACGGGTGAGTGTAGCCCGGTTTGACGGCGCTACGCGCGGCAGAAGGTCCAGAAGCCGGCGCTTTGCGCCGGATGCCGGCGGGGACGCCGGCGCACTCAGTCTTTCTGCCGCTAGTGGAGTAGTTGGCGCGCCGCCCTTTCGCCGCAGTCGGCGCCGACTGCGATGGCGCGGCTCAGGCCGACGCCGTGGAGAACGTTGCCGGCCAGGTGGAACCCTGCGATCGGGTCCAGGGCGGCTTCGATCCTGGCAACCCGCTGGGGGTGGCCGGGCGCGTACTGCGGAATCGCATGCGGCCAGCGCGCGACGCTCGTCCAGGTTGGGTCCGCGTCGATTCCGGCCGTCCGGCGCAGTTCGCGGAGGGTCAGGTCGACGAGCTCAGCGTCGCCGAGGCTGGCGGCTTCGGGATCGACGCTGCCGCCGAACAGGGAGCGGGTCAGAAACGTGCCGTCCGGGCTCCGCCCGCGGAAGGTCGCGGTCTCGTACTGGCAGCCGAGCATGCGGATGCCCTCGCCGCGGGCGACGAGGAACCCGTAGGCCGGCTCGACGTGGGCCGCGGCACCGGCCTCGAAGGCCGTGTGGACGACGGCCATCGGCGGCGACTCGATCTGCCTGAGTTCGTCAGCAGCCGCTGCCGAGACACCGTCGACGAGGTCGGCGGCAGCCGGTAGATCTGCCGCGGCGACGACCGCATCGGCGCCGACGTCGCCGGCGGACGAGGTAACGGTGAAGCCACTGCCGCGGCGCTCGACTGCCGTGACGCGCTGGTTGCAGCGGACCTCGATTCCCGGCAGCGAGGCCACCGCCCGGGGCAGGCTCTGGATGCCCTCAAGAAGCGTCCGGTGGCCGGGCGGCGGAGCGCCGCGCCTGCGACCGGCGCGCATCGCCTTGAACAGCGATCCGTAGGCTTCTTCCATCGCGACCAGCCTCGGGAACGCGGCCGCGGCCGAGAGCTTCCGCGCGTCGCCGGCGAAGATGCCGAGGACGACGGGTGAGATCAGGCGTCGGGCGGCTTGCCGGCCCATGCGGCGGGCGGCGAAGTCGAAGAGCGACTCGTCCTCGCCCGCTGCGGCGCCGCTGCTCATCGAGTCGGCGCCCTCAGTGCGATCCGCACCGGGACGTCGGGCCGGTACGAGGGGCTCCATCGCCAGCCTGGCCAGACCGAGCGGCCCGAGCAACCCGCTACTGGCGAACGCCAGCGGGCTGCGCGACAGCTCCCGCAACCTGCCGCCGCGGTAGATGTAGCGCCGGTTCGCCGCTGGTTCCGGCGCGAGCACCTCGTCCTCGAGGCCGCAGGCGTCGATCATCTCCCGCAGCACGGGTTGATCGTCGAGAAAGCCCTGCGGGCCGGTCTCGATCAGGAGGTCCGCAGCATGCTCCGTGCGCGCCTTGCCGCCGACCTGGTCGTCCGCCTCGAGCACGACGATCTCCAGCGACGCGACGACGCGCTCCGCCTCGACGGACGCCTTCCAGGCGGCGGCCAGTCCGGAAGGCCCGCCGCCGACGACAACCAGGCGACCGGCCGCCGGCGGTTCGCTCAAGCGTCCTCCGCCTCGGCGTGGACGGCCTCGACCAGGGTCTGTACCGCCTGAAGCGGTGTTTCCGGCAACACGCCGTGGCCGAGGTTCACGATGTGGCCGCGTCTCGGCAGGCTGGCAAGCAGGTGTCCGGCTTCGCGCCGGACGGCGTCGTCCCCGGCGAGCAGCACGGCGGGGTCCAGGTTGCCCTGCAGGCAGAGGTCCGGCCGCCGGCGGCGCAGCGCGCCGAGGTCGGTGCGCCAGTCGACGCCCAGCACCTCGCAGGGCAGGTCGGCGTAGTCGTCCACCAGTTGGGGCGCGGCGTGGAGGAAGAGAATGCGCGGAACAGAGGCCTCGCCGAGCCGGACCAGCAACCGCTTGAGATGCGGCCGGACCCGGCGCCGCCACTCGGCGCGCGGGAAGAGCCCGGCCCAGGAGTCGAAGACCTGCACCGCGTCGGCTCCGGCGTCCTGCTGGCTCAGGAGATAGCGGACGCAGAGCCGGCCGAGACGGTCGAGCAGCGCGTCGAATGCCGCCGGCTCCTGGTAGGCGAATGCCCGCAGCCGGGGAAAGTCGCGGACGCCACGGCCCTCGACGAGGTAGGCCGCGAGGGTCAGCGGCGCGCCGGCGAAGCCGAGCAACGCCGTTTCCGGGCCGAGCTGGGGCCGCACGATCCGCTGGGCGGCCGCGACCTCCGGGGCGATCGCCGCCTCGTCGAGTTCATCGGGATCGGGCAGGGCCACAACGTCCCGCGCACTTCGAATCGGCTCGGCGATCACCGGGCCGGGGTCGAAGCGGAAGTCGACGCCGAGCGCCGGCAGCGGCGACATGATGTCGGCGAAGGTGATCGCGGCGTCGAACGGGAAGCGCCGGAGCGGCATCAGGGTCACTTCGGCCGCCAGTTCCGGGTCGCGCGCGAGACCCGCGAAACCGTGACGCTCCTTGAGCGCCCGGTACTCGGGCAGGATGCGCCCGGCCTGGCGCATCGTCCACAGCGGCCGCCGCGGCGTCTCCTCGAATCGAATGGTCCGCAGCAGCAGCGGCCCGGCCGGCGGGCCCGCGCCTCGGGCCGGACCGGGAGCCTGCCCGGTTTCAACCGTGGATGCGGCGCTCACTCGCCGGCCGCCAGGTGGGTCGATGGCTCGGAGGACTTTCCGGCACGCCGCTGTTCGAGCAGCTCCGGCGCCGCGGCGGCGAGGAAGGCATCGACGCCGTCCTGGCCGATCTCGATCGCCACCGCGCGCAGCCCCACGACGGGCAGGTGGCTCAGGCGCTTCGCCATCACGGCGGTCCATTCCCGGAGCGCCTCCCGCTCCGCCTCCGAGAGGTCCTTCAGGTCGCCCTGCAGCAGGCGGTCCAGGTTGGCGCCCAGCGAGTCCTGGTACTTGGCGCCGATCGCGCGGATCGCGCCGGCCACCGAGCGGGTGGCCATCGCCTCCCGGTAGGCGTCGAGTTCTTCGTCGACCAGCACCCGGGCCTCGGCAGTGCGCTCACGCCGGTCGCGAAGCGTCTGCTGGGCCAGTTCGTTGATCCGGTCCATGCCGATCCGTTCCACGCCGGCCGCTACCGCGTCGATCGGGGCCACATCGGCCGGGATCGCCATGTCGATGACGAACGGCGACGCTCCGAACCCGGCGCGACTCTTCGCCGCGAGGTCCAGGAGGGTGCGCCGATCGACTACGGGACCGGGCGCTCCGGTCGAGAACAGTGCCGCGGTGACCGCCGGGGGCTCGCTCCGGAACTGGTCGAGGCTCATCGTGTCTACCGCCGTTGCGGCTCCATTCGACGGGGCCGTGCCGCCCGTCCTTTCGGCGAGATCCTCGGCCTTCGAGCGGGTGCGGTTGACGAGGACCAGGGGGATGCCGCGAGAGCGCAGCCTCTCCGTGCAAGTCTCGGTCATTGCCGCCACGCCGACCAGGGCGATCGGGCCCGGGTTGTCCGCGGCGCGCGCGGTCAACAGATCGGCCGCGATCTCCGAGAGAGACGTGCGCCCGGCGCCGACACCGGTTTCCCGATGGACCCGCTTGCCGGCCCGGAGCGCCGACTCGACCACGCGTCGCAACTCCGGGTCGACCGTGCCGGAGGTGGTTGCGTCCTCCAGCGCGTCGCGCAGTTGCCCGCGAATCTCCCGCTCTCCCGGCTGGGCCGAATCGAGGCCGGCCGCGACCAGGTACAGGTGCTCTACCGCGCCCTCGCCCTCCCAGCTCCGGAACACCCGCCGCGCCGCGCCCTCGCCGGCCAGCAGCCGCAACAGCTCCCGCCGGCACGAAGCGAGCGTCGCTCCCGGCTCGGCCGAGAAGATGAACGCGGCCCGATTGCAGGTGGCGAGGTAGATCAAGCCTTGGGCGCCGATCCGCTGCTTCAGACGCCGCATCTCCGCGGCTCTCCGTTCGTCGGGCAGCGTGTACCGCGCGATCTCCTCCGCGCTGGCGTAGCGCCAGGTCGCCGCGACGACGCAACAGTTGTCCATCGGGCGATTCTGTCTCAGGTCGGGCCGTGGAGTGTCACGGGAACGTCACCCGCGAGTTTGGGCGCATGCATGGCCCGCATGGCGCGGGCGCGCACACGAACCGTTCGCACGTACCAATTCAGGGAGCGCGCATACACCGTCGACTGGCGTAGCTTTTCATGATGCCCGTTCCTGGCGGGCGGGCGAGTCGCGATGACACGTGCTGGCGGTGTTCGTCGCAGTGTTTGCGGCACAGGCCCCTTGGATGTTGCGCTACGGGTTGGCCAGGAAGTCGGGGCAAGTGGCGGCACTGGTCGCCGCGGGTGCCGTACTTGCCGTTCCGGACTCCGCTTGGGGCCAGGACCCGCCGGCGGCGCCGATGGTCGAGGCGGTTCATCCGGGCGACAGGGCGCTGACTGTCGTATGGAGCCCGCCGTCGGGCGTCACGGGCATCACGGCCTACGATGCGCGAGTCATTGCGACCGCTGCCGACGAGACGGTCGACTCGAACTGGACCGTCGTGGACGACATCGGCACCGGAGAGTCGCGGTCCATCGTGCTCGCCGGGCTGACCAACGGCACCGGCTACGACATCCAGGTGCGGGCGGTCACCGATGCGGACGGCACATGGTCCGCGACCGTTGCGGGTACGCCGACCGACCCGGGCGAGATGATGGAGTCGGCTCTCGAACTGCCTGTCGATACCCCCATCGGCGGTTACATCGAAGGCTCCGCTGACCTGGACTTGTTCGAGTTCACAGTGAGCGAACGGATGGGAGTGGTCCTCTACACGACTGGCGACTATCACACGGAGGGAACCGCAGGCCTCCTCCGCCAGGACGGCTCCACCCTGGCGTTCCATGTTTCGGTGTACGACGTTGGCAGCCTGGCGGGCCAGCCGAACAATTTCCTGATTGCGGCGACCGTCGATCCGGGGACCTACTATCTCCTGGTCAACCCGGTGTTCAGGACGGAGGTGGGCTCCTACGTTGTTCACTTCAACACGGTCCGCGACACGACGGGCACCGGCGACGCGGAAGAGGTGGAGCTCGATGGCGTCGCGAACGGTGCGATCGACCCGGGCGGCGACGAGGACTATTTTCAGTTCTCGCTGGACGCCGAGACCGATGTGGTCCTTCGTGCGGGTCCTTTTCTGCAGGATACGGTGGGCGAGCTTCTCGACAGCAGTTCGAGCTCCCTCGCAACGAACGACGACGGGTACGTTCTCGGCAGCCCGCTCCAGTTTCTGATCCGCAGGCAACTCGCAGCCGGCACCTACTACGTCAAGATCAAGGCCTACGATGACGAAGACAAGGGCTTCTATTCGTTCCACGTCGAGACGGTGACGGAGCCCGGTAGCACCACCGCGGATGCGCTTCCTCTGGACTTCGGAGGCCTGGCCGCGGGGAGGATCGGCTCGTCGACCGACGCGGACTACTTCAAGATCGATCTGGCCGAGGCGACCCATGTGTTCGCCCGGGCCGTGAGCAACACGGTGGACATCGACGGGGCGGTGGTCGATGCGATGGGCGACGCGGTCGAAGCCAACGTCTTCGAACAGGACTTCACGTCCGACGGCCCGATGGGCTTTACGCTGGCGGATCGTCTGGACGCCGGGACCCACTACCTCAAGATCACCCGTTCCGCCGGCGACACGACGGGCGGCTACGCGATCCGAATGATCGAAGACGAGGCGATGGACGACGTCGTCACCGGTTGCTCCAGCAGTGATCCTCCCTTCAGCGATCCTTTGTCCGAGTGCCAGTGGTACCTGAAGAACACGGGCCAACTGGGCGGAACGTCCGGGCAGGACATCAACGTCGAAGACGTGTGGACGGACGGCAACATGGGGGCCGGCATCGGCGTAGCCGTGGTCGACGACGGACTGCACGAGGGACATCCCGACCTGATCGACAACGTGGACGCGTCTCGCGGCCATGACTACACGCAGGATGGCGATGGCCTGCTCCATCCATTCGATTCCCACGGAACCGCGGTGGCGGGCATCGTCGCGGCCCGGGACAACAGCCTCGGCGTCCGTGGCGTGGCGCCTCGCGCGACGGTGTACGGCTACAACCTGCTGCAGGATCTGACTGACGCGAACGAGGCGGACGCGATGACCCGCAACATGGCGACGACCGGAGTCTCGAACAACAGTTGGGGATTTCCATTCACTTTCGCGCCTCAATCGGTCTCTCGAGCCTGGGAAACGGCCATCGAGACCGGAATCGAGACGGGTTACGGCGGCAAGGGCGTCGTCTATGTCTGGGCCGTGGGAAACGACGCCCCGCTCTCCAACGCGAACTTCGACAGCTACACGAACTTCTACGGCGTCACTGCGGTCTGCGTGGTGAACGACCGCGGCGTGAGGACGGCCTACTCGGAGCAGGGGGCGAACCTCTGGACCTGCGCTCCGTCGGGTGACAGCAGGCGTAGCCGCCCACCCACTCTGACGACCGTCAACTACGGCAGGTACGAAGGTTTCCAGGGCTCATCCGCCGCGACGCCCACGGTCTCCGGCGTGATGGCGCTGCTGCGGGCGGAGAACGCGGCCCTGACCTGGCGGGACGTGAAGTTGATCCTGGCGGCGTCGGCGCGCAAGAACGATGCGTCCAACAGCGGCTGGCGCACCGGCGCGCGGAAGTACGGCGCTTCGGGCAACTACAACTTCAACCACGAGTACGGCTTCGGCGTCGTTGACGCGAAGGCAGCGGTGGATCTCGCCGACGGCTGGGAGAACCTGCCGCCCTTCATCGAGACGGAACCGGTCGAAACCGCGCCGAACGTGACCATCCCCGACGCGACCTACAACTCGGACGGTGACGACACACCGGGGACGCCGGTCACGAGCACTCTGACTGTGGGCGACGAGGTCGAGTTCATCGAGTTCGTCGAGATCGTGGTCGACTTCTGGGCGCCGTGGTTCAGGGACCTCCGGGTGGAACTCGTCTCGCCGACGTATCAGGTGTCGACGCTGGCCCATCCCTGGCCCCTGGGGATCGAGTTCAACGGCGAGCACCGGTTCGGTTCGGCGAGGCATCTCGGTGAAGATCCGGCGGGGACCTGGACGCTGCGGGTGACGGACACCCTGGCGGCGGACACGGCGATTCTCAGGTCGTGGCGCCTCAAGATCTACGGCCACCGGTCGACACCCGGCGCGCCCGCCGTTCCCAGTGCAACAGCGGGCCAGAGGGAACTGACGGTCTTCTGGTCGGCGCCGTCGCTGGTTGGCGCCTCGGCGGTTACCGGCTACGACGTGCGGTCCATCCGGAGCGACGCGGCGGACAAGGCGGACAGCCGCTGGACCAGGGCGAGGGATGTCTGGACGTCGGGCACCCTCAGCTACACGGTAACCGGCCTCCTGGACGGGACGCAGTACGACGTCCAGGTACGCGGCGTGAACGCCAAGGGCCGGGGCGCCTGGTCGGACTCGGTGACCGTCGAGACGCTGCCGAACCGGGCGCCGTTCGCCGTGGGTTCGATAACGGGGCCGGACCTCCGGGTCGGTGACGGCAACGAGGAAGTGGAGGTGTCGGCGGCGTTCGAGGATCCCGACATGGACGCGCTGACCTACGACGCGTCCTCGTCGGCGCCGGCGGTCGCGGAAGCCCACGCCTCGGGTTCCCGCGTAAGGCTGACTCCGGTAGGCGCCGGCACGGCGACGATCACGGTGACGGCGACGGACATCGCGGGCTCGAACACGCCGGCGGAGCAGACGTTCACCGTGCGGGTGAAGAGGAGGCGCGGGGTGACTTTGTCGACCGAGGCGCTGACGGTCGACGAGGGATCCACGAACACGTACTCGGTGGTGACGGACACCGAGCCGACCGGCACGGTGACGGTGACGCCGGTCGTGCCCGCGAACCGGAACCTGTCCGTGGATCCGCCGGAGCTCGAGTTCACGACGGGGGACTGGCAGATCGAGAAGTTCGTGACGGTGGAGGCGGCGAGGGACGCGAACACGAACTCCGAGCCGCCGGTGACGATCAGCCACCAGGTGAGCGGCGCCGACTACGGTTCGGTGACGGCGCCGTCGGTGCGGGTGACGATCGTGGAGGCGGACACGTCGGTCCTTTCCGTCGAGGCGGAGGAAGTGCCAGAGGGCGGCGGCACGGTCACGTTCGAGGTGACGCTGAGCAGGCCGAGCAGCTCGGAGATCACGGTTGACTACGGGACCTCCGACGGTACGGCGCGGGCGGGTTCGGACTACACGGCGGCGAGCGGCACGCTGACCTTCCCGGTGAGTTCGACGGCATCGCGGCAGATCGTCGTGGGCATCATGGACGACGCGGCCGACGAGGAAGAGGAGGAGACGTTCCGGCTGACGCTGCGCAACGCGCGGCATGCGTCGCTGGCGGGCGGCGGTGCGACGTTGCAGGTTCTGGGGACGATCGAGGACGACGACGATCCGGAGGTCGAGGTGTCGTTCGGCGCGTCGAGCTACTCGGTCACGGAGGGCGGGACGACGGACGTCGTGGTCCGTCTCGACCGGGATCCGGAGCGCGACCTGGAGATCTTCCTGGAGCGGACGCACCACGGCGGGACGCAGGACGGGGACTACTCGGGCGTGCCGGCGAACGTGGCGTTCGGCCCCGGCGTCGTTAGCCAGCAGTTCCAGGTGGCGGCGACGGACGACAGGGAGGACGACGACGGCGAGTCGGTGGTCCTGAGTTTCACGTCGTTGCCCGTCCGTGTGAGCGGCTCCGGCGAGACGACCATCGCGATCAACGACAACGACGGCAGCGGTGGCGGCGGTGGTGGCGG
>VXSP01000009.1 GCA_009837885.1 Holophagales bacterium | reverse complement strand
AAGAGCCCTTGCACAAGCGGGGCGGACCATACATGCGCCGGCGTCCCCGCCGGCTTCTGAGAACAGCCCGCCGCGAAGCGGCGACCATTCTGGCGCGCTAACTGGCGTGCGCCCGATCCGCCTCCAAGGCCCCCTCCGACGAGTTGAAACAACGCCGGCACCGCGCCTCGTAGGTCTCCACGTCCCCGACCAGCACCTGCTGGTCACCGCCAGCGATCCGCAGCGAGTACTGGGCCGCGGCGCCGCAGCGCACACAGACCGCGTGCATCTTGTCGACGTACTCCGCGATCGCCATGAGTTCCGGGATCGGCCCGAACGGGCGGCGCCGGAAATCCAGGTCCAGCCCGGCCACGATCACCCGTACGCCCAGGTCGGCGAGTTCCGTCACCAGGTCGACCAGGCCCCTGTCGAAGAACTGGGCCTCGTCGATGCCGACGACTTCCACGCCAAGCATCAGCTTCTCGCGCATCTCGGCACTGGAGGCCACCGTCTCCGCCGACAGGCTGCGGTTGTCCCGCGTACGTAGCACATCCCCCTCGCCGCCGCGCGTGTCGGTGGCGATGCGGAACACCTGGACGCGCTGGCGCGCGATCAGCGCGCGCCGGAGCCGGCGCAGCAACTCCTCGCTCTTGCCGGAGAACATGCCGCCGCTGATGACCTCGATGCAGCCGCCGTCGCCCCGGCCCTGCTCCCGGATCACGGGCCTTCTCCCGTCGCGTCGCGGCCAACCGCGGCGGGCCGCATCGAACCCTCCAACGTCCCGGTCAGCACGCCTCGATGATACTCTCGGGCAACGAGGCCGCCCATCACGCGCCCCCCTGAACCGATGCCTGAGATCGACTTTCCGACCCCGCCGGCACCGACGCCCGCACCCGCGCAGGCGCCGGAGACCCTGCACGTGACCGCCAAGGCGGTGCGGATGATCAAGCTCACCCGCGAGGACGAAGGCCTGTCCGCAGACCATGGGCTGAGGGTCGCGGTCCGCGGCGGCGGCTGCAGCGGTTTCGAGTACGCGCTCGACTTCGAGAAGGACCGCCGCGAGACGGACGAAGTCTTCGACTACGAGGGGCTGCGCGTCTACGTCGACCCGATCAGCGCCCGCTACCTCAAGGGCACGACGATCGACTACCAGCTCGGCGTCGCCGGCACCGGCTTCAAGTTCTCGAACCCGAAGGCCGTCGGCACCTGCGGCTGCGGGTCGTCGTTCGCCGTCTAGCCGCCGCGCGGCGGAGCTAGCGCCCGTCCGCCCTCCACCATCCGCGCGTAGTCGTCGGCCAAGGCCGACAGCGCGCCTCCAGCGGGAACGAGCCGATCAGCCATGGGCCACTTCGTTCACGAGCACGGCCAGCCATCCGGGCATCTGCGCGCTGACGCTGCCGAGTTCCCGGCGCTCCTCCTCGCTCAACCGTTCCCGCACCAGCTCCGTCACTTCACCGGCCCGGTCACGCCCGAGCCAGACGAGCGCCCTGATCGCCTCGCCGGCACGCCGGCCGGCCAGCGCCAGTTGCCACGGCGGCGCATGGCGCAATTCGACCCGCTCGCGGCCGAGCGTCAAACTACGGCTCGGTCCCGACGTCAGAAAGACGCGCCTGGCGGGCACCTGCCCGGTGAGGCCGAGCACGTTCGCCGCCATCGCGCCGCTGTTCGCGATCCGCTCCCCACGCGCGGCCGCGAGTGCCGTGACTGTCTTCTCGACCGACGGCGCGCGGCTGCCAAAACGGCTCTCGACCGGTAGAACATACACACCCCGTCCCACCCGCAGCAGCGCGTCGCGCCGCACAAGACGCGACAGGGCCTGGTCAATCGCCGCCCGACTGCCAAGATGCAGTAGCCCCTTCGCCAGCACCGGGGTGCCTTCCGGCTGGCTTTCCGCGTACCGCAGTACCGTTTCGCTCAAATGTTCCATGGCGACACCTCTCGACTGTCGGAACTCTAGCCATGTTTCTGACAGTCTTCAAGGAAAGGGATCAGCGACCGCCGCTAGGGGGCCGCGCTTCGGCGTACGCCGGACAGGCCTCTCACTCCAGCGGTTCCTCTTCCCGCCATGCGGACCTGCCGTCCGCGTAGTGCTCCCTTTTCCAGATGGGGACTTCTGCCTTGAGACGCTCCAGGGCGAGCCGGTTCGTCTCGTAAGCCTGACGCCGGTGGGCGGAAGCAGTCGCGATGACTACGCTCGCATCGCCTACTTCGAGGGTACCCAGGCCGTGGACGATCTCAACGCGGGTTCCGGGTTCAGCGGCTCCAAGCTCGCTAACGATCCGTTCGAGGCGCCTCTCCGCCATCGCCGGGTACGCGGAGTAGGTGATCCGCTCGACCGGCCGTCCGCCGAAGGAGTTGCGGACGTTGCCGACGAATACGACCACCGCTCCCTTGCCCGCGTCCTCTACGCCGGCGCGTACCGCCGACACCGTGTCCGCGTCGACGGCGCCGTCGCGCAGCCGGCGGGCTCCGGCGCCGCAGGAGCCGCCGGATACCGGCGGGAGAAGTGCCACTTCGGCGCCATCGTGAAGGGGTGCCGTCCGGTCCCCGGCGACTTCCCCGTCGATGGCTACCGCCAGACGCGGCCAGAGGGCTTCCAGATCCGGATACGCCGCCGTCAGGCGCTCGACGAGGTCAGCGACCGTGCTGCCGTCCGGGAGGTCATGTTCCGTCTCGGCGCTGCCTACAGCGTCCAGCGCGGTGGCGAAGCTCAGCACCCGTACGATCAAGATGGGAAAGGCTAACAGGGCGGATAGTCTCCGCGCTTACTCTGGAACACCGGTTACCCGATGCGGCTCCTGCTCTTCGACATCGACGGCACCCTGGTTCGGTGCGGCCCTCAGATCGGGCCCATCTTCATGGGCGCGCTCAAGCGCACGTTCGGCCGGACGGGCAACGTCCGCGCCTACGACTTCGGTGGCAGGACGGACACGGAGGCGGTGATCGACCTGATGACTGAGGCCGGCCTGCCGCGCGACGAGGTCGAAGGCCGCCTGGGCGAGGTGCGTTCCCACTACAGCCACCTGCTCGAGCGGCTCGACCCGGCGCAGATGAGGCTCTTGCCCGGCGTCGTCGAACTGCTCGAGGAACTGGCCGCCGCCGAGGACACCTGCGTGGCCCTGCTCACCGGCAACTGGGAGATCGGCGCCCGGGCCAAGCTCGAACCCTTCGGCCTGAACCGCTTCTTCGACTTCGGCGCGTTCGGCGAGGACGGCGTCCGGCGCAATGAGCTGGTGCCTGTCGCCGTCGAACGGGCCGCCCGGCAGCTCGGCGCTCCACCGGAGCCGAACGACATCGTCATCATCGGCGACACGGTCCGCGACATCGCCTGCGGCGACGCCCATGGCGTCCCAGTACTGGCCGTGGCCACCGGCTTCACGCCTGACCACCGGCTGGAAGAAGCGGGTGCCCGCTGGGTCGTGCCGGACCTGCGCCACGCCTCCGTGCGGGAGATCCTCCTCGACGGCCACGGCGGCCCGCGGCGGACGCCATGAGCTTCGAACGCGACGTCGAACTGCTCACCACCGAAGCCGCCCTGTGCGAACCGCCGCCGGCCTCCCGGCTGGAACTCATGGGCCCCGACCGCGAACGGTTCTTCGGCGGCATGGTGACCGCGGCTATCGAAGGTCTCGAACCCGGCGCAGGCCGCTTCGGCTTCATCACCGACGTCCGCGGCCGCATCCTCGCCAGCGCCGCCGTGCTGGCGCTCGAAGATCGCCTGTGGCTGGAGATCCCCAAGGGGCGCGGCAGGACGATCATCGAGCACCTTGAGAAGTACATCGTCACCGACCAGGTAGAGATCCTGCCGCTTGGCGACATGGCTTCGGTGAGGATCGCCGGGCCGAGGAGCGCCGAGGTGCTGGCCGATCTCGGCGCCTCAGCGGCCCGCGACCTGACCGAGCCATGGAACCACACCCAGGTCGGATTCCTCGACTACCAAGCCCGCCTGGTGCGCGAGGGCGACGGCGGCGTGCCGGCCTTCTCGCTGTGGCAGTCCTCCGCGATCGCGCCGCTCATGGCCGACGACCTGGCCGAAGCAGGTCTGCAGCGAGCCGGCCGCGAAGCGACCGAGGCCCTCCGCATCGAACACGGCCATCCGCTCTGGGGCGTCGACTACGACGACGCCAACCTGCCCCAGGAGACAGGCATCGAAGACGCTGTCGACTACGAGAAGGGCTGCTACCTGGGCCAGGAGATCGTCGCCCGCATCCACTACCGCGGCCAGCCGGCCCGCCGCATGTGCCGGCTCGTCTTCGAGCCCGGGCACAGCCCGTCCGCCGGAGCGGAGATCGAGTTCGACGGTCGAACCGCCGGTACGGTCACCAGCGTCTCCCCATCGCCGCGCGACGACGCCGCCATCGGGCTCGCCCTGCTGCCGCGACGGGCTGTCGAGGCCCTGCCCGGCGCGAGGGTAGAGGTCGACGGCCGGAACGTCTCGTTCGGACCACTGGCCCCCGAAACCTAGGCCGCTCCCTCAGTACCGCGGCAACGACGGATCCACTTCCACCGCCCACGCATCGATCCCGCCGGCCAGGTTGTAAGCCTGCGGGAAGCCGTTGTCGCGGAGGATGTTCGTCGCTCGCGTCGACCGCGGGCCGTGGTGGCAGTGGACGACCCAGAGCTTCGAAGGGTCGAGCTCGGCTAGCCGGCCCTCGAGTTCGGCAACCGGAATCAGGGTCGATCCGTCGATCCGGCAGATCGCGTACTCCTGCGGGCCCCGGACGTCGAGAATGCTGAAGTCGCGGCCGTCGTTCATCCAGGACTGGACCTGGGTCGGAGTCACGTCGATCATGTCGTCGAGCGCCGGCTCCTCGGCGACGGCGGGGACGCCGCAGAACTGCTCGTAGTCGATCAGCTCCGTCTGAATCGGATTCTCGGAGCAGATAGGGCAATCGGGGTTCTTGCGCAGCTTCAGCTCGCGGAAGCTCATGCGCAGCGCGTCGAAGAGCACCAGTCGGCCGATCAGCGGATCGCCCTGGCCGATGATCAGCTTGATCACCTCGTTCGCCTGCAGGCTGCCGATGATGCCGGGCAGCACGCCGAGGACGCCGCCCTCGGCGCATGAGGGGACGAGTCCCGGCGGCGGCGGCTCGGCGAACAGGCAGCGGTAGCAGGGACCCTTGGCGCCCCAGAACACGGACACCTGGCCCTCGAAGCGGAAGATCGACCCGTAGACGTTCGGCTTGCCGAGCAGGACGCATGCGTCGTTGACCAGGTAGCGGGTCGGGAAGTTGTCCGTGCCGTCGACGATCACGTCGTAGTCCTCGAAGATCTCGAGCGCGTTGCTCGAGTCGAGCAGCACCGGGTGCGGCGTGAGTTCGATGTGCGGGTTCACCTCGTGCAGGCGCTCGACCGCGGCGTCGAGCTTGGGCCGGCCGACGTCCGCGTTGCTGTAGAGCAACTGGCGGTGCAGGTTCGATTCGTCGACGACGTCGAAGTCGACCAGGCCGAGGCGGCCGACGCCGGCCGCGGCGAGGTACATGCCGAGCGGCGAGCCGAGCCCGCCGGTGCCGATCATCAGCACCTTGGCGGCCTTGAGCTTCAACTGCCCTTCGGAGCCGACCTCGGGCATGATGAGGTGGCGGCTGTAGCGGAGGATTTCCTCCGGGCTCAGCTCCTCGGTGGTCGCTGGAGCCGGCGGCTCCGCCACCGTGCCGCCGGCGATCGACGGGATGATGGCCAGCGTCGCGTCGCCGTTGATCGGCGTCGCCTCGCGCTCCAGGTAGCGCACGTCCTCGTCGTTCAGGAACAGGTTGACGAAGGTGCGCAGCTTGCCGTCGTCGCCGAACAGGTGCGGCCGCAGGCCCTCGTAGCGGGTCACGAGCTGCTCCATCGCCTCGCCGACCGTGGCGGCGGCCACCGCCACCTCGGCCTGCTCGTCGGCGAAGCCCCGCAGGGGCGTGGGAATCTGTATGAGTACGGTCATCGTCGGTCTCCGTGGGACTCTTCGGTCTTTTGCGTGTTCAGGTCGCGGGCGGTTCAGGGGTGCGGATCGGTTCCTCGTCGAAGCGGGAACGGTCGTTGCTGAGCCGCCAGCTCCGCTCGTCCCTGGCGCGGCCCTCGCGCACCGAGACGATCAGGTAACTGTAGCCCGGCCAGGCGTGGTCCCGGTCGAAGTCGCTGGGGCGCGACGGGTGATCCGGGTGCGAGTGGTAGTAGCCGACCACGTCGAGGCCGTCCGCGCGCGCTTCCCGCTCCGTCCGCAGGATGACTTCGGGCGGGATCAGGTAGCGGTTGTGCCGGCTCTCGTCCTCGCGTTCGTTCTCGGCGCCGACCAGGCGCACGACACGAGCGAGAGGCGCGGGATCTTCACCGGCCGTCTTCTCGCTGCTGCCAACCAGGATGCCGCAGCACTCCTCCGGGTACGTCGCCTCGCCGTGCGCGCGGATGCGGGCCAGGTCGCCTGGAGACAGTTCGATCATCGGCGGTTCAGTCCTCGTCCCAGAACGGTTCGGACAGGTACTTGTCGGCGCCGTCGCAGAGGATGGTCACCACCACGGCGCGCTCCCCGGCCTCGGCCGCGCGCTCGGCGATCCGCCGCCCGGCGACCACGTTCGCGGCCGCCGAGATGCCGACGAGCAGGCCGCTCCCGCGGGCGAGCGCCTTGATCTCGGCGTAGGCGTCCTCGGTGCTGACCTCCGTCTCCTCGCTGGCGATCGAATCGTCGTAGATCGCCGGCACGAGGGCGCTCGGCATGTGCTTCATGCCCTCCAGCCCGTGGAAGGGGCCGTCCGGCTGCATCGAGATGAGCCGGACCCCGGGAGCGCGTTCGGCCAGGTACCGGGCCGTGCCGCAGAAGGTGCCGCTGGTACCGAGACCCGCGACGAAGTGGGTCAGACGCCCCTCCGTCTGCATCCAGATCTCGGGGCCGGTGGTCTCGAAGTGAGCCCGCCAGTTGGCGGTGTTGCTGTACTGGTCGACGTAGCAGAACGCCTCCGGATCCGCCTCGATCATCCGGCGCGCCTCGCGGATGGCGCCGTCGGAGCCTTCCATCGGATCGGTGAGCACGAGTTCGGCGCCGAACGCGCCGAGGATGCGCCGTCGCTCGATCGAGGCGTTGCTCGGCAGGCAGAGCGTCACGCCGATGCCCATCGCCGCGCCGATCATCGCGAGCGCGATGCCGGTGTTGCCCGAGGTCGCGTCCAGGACACGGCGGCCGCCGTCGAGCTGGCCGGCGTCACGGGCCGCCAGCATCATGTGACGCGCCGGCCGGTCCTTGACCGAGCCGCCCGGGTTCGCCATCTCCGCCTTGGCCAGAAGCTCCGACCCGAGTTCCCTTGCGGCCGGTCCGAGGACGTGGCTCAGGTCGAGCAGGGGCGTGTTGCCGACCCGCGACAGCAGCCGCCGGGCACCGTCGCCGAGCCCCTCCGGAATCGGCGGCCCGGCCAGCTCGACGGCGGCTGCGGCGTACTCGCTGGAAGCGGATTCGGTGATCATCGACGTTTCCCTATCAGGACGATCGCCCCCGTTCCTCCAGAGCCGCGGAAGACACCTCGCAACGGACTCCGGCGGGCGGCTCGGACGAGCCCCGGCGCGGCGAGCGGGAATTGTTGACCACATCGCTCACATTTACAACCGACGCACTGCACGACGCGGCGACTGTCGATAGTCTCCCCGCGCCATGGACGATTCCCCGAGACGCGGCGACGACCGGGTTCCCCCCGGCCAGTACGTCACGAAGAAGTGGCCGGTGCTGTCCGTCGGCGACACGCCCGAGGTCGAGGTGGCCGGGTTCGAGCTGCGGCTGTTCGGCCGCGTCGAGGCCGAGCACGCGTTCGACTGGCAGGCGCTGCAGTCGCTGCCGCGGCGCGAGGTGACCGCCGACTTTCACTGCGTGACCCGGTTCTCGACCCTGGACAACCGGTGGTCCGGGTTCGCGACGCGGGACGTGCTCGGCGCGGTGGCGCCGTCTCCGGAAGCCACGCACGCGATGATCCACTGCTACGGCGGCTACACGACGAACCTGCCGCTCGACGACCTGCTCTCCGAACACGCGCTGCTCGCCGACCGCCACGGCGGCGAACTGCTGGCGCCGGATCACGGCGGTCCGCTCCGGCTCGTGGTGCCCCATCTCTACGCCTGGAAGAGCGCCAAGTGGGTCTCCGGCATCGAACTCCTGAACGCAGACGAGCGCGGGTTCTGGGAGCAGAACGGCTACCACACGTACGGCGACCCCTGGGCCGAGCAGCGGTTCTCGTCGCAGGAGACGCGGCAGGCGTGGCAGGTGCGGAGGGCCTTGCAGGGCTGAGGATTCGCGCTCGCCGCTTCGCGGCATCGCGCCTGATGCCGGCGGGGACGCCGGCGCACCCAGTCCGGAGTTAGTCGCCTTCGAGTAACGCCGCGAGGGACTCGCGGATGCGGTCGCGGGCGGCGACGGTCTTGAGGACCAGGAGGACGGTGTCGTCGCCTGCCAGGGTGCCGGCGACCTCGGGCCAGTCGGCCTGGTCGATCACGACGGCGAGCGCGTTCGCGTTGCCGCTGCGCGTCCTCAGCACGAGGAGCGCCTCACCCTCGGCCACGCCGGTCACGAACATCCGCATGGCGCGCTCGGCGTCGGGCCGAACCGGTCCCGCCGCCTGGTCCGCCGGCGCGTAGCGGAAGCCTCCGCCCGCCAGGGGTACCTTCAACAGGCCGAGCCGCCGCACGTCGCGCGACACGGTGGCCTGGGACACCTGGAAGCCACGACGTCCGAGGGCGCGCACCAGGTCTTTCTGGCTCGACACAGGCCGACGGCCGATGATGTCCAGGATGGCGCCGTGACGGATCGCGGTGGTCATGAGCCGGCTCCCGGAATGGTCTCCGCGAGCAGAGCGCCCTCCACGTGGGCCCGGTAGATCGGCGGCGGCTCCTGCGACTCCAGCCACCGTCGATCCGCCGCGAGCCGCTCGTCCATCTCGTCGATCTGCTCGCGGACCCGCTCGGGCGCGGGACCGCCGTAGCTTCGATGGGCGGCGAGCGAGGCCTCCGGCCGTAGCGCGGCCAGCAACCCCTCCCGGTCCTCGATCTCCGGCACGAGCTCCTCGAGATCCGACGCCGCAAGCTGCCACAGCTCCACGCCGCGCTCTCCGGCGACCCGGACGACGGCCCCGGTGCGCTCATGGGCGCTGCGGAAGGGCACGCCGGCAGCGGCGAGCAGATCGGCCAGATCGGTGGCGGTGATGTACGCACCCTCCAGCGCCGCCGCCATCGTCTCGCGGTCGAACTCGAGGCTCTCGCCAAGCACCCGGGCCACCCCGAACGAGGCCGTCACCGTGTCGAACGCATCGAACAGGGCCTCCTTGTCCTCCTGCAGGTCGCTGTTGTAGGTCAGCGGCAGGCCCTTGACCGTGACCAGCAGCGACACCAGGTCGCCTACCGCGCGACCCGACTTGCCGCGCAGGATCTCCGCGGGTTCCGGGTTCTTCTTCTGCGGCATGATGCTCGAGCCCTTGGCGGCCCGGTCCTGGAGCCGGGCGAAGGAGAACTCGCTCGAGGTCCAGAGCACGACTTCCTCGGCCCAGCGGGACAGGTGGACCATGGCAAGCGCGCAGGCGAAGAGCGCCTCGGCCACGTAGTCGCGGTCGGCCACCGCCCACATGCTGTTCGGATAGGCCGCGTCCAACCCGAGCAGTTCGGCGCTGCGGACGGGATCGATCGGGTGGGGCGACCCGGCCATCGCGCCGGCGCCGAGCGGACTCAGGCCCGCCGTCCGGTGCGCCCCCCTGAGCCTGCCCGCGTCGGCCAGGACGGACCAGGCGTGAGCGAGCAGGTGCTGCGCCAGCGTCGTCGGCTGGGCCCGTTGCATGTGGGTGTAGCCGGGCAGGGCCGTCTCCACGTGCTGCCGCCCCTGGGCAAGCAGGGCCTCGACCAGCCCCAGGGCCGCACCGAGCGCGCGCTCCGCCGCCGACCGCTGCCACAGCCGAAAGGCCACCGCCGTCTGATCGTTGCGGCTGCGGGCGCTGTGCAGTCGCCGGCCCGCGTCGCCGATCTCCTCGGTGAGCTGCCGTTCGATCCAGGTGTGGACATCCTCGTCCGCGCCCCCGACCTCGAGTTCGCCCCCCTCGACGCGCCGGAGCATCGAGCTCAGGCCGGAGAGGATGGCGGCGGCCGAGTCCCGGTCGACGACTCCGGTCTCGAGCAGCATCCGGGCGTGCGCCAGCGACCCGACCAGGTCCGCGGCGGCAAGCCGGTGGTCGAAGGGAAGCGACCGCGTGTACGCGTCGATGACCGGATCGACCTCCGCGTCGAACGCGCCGCCCCACAGGCGGGGCGTAGCGGGCCCACCGGCCTTCCCGCTCAAGCCGCGGCTTCCTCCAGTGCGTGCGCCAGGATCCCGACCGCCCGCTCGATCTCCGGATCGTGAACCACGAGAGGCGGCAGCATCCGGATGCTGTGGGGCCGCGGCGCGTTGACGATCAGGCCGTTCTCCAGGCAGCGGGTCGCGACGTCGGGCGCTTCCGGCGTGCACTCGATCGCGGCCATCAGCCCCTGTCCCCGCACCTCGGTGACCAGGCCGCCGGCGCTGAGCTGACCGAGAAGCGCCCGCAGGTACTCGCCCGCGCGGACCACCCGTTCGAGGAAGTCCGCTTCGAACACCGTCTCGAGCACCGCCCGGACCGCCGCACTGGCGAGCGGGTTGCCGCCAAAGGTCGTGCCGTGGGTGCCCGGCACGAGAGCCGAAGCGACCTCGCCGCGCGCCAGCACGGCGCCCACCGGAACGCCGCCGCCGAGCCCCTTGGCCAGGGTCACGATGTCCGGTTCGAGGCCGTAGTGCTGGAAGCCGTAAGCGCGGCCGAGGCGGCCGATCCCGGTCTGCACCTCGTCGAGAATGAACAGGGCGCCGCGTTCACGGCAGAGTGCCTGCAGGCCCTCGAGGTAGCCCACCGGCGGCTCGATCACGCCGGCCTCGCCCTGGATGGCCTCGATGAGCACCGCGCAGGTGCTGCCGTCGATCTCGCCCGCCGCCGCCTCCAGGTCGCCGAAGGGCACGGCCGCGAAACCTCCCGGGAGGGGGCCGAAGCCGACCTGGTAGGCGGGCGTGGCCGTCGCCGCCAGAGCTCCCAGGGTACGGCCGTGGAAACCGCCCTCCGCGGTGACGATCCGATGTCGGTCACCCGAGCCGTCGCGGTCGTAGGCGTAGCGCCGGGCCAGCTTGATCGCGGCTTCGACCGCCTCGGCGCCGCTGTTGCAGAAGAAGGCGCGGTGGAGCAGACCGTTCGTGGCCTCCACCAGCAACTCGCCCGCCCGCTCCTGTTCCCGGATCCGGAACAGGTTCGAGACGTGCAGGTAGCGCCCGGCCTGGCGGGTGATCGCCTCGGTCAGGGCCGGGTGGTTGTGGCCCAGGGACGAAACCGCGATGCCCGCCAGGAAGTCTAGGTACTCGCGGCCCTGGGTGTCCCAGAGACGCACTCCGTCGCCGTGGCTGAACGCCACCGGCGCCCGCTTGTAGTTCGCAAACAGGCTGTCCTCGGTCATGACCACTCGACTCCTGGAAGTTGCCGGGCTACGGGTTGCCCGGGTTGCTTGATCATCGTTCCGATGCCGCCTTCCGTGAAGAGCTCCACCAGGAGCCCGTGCGGTTCGCCGGCGGCGACGATGTGGGCGCTCCCGACTCCGGCCTCCAGCGCGCTCAGACAGGCTCGCACCTTGGGCACCATGCCGGCGGACACCACGCCGGAGTCGATCAGCTCCTGCGCTTCGGCGGGCGTGAGCCGCGACCGGAACGCGCCGTTGTCGTTGATCCCGCGCACGTCGGTCAGGAGCAGGAGCTTCTCCGCCCCCACTTCGGCGGCGAGTGCCGCGGCCGCGGTGTCGGCGTTGACGTTGTAGGTCTGGCCGCCCGGCCCCACGCCGAGCGAACCGATCACCGGCACGTAGCCGGAGTTCGTGAGCTGGTCGAGGAGCGACGTATCGACCCTCTCGATCTCGCCGACGAAGCCGAGTTCGTCCGCCCGCGCGTGGGGACGCACCCGCAGCAGGTCGCCGTCCTTTCCGGTGAGGCCGACGGCGCGTCCGCCGGCGCGCTGGATCATGCCGACCAGGCGCTTGTTCACGGAACCGCCGAGGACCATCTCGACGACTCGCATCGTGTCCTCGTCGGTGACCCGCAGGCCGTCGACGAAGCGCGGTTCGATGCCCATCGTCTGGAGCATCGTCGAGATCTCGGCGCCGCCGCCGTGGACCAGCATGGGGCGCAACCCGGCGCTCCGCAACAGCACCAGATCCTCGATCAGGGTGCCGAACTTCTCGCCCGCCATCGCGCGGCCGCCGTACTTGATGACGACGCGCTTGCCGCGCCACGCCGAGGCGTAGCGCAACGCCGCCGCCATCTCCTGGCCGAGATCCCTTTCTGCCTTCATCGTCACGTCGGCCTCAACTGATGTAGCTGGCGTTGATCTCGATGTAACCCTCGGACAGGTCGCAGGTCCAGACCGTCCAGCGGCCTGTGCCGAGCCCGAGATCGACATCGAGAACCGTGTGGTCCGCGAGCATCGTCCGAGCCAGACCCTCGAGGTTGTCGCCCACGCCCAGACCGCCCCGCACGACCTCGACCCGCTCGCCGTCGGCGAGCACCGCGATGCCGATCCGCTGCTCGACGATGTCGACTCCCGCGCGCCCGATCGCGCCCATGAAGCGGCCCCAGTTCGGCTGACCGGAACGGTAGGCCGTCTTGACCAGGGGCGAGTTGGCGATCGTGTTCGCGACCTGCCGGGCCGCGGCGTCGGTGCGCGCGCCCTTCACCCGGATCTCGATCACCCGGTTCGCTCCCTCGGCGTCGGCGATCAGGGCGACCGCGAGCCGGCCGAGCACACGTTGCAGGGCGGCCGTGAAGCCCTCCAGGTCGTCCGCGGACTCGGCCTCGACGCCGGCGGCGCCGTTGGCAAGCAGCAGGATGCAGTCGTTCGTGCTCGTGTCGCCGTCGACCGTGATGCTGTTGAAGGTCGGCTCCACCGCCGTTCGCAGGGCGAGGTCGAGCGCCTCCGGCGACGCCTTCACGTCCGTCGTGACGAAGGCCAGGGTCGTCGCCATGTCCGGCGCCATCATCCCGGCCCCCTTCGCAATCCCGCCGATCGTCACTTCGCCTCCGGCGAGGCTTACCTTCTCGACCTTGATCTTCGGCCGGGTGTCCGTCGTCAGGATCCCCTCGGCCGCCGACACGCCGCCCCCCGGGCTGAGTGCGGTCGCCGCCTGGTCGATGCCGGCGAGCACGGTCGGCATCGGCATGGGGACGCCGATCACGCCGGTCGAGGCCACCAGCACGTGACCCGGGTCCATGTCGAGCGCCGCGCCGGCCCGCTCCGCCATCGCCCGGGTGTCGGCCAGGCCCGGCTCACCCGTGCAGGCGTTCGCGTTGCCGCTGTTCGCCACGATCGCTCGCGCCCGGCCGCCCGCCAGGACCTCGCGGCAGTAGAGCAGGGGCGCGGCCTGGATCTGGTTGCGGGTGAACACGGCCGCCAGGGTCGACGGCTCGTCGACGGTCGAGGCGATGATCGAGAGATCGAGCCGCCTCTTCTTCAGGCCGCAGTGCACGCCCGCGGCAACGAACCCCTGGGGGGCGGTGACGCCGCAGCTCATGGGAACACCGGCACGGCCGAGAGGCCCGTGGTTTCTTCCATATTGAACATCACATTCATGTTTTGCACCGCCTGACCGGCGGCTCCCTTGACGAGGTTGTCGAGCGCCGCGAACACGACCGCGAGCCCGCGCTCGGCATCGACGCGGACGGCGAGGTCGCAGTAGTTGGAGCCCAGGGTGGCCTTCGTCTGGGGCAGCGCCGAACCGGTCAGCACCCGCACGAAGGGCTCGCTGGCATAGCGATCGAGGTACGCCGCTTCGAGCTCATCGCGGCTCGGCGGCGCGGTCATCGGCACGTAGCAGGCGGCCAGGATGCCGCGAGTCATCGGCACGAGGTGGGGCGAGAAGAACACCCGGGGCGTCTCGCCTGCGGCGGCCAGTTCCTGCTCGATCTCGGGCTGGTGGCGATGAGCGCCCGAACCGTAGGGTCTCAGGTTCTCGTTCAACTCCGAGTACTGGTAGCCGTCCCGAGCGTTCCTGCCCGCGCCCGAGACGCCGGACTTCGCGTCGATCACCACCGCGCCGTCCACCCGGCCGCCGAACCTCTCGAAGAGCGGCTTGAGCGCCAGGGCCGAGGCGGTCGGATAACAGCCGGGATTGGCGACGAGGCGCGCTCCGGCCACCCCTGAGCGGTGCCACTCCGTCAAGCCATAGACCGCCTCCGCGAGCAGGGCCGCTGCCGTGTGCTCGCTGCCGTACCAGCGCCGGTAGGCCGACGGGCTCCGGAGCCGGAAGTCCGCGCCGATGTCGACGACCCTGGCTCCGGTCTCGAGCAACCGGCCCGCGGCGCCAAGCGCCTCACCATGCGGCAGGGCCAGGAACACGACGTCGGTGGCGTCTCCCAGGCGATCCCAGTCCGTCTCCACCAGGTCGGCGGCGACGGCGGCCCTCAGGTGAGGGAAGACGTCACTGGCGGAGCGGCCCGCCTGGCGACCCGCCGCGAGCGCACCAAGCTCCACTTCCGGGTGGCCGTGCAACCACCGGACGAGTTCTGCTCCACTGTAGCCGGACGCCCCGGCGATCGCAGCCCGAATCACAAGGCCGCGAATAGTACACCACTTTGGCGAAAACTTATTCGCTCGCCGCCCGATCCGTCAGAACGACCAGGAGAGGAACGAGAGCGGCACCGCCAGCAGCGACAGGACGAGCAGCACGAGAGCGGTGAGAACCTGCCCGGGACGTTCTTCGGTGTTCGGACCGTAGCGGCTCGCCAGCAGGTATCCACCGGCCAGCCCGCCGAGATGAGCCCAGTTGTCGATCCCGGGGATCAACAGGCCGAACAGCACCAGGGGTATCGCCATCCCCATCACTTGCCGCATGAACATCCGCCCGCCCGTCTGCCGCGAGTAGCAGATCAGCGCTCCCAGCCAGCCGAACACGGCCGCCGAGGCGCCCAGCGTCACCGCGTTGCGGTTGGCGAACGGCATCCACGGCGCCACCACCGGCATGGCGCTGGTCACCAGGAAGCCCATCGCCGAGGACAGGAGGTAGATGATCGCCGCCCGGGGAACGCCGTAGAGCCGGGCAATGACCGGGCCGAGCTGATGGACCCAGTACATGTTGAAGGCGATGTGCAGCAGGCCGCCGTGCAGCCAGCCGGCGCTGAGAATGGTCCACCAGCGGCCGTAGTCGAAGACGATCGGTGCGCCACTGGCGCCGAACCGGACGCCCATCTCGAGGTCCGGCGCCAGGAAGCCGAAGCCGAGCTGAGTGTTGATCCCGCGAGGCGACATCAGCAGCTCCAGCACGAAGATGACGACGCAGATGCCGATCACGAGGGTGGAGAACACCGCCTCGTTGCCGAGGTTCTGCAGGGCGCGCGAGAAGCCGAACAGGCTGGGCCGGGCCCGGCCGCAGTTCCAGCAGCGCTCGTCCTGCACGCCGACCAGCCGGCCGCAGCCGGGGCAGACGACGGAGCCTGTCTTCTGGCGCTCGAACATCAGAACGGGATGTCGTCCTGGTCGTCAGGCGACGCGGGCGACTCGGCGGACGACTCGGCCTCCGGTGCCTCCGGCGGCGCGGCTCCCGAGTCCGCCCCTTCTTCCTCGATCTGTTCAACGATCTGCCGGACCTCGACCTCGGCCCGGCGGATCTTCTTGCGGCAGATCTCGAGCAACTGCGCCGCCCGGCCCAGTTCGCGGCCCAGTTGATCGACGTCGATCTCGTCGCCCTCGATCCGC
This sequence comes from Holophagales bacterium, assembly GCA_009837885.1. Lineage (GTDB taxonomy): Bacteria > Acidobacteriota > Thermoanaerobaculia > Multivoradales > Multivoraceae > Multivorans. The sequence continues at coordinate 71,331 of VXSP01000009.1, read as the reverse complement.
CGGAGCACGCTCTCGAGTTCTTCCATCGCTTCGCTGAAGCTCAGTTCGGCCACGTCACCGCCGGTCCGGTCGTCGCTCATGCCGTCTCCTTGCTGGCCGGAGTACGCGAGTCCACGGTACTCGCCACCGTGCCGTCGGCGAGCCGGGTACGAAGTTCGTCGCCCGCCGCCACGTCCGACGCCCGCCGCACGAGTCCGCCATCGGCGCGGCGGGTGACGCTGAAGCCGCGCGCGAGCGTCCGCTCCGGCGAAAGCTGCTCGCACAGTCGACCGTGGGCCTCCAGCCGTTCGGCCGACCGGCCCACCGGCTTGAGCGCGTTGCGGATCAGACCCTCGCGACGGAGCTCCTCCTGCTGCCTGGCCGCCGCGACGAGCCGTTCGGCGGCCGTCCGCGCCCGGCTCGCCGCCAGCCGGCACTCCAGCGTTCTCGCCGACAGCGCTCTCCCGGCAGCCCGACCCAGGTCACGCCGGAGGGCCCGGCACTCGGCGATGCGATTCCTGAGCAGGGCGCGACTCGGAGACACGAGCCGCGGCGGGAGGGAGGAAACCCGCTGCCTGGCGGCCCGCAGCAGGTCCGTGGCCTGCCGCGCGAGCGCGCGGCCCGCATCCTCGACCCGGTACGCCGCCTCTCCGACCCTGCCGGCCAGAAACTCGGCCGCTTCCGTCGGGGTCTTGCACGAGGTGTGGGCGACGACGTCGGCGATCGACACGTCGATCTGGTGGCCGATGCCGCAGATGACCGGCACCGGCGACCGGGCCACCGCACGCGCCACGCGGCGGCTGTCGAACGTGGCCAGGTCGGAGCGCGACCCACCGCCCCGAATCAGCGCGATCGCGTCGAGCCGGCGGCCACCGCGCGCGAAGGCGCCCAGCAGATTGAAGGCACGGTCGATCTCCGCCTCCGCCGCCGCTCCCTGGACCGCCGAATGGACGAGGTGCACGCGAAAGCCGAGGCCGGAGTTGACCAGGGTGTCGAGAAAGTCGTGGTAGGCGGCGCTCCCCTCGGACGTGATGAGCCCGATCTCGAGCGGGGCCGGCGGCAGCGCCAGCTTCTTGTTGCGCTCGAGCAGGCCCTCGGCCTCCAGCGCCTTGAGCGTCTCCCGGCGCCGCTTCTCGAGCGCGCCGAGCGAGAACAGCGGATCGACCTCGCGGACCGTGAACTGGAGCCGGCCGCCGCCGGGCCAGAACTCGGGCCGGCCGCAGCATCGCAGCACGACGCCCTCGGCCAGTTCGACTCCGGCCTCGCGCAGTTCAGCCTCGGTGACGGCGCGCTCGTCCGCCCAGAGCACGCAGTCGAGCTTCGCCTGGATCCGGTCGCCGCGGCCCTTCTCGATCAGCTCGAAGTAGAGCTGACCCCTGGCCGCCGGCCGCAGCCGCTGGACTTCTCCGGCTACCCATACCGCGGGATACGCGTCGGCGAGGACTCCCTTCATCTCCCAGGCGAACTCGGAGACGGTGTAGGTGCCGGCCGGCAGTTCGGAATCGAGGCGATTCAACTCGCGCGGCCTGGGACGGCTCAATGAAAGCCCTTGAGTTCGGCCACGGATTCCATCGGAATCGCCTCGGCCCACTCGAGGGCGTTCTTGTCGCCGATCGTCAGCTTGTCCAGGAACTGCCGCGCCTCGTCGCGATGGCTGAACAGCCGCCAGATGAAGGTGTGGCCGGCCGGCGCGGTGAAATAGGTGTAGTTGCGCATCCCCTCGCTCAAGTCGAAGCCGAGATCCGATTCGCCGTTCACGCCGACGCAGGCCATGGCGATCGCCCGGTACGCGAGCGCGAGCGCCTTCAGCGGCTCCTCGAAGTCGGACAGCTCTTCGCGCGAGAGCGGCGAGTGGAAGAGGGCGATCTTCGAACCGTCCTCCTCGGCGAGCAGGTTGTACGGCACGTCCGACCGGTCCAGCGCGTCCCGCGTCTCGCTGGTCATGACGAAGACGTCGTCCGTGTCCTCGACCTTGTAGGCGATCGCGAAGGTTTCCGAGTCCAGCCCCCCGAACGATTCGGCGAGGATGCCCTCATCTTCGATCGTGAAGTAGAAGAGGCGCGAGATCATCCGACGGGTAGCCATGGGTGTTCAACTCCTGGTCGGCCGTTGCGGCCGAGGGGCGCGAATCCTACCGGATGCCGGTCGTTCAGGGCTCCCGGCTCTGGCGCAGAAACCGGTCGAAATCCCTTCTTTCTTCCGGCGTCGTGTCCTCCAGGGCGATCAGGTACTCGCCGCCCGCCTCCGGCAGCGGAACGCTGATCAGCGTGACGGCGCGCTCGATCGCTTCGCAGTCCAGGCTGACCAGGACCAGGGCCATCTGCCGGCACACCGTGAAGAGCTGCGTGCCGAGCTCGCTCTCGATCCGCACCTGGGTCGTCGGCGGCATGCGTTCCGTGCGGATCCAGTAGCCCTCCTCGTCGCGCCGGATGGCGATCTCGCCCTCCAGGCGGAGAGTCTGGACGGGCACAACGAGCTCCTGGGTCAACTGGCTTTCCAGGCTGCCGATGACGACGTCCGCGGCGATCTGTCCCGAACCGGCGATCTCCAGCTCGAGTTCGGTTGCGAAGACGCCATCGTCGCCGGCCGTAAGCGTCGCCGCATGGCGGCTGACGGTCAGGGAGTGAGCGGGAGAGCGCAGGGCCACCTCCGCCGGCCCGATCCGGATGAGGGACAGGTCGTCGATCAGTTCCTCGTAGACCCGGTTCAGCCGCTCGAACGAGACCGTCCGGACGCCCGCTTCCTCCTGGGCGAGGGCTTCCTGGGCCAGGGCCGGTGCGGAAGCGGCGAGCGCCAGCACAAGGTGTCCTGCCCGCAGGCGGCCGGCGCACGCGGTCACGGGTAGTAGCCGCTGATCGTGCGCGCCTTGTAGCGTCCCTTCACCCGGACCTCGACCTCACGGTACTCCTCACCTTCGCCGGCGCGGTCGGAGGTGTAGGCCAGCAGGTACTGGGAGCGCAGTTCGCGCTCGATGTCGCCGTAGACGGGAGCCAGCTCCTCGGCCTTGGAGATGAAGAAGGAGCGCCCGCCGGTGACCTTGGCCAGATCGCTCAGCTTGTTGCGCAGGATCATCTGGGTCCGGCCGACTCCGAGCCCGATCGTGTAGATCGCGACGCCCGAGCGCCGCGCGTACTCCTCGGCGTCCCGGTAGTCGATGCTGCTGGACGTGTCCTCGCCGTCGGAAAGCAGCACCAGAGCGCGCCGGCCCCTAACGCCCCGGAAGTAGTAGAGGCTGGTGATCAGCGCGTCGTGCAGAGCCGTCGCGCCCGCGGCCCGCAGCCTCTCGATCACCGAGGCCACCGCGCTGACGTCCGAGGTCCGTCCGATCAGCAACTCGGGCCGCGTTGCGAAAGCCACGGCGAAGGACCGGTCGCGCGGCGTGATCATGTTCGTCAGGAACTGCGACGCGGTCCGGCGCGCCTCGCCCAGCGAGGTCTCCATCGAGCCCGACGTGTCGATCACCACCCCCAGGGTCAGCGGCAGGTCCTCGACCAGCTCGAACTTCGCCAGTTCCTGGCGCCGCCGATCCTCGAAGACGGTGAAGTCGGCCTCCACCAGGCTCGTCACCGGCCGGTTCTGGCCGTCCACGACCGTCGTGTAGAGCTCCACGAGATCGACCTCGAGCGTCTCGGTGAAGGCCGGCGCGTTCAGGAAGCGGACATCCTCGGCCCGGCTTCCGTCGTCGAGCGCGGCCGCGATCGTCAGGTAGACCAGGTCCTGCTCGCCGACGCCGGCCGGCACCTCCACCTCAGCCCGCCACGGGGGCCGGCTCAGCACCGTCTGGACCTTCCCGTCGACGCTGAACTCGACTTCCCGGACGACTCGTTCCTCGGGCACGACGACCGTGGCCACGGCCTCCACAGTGCCCGAGACGCGGGCGCCCCGGCGCGGCTCGTTGATCGTGACCCGGAGCTCGCCCCGCTGCTGGTTCAGCACGATCTCGTCGGCGTCCACGACCTCGCGCTCCGCGTTCAGGCCCTCGACCCGGACCACCTGCTCCTCCGGGTACTTCGCCAGCCGGACCTCCGCGGTGAACGGCGGGCGGCGGCGGGTCACCTGCACCCTGTCGTCGACGAGGAACCGGACGGCGACGATGTTGTCGCCGGTGATCAGCGTGTCGGCACGCCAGAGACCGATGACGACCTCGCTCTCCGGCGGCACCAGCATGATCGCGTTCCGCGCGTCGAGGACGGTTTCCGGCAGATCCTCGGACGCCATGACTAGCCGGAGCTGATCTTCGGGTTCCACGGGAACCGCCTCCGGCCTCAGGGGCACCTCGACCGGAACCGAGGCGAAAGCGGCCGCGCCGCCGACTTCGTCGCGGACGAAGAGGCGAATCAGGAGGACCGAACCCGGCCGGAAGAGCTGCTCGACCGGCAGGGCCAGAGAGCGGTCCGGTTCCGGCGCGCCCCCGACGAACCGCATCTTGAAGGTGTCGAAGACCTGACCCGGCAACTCGACCATGCCCTCCACGTTGATCCGCGTCTGCTGCCTGCCGGCGTCGTCGATGAAGGGCTCGATCGGCGAGCCCGGAGGCAGCGAGAGGAGAATCCGGGCCACGATCCGCTGTCCCTGCCGGTCCGGGAAGGTGAGGATCGGGTCCTCCAGCTCCAGCGGCGGCGGACCGGACACGACGTCGGCGGCGGCCTCTTCCGCCCAGACTTCGAGATCCGGCGGCGGCGCCAGCCAGGCCAGGAAGTCCTCGTCGGTCCGGCGGTCGCGGCGAAAGCCGAACAGGCCGCGAATTCCCGTGATCTCGTCGACCCGGCGGGCCTCCTCGCAGACCTGCAGGTCGAAGCGGCGGGCCCTCAGCAGACCCCGGAGTTCCTCGTACTGTTCGAGGAAGTACTCCATCTCCGGCATGTAGAGGGCGCGCTTCGTGTCCTCCGGCAGCCACAGCCGGAAGACCTCGTTCGGCTTCGGCTGGAAGAGGACGAGGTTCGTGTGCTCGCCCTCCTCCGGTCCGTACCGCCAGAGCTGGATCGGCCGGAACGTCTGATCGCAGTCGACCGGGTCGACCGCGTCCGGCTCGCCGTGCAGGAACAGCAACCGTGCGCGGACGTCGAAGAAGGGCAGACCGGCCATGCGCACCCGCTGCCGCCGATGCTCGACCGCCTCGGCTACGGTGCCGCGGTTCAGAAAAGTGTCGATGTACTCCAGTCGGGACAGCGGATCCAGGTTTCGCACTCGCTCCAGTTCGGCCGGCGCGAGCAGAAACTGGGGCCCGTCGAGAAAGAACTCCCGCTCGTCGGCAGTCCACTCGGTGAGCCGCCACTCGGCCTCCTGGGCGATGGCAAGGGCCGCCGGCAGGAAGGCCGCCAGGAGCAGCACGCCAACGGCGCGCACACGGTTTGCCGCGAACGTCACCACGACATGCGGTAGAGCATCCAGTACACGACGACCCCGGTCACCGACACGTAGAGCCAGATCGGCAGCGTGACGCGGGCGATCTTTCTGTGCAGCTCGTACCGGCCCCGAAGGCCCAGGACGACGGTGATGATCGCCAGAAACGGCACCGCGGCCGCCAGCACCGTGTGGGTCAGCAGAATGCCGAGATAGACCGTCCGCACGGTTCCCTCGCCCTCGAAGTGAACCGAACCGACCTGGTAGTGGTAGTAGAGATAGGAGATCAGGAACGCCGCCGAGCACCCCAGCGCCGACAGCATGACCTGCTTGTGCCGTTCCCGGTTGCCGCGGCGGATCAGCACGTAGCCGATCACCAGCAGCGTCGCCGCCGTGGCGTTCAGAATCGCGTTGAGCGTGGGCAGGTGCATCGGGCATGGAGCTTAGCCCGGTGGATGCACAGGCTGTGCCGGCTCAGCCGGTTGCTAGCTCCCCATGCGTCGTGGTCCTCGCTCTACAGCACGACCTTTCCCCAAGGCAACCAGGGTTCGGGATCGTCGAGTAACGTCGCCGAGAGAAGCCGATGTCAGCAACGAAGCCCAAGGTCTACGTCGAAACAACGGTCGTCAGCTACCTGACAGCGCGGCCGTCCCGCGACATCGTGACACTCGCCCACCAGCACATCACGCGGGAGTGGTGGCGCTCGGCGGCCCGGCGATTCGACCTTGTTGCATCGGACATCGTCCGAGACGAAGCGGCTGGCGGCGATCCGGAAGCGGCACGCGGCCGCCACTAATCTGCACACCCGAAGAACTCCTGGAGATCGAACAGTGACTTCCTACGACGACCCCATCGTCGCCGAAGTGCGCGCCATTCGGGAGCGACTCGCTGCCAAGCACGGCAACACCGTAGAGGGCATATTCAAGCACTACCGGGAGATCCAGGAGACTTCCGGGCGTACCTACGTCCGCTACCCGTCCACCCGGATCGAGCCCGAGAGGCGCGAAGTGGCTATGCCGTCCGAGGAAGCCAAGAAGTAACTTCCAGGCAATCTGCCGCCAGCTCCATAGCGGAGCCGGCCTTGCGGCCGGCGCGTGTTCTCCGCGGGTCAGAAGACCCGCGGCCACAAGCCGGCGGGGACGCCGGCGCACCCAGTGTGCGGCCTCAGCGCCGCGCCTACCGGCGCTCCCGCCAGTACCGGACCTGCCAGCGGGCGACGTTCCGGTTGTGCTCGGCGAGGGTCTCCGCGAAGACGTGAGTGCCGTCGTTCCGGCTGACGAAGTAGAGGTATGGCGCGTCGGCGGGCGCCGCCGCGGCGCTCAGGCTGTGCTCGCCCGGCGAACAGATCGGACCCGGCGGCAGGCCCGGATGGACGTACGTGTTGTAGGGCGAGTCGAGTTCGAGGTCACGGCGGCGCAGGTTGCCGTCCCAGGTGCCGGCCAGCTTCAGCGCGTAGATGATCGTCGGATCGGCGTAGAGGCCGATGCCGCGCTCCAGCCGGTTGTGGAAGACGGCCGAAACCAGCGGACGCTCCTCTATCGCGCCCGCTTCCTTCTCGACGATGCTCGCCAGCGTCACGAGACCCCGCAGGTCCAGGCCGTGGCCGGCCGCGGCGTCCAGGTGGTCCTCGACGCGACGGCGGAAGTTGCGGACCATGGCCTCCACGATCTCGCCCTCGCCGGTGCCTCGCGGGAAAGCGTAGGTGTCGGGAAACAGGTAGCCCTCCAGGGACTCGGCGGCAGGATCCAGGTCCGCGACGAGCCGCGGCGAGGACATCGCCGCAAGGAACGCATCCAGCTCGCCGAAGCCGTCGGCGGCAAGGCTCTCCGCGGTTTCGCGCAGGGTCAGACCCTCGATCACGGTCACCGGGTAGGTGACCACCTCGCCGCGGATCACCCGGTCGAGCGCCTCCACCGGGCTCAGCGGTTGCGCGAAGCGGTACTCACCGGCCTGCAGCGTCTCGCCGGGACGCCGGTAGTCGAGGTGGAGCCGGGCCAGCAGCGGGTCGCCGACGACGTTGGCCGCGGCCAACTGGTCGAGGATCGCGGTCATCGGCGCGCCGCGCTCGATGGTCAGCTCGACGATCTCCGTTCCCCGCGGCTGTTCGAGTTCCCGTTCCGCCCAGGCGACAAGACCGGCCGCCGCGGCGGCGAGGGCCGCCAGCATCGCAACGGCGCCGGCCGCGAGCCACGGCAGCAGGCGCCGCCTGCGGCGACGGCGCGGCGGCTTCCTCCGCTTCATCCGGTCTCCCGGCCAAGCTCCTCCTCGAGGAGGATCTGCGCCGCTACCGCGTCGACCCGCTCCGGGTGCCGCCGCGGATCGACACCCACCGCCCGTAGCCGGCGCTCCGCCTCCACCGAGGTCAGCGATTCGTTCACCGTCCGGACCGGCAGATCGCAGGCCTCGCCCAGCTTCCGGGCGAAGGAGCGAGCACGCTCGGCCGCCGGCCCCACGGAGCCGTCCAGCCGCCGCGGCTCGCCAACGACGAGCACCTCGGCCCCGGAATCGGCCGCCAGCGCCCTGAGTTCCGCGATCACCTGCCGGTCCCCGGTGCGCCGGATCGTCGAGTGCGGCACCGCGACGCCCACCTGTGAGTCCCCCGTCGCCACACCGACACGCTTCTCGCCCAGATCGATGCCGAGAAGACGCACAGTGCGGTCACTCTGAAACGGCCCAGCGGGACTGTCAACCGACCGGAACCGACGCCTCGAGTTGGCCCGGCAATTGCTAGCATGACCACCATGCACAGGGCGTCCCGGACGGCAGAGCCGTCATCGCGATCCTGACGGTGAGTCATAGCCGAGATGTCTAGCGCTGACCAGCCGGTCGCCGCCGTGTTGCTGGCCCTGACCGTGACGGCCGCCGCCGTGGCCCAGGAGCCTGAAGCCGCCGAGGCGTCCCCGGAGGACGCTCCGGCGGCGGTCGAAGAACCCGCCCCCGACGCGACCGAAGCCGCGGCGGAGGAACCCGCGGATACCGGACCGCCACCGCCTCCCGGCGCCAACACCTTCAGCTTCGCGGTCGAGGACGAGTCCGGTCCCGGACAGGTGGAAGGTTGGGCCGGCGCCATGGAGGGCACGTTCGAGGAGCAGCACACGCTCTCGAACGGGTTCTGGATCCGGCTCCGCGACTACCAGGTCTCCGGCGATCGGGCGGTGTACGACCACGCGAACGAACGCTTCGAGGCCGAGGGCCCGGTCGTCCTGATGCGAGGCAACGAAGTGCTGCGGGGTTCGCGGCTCGAGTTCGACGTGTCGGCCGAAACGGCCTCGATCTTCGACGCGGACGGCAACATCGGCGCCGACCTCTTCTTCACCGGCGCGGCGGTCCACATGCTGAGCGAGGACCGCTTCACGATCCTCGACGCCCAGTTCACCGCCTGCGAGGTCGGGGACGACGGCAAAGCGCCGGACTGGAGCTTCCGCGCGAAGCGCGTCGACGTGAACGCCAACGGCTACGCCAAGACCCGCGGCGTCTCCTTCCGGACCAGGAAGGTGCCGCTCGTCTACCTGCCCTACATGCTGTGGCCGGTCCAGAGCTCCAGGGTGAGCGGCTTCCTGACGCCGAAGCCCGGCTTCTCCACCCGCCGCGGCCCGTCGCTCGGTCTCGCCTATTACTGGGCGATCAACCGGAGCTACGACGCCACCTTCAACGTGGACCTCTATGCCGGCGCCCCGAGCGGCAGTACCCAGGCCTTCTCCACGGAGCCCTTCTGGGGCCTGGGCACCGAGTTCCGCTACCGCCCGACCGAAGGCACGGCGGGCGAGTTCGACGGCTACCTGATCGACGATACGGAGCGCGGCGAGCGCCGCTGGCGCATGCGCTGGAATCACCAGTCGCGGGATCTTCCCGGGGGATTCCGCGGCGTCATCCGCTTCGAGGACGTGTCCGACTTCGAGTTCTTCCGCGACTTCGAACGTCGCGTCGACCGCAACAGCCTGCGCCAGCTCTACTCGACGGCCTTCATCTCGCGAAACTGGGGCAACCAGTCGCTCAACGTCCAGCTCGATCAGCGCAAGACGTTCATTTCGGCCAGCCGCGAGGTCCAGCTCCGCCAGCTTCCCGAGATCGAGTACAAGCTGCGCTCCACACGGCTGGGAAGCTCGCCCCTCTACTTTCAGGTGAAGAGCTCGCTGCACTACCTCGACACGAACCGGTCGGCGCGACGCATCGGCCGCTACGGGCGCGCCCATCTCGAGCCGGAGATCAGCGTCCCGATTCCGCTGGCGAGCTGGTTCTCGCTGTCGCTGACGGCCGGCGGTCACCTCACCTGGTACGGAGACAGCCTGATCAGCGCTCAGGAACGGCGAGAGATGATGACGACAACGGACTTCCGGGGCCAGGATCTGGTGCGGCTGGTTCCGACCGCTCGCGCGGAGATCGTCGGCCCCGGATTGTCCCGCATCTTCGATCTCGCCGAAGGCGGACGCTTCTCGCGAATGAAGCACGTCATCGAGCCGCGCGTGGCCTACGCCTACTTCGAGGACTTTGACGACCGTCTCCGCATCCCGCTCTTCGACGAGATCGACAACCTCCGCGGCCGCAACGTCGCCCGCGTCAGTCTCTACAACCGACTGCTGGCCAAACCCGCCGATCCCGAGCAGGGCGGCGCCTTCGAGATCCTGTCGGTCCAGTTCTTCCGGGACTTCTCGCTCGACAGCGAGAAGGCCCTGCTGCGCTCCGCGGATCGCTCACTCACGAGCCCGAACGGCCCGATCGGCGCCCTTCTCCGGTTCAATCCGTCCCGGCGCACGGGCCTCCGCTTCGACGCGCTCTACGACACGCTCTTTTCTCAGGTTTCCTCCACCAGCGTTTCCGCGACGCTGGGCGTCGGCGCCACCGGTTCGGTCGGCCTGCGCTGGGCGGTCCGCCGCAACGCGGAACTCGACCGGACGCGCCGCCACCACGTCCAGGTTTCGACCGGTCTCGACGTGATCCCGAACAAGCTGCGGGTGAACAGCATGGTGAGCTACGACATCGAACAGCAGATCCTGCAGATCCAGCGTCATGTCGTCGACTTCAGAGCCTGCTGCTACGGCCTGCGGTTCGAAGTGGCCGATTTCCGCACCGCGCTCCGACGCGACACCCAGTACCGGCTGCTCGTCACGCTGAAGAGCGTCGGCGCCTTCTTCGACATCACCGGCGGCCAGAGCGAAGCGCTGTGACCGCGGAAGCCCCCGGCGCCGGCGCCAGGGCCGTGGTACTCGGCGCGGCGGGTCAACTCGGACGAGAGGTCGCCGACGAGCTCCGCCGGCGCGGCGTCGATGTGCTCGCCGCCGACCGCCGGCGCGCGGACCTTACGAAGACCGACGCAACCGCGGCGCTGGCCGTGAGGTTCGGCGCCGCGGCCGTCTACAACTGCGCCGCCAGCACCGACGTCGACGGCTGCGAGAGCGAACCGGAGGCCGCTCTGGAGATCAACGGCCGGGCGCCCGCCCGCCTGGCGGCCGCCCTGCCGGGCCATTGCCGCCTGATCCACGTCTCGACCGACTATGTCTTCGATGGCCGCGGCCGGCGGCCGTACCGCGAAGAGGACGCGACGGCGCCCGCCACCGTCTACGGACGCTCGAAGCTCGGCGCCGAGCAGGCCGTGGTCGATGCGGGAGGGCTGGTGGTCCGCACGAGTTGGGTATTCGGGCCGGAGGGCCGTAACTTCGTCTCCGCGATCGCCGGCCGGCTCGGCCGAGGTGAGTCGCTCCGCGTCGTCTCCGACCAGGTCGGCTGCCCGACCTACGCGCCCTATCTCGCCCGCGCCCTCGTCGACCTCCACGCGGCCGGCGCCGCAGGCATCGTCCACTACTGCAACACACCCGCCACTTCCTGGCACGGCTTCGCGGTCGACATCGTCGCGGCCCTCGGCCTGAGCGCCGAGGTGGAGCCGATCGCGACCGCCGACCTGCCCCGTCCCGCGGTCCGGCCGGCGTACTCGGTGCTCGACACGGAGCGCTTCGAGTCCCTGACCAACCGGCGGGTCGAAGAGTGGCGACCCGGTCTCGACGACTACTTCGAGCGGCTGGGACAGGGCAAGGCAGAGGCGTGACGCGCGTCCTCGTCACCGGCGCCGAGGGGTTCGTTGGCGGCCGTCTGGTGCCGCGACTGGTCTCACGGGGAGCGACCGTCACCGCCTGCCATGCGCCGGAGATGCTCACCGGCGACGACGACGGCGCCGGCGCACGAGCCCCCGTGGAGCGCATCGCCCTTGACATCCGCGACCGCGACGCGGTCGAGGGCGTCTTCCGGCATGCGGCACCGGATGCGGTCGTCCACCTGGCCGGCCTGTCCGACGTCGCGGACTCCTGGCGGCGAATCGACGACTACTACCGGATCAACGTCGAGGGCGCCGAGCACGTCGCCCGCGCTGCGCGCGCCCTGTCCGACACGTGCCGGCTGGTCGTGGCCTCGAGCGCCGAGGTCTACGGCGCGGTGCCGGAAGCGGAACTGCCGGCGCGCGAGGACCGCGGCCTCGAACCGGGCTCCCCGTACGCCCTGACCAAGGCCGCGGTCGAACGGCTGAGCCTTCCCCTGGGCGCCATCGTCGTCCGTTCCTTCAACCTGATCGGACCCGGACAGGGCGCCACCTTCGCCCTCCCCTCGTTCGCGACGCAACTCGCGGCGATCGAAGCGGGCCGTGAGGAACCCGTGCTGCACGTCGGCAACCTGACCCCGCGGCGGGACTTCGTCCACGTCGACGACGGCGCCAACGCCTACGCGCTCCTGGTAGAGCGCGGCGAACCGGGCAGCGTCTACAACGTCGCCCGGGGCGAAGCGATCGAACTCGAGGCGGCACTCCGGCAGCTCATCGGGATCAGCGGCCTGGAGGTCGAGATCAGGCAGGACCCCGACCGCATGAGACCCGCGGACGTTCCCTTGATGTGTGGCAACGCCAGCCGCCTGCGCGCCCTGGGATGGCGCCCGAAACGCAGCTTCGAGCAGGCCCTGGAGGCGATCTGGGAGGACGCCCGACGCAGGCTCGCCTAGTCCTCGGCGTGCTTGCGTTCCAGGGCGAGCAGTTGCGCCTTGCGCCTCTCGCCGCCGATGTAGGAGCCGGGACCGCTCCTGCGCGGCACCACCCGGTGGCACGGAACGAGGATGGGCAAGGGGTTGGCCATCAACCGGGAACGGATCAGGCGGTAGGCCCCCGCCTGGCCGGATGACGTAGCCACGTTGCGGTAGGTGCGCGTATGCCCGTAGGGAATCCTGGCCGTCTCCTCGAAGATGCGCCGGGACAGGGCATCGATCCCGGTCCGATCGAGGTCGTAGGGCAGATCGAGGTTCCTCCGCGCGCCGGCGAAGTACTCCGACAGACGGCCCAGGGCCTCGTCGACGAAATCGGTCGTCTCCACCGACCCCAGGGAAGTGAACAGCGCCTTCTCGGCGCCCTTCGGCGCGATGACCAGCCGGGTGATCAGTCGACCGATGAACTCGAGCCCCAGCGAACCGAGCGGCGAGGCGACCAGCACCCGCAACGGTTCGGCGGCGCGCGGCGCTGGCCAGGCGGGCGCACCGGCGCGCGACCCGGCACGGCTCGCGAGTTCATGCACCACGGGAGTCATGGTAGCATGGCTACTTTTCTATGTCGACGCGAGGCGGAGGTTCACTTCTCCCGAAAGAAGTTCACTCCTCCCGGAGCACGATGCGCAGGGAAACATCTTCTCCCTGCTCGGCTTCAAACCCTCGCACTTCGGCTGCGTAGCCGGGACGAATCACCTCGAGCCGGTGGGCACCGGGATCCACGATCAGAGCCGAGTGGAGGCTCGCCAGTTCCGCGCCGCTCCCGAGCAGGCGGCCGTCCAGGTAGACGACGGCGTCGGCAGGCACGACTTCGACCCGCAGCCGGGCCGGCTCTCGCCGCTGGTCCTGCTCGATCGGACGGCCGCGGTTCTCGACCCTCCACGACTCGCCTTCCGGGGCCGGAGGCGCCGAGGGCGGCTTCGGCGGCGCGGGCCGCGGCCGTTCCGCGGTCCCCGGGACGAGATCCTCGTCGATCCGGACAACCACACCCGGCTGCACGCGGATCCGGCGCTCCAGGGTTTCGTAGCCCTCCATGAAGATCGCGATCCGGTAGCTGCCGTCGCGCAACCAGAGGTAGCGCGGGAAGCCGTCGAAGCCGTCAACCCGACCGACCAGCTCGCCGTCAACATAGACGGAGGCCTTCTTGGGCCGGGTGTTGATGTCGAGCGCACCGGCGTCCGCGTAGCCGACCGCTCCGGAAGCCCAGCCGTAGGGTCCGTACCCGTAGTAGTACGGCGACCAGGCGTAGGGCCAGAAGGGACCGAAGCCGCCATACCAGCCGAAGGAACCGTAGTAGGGCCGCACGTAGGTGCGGGACCGGCGGCCCTTGCGCCGGTCGCCGTCTCCCCGGCGAGCCCGCTCGCTGGCCTCGACCGCGACCGGCGCCTGAACCGCGAGGGCTTGAACGACCGGAACCGTTCCGCCATGCCCGCCGGCACCTGCTTCGGCGCCGCCCGCCAGGCCGAGGCCCAGCAAACCGGCCAACGGTAGCGCCATCAGAGCCGCGTTTGCTTTCGAACTCACGATGCACCTCCCCGATCCAGACCGACGCCGTCGGACCAGCCGTTCCTCAGACCTTCCAGATAGTGATATCGCATCGTCCTCTCCCACAGCCGGGGCAGCCTGACCGGAAAACCCTGCAACGTCCGCGCCAACCGCTCCTGCAGCCACTGCACGGCCCGGTCGCGAGCGCCGCCGGCCGGAGGGGGCTCGCCGTCGTGGAACCCGAGGAAAGGGCCGAGTTGCTCATGCCGCCGGAAGAAGACGACCGCGGAGTATCCCGCGCGGTACTGCCGCTTCGCGAACCGCTGGAGACCCGTCGGATGGTCGTGAGCGACACGCGCCTCGGGCCGGTACAGGAGGCGCAGGCCGCGCCCGGCCAGGCGGTATCCGGCTTCGACGTCCTCCCAGGCCGCGAACGGAAACGCCGGGTCGAAGGGCTCCGCCGCCATCGCCTCGCGGTCGATCGAGAGGTTCGACGTGTAGAAGAAGTTGAACGGCACGTCGTCGTCATTCTCGATCAGGGCGAATCCGAACTGCAGTCCGTTCTCGTTGATGTAGTCGAGGAAGGGCGTGCGCCGCATCCGTTCGTGCCAGTCGGTGCGGCCGATGACGCCGACGCAACCGCCCTCCGCGCGAATCGCCCGCGCCAGCGGCTCCTCCTGGGCTCGGCGGTGTGCGGCCAACCATCCCGGACCGGGGACAGTGTCGTCCCCAAGGAAGGCCACCCAGCGGCCCCGGGCCGTCGCCACGCCGCGGTTCCGGGCCACCGCGGGCCCCTGGTTCTCCTGATGAAGGACCCGCAGCTCCGGCCCACCGGCGCTGCCCCCCGAAGCGCGCTCGTCGAGCCAGGGCGCGGTGCCGTCCGTGCTGCCGTCGTTGACCACGACGACTTCGAACGCGGGCCCCTCCTGGCCACGGACGGCCTCCAGTACTTCCTTCAGCGCCGGCAACCGGTCGAAGGTCGGAATGACGATGCTCCACTCCGGCGGCCCGGTCACCGCTCCATCTCCATCACGTCGTCCAGACGCAGGCGAACCGGATCCAGGTCCGCCGGCCACAGGGCCTCAAAGCCTTCGCTCGCGAACAGTTGCTCGTCGCCGGGATAGGTCGGCACCACGTACAGCGGAAAACGCTCCAGGATCTCCCGATCGGGCCGCCGCCGCCGGGCCTGCACCAGGCGCCGTTGTTCCGAGGCGCCGTCCAGACCACGGACGATCGCCGACAGCGCCCGGACCTGAGCAACGGTCTGGTCGTCGACGACGGCCGGCGCACCGGCGGGCAAGCCGCCCAACCGTCTAGCGAGCCTTCTCAGTCGGGTCCGCAGGGCGACGACGTCACGCGCCCGCTGCCACAGGCCCCGCGGAGCCGCGCCGGCGCCGCCGCGAGGCACGGCGCCGCGATCGGCGGACGCCTTCCCGCTCCCGTCCACAACCGTGCGGAAGGGATCCTGCGCCAGCACGTCGCCGTTGGGGTTGCAGCGGGCAAGCAGGTGCTGCGTGCGCGCAAGCAACGTCAACTGGACCGCCGGCATCAGTTGCGGCCAAAGCTCGGCGTCGTAGTTCTTGAAGGCCGTGAAGTAGGCGTTGCGTTCGAACAGCAGACCCCGGTTGGCGTTGCCCAGCAGATTGCTCGTCGCCTTCGAGCGATGGTGGACGACGGCCCGCGGCGCCGACAGCACACGTTCGCCGCCCGACCAGAACCGCCACCCGAGATCGACGTCCTCCAGGTAGGCGAAATAGCTCTCGTCGAAGCCCCCGGCCGAAAGAAAGGCGGCGCGGCGCGCGATCATGTTGCCGCCGCAGGGAAAGAGCAGTTCAGCGCCTTCGGCCGGGGTCTCCACGTCCTCCAGGAGGCGGCCGTAGTCGAGCTGGAAGGCGTGGCCATCGAAGGCCATGACGCCGCGCCCGAAGTCGAGGCGCTCCCCATCCCAGTCGACGATGCAGCCGGACAGCGCGGCCACATCCGGAGGCGCAGCGCGTACTGCGGCCACGAGTTCGGCGAGCCAGTCCGGCCGCGGCCGCGTGTCGTTGTTGACCAGCACGAGCGCGTCGGCCGAACTGGCCTCCGCGAGACGGTTGTTCGCGGCGGAGAACCCGAGGTTGACCGGATGCTCCACGAGATCGACCCGGGGGTGTCTGGAACGCACCCAGGCCGCCGTTCCGTCCGTCGACCCGTTGTCGAACAGCCTGATCCCCACGGCGGCGCCTGGATCGCGCTGCGCTTCGAGCGCCGGCAGCAGCGTCTCCAGGTGCCGCCGACCATTCCAGCTCACCACCAGGATGTCGACGCTTTCGACCCGGTCGCTCATGACCGGCCCGCCGGGAGGGCGCCCGCCAGCCGCGTCCGCACCCAGCGCCGCAGGCGGAAACCCGCGTCGTCGGCCGGCGCCGCCGTCTCCGGCCGGAAGGCGAACCCGGCCTTGGTCGGGTCGCTACGCGGCGACGAAAGAAAGGTCACCAGCGGGGCCAGCGTGCGCTCCCAGGAGTAGTCGAGCAGAACCCGCTCCCGACCGCGGCGCGCCCGCCCTTCGACCTCCCCGCCGCCGGCTACCAGCTCGGCGAGGCCGGCACGGAGCGCCTCGACGTCGCCACAGGGAACGACGAGTCCCGCGTCCCACTCCCGCAGCAGCCGCGGCACCGTTCCGCCCTCCGTGGTGAGCACCGGGCAGCCGACCGCGAGCGCGTCGAGGAACCGCGTGCGCAGGGAGAGGTCGGTCTCCAGCCCGGGCCGATGGCAGGCGGCGAGCGCGTCCACGTCTCGCAGCAGGTCGTAGCGGCGCTCGAAGGGCACCCAGTCGAGGAAGCCGATGCGGTGCGGATCTTCCCGCCGGCTGCGCGCCTCCACCTCCGCCAGCAGGCGCTGCGGCGCCTGAGCGCCCGGCGGCTGCCGCACGAACAGTAGTCTCGCGTTCGGGTCGGGCAGAGCGGCGAACGCCTCGAGCAAAGGCTCCGGGTCGTACCAGTCATACAACCCGCCGAACAGCACACGCCGCTCTCCGTCCGCGCGCGGCGGCAGCAGCGGCCGGTGTTCGGGCAGCGGATCCGGCACGCCCAACGGCGCCTCCGCGATCAGGCCGGAGAGGCCTGGGTCGTCCCGGTAGCGATGCGGGTTCACCCGCCCGAGAGCGGTCAGGAAGCCCAGGTAGTACGACCGCTGCTCAGGAGAGGAACAGAGAAAGAAGTCGCCGCGGGACAGTTGGTGGACCCAACTCCGGTGATCGTTCCGGTAGGGGTCGAGCCCCAGAGTCGACAGATGACTCAGGTTCTCGACGAGGAAGGGGTCGTAGAGATCGATTGCGGTTGGCAGGTCGGGCACCAGGTGAAGCACGTCGTTCGCCAACTGACCCTGGGCGACGGCGGCGTCGCAGTCACTCAACAGTTCCGGCAGCGGCGCGGAGTCGAACCGGCGCGCCTCGACGGGTCGCGTCTCGCCGGACAGGGCCGGCAACTCCGGCGGCTCGTTTGAACGCCAGGGCGAAACCAGAGCGACCTCGAAGCCGAACCCCGGCAAACGCCGCGCCATTTCCAGGTAGCGGATGCCGATGCCGGCCGCGCGCTCCCCGAGCGCTTCGCTGCACACCAGGCCGACGCGGGTCACCGGCGCCCTCCCATCGTCGCCCTCACCCGGAACCGCGCCAGGATTGCAGGGTTTCGTGCAGCCGCCAGGCACGGGTGGACCTCATCTTCTCGATCTCCGCCATCAGATCGCGCTCGCGGAGGTGGAGCCGCTCCACCTCCGCTCCACGCGCGCGATTGGATGCCTGGACGAGTTCGAGCTCCGCCTGCGTCTTCCTCAGCATCGACCGCGCCGCCGCGGCGGCCAGCACCGCTTCGCGCCGCATTCGGGTCACCGCGCCCGCCAGTGATTCCGCATCGAGCTCGTCCGCGTACTTGGCCAGCACCCGCGCCTTCAGAGCCTCGAAGTCGTGTCGCCCGGACGCCGCTCCGCCCAAGGCGTGGCCTCCCGAGGACCCGCCGCCGGCGCCCCCCAGGAAGTGCCGGTACTCGCAGGTCGTCCGCGCGAGGTGGACGAACGGAGACGAACGCGACAGCCGGATCAGCAGATCCCAGTCTTCGAAGGCCGGCAACCCGAGGTCGAAGGGACCAGCCCTCTCCAGGGCATCCCTGGTCATCAGCACCGTGTGAAATGGAATGTAGTTGTCCAGCAGCAGGATCCCGCGGTCGAAGTCCCGGCTGTAGGGGAGGCCCCGGCTCGACTCCCGGTAGCCGCCAACGGTCGGTTCGTAGGTGACCACGGCCGCGTCGCTGTAGGCGACGTCGACGTCGCCGCGGAGCAGCGAGGTCAGGGACTCGAGGTGCTCCGGCGCCAGCAGGTCGTCGTCGTCAAGAAACCCGATGCAGTCACCGGTCGCCGCCTCGACGCCCGCCTGCGCCGCCGCGGCGCGGCCGCGGTTGGACTCGTGTTCGACGCGCACCAGCGAGAACGGAAAGCCGTCCGGCACCTCGGGCCGGCGGCCCCCGTCGTTCACCAGCACGGTCTCGACGTTCCGGTAAGTGCTCCGGGCCAGACTCGCCAGCGCTTCGGCCAGGCGGCGCGGTCGGTTGTACGTTCTCACCACGATCGAGACCCGGCGCGGCGAATCCACTTCGACCAGCGCCGGAACGCCTCCCAGATGGGCGATGAGCTGAGCCGGGCTACGGGTGGTGAAGTCGCTCGCCTTCAACTGGCAGTAGCCCTCAGCCGACCCGCACTCCCGCGGCAGGCTGTGCGCGCGGAAGCGGCGCAGGCCGAGGCAGGAATCGAGGTAGTCGTGGCGCTCCTGCTGGCTCCGGTAGTGGGCCATCGCCGCGGCGATCCCGTCGATCTCGGCCGTGACGTCGACCAGAAGATCCGGGTAGAAGGGATGGTTCACTTCGTAGCAGAGGACGCGGAGCAACAGGTCACCAGGCGACGAATCGTCCGAAGCTTCGTTCCCGTCCGCCCCTCCCCGGCGACGGGCGATCAGGGCCTCGTGCAATGCACGAAAGGTGGCCTGGTGGTCGGTGGTGACTTCGAGCGGTGAAGGCACCAGGACGAGGTCCGGACGGCCGGCCTCAAGCAACGCCTCGATCTGCCCGGTGAGCTCGGCCAACGAAGAGACCAGACGGCCGTCCGGGAAGCCCCGCCGGTAGCCCACATGCTCCACTCGGCCGATACCAAGCGCGGCCGAGGCGGCCTCGGACTCCGCGCGCCGCAGCGCCGAGTAGTCGCCGCCGCTCATCCCTTCCGGGGGGCCCTCGCCCCCTCCCGAACCATCGCTCAGGAAGGCGCAGACGATCTCCGCGCCGCCCGCGGCAAGTTGAAGCAACAGCCCCCCGCAGCCGAGCACCTCGTCGTCGTAGTGAGGCGCCAGGACGAGAACCCGCCGGGCGACCACCGAGTCAGGCACGGTCGGGGGCCACGGCCGCTCGCGTCTCGTCATGGCGTCGATCCTCGCACGTCCGTATTCTGGCTCAACCCGTCCGGCACGGATCGCGCCACCCGGGAGGTATAGGCTGCGCCCCCGATGCTGCAGCGCGAAAGAACCATCGTCGCCGGCGCGCTGCGGAGCGCCCTCTCGCGGGCCTTCGGACTCGATCACGACCCGGTGGTCGAAGTGCCGCCTCAACGTCGTCTGGGCGACCTCGCGAGCCCCTGCGCCCTGCACCTCGCGCGCGAGCTGCGCCAGGCGCCACGGAAGATCGCGGAGCGCCTCGTCGAGTGTCTCGAGCTGCCCGAGGGTTTCGAGCGGGTGACGGTCGAAGGCGCCGGCTACGTCAACTTCCACCTCGGCAGGAGCCGGTTCGCAGCCGCGATGATCGACGCGGATCCTGTGGCGCGATCCGCGGCCGTCGACTCCCAGGCCAAGGTGATCGTCGAACACACGAACATCAATCCGAACAAGGCGGCGCACATCGGCCATCTGCGCAACGCCGTGCTCGGCGACGTCCTGGCGCGGGCGCTCCGCCGCCTCGGCCAGACCACGGAAGTCCAGAACTACATCGACGACACCGGCGTGCAGGTCGCCGACGTCGTCGTCGGTTTCCTCGACCTGCGCGGCTGCTCGGTCGCCGATATCGAGGCTCTGCCCGAGCCGTTCGACTACGTCTGCTGGGACATCTACAGCGAGGTTGGCCGCTGGTACGAAGGCGATCCGCAGCGGCTCGAACTCCGCCGGCGCACCCTCCACGCACTGGAAGCGGGAGAGGGCCGGCGCGCCGAGGCCGGCCGGCTCGTCGCCCGGCGGATCGTCATTCGGCATCTCGCCACGATGGCCCGCATCGACATCGACTACGACCTGCTGACCCGCGAGAGCGAGATTCTCCGCCTGGACTTCTTCGTCGCCGCCTTCGAGCAGTTGAAGGAGACCGGGGCCGTCCGGTTCGAAGAGAGCGGCAAGAACGCCGGCTGCTGGGTCATGCCGCTGGCCGACAGCGAGGAGTTCCAGGGCCTGGAGGACCCGGACAAGGTGATCGTCCGCTCCGACGGCACGGTGACCTACGTCGGCAAGGACATCGCCTACCAGCTCTGGAAGTTCGGCCTGCTGGGACGCGACTTCGAGTACGCCCGGTTCGACGGCGGTCCGCTATGGGAGACCGCGCCGGCGGAACCGGACGCCGGCGACGATGACAGGGAGCGGTTCGGAGAGGGCTCCCGCGTGATCAACGTGATCGACGCGCGGCAGGCCTACCTGCAGCGCATCGTCCGCGCCGGCCTGGAAGCGCTCGGACACCAGGACGAGGCCCGGGCCAGCATCCACTTCGCGTACGAGATGGTCGCCCTGTCGGCGAAGACCGCCGAGCGCCTGGGGTTCTCAGGCGATGCGAGGCTCGAGATGTCGGGCCGGAAGGGCATCGGCGTCAAGGCGGACGACCTGCTCGATCAGCTCGAAGCGAAGAGCAGGGACGAGATCCTGGAGCGGCGGGCCGCCGACGGCGACGGCGAGGCGGCCGGCGAGGACATAGGCGTCCTGGCCCGCCAGATCGCCACGGCTTCGCTGCGCTTCTTCATGGCCCGCGCCACGACCACGCGCGTGATCGCCTTCGACATCGACGACGCCACCTCGTTCGAAGGCGAGTCGGGCCCCTATCTCCAGTACTCCATCGTGCGCGCCAGGAACATCCGCCGCCGCCTGCGCGAGGAGGGTCTGGCGGAGGAGGTCCCCGGGAGCCGCGTCGCCAGCCTGCCCGCCGGCGTCTGGTCCGACGACCTCTGGGACCTCGTGCTGCTCGCTTCCCAGTGCCAGGAAGTCGTCGAACGGGCGGCGGCGACGCTCGAACTCTCCCTCATCGCCCGGCACGCAGTCGACATGGCCCAGAAGTTCCACGCGATCTACCACCGCCATCCCATCCTGCACGAACAGGACGCGGACCTCCGGGATGCCCGGCTCGCGGTGACCCAGGTCTTCGAGCGCTCACTCGAGGCGCTCGGCGCGATTTTGGGCGTGCCGCTGCCCGAGCGGATGTAGGCCCGTCGCACGTTCCCCCGCCGTCCGGCACTCCAGGCACGACACCAGATCTGTAGGGCCAGGCGATCGGCTCTACTCCGGCCACTTGCTCTCGGCTACGACGCTTCGCCGACGCACGCCGAGCGAAACGCGGACGTGTCCGTGAAGGCCTCCGGCTCACCCGCCGCCTTCACGTAGCGGCGTTTCGCTCCACTCCTCAGGTCGCGCACCACCAGATCGAGTCCCATGTCGGTCGCGGAAGCCGCGGAGACCCAGTGATGGCCGTTCACATCGCAACCGTCCAGCACCTTGACCAGGACCTCCAGGTTCGCTGGCGCAAAGAAGAAGAACAGGCCGGCCTCCGAAGTCTGCGCGTCGGCGACGCGCGCAGCGGCGGCGGCGGCGGAGGCCTCCGGTCGTGCGCCATCAGTCGCTCGCGGTTGGGTCGGACCACCGGGTTGCGCGCCACCCACCGCGTCCACCAGGCCATGCCCGTCCACCACCCTCAGGTCCGGCAGGAAGTACGACTGGATGCCCAGGGCGCCCGTCGCCGTCAGGGCGTTGGGTCGCGGGCCCCTTCAAGAGGTCAGAGGCGCCCTTCGCAGAGCTCCGCCACGCCGATGCGGCGCCTCGGACCCGGCCCGGCTCCAGCCCCCACTCTCTGCGCCAACGACACGGCCGTGGCCTCAGGCCCCAGCCAGTCGTTTTCCTCGAGAATCCGGCGCGCCTCCGGGAACCGCTCCGCCGACCAGAACGCGAACACGCCGTCGAGGACCGGGCTAGGGATGGTGTCCAGCCGTTCGACGAGAGCAAGGACTTCCTGCAACTCTTCGCCGATCGAACCGATCCGCTCCCGGACTGGAACCACTAGGCGAAACTGAGTTTCGCCTTCCGCGAGGCGCCAAGCTCCCTCGCTTGAGCCAATCCAGGCTTCTCGAAGATCCGGGCCGAGGCGCTGGGCAAGATTCAGCGACTCCGCCTTCGACATCACGCGGAGCACGGTCGTGCAGTCAGCATCGTCGCACTCCGCCAGCACGTCGCAGTGCCGTTCCTTCTCCTCCAAGAGGCCGACGAGCGATTCCACCACGCGCCTGCCGACATCCGCCTCGATCGAGCGCAAGGACGGATCGTCAGGCCCGGCGTACAGCAGGTTCAGCTTCTCGAAACAGTCGCCGTCGAGCGACCCGCAGTAGAGGTCGAAGATGCGCCTCCCGGCCTCCTCAGCCAAAGGCCGTTCGTTCGCCAGGAGCGACACCGCAGCCTCCAGGCCGTCGACGGTCTCCTCGCCCTCGAAGATCTTGCCCCGGGCACTAGGCCATGGCTCCGTCGAGGGTTCAGCGGTCAGCGCCAGGGCCGCTCGCCGGACCCCGGGCGCGAGTTTCCGGCCCTCGACCGGAATGGCGGACTCGCCGAGCTCGTACGCTATGCCCATGCCGAACAGGTTCCATGGCGCCTCGACTCCGACCACCTTCGTGGGAAGCCCCTGAGCCTCGCGTTCTTCCATCCACTTCGTCCAGGCGACGACACGTGCTTCTTCCGTACCCACATATCTCTGCAAGGGGGCGAGGCTGTGGAGAAGAAGGCCAAGCACTTCATCGGAACCGATGGTTCCCGAGCGCCGCCTCCTCTCGTGCTCTTCCTCGATGAGCCGGGGGAGGGCCGCCTGAACCCGCTTCATCTGGCTAGCGAACACAAGCGCCAGGCGTCTGGCCTCGTCGTCCGTCACGCTTTCCGACAACTCCGCCAACAGCCCGAAGGAGCCCCCCTGGCTGCGCAGATCTTCCATCGTCGGAAACCAGTTGTCGTCGGGCCAGTCCTCGAAGATCTCCTCGGCGGACCTGTGGTTCTCCGCCGCAAACTCGATCAAATCCGTGAAAAAGAAGACCTGCGAAAAAAGCAAGAGAGACCAGCCAGCGGCCTCCCGCGCGTCGGGAAGGCCCCTAGCCAGAACCTCGCCAAACCACGATGAAACGTCCACGTCGTCTCGAAACAGGGCACCGACGGATTCGGCCGTCCACGGGCCACTAGCGGACGGGCCGTAGAGCGCGTCCGACAGCTTCGGCACCGCCTCTTCCACGGTCGCCGCATCCTCGGAAAGAAGCGCCTGGAGCACCCAGTCGCTAACAGCGGCGCCTGGAGAATGCACCACGAACATCAGCAGCACGGCCGTCGCGACTCCACGCATCCACGCGCGGACGGTCGCCCTCGGATCAGCCCACGACGCCTGTCTTCGTAATCTCCCTATTGTCCGCGACACGTGAACCCTCCTTGGGAGTCCTTGGTGCATTGGAAGCTCCCGCGTTCGTTCTTGGGGGGAGCTAGACAGACTCCGATCCGGCCCAAACTCCCTAGCGTAGCGGTCGACGGCGCCCAAGTGTACGCCGCCGTTCCATCGACGTAGAGCTCAAAGGCCGGCATGCAGTCATGCGCTATCTCGCCGTCGATGACCAGTCCCTCCGTGTCAGAAATCCGGAAGTCCAGCTCCACGCTGGCGTTGATCGTCACGAACTCCTCCGGCAGCAACACGAGTGGCACGAGCGGATTGGCACCCTCGAGTTCCAGCGCCAAGACGTTCCCGCTTCGCGGGCTCGCGCTCCCCGGTACCCCACCAAGCCGTGCCGTTCGATGACTTCGAAGACAGCGACCGGTAGGCGTCGCCGGAACAGGCCCTCGGCTAACTCAACTAGTCCATCTGTTTGCGCAGCACCGTCGGAATGTCGTAGTCGTCGACGTTCCTCCAGTTGGGGCCGTAGCCGCCCGGATCGATCTTGTGGTGCTCGGCCAGCATCCGATCGCGGAACTCGCCCTTGCCGGCTTCCTCCTCGCCGGCCCCCTCGTTTCCGGGAGTGGCATCGGCCAGGTTCGGGTCGGCCGGGGCGGCCGCTCCGGCCTCGGCGGCCTGGACCCCGGCGCCGTCGCGCGGCTGCCGGTCCTCGGAGAAGCCGGTGGCGATCACGGTCACCTTCACCTCTTCGTCCATCGTCCCGTCGACCACGAGACCCGAGATGATCGTCGCGTCGGGGTCGACCGCGTCGGAGATCGTGCTGGCCGCCTCTGCCACCTCGTGGAGGGTCAGCGAGCTGCCACCGGTGATGTTGATCAGACAGCCCTTGGCGCCCTCGATCGAAGCATCCTCGAGCAGGGGTGACGACACCGCCCGCTGCGCCGCTTCGAGAGCCCGGCTGTCACCCGAGGCCACGCCCGTGCCCATCACGGCGATGCCCTGACCGCACATGATCGCCCGCACGTCGGCGAAGTCGGCGTTCACCTCGCCCGGCATCGTGATCAGGTCGCTGATGCCCTGGACCGACTGCCGCAGAACGTCGTCCGCGGTCACGAAGGCGTCTGCGAGAGACGTGCCCCGGTCCACGAAGCTCAGCAGCCGCTCGTTCGGTATCGCGATCACCGTGTCGACCGCCTTGTGCAGCTCCTCGAGCCCGCGTTCCGCCAGCAGCATCCGGCGCCGGCCCTCGAACGCGAACGGCTTCGTGACCACCGCGACCGTCAGGGCGCCGACTTCCGCCGAGAGCGAGCCGATGATGGGCGCCGCGCCGGTGCCCGTGCCGCCGCCGAGGCCGGCGGCCAGGAACACCATGTCCGCCCCGTTCAGCATGTCGAGGATCTTGTCCGTGTCCTCGAGCGCCGAGTTGCGGCCGACCTCCGGATCGGCGCCGGCGCCCAGGCCGCGGGTGATCTTGCGCCCGAGCTGCAGCTTCGTCGACGCTTCGCAACGCCGCAGAGCCTGAAGATCGGTATTGGCGGCGATGAACTCGATGCCGCCGAGATTGGCGGCGATCATGCGGTTGACGGCGTTGCCGCCGCCGCCTCCTACGCCGACCACGACGATCTTCGCCGGTCCGAAGCTGTCCTCGGACGAGAGTTCTCCGTCGACTGTCGGATTGACCTCGGTCGGCTGCTGTTCTTCCATCAGAATCATGGCTCCCTCCATTTCGAACCCTTGGTTCATCAAACTCAAATCAGACAAGATCGCTGAACATCTGGCGCAGATTGCCCATCACCGAGCGCACGCCGCCCAGCGAGCGGCGGCGCGCAATGGGCTGGCGAGCCTCCTCGGAGGCGACCGCATAGCGAAGAAGACCCGCGGCCGTGGCCCAGGTCGGGTCGGTGAGGCCCTCGATCTCGCTCACGAGACCGAGCGGTACTCCGTAACGAACGTCGCAGGAGAAGACCTGCTGGGCCAGCTCGGGCAGGCCGACCAGCTTCGAACCGCCCCCGCTCAGGACCAGTCCGCCGCGAAGCTGATCTGCCCACCCGGCCTTCTCGAGCTCGGCCTGAATCAGGTGGAACATCTCCTCGGCGCGGGCCTGCAGGATCTCGGCGAGATTGCCGCGCGCGATCGCCTTGCTGCTGCCGCCTCCGACGCTCGGCACGACCAGTCCCTCGTCGCCGTCGACCAGACCGACCAGGCAACAACCATCCCGCAGCTTGAGCGTCTCGGCGCCGGCGAACGACGTCCGAAGGACCGAGGCAAGATCGGCCGTGAAGTGACTGGCGCCGAACGGAAGGACTCCGCTGTACTGCACTTCGGCGTGCTGGAAAAACGCGAAGCCGCACGTTCCGGACCCGATGTCCAGCAACAGAACGCCCAGTTCGCGCTCGTCGGGAAGAAGGACCGCCTCCGCCGTGGCGAGAGGTTCGAAGACGATCTCCCGGGCCTCCACGCCGGCGCGGTTCAGGCAGCGGACGAGCGTCCTGGTGCGCGGCGCATGGCCCATGACCAGGTGAACCTTGGCTTCCAGCCGGCTGCCCAGCATCCCGTGCGGGTCCGCGATGCCGCCGTGGTCGTCGACCGAGAACTCCTGCGGAATCGCGTGCAGGATCTCCCGGTCGGGCGGAAGCGGCACTCCCCGAGCGGCGTTCAGGACGAGGTCGATGTCGGCACGGGCGATGCCCCGGTCGCCACAGTCGACATAGGCGGTGCCGTGGCTGTTCGCCGACCGCAGATCGGATCCGCCGATGCCGACGAAGGCACGGGAGATCTCGACGCCCGCCATGGTCTCCGCCTCCTCGGTCGCCCGCTTGAGCGCACTCACCGTCGCGTCGAGGTGCACTATGTGACCCCTCAGCGTGCCGCGGTTGGGCGCACGCCCGACGCCGACGATCCTGAGGGCCGGTTCTCCGTCGACCTCAGTGCGATCGGCGATCAGCACGGCGACCTTCGCCGAGCCCACGTCGATGGCGACCACATGTGTATCCGTCTTCGGCATTCCTCTCTGTCCTCTCCCGTTATGAAGGGGCTTGAACTCCGTCCCGGACCCCCGCGGCGACCTCCGTGTCCGTGGCGATCTGCGCGCCCGGCGCTTCCATCGACAGGACGATCCGATCCCTGAACCGCAGGTCCACGACTTCGGGATCGTTGTGTTCCGTGATCGCGTTGCGCAGCAGTTCGAACACCGAGGCCTTGGCCGTCAGGTCGCTGCCGCGAACGAGTACCGTCGCCGGACGGCCGGTACATGCGAGCAGGTAGTCGTCGTCGCTGATGACTTCGACCGCCCGGACCTGCCGTCCCCACTCGAACGCCCTGACTTCGGCGGCCACATCGAGCGCCCGTTTCAACGTTCGAGCGAGAACCTCGCCCTGCACGTTCCTGGACGCGCCAGCTCCTCTGGACGATCCGGCGCCAGCGCCCGGGTTCCGCGCCGGGCCGTCCCCAGGACGCTCTCCCGCCAGGGCGCTTTCGATCGAAACGCTGACCAGATCACCGTCGCACAAATCGGGTGCCCGGTCACACGCCACGATCGCCCGACCATCGCGGTCGATCACCCACGCACGGTCGCCGGCCGCGAACAGGGCCGCCGGTTGATGTTCGACGACCCGCACCGTGAGTTCGTTCGGCAGGCGCTTGACCAGTTCCGCCTCACGGATCCACTCGTGGTCGAGCCGTCGCGCGGCGGGCTCCAGGGAGAGAAGCGGCAGGTTCCGTCCCTCCAGCGGAGCGAGCCGGCTTCGCACCCATTGTTCGGACACCCGCTCCGCCTCCTCGATCTGGATGTCGAGTTCGAGGTCGAACACGGGCGCCGTCGCCAGCCACACGCCGACCCCTACCACCGGCGCGATGCCGAGCAGGACCTTTCCCGCTCCCAACGCCAGCCAGACGACGGGCCGCGGCCGTCTGCGGCGCACCGGACGGCGAGCGCCCGACCGCCTGCGAGTCGCCCCGCGACTCACGACACGTCCCCTCCGCCGCCGGCGAGCCGATGAGCCAACCGGTAGATGTCGCCGGCTCCCAGCGTGAGGACCAGATCGCCTTCCCCGACCTCTGAACGCAGCCGGTCGGCCGCCGCCTGCCACGGCCCGCAACCACTGATGCTGGGATGACCGGCGCGAGTAGCCGCGGCCACCACCAGGCCCGCGTCGACTCCCGGGATGGGTCGCTCGCGGGACGGATAGATGTCGGCGACCAGCACATTGTCGGCAAGCAGCAGCGCGCGGCCGAAATCGTCCGCCATGTCCCGCGTGCGACTGAACAGGTGGGGCTGGAACACGGCGTGTATCCGGACCGTCCGGGCGCCGTTGCCGCCGGGATCGAGCACTTCACGGGCCGCGTTCAGCGTCGCCTCGACTTCGGTCGGGTGGTGCGCGTAATCATCGATCACCGTCGCGCCTCGCCACCGCCCCACCCGCTCGAAGCGCCGGTGGACTCCCCGGAAGCGGGAGAGCGCCCTGGCCGTTGCGTCGAAGTCGAGCCCGACTGCCCTCGCCGCGGCCACCGCCGCGAGGGCGTTCAGGACGTTGTGTCGCCCCGGCATCGGCAGTTCCAGGACACCGAGCGGGCCGAGCTGGGCGTCGGCGACCTCGAACCGGACGCCCGTCCCGGTCGCCAACACCTCCAGCGCCCGGAGATTCGCCCCCTGGTTGAAGCCGTAGGTGACGATCCGCCGGTCCGCGAGGCGCGGCAGCAGGTCCCGGACGTTCGCGTCGTCGGCGCAGGCGATCACCTGGCCGAAGAAGGGCACGCGGCCGGCGAAGCTCGCGAAGGCATCCTGGATGTCGGCCAGGTCGCGGTAGGTGTCGAGATGATCGACGTCGATGTTCGTGATCACCGCGACCACCGGCGCCAGATCGAGGAAGCTCCGGTCGAATTCGTCCGCCTCGGCGACCAGGTAGTCGCTGCTGCCGAAGCGGGCGCCGGTGCCCGAGACGCGAAGGCGTCCACCGACGATCACCGTGGGATCGAGGCCGGCATCGGTCAGCACGCTGCCAATGAGCGAAGTCGTCGTCGTCTTGCCGTGCGTACCGGCCACGGCGACGCCGTACTTGAGCCGCATCAGTTCGGCGAGCATCTGGGCGCGGCGCACGACCGGCACGCCGCGCCGGCGGGCCGCCACGACTTCCTCGTTGCCAGCCGGCACGGCGGACGAAATGACCACCAGGTCGGCGCGATCGATGTTCCCGGCGCTGTGGCCGATGGCGATTCGCGCGCCGAGCGCCGCGAGCCGCTCGGTCGTTTCGCTCCCCTCCAGGTCGGAGCCGCTGACCTTCAGTTGGTAGTTCAGCAGGATCTCGGCGATCCCGCTCATGCCGGCGCCACCGATGCCCACGAAATGGACGCGCTCGAGTCCCGCCGTGCGCAGAAACAGCAGCATCAGCCGGCCCTCCGCCGACGCCTGGAGACTCCACGCTCCGCGATCTCGCACACCCGGGCGGCGATGTCGGTCGCCGCGTCGTTCCGGCTCAGGCCCCGGGCCGTCCGCGCCATGGCCAGAAGACGCTCGCGATCCCCAAAGAGCCGCGCGCAGCGCTCCGCGGCCGCCTCGTCCCGCAGTTCCTCCTGCTCGACGAGGATCGCGGCGCCCGCCTCGACCATCGCACCGGCGTTGCCGCGCTGGTGTCCGGCGGCCATCGGCAACGGAACGTAGACCGCCGGCCGGCCGGCGGCCGCGATCTCGGCCACGGTCACCGCCCCGGCGCGCGACACGATCAGGTCGTGCGCCTGCATCGCGCCGGCGGTGTCCTGGATGAAGCCGGTCACCGTCGAGGAAAGCCCAGGCGTCGCCACCTCCCGGTAGCGTTCGCGGGTCTCGTCGACCGAGGCCGGACCGGACTGGTGCGTGACTTCGACCTGGTCCGGCCCGGCGGCACGGGCGAACAGGCCCGGCAGATGACGGTTGAGCGCATCGGAACCCTGACTGCCGCCAAGCACCAGGATCCGAACGCGATCGCCGGCCAGACGCAGTTCGTCGATCTCCCGGAAGGCGCGGCGCACCGGCACGCCGACCAGGCGCGCCTCGCACGCCAGACCACCGGCCGCGGACTCGAAGGCGACGCCCGCCTCGGTCGCGAAGCGCGACAGTGTCCGGTTCGCGGAGCCGCTCTCCGCGTTCGGTTCGAGCAGGTAGAGCCCGCAGCCGTGGAGCCGGGACGCCAGGGCCGCCGGAGCGCAGACGTAGCCGCCGGTCGCGAACACGAGCGCCGCCCGGAACCGGCGCAGCAGCGCCGCGGCGCGGAGTGTCGACAGCAGAAGGACCGCCAGGGCAACCGCCCGCTGGGCGCCGCCACGGTCCACGAACGGGCGGGCGGGCATCGCCCTGAAGTCGACCCCGGCCGAAGCAACCAGCCGCTCCTCCAGGCTGCCGCGGCGACCGATCCAGGCGGCGTCCCAGCCGCGGGTCCGCAGCTCCTCGGCCACCGCCAGGCCGGGGAACACGTGGCCGCCCGTGCCGCCGCCCGAGAAGACGACCGTGCCGCGGTGAGTGCCGGTGCTCATCCATGCTCCGAGACGCTCAACAGCAGACCGCATGCGACGAGGGTCATGACCAGGGATGACCCCCCGTGCGACAGAAACGGCAATGGCGTGCCCGTCACCGGAACCAGTCCAACGGTGACGCTGACGTTGACCAGAACCTGGATCAGGACGGCCGACGTCAGCCCCCAGGCAAGGAAGCGGCCGAAGGCATCCGGCGCACGGTGTCCGGCGACATAGCCGCGCCAGGCAAGCACGGCGAACGCGGCCAGCACCGCGACGGCGCCGAGCAGTCCAAGTTCCTCGCTGACGATCGAGAAGATGAAGTCGGAAGTCGCGAGCGGCAGGAAGTAGAGCTTCTGGGCGCTCTCGCCCAGACCCTGGCCGGTCACGCCGCCCGATCCGATCGCAATCAGGGACTGCAGCACCTGAAAGCCGTTCCCCGAGGGGTCGTTCTCCGGTGAGAGAAAGCCGAGGAGACGCTCCCTGCGATAGGGCTCGGCCCAGATGAAGAGAGCGAACAACCCCGGCAGAACCACCATCGCGGGGACGATCCAGCGCCAGGAGAGGCCGGCAAGGAACAGCATGACGCCGGCGATCCCGAGAATGAGCGCGGCGCTGCCGAAGTCCGGCGCCTGCAGGACGAGCAGCGTAACCAGACCCACCGCGAGGCCACATGGCACGAGCACCCGGGGCTGGCTTACCCCTTCCGGACAGCGGTGGATCTGGTAGGCGATGAAGACGACGACCGCGATCTTGGCCAGTTCGGAGGGCTGGAAGGTCAATGGTCCCACCGACAACCAGCGGCTGCTGCCGTTGATCGGCGCCGCCGCCAGCACGGCGACCAGGAGGACGAGCGACGCGCCGAGGCCGGCGTAGGCCAGCCAGGGCTTCGCCCAGCTCCGGTAGTCGATGCTCATGAGCACCAGCATCGCCGCCAGACCGACGACGGCGGCCAGCAACTGGGTGACGAACTGGCGCTTGAAGCCGCCGTCGGGGTCGGGCGGATTGGCCGAGTAGACCATCACCAGGCCCCCAACGACGAGCAGCACGACGACCGTGAAGAGAACCTTGTCGATCGCGAGCTTCCTAGCCATGGCCGCCTTCCCGGCCGGCCGCGGCAAGCGCCCGTACCTGTTCCTCGAAACGGCACCCGCGATCCGCGAAGTCCTCGAACTGGTCGAAGCTGGCGCAGGCCGGCGAGAGCAGAACCGCCTGGCCCTCGCTTGAAGCCGTCGACGCCGCCTGGACAGCCCGTTCGAGCGTCCCGCAGAGGCGGCGCTCGGTAGCGTCTGTGAGCACCGAGGCGATTGCCGGCGCCGCCTCACCGATCAGGTACACCGCCGCCGCCTTGACGGCGGCTACCGACGCCAGTTCGCTGAAGGCGGCGCCTTCGTCCTTCGCCCGGCCGCCGAGGATCAGGTGGACGCTGCCGTCCCCGAACCCGGCCAGCGCCCTCACGGCCGCCGCCGGGTTCGTCGCCTTCGAGTCGTTGTAGTAGCGCACGCCGCCGACCGTGCCGGCGAGGCGCATCCGGTGCGGCAGGCCGTCAAAGCCGCGCAGCGCCGGCGCGAATCCGCTCGGGTCGGCGCCGACGGCCGTCGCGAGGAGGGCGGCCGCCATCGCGTTCTCCACGTTGTGCAGCCCGTCGAGCCTCAGGTCGCCAAGACGGAACAGCTCCCGCCGGAACTCCGGTCCCACTTCGATCACCCGGTCCCGGTCGAGATAGCAGCCGTCCTCGACCCTTCGCAACCGGGAGAAGAACCGGCGTCTGACCGCGGGCGGCGCGCCGCGGCGACCGCCGCTCCAGCGACGGGCCTCGCTGTCGTCGGCGTTCACGACCGCGACGTCGCCGGCGGCCTGCCTGCCGAAGATGCGCGCCTTCGCGGCCGCGTACTCCGCGACGTTCGCGTAGCGGTCGAGATGGTCGGGGCTGATGTTGAGCAGGGCCGCCGCGCGTGGACGGAACCGGTCCACCGCCTCGAGCTGGAAGCTCGAGAGTTCCACCACGAAGACGCGGTCCGGCGGACCGTCGACCCGGGCGCAGAGCGGTGTGCCGATGTTGCCGCAGACCTCGACCGGATAGCCCGCCGCCTCGAGCAGCGCCCCGGTCAGCGCGGTCGTCGTGCTCTTGCCGTTGCTGCCGGTCACGCCGACCACGGTCGGCGAGGCCTTCGCCTCCAGCAGGCGCCACGCGAGTTCGACCTCGGCCAGGACCGGAACGCCCGCCGACCGGGCGGCCCGCAGGAGCGGACGGTCCGGCGGCACACCCGGACTCAACACGATCGCGTCGAGGCCGGCCGGCAACCGGATCTCTTCCTCGGCCAACAACCGGTCGACCCGGCCCGTTCGCAGGAGTTCGCGGGCAGCCGCTCCCAGGTCCGGGGCCGGGCGGCCGTCCACCGCCATCACCCGGACGTCCCGGTCGGACAGGGCCCGGGACGCGGCCACGCCCGACAGGCCCAGGCCGTAGACCAGCACGCTCCGCCACGAGGAAACCGGCGTTGCTGCGGTCATCCCGTCCCGGCTCACTTCAAGGGTCACCCGCTACCTCAGCTTGAGGGTCGAGAGACCCAGGAAGGCGAACAGGACGGCGAGGATCCAGAACCGGACGATGACCTGGTTCTCGCTCCACCCGCGGAGTTCGAAGTGGTGATGGAGCGGCGCCATCCGCAGGACCCGCCGGCCGGTCATCTTGAATGACGCGACCTGGACGATCACCGACAGCGCCTCCAGGACGAACAGCCCCCCGACCAGCACGAGCAGCAGCTCCTGCTTCGAGAGCACGGCCACCGCCCCGATCGTGCCGCCGATCGCCAGCGACCCCACATCGCCCATGAACACCTGGGCGGGATGGGCGTTGAACCAGAGGAAGCCGAGACTGGCCCCGACCAGGGCGGAACAGATGATCGCGACCTCGCCGGCCCCCGGCACGTAGGACACCTGCAGGTAGCCGGCGGCGATCGAGTTGCCGGCGATGTAGACGAAGATCGCGTAGGTGGCGGCCGCCACCAGGGTGGCGCCGATGGCCAGCCCGTCGAGACCGTCCGTCAGGTTGACCGCGTTCGAGGAACCCGCGATCAGGATCGCCACGAAGGGGATGTAGAAGACCCCGAGTTCGAGCACCAGGGTCTTGAAGAAAGGGAAGCTCAGAGTCGGGTCGAGTTCCGTGAGGTTGACGAGGGCGGCGCCGAGCGCCGCGCCCACGACCAACTGCAGGGCGAACTTCGCCCTCATGCTCAGGCCCCCGTTGTGGCGCCGTCTCACCTTGAGCAGGTCGTCCACGAAGCCCACGGCGCCCAGCCCGATCGTCGTACCGATGGCTAGCCAGACGTAGACGTTCGAGAGATCCGACCACAGCAGGGTCGGCACGATGACGGCGGTCAGGATCAGCAACCCGCCCATCGTCGGCGTGCCGGCCTTGCTCTGGTGCCGCTCCGGGCCTTCCTCGCGGATCGTCTGGCCGATCGAGAGCCTGCGCGCCGTTCGAATGAAGCTGGGGCCCAGGAGGAGGCTGAGCACGACGCCGGTGAGGGCCGCGCAGGCGCAACGGAAGGTGATGTACTGAATGACGTTGAAGGGAGCGATCCGATCGCCGAGCGGCAGGAGCAGTTCCAGGAGCATCAGTTCGGCCTCTCCTGAACCGGCGTCCTCTCCGGGACCAGCCTGTCGACCAGGTGCTCCAGCGCCGTACCGCGCGAGCCCTTGACCAGGACGACGTCGCCCTCCCTGATCAGGGCTGAAGCACCGGCGCTCGCGGTCCGCGCGTCAGCAAACCAGGCGGTCTCGACGCCGGCCTCGCCGGCGGCCGCGACCGTCTCCGACGCCAGTTCGCCAACGCCCACGACCAGGCCGAAGCCGAGTTCCGCGGCGTCGCGGCCCAGTTGCCTGTGGTAGCGGCGCTCGGCGCTGCCCAGCTCGAGCATGTCGCCCAGGATCGCGACATGGCGACGGCCGTCGAGCTGACGCGCCGCCTCGAGCGCCAGGCGAGCCGCCTCGGGGTTCGAGTTGTAGGAGTCGTCGACGAGCGTGGCGCCCGACGGCAGCGAAATGACCTCGCCGCGGCCGGCTGCGGGACGGGGCCGGCGCGCCGCGGACGCGACCGTCTCGAGCGGCACGCCGAGGCGCAGGGCGCAGGCCGCCGCTGCCAGGAAGTTCTCGACGTTGACCCTGCCGTGAAGCGGCAGTTCGACGTTCGCCGAATCGCCCCGGTACTCCAGCGTGAACCGCGTGCCCGGCTCACCGGCCAGGGGCTCCAGGCCGTGAGCCGTGACTTCGGCGCTCGGTACCTTGCCCGGTGCCGGCTCCACTTCAAACCAGACCACGCGCTCCATGCATTTCCCAGGAGCCGGGGCCGCGCCGCCGCGGGCGACCAGGTGTCTCTCGACCAGACCGACGACCCGCGGGTCGCCGGCGTTGGCAACGATCAGGCCGTCGTCAGCAAGACCCTCCAGGAGTTCCGACTTGGCACGGGCGATCGCCTCGACGTCGGCAGGGGCGCCATTCGGCTCCTCGAAGCCGGCCAGATGTGCCGGCCTGACATTCGTGAAGATGGCCACGTCCGGCCGCCCGAGGCGACTCACCGCCGCCAGCTCGCCCGGCACCGACATCCCCATCTCGGCGACCAGCCACTCGCAATCCGTGCCGATGGCAAGCAGGGTGAGCGGGAAGCCGAGCAGGTTGTTCAGGTTGCCCGGGCTCTTCCGCACCCGCCAGCGCTCGCCGAGAAGCAGGGCCAGCAGGTCCTTCGTCGTCGTCTTGCCCGCCGAACCAGTCACGCCGGCCACCCGGACATCGAGCAGTCGCCGGTGATCTCGGGTCAGGTCGTGGAGCGCCTCCGTCACGTCGTCGACGCGGATCTGGGGACCGCCGGCGTCCTCGACCGGGGTTCTGACCACGACCGCCGCCGCGCCCGCGGCCAGGGCCGCGGCAACGAAGCGGTGGCCGTCGGTCCGCTCCCCTGGAAGCGCGAAGAAGAGCTCGCCGCCCTCGACCCGCCGTGAGTCGATGGCAGCGCCGCGGTAGCAGGCGCCTGCGTCGACGTCTCCGATCAGGGTGCCGCTCATGACAAGTGCCGCATCAGCAAGGGGCCGTCTCACCTCGGAACTCCCCGTTCAGCGCAATCAGGGCCAGCTCGGCCTCGTCCCGGTCCCGAAAGGGCAACTCGCGTTCCCCTATCGTCTGCGTCGCCTCGTGACCCTTGCCCGCGATGAGCACCACCCACCCCGGTTCGGCTGCAGCCAATCTGACGGCTCGCCGAATCGCCGCGCGGCGATCGGGGACGACCTCGTGGCCGCAACCCGCTGCCGCCGCCAGCCCGGCCACGATCGCCCGGTGGATCCGCGCCGGGTCTTCGCTCCGTGGGTTGTCGTCGGTGACGATGGCGAGATCCGCGAGTTCGCCCACCGCGCGCCCCATCAACTCCCGCTTGCCGCGATCCCGGTCGCCGCCGCAGCCGAACACGACCAGGATGCGCCGGTCGCTCAGTTCGCCGATCGCCCCGATCGCGGCGCGTAGACCGCCGTCGGTGTGGGCGTAGTCGACGAGCACAGGAAACTCCTGCCCGCGGTCCACGGGCTCCAGCCGGCCGTCCGGGGGCTTCTCCGCGGCAACCGCCGCCCGGATCACGTCGGGCGACACTCCCATGGCGGCGGCGGCGGCCACGGCCGCCGTCAGGTTCTCGAGATTGAACCGGCCGAGCAGCCGGCTGACGAGCGAGAGATCGCGCCCCGGCGTCTCGATCTCGGCCCGGACGCCCGCGAGGTCGAGTTCGGACCGGACGACGCGCACCTCGGCATCGCTACGGCCGGCGGCGCTGTAGCGCCACACGTCAGCGTCGTTCCCGACCTCCAGCGCCAGCCGGCGGCCGTACTCGTCGTCGACGTTGATCACCGCGCGACCGCCCGAGCGAAGCAGGGAGAAGAGCCGGCGCTTGGCCTCGTAGTAGGCCTCCATCGACGGGTGATAGTCGAGATGGTCGCGGGTGAGGTTCGTGAACACGGCGGCGTCGAACTTCATCCCGTTCAGCCGCCCCTGATCGAGCGCGTGGGACGAGACCTCGACCGCCGCGGACCGCGCTCCCAGATCCACGGCCCGTCTGAGGATCCGAAACAGGTCGCTGCTCTCCGGCGTCGTCCGGCCGGAGAAGGTGGAACTCAGCGGCCTCGTGTCGGAAAGCCCGGCGCCCGGCAGGTGGACGCTCCTGCCCAGGGTTCCGATCACCGCCGCCGATCGACCGGCATGAGTCAGGCAGGAGCCGATCAACTGGGCGGTCGTGCTCTTGCCGTTCGTGCCGGTGATCCCGACGGTCACGAGCTCCCGCTCGGGGTGGTCGTACAGTCTGGCGGCCACCGGCCCCATCCGGCCCCGTGGATCGTCGACCTCCAGCCAGGGAACGGAAGGCGCGGCAGGCGGGGGTCCGAAGGAAAGGACCGCGGCGGCGCCGCGGGCTATGGCATCGGTCGCGAAGGCCCGGCCATCGTGGACCTCGCCCCGCCAGGCCACGAAGAGATCGCCGCTGCCGATGCGCCGGGAGTCGTGCTGAATCCCGGTGACTTCCGTATCGGCCGCGGGAGGGCTCAGATCTGAGCGCAGAGGCAGGTCGGCGACCGCGTCGCCGAGTCTCATCAGCTCGATCCCGCCGCCGTCCACAACTCGCCTTCCGTCGGCGCGACGTCCTGATCGGCCGCGGCCTGCCCGGCTGCCGTCGCGACCCGGATCTGCGGCGGCCCTTCAAGCGGCGCGGGCGCAGGCTGCAACCAGACGGGCTGGCTCCAGCCCATCGGCTGGCGCGACGGCGTGGCGCCGAGATAGAACAGGGCTTCGCTGATGATGCGCTGAAAGGCCGGCGCCGCCACTTCGCCGCCGGAGGTGGAGACGGACGGCTCATCGATCATCACCAGACAGACCAGGCGCGGGGCCCGCGCCGGAGCGATACCGACGAAACCGGCGACGCGGCCGGTCTCCGAGTAGCCGGAAGCGTCCGACTTCTCGGCCGTGCCCGTCTTGCCGGCCACCCGGTAGCCGGCGATCGCGGCCTTGCGGCCCGTGCCGCTGACGACGACCTCCTCGAGCAGGCGGATCACGCGGTACGCCGTTGCCTTGGAGATCACGCGATGGCCCCGGTTGCGGGGCCGCACATCGACGACTTCCCCTTCCCGTTCCAGCGCGCGGACCAGGTAGGGCCGGTTCCAGACCCCGCCATTGGCAATCGCCGCGTAGGCATTCGCGAGCTGGAGAGGCGTCACCGCCAGGCCGTGACCCATCGAGGCGTACGCCGTCGTCTCCCGGTCCCAGACCCGGAGCGGAACGATGCCCGGGTGTTCACCTCCAAGATCGATGCCGGTGACTTCGCCGAAGCCGAAGGCCGTCACGAGTTCCCGCATCGTCTCCGGTCCAGCCAGGCCACCCGCCTTGATCGCGCAGACGTTGCTCGACTTGGCGATCGCGGTGCGGAAGGTCAGTTCGGGAAACGGCTTGTGGTCCTTGATCAGCGCCTTGCCGACCCGGATCCGGCCGTTGCCGCAGTCCATGATCTGGTCGGGATGAACCACGCCCCGCTCGAACGCGCCGGCCGCCGTGACCATCTTGAACGTCGAGCCCGGTTCGTACGAATCCTGCAAAGCGCGGTTCCGCCGCTCGTTCGGGCCGAAATCGCCGAACCGGTTCGGGTCGAAGGTCGGGTAGGAGGCCATCGCCAGCACGGCCGAGTCCTCGGGGGCCAGGATGACGACGCTGCCGGCGCTGGCGCCGTTTGACTCGATCGTCTCGCGCAGGGCGCGCTCCGCGAGGTGCTGGATCGTCGCGTCGATCGTCAGATGGAGGTCCGCCCCCGGTTTCGGCTCGCCCAGGGAACCGGCAACCACCACGAGTCGCTGCTGGCCATCGCGGAGAACATGCCGTCTGACCGATTCGCCCGCGACTTCCCGGTCATAGCGGTACTCCAGACCGGCAAGACTGCGGTCCGTGCCGACGAAGCCGAGCACGTGGGCCATCAGGGGACCCATCGGGTACTTGCGCTTGCTCTCGCCGAGAAAGTAGAGGCCGGGGAACGCGGACAGGTCGATCCGGTCCGCCACGTCATGGTCGAGCTTGCGCGCCAGGGGCACGTGGCCCGGCTTGTTGAGCAGCGCCTCGATCCGTTCCCTGGACCGGCCCACCAGGGGAGCAATCTCCGCGGCAACGACCGCCGGATCGCCTACCTTCGCGGTTTCCGCATAGAGCGTGCGCGTCTCCACCGAAACCGCGAGCGGCCGCTGGCGGGCATCGTAGATCGTGCCCCGCTTGGGGTTCAGGACGACTTCGCTTCGCTGCTGGCGCGCGGCCCGTTCGCGGTACTCATCAGCCCCGCGAATCTGCAGGTCGAACAGTCGCACCGCGATCGCGCCCGTCCACACACCAACGAACGCGATCAGCACCGCCAACCTTCCGGCGTAGCGGCGCCTGGCGCTCCGTGCCCGGGGTCCCAGCGCGCTCACGGCGTCGCCCCCGCGGCAGCGCCGGCCTCGACGAGGGACACGCTCTCAGAGCTCAGGAAGACCATCTGGTCCAGCGTCGGCGGCGCCATCCCGAGCTCTTCCAGAGCGAGTGCCGAGAGCCGCTCCGGCCGGCTGAGCCTGGTGGCCTCCAACTCGAGGCGAAGCTCCTGCTGCCGCAGTTCCTCCAGGCTCCGCTCGAGTTCCTCGATGCGGTAGCCAGCCTCGAGTCCCTGTTCGTGCACCCAGGTGTACGCGAACACGGCCGCCGCGAACGGCAGGAGGATCGCGAACACCGGCCAGAGACCGCGCAGGCGACCGGGATCCCGTTGGCGCACCAGAAAGGGATTCGCGACCTCCTTGCTGACGCTGTAGCCGGTCTTCACCGTCCCGGTTCCCTGAACCCAGGCGCTAGAGGCGCCTCGCCGCCCGCAACCGGGCGGACCGCGACCTCGGGTTGTACTCCACCTCGCTCGGCTCGGGCCGGATCGGCTTCCGGGTCATCAGCTCGATCAGACGGGTCTCGGTGCGAGGCCGGCCTGTGATCGGATCCACTTCGCCCACGGCGCTCGCGCGCAGGCGGTGCTTCACGATCCGGTCTTCCAGACTGTGGTACGAAATGACCACCAGCCGACCGTCCCGGTCGAGCAGCTTCATCGCCTGTTCGAGCGTTGCTCCGAGCCCGGACAGCTCCTCGTTCACGGCGATGCGGAGCGCCTGGAAGGTCCTCGTCGCTGCATCGATCGATCGGGCCCCGGCCCGCAAGGCGCGACCGCGCCGCACCCGCGAGGCGCCGACCGCCTCGTGAACCAGATCGCGCAGGTCGTCCGTGGTCTCGATCGGCTCGTGGCGGCGGCGCTCGACGATCGCCCGCGCGATCCTGCGGGCCTGCCGTTCCTCGCCGTAGTCGCGCAGCACGGTCTCCAACACGTTCTGGGGTTCCAGATTCACGACGTCCCTCGCAGTCCTCGTTGCCGATCCAGGCGATTGGTCCATCCGCATGTCGAGCGGCCCGGACCGCATGAAACTGAAGCCGCGTTCCGGCCGGTCCAGCTGGAGCGACGAAACACCAAGGTCGGCGAGGATTCCCGCCGGCTTCCCGATTCCCGCTTCCGCCACGACCTCCCGGAGCGACCCGAAGTCGCCGTGGACGAGGCGGACCCTCGGGCCGAACTCGCGCAGCCGGATCGAGGCGTGTTCCAGGGCCTCGGTGTCCCGGTCGATGCCCAGGACCGAGGTCGCCGGGTGACGCCGAAGCACCTCGGCCGCGTGGCCGCCCAACCCGACCGTGCAGTCGACGAACCAGCCGCCCCGTTCGGGCTCGAGTAGCCGCAGCACCTCGTCAACCAGGACGGGCAGGTGGGAGACGGTTGGTTCGCCCACATCGCTAGCCGTCCCTGCTCCCGTTGGCATCGAGCGCGGCCAGGTCCCTCGTCAGTGCGTCGAGGTCCTCGTCCGTGAACGGGTTGGCCTCGATCTCCTCCTCGATTCGCTTGAGGTTCCAGACCTCCAGGTGGTCCCGCTTGCCGAAGAGGACGACTTCCCCATCGATGCCCGCCCACTTTCGAAGCCGGCCCGGGACCATCAGCCGGCCCTGGGAATCGAGTCGACTCTGCTGGCCGAAGTAGCTGGTCCGCCGCAGGTAGTCGCGCAAGCGCGTGTTGGAGCCGGGCAGCCTCCCGTAGTTCTCCTCCACCTGTTCCCAGATCCGGAGCGGGTAGATCCACGCGCAGTCGCCACGCAGCGACGTGGTGAAGATGTCCGGGCCGTACCGCTCCTGGAGCGGGCGGAGGAAGACGCTCGGCACCTTGAGTCGGCCCTTGGCGTCGATCTTGGCCTCTGCATGCCCTCGAAACATCGCTCACGCCCCGAGAGTCAGGTGGGCGGACTTGCCCACAAACTGACGCTCAGAGGCGGAACACTAGCACCGTTAGGCCATTCTTGTCTACTTCAGGCCACTCTGCTCCACTCGACAACGAAGCGCTGGAACGCGGCGTGACTCGCGCCGCTGTAGTGCGATCTCGGCAGCCCTAGCGCGATCTTCCGCCGCCGGCTGCCTACGCGTCGGGACCGTCGCCGGTCTCTTCGGCCGCAGGCTCTTCCGCGTCCTGGGCACCCGCATCGGGCTGAACGCTCGCATCGGGCCCGAAGCGGCTGAGCAGCCCGAGGGCGTCGGCATCGAGCGACGGCGCCGCGACCGGCCGGTAGCCCACCGCTTCCTCCGGCAGGCGCTCGACGATGTAGGCGGCCTCGGCGAGTTCTTCCATGTAAAGAACGTACTCCTCGTCGAAGAGACGGCCCCGTTCCTCCCGCTCGATCGCATCGCGCACGTCCTCGAACGGCTGGACCGAAGCGGGTTCGCGCTCGAGCATCTTCAGCACGTGGAGACCGCCACGCGCCGGGACGGCTTCCGCCACGTCGCCGGATTGCAGGTCCCAGGCAACGGCATCCAGCGCCGGCGCCAGGTCGCCCGGCGTGACCCAGCCGACGTCGACGGCGGTTGATCCCTCGCCAAGACCTTCCGCCACGTCCGTGGCCGCTTCACCGGCTACCAGCCGGGTCCGCGCCAGCGACGCCAGCGGCGCCATCCGGTCCGCGGGAACGACGCCTTCGAGAATCACCACTTCTTCGAAGCGGCCCCTCTCGGAGATCGCGAAACGCTCCTGGTTGTCGCGGTAGAACCGGCGCAGATCCTCGTCCGCCAGGTCGATCCGCGGCGCGACCTCGCGGCCGCGCACGATGTTGGACCGCAACTGCTTGCGCATCTGGTCGCGGAAGTCCTGCTCGCGCATGCCCTGCTGGGCGAGGGCATCCTGGAACTGCTCCTCATTCTCAATGCCGGCCCGCTCCCACATCGCCCGGATCTGCTCCTCGACATCGCTCTCGTCAACGGCCACTGCGAGCTGGTCGGCCCGGGAGAGGATCAACTGCTCCTCGAACAGCGCCTTCATGATCATCCGGCCGACCTCGCCCAGCAGCTCCTGACGTCGCAGATCGGTAAGGCCCGGGGCGTTCCGGATGTCGCGTATCTGCACGGCAACCGCCCTCTGATACTCGTACAGGGTCACGATCCGGTCGTTGACCCGCAGGACGACGCGGTTCTCCGCGCCCGGCTCCGACTGCGCGGCCGCCGGGAGCGCAACCAGCGCGGCGACCAGCGTCGCCAGGGCCGCCAATCGCAAGTCGGCACGGCGACGGCGAAGGGATTCTCGGCTCATGTCGTCTTCCTCACTCGGCTGCGGGTTCGCTGTAGGGGCCGCTGTACTCGAACGGTAATCGTGAAACCGCAACCCGCAGATTGTATTCCCCCCTCGCCTCTTCTATCGCCTGCCGAATCAGCGCCTCGCTCCGTTCCGCGACCAGCCGGGACCGAATGGAAGGCGCGGCGGCCTGGAGCGACAGCGTCTCGTCCGGCAGGAAGCGCTCGACCTGGAAGATGCGGAATCCGTAGTCCGCTTCCAGCAGTGCGCTCCACTCTCCTTCGTCGAGGGCGAAGACGACGTCGGCAAGGGCTCCGGGCAGGTCCTCCCGCGACAGTTCGCCTTGGAAGCCGCCGTCCTGAGCGCTCGGTCCGATCGAACGGATCCGCGCCACTTCGCCGAAGTCGACTCCGGCTTCGAGTTCGGCCAGCGCCAGCTCCGCGCTGGCGCGATCCTCCGCCAGGATCTGGCGCAGACGCGCCCGGGCGGGCCGCTGGTAGTCGCTCCGGTGCTCCGCGTAGTAGCGCTCGACATCGGTGGACGAGATGTCGGGCGGCGAAGCCTCGAGCACCGCGGCGGCGGCCTCGTGCGAGGTCGCCGCCTCGTCCGCGAATCCCCGGTCCCGGGCCCAGCGCAACAGGAGCTCGTCGTCGACGAACCGCTCGAACAGCCTTGACAGCACTGCGCTGCTCGACCGGGAGGCGTCGACGTCGAGGACTCTCAGCACGTAGCGGTCGAAGTCCTCGTAGCTCTTCTCCTCGCCGCCGATTCGCACGACGACTCCCTCCGGGAGACTGCCAGCACAGGCCAAACCCAGGACTGCCAACAGCCCGGCAAAGCGGGGCCGGCCTTGCGGCCGGCGCGTCTCTCTGGCCGCCTGCGGCGGCAGAGGGTCGGAAGACCCGCGCAACGCACTCAATGGACCGTCTCCGCGCCACCCAGTCGCGGCTGCGCTTCGCCCGACAGAAGCTCGAGCAGTTGGAGCGAGATCTCCATCGACTCCCGTCCCGGGACGTTCCGCAGGGTCAGCACGCCGTCCGGCGCGAAGGCGGCGCCCTCCCGTTCGGACACGAAGCGGATCAAGCGCTCGACGTCGACGTTCGCGTCGCGGCGCAGCCGGATCGTCAGCCGGTCGTTGCGGTGGGCGATCGCCTGGACGCCGACACCCTCGGCGATCCGCTTGAGTTCGGCGCCCTGGATCAGGGTGTGGACGGGCTCGGGCGGCGGACCGAAGCGGTCGCGAAGTTCGGCGAGCAGCATCGCCGGATCCTCCGCGGCGTCCGCCAGGCGACGGTAGATCTCCAGCCGGAGCGAGATCTCGCCGATGTAGTCCTCCGGGATCGACATGGCCGCGGGCAGGCTGATCGACGCGGACGGAACCTCCGACGGCGCCTCGCCGCGCAGTTCGGCGATCGCATGTTCCAGCATCTTCATGTAGGTCTCGATTCCGACCTCCGCTATGTGACCGCTCTGCTCGGCGCCGAGCAGGTTACCCGCGCCCCGGATCTCCAGGTCGCGGGCAGCAATCCGGAAACCCGCCCCGAGCTCCGTGAACTCGCGGATCGCCACGAGCCGCTTGCGCGCCTCTTCCGACAGCACGGTATCCGGCGGCGCCAGCAGATAGCAGTAGCCAAGCTGATCGCTGCGGCCCACCCGGCCCCGCAACTGGTAGAGCTGGGCCAGGCCGAACCGGTCGGCGCGGTGCACGAGCATCGTGTTCACGTTCGGGATGTCGATGCCGTTCTCGATGATCGTCGTCGCGAGCAGCAGGTCGTACTCGCCCGCTGTGAAGGCGCGCATGCGCCGGCTCAGCTCCGCCTCTTCCATCTGCCCGTGGCCGACGGTGATCCTGAGTCCGGGGACCAGCTCGCGCAGGTAGCGGAGGATCCCCTCGATGTCCTCGACCCGGTTGTAGACGTAGAACACCTGGCCGCCGCGCTCGACTTCGAACTCGATCGCCTCGCGCACGAGGTCGCCCGAGAACGGCAGGATGCGGGTCTCGACCGCCATCCGGTCGCGTGGCGGCGACTCGATGAGAGACAGGTCCCTCACGCCGGCGAGGGATAGTTGCAGGGTGCGTGGCACCGGCGTCGCGGACATCGCGAGCACGTGGATGTTGCGCCGGAGTTCGCGCAACCGTTCCTTCTGGGCGACACCGAAGCGCTGCTCCTCGTCGATCACTACCAGACCGAGGCACGGCATGTCGATGTCCCGGCTGAGCAACCGGTGCGTGCCGATCAGGACGTGAATCCGCCCTTCGGCGAGCCGGGCCCGGATCGCCCGAATCTCGGCAGCCGACCGGAACCGGGACACCATCTCGATCTCGACGTCGAAGCCCTGGAAGCGCCGCCGGAAGGTGCGCAGGTGCTGGTCGGCGAGGATCGTGGTCGGCGCCAGAACCGCGACCTGAAGCCCGTTGTCGACCGCCTTGAACGCCGCCCGCATCGCCACTTCCGTCTTGCCGAAGCCGACGTCGCCGCACAGCAGGCGGTCCATCGGCTGGTCCCGGGCGAGATCCTCCTTGATCGTCCGCACCGCTTCCAGTTGATCGGGCGTTTCCTCGTAGGGGAAGGCGCTCTCGAACTGGAGCTGCCGGTCGCTGTCCGCGTCCATGGGCACGGCCTGCGCCAGCCGGCGCTCGGCGTAGAGCTTCAGGAGGTCGGTGGCGATCGCCTTGAGACTGCGCCGGATCCGGCTCTTCTTCTTCGCCCAACTGCTGCCGCCCAACTGGTCGAGCCGGGGCGCGATGCCGTCGATGCCGCTGTAGCGCTCGATCTCGTCCAGGCGGGTCAGCGGCAGGAGCAGGGTCCTCCCCGACGAGTAGAGAAGTTCCATCACCTCGACCGCGCGCGCCTGCCGCGGCCGGAGCGGGTCGCCGGTAACCGCCGGTCCCTCGCCGGACGGACCGTCGAGGGTCTTGAGCCCCAGGAACTGACCGATGCCGTGATCTTCGTGGACCACGAACTCACCGACGCGCAGGTCGCGCAGGCCGGAGACGAAGGGACCCATCCGGCGACGACGCCGCGTGGCGAGCCTCTGGCGGAAGAGTTGACCCTCGCCATAGAGCACCAGACCCGCGTTCGGCAGCCGGAATCCCCGAGCCAGCTCGCCGTCGACGAGGCGCACCGCGCCGCCGTCCCAGTCGATCTCGCGAGGGCCCAGCGTCTGGCGGAGCGCCTCGTGCCGTTCGGAG
Source organism: Holophagales bacterium (assembly GCA_009837885.1). Classification (GTDB taxonomy): domain Bacteria; phylum Acidobacteriota; class Thermoanaerobaculia; order Multivoradales; family Multivoraceae; genus Multivorans. The sequence continues at coordinate 26,498 of VXSP01000009.1, read as the reverse complement.
CGCGCCACCAGCCAGAGGTCTTCGCCGCGCGCGGCGGCCGTCTCCACCTCGCGCGGGAAACGGGGAAGCTGATCGACCAGCACGTCCGTCTCGACCGCGCCGAAGTCGACCCGGACGCGCCGGCCTCCCGAAGCAGGATCAAGCGTTCCGCCGACCCGGAACTCCGCCCGCTCGACGAGTTCCATCACCTGATCCGCCGGCACCGTCAGCCGCTCCGGCTCGGCCGCGATTTCGCCGTCGTCGGAACGCCGGCCGTACTCCTCCCACAACAGCCCGGCGTGCTGTTCGACCTCGCCCCTCACCCGCTCGGGATCGACCACGACCACCGGAGCAACCGCCATCACCTCGCCGAGGCTCGTGCTCGCTTCGAGCAGGGGCAGGTACTTCTCCCAGCCGTCGAAGGGTTCTCCCGCCGCCATCTCCTCCAACTGGGCCCGGGACCGGTCGGACAGGTCGCCGCCCCGTTCTTCCAGCAGCAGCGCCGACAGGGCGGCCGCTCGTTCCGGCCCGGCGACGAAGGGCGTGAGGGGCCGGATCCGCAGAGACTCGATCGGCTCTTCGGAACGCTGGGTGGACGGATCGAAGCGGTGAATGCTCTCGACCGTGTCGCCGAACAGGTCGAGACGCGCCGGTCGGGGTTCGCCGGGCGCGAAGAGATCGAACACGCCGCCGCGTTGCGCCACCGCGCCGACCGCCGCCACGAGGTCGCTCCGCCGGTAGCCGTGGGCGAGCAGACGGGGCAACAGGTCCTCCGGCGCGGCCTGACCGCCGACCTCGAGTTCGACCACCGATCCGAGGAACGCGTCCGGCAGTGCCAGACGGTGAAACAGGGCCCGCGGCGTACAGACCACCGTGACTCTCGGAGCCCCGAGCAGGGCATCGTAGGCGGTGCTCTCCTGGGCGCGCACCAGCAGCGACGCCTCCGCCTGCTGGTAGGGGGTCAGCGCCGGCGACGGGAAGGGAATGAGCCGGGCCCGGTTCGGCCCGCGCAGCAGCGCCGCCGCCTCGGTCCAGGCCAGGACCTCGCTTTCGCTAGGCACGACGACGAGTTGCGGCCCATCGCGGTCCTCCGCCAGCAGTTCGAACACCACCGCGGAAGCCCGCACCGGCAGACCGACGACCGCCGCCCTCTCGGTATCCGCCAACTCGCGGTAGTCGCGGCCGCGACGAATGCGACGGCCCAGATCACGCCAGGCGGACACCGGTCGGGGAGTCGCGGTCAGTCGTCCGTCTGCGGCAGGACGACAACCGTGTCGCCCGGCCTCACGAGGCCCAACTCCTCGCGCGCCAGCCGCTCCAACACCACGGGATCGTCCTGGAGCAAGTCCACCCGGCGCTTGAGTCGCTCCACGCGCACTCGGGTCTCCTCGAGGTCGATCTCGAGTTCGCCCTCGCGCTCCGCCAGTTCAGCCAGTCCCGCGTAGCTCTCGGAGCCCGCCCTCGCGAGAAACAGAAGGGCAAGGATCAGCCCCACGCCGATCAACGTCCGCAGCGAACGCTGAGCCCTCTCGCGCCAACGATCCACGCGCTCCCGCAGCCGTTCGCGCCCGTCTGGAGGCGTCGCCGACACGGGAGAAGCCTACACGAGCCGAAGTCTCACTACCGGAGCGTCCGAGTGGTTGACACCTCCCACCGGCTGTGCCACGATTTTCAGTCCTGACGCGGGGTGGAGCAGTCTGGTAGCTCATTGGGCTCATAACCCAAAGGTCGCAGGTTCAAATCCTGCCCCCGCTACCAAGTCTTCAAAGGGCGCGGCTTCCCGGCCGCGCCCTTTTCGCGTTCAGCCCTAAGGAATGAACGGCAGGACCGAGTAAGGCACCCGCTTCGTGTAGCGCTCCCAGAGCTCGCCGTACTTCGCGCGGCAGCGGCGATCGTCCCGCCGGGAACGGTGCAACAGCAGCCCCGTGAGCCACGCCGGGAGCAGGAAGGGCACCCAGGACACGAAGCCGGTGGTCAGGGTGAACGCGAGGTAGACGCAGATCTCGCCGGTGTAGTTCAGATGCCGGCCGAGTCCCCAGAAGCCCGAAACCAGCAGACGACCATCCAGGGTCTCGGCCGGCCGCCCCCAGATCCTGACGTTCGGATCCTGCTTGAAGCGGTGCTTCTGCTGGTTGGCGCCGCGGAACATCCAGAAGCCGAAGGCGGCGAGCAGGACGATCCCGACCACCGCGGCCGGCGGCAGGCTGTCCGGCGCGTCGACCAGCCACCATCCGGCAAGGCAGTAGAAGAAGGGCACCAGGACGTAGTCGCCCCAGACCAGCCCCAACCCGAACCGCTCGGCGATGATGTCCCACGTGTGGACCATTCCGTACTCGAACTGGAAGTAGTTGAAGACGTACACGAAGGTAATCGCCTGATAGACGGCCATCGCCAGCGTCAGCCGACCGTCGGTCTCGTACTGGACGGCGGCGAAGGACAGGTTGAACACCGCCAGGCCGATGAGCGACGGGCGGTAGCTGAACATCTTCAGGTCGACGCCGCAGCAGGTCGGATTGAGTTCCGAACCCATGAGGAAGCTCCGACCATCTCCCGAGCCGGCACTCCCGGCCCGTGTTCCCCGGAGATAGAGCCAGACGGACGCGGCAACGGCGAACACGTTCGCGACGACGAACAACGCGGCGAAGTGCGTGTGCAGCACGGAGAAGGAGAACCACCCGAACCCCTGGGCGACGACCCCCAGGGTCACGGTGACCAGGAACAGGGGAAGGCCGTTCAGCTTGTAGACGCGTGTCTCCCCCTCGAGTTCGGGCCCCGCGACCCGCCGGCCCGGCAGGACCATCGACCCCACGAAGAGAAAGCCGATGAACAGCAGGAGCATCCCCGCCGCCTCGAGCAGGGTGCCGGCCGACAGCGCGGACAACGAGAACTGCGGCATGCCTGTACCTCCGTTCTCAGGGAGGTTACCCGGCCCGCTCGGCCGGCAATCGCGCGGACATCACCGCCGCGACGATCAGGATCGCTCCGATGGCAACGAACGGAGCCTCAGGCGACAAGGCCTGGAACATGTAGGCCGCGACCAGCGGCGCCGCGATCTTGCTGCCGTTGCCGTACGCCTGCTGCACACCGAGAACCTGCCCGACGACGCCGCTTCCGGGGGCGCGCTTCGAGACCTGGGATGTCGTGCAGGGGAAGAGCAGCGACGTTCCGAGCGGGACCAGGAAGATCGCCGCTCCGAGCGTCCAGAGACCCGTGGCGAACGGAATGGCGATCAACCCGACGCCGAAGCTCACGGCGCCGGCGCGCAGGATCCTGATCTCGCCGAAACGCCGAACCGCCGGCCCCAGGACGAAGACCCGGAAGGCGATCGACAGACCGCCCAGGTAGAAGAAGAACAGGCCGATGTTCGACTCGCCCACGCCAAACCGGCGCCCGAGGTAGAGACCGATGATCGCGGTCATCCCCGCCATGCCGATCTGTCCGGCGGCGTAGATCCAGATCAGCAGGTTGAGCGGACGCAGCGGCTGCACAGCCACGCGACCGACCGCGGCGAGGATCGAGTAGCGCGTCTCCTCCGTTTGCTCCCCCTCCCTCCGCTGTCGCGACTCCGGCAACCGGAAGCGCGCGAACACCGCGGCCGCCAGGCTGAACGCCGCGGCCACGGCGCCGGCCCCGGCCGGATGAAGCTGGCCCGCGAGACCGCCGACGGCCGGGCCGATCATCGCCGCGGAACTGGTGACGGCGGTGACCCAGCCGATGCCCTCGGCGCGGCGCTCCCCTGTCACCGAGTCGGCGATGTAGGCGAACACGACCGGCACCGTGCCGCCGCCCACTCCGTGCACCAGCCGGGCCAGGAGCAGCAGTTCGAGCGACTGGGCCAGGCCGAAGAGCAGGTAGCCCGCGGCCGAGACCACCAGGCCGAGAAGCAGCGCCGGTCGGCGGCCTCTACGATCGGCGAGCCGGCCCCACAGCGGCGCGGTCGCCATCGACGCCAGGGCGAAGGCGGACACCAGGGCGCCCACTTCCAGAGGCGTCGCGCCGTAGCGCTCGGCATAGAACGGCAGGAGCGCGACGACCAGGAACTCGCCCAGCGTACTGACGAAGGCGACGACCATGAGCGCCGCCAGGCGATGGTCGATCAAGCGCGACACTTGGCGGTCTTCCGGGCCCGACACTTCTCGACGATCAACATGCGACAGCTCGCAGCGGTCAAGCGTGACAGGTCGCGGCAGGCCAAACGCGACACGGAGGTCTTCGAGCTGTCAGAGCCGGCCGCCGGCCCGGTCGTCCCAGGCGATGAAGGCGACCGCGCTCAACACCATCAGCAACACGCCGTAGGCGGCGGCGATCCCCGTCTCCTGAATCCGCAGGCTGGACTGGATCTCGATCGAGATCGGGCGGGTGTCGTAGGTGTAGAGCACGATCGAGGTCACGAAGTCGCCCAGCATCGTGATGAAGGCGAGGCCGGCGCCCGCGATCACGGCCGGCCGCAACAGCGGCAGCACGATCTGCAGCACCGTCCTCAACGAGCCGGCGCCGAGACTCGCCGCCGCCTCCTCCAGGCGCGGGTCGAGTTGACGCAAACCCGCGAAGATGGATCGCCCGGTCAGCGGCAGGGAGCGGACCAGGTACGCCAGCGGCAGGATCCACAGCGTACCCACGAGCACGAAGCGGCCGACCCAGGGGGCGTTGACGCTCATCGCGGCCGCCAGGGCCAGAGCGAAGACCGTGCCCGGGATCGCCCAGGGCAGGGTCATCATCGCCTCCAGCGCCCGTCCCGGCAGGCCGCCGCGCCGGAGCGACAGCCGCGCCGCCATGACGCCCACCACGACCGCCGCCAGCGTCGCCGCGGCCGCCATCCAGATCGAGTTCAGGGCCGGCCGCAGCCGTTCAGTGGAGGACAGGAGATCCCCGTAGTTGACGAGCCCGAGCACCGGCGGGAACGCCTCGACCGTCCAGGTGTTCGGCGGCACGAGCGACATCAGGATAAGCGTCGCGTGCGGCAGCAGGAGCACGCCGGCCAGGACCCAGCCGCCGGCCGCCGACGCGATCCGCGCGCCCTGGCTGCGCAGACGGCGACGCGCCGGCGGCGTGCCCCGTGCTCCCGACGCCAGGTCCAGGCCCGGATCGATCTTGCGTAGCAGAAGCAACGAGGCGAAGGCGAGGAGCGCCAGCATCGTCGTTTCGACGTACGCCATGCGCAGTTCACCGTTCAGTTTCGAGGCGACGATCTGGGTCGTCATCACCCGGAAGCCGCCGCCGAAGATGTAAGGAGCGGAGAACGAGCCGAGCGAGGTCATGAAGGTGAGCAGCGTCGCCCCGGCGAGAGCCGGCCGAAGCCGCGGCAGGGTCACCCGGAAGAGGATCTGCGACCGGCTGGCGCCCAGGCTCTGCGCCGCCTCGATGGCCGCTCCGTCCTGCCCGGACAGTCCCGCCCGCGTGAACAGGTAGAAGTAGACGTACATCGAGTACGCGTGGACGAGCAGGATCGCCCACGCTCCGGTCAGGCGCCAGGACACGTCGAGACCCAGGCTCTGCAGGCCGCGCGCCGCCAGACCGCTCTCGCCGTAGAGGAAGAGAAACGCGATGACGCCGACCAGCGGCGGCAGCGCGACCGGCAACGCGACCAGCGCGCCGAGCAGGCGCCGGCCCGGGATCTCGTTGCGCTCGAAGAGGAAGCCCAGCGGCACGCCGATGGCGGCGGCGGCCAGGGTGGACAGCACGGAGATCCACAACGTCCGCCACATCGCGTTCCACTCGTCGGCGCGGGTGAAGAAGGACCGGAACGCCTCGGTCGTCGGGCCGCCTCCACCGGGGCTGCCGATACCGAAGGCCTCCGCCGCGACGACGAGCAGCGGGTAGCCGACGAGCCAGACGAGGAACGCCAGCACCAGCCACGGCATGAGCGACCGGAGCTGCGGCGCCTTGCGACCCGCTCCGGCGGCGCTCAAGGTTCGGACTCCGTCCCGGCGGCCGCGAAGGCGGAGGGCGGCGGCTCTCCAGCAAGCTGTCGCACCGCGCAGGTGCCGCTCCGACCGGCCGCGGTTCCCGGCATCGCCACCTCGACGGCGAGCCCAGCCGGCGACCGGGATTCCGCTTCATCCGACCGGGTCGCGAGCCGGACGGTGTAAAAGCTGTTGCTGCCGGTGAATCGCTCCGCCTCGATCCGGCCCACCAGCCCCGATCCCCCATCGGTCGCCAGTTCCAGGGCCTCGGGACGAGCACAGACGTCGACCCGGTCTCCGACGCCGAGTTCGCCGCTGCCACGGCACCGCCAGGGCTCGGCCTCCGGCTGCGACTCCAGGCGCACCGTCAGTTCGCTGTCGTCGTGCCGCTCCAGGACGACACCCGGCAGCACCGAACACCGGCCGACGAAGGTAGCCACGAAACGCGAAGCGGGATCCCGGTAGAGAGCCGCCGGTCCTCCGACCTGCTCAAGGCCTCCCTCGTTCAGCAGGCCGATCCGCTCTCCGAGCTCGAACGCTTCCTCCTGTTCGTGGGTGACCAGCACGGTCGTGATGCCGGTCTGCTTGACCGTCCGGCGCAGGTCGGCCCGGGTTTCTTCACGCAAAGCCGGATCAAGGTTCGAAAGCGGCTCGTCGAGCAGCAGCACCCGCGGCCGCGGCGCCAGCGCCCGCGCCAGGGCCACCCGCTGCTGCTGGCCGCCCGAAAGCTCGGCGATCCGCCGCTGCTCGAAGCCGGAGAGGCGGACGAGTTCGAGCATCTCGGCCACCCGGGCCTCCGTCTCGCCCTGCCCGCCGCCACGGACCTTCAGCCCAAAGGCGACGTTCTCAGCCACGCTCAGATGCGGGAAGAGGGCGTAGCTCTGGAACAGCATGCCGACACCGCGGCGCGCCGGCGGCAGATGCTCGACCGCCTCGTCCGCGATCAGCAGCCGTCCCCGGTCGAGCTGCTCGAAGCCCGCCAGCAGGCGCAGCATCGTCGTCTTGCCGCTTCCGCTCGGCCCCAGCAGAGCGAAGATCTCCCCCGGGTCGACGGTCAGCGAGACGCCAGCGAGGACAACGGTGTCGTCGAACGCCTTGAAGACGTCGTCGAAGCGGACGGAAACCCCGGACGCGGTCACGGGAGAGTGTGCCCGGCGCTGGCGCGGCGCCCCGGGTCCCGGGTCATCCTCCGCCCTGGCCGCGAACGGCCCGGTCCCACTCCGCCATCCACGCGGCGCCGTTCTCCTCGATCATCCGCCAGTCGACTTCGGCGCGGCGGAGTCGCGACTGGACGTCGGCTACCCACGGGGCGAGCACCTCCGCGTCCAGGTCGCCTCGTGCCGGCAGCCGGAACGCCTCGGCCACGGCCAGCCCCAGGGCCTCGGGGGAACCGAGCCAGTCGATAAATGCCTCCGCCTCGTCCTCATTGTCCGAGCCCGCGACCACGCCGACCGAATCCTGGATCACCGCGGTGCCGCTCGCCGGAAAGCGGTACGCGATCGGCGCGCCCCGATCGATCAGGGAGAGCGTGTCGGTCATCTCCCAGAGCGTGAGCACGCCCTCCTGGCGGGTCAGCTTCTCGTGGAGGACCGCAGGGCTGTGGACGTACTCCCGGGTCTGGCCGTCCAGGCGCCTCAGCCAGTCGAAGCCGGCCTCGGTGCTGCCGGTCTCGATCACCGAGTCGGCCAGAATCTTCCCGAAGATGGTCCGCATCGTGCCGCTCGCCAGGGGATCGCGGATCACGACCTCGTCGTGCCAGCGCTCGTCGAGCAGATCGTCCCAGTCGGCGGGCGCTTCGTCCTCGCCGATCGCATCGCGGTTGTAGACGATGATCGTCGGCGTCTGGTACAGCGTGTAGTAGAGGCCCTCCGGGTGCCGGTCGGCCGGATCGAGGGCCGCGGCCCAGGACGGCTCGGACGGCGCCAGCAGGCCCTCGGCCGCTCCTCGCGCCAGGATCGTCGCCGGGCCGCCGAACCACACGTCCGCCTGCGGGTTCGCCCGTTCCGACCGGATCCGGTCGTAGACCTCCTGCGAGCCCATGTCGAGCCAGCGCACGTCGACATCGGGCCGAGTCTGTTCGTACGCCTGCTCAACGACGGTCAGCAGATCCCGTCCATGCGGCGAGTAGACCACCAGCGGTGTCCTGCCATCGCCCCCGCAGCCCGCCACGGCCGCGGCCGCCACGAGACAGAAGAGGACTGATAGACGGCCCAGGGCGTTCGGCATCAGCCGCCAAGTGTACGTCGCCCCACACTGGGTGCGCCGGCGTCCTCGCCGGCCAGGTGAAGATCGCACGAGGCGCCAGCCTCGCTCCTTCTCAACCGGTCGCCGGCGTGACCAGACTCGGATGGAAGCGCCGGAGGTTGCGGAAGTAGGTACGGTGTGACTTGGCCAACCAGTCGAGGTCAACGGCATCGACATCGCCGGCTTCGGCCAGCTGCCCTTCGAGCAGGCGACGAGGGTAGACCTTCATCTCGCCGACGACCAGGACCGGCTCGCCGTCCTCGGTGGCGGTCTCCACGCGAAGGCCCTCCGCCTCGAGTTCACACCGGAGGAGCTCTCCCAGGCGCTGGAGAACGTCACCCGACACGGCTACGCGTCCTCTGGAACCTGGAGAACCCGCCGCAACGTCTCTCCGTCGACATTGCCGCCGCTGACGACCACCGCGGTCGTCTTGCCGTCGCGTGGTACCGCCCCCTCCAGAAGGGCCGCCACACCGACCGCGCCGCCGCCTTCGACCACCCAGCCCTGCGCATCGACCAGGAACCGCATCGCCGACGCGATCTGATCCTCGGCAACAAGCACCACATCGTCCAGGTAGCGCCTGCAGATCGGCACCGTCATCGAGCCCGGCTCGATATCGCCCGAGAGCGCCTCGGCAAGGGTGTCCCAGACCTGTGGTTTGTCGCTGTCGTGGAAGACGTTGAACATCGCCGGCGTCGATTCGGCACTCACGCCGATCACCTCGACCGCGGGGTTGAGTTCCTTGAGGGCGATGGCAACGCCGGAAACCAGGCCGCCGCCGCCCACGGGAACCAGCGCCCTCTCGACCCGGGGCAACCCGGAGACGATCTCGACACCGATGGTGCCGGCCCCGGCGATCACCCGCCTGTCGTTGTAGGGCGACAACCAGGTCAGGCCGCCCTGGGCGCGGCGCAGGGCTTCGGCCTCGGCCTGATCGAAGTTGTCACCGAAGAGCACCGCTTCGGCAGCACCGGCGCCGTGGCGGCGTACTCCGCTCACCTTCGTCTTCGGCGTTGCGACGGGCATCAGAATCTGTGCCGATGCACCGCACAGACGCGCGGCGTAAGCGACCGCCATCGCGAAGTTGCCCGAAGACGCGGCGACGATGCCCCGGGCCAGGGCCTCCTCGCTCAGCGACAGCATGGCGTTCAGCGCTCCCCGTATCTTGAACGAGTGCGTCCGGTTGGCGTTCTCCAGTTTAAGAAACGTCCCGGCGCCGAGATCGGCGGCATCTTCGAGCGGTGTCGGCCGCAGATGATCCCTCAGGCGGTGCTGCGCCCGGACGATGTCACCGAGGGTCGGGTGGTCGGTCATGGCGTCGTTCCCGACATAGTATTTTCGGAATGCGATCGGCAGGCCTTGACGAGATCAGATCCGTTCTCGACATACCCGCCGCCATCGAGTTGATTGAAGCCGGATTCGTGGCTCTGTCGAGCGGCGCGGCGACGGTTCCTGCCGTCGGTTATCTGGGATTCGACACGCCGCCGGGCGAGTGCCACATCAAGTACGGTCAGATCCACGGCGATGAGGTCTTCGTCGTCAAGGTCGCCACCGGCTTCTATGAGAACGCTTCGCGCGGTCTTCCCACGGGCCACGGAATGATGATCGTCCTGTCGGCGGAGACCGGCGAGACGCTGGCCTTGCTGGACGACTCGGGCTACCTGACCGATGTGCGAACCGCCATTGCGGGCTGCATCGCGGCCCGCTATCTCGCGCCCGACGTGGTCGAGTGCATCGGCATTGTCGGTGCGGGCATGCAGGCTCGCATGCAGCTGGAGTACCTGCGTCATGCGCGCGATTGCAACCGGGTCCGGATCTGGGCGCGACGCCGCGAACAGTCGGCGGCGTACCGGAACGAGCTGTCGGACTCGGGCTTCGACGTGCAGATAGCCGAGACCCTTCAGGACCTCTGCGAAAACTGCAATCTGATCGTCACTGCCACAGCCGCGAGGAGTGCTCTTGTCCGCGGCGAGTGGATCCGGCCGGGAACTCACGTCACCGCGATGGGAAGCGATGCTCCCGGCAAACAGGAACTGGACCCGGCGTTGTTCGCAAGAGCCGATGTCTGTGCCGTCGATTCACGGTCGCAGTGCATCGACCACGGTGAGTCGCACTACGCGGTAGCGGGCGGCCATGTGGCCGAAACCAACCTCGTCGAACTGGGCGACATCATCGCCGGCAGGGCCAGGGGGCGCTCGAACGAGGACGAGATCACGATCGCGGATCTGACCGGTGTCGCGGTGCAGGACATTCAGATCGCGAAAGCGGTCTGGCAGGCATTGAAGGACTAGAGGCCGCCACTGGGTGCGCCGGGCCGCAGGCCCGGCTCCATCAGCCGTCGAGACCTGCCACGAGGTCGCGTTCGGATGGGACGCGCCTGAGTTCGTCGTGCCGGGGCCGGTGGGTCTTCTGGGTCATCAACGACACCACGACCATCGCGATCAGGCTGAACACCGGCGCCAGTAGCGTGTCCAGGCCGCGGTAGGCATCCGTGACGGCGAAGTGAAGCACCAGCCGCGCGGCGCTGCCGGCGATCACACCTGCCAGCGCGCCTGTCGTGTTCGCCTTGCGCCAGAACAGGCCGAGCAGCAGCGGCACGAAGCAACCGGCGAGGACGATGTCGAAGGCGAGGATGAGCAGGATGCCGGGCTCCGGCCGGACGTAGGCGAAGACGACGGCGCCGGCCATCGTCGGCAGGGCGATCCAGCGGGAGAAGCGGAGCATCCGTTCGTCGTCCCAGGTCGAGCGGCTGTGACGCTGAACCAGGTTGCGGGTGATCACGTTCGCCAGGTCGAGCACGACGCCGCTCGCGGTCGACATGCTGGCCGCGATGATGCCCAGCAGCACCGCGCCTCCGATCAGCAGCGGCAGGTCGGTCAGCGCCAGGTCGACGAGCAGGGAGGAACCCGCGTCACGGCCGAAGTAGTGGGCGGAGAGCCCGATCAGGGAGACCGTGAGGCCGACCACGAGGGTCAGCCCGCCCGCGAGGTAGCAGCCGCGCTTCGCAGAGCGGCCGGAATCCGCCGAGATCATCCGCTGGATGAAGTCGATGGCGACGATGTCGCCCAGGGCCAGCGACCCCAGCGCCGCCCAGTTGACGAGCGCGCCGCTCTCCCGCGAGAAGAGGCCCGCGAAGCTCATCGCGCCTTCGGGAGCGGAGCTCAGCAGCGTGCCCCAGCCGTGGCTGCCGCCGAGCCAGACGAAGGCGACGACAATGCTGACGATGAAGATCGAAACCTGGAGCACGCTGGTCGCGATGGTGGCGTAGAGACCGCCCGATACCGCGTAGGCGAGGATGCAGAGCGCGACGGCCACCAACATGGCGAGGTAGGGCGCTCCGAAGACGAGTTCGAACAGCAGGCCCAGGCCCGCCAGGTTGCCCGCGACCAGGACGACGTTGCTCAGCAACATGAGCCCGGCGGCGAGGGTCTCGGTCGGGACGCTGTAGCGACGCCGGTAGAAGTCGGCGAGGGTCATCAGCCGCATCCGGTGCAGCGGCTCGGCGAACCAGGTGCCGGCGATGAACAGGCACAGGGCGAGCCCGACCGGGATCACCGCGCCGGCCCAGAAGCCACCCGAGTGGACGAGCGACGCGTTGCCCACCGAGCCGTTCGCGTCGAACGCCTGGGCGCAGAGCGTGATGCCGACGACGCCGACCGGCATCGCGTTGCCGGCGACGTAGTAGTTCGTCGCCCGGCCGCGGATCTTCGCGTAGGTGCGAACGCCTATGAACAGCGTGAGAGCGACGAAGAGAAGAACGGCGATGCCGATCGCGGACACGGCGGCAGTGTAGTGGCCCAGGCGCATCGCGCCCGTCGCATCGACGGCTCGGCAGCCGCCCCCCGACGAACCAACCCATCGAGCGTCGAGGCAGCATGTGTTGAGGGAAATCGCGATCCCGGCACCGCCTGTATAGTGCCGAACAGTCAGCAAACTGCGGAGGTACGAAGACTCGGTGATCGCGCGCGGTGTCAACCGGATGCCCACCCTGGTCGCGTTCGCAGCGACGCTCTCGGCGTGCGGGGTTCCGGCCGGGGAAGAAGGTGCCGGCGTATCGGCCGCCTCCCCGGAGACCGTCGACCTCGAGGTCGTCGCCGAACTCCGCGACGAGGGGTTCAATCGCTCCCGCGTCATGGAGTTCTCCCACGTCCTGACCGACCTCTACGGCCCCAGGTACGCGAACTCTCCCTCCTACGACGGCGCCGCCAACTGGGCTCGCGACACGTTCGAGGAGTTCGGCCTAGACGCCACGCTCGCCGCCTGGGGCGAGTTCGGCTACGCCTGGGAGAACCGCCACACCTCGGTTCACATCACGGCGCCGCAGTACCAGCCGGTCATCGGCTACGCGCAGCCGGGCACCCGGAGCACGGACGGCAAGGTAGCCGGTCCGGTCGCAGCGGTCGACCTCAGCCGCGTCGAAACACGCGACGACCTGGAAACCCTGGGGGCACGCGTCGAGACGTCGATCCTGCTCATCTCGCCCGAACGGGAGCTGGTCCCCAACTTCTCGCCGCAGGCAGTTCGCCTGTCCGACGAGGAACTCAGCGCCATGACTCGCCTCGAGATCGACCCGCGGAACAACCCCACGCAGTCGAGGGAGGACGACGAGGCCGCACCGGAACTCTCCCGCCACGACATCGAGACCTTCCTGGAACGGCAGGGCGTCGCCGTCCTGGTCGAGATCGGCTCCACCAACGTCGGCCCGATGGACAAGGGGATCGTCCACGTCTCGGGCGACGGTCCGCTGCCGCTGGACGAACCGGTGCCGATGCCCCGCGTCGTGGTCGCGCCCGAGCATTACAACCGGATGATGCGGCTGCTGGCCGCCGGAACGCCGGTCGAGATGGAGATCGAAGTCCGCAACGTCCTCAGCGACGACGATCCGCTCGACTACAACGTGATCGCCGACCTGCCTGGAGGCGATCTGGCCCACGAGGTCGTGATGATCGGCGGCCACCTGGACGCCGAACCGGCCGGCACGGGTGCCACCGACAACGCCGCCGGCAGCGCAATCGTGATGGAGGCGATGCGGCTGCTGCGGGCGGCCGGCCTCGAACCCCGGCGCACGATCCGGGCCGCGCTCTGGGGCGCCGAGGAGAGCGGCCTGCTCGGCTCCCGGAGCTACGTCCGCGAGCACTTCGGCGACCCGGCGTCCCCGGAGAAACCCGCCGCCCACGCGAATCTCTCGGTCTACTTCAACGTCGACTGGTACGGCCGCTTCCGCGGCATGTACCTGCAGGGCAACGACGCGTCCCGGCCGATCTTCGAGGCATGGATGGAACCGTTCCACGACGTCGGCATGTCCTGGATCGTGCCCGGTAACACCGGCGGCACGGACCACATGGCCTTTCTCGAAGCGGGACTGCAGGGCTACCAGTTCATCCAGGACGACCTCGAGTTCTTCAACGCCACCTTCCACACGAACATGGACGTCTACGACCGTCTGATCGCCGACGACCTCAGGCAGGCGTCCGTCATCCTGGCCAGCTTCGCCTACCATGCCGCGATGCGCGATGAACTCTTCCCGCGCGCCGATGGCCTGACGAACGGACGGCGCTGGCACAAGTAGCCGCGGGATCGGCTGAAGGCAGGATCGCTCATGAGGTACCGCGTACTGGGACGGACCGGCGTCAAGGTCGCGCCCCTCTGCTTCGGCAGCGACAACTTCGCCGATCCGACGCCGGAACCGGAATGCGTGCGCATGCTGGAGACGGCGATGGACGCCGGCATCAACCTGATCGACACCGGCGAGGTCTACGCCGAGGGCGAGGGCGAGCGGGTCATCGGCCGGGCACTGAAGGCGAACGGCCGCCGCCACGAGCTGCTGATCGCCACCAAGGTCGATCACGGCCGCCGGGTCGTCGGCGAGAGCGTCGTCGACTACACCGGCAGCATCGGCCCCAACGAATACGGCCACTCGCGGATCAACCTGATCCGCGCATGCGAGGGCTCGCTCCGGAGGCTGCAGACCGACTACATCGACCTGTACCAACTGCATCGTCCTTCGCCCGAGATGCCGTTCGACGAGACCCTGAGGGCACTGGACGACCTGGTGCGGGCCGGGAAGATCCGTTACATCGGCTGCTCGACTCACCCGGCCTGGATGGTCGCCGAAGCCGTGATGACGAGCGAGCTGAAGGGCTACGCCCGCTTCGCCAGCGAGCAGCCCCCCTACAACCTGCTGGACCGCCGGATCGAAAACGAACTGATCCCGATGTGCGAGCGCCTCGGCCTCGGCATCATCACCTGGGCGCCGATGGCGATGGGGGTGCTCGCCGGTCGGTACCTGAGCGACTCGGACTACCCCGAGAACTCCCGGGCCGCGCTGCGCGGCGGCTTCTACGCCGACCGCGTCACGCGAGCCGGCATCGACGTCGGCCGCAAGTTCGCCGAAGTCGCGGCCGACTCCGGTCTCACTCCAGCCCAGTTCGCCATCCTCTGGACCAAGGATCAGCCCGGCATCACCGCGCCGCTGATCGGGCCGCGCACGCTCAGGCACCTGGAGGACCTGCTGCCGGTGCTCGACATGAGCTTGACCGACGAGCAGCGTGCCGCCTGCGACGCACTGGTGCCGCCCGGCAGCGTCGTCGCCGATTTCCACAACACCGCTGGCTGGATGAAGATGAAGGTCATGCCGCCCGGCGGGAGCGCCTGAGCATCCGCGTCTCCAACGCACCTCACTTCGATCGTCTCGCTCTGCCGTAGCTGAGTCAGCATGCATGTCTCCCACGTAATCCACGCCGTCGACACGCACGTCGGCGGCGAGCCCGGGCGGGTCATCGTCGGCGGCGTCCTCGACGTCCCCGGCTCGACGATGTTCGAGAAGATGCGCTACCTCGAAACGGAGGCCGACGAGCTGCGCCTGCGGATGCTGCGCGAGCCCCGCGGCTATCCGGCTGCGAACTGCAACCTGATCCTGCCTGCGACCCACACCGACGCCGTCGCCGGCTACGTGATCATGGAGCAGGTCGAGTACCCCGGCATGTCGGGCACGAACACGATCGCCGTCGTCACCGTGCTGATCGAGACCGGGATGGTGCCTCACACGGAGCCCGTCACCGAACTCACCCTGGAATCGCCCGCCGGCCTGATCCGGGTGCGCGCCGACGTCGAGCGCGGCAAGGTGAAGCGGGTCGAGTTCGAGAACGTGCCCGCATTCGCGGTCCATCTCGACGCCGAGCTCGAGGTTCCCGAACTCGGCAAGGTCACCGTCGACGTGACGTACGGCGGCATGTTCTACGTCATCGCCGACGCCGATCAGGTCGGTCTTACCCTGGCGCCGGATGAGGCCGCCGAAGCGACCCGGATCGGCGAGATGATCAAGGCGGCCTGCCAGGAGCAGCTTCCGCCGCCGGTCCACCCGCTCAACCCGGAGATCCGCGGCGTGACGATAGGCCAGCTCTCCGCGCCGCCGCTGACACCCGACGCCCACCGGCGGAACACGGTGATCGTGTCCACCGGCAAGCTCGACTGGAACAAGCCGCTGACCTGGACCGGCGCCCTCGACCGCTCACCCTGCGGCACCGGCACCTGCGCCAAGATGGCGGCGTTGTGGGCCAAGGGCGAGCTGCCGCTCGGCCAGGATTTCGTGCACGAGGGCGTCCTCGGCACCACGTTCACCGGCCGCATGGTGCGGGAAACGAAGGTCGGCGATGTGGACGCCGCGGTGCCGACGCTGGCGGGCACCGCATGGATTACCGGCTTCGCCCAGTACGTCGTCGATCCGGAGGATCCCTTCCCCAACGGATTCACCGTCGGCGACATCTGGGGCGGCCACTAGCTAGCTGCTAAGGAGTGAGTGCGATGAGCGAAGACAGAGTCATGGTGGTCACCGGCGCGTCGAGCGGCCTCGGCGCCGAGGTCTGCGAGCACTTCGCCCTGAAGGGCTACCGGGTAGTGATGAACTACCTGATCGAACCGGAGGCGCAGGCGACCTACGACCGCATCGCGGCCAGCGTGGGTAGCACCGACCGGCTGATGAAGGTCCAGGCCGACGTCGCCAACCGGGAACAGGTGCGCGCGATGTTCGACGCCGTGATCGAACGGTTCGGCCAGGTCGACGTCCTGATCAACTTCGCCGGCATCAACCGGGACGCACCCTTCACGGAATTGACGGACGACATGTGGGACTCGGTCGTCTCCGCGCATCTCCGCGGCCACTTCGTCTGCGGCCAGGAGTTCCTGTTCCACAACCCCGACCGGCCCGGCGTGATCATCAACCTCGGCGCCGCCTGCGGCCAGATCGGGCGCAAGAACGGAGCGAACTTCTGCAGCGCGAAGGGCGGCGTGATCGCGCTGACCAAGTGCATGGCCCAGGAACTGGCGCCCAGGATCCGGGTCAACTGCCTCGTGCCGGGATCCGTCAGGACGCGCGAGGTGATCGACCGCTACCACCTGGAAACCGAGGACGGCCTGGCCAAGGAGCTCGCCACCCTGCCGATGGGAAGGCTCGGCGAGTTCGAGGACATCACCCGCATGGTCGACTGCATGATCGGCTCCGAGTTCACGACCGGCGCCACCTTCTACGCCAACGGCGGTCAGTACATGCATTGAAGCGCCTCGGCGCCATGTTCCGGGCATTGATCCGCCATCCGCTCGAGGTGGCGGTCTGCACGATCCTCGTCGCCCTGGTCGCGGTGACCTTCTCCCAGGTCGTCTTCCGCTACGTGCTGCAGGCGTCGCTCTCCTGGTCGGAGGAACTTGCCCGCTTCCTGTTGATGTGGCTCGCCGCCCTCTCCACCGCCTACGCGATGAAGACGGGCGCGCACTTCGCGCTTCACTTCGTCGTCGACCGAACGCCGCCGGCCATGCGGCGCCTCATCGGTTCAGCGGTCGCGCTTTCCGCGGCCGCGTTCCTGGCGGTCTTCGCCTACCAGTCGCTCCGCTTCGCGATCGAGGTGCACGACATGCTGGCGCCGGCGACGCGCATGTCGATGGCGGTCCCGTACTCGTCGGCCTTCGTCGGCAGCACGCTGACGCTCTACTACGTGCTCGTCAACTGGCGCCGGGAACTCCGGGCACCGGGACGGGAGTAGGACGCCGGGACGATGGGCATCCTGGTCATCCTGACCCTGGTGGCGGCGCTGCTGCTCGGGGTGCCGGTGGCCATCGCGCTCGCCCTCGCGGCCATGGTCGGCCTGCTCTACAGCTCGCCCGAGTTCCTGATCGTCCTGCCGCAGAAGTTCCTGGCCGGCCTGGACTCCTTCCCGCTCCTGGCGGTGCCGCTGTTCGTGCTCGCCGGAGCGCTCATCTCCCACGGCGGCATGGCTCGCCGGATCGTCGACCTGGCGATGCAGTTCGTCGGCCGCCTGCCGGGCGGCCTCGGCCTGGTCGTCATCCTGTCGACGATGCTGTTCTCCGGCATCTCCGGCTCGCCGAGCGCAAACACGGCCGCCATCGGCTCGGTCGCCCTGCCCGCCATGCGTCAGCGGCAATACCCACCGCCGTTCGCGACCGCCGTCTTCGCTTCGGCCGGCGGCGTCTCGACCCTGGTGCCGCCCGCGATCGACCTGATCATCATCGGCGTCGTCTCGGGGATGTCGATCGGCGCCCTGTTCGCGGCCGGCGTGACGCCGGCGATCGTGCTGGGCCTGGCCCTGATGGGGATGACCTACATTCGCGCCCTCAACCTGAATCTGCCGCTCGAGGCGAAGGCCTCGTGGCCGCAGAGGCTCCGCGTGATCCGCGACGGCATCCTGCCCTTGTTCATGATCGTCATCATCCTCGGCGGCATCTACGGCGGCGTGTTCACGCCGACCGAGGCGTCGGCGGTCGCGGTCGTCTACGGGGCTCTCGTGTCCTTCTTCGTCTACCGGGAACTGAAGCTCGAGGACGTCCCGAAGATCCTGCTCCAGACGGCGTCGCTCTCCGGCGTCGTCCTGTTCGTCCTGGGGACGGCGTCCATGTTCTCCTTCGTCCTCACCTTCGAGCGGCTGCCGCACCTGCTGGCGGAGGGGATTTCGACCCACGCGCCCAACTGGATCGTATTCATCCTCTTCGTCCACCTGATCTTCCTGTTCCTCGGCATGGTGATGGACGCCCTGCCGCCGATCATCATCCTGATGCCCATCCTGCTGCCGGCGGCGATCGCACTCGGCATGGACCCGCTCCACTTCGGCATCCTGGTCGCGGCGAACGTCGGCATCGGCATGATCTCGCCGCCGGTCGGCATCTGCCTGTACGTCGCCTGCGGCATCTCGAAGACGCCGATCGAGAAGGTGACGCCCAAGCTGCTGCCCTTCCTCGCGCTGCTGCTCATCATGCTGCTGGTGATCACCTTCGTGCCCGGGGTCACGCTCTGGCTGCCGGAGACGCTCGGCTATGAGTAGCTGCGGGCCACGCGGCAACCACTGGGTGCGCCGGCCTTCTGGCCGGCTTCCGGGAAGAGACGCGCCGCGGAGCGGCGACCGCTCGACGCTCCAGGCCGCGTTGTTCATGCTCTGCGCCATCGCCCTCCTCGCCGGCTGCCGCGGCAGCGACGGCGTCACCGTGCTCAAGGTCGCCCACAACGGGCCCGCCGGTCACCCCTTCCAGGCCGGCTTCGAGGAGTTCAGCCGGGTTCTCGAGGAACGGTCCGGCGGCGCCGTGACGGTGCAGATCTTCGAGAACGAGCAACTGGGAACCGAAGAGGAAGCGACCCTGATGGTCAAGCTGGGCGCACTGGCCGCCTCGGCCGCGAGCGCCGGCGGCGGCATCTCCGCCTTCGTTCCCGAGGCGGAGATCTTCAACTTCCCCTTCATCTTCCGGGACCTCGACCACTTCTACCGGGTGCTCGACGGACCGATCGGCGAGCGCGTCGCCGACCGGATCGAGGAGGAACTCGACGTCCTCGTGCTGGGCTACTGGTTCGCGGGCCGCCGTAACGCCTGGAACGCGGAAAGGCCGATCGTCACCCCCGACGACTTCGAGGGCCTCAAGATCCGGGTCATCCCGACCCCGATCCTGGTCGACACCTTCAACGCCCTCGGCGCGCAGGCGACGCCGATGTCGTTCGGCGAGCTCTACTCGGCGCTCGAACAGGGAGTCGTCGACGGCGCCGAGACGGACCACGTCGATCTCTACGGAGAGCGCTTCTACGAGGTCACGAAGTACGTGTCGTACACGCGGCACCTCTACCTCGCCGTGGCGCTGATCTTCAGCCGCAAGCTCTACGACGAGCTGCCGCCGGACATCCAGGAGGCCGTGCTCGACGCCGGCAAAGCGTCGGTCCAGGTCGAGCGGGAGGCGATGGCGTCGATGACCGCCGAGGCCCTCGCCGAACTGGAGAAACTGGGGATCGAGTTCAACGAGATCGACCGCACGCTGTTCGAGGACAGGGTGCGGCAGGTCTACGTCGACAACGCCGACCGAGTCGGCGGCATCGCGGCGATCGAGGAGGTCGCCCGGCAGTAGCGCACTGAGGCAGAGTCACTGAGAACGGACTCACGGAGTCAGAACAGGAGCAGGACTATGGAATTCCGCGGTGTCATGACGGCGATCACCACGCCGTTCAACGACGACCTGACGGTCGATCACGACTTCCTCGCGAAGCACGCCAACTGGCTTGTCGAACACGGCTGCACCGGCATCGTGCCGCTCGGCTCGCTGGGTGAGGGCAACACCCTCCAGTTCGACGAGAAGCTGGCGATCGTCGAAACCTGCGTCGCCGCACTCGATGGCCGGGCGCCCGTGATGCCCGGCATCTCCGCGCTCAGCACCGCCGAAGCCGTCCGCATCGCCCGCGGATCGGCCGAACGCGGGGCAGAGGCGCTCATGGTGCTTCCGCCTTACGTCCACAACGGCAAGATGCACGAGACCCGGGGTCACGTCGCGGCCATCTTCGAGGCCACGGATCTCCCGTGCATGCTCTACAACAACCCCTTCGCCTACGGGGTCGACATCCTGCCCGAGATCATGGGCGAACTGGCCGCCGAGCACCCCAGTCTGCGCGCGATCAAGGAGTCGAGCGGCGACATCCGGCGGATCACCGCGGTCAAGGCCCTGCTGGGGGATCGCCTCGGCGTCTTCGCCGGCCTCGACGACATGCCCTACGAAGCCGCGTGGTCGGGGGCGACGGGCTGGATCGCGGGCCTGGTCAACGCGCTGCCGGCCGAGTCCGTGCGACTGTTCGACCTGGCCATGGCGGGTCGACGGCAGGAGGCGTTCGACCTCTACGCCTGGTTCCTTCCCCTGC
This sequence comes from Holophagales bacterium, assembly GCA_009837885.1. GTDB lineage: Bacteria > Acidobacteriota > Thermoanaerobaculia > Multivoradales > Multivoraceae > Multivorans. The sequence continues at coordinate 6,200 of VXSP01000009.1, read as the reverse complement.
TGCGCATGGACACCGTGCCCGAGTTCGTCCAGTTGATCAAGCTGGTGCAGGCGGAGGTCGGGATGGGGTCCGAGACCGTTCGGCCGCCCCGGCAGGCCCTGCCGGAGGCCGACCGCCGCGAGGCGCTGGCGCTGATCCGGAAACACCTGGCCACCCGCCCCTGTCCAAAGCCCTGAATCCGATTTGACGGCCGCGTTTAGTAACGCTAACGTGTTTGGAACACCGCTACAGGATTCTCTGGCCGGCACTGCTCTGTAAACCGGCCTGCGCATAGCTACCAGGAGGAGAGGAAACCCGGTCAGGAAGGAAGGCGGACATGAAACACCGCGGAACCACCGGTTCTCGCGCTCTTGCACTGATGGCAAGAGCCCCACGGATCATCAGCTCGGGGGTACTGATCGTCTTCATCTGCGCGGCCGCATGGGGCCAGTCGATCGAGCGCGGCTCGATCACCGGCACCATCACGGACCCCAACGGGGACCGCATGCCGGGCGTCAACGTCACTCTCACGTCGGGAGAACTCGGCGCGACCAGCGACACGATGACGGACGCGAACGGCCGCTACCGCTTCGTCGCTCTGCTGCCGTCCACCTACACCGTCGCGGCTTCGATCGAGGGCTTCTCGACCGCGCAGCAGGAAGACATCGAACTCACGGTCGGCAAGACCCTGAGCGTCGACCTGACGATGCAGTTGGGGAGCGTCGAGGACATCATCATCGTCGAGGGCTCGCCGCTCATCGACGTCCGCAGTTCGACGCTTGTGACGACGGAACTCAACAACGAGATCCTGATGGAGGTGCCGACCCAACGCAGCATCCGCGGCGTCGTGCAGTTGGCTCCCGGCGTCCACTCCCAGAACGCGGACGGCAGGCAACCTTCAGCCTATGGCTCACCCGGCATGGGCGTCCAGTTCTCGATCGACGGCGTCGTCATCAACAGCCCGGAGGCGGGCGAGAGCGAGGTGCCTCTCGGCTTCTTCTCAGTCGAGGACGTCACCGTCCTCGGCGCTGGCGCCTCGGCCGAGTACGGCGGCTACAGCGGCGTGATCGTCAACGTGACGACGAAGCAGGGCTCGAACGACATGAACGGTCTGGTCGACCTGCAACTTGCCGATAACGACTGGCAGTCCCAGAACACGAACGACCCCGATCTGCAACGCAGCGGCAGCGACCGCACGGATACGGAAGTCCACTTCGACATCGGCGGACCGGTGCAGCGCGACAAGGCGTGGTTCTTTGCCTCGTTCAAGTACCGCCAGGAGGACTCGAAGGCCAGCGGGGACCATGTCAACGCCCCGACCTACGAGAGGCCCCGCTACCTCGGCAAGATCAACTGGACGCCGACACAGGAGAAGATCTTCAGCGGCATGCTCGAGTACAGCACCCGCGACCAGGCCTACCAGGGCGCGGACGAGGGTGACTTCATCGCCCCCGGAGCCACCGTCAGCCTGGAGGGGACCCAGTACCTGTTCAACTTCAACTACACGGACATGCTGTCCCAGGACACGCTGCTCGATCTGAAGTTCGGCGGCTATCACCAGCGTCAGGCCGAGACGCCCGACGGCGGCGACACACCCGCCCGCTTCGACATCTATGAAGACCGCCTTACCGAGAACTGGTGGGGGCCCTTCAATGCCAACCGGGAGCGCTACCAGCTCATTGCCTCGGTCAGCCACTTCACGGATGACTTCATCCGCGGCGAGCACGACTTCAAGTTCGGCGTCGAGCTGCAGAACACGCTGGTCAACACGCTCAACCAGTACGCGGGCGGCAAGTTCTACGAGGACTACGCCGGCGAGAACTACGTCCTCTTCGAGAGCACCGGCTACGACACCTATGCCGACACCGACAAGATCGTCGGCTACGTGCAGGACTCCTGGGGAATCAACGACCGGGTGAGGCTGAACCTCGGCCTGCGGGCCAACTACTGGCGCGGGGCCGTCGAGTCGGACGTGAACGGCGTCCGCTTCGATCAGGGCAGCGTGTTCACGCCCGAACTCGGGATCGCGCCGCGCATCGGACTGAACGTCAACCTCGGCGACAACAACGACTCCGTGCTGAAGGCCCACTGGGGGCGCTACTACCACCAGGTCATCTCGCTGTTCTACAGCCGGCTGGCGCCCGAGAGCAACGTGACGGGCTACATCTGGAACGCCGACGACGAGGTCTGGGAGCACGACTTCACCGAAGGGCGAGGTCCCGGCCAGTGGACGATCGACGACAACCTCGGCGTGCCCTACATGGACGCCCTGGACGTCGGCTGGGAGAAGGTCCTCACGCGTACCGTCTCGCTCGACATCACCGCGACCTATCGGACGAACCATCAGTTCCTGGACGGCGTGAACCTCACCGGCGAGTTTGAACCCTCGCGGTACACGGATCCCGACAGTGGACGGACCTTCAACGTCTTCAACCAGACGAACGAAGGCGAGAACCGGTACTACTTCACGAACGTCAACCACTGCGAGGACTACGGGCAGGCGTACCAGGAGATCACCTGCTTCAGGAAGGTCCGCAAGTACGCCGGGATCACGGCAAGCCTCGCCAGGCGGTGGCGCAACAACTGGCAGATGCAGGCTTCGTGGACCTACGGCGAGGCAAGAGGCAGCGACAACAACGGATGGTACGAGTTCCTGGAGGGAAGAGGCTCCCAGCTCGGCAGTTCGACCTTCTTCAGCGACCCGAACCACCAGATCAACGCCTACGGCAATCTGACGATCGATCCAACGCACCTGATCAAGGTTCTGGGCAACGCGGAACTCCCGGGCGGGATCATCGTCGGCGGCTACCTCTCCTACTTCTCGGGCAACACCTACAACCAGCTCATCAGAGTGGAAGACGTCGATCAGACTTCGGACATCTACGGCCACCCGGCGGGCTCCTTCCGTCTCGACGACGGCATCAACCTCGATCTGAGGGTGGAGAAGGACTTCAACATCGGCAACAACCGCAGGCTCGGCGTCGGCATCGATGTCTTCAACGTCGGCAACGCCGACACGGTCATCGAAGCCGAACAGACCCTGAACAGCGACCGGCCCTTCGGTGCCCCGAGGCGGCTCATACGCGGTCGGGTCTGGCGAATCGGGGCGCGCTTCCACTTCTAGGCGGCGCCGCGCGGCGCGGCGGGTGCGACGGAGGTTGCACCCGCCTGCTTGGGGGCGGAGGAGAGGGTCTCAGCGGCCGCTCGCACTTACCGGATGGATGAGAGGGGAGTGCTCGCTGCGGTCGGCTGCGCTCCGGTTGGTCGTCGGACGATGAAGGGTCGCAGGGCGTCGCTTGCCGACAGCCTCGCTGAGACCCTCTCCTCCGCCCCTGGGCAGGCTGGACGTCGTCGGGCAACCAAACGGCAGCCAAGAGAGACGCGCCTGGCTCTTCCGGATGTCGGTGCGCCGGCCCTCTGGCCGGCCGGTACCGCGGGTCTTCTGACCCACGGGGAAGCAGGGCCGCGAAGCGGCGCCGCCGAATTCTCTCGTATGCGGTGGCGCTGCTAGCCTTCGGATTCCGCCATGGGCAGCGAACGACCCCGCCGGGAGGAAACCAGCGACTTGACCGCTGGCCGGGCGAAACGGAACGTGCCGATCCGCTGGATCGGGCTAGCTGTGGCCCTGGCCGTTGCCGCTGTTGTGGTGGTCGGTGTGGGGATCCGTCTGCAGTCCGGCGGGGAGGTCGTTGCACCGTCGGGGCATGTGCTGGGTCGGCTTCCGGCCGGGGTCGGACCCGGTGACCTGAGCCTTCTGCTCATCACGCTGGACACGACGCGGGCGGATCGCATCGGGGCCTACGGGTTCGCTGATATCGAGACGCCGCACATGGACCGGCTGGCGGCTGAGGGGGTGCTGTTCGAGCAGGCGGAGGCGGTGGCGCCGCTGACCTTGCCGGCGCATTCGTCGATCTTCACCGGACAGTTCCCGCCGGCTCACGGGGTCAGGGACAACGGCGCTTTCTACCTGGGCGACGAGCACGTCGTCCTGGCGGAGATCCTGAGGGACGAGGGTTGGCGGACGGGCGGCTTCGTGGGCGCGTTCGTGCTCGACGCGAAGTGGGGGATCGCCCAGGGCTTCGACCACTACTTCGACGACTTCGACCTGAGCGACACCGTGCGGCTGGCGCTGAACGAGATCGAGCGGCCGGCGGGCGAGGTCACGGACGCCGCGTTGACGTGGCTCGACGAGGCCCCGGAGGCGCGCTTCTTCTCCTGGGTCCACTTCTACGATCCGCACTCGCCCTACGAACCGCCGGAACCGTTCGCCGGGCGGTACCGGAACCGTCCCTACATCGGCGAGATCGCCTACGTCGACTCGCAGGTCGGCCGGTTGCTGGACTGGCTCGACCAGAACGGGCGCGCCGACGACACCGTCGTCATCGTGATCGGAGACCACGGTGAGAGTCTCGGCGAGCACGGCGAATCCGGCCACGGCTTCTTCGTCTACGAGGGGGCGACGCGAGTTCCCTTCATCCTTCGCGCGCCCTACGACACGATGCGGGGCCGCAGGATCGGCGACGTGGTCCGCGCCGTCGACGTCTCCCCGACCGTCCTCGACCTGCTGGCGGTCGATGCGGGCCAGGCGGAGCGGGATTCCTCCTTCGAAGGCGCAAGCATCGTCCGGCTCCTGACCGGCGCGTCCGGGCCGCGCCTGCCGGCCTACGCGGAAGCCGTTTACCCGCGCTATCACTACGGCTGGAGCGACCTCGCCGCGCTGCGGGTCGAGAACATGAAGTACGTCGCCGCGCCCCGGCCCGAGTTGTACGACCTGGCCGTCGACCCGGACGAGCGGAACAACCTGTACGCCGCGCGGCCCGACGAGGCGGACCGGATGGCCTCCATGCTCCAGTCCCTCGAGTCGCGATGGGCCGACGTGGCGCGGCCGGCGGCGATCGAGGAGATCGATCCGGAAACCCGGACGCGGCTCGCCGCCCTCGGCTATCTGGCCAGTTTCGGCGGCAGTACCGACGAGAGCGTGGACCGGGCCCTGCTCGCCGACCCGAAGGACCGGATCCATCTCTACAACCTGATGCGCGACGCCCGCGAGGCTTCGCTCCAGGGGAACCGGCCGGCGGCCGTCGAAGCCCTCGAACGGGTGCTGATCGAGGACCCGTCGGTGATCGACGCCTGGGTCCGGCTCGGCGACGAGCAGGTGCGCGACGATGACACGGGCGCCGCGATCGAGAGTTACCGGCGAGCCATCGAACTGAAGCCCGACTACGCCCACGCCGTGATCAACCTCGCCAACGCCTACCGGCGGGCCGGCGCCGAGGAAGAGGCGATGCTCGGCTACCGGGAGTTCCTGCGCCTCGATCCACGCAACGCGATCATCCACTACGAGCTCGCGCGCATGCTCGTGGACCTCGGCGACCTCGAGGGCGCCGAGGAGCACCTCAGGGAGGCCGCCGATCTGTCACCGGAAATGGGCGCCGCCGTGGTCAGTCAAGGCGCCGTGGCGCTCCTGCGGTCCGATCTCGTCGACGCGGAGCGGCTCTTCGAGGAGGCGCTGACGATCCAGCCGGACGTGCGGCTCGCCCACTTCAACCTCGCCCTGCTCGCCGAGCAGCGCGGCGACCCACGTGCAGCCGCCGACTTCTACCGCCGCGAACTCGATGTCCACCCGCAGAGCTACCGGGTCCAATTCAACCTCGGCCGGCTACTGGACAGCCTCGGCGACCGCTACGGCGCGGCCGCAGCCCTGGAGCAATCGATCGAGATCAACCCGGAGTTCGCCGTCGGCCACTTCTTCCTGGCGAAGTCCCTGGTCGACCGCAACGAACAGCTCGACCGTGCGATCGAACTGGCACGTACCGGCCTGGAACTCGACCCCGGCCCGGACATGGCGCCCATGGGCCACTACCTGCTCGCCGACATCTACACCCGCCTCGGCCAGCCGGAAGAAGCGCGGCGGGAACTCGCCTCGGCGCGTGCCCTGGAACGCCGGGGTTGAACGCCCTCCCATGGGCGTAGAGATTCCCGCCAGGCCGACGACCTTCCTCTGGGTGCGCGGGTCATCTGACCCGCATCAGGCGCGATGCCGCAAAGCGGCGAGCCCGTGCCTTGCCCTCACGCTGATCCTCCTCCTCATCGCCTGCTCCCCAACCCCCGATCCCGCCCCCCCCCCCCAACCGCCCATAATAATCGACGCCGCCCCATGCGCCGACCACGGCATCGTCTACTTAAACGGCATGTACGGCGAGCCCAACTTCAACGAGAAA
>VXSP01000005.1 GCA_009837885.1 Holophagales bacterium | reverse complement strand
GCCGCACGGTGGGCGCCGGCACCGTCACCGACATCGTCGAGTAGTCGGTAACCGGCTCGAGTTGAGAGGTTCAGGCCAGTAGCTCAATTGGTAGAGCATCGGTCTCCAAAACCGAAGGTTGGGGGTTCGAGACCCTCCTGGCCTGCCAGACCTTCCTTCGGAGGACGTAGACGGCAAGACAGTTCGGGCGTCCCGATGAGGCGGAGGCCGGATTTCAGGAGTCAGGTAGGGAGTCGGAGGAACGCAGATGGCCAGTGTCCGCAGGCTCGGTGTCTTCCTGGGCGAAGTGCGCACCGAGATGAAGAAGGTGACCTTCCCCTCGCGGGAGGAGGTCGTTGGCACCACCGGTGTGGTGCTGATCACGAGCGTCATCTTCGCCATCTTCCTGTGGGTGGCCGACGTAGTCATCCTGCGCCTCTACAACGGCCTCAACAACCTGCTCCTGGGACAGTGACCCGAGTTCGGCCGACGGTGGGGAGTACGCGATGAACGAAGTCGAAACGGCAGCCATGGGCAGCGTAGAGTCCGCGGAGAATGCGGGGGTCGCTGGTGAGGCCTCCAGGCCGCCGCGGCAGTGGTACATCGTGCACACCTACTCGGGCTACGAGGAGCGGGTGGAGCAGACGCTGAAGCAGCGCGCCGCCGCTCAGGAAATGGAGGATGCGTTCGGCGAGGTGAAGATCCCCACGGAGACGATCGTCGAACTGAAGGGCGGCAAGAAGCGGGAAACCCAGCGGAAGTTCTTCCCCGGCTACATCCTGGTCGAGATCGAGTGCGAACCGCGCGGCGACGGGCGGCTGAAGATCTCCGACCGCGCGTGGCACCTGGTCAAGAACACGCCCAAGGTGACCGGATTCGTCGGTACCGGCCAGGAGCCGACGCCGCTCCGCCAGGACGAGGTCGAGGCGATCATCGACAAGGTGAAGACGGCCGAGGACAAGCCGACACCCAAGTACGTGTTCGAGAAGGGCGAGCTGGTCAAGATCGTCGACGGCCCCTTCAACAACTTCACCGGTACCGTGGATGAGGTCCACCTCGAACGGAGCACGCTCAAGGTGATGGTCACCATCTTCGGCCGCCAGACGCCGGTGGAACTCGAGTTCCTGCAGGTCCAGAAGACCTGAGGGAGGTAGGTAGCGATGGCGCCGAGAACGACAGGCAAGCGAGTGGCGGGGCAGATCAAGCTGCAGATCCCGGCCGGCGGAGCGACACCGGCGCCTCCGGTGGGGCCCGCGCTGGGTCAGGCGGGCCTCAACATCATGGACTTCTGCAAGGCGTTCAACGCCAGGACGCAGGGCGAAGCCGGTCTGATCATCCCGGTCGTGATCACCGTCTACGCGGACCGTTCCTACTCGTTCATCACCAAGACGCCGCCGGCCGCCGTCCTGCTGCTCAAGGCAGCGGCGACGGACAAGGGGTCCTCCGAGCCGAACCGGGACAAGGTCGGCACGGTGACTCAGGCCCAGCTCGAGGAGATCGCGCGCACGAAGATGCCCGATCTGAACGCGGTGGATCTCGAGGGCGCCTGCCGGATCATCGCCGGCACTGCCCGCTCGATGGGCCTGGAGATCGTCGCCTGAGCGGCGCGCAAGGGTCGAGAACAGAGGGTCAAGGGAGAAAGCGCGTGACCAGTCGAGGCAGGAAGTACAAGGAAGCAAGGGCGGCGGTGGAAGACCGGCCGCACGGGCTGGAAGAAGCGCTGCAGCGGATCAAGGACGGCAGCTTCGCGAAGTTCGACGAGACCGTCGAGATCGCGATCCGGCTGGGGGTCAATCCCAGGCACGCGGACCAGATGGTGCGCGGCACCGTGGTCCTTCCGCATGGCACCGGTCGCACCGTCCGGGTGCTCGTGTTCGCATCCGGCGAGAAGTTGCAGGAGGCCGAAGCTGCGGGCGCGGATCATGTGGGCGGCGAGGAACTCGCAAGCCGGATCCAGGACGGCTGGCTGGACTTCGACGCCGTCGTCGCGACCCCGGACATGATGCGGGTCGTGGGCCGGCTCGGTCGCGTGCTCGGGCCGCGCGGCCTGATGCCGAACCCGAAGACCGGTACCGTCACTCCCGACGTGACGAAGGCGATCGAGGACATCAAGGCGGGCAAGGTCAACTTCCGCGTCGACAAGGCGGGCGTCGTTCACGCGCCGCTCGGCAAGGTCTCGTTCGACACGGAGAGGCTGGTGGAGAACGCGACGGCATTGCTCTCCGAGATCATGCGCGCGCGTCCAAGCGCCGCCAAGGGCACGTACCTGCGTTCGGTCAATCTGAGTTCGACGATGGGGCCCGGCGTGCGGGTCGACTCGTCCGAAGCCGCCGCGGTCGAGGCCACCTAGCCTGCCGGGCCGGTCACGAGGAGGTCGATAGAGATGGCACTGACACGGGAGACGAAGGCCGAGTTGCTGGCCAGCTACCAGGGCGACATGGCGGCCGCGCCGCACGCGTTCCTGGTGGGCTTTTCCGGCATCACGGTGGGGCAGGTCAACGACCTGAGGCGCCGCGTGCGAACGGCGGGCGGCAGCTACTCGGTGGTCAAGAACCGGATCGCCAGGCTCGCCTTCGAGGACAGCAGTCTCGGAGCGTTGTCGGATCACCTCGTCGGGCCGACCGCGATCGCCTACAGCGACGACGATCCGGTGGGGCTGGCCAAGACGCTGACCGAGTTCGCGGAAGACGTGCCGGTCCTCGAGTTCAAGGCCGGCCTGGTGGACGGCCAGCAGGTGTCGGCGGAGGCGATCAAGGAGATCGCCAATCTGCCCAGCCGGGAGGCGCTGGTGGCGAAGCTCCTGTTCCTGCTCCAGTCGCCCGTCGCGCGGCTCGTGCGGGGGCTCGGGGACATCACGCCGCAGTTCCTCCGCGCCTTGAACCAGGTTGCTGGTCAGAAGGAAGCAAGTCAGGAGAGTGGGGGCTGATTCGGGCCCTGTCGAGGAGGTTGGAAACGCGGCGCCGAGCCGGTGCCGGTGAACCATAAGGGAGCCAAGAAGATGGCAGTAGCAGCAGCGGATCTGATCAAACAGATCGACGAGATGACCGTCCTGGAGCTCAACACTCTGGTCAAGGAGCTCGAAGAGCACTACGGCGTTTCGGCGGCGGCCGCCGCGGTCCCGATGGCGGGCATGGCGGGCGCCGGCGAGGTCCAGGAAGCCGAGGAGCAGACGGAGTTCGACGTTCAGTTGACCTCCTTCGGCGACAAGAAGATCGCCGTGATCAAGGTCGTGCGCGAGGTCACCAGCCTGGGTCTGAAGGAGGCCAAGGACCTGGTCGAGTCGGCGCCGGTCGCGGTCAAGGAGGGCGTCTCGAAGGAAGAGGCCGAAGAGGTCAAGGGCAAACTGGAGGAGGCCGGCGGTCAGGCCGAGGTCAAGTAACCATTTCGGCTGGCGATCTTCCCCGGGGTCGGCGTAGAATCGGGCCGGCCAATCTCGACCCGGCGCCCAGGTTTCTTCCTGAAGCGAGCGCCGGGGCGGCACTCGTGCGTTTCTACCTCCTGCAGAGGATCTGACGTAGAGGACATCGAAGCATGACGGACATTTCAGTAGCGCAGAACGGTCACCGCGACGGCAACGGCAACGGGCGGATCGACTTCTCGACCATCGAGACGACACTCGCTATTCCCGACCTGATCGGGGTTCAGCGTCGCTCGTACGATCGGTTCCTGCAGATGAGCCTGCTCCCGGAGGAGCGGGCGAACCATGGCCTGCACGCGGTCTTCACGGGGATCTTCCCGTTCTGGGACTTCCGGGAGACCTGTTCGCTCGACTTCGTGAGCTACTCGATCGGCGACTGGCAGTGCCGCTGCGGCGAGCTCAAGGGCCTTGAGTACCTGCGCATGTCGTGCGCCAACTGCGGCGCCAAGATCCAGACCGCGCACTCGAACGAGGACAGCGTTACCTGCGGGGAATGTGGCGCGGTGAACGCGAATCGCGTGACGAAGTGCGGCGCCTGCGGTCAATCCGTCGAGCTCCAGCACAAGTACTCGGAGGACGACTGCCGCGCGCGGGGCATGACCTACGCGGTGCCGCTCAAGGTGACCTTCCGGCTCTTCGTCTACGACAAGGACCCCGAAACCGGTCAGAAGATGATGCGGGACGCGAAGGAGGAAGAGGTCTACTTCGGCGAGATCCCGCTGATGACCGACACCGGCACCTTCATCATCAACGGTACCGAGCGGGTGATCGTCAGCCAGTTGCACCGCAGCCCCGGCGTCTTCTTCACTCACGACAGGGACAAGCGCGTCTACCTGGCGAAGATCATCCCCTACCGCGGCTCCTGGGTCGAGTTCGAGTACGACCAGAAGGACATCCTCTCGGTGCGCATCGACCGCAAGCGGAAGTTCCCCGGCACCGTCTTCCTGCGCGCCCTGGGCCTGGAGACGAACGAGCAGATCCTCCGCCAGTTCTACACCGCGCTGCCGCTGAGCATCGAGGGCGGCTGCGTGTACCGTCTCGGCATCGGCCCCCGGGTGCTGGAGCGCGAGCGCTTGCGCGAGCGCTCGAGCCGGGGCGTCCGTCACCGCTACGGCGTGTTCGCCGGACTGACCCTGGACGAGACGGCGGTCGAGCTTCTCGACGCCGGCGACGACATCGAGGCCGAGGTCGGGCCGCAGGAGCTGGAGTCCGCCTTCCTGATCGCCGATGTGATCGACACGGACACCGGCGAGGTGCTGCTCGAGGCGAACGAGGCGATTCCCGAGGATCTCGACGAGCGGCTCGACGGGCGCAACCACAGCGAACTCGAGGTGTTCTTCCCCGACTGGGAGCTGTGCGGCGCGACGATCTCGAACACCCTGGCCAAGGACTCGTCCAAGGACGCCAAGGAAGCGCAGATCGAGATCTACCGGCGCATGCGTCCCGGCGACCCGCCGACCCACGAGAGCGCCCGTTCGCTCTTCTACGGGATGTTCTTCGACGCCAAGCGGTACGACTTCTCCCGGGTGGGCCGCTTCAAGTTCAACATCAAGCTCGAGACGGAAGTGCCGGTCGACCAGAAGACTCTGTCCCAGGAAGACTTCTACCGGGTGATCGAGTACCTCCTGCAGTTGCAGAAGGACGTGGGCCAGGTCGACGACATCGACAACCTGGGCAACCGCCGCGTGCGCGCGGTCGGCGAGCTGCTCGAGAACCAGTTCCGGGTCGGTCTGGTGCGAATGGAGCGGGCGATCAAGGAGAAGATGTCCGTGCACCAGGACATCGACTCGGCGATGCCGCACGACCTGATCAACTCCAAGCCGGTCATCGCGGCGATCAAGGAGTTCTTCGGCTCGTCCCAGCTCTCGCAGTTCATGGATCAGACGAATCCGTTGTCCGAGGTCACCCACAAGCGGCGGCTGTCCGCCCTTGGCCCGGGCGGACTGTCGCGCGAGCGCGCGGGCTTCGAGGTCCGCGACGTGCACGCCTCCCACTACGGCCGCATCTGTCCCATCGAGACGCCCGAGGGGCCGAACATCGGCCTCATCTCGTCGCTGGCGACCTACGCCGACATCAACGAGTACGGCTTCATCCAGAGCCCCTACAAGAAGGTGGAGGGCGGCCGGGTCATCGACCACTTCAAGGTGATCAAGCCGGGCGACGGCCGGTTCGCCCTTGGCCAGATCGTGCCGGCCGACGAACTCGCGGCGGAGAACGACCGGCTCAAGCGGAACAAGAAGCGCCGTGTGCAGGCCGAGCCGCGGGCCTTCTACCTCACTGCCTGGGAGGAGGAGAAGTACATCATCGCCCAGGCCAACGCCAGGATCGACGACCGGGGCTTCCTCGAGAACGAGCGGCCGGTGGCGCGAGCCCGCGGCGACTTCGTGCCGGTCGACCGGGAACGCGTCGACTACATGGACATCAGCCCGAAGCAACTCGTGAGCGTGGCCGCGGCCCTGATTCCGTTCCTCGAGAACGACGACGCGAACCGCGCCCTGATGGGCTCGAACATGCAGCGCCAGGCGGTACCCCTGCTGCGCTCGGACTCGCCGATCGTCGGCACCGGGCTCGAGGGGATCGTGGCGCGCAACTCGGGCGCGGTGGTGAAGTGCGACCGCGCCGGCGTGGTGGATTCCGTGGACGCCGAGCGGGTGATCGTCCGGGTCGAGGGCGCGGATCCGGAGACCGGCGAGCCGCGAGAGTTCGGCGCCGACGTCTATCCGTTGACCAAGTTCCGTCGATCGAACCAGAACACCTGCGTCCACCAGAAGCCGCTCGTCCGCGAGGGCCAGCAGGTGGCCCGGAACGACGTGCTGGCCGACGGAGCCTCGACCGAGGAGGGCGAGCTGGCCCTGGGGCGCAACGTTCTCGTCGCCTTCATGCCCTGGCGGGGCTACAACTTCGAGGACGCGATCCTGGTCTCCGAACGCCTGGTGCGTGACGATGCCTTCACCTCGATCCACATCGAGGAGTTCGAGATCGAGGCGCGCGACACGAAACTCGGCCCCGAGGAGATCACGCGCGACATCCCGAACGTCTCGGAGGCGGCCCTCGCCGATCTCGACGAGAGCGGCGTCATCCGCATCGGCGCTTCGGTCAAGTCGGGCGACATCCTGGTCGGGAAGGTCACGCCGAAGGGCGAGACCCAGCTCACGCCGGAGGAGAAGCTCCTGCGCGCGATCTTCGGCGAGAAGGCCGGTGACGTGCGTGACGCCAGTCTGAAGGCCGCGCCGGGCATCGAGGGCACCGTGGTCGAAGTCAAGATCTTCGCCCGCAAGGGTGTCGAGAAGGACGAGCGGGCGCTCGAGATCGAGGAGCAGGAGGTCGGCCGGCTGGAGAAGAACATCCGCGACCAGACGCGCATCATGCACGAGGAGCGGAACAAGAAGATCGCCGATCTTCTGGTCGGTCTCGAACCGACATCCGCGGTCGACGACCGCGAGGGCGAGGGACTCCTGAAGAAAGGCGAACCGCTCGAGTACGGGCATCTCGAGCGTCTGACCCGGCGCGAGATTCTGGCGCTGCCTCTGAAGCAGAAGCGCCGGCTGAAGGACGTGAAGGCGATCTACGAGGACACGGACTCCTTCATCGAGGCGATGCACGAGGAGAACGAGGAGAAGATCAAGCTCCTCCAGAAGGGCGACGAACTGCCCCCCGGCGTGATCAAGATGGTCAAGGTGTTCGTGGCGATGAAGCGCAAGCTCCAGGTCGGCGACAAGATGGCCGGCCGCCACGGCAACAAGGGCGTCATCTCGCGGATCCTGCCGGAAGAGGACATGCCGTACCTGCCCGACGGCACGCCGGTCGAGATCGTGCTGAATCCGCTCGGCGTGCCCAGCCGGATGAACGTCGGCCAGATTCTGGAGACGCATCTGGGCTGGGCCGGCAAGTCCCTGGGCGTCAAGTTCGCGACGCCGGTCTTCGACGGGATCCAGGAGTCCCGGCTCAAGGAACTGCTGGACGAGGCGAACCTGCCGACCTCGGGCAAGACGACGCTCCACGACGGGGTCACCGGCGAGGCCTTCGAGCAGAAGGTCACGGTGGGCTACATCTACATGCTGAAGCTGTCCCATCTGGTGGACGACAAGATCCACGCTCGCTCGATCGGTCCCTACTCGCTGATCACCCAGCAGCCTCTCGGCGGCAAGGCCCAGTTCGGCGGGCAGCGCTTCGGCGAAATGGAGGTGTGGGCGCTCCAGGCGTACGGCGCCGCCTACACCCTGCAGGAGTTGCTCACGGTCAAGAGCGACGACGTCGAGGGCCGCAGCCGCGCCTACGAGGCGCTGGTCAAGGGCGACGTGCCGGAAGACCCGGGGTTGCCGGAGTCGTTCAACGTACTGGTGCGAGAGCTGCAGAGTCTGTGTCTCGACGTCGAGTTGATGAAGGTCTAGGAGGTCGCGGGTGCAACCACTGTCCAGTTTCGAGAAGACGCAGTCGGCCAAGGACTTCAACGCGATCAAGATCGCGCTGGCTTCGCCGGAGAAGATCCGCTCCTGGAGCTACGGGGAGGTCACGAAGGCCGAGACGATCAACTACCGCACGTTCAAGCCCGAGCGGGACGGCCTCTTCTGCGCGAAGATCTTCGGGCCGATGACGGACTGGGAATGTCTGTGCGGCAAGTACAAGCGGATGAAGCACCGCGGCGTGGTCTGCGACAAGTGCGGCGTCGAGGTCACACGCTCGCGCGTGCGGCGGGAGCGGATGGGGCACATCGAGCTGGCCAGTCCAGCCAGCCACGTCTGGTTCTTCAAGGGCCTGCCCAGCCGCATCGGTCACCTGCTCGACCTGACACTGCGCAACCTCGAGCGCATCCTCTACTTCGAGAGCTACGTGGTCATCGATCCCGGCGACACCGACCTCGAAGAGAACGAGCTCGTGTCCGAGGAGCGGCACCGGGAACTGCGCGAGGAGTACGGGCCGGACGGCTTCGACGCCCGGATGGGCGCCGAGGCGATCAAGGAGCTCCTGGCCCGCATCGACATCGATGAGCTGGCCGAGGAACTTCGGATCGTCATGCGCTCCGACACCAGCCAGATCCGCCGCCTGAAGGCGGCGAAGCGGCTCAAGGTGGTCAACGCCTTCCGGCGCAGCGGTCACCGGCCGGAGTGGATGATCCTGGACGTGATCCCGGTCATTCCGCCGGAGTTGCGGCCTCTGGTGCCGCTCGACGGCGGCCGGTTCGCGACGAGCGACCTGAACGACCTCTACCGGCGGGTCATCAACCGGAACAACCGGCTCAAGAAGCTGCTCGAGCTGCGCGCGCCGGAGGTCATCGTCCGCAACGAGAAGCGGATGCTGCAGGAGGCTGTCGACGCCCTGTTCGACAACGGCCGGCGCGGCCGGGTGCTCAAGGGCTCGAACAATCGTCCGCTCAAGTCCCTGTCCGACACCCTGAAGGGCAAGCAGGGCCGTTTCCGCCAGAACCTGCTCGGCAAGCGGGTCGACTACTCGGGGCGTTCGGTGATCGTGGTCGGTCCGGACCTGAAGCTGAACGAGTGCGGACTTCCCAAGAAGATGGCCCTCGAGCTGTTCAAGCCGTTCATCTACAGTTGGCTGGAAGAGCGTGAGTACGTCGGCACGATCAAGGCCGCCAAGGAGATGGTCGAGCGGGAGGAGGAGGTCGTCTGGGACGCCCTGGACGAGGTCATCCGCGATCATCCCGTGCTCCTGAACCGCGCGCCCACACTTCACCGTCTGGGCATCCAGGCGTTTCAGCCCGTCCTGATCGAGGGCAAGGCGATCCAGATCCACCCCCTGGTTTGCGCCGCGTTCAACGCGGACTTCGACGGCGACCAGATGGCGGTCCACGTGCCGCTCTCGCCCAAGGCCCAGATCGAGAGCCATGTGCTGATGCAGGCCTCGAACAACATCCTGAGCCCGGCCCATGGCCGGCCGCTGGCGGTGCCCAGTCAGGATCTGGTGCTGGGCGGCTACTACCTGACCATGCCGCGGCCGGGGGCGCGAGGCGAGGGACGGACGTTCGCCAGCGTCGACGAGGTCCTGTTCGCGCTAGAGGACGCGGTGGTTGAGACGCAGACGCCGATTCGTCTGCGCCTGAGCGGCCCGTACGTCGATCTCGGGGCGGAGCACGACACGCAGGACATCGTTCACGCCGAGCTCCAGCAGCTCGACGGCGAAGTCGTCGAGACCACGGTCGGCCGGGTCATCCTGAACGACCATCTGCCGAGCGAGCTGCCGTTCATCAACGGTCTGCTGCGCAAGCGCGGCCTCCAGGACCTGGTCGGCTACTGCTTCATCCGCCACGGCAGCGATCTGGCGGTCCGGATGCTCGACGAGATCAAGGAGGTCACGTTCCAGTACGCGACCCGGGCCGGCATCTCCTTCGGCGTCGACGACATGGTCGTGCCGTCGACGAAGGAGAAGCTGATCGAGGAGGCGCGCGGCGAGGTGCTGGAGATCGAGAAGCAGCGCAGCGCTGGCGTCATCACCGCCGGCGAGCGCAAGAACAAGATCATCGACATCTGGCACCGGGTCACGGAGGACGTCTCGAGCGAGATGTTCCGCGAGATGAAGGAGGTCGAGGTCGAACGGGGCGAGTTCAACCCGATCAACCTGATGGCCGACTCGGGCGCCCGAGGCTCCCGCGAGCAGGTCCGGCAGTTGGCGGGCATGCGCGGTCTGATGTCCAAGCCGTCGGGCGAGGTAATCGAGACCCCGATTCACGCCAACTTCCGCGAGGGCCTGTCCGTCCTGCAGTACTTCATCTCGAGCCACGGCGCCCGCAAGGGCCTGGCCGACACGGCGCTCAAGACCGCCGACTCGGGCTACCTGACGCGCCGCCTGGTCGACGTCGCCCAGGACGTCATCGTGACCGAGGAGGACTGCGGCACGATCGACGGGATCTTCGTCGGCGCGATCATGGAGGGCGGTGACACCCTTGAACCGTTGCGCGACCGCCTGGTCGGACGCGTCAGTCAGGAGGACATCTTCGATCCGCTGACCGGCGAGCAACTGCGCGCGGTCGGCGACGAGATCACCGAGGAGATGGCGAACGCCATCCAGGCGGCGGGCATCGAGCGGGTGAAGATCCGTTCCGTGCTGACCTGCGAGACCCGCCGCGGCGTCTGCGCGGCGTGCTACGGCCGCAACCTGGCGACGGGCCGCGGCGTCGATCTTGGCGAATCAGTCGGCGTCATCGCCGCACAGTCGATCGGCGAGCCCGGCACCCAGTTGACGATGCGCACGTTCCACATCGGCGGCACCGGCCAACTCGTCGCGGAACAGTCGCGCCACGCGGCCCGGAACAAGGGCTGGGTCAAGCTGATCAACGTGGCCACCGTCGACAGCCGCGAGGGCGCTCCCGTCGTCGTCAACCGGAACGGCAAGCTGGTGCTGGTCGACGAGGCGGGTCGCGAACTCGAGCGCCACCCGCTGACCTACGGCTCCCACCTCCTGGTGCGCGAGAACCAGGAGGTCGAGCCGGGAACCGACCTGGTCGAGTGGGACCCCTTCACGTCGGCCATCCTCTCCGAGGTCGCGGGACGGGTGGAGTTCCACGACATCGTGGAGGGCGAGAACGTCAAGGAGGAGACGGACAAGGTCACTGGCCTGTCGCAGCGCATCATCGTCGAGGCGTCGCAGAACGAGAAGCGGGCTCCGGCGGTTGTCATCGTCGGCGCGGAGGAGAAGCGCTACCTGCTGCCCGTCGGTTCCTTCCTGTGGGTAAGCGACGGCGACGAGATCCATCCTGGCGACACGCTGGCGAAGATCCCGCGCGAGACGACGAAGACCAAGGACATCACCGGCGGCCTGCCGCGGATCCAGGAGCTGTTCGAGGCGCGCAAGCCGAAGGAGCCCGCGATCATCGCGGATATCGACGGCATCGTTCGTCTGGGCAAGGAGATCATCAAGGGCAACCGGATGATCACGGTCGAGAACGAGGCGGGCGAGGCCCAGGAGTACGCCGTCGCCCGCAACGTTCACGTCAACGTTCAGGACGGCGAGTACGTCAGCGCAGGCGACGTTCTGGTCGGCGAGACGATGAACATCGACCCGCGCGACATCCTCAGGGTCAAGGGAGTCAGAGAGACTCAGCGCCACCTGGTCGACAAGATCCAGGAGGTCTACCGCTCCCAGAGCGTGGCGATCAACGACAAGCACATCGAGGTGATCGTCCGTCAGATGATGCGTTCGGTCGAGATCGATGAGGTCGGCGACACGGACTTCCTGATCGACGAGCAGGTCAACCGCTGGCTCTTCCGAGAGGAGAACGAGCGGGTGATAGCGGCAGGGGGCACTCCGGCGATCGGCCGGCCGCTGCTGCTCGGGATCACCAAGGCCTCGCTTTCCACCGAGAGTTTCATCTCGGCGGCCAGCTTCCAGGAGACCACGCGGGTGCTCACCGAGGCCGCGATCAGCGGCAGGGTGGACCACCTGCGCGGGCTGAAGGAGAACGTGATCGTCGGGCGGGTGATCCCGGCCGGTACCGGCATGGACCACTACCACGACTTCCACATCGAGGATGTGGTGTATCCGACGCCGGAACTGGTGGCCGACGACCTGTACAACTATGACTACCCGGAGGAGTTCATCCGCACCATGCCGCAGGTGCTGAGCGAAGGCGACAACTGAGGCCGGAGAGTTGCCCCGGTTCCCCGGTTTCTGCTAACGTTCGCGCCCTTGTGCGGCTCGCGCGGGGCGAGCCGAGAGACAATCCCAACTTCACTCAGCGAGTCAGGCTCTGAACCGGGTGTTCGCCCGGTGCCGCGCGCTTCTGGCGCCTTACGCGGTCAGCTGGCCTTGCTCGTTTTCGGTCGCCTCGGGTTAACCCGGGTCGGCTCAGGCTGGCCCGCGCCGTGCGTGGCGGCGGGCCTTGGAACGCCGGGGTCCCGGCACCAGGCAAGAGAGTCTGCTGGAGCAAGAGAGAACCGATGCCCACGATCCGTCAACTGGTCCGAAAGGGCCGCCAGCGCCAGGTCGCGAAGACCAAGAGTCCGGCGCTCCAGGCCTCGCCGCAGAGGCGGGGAGTGTGCGTGCGCGTGTACACGCAAACGCCGAAGAAGCCGAACTCGGCGTTGCGCAAGGTGGCGCGGGTGCGGCTCACGAACGGTATCGAGGTCACGACCTACATTCCGGGCGTCGGGCACAACCTCCAGGAACACTCCATCGTTCTGATTCGCGGAGGCCGGGTGAAGGACCTGCCCGGCGTCCGTTACCACGTCATTCGCGGCACCCTGGACGCGGTCGGCGTCGACGATCGTCGTCGGGGACGCTCCAAGTACGGCGCCAAGCGCCCCAAGGCCTGATTCACGGAGCCTCAGCATGCCTCGACGCCGCGAAGTCCCGAAGCGCCAGATACTCCCCGACCCGCTGTACCACTCCCAGTTGGTCAGCAAGTTCGTCAACGTCCTGATGAAGGACGGCAAGAAGTCGGTCGCCGAGCGCATCCTCTACGACGCCCTGACGACGATCAAGGAACGGACCGGCGAGGAGGATCCGGTCGCCGTCTTCCAGAAGGCGATCGACAACGTGAAGCCCGCGGTCGAGGTCAAGTCGCGGCGTGTCGGCGGTTCAACGTACCAGGTGCCGATGGAAGTGCGGCCCGCGCGCAAGCTCGCGTTGGCCATGCGGTGGCTGATTCAGGCGGCGAAGGGTCGGGGAGAGAAGACGATGAGACTGCGGTTGGCCGGCGAACTGCTCGACGCCGCCGAGAACCGCGGAGTCGCGATCAAGAGGAAAGAGGACACCCACCGGATGGCAGAAGCGAACAGGGCTTTCTCCCACTACCGCTGGTAGCGAACGGCGCGAGATCCGCCTGACGCGGATCCCGACTGCGTTCCACGGCCGCCGGTTGTCCACGGCCCGTCCCGTTGCGTCGCCGCCTTTCCGCAAGGCGGCGATTCCCGCGTTGAACCCCCCCAAGACACCTCAAGAATCCGCCCGCCAAACGTCACGATCCATCCGTCCAACCTGCTCCTCAGCCAACCGTTCGTATCCCCGCACCATGCCCACCGCCACCGCCCAAGCCAACTCCAGAAGGGTCCCGTTGGAGAAGACCCGCAACATCGGGATCATGGCGCATATCGACGCGGGAAAGACGACCACGACCGAGCGCGTCCTGTACTACACCGGTGTGAACTACAAGATCGGTGAAGTGCACGAAGGCACCGCGACGATGGACTGGATGGAGCAGGAGCAGGAGCGCGGGATCACGATCACGTCGGCCGCCACGAGCTGTACCTGGCAGGACCACCGGATCAACATCATCGACACTCCAGGCCACGTCGACTTCACCGCCGAGGTCGAGCGTTCGCTGCGGGTGCTCGACGGCGCCGTGGCGGTGTTCGACGCGGTCGCCGGCGTAGAGCCCCAGAGCGAGACGGTGTGGCGGCAGGCGGACCGCTACGGCGTGCCGCGGATCGCGTTCGTCAACAAGATGGACCGGGTCGGCGCGGACTTCGACCGCTGCGTCCGGATGATGCGCGAGCGGCTCGGCGCCTCCCCCGTCGTTCTCCAGTTGCCTCTCGGCCGCGAGGACGCCTTCGCCGGAGTCATCGACCTGGTCGAGATGTCGTCCTACATCTACGAGGACGAGAGCCTGGGAGCGCAGTTCAGGATCACCGACATTCCCGAGGAGTACGCCGACCTGGCGCTGGCGGCTCGCGAGGCGATGGTCGAGGCCGTGGCGGAGACCGACGAGGAATTGCTCGAGAAGTACCTCTCCGGCGCCGAAGTCACGAGCGACGAGTTACGGGCGGCCCTGCGCCGGGCGACGGTGGCCAACAGCCTGCAGCCGGTGTTCTGCGGTTCAGCGTTCCGCAACAAGGGCGTACAGCCCCTGCTTGACGCCGTTCTCGACTACCTGCCCTCGCCGCTCGACGTGCCGATGATCGAGGGGGTCGTCGAGGGCGACGGGAGTGCCGTCCGCGAACCGTCGGACGACGCGCCGTTCAGCGCTCTCGTGTTCAAGATCATGACCGACCCCTTCGTCGGCCAGCTCGCCTACCTGCGCGTCTACTCCGGCCGGATCGAGACGGGACAGAGGGTGCTGAACGCGAACCGCGGAGGCAAGGAGCGCGTGGGCCGGCTGCTCAAGATGCACGCGAACAAGCGCGAGGAAGTCAAGCGGGTCTGGTGTGGCGACATCGTTGCCGCGGTCGGTCTCCGCAACGTGACCACCGGCGACACGATCTGCGAGCCCTCGGCGCCCATCGTGCTCGAGTCCATGGACTTCCCCGAGCCGGTCCTGTCCGTCTCGATCGAGCCCAAGACGAAGGCGGACCAGGAGAAGCTGGGTCTCGCGCTCGAGAAGCTGATGCGCGAGGACCCGACCTTCCGGGTCCACACGGATCCGGACACCGCCCAGACGCTGATCTCAGGGATGGGCGAACTTCATCTGGACATCATCACGGACCGGCTGATCCGGGAGTTTCGCGTCGGCGCGAACGTCGGCAGGCCGCAGGTGGCCTATCGCGAAACGATCACCCTGGAGGCTGCCGGCGAAGGGCGCTTCGTGCGCCAGTCCGGCGGTCGGGGCCAGTACGGTCATTGCCTGTTGCGGGTACGGCCGTTCGAAGGCGACGGGATGGAGTTCGAGGACTCGACCAAGGGCGGCGTGATTCCCAGGGAGTTCATCCGGTCAATCGAGCGCGGCATTGCCGAGGCGCTCGAATCGGGCCCTCTCGCGGGCTATCCGGTCACGGGCGTCGCCGCCGAGGTCTACGACGGCAGCGCTCACGAGGTCGATTCGTCCGAGGTCGCCTTCAAGATCGCCGGTTCGATGGCTTGGCGCGACGCCGCCAAGGACGCCGGTCCCGTGCTGCTGGAGCCGGTCATGGCGGTCGAGATCACGACGCCCGAGGAGTACATGGGCGACGTGATCGGGGACATCAGTTCGCGCCGGGGCAAGGTGCTCGGCATGGAGATGAATGGCAAGACGCAGATCGTCAACGCCCGTGTGCCGCTCGCGGAGATGTTCGGCTACGCGACCGACCTGCGTTCGGCGACACAGGGCCGGGCGAACTACTCGATGCAATTCGAGTCCTACGAACCGACACCGCGCACCGTGAGCGAGGAGGTCGTGGCCAGGGCGACCGGCTGAAACGACCACACCGAGTGAGATGCAACCAGCGGACAGAGTGAGATAGCGAGGAGCTTAGGCATGGCGAAGGAGAAGTTCGAGCGTACGAAGCCGCACGTGAACGTGGGGACGATC
>VXSP01000029.1:8149-93982 GCA_009837885.1 Holophagales bacterium | reverse complement strand
GGCAGAACGGAAAAAGGGGCCTGGCCGAGGGCCGGTTCCCTTTTAGAAGAGAACCGAGGGCCACGCATCTCCCGATTGGGAGACAGAGAAGCCCGGCTCAGGAGGGGACATCACCCCTCGTCCGCAGACAGGAGAAACAACCGGGACGCCACCCGTTTTGTAGGTTCTGAAGGTCCGAATCTCGGCGGATTCCGGCCCTTCGTCTTCAGGCGGGAATCAGGCGGCGGATCCGGCGTCCAAGCCGGGGAACGTCAGATCGCGGCTTCGCCGTCCGGCGGGCAGTACTCGTCGCCGATCGTCCGTCCGCCGTTGCCGTTCGGACGCTCCAGCCTGCCCGCGAGCACCTGCCGGGCCAACTGGTTGGCGCTGATCATGGAAACCAGCGCAAGGCCTCCGAGGTGGTCCGAAAGCGCCTTGACGTCGCCGCCGTCGGCCATCTCCAGGGCATTCACGTAGGCCGGCTTCCCTTCGGCGGTAACCACCGGCGGCGGCAGGGAGCGCTTCAGGTAGGCCCAGGCCATGAGCAATCGGGATACCCGCCCGTTGCCGTCCTGAAACGGGTGGGTTCGCACGAAGCGGTGGTGCAGCCAGGCAGCTTCCACGTTGACCGGATAGTCGCCTTCGAACACGCCCCGACACAAAGTAAAGAAACGGTCCATCTCGGCCTGGACGTGTTCCGGCGGGCAGTACTCGTGGACCTTCCCGTCGGCACGTCTCGGATTGTTGGGTTGCGTCTTCCATCGCCCCTTCGTGCGGAACGGCACGGCGACGCGGCGGCCGTCGAGGTCCAGACCCGTGACCGTCTCCTGGTGACGTACCAGCAGTTGGTGCCAGCTCTTCACCATGTGCTCCGAGAGCGGACGTCCGCTTGCCACGTCTTCGAAGACCATGTCGTAGGCCGCCTCCTGGTCCTCAAGCAGACCGCGGATCGCCTCGTCTTCGAGCCCTTCGAGGGTGTGCGCGCCCATGACGCCGGCGAACCCCTCCGCGACCAACTGCTCGGTCACACCTCGGCGGAGCGTGTAGAGCCCCTCGATCTGGCCGGTCTCGATGGCGAACGCCCGCACTCGCTCGCGCAGCCATGACTGCATGAAGCGCTCCTTGGCGGCGTCCCGCTTGAGCGCGTCGAGGTGCGCGGTCCAGGCCGCCTCCTGCTCCGCCTGTCCCGGCAACGCCCAGGAGGCGGCACCGGCGGGCATTCCCTCAAGCGGCCTCCAACGCCAGCGCTCGTCGGCGGTCATCGCCTGATTGTAGTGGCGGCGCAGCTACGTTGCCGTCACCCGAACCGTGACCACGTCGGTGTCGTGGTACTGGTGGTGCCGCACGGACGACGCGTAGTGGCGCAGCAGTCGCAGGGAGACCTCTTCCTCCACCGGTCCGCCCGCCGCCGGCTCGCCGAGCACCGCCAGCTGGTCCTCGAGGTTCGTCGCGTCGGTCGCGGCGACGAACTCCAGCACCGCCTCTTCCCTGTCCCCGTGCCCGATCAGCAGGAGGTCCCGCGCGTCGCCGTCGGTTCGCTGGTCGTCCTTCTGGATCAGCAGCAGCAGGGTCTCCTCCCCCACCGCCCGGACCCGCTCGACCATCTCCCCGGGCCATCGACCGCGCTCGCCGACCCGGGCCAGAAAGGCGTCGACCTTCCGATACGCGTCGGCATTCAGCGGCACCCTGAGGCGTCGGCGGCGCGGCCCGGTCAGTTCCTCGAACAGGGTCAGCGAGATCACGATCGCTCCCCCGACCGTCATGCCGTTGCCGAGCAGTTCGCTCCACGACCCCTGAAAGTACTCGGGGAAGATCCAGTCGAGCTGAAACGCGACCCCGAGCCAGAACGCCACGCCCACGATGAGACCCCTGCGGTAGTCGAGGCCCTCGTGCATGAGGATCTTGACGCCGAAGATGAAGAGCAGCGCAACGAGCACCAGGTAGTAGGCGGCCACCACCGGACCCGGTATCGCGATGAGAGCGGCCATGAACTTCGGGATGAAGGCGAGCCCGACGAAGATGACCCCGACGAAGACGCCGACGGCACGGGCCGCCACGCCCGTGAGCTCGACGATCGCGATGCCCGTCGCGTACGTCGTGTTCGGCACCGTGCCCGCCAGGCCCGACAGCAGGTTGCCGACGCCATCAGCCGACATCGCGCCCTGAATCGAGCGGAAGTCGATCGCCCGCGGCTTGCGCCACGACGCCCGCTGAATGGCGATGCTGTCGCCGAGCGTGTCCATGGCGCCGACCAGGGTCAGCATCACGAACGCCGGCAGGAGAGCCCAGAACTCGGGACCGAAGCCGAAATCGAACCCGGGCCAGGCGAAGCTCGGCAAGCCGATCCACGCCGCTTCGCGCACGCCCGCCGTGTCGTAGATTCCGAACGCCAGCCCCCCGATCACGCAGCCGGTCACGATCCCGACGGCAGGCGCCCACAACCGCCACGCACCGGACGAACGGAGCACCATCAGGGTGATGACGAGCAGCGTGCCGCCCGCGACAACCGGCGCGGCCGCCGGCGCCGCGCCTTCGGGCACGTCAGCCAGCTTGCGCAGGATGACCGGCGCCAGCGTCACCGGAATCAGCATGAGCACGGTGCCGGCCACCGTGGGCGTGAAGATCTTGCGCAACAGGGACAGCTTGGCGGCGAGGACGAACTGGAACAGGGACGAGACGACGATCAGCGACGCCAGCAGGCCGGGGCCGCCCTGCTCCAGAGCCGCGATGCAGACGGCGATGAACGCGCTGCTGCTGCCCATGAGCAGCACGTAGCGGGCGCCGATGCGCCCGACGCCGATGGCCTGGACAACGGTGGTGATCCCGCTGATTCCCAGAGCCGCCCCAACCGCCCAGGAGAGGTAGGCATCGCTTTCGCCCGCGAGGGTGATCATGATCGTCGGACCCAGCACGATGCTCGGGACGGCCAGCATCGCGAGCTGCAGCCCGAGCCCCAGGCCGAGCGCCCCCGGAGGCTTCTCGTCCGGTTCGAACCGAACGTGCCGCCGGTCTTCCGCCTGTTGGGTGGATGCCATGGACTACGCCGCCGTCTCCTGCTGCGCGTACTGCAACTGGTAAAGGCGCCAGTAGACGCCGCGACGGTCGAGGAGTTCGTCGTGGGTGCCGTGCTCGCAGATGGCGCCGTGGTGGAACACGTAGATGCGGTCGACGTCCTTGATCGTCGACAGCCGGTGGGCAACGACGATCGAGGTCTTGCCGGCCATCAGGTGCTGGAGGGCGTCCTGGATCAGGGCCTCGGTCTCGGTGTCGACGCTGGAGGTGGCCTCGTCGAGGAGCAGAAGCTGCGGTTCGCGGGCGAGGGCGCGGGCAAAGGAGAGCAGTTGACGCTGTCCGGTCGAGAAGTTGACGCCACGCTCGCTGACCTTGTGCGCCCAGCCGTTCGGCAGCCGCTCGATCAGGTCGTCGACGTGGGTGGCGCGTGCCGCTTCGTTGACCACGTCGTCGGCGACGTCGCGGCCGAGGACGATGTTGTAGCGCAGGTCGCCGTCGAACAGGAAGACGTCCTGGAGCACGAACGCCATCCGACGCCGCAGTTCGGGCTTCGGGATGTCCCGGATGTCCCTGCCGTCGACCCGGATCGACCCCTCCTGCAGCTCGTAGAGACGGGCCAGCAGCTTGAGCGTCGTCGTCTTCCCGGACCCGGTGTGACCGACGATCGCCACCCGCTCGCCGGCAGCAACCCGGAACGAGACGTCGCGCAGTACCGTCTCGGAACCGTAGGCGAAGGTCACGCCGTCGAATTCGACCTCGCAGCCGCCCGGTTCCGCCCCCGCTGCGTCCGCCTCGTCCCGCGCGGGCGCCTCCACCTTGCCCTCCGGCTCCCGCGGCTCGTCCAGGAGCTGGAACACCCGCTCGGCGCTCGCCATCGATGACTGCATCACCGAGTACTTCGCCGACAGGTCCATCAGCGGCCGGAAGAACCGGCTCATGTAGTCGGAGAACACGTAGATCGTGCCGAGCGTGACCTCGCCCAGGCCCACCATCTGCGCGCCGTACCAGAAGATCAGCGCCCGGGTCAGGTTCGTCGCCAGGTCGACGGTCGAGAACAGCAGCGCGTCGTAGCGGATAGAGCGCAGCCAGGAATCGCGGTGGGAGGCGTTCTCGCGCCTGAAGTCCTCGAAGTTGCGCCGTTCGCGGGCGAACAACTGGACCACCTTCATGCCGGAGATCGTCTCCTGCAGGTGGGCGTTGAGGCGCGCGATCTTGACCCGCACCTCCCGGTAGGCCTCCCGCACCTTGTAACGGAAGATCGCCGCCGCGATGCCCAGAACCGGCACCAGGGCCAGCGCCGCCAGCGCCAGTCGCGGGTCGATCGCGAACAGCATGGCGAGGATGACGACCATGACGAACAGGTCCGCCACCATGGCGATGACGCCCGCCGAGAACATCTCCGCCAGGTGCTCCAGGTCGTTCGTGAGCCGCGTCACGAGGCGGCCAACCGGGTAACGGTCGAAGAAGCGCATCGGCAGCCGCTGGACGTGATCGAACAGCGTTCTGCGGACGTCCCGGACCGTGCGCTGGCCGAGCGAGATCATCGAGAAGGCGCGCAGCCAGTCGACGATCAGCGTGACGACCGAGATGAAGAACACGAGCCCGAACATCCAGGCCAGGGGCCCGAGTCCCAGCCGCGGCACGACGAAGGGCGCCATCCACCCCACTTCCGTCGTCGTCACCCCCTCGGTCAGGTAGTTCAGCGCAGCGCCGACGACCAGCGCCGGCATCAGTTCGAGGAGGGCGCGCGGCGGGATCATGGCGAAGTTGAACGCGATCCAGCCGCGGTAGGGCCGCATGAACGGCCACAGCCGCTTGATCAGCTCCGTGTCGTAGACCTTGCCGAGGTCCCGCTCGCGGCCGAGCCGGGCAGACTCGCTCCGTTCCTCGCTCACGACGGCTCCCCCAGGGGCAACCGCTGCTGCCCCGGAGCGGCCGCTGCCTCGACCCGACCGGCCGGCTCCGGCACCGCCACACCGCCATCGCCCAGCTCGAGCTCCGACAGCAGCTCCTGGCGATGGTGCAGGCGGGCATAGAAGCCGCCGAGCTCGACGAGTTCGCGGTGCGTGCCGCGTTCGGTGATCCGGCCATTCTCGAGCACGACGATCTGATCCGCGTGCCGCACGGCCGAGATCCGGTGCGCAACGATGAAGCAAGTGCGGCCGCGCCGCCGGCCCTCGAGGTCGCCGAGGATCGCCTCCTCGGTGCCGTGGTCGACGCTCGAGAGGGAGTCGTCGAGGATGAGGATGGACGGACGCAGGATCATCGCCCGCGCCAGGGCGACGCGCTGGCGCTGGCCGCCCGACAGGGTGACGCCGCGTTCGCCGACGACGGTGCCGAAGCCGTCCTCGAACTCCTCGATCTCCCGTTCGACCTGGGCCCGGGCGGCCGCCCGCCTGACCTCCGCGAGGGCGGCATCGGGTACGCCGTAGCGGATGTTCTCGGCCACGGAGATGGAGAACAGGAAGCTGTCCTGCGGCACCATGGCGATGCTCGAACGCAGCAGGTGGACCGGCATCCGGTTGAGGTCCACCCCGTCGATCAGGATCGAACCGTCGTCGACCTCCAGCAGCCTCGGCACCAGGCTGACGAGGGTCGTCTTGCCGGAGCCGACGGGGCCCACGATGCCGACCGTGCTGCCCGCTTCAACGGTCAGATCGATTCCCTTGAGCGCCGGCACGTAACTGCCCGGATAGGCGAACGTCAGGTTCCTGAACTCGACGCGCCCCTTGATCTCCGAGACGGCCGCAACGTCCTCGCGATCGCGGATCGACGGCACGATGTCCAGCACGGCGCCCAGCCGCTCCAGCGCCGCGAGGCCGCGCTGCGTGATCGACACGACGAAGCCCAGCATCATGGTCGGGAAGGTGAGCATGCCGATCAGGCCCCAGAACAGCCACAGATCCTCGGTGCCGAGCAGGCCGGTCTGTACCCGCTGGCCACCCAGCCACAGAACGACGGCCGCCGAGAGAGCCGGCACCAGGCTGACGCTGGCGAACATCGTCGTCTGCATGACGCCGACCTTCATCATCCGCCGGAAGAGCTCCTGGTTCTGGTCCTCGAAGCGGTCGCGCTCCAGGTTGGACAGGTCGTAGGCCTTGACCACCAGCGCACCCGAGGCGTTCTCCTGCACGACCGTCGAGACCTTGCCGAGCTGTTCCTGGCCGGCCAGGTTGGCCTGGAACATGTAGCGGCTGTAGTGACGGGTAATCAGGACGAAGAGCGGGAAGGGCCCCAGCGCACAGAGAGTCAGCATCGCGTCCACGGGCAGCAGCACGACCAGGGCGCCCGCGAACAGAACCGGCGTCTGCAGCAGGTTCAGCAACCCCATCCCCAGGAACATCCGGATGCTGTTGATGTCGTTCACGGCCCGCGACATGAGATCGCCGGTGCGGTGAGCGAGGTAGAAGGACTGCGGCAGGCTCTGGAGATGGGCGAAGTAGTCGTTGCGGATGCGGAACTCGATCTGCCGGCCGATGTTGAACATCACGATGCGCGAGAACAGCCGCGCCAGAGCCAGAAAGACCGAGGCGGCAACCAGCCAGAAGATCGCGCGCCCAACCGCGTCCGGGGCGTCTTCGAACGCGGCGACGATGTCCCGGATCGCCAGCGGGATGAGCTGGAAGAAGACCGCGTAGAGGAGGGTGAGGACCCCGCCCAGGACGTAGCCGCCGGGGGCCAGACGCATGTACGCGAGCAGTCGGTTGAGCGGCTTCTGGCTGCCTACCGACCCACCGTCCATCGCGGGGGACCATAGCAACGCCCTTCCCCCGGTCGCCGCGCGGCTGGGGTAGGCTGCCGCAGCTTTCCCCGGCCGCAAGCACCTCAACCCATGAAGCTCCACTGGTTCGTCTTCCTGACCCTGATCGGCATGTGCGTCGCCGTCGGGGCGGCGTTCGTCGCGCCGACGGAAGTGGTCCTGCAGGACGGCGCGACGGAGCGGGTGGTGAGCAGCAGCGGCTTCGAGCACGAGCGCTTCTCCACGATGCGCCAGGGCGGCCCCGGCGCCGAGCGTCACGCCACGACGCTCTGGATCGGCTGGGCTTTCGTCCTCTTCCAGGTGCTGTTCTTCGGCGGCTGCCTGGCGATGGGGATGGAACGGCGCAAGAACGGAGGCGCCTCCCTGGGGCCGGCGAAGCAGCCCCTTATCTTCGGCACCCTGGTCCTGGCCGCGATCTTCACCGCGCTCGTCTTCTCGTACCAGCGCTACGCCACCGAGGAGGTCCACACCCTGTTCCTGGGCTTCCCCAGACCCACCGCCTGGGTGTTCTACGCGGTGTGGCCGTTCCCGGTGTTCTTCATGGTGGTCTACATGCGGATCTTCGACCGCTGGTTCTTCACCGACGAGGATGAGAAGAAGGTGGCGGAACTCGCGGCCGCGCAGCGCCGGAAGGAAGCAGGGGCCGACTGATGGAGGAGAGCCGCAACGCGGTCGTTCTGACCTGCCTTCTCATCTACTTCGCGCTCTGCATCGGCGTCGGCATCTGGGCGCTCAGGCGGACGAAGTCGAGCCAGGACTTCTTCATGGCCGGCCGCGAACTGGGCATCATCGTCACCGCCTTCGCCCTCTTCTCGAGCACGCTCTCCGGCTTCGGCTTCGTCGGCGGCCCGGGCCTCGTCTACAGCCAGGGCATGACGTCCGTGTGGATGATCGTCTGCGGCACGGTGGCGAGCTGCTTCACCTTCTTCCTGGTCGCGAAGCGGCTGCGCATCTTCTCCGAGGTGTACCAGACGGTGTCACTACCCGACACCGTGGCGCTGCGCTACCAGAGTGAGACCAGCCGGTTCCTGACCGCGGTGGCGATCATCCTCGGGGTCGTCGGCTACCTGGCGGCGCAGGTCATGGCGATGGCCGTCGTGCTGCAGGAGATCCTGAACAACGTCGACGGCATGCCCCACGTCAGCCTCGGCGTCGCGATGGCGATCTCGGTCGCCGTCCTCGTCTTCTACTGCGTGACCGGAGGCATCATCGCCGGGGTCTACACCGACGTCGTCCAGGGCGCGGTGATGGCGGTCGCCGGCGTGCTGATGGTGGTCGCCGCGATCAGCGCAGTCGATGGCGGCCTCGCCGGCGGCGCGATGACGCTGGCGAACGACGATCCGGAGGCGATCGGTCCGTGGGGCACCCTCGGGATCATGGGGGCGCTCTCCTACTACTTCCTCTTCGTCGTCGGTGCCTGCGGGCAACCCCACATCGTCACCAAGCTGATGATGAACAAGCGGATCCGCCAGTTCAAGCAGATCTTCCTGGTCAGCGCGATCGCCGGCGTCCTCGCGGCGCTCCTCTGGATCGCGATCGGCTTCGCCATGCGGGCGCTGGTCGTCACCGGCGACCACCCCGAACTCGGCCAGGCCGACGACGCGGCCTATGCGTTCCTCCAGTCCTACGCGCACCCGATTCTGGCCGGCATCGTCTTCGCCGCGCTCTTCGCGGCGATCATGTCGACAGCGGACGGCTTCCTGAACATCGGCGCCGCGGCGATCATCCACGACATTCCCAAGGCGCTCACCGGCAAGCCGCTGAAGAAGGAACTGTTCTGGGCGCGGGTGGCGACCCTCGGCCTGGCCATCGGCGCCGCACTGTTCGTCAGCCTCTCGAACTCGGAACTGGTGGCCCTGCTCGGCGCTTTCGGCTGGGGCACCTTCGCCGCGGCACTCGTACCGGCAGTAGCGATCGGCTTCAACTGGAAACGCGCGACGCCGCTGGCGGCGAACGTGGCGATCGTCTCGGGCCTGCTGGTCAACTTCATCATCGAACTCAGGGACATCGCCGTGCCCCACGGCATCCACGGCGGCGCCATCTCGCTTCTGGTCTCGCTGACCCTCTTCTTCGGCATCTCCCTGCTGTCGAAGCCGAAGCCGCTGCCAGACGAGATCGACGCGATCCTCGACCTGTAAGCGACTGGGTGCGCCGGCGTCCCCGCCGGCATCCGCCGAAGGCGGCCAGCGGCCGGCGCCGCCTGCGATAGCCTGCCGCCGCCTCCACCGCCATGACCGTTTCCCCCGACTTCCGGCGCTCGACTTCGCCGCCCAACCGCGGCTTTTCCGACGTTGACGCGGCGATCGAGGCGCTCCGCGCCGAGGACTACATCGCCGAACGCGACCTCGCCACGGCGATCTACCTGTCGCTGCGCATGGGCAAGCCGATCTTCCTGGAGGGCGAGCCCGGCGTCGGCAAGACAGAGGTGGCCAAGGCCCTCGCCCGCTGCCTCGGCTCGGAACTGATCCGGCTCCAGTGCTACGAGGGCCTCGACGTCTCGACCGCCGTCTACGAGTGGAACTACCGCCGCCAGTTGCTTCACCTGCGCGGCCTGGAGGCGGCCGGAGGCGGCGACGCCCGCACCGCGGTCGACGACGTCTTCTCCTCCGACTTCCTGCTCGAACGACCCCTCCTGCGCGCCGTCCAGCAGAGCCGCAGAGGTCAGGCGCCACCCGTGCTGCTGATCGACGAGCTCGACCGCGCCGACGAGGAGTTCGAGGCCTACCTGCTCGAGATCCTGGCCGACTTTCAGATCACGATCCCCGAGATCGGCACCGTCACCGCCGAGACGCCACCGGTCGCCGTCGTCACCTCGAACCGCACCCGCGAGGTCCACGACGCGCTGAAGCGCCGCTGCCTCTACCACTGGATCGACTTCCCGGACTACGAGAAGGAAGTCCAGATCGTGCTCCGCCGCGTCCCCGAGGCGCCCAAGCACTTCGCCGCCGAGATCGTCCGCCTGGTGCAAGCGCTGCGAGCGGAGGATCTGTTCAAGCAGCCGGGCGTCGCCGAGACGCTCGACTGGACGAACGCGCTCATTGCTCTCGACCAGGAGACGCTTTCCGACGACATCCTCCGCGACACCCTGGGCGTGCTGCTCAAGTACCAGGACGACCTCGACAAGATCGACGACGAGGCGGTGCGGAGGCTGCTACGGAAGAGCCGGTCAGAGTAGCCGGCACGGCAGGAACCGGCTACACCGCCGACCGAGCACCGGGCGCGCCCGCGTCCCCGCCGGCTCAGGCTTCTGAGCGTGCGGGCTCAGGGGGTCAGCGTCCGGGCTACTCGGATACCGTTGTTGCGGAAGCGGTTGCCGGCGGTGTACCTGTTGCGGTTCGCGGAGCGGAGGAACCTCGGATAGCCGTACCAGGAACTGCCGCGCAAGACGCGGCGGGAACAATCGCCCGACTGCCAGGCGCTCCCGTCCGAGGGCGCACCCCTGTAGCTACCATTCCAGCAGTCCTGCACCCACTCGACCACGTTCCCGTGCATGTCGTGAAGACCCAACCCGTTCGCGCCAAACGAACCCACGGGAGCCGTCCCTTCCCAATCCCATCGGCTCCCGCAACCACTGCAGTTCGCGCGACCCGAACCGATCTCGTTCCCCCAACTGTAAGCCGTCGACGTACCAGCGCGGGCCGCATACTCCCACTCCGACTCGCTCAGCAAACGGTACTCCGCTCCCGTCTGGGAAGACAGCCAACTCACGTACTGCTGAGCGTCATCCCAGGACACGTTCACCACCGGACGATTGCCGCGACCCCAGCCCTCATCGTCCGGACGATGACTGCAACCGCCGGCCGACACGCAAGCCTCCCACTGCGCGAACGTCACCTCGTGCTTCGACACCGCGAAAGCCTGCGGGATCGTCACCTGGTGCACCGGCAGCTCGCCGTCCCCACAACGCACACCCGACACGCAGCCCATACGAAAATCGCCCGCCGGAATCACCACCATCTCCGGACCGTTCCCACCCGAACGCAGCGCGTCATGGAAGGTCTCGCCCGATACGCGCCGACCGCTGCCGGCGGAAGTCGTCGCGGCCCCGGCTTCCGCCACATCGATCTGCGTGTCCGGGGGCAACTGCGCGGCGGCGGAAGTCGGCGCGAGCAGCACAGCGAATGCCAGGGCGGCAGTCAGAAGTCGCAGGGGCCTCTCGGTCATCTCGCTCTCCGTGGGTTTGCGGGTGGCACGACTCTACTAGCCACCTTCTCGGCGGTTGAACTGACCCTCGGCGACCATGGCTGAGGCGGCCGCGACGCGCGGCCACCTGCTCCGCAACATCGTCCTCTTCGGCCGGCTGCTGCGGGTCGGCAGCCTGGACGTGACGCCGACCCAGTTGCGCGACTGGGTGGCCGCCCTGGAACTCGTCGACCTCGCCCGCAAGCGCGACGTGAAGGCCGCCGCGCAAGCGGTACTCGTCAGCCGGCGACGCGACCTGCCCTGGTTCAACAAGGCCTTCGAGCTGTTCTGGCAGGCTCGCGACCCACGGGAACTCGAGCAGCTCGAACTGGGGCTGATGATCCAGCGCCGGACGGAGCGGACGAAGCGGGCCGCGATCCAGAAGCTGGCGCTGAACGACAGCGACGGCGGCGATGAGCGCCAGAGCGACCGGGACCGTACCGCCCGCGCTCAGCTCTACAGCGCCCGCGAAGCGCTGCGGCAGAAGGACTTCGCCCAGCTCGAGGGCGACGAACTCGACGAGATCAAGCGGCTGATGGCCACGTTGCACTGGCAGCTCGAGACGCGCCGCACCCGCCGGCTCCGGCCGGATCGCCACGGCCACCGGCTCGACCTGCGGCGGACGCTGCGGCGCAGCCTGACCCAGGGCGGCGAGATGGTCGACCTGGTCCGCCGCGGCCGCAAGCACCGGCGGCGGCCGCTCGTCCTGCTATGCGACATCTCCGGGTCGATGGAGCCCTACTCGCGCCTGCTGCTCCACTTCATCTACGCTGTCTCCCACCCCCGCTCGGCCGACCCGGGCATCTCGCGGGTCGAAGCGTTCGCCTTCGGCACGCGGTTGACTCGCCTCACCCAGGAGCTGGCCGAACGCGACGTCGACCGCGCCCTCCAGGCCGCCGCCCACCGCATCGAGGACTGGGGCGGGGGCACCCGCACCGGCGACGCGCTGCGGGAGTTCAACTTCACCTGGAGCCGCCGCCTGCTCGGGCAGGGCGCCGCCGTGCTCATCATCAGCGACGGTTGGGACCGCGGCGACATCGCCCTCCTGGGCCACGAAATGGAACGCCTGCACCGAAGCTGCCACCGCCTGATCTGGCTCAATCCGCTGCTCGGTTCACCGGACTACCAGCCGCTGACACGGGGCATCGTGGCCGCGCTCCCGCACGTCGACGACTTTCTGCCGGTGCACAACCTGGCCAGTTTGGAGCAGTTGGGAGACTTGCTGGCTTCGATGTAGCGGAGCCCGGAGAGCCGGCGGGGACGCCGGCGCACCCAGTGTGCGACCGCCACCGACCTCGCCTAGCGACGGAGGTTCTGCTCCAGGAAGCGGTCGACCATCCGCTGGATGAAGTCCGCGTCGTCGATCTCCAGGGCGACCGTCGAGGTCGGCTCGGCGCCGGGTTCGAACAGGGTCATGCTCCGTTCGTCGACCGTGACGCGGCCGTGTTCGACGCCGAAGAGGTCGGGCCACAGCAGGTAGCCGACGGCGACGGCGTCGAAGAGGCGCGGCGTGGTCTGGTTCCGCTCCTCGTTCCGCCACAGGGAGTAGAGCGCCGTCACCGCGTCGGTCAGCGGCGTGTCGCGCATGTGCAGGTGGAGGCGGCGGTCTTCGTCGAGTCGGACGTGGTCCGTCACGTCGAGGGGGATGTAGACGACGTCGGCGCCGCCGGCCTGCACGCCCGCGTCGAAGATGCGCGACGAAGCGGCGTCGGCGAGCACGTTCCACTCCCGCTGCGCGTCGCCTCCGTCGTAGCCCGACCGGATCGAGCCGTACATCGAGACGACCCGCTTCGCGTTCTTGAGAACGTCCGGGTCGAGCTCCAGCGCGTCGCCGATGTTCGTCACCGGACCGACAGTGAGCAGGGTGATCTCCCCCGGCGCGGCGTTCAACGTCTCCACGATGTACTCGGCCGCCGGCTGCGCCTGGGGTTTCAGTTCGTCGAAGCCGCGCGCCCAGTGGAACTGCCGGTTGTACGGCGCTTCGCTGAACTGCTCGTGGGGCTTGCCGTCGCGTAGCGTGACCAGGGGTGTCTCCCGGCCGACGTAGACCGGGATGTGCTCCAGGCCCGTCTCCCAGAGCATGCGCAGCGCCAGGGGAGCCCGGTCCGCCGTACGTGCGTGTCCGACCGTGACCCCGACCAGCTCGATCTCCGGGCTCGCGAGCAACAGCGCCAGCGCGTAAGCGTCGTCGATGTCCGAACCGATGTCGCAGTCGAAGAGGACCTTCTCGCGTTCGCCGGTGGCGGCGGGGTCGGGCTGGGCGAACACGGGCGCCATGGGAACGACGAGGAGGGCGAGTAGCAGCGCGGCAGTTCTCCCCCCGAGGTTGTCTGTTGACTTCGTCATTACGATGCTCCTCTCTTCAGCTTCCGTGTCAACTCCGAAAGCGTAGTATTCACCGCCATGCCCGACTCGCGTCTCCGACGGTTCGTTCGCGATCCCCTGTTCGTGTTCCTGTTGATCGGCATCGCGGTGTTCGCGTTGGACCGCATGGCCGGCGGAGTCTTCGACGCGGAAAGCCGGACGATCGTCGTCACTCGAGCGCAGGTGATCCGGCTGGCCGACCTCTGGAGCGCGCAGATCGGCCGGCTGCCGACCGTCGCGGAACTCGACTCCCTGATCGACGACCACGTCCGGGAGGAGATCCTGGTACGCGAAGCCGCGCGCATGGGTCTCGACCAGGACGACACGATCGTCCGCCGCCGTCTGGCCCAGAAGATGTCCTTCGTGATCGAGGACACGGTGGGCACCGCCGCGGTGTCGGACGCTGAGCTCCAGCAGTACTTCGAGGAGAACTCGGAGCGCTACGGGGAACCGCGGCGCTTCACGCTCCGCCACGTCTACGTCAGCCCCGACCGGCGCGGCAGCGACGAGGAGGCCATGGAGGCCGCTTCCGGAATCCTCGAACAGCTCCACGCCGAGGGTAACGAAGCCGCGCCCGAGAACACGCTCTGGCGGCGGCTGGGCGATCCCTTCATGCTGCGCCGCGAGTACGGGCGGCGGACTGCCGAAGACATCGCCGAGCTTTTCGGCGGCGGCTTCGTGGACGCACTGGACACCTTGCCCCTCGGCGAGTGGGCGGGACCGGTCGAGTCCGCCTACGGCTACCATCTCGTTCGGCTGTCCGTTCGCACGGAGGCGCAGCCTGCAGTGTTCGAGGACGTGCGCCGGCGCGTACTGGAGGACGCCCAGCGCGACGCCCGGGACGCCGCGAACCAGGCCGCGCACGAGCGTCTGCGAGAGCGTTACCGCATCGAGATCGACGAGATCGACTTCGCCTCCGAGCTGGAGGGCGGCGCGGACGCGGACGAAGGCGGAGACGAACGCTGAACGAGTCGTCGAAGCCGACGCAGGCCATTTGGCCGGCGCGCGTTTCCTGCCGCCTTCGGAGGCAGCCGGCGGGGACGCCGGCGCACGCAGTGCGCAGCCTGGTGGTCCTGGCGACCGTCTTCTTCGGCCTGTTGGCGGCGGTTCCCGTGCGGGGCCACGAGGTCCGTCCCGGCTACCTCGAACTGAACGAGGGCGAGCCGGGGACCTTCGAGGTCGTCTGGAAGCAGCCCCGCCGCGGCGCGCTCCTGCTCCTGCTTGACCCGGCGCTGCCGGAACACTGCACGGAGACCGCGCGGCAGCCGCCCGAGTACCTGGCCGGCGCCCTGGTCGAACGCTGGACCGTCGAATGCGAAGCGGCGGACGGCGATCCGGACCGCATTCTCCACGGCGACACCGTCGCCGTCGCCGGCCTCGAACGGACCCTGACGGACGTCCTGCTCCGGATGAGCTTCGCCAACGGCGACAGTCTCACCGAACTGCTCCGGCCGGAAACGCCTTCGGTGACCGTCGACCGGGAGGCGGCCAGCAACGCCCTGCCCTACTTCATGCTCGGTGTCGAGCACCTGCTGTTCGGCTTCGACCACATCCTGTTCGTCATCGGCCTGCTCTTCTACGTCCGAAGCCCCTGGCGCCTGGTCGGCGTCATCACGTCGTTCACGGTCGCCCACAGCATCACCCTCGCGCTCTCGTCGCTCAACGTCGTCAAGCTCTCCATAGCGCCGGTCGAGGCGGTGATCGCCCTCTCGATCCTCTTCCTGGCGGTCGAGCTGCTGCGTCCCGAGGACCAGCGCTCACCGATCACGACAAAGAGTCCCTGGCTCATCGCCTTCGCCTTCGGCCTGCTGCACGGCTTCGGCTTCGCCGGCGCCCTGGCCGAGATCGGCCTGCCGCAGCGGGCGATCGCCATGGCGCTGTTCCTGTTCAACGTCGGGGTCGAGGTCGGCCAGTTGATGCTCGTCGCCGTGGTGCTCGCCCTCCTCGCCGTCGTCAAGCGAGTCGGCATCGTCATGCCGGAACTCGTCCTGCGAATGCCGATCTACGCCACCGGGATCATCGCCGCGTTCTGGTTCGTGGAGCGGGTGGGTCGGATCGTGGTCTGACGGAACCTTGCAATTGGCCGAGGGTCAACCTTGCAATCAGCCGCGCTCAGCCTGCCGCGCGGGCGCTAAGATGACGCTTCCGTCCACAGCGGCAGAAACGGGAGGAGCCGGCGTATGGCGAAGGCAGGCGACGAGGCGCAACAGGCCGACAACGGCAAGCCGAAGGGACTTCTCAACCGGTTTCTGAACGCC
Source organism: Holophagales bacterium (assembly GCA_009837885.1). Lineage (GTDB taxonomy): Bacteria > Acidobacteriota > Thermoanaerobaculia > Multivoradales > Multivoraceae > Multivorans. The sequence continues at coordinate 78,427 of VXSP01000029.1, read as the reverse complement.
ATCGAGGTCGTCGGCAACAAGCTGCCCGACCCGGCGATCCTCTTCCTGCTGCTGCTGTTCCTGACCTGGATCGCCTCGGTGCTGCTGGCGCCGATCCAGTTCGCGGACATCCACCCGGTGACCGGCGAACCCGTCCGGATCCAGAACCAGCTCACCGGCGAGGCGCTGGCGACCTTCATGGCGCGGCTGGTGACGACGTTCACCGGGTTCGCTCCGCTGGGCGTGGTGCTCGTCGCGCTTCTCGGCGTCGGCGTGGCCGAGAAGACGGGGTTCATCAACACCGGCCTGCGCCTGATCCTCGGCTTCACGCCGAAGAGCCTGCTGACACCGATGCTGATCCTCGCATCGATCGTCAGCCACACGGCGGCGGACGCCGGCTACGTCCTCGTCATCCCGCTCGGCGGGGTCATCTTCTACGCGGCCGGCCGCCATCCGCTCGCCGGAATCGCGGCCGCCTTCGCCGGCGTGTCGGGCGGCTTCTCGGCCAACTTCATTCCCTCGGGCATCGATCCCCTGCTCCAGGGCTTCACGCAGTCCGCGGCCCAGATCCTCGATCCCGAGGTCCTCGTCAACCCGCTCTGCAACCTCCTGTTCACCGCGCTGTCCTCCATCCTCGTGGTCGCGGTCGGCTGGTACCTGACCGACCGGGTGATCGAGCCGAGACTCCGCGGCACCGAGATCGACGGCGACCCGGACGAGATGCCGAAGATGGAGGAGCCAAGCCGCGAGGACCGCCGGGGTTTCGTGGCCGGCATGGGGTCCGCGGTGCTCGGCCTGGTCGTCCTGCTGATCTGGGCGTGGCCCGACACGTCGCCGCTCCGCAGCGAGGCCGGCGAACTGACCGCGTTCTCGGCGCCGCTGATGCAGATGCTGGTGCCCCTGATCTTCGTCTTCTTCCTGATCCCCGGCGTCGTCCACGGCTACGTCGCCGGCACCGTGAAGACCCACCGGGACATCGTCGACGGCATGAGCGACGCGATGCGCACGATGGCCTACTACCTGGTCATGGCCTTCTTCGCCGCCCAGTTCATCGCCGCCTTCAGCAGTTCGAACGTCGGCCTGCTGATCGCGCTCAAGGGCGCGAACTTCCTACGCGATCTCGGCCTGCCCGCGCAGGCGACCGTGGTCGGGATCATTCTGCTGTCGGCGGTCGTCAACCTGTTCGTCGGCTCGGCCTCCGCCAAGTGGGCCGTCCTCTCCGTCATCTTCGTGCCGATGCTGATGAGCCTCGGCATCTCGCCCGAGCTGACCCAGGCCGCCTACCGCGTCGGCGACAGCGTGACCAACATCGTCACGCCGCTCATGCCCTACTTCCCGCTCGTCGTCGTCTTCTGCCAGCGATACACGAAGAAGGCGGGCATCGGCACCGTCCTGTCGCTGATGATCCCGTACGCCGTGACCCTGCTCATCACCTGGACGATCTTCCTGATCGGCTACTGGTTGCTGGGCATCCCGCTCGGCCTCCAGGCGAGCTACACCTACCCTGCGGTCTGATCGCGCGATGAAGAAGGCATCGTCGGTACGCGCGGCGTTGCCCCTGTTCCTGGTGCTGGCCGCCACGCTCGCAGCGGCGACCTGGGCGCAGCCGACCCGGCCGATCTATCCGGTCTACGAGGGCTACGTGCCGAACGACGACGGCACCGCGGTCCTCGTCTTCGGCTACTACAACCACAACGCGGTCGCGGTCGAGATCCCCGCCGGCGAAGAGAACGGCTTCGACCCGGGACCGGCAGACCGCGGCCAGCCGACTGTCTTCGAACCGGGACGCCATCGCAACGTCTGCCTGGTCGTACTCCCCGCCGACTACGAGGGCAACCTGCGCTGGTCGGTCACCGTGGGCGAAACCACGGAGAAGACGACGGAACGCGGCGGAATCGATACCCTCTACCTGATCGAGAACATCTCCATGGCCTACCGCCGGGCGAAGCAGATCGACACCGCCACCGCCGAGCAGGGCGTCTGCCTCGCACCAGAACCGGCCACCACGAGGAGCCAACCATGAACCGGACTCTCGGAACCCTGACGACGGCCGCGATTCCGCTGCTCGCCCTCCTTGCCGTTCCGGCCGCTTCTCCGGCGGCGGCTGCCGACGCCGACCCGCCGACCTTCAGCCGCGACATCGCGCCGATCTTCCAGCGCTCGTGCCAGCGCTGCCACCGGCCCGAGACCGCGGCGCCGATGTCGCTCCTCAGCTACGAGCAGATCCGGCCCTGGGCGCGGTCCATCAAGCGCCGGGTCGAGTCCCGGCAGATGCCGCCTTGGCACATCGACCGCACGATCGGCGTCTACGACCCGGACCCGAGCCTGAGCGACGAGGAGATCGCCCTGGTCACGGCCTGGGTCGACGGCGGTGCTCCACGCGGCAACTCCGCCGACCTGCCGGCGCCGATCGAGTGGCCCGACGGCGACGCCTGGGAGTACGGCGAGCCCGACCTGGTGGTCGAGATGCAGGAGGACATGGTCGTGCCGGCCGAGGGCCCCGACCTGTTCGTCAACTTCATCGCGGACACCGGCCTGACCGAGGACCGCTACATCCGCTGGATCGAGGTCAAGCCGAGCAAGGCGGGCCGCGCGACCGTCCACCACACGATGGTCTACGCGATCCAGGACGACGCGGAGTACGTCGGCGAGGACTTCTTCGAGCGTGACGACGACCCGAACCGCCGCGACGCCGAGGGCAACCCGGTCGGCTCGCTGCTCATCGAGTACGCGGTCGGCAACACCGGCGACCTCTACGCCGAGAACACCGGCAAGCTGCTGATGGCCGGCAGCCGGATCCGCTTCAGCGGCCACTACCATTCGATCGGCGAGGTGATCCGCGACCGCCAGCGGGTCGGTTTCGGCTTCTACCCCCGCGGCGTCGTGCCGAAGCACCGGATCGTCTCAACCCGGCTGTTCGCCGGCCTGCCCAGCAACCGCGGCTGGCGCAACAACGAGCTCTCCATCCCGCCCGGCGCCGACAACGTCCGCCACGACGGCTACCGCGTGCTCGACCGGCCGATCCAGTTGATCAGCTTCCAGGCCCACATGCACTACCGGGGCAAGGGCATGGAGCTCGAGGCGATCCACCCCGACGGCCGCCGCGAACTGCTCACCCGCATCCAGAACTACGACTTCAACTGGCAGATCGCCTACCCGTACAAGCACCCGCCGGTCTTCCCCGCCGGCACCGTGCTGCACGTGACCTCGTACCACGACAACTCGGAGAACAACCCCTACAACCCCGACCCGACCGCCTGGGTCGGCTGGGGCAACCGGACCGTCGACGACATGGCGATCGGCTGGACCAACTTCGTCTTCCTGTCCGAAGAGGACTACGAACAGCACGCCGCGTCCGGCGCCGCCACCGGCGCGGGCGAGTAGTCCAAAGCCGCGGCGGAGGTCGGACCCGCAGGTCGCCGGATCGGCTGGACGGCGTCGGACACCGGCACCTTGTCTCAGTGTTAGCCGCGGAACGCTTACGGACTGGGGGCTTGGCGCCTACTCAAGAGCCTCGGTGGGCACTGCAGCGGTCTGTACGCCACCGTCTCGCCAAGCGAAGATCAGGCGGTCGTTGCTGCGGATCACCTTGGGTACACCTAAAGCACTCCGACCTGCAGGTGCAGGTGCCACATTGATCGATCGACCGGCGGTTCCAGCCCGGGGCACTCGACGCACTCGCAACTCGCTGAAACCCTCTTCCGAGCGCTCGACCCAACTGACTGCGGCGCTGCCGTCTTCGAGAGTGGCGACGCCGGCCCAGCCGCGTGGGGAGCCGTAATCGATTCGGATCGGATCGTCGAACCGTTGCTCTGCGGTGTTCCAGAAGGCAGCCAGGACCTTCGACTCGCCGGCGGCGGCGGTGAACCAGGCGGCTGTCGGCCCTGATGCACTCGAAGCCAGGGCCGGGCCGTTGGTTGGGCAGCCCCGGATGTGCCAGCCGTCGCGGTGGACGAGTTTCGGACTGCTCCATCGGTCGTCCCGGAGGCGAGCGAAGGAGATATCCCGGAACTCGCCCTCGCGACGGTCGCGAAAAGCCACGAACAGGCCATCCGAGCTCGGCGCCATCGCGGTCGTGCAGCAACTGCATACGTCGGCGTCCACCTGGCGGTCGCCCGCCAGCGCGCCGGCTGCATCGAAGCGGGCTGACCGAAGAGCCATCCGCGGCTCCACCTCGCCGTGTCCGGCCGAGACCGGCTCCGCATCGTCGTCACCGACGGTGGCCAGGTAGGCCATCTCGAACCCGTCCGCGACCGGGGCATACGCCACGAATCCCGCGTACCCGTCAACGCCCTCGCCAGTCGCCTGGAACACCTCTCGCCAGGTCCCGCCCCGGTCCTCCGAGAACACCAGCCGAATGCCGTAGCCGTAGTCGCCCTGCCGGTCCTCATCGTGAACCAGCCAGTGCGCCGCCAGCCGATCGCCGCCCAGTGGAACCACTGCGGGGTGGTCGATCCAGTTGACGAACCAGTTCATACCCGACGCGATGGTTGTGGCGGGTCCCCACTTCTCGCCTTTCAACTCCGCGAACCGAAGGACATGAGCGCCCCCCTCCGCGGACTCGATCCAACTCAGGAACACGACGCCACCCTCTGCCGCCGCGAGGGAGTAACTGCTGCTCTTCTCTGCCGCAGGCGTGTCGAGCAGCCGCACCTCCGCAAATGCTCCCGTGGTCAGGAACATGGCAGCGGTGAAGCAGCACGCGAGACGGTTCATGAATCGCCGCAGTGTTTCAGATGGCGCCACAAAGGAGCGAGGCTTCGCCTCGTCGCTTCCCCGGACGCCACCGCTCCGCGGTGTCGCCCGAGGCCGGCGAGGACGCCGGCGCACCCAGTGTGGAACGACGACCTGTGTGGGACGACAGCCTACGGCCAGCCGACGACGTCCAGCCCGGCCGGGGAGCGGAGGGGGGGCCACAACCGCCGCCGTCTCGCTGCCGCCGCAATCGGCAGCCGGCTACTTCCAGGTCACCGCCATGGCGAAGAAGTGGTCGAAGACCTCGCGGTTGGGATGGTTGGCGTCGTTGTTTTCCGGGCTCCGAATGTAGAAGTCGAGTTGCTGGGCCGCGGGGTTGACTGATCCGGCGGGACCGTCGGTCGGCTCGAGTTGCACCTGAAGCGTTTCGCGGTCGCGCATTCCCTGCGTGACCATGAAGTGGATCTGGTACTCGCGGTACAGCTCCTCGCCGTCGAGGGTCGCGCGGCCGTAGCCCCAGCCGGCGACGTAGAGGAGGCTCTTCGGCCAGTTCGAGTCGCCGCAGCCGGCGTCGCCGTGCTCGAACAGGTACGCCGCGATGCCGCCGTCCTGGCACGGCGAGAACTCGTGGAAGCGGTCGAGTTCGACGATGTACTCTCCTTCCGGAAGCTGCAGCTCCGCGCGGAACGTGCCCGTGTTGGCGATCTCGTCGACGTCGATCAGGATCTCGCCGCCGACGGGCGCCACGTTGCTCGCGTCGTCGCCCATGTGGTCCCAGGGAGACTCGTCGTCCAACCGGCCGACCTGGTGGACGTCGGTGCCCACGATGACGAAGCGGCCGTCGTACAACTCGTGCTGCTCCGGCTCGTAGAGACCCATGCCAGTGCCCGGCTGGTTGCGCGCGGTGACCGGCTCGGGTTCGGACTCCGCCACGCCTTCACCAATGCGCACGGCACAGCCAGCCAGGAGCAGGGCCGAAGCCAGCCACAACATCACCGCCGATCGGCGCATCTTCATCGTCCGCACCTCCTTCGAACCACTATAGCCCTGGGAGGATCGGCGCTAGAATCCGGCGCGTGCTGGACATCCTCCCCGACGTGGACCGCTGGCGCGCGGACGGCCAACGCGTAGCCGTCGCGACCGTGATCCGCACGGTCGGCTCATCGCCCCGGCCCCTCGGCTCGAAGATGGCCGTATCCGACGCAGGGAGCATCGCCGGCTCGGTCAGCGGCGGCTGCATCGAGGGCGCTGTGATCGAGGAGGCCCAATCGGTGCTGGAGGACGGCCTTCCGAAGCGGCTCAGCTACGGCATCTCGGACGAGCAGGCGTGGTCCGTCGGCCTGACCTGCGGCGGCGAGGTCGAGGTGCTGGTCGAACGCATCGACGGCTGAGGCGGGAGGCTCGCCCCGATGGGTTTCGAGTCCCTCCGCCGGTCCCTGCTCGCGGGCGAACGGGTGGTCATGTTCACCCGCGCCGACGGCGCCGGGCTCGGAGCGCGCATGCTCGTGTGGCCGGACGGCCGGGCGGAAGGAGCACTGGGCGAGGCCGACCTGGACCGGAAGGCTCTGGCTCTCGCCACGGCGGAGACTCTGCCGGCCACGGGCCTCCGCGAGATCGAGGGCGTCGAAGTCTTCGTCGAGACCTACGAGCCGCTGCCCCAGTTGTTCATCGTCGGCGCCGTCCACGTCGCGATCCACCTGGTGCACTTCGCGCGCCGTCTCGGCTTCCGCGCCGTCGTCGTCGACGCCCGCTCGGCCTTCGCCACCGCCGAGCGCTTCCCCCACGCCGACGAACTCGTCGTCGAGTGGCCGGCGGACTACCTGGCCCGGGTGCCGCTCCACGCCAACACCTACTGCGTCTTCCTCACGCACGACGAGAAACTCGACAACCCGGCGCTGCAGGTCGTTCTGGAAGCCGGGGTCCGCTACGTCGGTGCCCTGGGTTCCTCCCGCACCCACGCGAAGCGGGTCGCGGCACTTCGGGAAGCGGGCCTGGCGGATGAGCTGATCGACGGGATCCATGCGCCGATCGGCCTCGACCTCGGTGGCCGCAAGCCCGAGGAAATCGCGATGGCGATCGCCGCCGAACTGGTCGCGGTGCGAAACGGCAGGCAGGCTGCCGGGAAGCGATGACCGGCCCGGTCTCCGGCGTCGTCCTCGCCGCCGGGCTCTCGACCCGGTTCGAGACCGCCGCGGACACGCCGAAGCAGCTCTACCGGATCGGCGGCGAGAGCCTGGTCCGCCGAACCTGCCGGGCCGCGCTCACGTCCGGCCTCGGGGAAGTGGTCCTCGTCACCGGCCATGCGAGCGGGAGAGTGCGGTCGGAGGTCGCCGACCTCGACCTGCGAACGGTCCACAACCCGTCCTACGCCGAAGGCCAGAGCGGATCGGTCCGTCGCGGCCTGGGTGCCATCGCGGATGGGGCCGAGGGCGCGATGTTCCTGCCGGTCGACCAACCCGGTCTCGACCCGGCGATCATCGACCGGCTGCTGGGCGCGTTCGACGGACCCGCCTCGATCGTCGTGCCGACGTTCCGGGGCCGGCGCAGCGCCCCGGTCACGTTCGGGCGCGATTGGTTCGACCGCCTGGAAGGTCTGCGAGGCGACGAGGGCGCCCGACCCCTGCTGCGCGAACTGGCGGCGCGGGTCGAGGAAGTTGAACTCGACTCGGAGCTGCCGCTGGTCGACATCGACACGGAAACAGAGGCCCGGACGTGGATCGAGAGGTCCGGCACGCCATGACGCCGCTTGACCGTCCCCTCCGGCTTCTGCCGCGCGTCCGGAACTACGACTGGGGCACGTCCGACTTCATCCCCAGTCTCTGCGGCCGCGAACCCACCGGCAATCCGCAAGCCGAACTCTGGTTCGGAGCCCATCCGGACGCATCGGCCGGCGTGGTCCTCGAATCAGGCGACGCCGGCTCGATTCCACTTGACCGCCTGATCGCCGAGCGGCCGGTCGAGGTCCTGGGCAGCGACTCCGTCCTTCCCTTCCTGACCAAGGTCCTCTCGGCCGGCAGGCCGCTGTCGATCCAGGCCCATCCGAGCCGCGAGCAGGCCGCTCGCGGCTTCGCGGCCGGCGCGCCTGGCGACTACCGGGATCCGAACCACAAGCCGGAGCTGCTCTACGCGCTCACGCCGTTCTCCGCCCTCTCCGGCTTCCGGCCGCCCGCGGAGGCCGCCGGCCTGCTCCGCGCACTTGGTCTGGATGAACTCGAACCGCACGTGCGGCGCCTCGCGTCGGAGGGGGCAACCGCCTACCGGCCGCTGCTTGCCACGTTGAGGGAGCGCGCGGGGACGGAGCTTGCCGCCAGGGTCATTCGCGCCGCCAGGCTCGCCGCCGAGGAGGCCAACCCGGAAAGGCGGGACGCTCTACGCTGGATCGAGCGGATCGCCGCCTTCCATCCCGAAGATCCGCTGGTCATCGCGCCCCTCATCCTGCGGCTGATCCAACTCGAGCCGGGGCAGGCGCTCTTCACGGGACCGGGCGTGCCTCACAGCTACCTCGAGGGCTCGGGGGTAGAGGTCATGGCGAACTCCGACAACGTCCTGCGCCTCGGGCTCACGTCCAAACGGGTGGACCCCCGCGAACTCCTCGACATCCTCGTCTACGAGGCCGCCGAAGACGTCAACCTGGAGCCCGAAGTGGAGGAACTGTCCTGGGGCCGGCGGACCGGCTTCACGCCGCCGGTTGACGACTTCAGGCTGGACGTTCTGGAAGTCGCCGGCAGCGCCGAGGCTCCACTGCCCGGGGACGGCATCGTGCGCATCGTCCTCGCTCTGGAAGGCGACGTCGAGATCCGCAACTCCGCCGGCGCCGAGAGCCTGCGCCCGGGGCAAGCGACGCTGCTGACCGCCTCCGCCGGAGGCGCTACCGCGGCCGGCGCCGGCACGGTCGCCGTGACGATGCCCAACCGTCCCAAGGGCCAGGAGCTTGCGCCGTAGAACGCAGGGCAACGAGTCTGCGGCGAAAGCTCCTGGGCGAGGACGGGATGGGCCGAAACACGACGCCTGTGACGGGTTTCGGGGCGGTAGCCCGCCGCATCAATCGCAGGTCGGGAAGGCCGCCGTGTCGGACACCGGCACGAATAGCGTGCCCAGCTCGTTGACGTAGGTCTTCGTCTCCGCCGCCTTGACGTCCTCGACCTCGACCTCGACCCGCACGTCGGTCAGGCCCCCGATGAAGACCCAGTATGCCCCGTCGCCGATGCCGCAGCCATTCAGCACCTTGATCACGACCTCGACGTTGTTCTCGCTGAAGAACCAGAAGTAGCCGGTGTCTCCGGTGAGCTGCATCGCCTGACCGTCACCGGACGCGCCTGCCGCGTTCTCCCACCGCACGGCCACCCGAAAGCGGTCCTCGTTCAGGCAGAGGGTCGTGCCATCGCCTGTGCACGCCCCGGCCGGCTCCTGGGCCCGAACTCCGGCGGCAAGTCCGGCCAGCGTGGCCATGAGCAGGATCCCGCGCACCATGGAACCCTAGCCGGCGGACGCCTTCTTCGCGTCCCTGTCCGCCGCCCGCCGGCGTCTCATCTGGAACGCCACGCCGACCACGATCAGCAACGCGACGCCGGCATGCGCGGGCAGCCCTTCAAGGCCGACCGCCGCCATGATCAGCAACGCGCCGACGAACGACGAGACGACGATCAACGCCGTCTCGAAGACGACACGAAGCACCCAAGCGCCGAGTACCGCGGCCGCCGCGATCACGATCCACCACAGGATGTCCCACCCGGCGCCGTAGAAGCTGATCGCCCACAGCGCCGCCCCGGCGCCCAGCAGGGCCCCCGCGAGGGCCACCGCGACCTTGCGCACGATGAAGGCGAGCAACGCGGCGAGAATGCCAACGCCGACCGCCATCAGCAGGCGCATCTCGCTGGCCAGGGGGAGCAGATCCTGCGGAGTGCTGTAGACGACGAAGAAACCGACCAGGCCGATCAGTGCCGTGTAGAGCTGGCGCCCCAGGAAGAGCAGCAGAAGACCCGCGACCACCCACAGCCAGGGCGGACCGAGCGCACCCTCGCTACCGAACCGGCCAAGACTGACTCCCTCGCTCCAGAGGCCGATGTTCATCCGCCATCCCTTTCGAGTTCCGAGACGATCCAGGCCAGCGCCGCCTCGCGTGGCTCGTCCTTTCCGGCGAGAAGTCCCTCACGGGTGAGCGGCACCGCGGACTCGGGCTGGACCGGCCTGCCCTCGACTCGTTCGCCGCTGGGCCGCACAAAGTCGGCGATCGCGTGCATCAACAAGTCGCCGTTCGGCATCCCCTCGATCACCGAAGGCAGTGCCGCCGCGGCGCTCGGCTCTCCGAACAGGCGCGCACGACCATGGTCCTGGAGGCCGGCGGCGAAGATCTCGCTCGTGCTGGCACTGCCGCCGTCGATCAACACGGCGACCGGACCCCCGAATCCCTCGATCTTCTTCCCGGCGCTCGAGATCTGCCGCGGGTAGACGACCAGATTCAGCTCCGTGTTCCGGTTCTTCATCCTGCCCAGAACGACCCTCTCTCCGAGCAGATAGCCGGCAACACCAACGGCCGTACCGGCGACACCGCCGGGATTGCCGCGCAGGTCGATCAGTACGCCGTCGACGGCTGGCGCGCCTTCGGCGGACTCGCCGTACAGCGCGGCCTCGACAGCCCGGACCACGGGAAGCAGCCAGACGTTGAATCGCACGACAAGGACACGACCGGCAGCTGTCTCCAGTACGTCGGTCGCGAACAGATACCGCATCTTCGGCAGGTTTCCGAAGCCCAACTCCACCGCGTCGGGATGGTGGGCCCGTTCGAGTTCGAACGTGGACTGATCTCCCTGCCGATCCGCGAACTCCACCCCGACCGGATCGCCCGCGTCTCCATAGAGCAGGCCTTCGACGGCTCGCAACCGCACCATCTTCGCGACCCACGGATCGAGGGACTCCAGTTCGAGGCAGCCCGCGAGCGCCGCGAGCTTCTGGTCCTCGACCCGAACCACCTCGAGTCCGGTGCGAAGGCCCTGGCGGTCCGCGGACGAACCGGGTTCGACCCGGCTCACAACGGGCATCGAGTCGACGAAGCGGACCTCGAACCCCGGACCCGCGTCCGACGCGGCGGAACCGCCATCGCCCGCCACGGCCCGGATCAAGGCTCGCGTGCATCCACCCGTTCCACCCGAACCATCCGCCGGCGCTGCACTCTCGATCGACCCGGGCCCCGGCAGAATGCCGAAGTGAGACTGGCCCAGCCGGGAGAGCATGTTCTGCAGAACGAGGCGTAGTTCGGCCTTGTCCGCAGCATCACGGGCGCGGGGTCGCAGCTCATCGCCGACCGCCTCCCAGTCGACGCCACCCATCGACTCGTCCCAGAAGGTGTCGGCAATCTTCCGCCAGACGAAGTCGAACGTCTCGACGTTCAGACTTGCCTCCAGGTCGGCCGGCTGATCCTCCGGCTGCGCCCCGGCAGCCGCCGCTACCGCGAAGCCGAGAAAGGCGAGCCACCCCGCCCGGGGCCGTCGAACCGCACCCTGCATGGTCGTGGAATGCTACAGGCCCTTCCTGTCGAGCAGTTACGCGGTGCTAGCGTCGTCCACAGTGCGCGTTCTCTACGTGCTACGGCACGCGAAGTCGGACTGGACCGCCCCCTACGGCGGCGTCGACCACGAACGGCCACTGAACGCCCGCGGCCTCAAGGCAGCCCGGACCATGGGCCGGAGACTCGCCGACCGGCAGGCCGTGCCCGACCGGATCCTCTGTTCGTCCGCGGTACGCACGCGGCAGACGATCGAGCTGGCGGTCGCGGCGGGCAACTGGAACCGCACGACGATTCTGGAGCCGACGCTCTACCTCGCCTCCCCCGGCAGCGCAATAGACCTCCTGCGCGAACAGTCCGACGAAGCCCACTCGATTCTCATCGTCGGCCACCAGCCCACCTGTGCCGAACTCGTCCGCCGGCTGACAGGCGACGATCCGCCCCGTTTCGTCACCGCCGCAATCGCCTGCGTGTACCTCGACATCGCGTCCTGGAACGAGGTCGAGCCGTACTGTGGCCGGCTGGCCTGGTTCAGTACACCGAAGCAGGCGGACTAGCGGTTCGGACCGCGCTCCATCGGCACCGGCTGCCAGCGTTCGAGTTCCACTCTAGGGAGCACAGTCGGATTCACGCAGCTCATCGGCCAGCGGCCGGAGAGCGCCAGGGCGACCTCCCGACCGACGCGCCGCCGCGTCTCGGGCCGCATGCGGGTGGTGGCCGAGGCGACGTGCGGCGTGAGGATCACGTTGTCCATCGCCAGCAGGGGGTTGTCCGCGGCCGGCGGCTCCCGTTCCAGGACGTCGAGGGCCGCGGCGGCGATGCCGCCCGATTCGAGAGCCTCGATCAGAGCCGCTTCGTCGATCGTCGGTCCGCGGCCGGCGTTGATCACGACCGCACTCTTCTTCATTGCCGCGAACTCCCGGACCGAGAGCATGTGCCGGGTCTCCCCGTTGAGCGGCGCGTGGATCGACAGGTAGTCGGACCGCTCCAGCAACTCGCCGAAGCTGACGGGCTCGACGCCTTCCCCCGTCATCTTCAGTTCGCTGACGTACGGGTCGTGCGCGATGACGTGCAGACCGAAGGGCTTCGCCCGCCGCGCGACCGCCCGCGCCACGTTCCCGAACGAGACGAGGCCCAGGGTCTGGCCCCAGAGCCGCGGCACCTCGTTCAGCAACGGCCGTCCCTTGAACCAGTCGCCTCGGCGGACCATGGAGTCCATCTCCCGCATCCGCCTCGCGCCGGCGAGGAGCAGCGCCATCGTGTGGTCGGCCACTTCCTCGATGAACACGTCGGGCACGTTGGTGACCACGATGCCGGCTTCCGTCGCCGCCTCGACGTCGACCATGTCGACGCCCACGCTGCCCACGCCGATCACGATGCAGTCGTCGAGGCCGGCGATCACCGAGCGGCTGATGCGAAAGCCCCAGGAAGTGATGACGGCCGCCGCGTCCGATGCCTCGGCCAGGAACTCCTCTTCCGAGGTCGCCGCCACTTCGACCAGTTCCGCCACCGGCAGGAGCGCCTCCAGCTCGAAGGTGTAGCGGGTGTCGACGGAGGGCGCCTTGGCGATGCCCGGCAACTGGACGACGACCTTCTGCTTCGCCGGCTGGCTCACTGCGCCGCCCCGCCCGTAGCGAGTTCACTTACCGCCCACGCGCGCAGGCCGTTGTAGTCGGCCTTGCCGTTCGCCGCCCGACCCACGGTGTCCCGCACCAGGATGCGCTTGGGCGCCTTGTAGGACGCCAGTTCCCGCTTCACCCAGCCGATGACGTCCGGCTCACTGAACCGTGCGCGGTTGTCCAGTTCGACCACGGCCGTGACCGCCTGGCCGAAGCGCTCGTCCGGCACGCCGACACATACCGCGTCCCGGACCGAAGGGTGTTTCTTCAGCACTTCCTCGACTTCCTCAGGGAAGATCTTCTCGCCGCCACTGTTGATGCACACGGAACCGCGGCCATAGAGCTTGAGCGAGCCGTCGGCCTCGACGGTGGCGTAGTCGCCCGCCATCGAGTAGCGGACGCCGTCAACTTCGGTGAATATGGCCGCCGTCTTCTCGGGGTCCTTGTAGTACCCGACCGGGATGTGACCGGTCACGGCGATCCGCCCAAGCACCCCCGAGCCCGGCTCGACCTTGTTGCCGTCGTCGTCGATCACGCAGGCGTTGTCGCCGAGCGCGAAGGAGGCCGTTTCGGTCGCCTCCCCGGCGGTCGAGTCCGAGCGGCCCATACCGATCGACTCGGACGACCCGAGGCTGTCCGTCAGGATCGTCTCCGGCGGGCAATGCCGCAGGAACTCCCGCTTGACCTCGGCGCTCCACATCGCGCCCGAGGAAACCACGGCTTCGAGGCTGGACAGGTCGAAGCGATCCGGTTCCGCTTCGAGCGCGCGCACCATGGGCCGGGCAAACGCGTCGCCGACGATCGCCATCCCGTTGATCCTCTCCGTCGTGATCGCCTCGAGCGTGGCCACGGCATCGAAACGGCGGTTGGCCAGGGTGATCACGGTGCCGCCGTTCAGCATGCCGCCGAGGGCGGTGAGGAAGCCGGTGCCGTGCATCAGGGGGCAGGCGGGAAGGGAAACACGCCGCATCAGGAGTTCTTCGAACTGGGGTACGAGGCCCTCGACGCCGCCCGATAGATCGAACGGCTCGGGCCGGCCTTCGTTGCCGAGCAGCCAGAGGTCGTCGAGCCGCCACATGACGCCCTTCGGCATGCCGGTCGTGCCGCCGGTGTAGAGCAGCCAGAGATCGTCGCCGCTGCGCGGCCAGGGCGCCTCGAAGGCCAGCGAATCGCCCGCCGCCGCGGCGGCCGCCTGCTCGTAGGGAATCGCCCATTCGGGGCAGGGACCCGAACCGTCGTCGACCCAGAGCCACGTGTGAATCCCCGGCATCTTCGACCGCAGATCCGCGATCCGCGACGCGAAGCAGCCGTGGAAGACGACCGCCACGACGTCCGCGTTGTCCCACAGGTAGAGGAGCTCGCCCTCCACGTAGCGGTAGTTCGTGTTCACCGGCACCAGGGACGCCTTGAAGCAGGCGAGCACGGACTCCAGGTACTCCGGCACGTTGTAGAGGTACTGCGCCACCTTGTCCTGGCGCTTCGCTCCGCGCGCGATCAGCGTGGCCGCGACGCCGTTCGCGCGGCGATGCATTTCGGCCTGCGAGTAGCGGCGCGCCGGTTCGCCGCCCAGGGGATCCACGAAGGCCTGCGCCGGCGCCTCCGGCTGGTGCTGGGCGATCGCTTCGAGAATGTCCGCGTGATGCCAGTCGCTCATGGCCGCGCAATCTAGCAGTAGAGTCGCGGCGTCCGCGCCGCGCTGATGCACAGGAAGTGCGCTTCCATGCAAGTCGCTATCCTCCAGAAGAAACAGGTACAGATCCACGCAGCGGCCCGGTTCCCGGGAGAGCCTGGTGCTGGAAAGCGGGCCAAAGAGACAGGAGGCTGGCCATGCCGAGTTCCTTCGTATCGATCCGACGTAGCCACGGCGTCCTCACGGCGTCGTTGCGCGCTCTCTGGACGGTTGCCTTTCTGCTGGGCGCGGCGCTGCCGGCCTCGGCGCAAAAGAACAACGTCATCCTGTTCGTCGGCGACGGCATGGGGGTGTCGACCGTCACGTCCACCCGCATCGCAACGGTCGGCGTCGACGGGCAACTGGCGCTCGACCGCATGCCCTACACCGCCATCTCCCGGACGGCGTCGGCGGACTACATCACCCCCGACAGCGCCGCCACGATGTCGGCGATGATGACCGGCGTCAACACGAACACGGGCGTGATCGGCTTCGGCCCGACCACCGAGTACGCGGACTTCAACGGCAACGGCGACGGCGCACGGTTGACCAACATCGGCGAACTGGCGACCTCGATGGGCTACGCGGTCGGGATCGTCACGACGACGCGCGTCACCCACGCGACGCCGGCGGCCGTGTTCGCCCATGTCAACAACCGGAACATGGAAAACGAGATCGCCGCCCAGATGACGCCCGGCGGAGGGGGTTACAACACGCGGCTCGGGGAGGGGCTCCACGTCATCTTCGGCGGCGGTCGACGGCACTTTCTCCCCACTTCGGCATCGGACGACGACGGCGTTCCGGGCCGGCGGTCGGACGGCCGCGATCTGCTAGCCGAGCTGCGGCAGCGGGGCTATCGATACGTCTCGAACCGGCAGGGGCTCAACTCGCTGGGCGGTTCGAGCCGCACGATCGGCCTGTTCGCGTCGAGCCACCTGGCGTACGAAACGGACCGGGACAGCGGCGAACCGAGCCTGGAGGAGATGACCAGGAAGGCGATCCAGATCCTCGGCGCTACCGGAAAGCCCTACTTCCTGATGGTCGAAGGGGGCCGCATCGACCATGCGCACCACGAAGGGAACGCCTACCGCGCCTTCACCGACACCCGGATGTTCGATCGCGCGATCAGCGCCGCACAGCGCAGCGTGAATCTCAACAAGACCCTGATCCTCGCGACCGCGGACCACAGCCACGTCTTCACCATCGCCGGCTACCCGATGCGGCCGCTGTCCGATCTGCGCTACACCCCACGCTCGGTGCCAGCGTCGTTCCGCAACCAGCCGCACCACGGCATCCTGGGGACTGTCCACGGCATAAACACCGGGGGCACGATCTCTGAGAGCGGAGACTCGGGAGGTGTTCCGTACACCATCCTGGGCTACGCCAACGGACCGGGACATCGGAGCGGCTCGCGGGTCAATCCGAACAGCGACAGGACTGTCGGCTATGGCGGCGCCACTCCCACGAGCACGAGCCACACGGCGTACCGGCAGGAGGCAACGGTCCCGCTGGCGATAGAAACGCATGCTGGCGAAGACGTGATGATCTACGCGGTCGGCCGCACGGCGGAGAACGTGCGCGGCACCGTGTCCAACACGAAGGTCTTCGACTGGATCAAGGACGGTTTCGCCGGGAGAGGCGGCGCGCCGCGGCCCGGGCCCAGTCCTGACCCGCCTCCGGATCCGAATCCCGGACCGGCACCGGATCCGATCGGGACCTGCACGCCCACCACCGTTGTTCTTGAATTCGACGGCGGCTACGAGGTCAGCATGTGCTACGTCACGCAGGACGGCGAGTCCGGTCCGGTCAAGGCCGAAGCCTGGTCCAGCGAGGCAGGCATTCTGTGGTTCTTCGGCCGCAACAACCCGGAGGTCCTCGTCAAGGTGCTCGACGGTTGTGGAGTCAACGGACACCGCTGGGCGTTCGTGGCGCCGGTGACCACGCTGGACTTCAACCTGTGGATCACGGGACCCGACGGCAGCCGCTGGACGCACGGCAACCCGCAGGGGGCGACCGCCAGCACGAAGTCGGACATCACGGCGTTTCCGTGCGGCTAGACCTCGCCCGGAAGTACACTCAGCAACCCGCTGGTGAGACCAGACCAGACCCGGTCAGTGGCCCGCCGCCGACGGCGGCCAGCGAGGACACCTTGACGGCGGTGACGTCCGGGGGTGGAATTGGGTTGCCGACTACACGTTTCGTCCTATGACTACAGGTCACCTATTGGTTTCTTTCTCGAAAGTGAGCGAACCACCGCTATCTATCAGGCAGGGAGCGTTCCGGGGCTTGCCGGCAGAACCGTGACCAGGGGAATCTGGGTGGAGACCCGCCGTTGAAGACTCCAGAATGCGCAGCCCCGGCCGGACTGGCGGCCATACTGGTCTTTTCGGCCCAGGCGGCCGCGCTTGTCTACATCATGCCGACGGACGAATCGATGGTCGACCGTGCGCCGGTGATCGTCTTTGGCGAAGTGATCGACGGCACGCTGGCCATTGACGCGGCACAACCATCGACACACTACCGGTTCAGAGTAGAGGAAGTGCTGAAGGGAGTTGTCGCCGACAGCACTATCGTCGTGCGGCAACCTGGGGGCGTCGGCAACGACGGCACGTCCATGTGGATCATGGGCTTACCGATGCTCGCGGAGAAGGACCGGGTGCTCCTGTTTCTCCGGCGCGAGGCGGCGGGAGCCCACGACATCGTCGAGTACGCTCTCGGCATGTTTTGGGAAGTCGATGTCGGCGGGCCGTCGCTACTGCTACGCGAACCCTCGCTTGAAGGCGAAACGGCGTTGGCTGAAGAGCCGGGCACGGAAACGCCGCCGCGCAACGCGCGTCTCTTCCGCAGGTGGATTGCCGACCGGGTGGCGGGCCAGGAGCGCTCCGCCGACTACTTCGTGGCCGAAGCGCAGCGCGGGCCCGTGGCGGTTACATCGCCCTATCGGCTTTCGCGTCTTCCTGAGGGCCAGGAAGGGTGTCTCGCGGCCCATGGGGGCCTTCCGTACCGATGGCAGGAGTTCGACCGCGGCGAGAGCCTCGGCTTCGTTGTTGACTCCGGAGGCCAGCCCGGTGTTCCCGGCGGCGGTCTCCGGCAGGTCCGAGCCGGCATGAGCGCATGGAACGGCGACCCTCGGAGCCGGGTTGACCTGACCGTCCTGCGCACGACGAACGAACTCCTCAAGCTCAGCGCACCGGACGGCCTCCTGTCCATCATGTACGAGGATCCGCACGACGAGATCGAGGGGCAGTTCGGCGACGGCGGCGAGAACAGCGGCGTCCTCGCCGTTACTCTGGCCGTCAGCGCCGCTTCCTGTGCATCACACCGAATACCCGGCAGGGCGGAAGACGCAGTTGCTCTGGCCGAGATGAACATCGTGACTCAGGACGGGCTCGGGGAGCTCCTGCGCGCCGGCGACCTTGCCGATCCAACGAACTACTTCGAGCGGATCGTCGCCCACGAACTCGGCCACGCGCTCGGCATCGCCCATCCCTGCGAGATCGATGAGGCGGACTGCAACGACTCGCACCCGCACCGAGGCGCCCTGATGTACCCCGCCGGGGCCGCAAGCGACCCCAGCCGCGCGCGACTGCACAGCGACGACCGCGACGCTGTCAGGTACCTCTACCCGAGAGGTGGAGGGAACACTCCCCAGCCGCCTCCACCGGACCCCACCGGCTGCACACCGACCACGACAGCGCTGCGGCTCGACGGCGGCTACGACGTGAGCATGTGCTACGTCACACCCCAGGGGGAGGAGGGCCAGGCCAAGGCCGGCGTGTGGGCATCGAGTCAGGCCGGCGTCCTGTGGTTCTTCGACCGCGAAAACGCCGAGGTTCTCGTCAAGGTGCTGGACGGCTGCGTCCACAACGGCCATCGCTGGGTGTTCGTCGCGCCCGTGACGGATCTCGAGTTCACGCTCTGGGTGACTGCACCGAACGGTAAACGCTGGACCCACAGCAACACCCAGGGAAGGACGGCCGCGACCAGGAGCGACACGTCGGCGTTCAGATGCGCTGACGAGGATACGGGAGGGTGACGACGATGCCGGCAGTCGCAGGCGCCGGCGCCTACATGCTCCGCCGGTACTCGCCGCCGACGCGGTAGAGCGCGTCCGAGATCTGGCCGAGCGAGCAGTGCTTGACCGTCTCCATCAGTTCCGCGAACACGTTGCCGCGCCGCCGCGCCACGTCCTGGAGCCGCTCGAGACACGCCCCTGAATGGTCGCCGTGGCGGCGGTGGAAGGCGGCCAGACTCTCGATCTGCTGCCGCTTCTCGTCGTCCGTCGAGCGGATGAGTTCCGCCTCGACTGTCTCCGCGAAGTCCTGGCCTTCGGCGAGGAAGGTGTTCACGCCGACCACCGGCAGGCTGCCGTCGTGCTTCTTCGCCTCGTACTCCATGCTCTCGTCCTGGATCTTCGAGCGCTGGTACATCGTGTCCATCGCCGCCAGCACGCCGCCCCGTTCGGCGAGGCGCTCGAACTCCAGGTAGACCGCCTCCTCCACCGCGTCGGTCAACTGGTCCAGGGCGAAGGAGCCCTGCCAGGGATTCTCGCTCCGGTTGAGCCCGAACTCCCGGTTGATGATCAACTGGATCGCCAGCGCGCGCCGCACGGACTGTTCGGTCGGCGTCGTGATCGCCTCGTCGAAGGCGTTCGTGTGCAGGGAGTTGCAGCGGTCGAGGATGCCGTACAGCGCTTGCAGCGTGGTCCGGATGTCGTTGAACTGGATCTCCTGGGCGTGAAGGGAACGGCCGGAGGTCTGGATGTGATACTTCAGCATCTGGCTGCGCGCTGAGGCGCCGTAGCGCTCGCGCATCGCACGTGCCCAGATCCGTCGGGCGACCCGGCCGATCACGGCGTACTCGGGATCCATCCCGTTCGAGAAGAAGAAGGACAGGTTGGGCGCGAAGTCGTCGATCGCCATTCCCCGCGCCAGGTAGTACTCGACGATCGTGAAGCCGTTCGCGAGCGTGAACGCCAACTGGGTGATCGGGTTCGCTCCGGCCTCGGCGATGTGGTAGCCGCTGACCGAGGCGCTGTAGTAGTTGCGGACGTTGTGGTCGATGAAGAACTGCTGGACGTCGCCCATCATCCGTAGGGAGAACTCGGTCGAGAAGATGCACGTGTTCTGGGCCTGGTCCTCCTTCAGGATGTCCGCCTGGACCGTGCCCCGGACGCGGCTCAGGGCGTCGGCGCGGATGCGCTCGTAGACGTCGCGCTCGACCACCTGGTCGCCGGAGATGCCGAGCAACTCCAGTCCCAGGCCGCCGTTCTCCTCTGGCAGCTCGCCGCGGTAGACCGGCACGTCGCCGCCGGACCGCCGGTCGATCTCCGCCCGCGCCTGCTCCAGGCCGCCGGTTTCCCGCAGGTGACGCTCGACCTGCTGGTCGACCGCGGCGTTCATGAAGAAGGCGAGGATGGTCGGCGCCGGGCCGTTGATCGTCATCGAAACGGACGTCGCCGGGTCGCAGAGGTCGAACCCCGAGTAAAGCCGCTTCATGTCGTCGACGGTGGCGATCGAGACGCCCGAGTTGCCGACCTTGCCCCAGATGTCGGGCCTGAGCCCCGGATCCGAACCGTAGAGCGTCACCGAGTCGAACGCGGTGGACAGACGGTTCGCCGGCTGCCCGCGCGACACGAAGTGGAATCGCCGGTTCGTGCGCTCAGCGATCCCCTCGCCCGCGAACATCCGCGTCGGTTCCTCGCCCCGGCGACGGTAGGGGTAGACGCCAGCGGTGTAGGGATAGGCCCCCGGCAAGTTGTGCTTCATCAGGAAGCGGAGCAGGTCGCCCCAGTCCGAGTACTCGGGCAGCGCCAGCTTCGGCATCCGCAGGTGGCTCAGGGTGGTGACGTAGTTCTCGCCCGTGACCTCGCGGCCGCGGACCGGGTAGCTGTACTGGTCGGCACGGGCGGCGTCGACGCGCTCGGGCCAGTCCTTCAGGAGTTCCGCCGCCTCGGCGCCGACTTCCGCCAGCGCTTCCTGGTACCTCCGGCGCAGCCGCGCCAGCGTCTGGTCGGGCGCCGGATCGAGCGCCTCGGGCGCGTACCCTGCAAGAGGCTTCGGAAGGTCCGGATCGTCCAGCTCAGCCAGAGCCCGGTAGCAGCCGTGCGCCTTCGAGGCGGCGGCCGCGCGGCGCCCGGCGTCGGCCTCGGCGGCGCGGCCCGCCTCGGCGATCTCCGCGAGGTAGCGATTCCGGTTGTCCGGGATCAGCACGGCCGCCTTCGGCTCGCGCTCCTCCAGGTCGACCTCGGGGGTCCACGCAGCCTCGTCCAGGTCGAGCCGCTCCCGGAGCAGCCGGCACACGTTCCAGAACATCCAGTTCACGCCCGGGTCCTGGAACTGGCTGGCGATCGTCGGGTAGACCGGCACGTCCTCGTCGGCTGTATCGAAGGCGAGCCGGTTGCGCCGCCACTGCTTGCGGACATCGCGGAGAGCGTCCTGGCCGCCGCGGCGGTCGAACTTGTTCAGCACGATGACGTCGGCGAAGTCGAGCATGTCGATCTTCTCGAGCTGGCTCGCCGCGCCGTAGTCCGAGGTCATCACGTAGATGGAGAGATCGACCAGGTCGACGATCTCGCTGTCGCTCTGGCCGATGCCGGCGGTCTCCACGAGGACCATCGAGAATCCGGACGCCTTGAGCAGCGCGATCGCGTCGCCGAGCACCTCGCTCGTCGCGCGGTGCTGCCGCCGCGTCGCCATCGAGCGCATGAAGGCCCGCTCGCTGCGCAGGCTGTTCAACCGGATGCGGTCGCCGAGCAGGGCGCCGCCCGTCCGCCGCCGCGTCGGATCGACCGCCAGGAGGGCGATCCGCATTCCGGAAGACGTTTCGGGCATGCACTCGAGGAAGCGGTTCAGCAGCTCGTCGGCGACGCTGCTCTTGCCCGCGCCGCCGGTGCCGGTGAGGCCCACGACCGGCACGCCGGCGCCGGCCAACTGCCACTCCTTGCGCAAGCGGCGCAGCTCGGACTCGCCGACCGCCCCGCGCTCGATGGCGGAGAGCAGGCGCGACAACTCGATGTCCCCGCCCGGTTCCGAGGCCACGCGCACGCCGAAACGCGGTTCGGGCGCCGGCCGGCGCTTCGCATGGGTCCGCTCGACGACGTCGTCGATCATCGCCGGGAGGCCCATCTTCAACCCGTCGTCGGGGTGGTAGATCCGCTCGACTCCGTAGGCCTCGAGTTCCGCGATCTCCTCCGGTGTGATCGTGCCGCCGCCGCCGCCGAACACGAGGACGTCTTCCCTGCCCTCCTCCGCCAGCCGGTCGATCATGTAGCGGAAGAACTCGATGTGGCCGCCCTGGTAGGAGCTGATCGCGATCGCGTCGGCGTCCTCCTGCACGGCTGCCCGGACGATCTCGTCGACGCCGCGGTTGTGACCCAGGTGGATCACCTCGGCCCCGCGGTCCTGGATCATCCGCCGCATGATGTGGATTGCCGCGTCGTGTCCGTCGAACAGCGACGCGGCGGTCACGAAGCGAAGCGGGCTGGCATCCTCGGCGGGCCGGATCCGCGGATCCTGTTCAGGAGTGGTCATGCGACGGTGTCCAGACGATGAACCTCGGCCCGAAGTCTACTGCCGACGCACGGATCCGACCGTGAAGCCGATCGCGGGCTGTAAGCTCCGCCACTACCGTCCGATCCTTCGCAACCTCTACCGGAGTTCGCCGTGAGAACGACGACGACGCAGATCCCCCTGGTTCCTCTGGCTTCCCTGGCCCTGCTGGCCGCCCTGCTCCTCGCGGCCGCCCCGATCGCCGCCCAGGAGCCGGCGGGCTCGGACCGACCCGACTCCGCACCGGCGACCGCCCAGACCGCGGACGACGACGCCGAAGCAAGGGCCGAGGCCCGGCGGGAACGGTTCCGCCGACTGCGGTACGGCAACCTGGCCGAGATCGAATTGGCCGGCAAGCAACTCCGGATCTCCTATCCGGACCTGTTGACCGACAGCGACGACTACCGGGCGTTCGAGAGCCTGGGGACCGGCGAGGTCTCCGCCTGGAACAGCGGCCGGGCCGTCAAGCTGCTCGCCCACGCCTCGCTTTCCTTCGACGGAGTCGTCGTCCCCTACGGCAACGCCTCCCCCGACTATCCGGGGGTCTACAGCCTGTGGCCCAAGCGGACCGCCGATGGATGGAGCCTCGTGTTCAACGGCGAGGCCGACATCTGGGGCAGCCAGCGCAACGCGACCGCCGACGCAGTCGAGGTGCCGCTCGAGCACTCCACGGCCGACGAGCCGACCGAGAAGCTGACGATCGAGTTCCTGGAAGTCGAACCGGGCGCGGTGTTGCGGATCGCCTGGGGCGACCACCAGTTCCTGGCGGCGTTCAAGGCGGCGCGTTAGCGGGCGCCGTCAAGGCGCCAGCCTCGACCAGGTCCACTCGACACCGACGGCTACCGGCCCGGCTCCGCGACTACTCGGGGCTGTAGGGCAGCGATGAATGATGAAGATTGATCTTCAGATCACCGTCAACAAGGATGTAGCCAAAGGTGAACTCGACCTTTGTCTCGCTACCGTCCGGGCCCTTGAAGTAGTAGTTGCCCATGGCCATTGCGGAGGCGTCGTTGGTGTAGATGCCGTCGTTCTCCCACCGAACATTGGTCCAGCCCGAGATCGCGAACCCCTTGTCCTCCGTTCCGTCTTGCCCGATGAAGTAGCTCAGAGCCCCGTCAAACGTATCGCGGAACTGGTTCTCCGCTGCCATGGTCGGCTTGAACATGACCCTGGTTTCGCCATATGCATAAAGGTCCTTGATGTGTTTCGTCGCACGGGCGGCGTAGTCGCCGCCATCGGCATGAGTCTTGGCAATCGCGACAATGCCCTCGCCCCAGGCCTTCTGTGCACCAATGACAGCCTGTTCGGTGATCTGCTGCGCTGCAGCTGACGTCGCCATGGCGACAAGGGGTTCCGGGCTGCGCGCCGCCCGCTACGCCTTCGTCACTCCCGGCACCGCCACCGCGTACCGGCCCTTCTCGTCCGGCACGGTCGGCGGGTCGGCGTCCCAGGCGTAGGTCGCGGGCTCGAGCGACGCGTCGGACTTGAGCGCTTCCTTCCAGGTGATCTTCTTGCCGGAGTAGGTCGCCATCCGGCCCATCACGGCCGTCATCGTGGCGATCGCTCCGTTCTTCGCCTCGTTGAAGGGCTTGTCTTCGCGAATCGCCTCGAACAGGCGGTCGTGCTCGACCTGGTACGGGCTCTTCTCGTCCTCCGGCTCGCGGTGGTTCCAGCCGCCCGGCGCCTCGATCAGGCCGGAGGCGAGGCTCGCCCGGCCCTTGCTGCCGTGCGCGAACTCGGCGACCTGGTCCCAGCAGTTCTGGATGTGCCGGCACTGGCTCAGCATGACCGCGCCGTCGTCGTAGGTGTACTCGACGAAGTGATGGTCGAAGATCTCGCCATGGTCGGGGCCGTTCCGCCACTGGCGGCCGCCCTGGCCCTGGGCCTCGACCGGATGCCCGCCCTTGACCCAGTTGCCGACGTCGATGTTGTGGATGTGCTGCTCGACGATGTGGTCGCCACAGAGCCAGTTGAAGTAGTACCAGTTGCGCATCTGGTACTCCATCTCGGTCTGACCCGGCTTGCGCGCCCGCACCCAGACGCCGGAGCCGTTCCAGTAGACGCGAAGTGCGACGACGTCGCCGATCGCGCCGTCGTGGATGCGGTCGATCGTCTCGTTGTACATCGCGCTGTGGTGCCGCTGCAGTCCGACGCCGACCTTCAGGTTCTTCTCCTTCGCCGCCTTGGCCGCCTTGAGCACCCGCCGCACGCCCGGCGCGTCGACGGCCACCGGCTTCTCCATGAACACGTGCTTGCCCTGCTCGACCGCGTACTCGAAGTGTTCCGGCCGGAAGCCCGGCGGCGTCGCGTGGACGACGACGTCGACGCCGGAGTCGATCACCTTGCGGTAGGCATCGAAACCGACGTACCGGTTCTCCGCCGGCACCTGCAGCCTCTTGCCGTTCTCGAACGACCCGTTCTCGCCCAGCTCGGCGAGCTGCGCGTAGCAGTTGTCCAGCCGATCCTCGAACGCGTCGGCCATCGCCACCAGCTCGACCGGTCCTTCGGTCGACATGGCCTGCGCCGCGGCGCCCGTGCCGCGTCCGCCGCAGCCGATCAGGCCGATCCGCAGCGTCGCGTCGCCGCGGGCGCGGCCCACGTCAGATGCCGTGTTGGCCGCCGTGGCCGCACCGCCCCCGACTCCGCCCGCAAGCAGGGCCGCCGAAGCTCCGGTGATGAAACTGCGCCTGGAGGTTCCGTCCATGCTGTCTCCCCGCACCGCGAAGGTGCCGTCTTCGTCGATCCGTTGCTTGACCTTGAACCCGACGACTCTAGCCGATGGCCGGCGAGTTGACGAGGCTACTGGTTTGCCGGATTCGCTCCACCAGTGCAACCGTCGGCGAACGCGGTCACATCCGCAATCGCGGGCGCCGGCAGGCCAGCTTCGTTCCGGTACTCCTTGACCTCGCCGGTCACCGTGTCCGTGACCCGGATCGAGTATCCGAGGTTGGTCGTCGAGGCCCCGAACACCCACATGTGACCGTTGACCGCACATCCGTCCAGCACCTTGATGAGCACTTCCCAGTTGTCCCGGTTGAAGAACCGGAGCAGGGCCGAATCGTTCGTCCCGGCGTGGACCACCTTCGCCGCACCGCCATCGCCTTCGGGGTTCCACCACTCTGCTTCCAGCGAGTACCGCGCATCCTGAAGGCACAGCGTCTCTCCGTCCACTTCGCACGTACCTGCCGGGTTGACCGGCTCGACCAGGAACATGCGGGTTTCCATCGACTCCATCGAGCCGCTGCGCACGTTCAGGGTCACCTTGTAGAAGCCCGGCTCCATCCAGGCGTGATCCGTCTTCTGGCTGCCCGCCGTGTTCCCGTCGCCGAAATCCCAGTTGCGCTGGGCGGCGTTCCCGGTGCTGGTGTCGGTGAACGTCACCGGGGTTTCCGTCTTCGCCCGACAGAGACCGTCGGCACCGCACTCCGCATCCTGGGTGAACGCCGCCCGTGGGGCTAAGCCGCCACTACCGCCGCCACTACCTCCGCCGCCACTTCCTCCGCCGCCGCCGCCCTCGCCGTCGTCATCGTCCTCGTTTTCCGTTCCGCCGCCACCGCCGCCACTTCCTCCTCCGCCGCCGCCGGTGTTGCCGCCCACATCGTCGTCATCAGTGGACTGCACTTCGACGCTCTGGTCGTACGCCGCGTTGCCCGCCGGATCCCGGACGGGAACGATGCCGGGGTTGTAGCCCAGCATGACCTCGTCGTCCTCCGTTACGGGTGAGTCGAGCGTCAAGATCACCTTGGCTCCTTGAACCGTCGCCTCGGACACGGTCCGCTCCACGCCGTCGACCACGACCTTGAAGCCGGCGGGGTTGACCTCCCCGGCATCCAGCGACTCGCTGTAGGTGACCCGGATGGAGTCGCCGTCCGCAGAGCCGTCGTCGTCCGATTCCACGTAGGGCTGAACACCATCCACCCGGTGTCCAGCCTGGGTAGGGAGTTTCGGATGCGGTACGTTCGCCGCTCTGTTCTCGTCATCCTCGATGACACTGCCCTTCAGCGCGACGTTCCCGGCCGGGACCCGGATCCCGTCGTCATCCTCGTCCCCCGCAGGAGGCGTCTGATACCCCAGTAACCGGAGGATGCCGATGAAGTTCCGGGGCAGGCCCGTGACCACCGTGTAGCGAAACGTCAGCGCACTGCTGCCCGAACCGGACACGTAGGAGGCCGTCTTCCTGGAGCGGCCGACCTCGATCTCGATCGAAGGTGTGCCATTCGTCGTGTCAACGGTGACGCTCTTGTCGTAGTTCAGGACGACGTCGATCGCCTCGCCGCCGGCGTAGGTCTGGTCCGTGCCCGGGTCCGAGCCGATGGTGATCGAGTCGACGCTCGCCGCAAGCGGATCGATGGCCGGTGGCGGCGGTACCGGCATCAAGTTCTCCACGAACACGTTGTACAACCGCTTCGCCGGATTGCCCACGAGATCCCGAATGGGCGAAGAGCCAGGCTGATAGCGGAGCCACGCCCGATCGTCGTGCTCCAGAGCCGACCCGAGAGTCAGGGTAATCGTGCTGCCACTCAGCGGAGCGTCGGAAACGGCCCACGAAGCGGAGCCGTCACCGACGACTTCGTAGGGGGCCGCAGTCGGAGCCGACGACATGTCCAGCGTCTCGACGTACGAGTACTTGAGCGTCGTCCCATCGACTTCAGGCCGCCCGTCGGCCGTGGGAAACACCCCATCCACCTTGTGGCCCGGTTGCACCGCAAGGCCGTCGTGTTCCAGGTCCGCGTCCAGGTCCGTCGCGTTTCGGATCGTCGCTCCGTTGAGGGAGATCCGGCCAGCCGCGATGCTCAGGCCGTCGGTGTCCTCATCGCCTCCGGCGGTCGTGTGGTCCGTATGGAAGTTGTCGTAGTTCGCCACGCGCGGCGGGTAGCCCTGAGCCACGGTGTAGCCGAACGTCAGTGTCGATGTCCCGGATCCACCTGTGTAGGTCGCCGTCCTGATCGCCTTCCCCACCATCAGCTGGAGCGCTGGCGTGCCGTTCGTCGCGTCCACCGTCACGTTGTCGCTGAAGGTCGCGGTCACCTCGATCGTGTCGGTACCGGCATACACTCCGTCCGACCCGGGATCGGAGCCGATTGCCAGCGAAGAGATGTCGGGCCCTCCGGGATCCGCGACCGACGTCTCGGGAGTCGCGTTGAGGACCGACGTGGGAACGACGGGGTAGGCGAGGTTGCCCTGCAGGTCCTGCAGGTAGGTCGTGTCGAAGTAGTACTTGACGGAAGCCGAGTCTCCCGCGCTCAGGGCCGAACCCAGAGTGAGGGTCACCGTGCTACCGCTAAGGGAAACGTCTGTCACGTTCCGTGTGGCGCGGTTCACCCAGACGGTGAACGCGCTCGTGGGCGGTTCGGCGTTCCCGTCCAGAGTTTCCGAGTACACCAGCTCCAGCGTGTCGCCGTTCGCGACCGGCCGGCTATCGAGCATGGGACGGGTGCCGTCGACCTTGTGACTCGACTGCGTCCCCAAAGCCGGGTGATCCAGATCCACGCGATCGCCCGATGAGCTCGTCATCAGGCCCCCGTTCAGTCTGATCTTCCCCGCCTCGACGCTGACGCCGTCCGTGTCGTCGCCGCCGTACCTCCCAGGTCTCGTCGTGTTGCCGAGCTGGAACGCCGCGATGTCCGACGGCGAGCCCATTACGACAATGTGGCTGAACACGAGTTCGGTCGTACCCGAGCCTCGGTCGTACTGAGCTGTCTGCTTCGCGACTCCGACCGTGATGTCGATCGAAGGAACCCCATCTTCCGTGTCGACTGTGACCTTCTCGTTGAAGGTCACAGTGAACTCGATCTCGTCGCCTCCGGCGTAGGTCTGGTCGGACCCCGCGCTGGACCTCACGGAGATCCCAGCGACACTCGCTGCTGACGCAACGGAAACGGCATCCTGCGGCGAGACTCCAGCCTGAGCGCCTACGGACGACGGACAAAGAGCAGTCGCAAGAACGAGCAACGCCGGAACGCGAACGCCCGGCTGGCTTCGACTAGCGTTCATCAGTTTCCCCTTCGCACCAGTGGATGCGCCGCGCGCCGCTGAACGCGGGAAGCACACCACCACCGGCCAACCACAGAGATCAGGTGCGGTTTGGCAACCAATGTACCGAAACCAGAAGTGTAGCGAAGAGCTTCGTTACCATCGGCCGCCATGAACGACCTCGAGACGCTCCGATTCGAACTGGCCGACAACGTCGCCCGGATCACGCTGAACCGGCCCGATGCGGCGAACGCGATGAACCTGCAGATGACGAAGGAGCTGCTCGAGGTCGGCATCGAGTGCGACGAGAATCCGGAGGTGCGAGCGGTTCTGCTGCGCAGCGAGGGACGCATGTTCTGCGCCGGCGGCGACCTGGCTTCCTTCGCCCAGGCGGGTGAAGCCCTGCCTCGCGGCCTCAAGGAGATGACGGTCTACCTCCATGCCGCGATCACGCGTTTGACTCGCGGCAGTGCGCCAGTCGTCGCCGCGATCCAGGGGCCGGCAGCCGGCGCCGGGTTCTCGGTCGCCTGCGCGGCCGATCTGGTCGTCGCCTCCGAGGAGGCCGTGTTCACGATGGCCTATACGCGGGCCGGCCTGACGCCGGACGGAAGCTCCACCTACTTTCTGCCACGGCTGCTCGGCCGCCACCGGGCGCTGGAACTGATCCTCACGAACCGCACGCTGTCGGCCGCCGAGGCCCAGGAATGGGGAATCGTCAACGAAGTCGTCCCGGCCGATGAACTGGACGAGCGCGCGGAGAAGCTCGCGAACCAACTGGCCGCCGGGCCGACCTGGGCGTTCGGGGCCGCCAAGGAGCTCGTGATGCGCTCCTTCTCGGAGGACCTCGAATCCCAGATGGAGTTCGAGTCCCAGGCGATCGCCGACGCCGCCCGCACCGAGGACGCCGCCGAAGGCATCGCCGCCTTCTTCGAGAAGCGCCGGGCAAACTTCCGCGGCCGGTAGGAGCTTGCACCGGAGGAGCAGGCGACTGTCGGTGCGCCGGCCTGACGGCCGGCATCCGGTCCGGCTCCGCGTCTCAGCCGCGCTTGCCGCGCTGCCGGCCCTGCTCGTCGCTGTGGTCCAGGAACCGGGCACCGGGCGGTACCCGGACATGCCGTTGGGGCGGCCGCCATCAGTCGACGTTCCGGCCGCCGTCGCGGCCACCGAAGCCGACATGCAGCCCTACCGTGAGCGAATCGTCCGCGTCAGTGCCGAAGGTGGCGAGTTCCACCTCGACATGGCGCCCGTTCCGGGCGGCGAGTTCCTGATGGGCAGTCCGGAGACCGAGCCCGGGCGGAGCGAACTGGAGTCTCCCCAGAGTCGAGTCCGCGTAGGCCCGTTCTGGATGGCGACCCACGAGACGACCTGGGACCTGTACCGCGTGTTCATGTTCGACACGGACCGCGGCGGCGAAGCACCCGCCGCGGCCTGGGCCGACGCGGTAAGCCGGCCGACGCCACCTTACCGGCCGATGGACTTCGGCATGGGAGTCGAGGGCTTTCCGGCGATCTCGATGACCCAGTTCGCGGCCCGGCACTTCACGAAGTGGCTGTCGATGAAAACCGGCCGCTTCTACCGCCTGCCGACCGAGGCCGAGTGGGAGTACGCCTGCCGGGCCGGCACCGGAACCGCGTGGTCGTTCGGCGACGACGCGACCCAGATCGACCGCTTCGCCTGGCATGCCGGCAACAGCGGCCGCCGCTACCACGAGGTCGCCCGACTCGAGCCGAACGCGTGGGGAATCTTCGACCTGCACGGCAACATCGCGGAGTGGACCCTCGACGCCTACGCCGTCTACGCGGAGTTCGACGGCGGCGCTCCGCTCGCCGACCCGATCGTGTGGCCGGACAATGAGTATCCACGCAGCGTCCGCGGCGGCTCCTGGCAGGACGAACCGTCCGCGCTTCGCTGCGCCGCCCGCCGTGGCTCCGAACTCACCTGGAAACGGATGGACCCCCAGATCCCGCAGAGCGTCTGGTACCACACGAACGCCCGGTTCCTGGGCTTCCGGGTCGTCCGGCCGCTGGTCGAGCCGCCGATCGAGGAGCAGGAACGGTACTGGGCGCCCGACGTGGACTCGGTGCGCCGGATCGTCGAGCGCCAGCGCCGCGGCGAACGGGATTGAGCCAGCCAGGAGCGAGACCTGCGGTCTCGCGCGCTGTTTCAGAGGCCGACGAGGACGTCGGCGCACCCAGTGTGGAACGCTCTCCTACCGGGGCGGCACCTCGACCGGCAGCCGCAGCGTCGGGTGCGTCTCCGGCGCCGAGATCGCGTTCAGGACCTCGAAGGCGATCTCGAAGCTGGGGCGGGACTCGCCGCTGATCGCCAGATCCAGGTCGCTGTGCGGCTCGACCCGCATGGTCGACGGGGGACCGTTGAACCGGTGCCCGCTCACCACTCGCAGGTCGAAGGCTGCATCCGACATGTTGGAGAGCCTGATGTCGATCAGCTTGTCACCGGGGCTGCGTTCGACCTTCGTCAACTGGAGCGAAGCCTCGAGCAGCGGCATCAGCGCGTCCTCGCGGCCGATCAGCCAGTTGCCAAACCAGGCAACGGTGCGGTTCGCGCGCAGGGCCTCCTTGATCGACTCCGTGCTCCGCTCTTCCGCGAACACCAGGGTCGCCGTGCGGTGGCCGCCGTCGTTGGGCAGGTAGTCCCAGTCGATCAGGTAGTGGACATCGGACACACCCAGGATCGCCAGGTCGTTGTCGAGCGCGATCTGGAGCGACTCGGCCGAGTAGAAGTCCCCGTTCGCCACCTCGATGCCGTGCAGCAAGCCCTCGGCGATGAGGTCGCGATGCATGCCGGTCAGTTTGGCTACGCCGTCGGGCCGCTGCGACGGCCAGTTCGGGTGGTTCCAGAACACGAAGGCGTTCTGCTCGTTAGCCACCTCGATCGCCTTCCTCGCCTCCCGCTCACTCGCCGCCTGCTCCTCGGACGTGGAGGGCCGGAGCCGGGTCATGTAGTCCGCACCACTGCTCTTCACGAGCAGCGCGTTCGCGTCCTGAATGAACACGGCGTTGACGTGCCCCGGCGGCATGCTGCGGGTGATCTCCGCGCCGTTGACCACGATCACGTCCGACTCCGACTCCTCGGTGTACTCGCTGGCGACGACGTAGGACCGGTTCCGGTCCGGATGCGGGATGTCCTTCTGCCAGGGCTGGTACTCCAGGTGCTCGGTCACCGCAATCAGCGTGAGGCCGTCCCGCTCGGCCTCCTGCATGCGGATGATCGGCCACACCATGCCGTCGGAGAAGACGGAGTGGGTGTGCAGGTCGACGCTGAAGGTCCGGTAACCGTCGACGTCGGGAAACTCGATCGCGCGCTCTTGCGCGGCGGCGGAAACGGCGAAAAGCACCGCGGAAAGAGGGAACAGCATCCTCGCGGCACATCGACTCTTCATGTCGGACTCCTTGTTCGGTGCGGTTGTTCTTGCGAAGCCGCCTCCCAGAATAGCGCCGCCGACCGCCTCAGGGATCAAGACCGCGTCGAGAGCCGGCGTCAGCGCTCCGTCGGCGGCGCCAGACATCCGTCGCCACCGCCAGCAGGATCGCCGCGCCGGTGATGATCCGCTTCGTGGGCTCGGTGGCGCCGGCCTGGGCGAGTCCGGTCTGGAGCACCGCGATCACCAGCACGCCCAGGAGCGTGCCGGTCACCGACCCCCGGCCGCCGAGGAGCGACGTGCCGCCGATGACCACCGCGGCAATGGCCGACAGCTCCATCCCGATCGCGGCGTTCGGATCGGCGGACTGCAGGTAGCCGACCTGGCACAGCCCGGCGGCGGCAGCAAGCAACCCGGCGAGCGTGAACACCGCGAACTGGACCCGGGAGGGCCGCACGCCGCAGCGGTGAAGCGCCGTGCGGTTACCGCCGACGGCGAACACCCAGCGCCCGAAGGCGGTGCGCGAGAGCACGAACTGCAGCGCTCCGACGACCGCGAGCGAACCAACGAAGGCCGCCGACAATCCCAGGACCGGCAGGTTGGCGCCCAGCGCGGAGACCCGGTCGCCCAGGTAGCTCGTCCTGGAGGCGGTCACCAGGTAGGTCGAGCCGCGCGCGATCTCGAGCATCCCGAGCGTGACCAGGAACGACGGGATGGACCAGCGAGCGACCAGCGCGCCGTTGATCGCGCCGCATAGCCCGCCGACGGCGAGGGCCACCAGCGCCGCGAGCAGCAGAGGCAAGCCCTGATCGACAGTCAGGACGCCCAACACGGCGGCCGCCAGGGCCAGCACCGACCCGACGGAAAGGTCGATGCCGCCGGCGATCAGCACCAGCGTCAGGCCGGCCGAAGCGATGACCAGTGGCGGCAACTGGTTCGCCAGCGTGCGAAACGTCACGGCGCTCCAGAAGTGATCCGTGATCAGGCCGAAGGCGACACACAGGCCCAGGAGAACCAGGACCAGTCCTCCCCGATATCCGATGGAGAAAGAACGGCGCCAGCCGGCAACCGCCAGCGTCATCGGTCGGAGCGTCCTGCGAGCATCGAGACGAGGATACAGTCGCGGCTGCCTCCAAGAGCCCCGATCCCATGACAACGCCCCAGCGTCTTCCCGGCGACGGGCGCCTTGATGGCGCCCTGAGTTCCGCCTAGTGCGCGCTCTCGTTCGCCGGGTCCGCGGTGGCTCGAAGGCCGCCGCATACCGGCTGACGAAGGGCGTGCTGCGTCGGTTCGGGTACGACTTCGAGATCTTCCCCCGCTCGAAGCGGGACGCTCACGCCGTGGGGAACGCGGACGAGCGCTTCTACCGCGAGTGGAGGTCGCCGTCGCCGGTCTGGGCGCCCTGGCGCGGCGAGCCCGACTTTCGGGAGGCGTACGACGGCGTCGAGCCGTACACGGTCGTTTCAGGCGACCGCTGCCAGGTTCTCTACCGCCTCGCCAACCAGGCGCTCTCCGTCGACGGCGATTTCGCCGAGTGCGGCGTGTACCGGGGCGGCACGGCGCTTCTTCTCTCGAGAGTCCTGGAAGGGCATCAAGAGACCCTCCACCTCTTCGACAGCTTCGAGGGACTCCCGGCGCCCGATCCGGAGAGAGATCCCGATCTGGAGCAGGGCGTGTTCAAGGCGACGTCCGCCCAGGCCGTCCGCGCTCTGCTCGGCGGCTTCCCGGGGTCCCTCAGAGTCCACGAAGGGTGGATTCCGTCGACCTTCGCCGGTCTCGAAGGCTCTCGCTTCGCCTTCGTCCACGTCGACGTCGATCTCTACCGTTCGACGCTCGACTGCCTGGAGTACTTCTATCCGCGCCTCTCCCCAGGCGGGATCGTGGTCTTCGACGACTACGGCTTCCCCGCCGCCCGCGGGGAGAAGGACGCCGTGGACGAGTTCTTCGCCGACCTGCCCGAAGCCCCGCTCGCCCTGCCCACGGGCCAGGCGATCGTGACGAAGCTCCCCTAGCGCGGCAGAAGGTCCAGAGGCCGGCGCTTCGCGCCGGATGCCGGCGGGAACCCGTGTGGCGCGGTACCGCGCCACACGCGTCACAGTCCGTGTGCCCGTCATCGGGCGCACGGATGACACGCCGGCGCACCCAGTTTCTGCCGCGCAGGCTCCTAGTCGGGCGCCGTGACGATGTCGACCGGCGTCTGACGGTCGTCGGCTTCGCCGCCGCTCAGAATCTCGAGCGCAGCCTCGATCCCGAAGACCGCGAGCCGGTCGGCATGCTGGTCGGCGGTGGCCAGAATCTCGCCCTGGGCGACCAGCTCCCCCACCGCGTCGATGTTGTCGAAGCCGACGATCAGCACATCGTCGCGGCCGCTCTGCCGGCGTGCCGCCAGGGCGCCCAACGCCATGTTGTCGTTGGCGCAGAGGAGCGCGCGCAGGTCCGGATACTCCCGCAGCATCGCCGCGGCCACTGTGTTCGCCTGCGCCTGCTCCCATCCACCGCTCTGGACGTCGACGACCTCGGCGCCGGCCGCTTCCATCGCGTCCTCGAAGCCGGCCTGTCGCTGCTGCGCATTGAAGGCGGTCGGGATGCCGCCGACGATCGCCACCTGATCGCCCGGCGAAAGCCGTTCCGCCAGCACCTCGCCAACCCGCCGAGCGCCATCGCGATTGTCCGGGCCGACGAAGGGCGCGTCGAGGCCCGCCTCCGCCGCCACCTCCGCGTCCAGGCGGTTGTCGATGTTGACGACCACCACACCGGCCGCCTGGGCCCGAGCGAGTGCCGGCGCCAGGGCCTTCGAATCGGCGGGCGCAATGACGATCGCGTCGCTGCCCGAGGCCACCATCTGCTCGACCAGGGCGACCTGCTGGGCCAGGTCGCTCTCGTTTCGGGTGCCGTTGACGACCAGGTCGTACTCGTCCGGCTGAGCCTCGTGGTGCGCGCGGGCGCCCTCGGCCATCGTCTCGAAGAACTCGTTGGCCAGGGACTTCATGACCAGGGCGATCTGCGGCGGCGCGCCGTCTGCAACATCCGGAACATCGCCACCGCACCCGGCCAGCAGCGACACGGCGCAGAGGACGATCGGAGTTGCCCACCGGCGATGCGTGTCCCTCATCGCGCTACAGCGTACTGAACCGACCGCACACTGGGGGGACCGGGGTGCCACCCGTGCGCCCGCTGACGGGCGCACGGACTGGTTCGCGTGTGGCGCGAGATCGCGCCACCCGGGTTCCCGCCGGCTTCCGCCGAAGGCGGCCAGCGGGCGTCTGCTTCGACGCGGCGACGCTAGTCGACAGCGAGCTCCACCGACTCCGCGAATCTCGACAACGCGCTCTCCGCGGCCGCCCGATCAGCCGCGGGAGGCTTGGCCCCATCCGCCTCGTAGTGGAGCGACAGCACCTCCAGACGCCCCTGTTTCCGGTGCGCCTTCAGGTCGAAGCGCGCCACCAGCCGGTCGCCCGCCAGCACCGGCATGCAGTAGTAGCCGTAGCGCCGCTGCGAGGCCGGCTTGAAGATCTCCAGGATCTGGTCGAAACCGAACAGGTGCGCCACCCGCGGCCGTCGCCAGAGCACCGGGTCGAACGGCGACAGCAGCACGCCCCGGTCCGGCGCCGGACGCACCCGCCGCAACCGCGCCGCGAGTTCCAGATCGTCGGGCCGCACCCATCCCGACCGACTCTTGCCGCCGGCCGCGATCACGTCGCACGGGATAGCCTCCTCCGCTGCGACCAAGTCCTCCAGCGCGGCCCTGATCTGGGGCCGCAGATTCTTGAGCCGCCAGGTGTCGGCGAGCGTGCCGATCGTCGCCCAGCCGTGACCCTCGAGCGCGCGCAGGATCAACGCCCGGATCCCCTCCTCCAGGCTCCATTCCTCGCTCCGCCAACGCTCGGGAATCACCCGTTCAGGCAGGTCGAAGGTCCGCTGGAAGTTGCGGCGCGACCGGATGGCGAGCTCCCCGGTGGACCACAGCGAATAGGCGACCCAGCGTTCCCGCTTCGAGCGCCACACCTCGCCCAGCATCGGCCCCGTCAGATCCAGGGACCGCATCGGCCCCTCGGCCTCGACCCGGCGCAGGATCGCCTTCGCCACTTCCGGGTGCTCGCGAATCCCCTTGCTGTGCCAGGTCCTGCCACTTCGATACTCCTTGCGGCGGAAGCCGAACGCAGGGTACAGATCGATCGGGATCCAGCTCGCCTCGTGACCCCAGTACTCGAAGAGCGGCTCGCCCGGCTGCAGGAGTTCCTCCGGCAGGTTCCGATCGATTCCGGGCCAGCGCGACAACGGCACGAGAGCGTGGGTGCGGGCGCCGGCAATCGAGATGGTGTCGAGCTGGAGATATCCGAAGCGCTCGATCAATGCGTGGAGCGCCCGGCGCGCCCGCAGGCCGCGGCCCGAAGCAGCGCGCGGCAGGCCGGTCCACTCCGGATTCAGGAGCCCCGCCCGCGCCAGCGCCAGCCGCCGCGCGTCGCGGACCGTGATCTCGGCCCGGCCGGCGCCCGCCGAAGGAGCATCCGCGACGTCCCGGGGCACGGACTAGAACTCGACGCTCAGGGAGATCTGCACGCGGCGCGGGTCGAAGCGGTCGCGGGGTTCTCCGAAGGCGGCGTCGCGCCGGAACGGGTTCATGTTGTAGCCGGTTTGGCGATCGAACAGGTTGAAGAGATCGACACGGAGCCGAAGGCCCAGGTCCGTCGGCAGGAGGAAGTGCTGCGTGTAGCCCAGGTCCAGTTGCCAGTGGCTCGGACTGCGCCTGCTGCCGGCCTGCTCGGCGTAACGGTTGGTCGACGAGAAGTAGGAGGGTAGCCCGTAGGCGACGGAATCCCACGCCTCCCACGGCTGCCCGGACTGGAAGAAGACGAAGGCGCCGACGCTCGCCCGCCACGGCAGGTCGAGACGGCCGAACACCTTCGCGAGATGCGGCCGGTCCCCGCGCAGCGTCCCGTCCTTGTTGTCCCATACCTGCCGGCCATAGCCGTCGGCGAGGTTGGACGAACCGATGAACAGGTTGGCGTCGTTGTTCCAGCTCGTGTTGTCCTGATCGAAGTTTCCGGTGTAGCGGCTCCGCACGTACGAAGCGTTCAGGTAGCCGCGCTCACCCCTCCACACCAGTTCGACCGCGGCCTCCGAGTACTCCGTGTGCGCGTCGTCGAGTTCGGCGATCACGTAGCTCGATCCGCCAATCTCCGCTCGAACGGCATCGAGCCCCGGCACGTAGAGACCGCGAGCGGCGATGTGGCCGGGGGCGCTGTCGTAGCCCCTGGATCCGTTCCAGGTGTCCTCCCAGAAGTGCCCGCCCTCCCGGCGGCGCAGGTGAAGGCTGAGTGCCAGTCCCCGCGACAACGTCCGCGTCGCGCCGAGCGTCCACTCGTCGATGCGGCGGGGCTTCATGCCGTCCTGGAACACCTTGCCGGAAGATCCCGGATACGGCTCGTGGGAGATGATCCGGCCACCCTCGTCGAACAGCACGCGAAGGCTGGCGCGGGTGTTCCGGTCCCAGGAGGCCGCGCGCGCCAGCGAGGTCGCCTCCGGGTGGTAGCGGGCGTAGTTCGCGAAGACCGTGCCCTCCGGCCGGTAGGACCAGGTGACGCCGAGACGCGGCTGAATCATGTCCCGCCAGTCGATCGTGTACATCCGGTACTTCTCGCCCGGCGCCAAGGCGAAGCCCGACACCGTCCCCGGTGCCACGCGCAGACCCTGTCCGTACAGGACGTCCTCGCTCAGCAGCACGCCGGCGTCGAAGGTGAAGTCGCCCGTGGTCAGGCGATCGTGGACTTCAAGGGAGGTCGTCTCCGTGAAGGAGTCAATCGGCGAAACGACCGTGCCGTCCGGGCGCCGGAGGCTCATCTGCTGCACCGTGGCGACGTAGAAGACCGGCGTTCCGTCCTCGGCCAGGTCGACGCCGCCCGGCGCCTCGATGGCGCCCCAGCCGTTCGATTCTCGGCTCAGCGTCTCGCGCGCCTCGCCGGCCCGCAACCCGACGTGGAGGTCGTGGCCCGTGGCGCCCCAGTCGAACTCGTGATCGAACGCCAGCTCGAAGCTCCGCCGGTAGAACGCCTGGTCGTTGATCACCGGATGCGCGCCGACGGCGCCGCCCCCGTGGCGCGCGCCGTGCTCGTCCGCGTAGCCGTAGCGTTCCACAAGGGGCCTGATCGCGGCGTTGTAGGCATCGGCGCCGTCCACGTACTCGGGGACGCTGAAGTAACCCATCCGGTCCAGATTCTCCACGTCCAGGGCGCCGTCGAGCGCCGGCTGAACGGCCAGCGCCACGTCGGGCCGGGACGAGCCCTCGAGTTCGTAATCGCTGAACCGGAACGAGAGGGCGCCTAGGCCCGTCTGCCAGACACCGTCGACGTTCGCCACCCGCTGGTCCGCGCTGCCGCCGAGCGATACCGAATCGGCTTCGTACGGCCCGACCGAGACGCCGTTCTCCTGGCGCCGCGAGCCACGGTAGCCGGCGTTGAGCAGCACCCGGTCCGACGGCGCGTGCGTCAGCCTGCCGTAGAACTCGCGCCGCGTGTTCTCGTAGTCCTTGACCGGTCCGTATGCCGTGGCCGCGTTCGTCCGTTCTTCCGTGGGCCGGAAAACGGAAGCGAAGAAGAAGAGCCGCGACGGAACGATCGGGCCGCCGAGGGTGGCGACGGCCCGCTCGCGGTCCGTGTCGTGTCCGGCCACGGATTCCAGGACCGTCTCGGGCTCCGCCTGAAGATCGGGCGGCTCCACCGTGTACTCGACGCTGCCCGCGAAGGCGTTCGTACCCGACCTCGCCGTCGAGTCCATCGTGAATCCGCCGCTGCGGTTGAAGCCCTCCGCCGTGGCGCCGGCGCGCTCGAAGGTCAACTGGTCGACGTCGTGGCTCGAGAGTTCGGCCGACAGCGTGCCGAACATCGGCAGCGACACGTCGACGCCGTCGAAACGGTACACGTTGTCCTGACCGCTGCCGCCGGCGGCCGGTCCCCGCACGCTGTCCTGGGTCACCTGGACGCCCGGAGCGAGCCGAACGAGGCTGCGGTAGTCGGGACCGAGCGGCATGTCGCGCACCGCCTCGCCGTCGATGGCGCTGGCTACGGCGGCACGGCCGCGGACGGCGACCCGCTCTCCGATCACGACGAGTCTCTCGCTGAAAGCGGCCGCGGCGTCGAGTTCCAGGTCCAGGGTCGTCGTCTGGCCGAGCAGGACCTGGGCCTCGACCGTGCGGCTTGCTCCCGCCGGGGTCGTGAACGTGACCCGATAGAGGCCCGGATGGAGCCGCGGCAGCGCGTAGTAGCCGGACGCTTCGGTCACCGTCGACCTTGGCCGCGGCACGGCGTCGGTCTCGGCCAGAATGCCGATGCCGTCGGGCGAGGCGGCACCGCGCAGCGTCACCGTCCCCTCGATGCGTCCGGTCTGCTGGGCTGTCGCGGCATCGGCGCAGAGCAGCAGCGCCAGAGCCAGGGACGTGGCACCAATCCGCGGAAGCCGCCAGTCAGTCATCGCCCAACGTGCCCGCGCGCCGGGCTAGAGACGCGACGCCACGGTAGTACGCCTCGTCCCGAGCCAGATCCTCGCGGTTGACCAGCATCGGGTTGTCCTGCAGCCCGCGCAGCCACGCGTGGTAGGCGAGTCCGGCCTTGTAGTGACGGGTCGGCGGCTGGAAGATGAAGCGGGCGAGTTCTTCGGCCGGCCCCATCAACTCGCGATAGCGCTCGACGTCCCCGTCGCCGAGTGCGCGAAGGGCCGCGGCCGCCGGCTCGGCTACCGCGTCGAAGGCGCCGAGCAGCGCATGGCTGAAGTCGCCCAGGGCCACTCTGCGGCCCTTCAGTTCGAACGAGCCGCCGAGCCTCGACCCCCTGGGCGCCGGCTGCCCTTCCAGTAGTCGCGCGAAGTGGTAGTCGTCGCCCGTCAACACGATCTGGCCGCGCATGCCGATGCGCCGCCTGAGCAGGACCTCGTACTCCTCGTCCAGGAGCGACAACTTGACCCCACGCACCTTGTCGGAATGGCGGGCCAGGATCCGCTCCAGGCTGTTGCCCGGGAAGTAGCCGCGCATCGCCGGGTGGAACATCTCGCCCAGCCAGTGCAGGAACAGCGGACCCTCCAGTTGATCGATGATCGCGCCGTAGACGTCGACGTAGTCCCTCTCGGAGGCGCCGGTAGCCGTCAGCCGCGGCATCGGCAACAGCACGGGAACGCCGCCCTGTTGACCGATGAACTCAGCCTGCTCCGCCACCGCGTCCACGAGCTCCGTGTTGCTGCCGACCGCATCGAACTGGTCGCTGCCGGCCCCCGCGAGGAAGCCGTTGCGGAGGTCGAGCGAGGCGCAGAGCTCGATCAAGCGCCGCGCGCTGGGCCAGCCGATCTCGAACCGCTGCGCCGTGTCCATCGCCTCCGCGACACCGAAACCCAACGAATCGACGTGGCGGCGCAAGCCGGCCGTCGCCTTCCAGTCGATCCAGTGTTCGATCTCTTGTGCCGAACCGGGACTCTCCATCGAGTGGCCGGCCTGTGCATAGCCGTCCCGAACGACGACGTGGAGCGCGGCGAAACAGAGCCTCGGTAACGGCGGCAAGCCGCCCGACGGTTCCTGATGGGTTGCGCTCACAACGCCGCCGCCTTCTTGATCTTCTTGATCCGGGCGAACTCGGGGGTCTCCCGGTAGCGTTCGTCCAGCGGGTAGCAGCCGCTGACCATGTTGTTGCGCGGCCCCGTCGTGCAGTCGCTGAAGGTGCGGCAGATCCGTCGACGTTCGAGCGGCCGCCCCGCCAGAACGTCAGCAGGCAGGCGCGGGTAGGCCAGCACCATCCGCCCCAGGCCGACGAAGTCGACGTGACCGCCCCCGACCTCCGCCTCGGCCACGAAGGGCAGCCACTCCTGCAGGTAGCTGTAGCCCGTCCCCACCAGGGGGAGTCGCGGAAACGCTGCGCGCACGGTGCGCACGGCAGCCAGTTGACGCAACACGGAGCGCAACGGATCCTCGGGTGGAAGGTAGCTATCCGATGCCGGGTAGGTGAAGGGGCGCGACAGGTGCGGGCAACTGTAGGGCGAGCCCATCGTCACGTTGACCACTTCGACACCAGCCTCGATCAGCAAGTGAATGTAGCGAACCGCCTCGGCACAGGTGGGTTCGGGGACGGCGACGTCCGACGGGTTGAGCCCGAAGCCGAGGTCCGCCGGCTTCGGACCCTCGATTTCCGGCACGCCGATCCCATCTTCACCGGCGCCAAAGGGCGCCACATCACCGATCGACAGGCGAACGCCGGTGCCGAGATTGGGGCACGCCGCCCGCACCGCGGCGATGATCCGAAGCGGCAGCCGCACCCGGTTCTCGAACGATCCGCCGTAGGGACCCGGTCGGGTGTGCGCGCCCAGCAACTCGTGCAGCAGGTATCCGTGGCAGCACTTGATGTCGACGAAGTCATAGCCGGCGCGCTCGGCGCAGCGAGCGGCGCGCACATAGGCGCCGGCGACTTCCTCCAACTGATCGTCGCCGATCAGCGGACGCTCGGCCGCCCTTCCGAGACGACCGTCGAGTACGGGATGGACCTGCGCCCGCAACGGCCTCGGCAACGCGGGCGGCGGATCGGGCCGCGAGAGCCGGCCCGAGTGGGTCAACTGCAGGCCGATCACCGGTCGGTCGCCGCCGACGCCGCTCTCCTCGTGCCCCGCCAGGACCTCACGGCGAAGCGCCTCCAGCCAGGAGACGCAGCCGTCCAGCCGATCGCCGTCGATGAAGAGCTGGTTCGGGTTCGCGCGTCCTTCCGGCAGCACGGCCACCGCCTCGCCGCCCCAGATCAGCTTCGCGCCGCTCAGCCCGAACCGCCGCCAGCGCCTCCGCGTCAGGTCGCTCGGGCTGCCGTCCCGGTTCCCGTCCCAACCCTCCATCGGGTGGATCGCGAACCGGTTGCCGGCCTCGCGGCCGAACACAGCGAGCGGCTTCGCCAGCGGCC
The DNA here is from genome assembly GCA_009837885.1 of Holophagales bacterium. Classification (GTDB taxonomy): domain Bacteria; phylum Acidobacteriota; class Thermoanaerobaculia; order Multivoradales; family Multivoraceae; genus Multivorans. Next base: position 37,138 of record VXSP01000029.1, on the reverse strand, counting down.
CCTCAGCGCCGAGGAGTTCGTCTCCGCAGTCGAACGCCGGGTCGAGCCCGCGCACGTGCTCCCGGAAGGCCTCTACGCTGCGATGGTGGCCCGGAGGCGTGTAGCGCCGGCTCAACGAGGAAACCCGCGCCAGGACGGGCGCCGTCCGGTCCGCTCGTTCCAGAACTCAAGAGGACGGCGGAGGATCATCCGGTACCAGAATGCAGTATCATGTCGCCGGTGCGAAGGAAGCATCGTCGAACTCTGGATGCGATCTCCAACGTCCAAGCGGACCTTGACTGGAACGATATCGAAGGGTTGTTCGTGGAACTGGGAGCGGAGATCAAGGAGCGAGCGGGTTCCAGGGTCCGCTACCGGTTCCCTGACGGCACCCGAGCAGTCTTCCACAGGCCGCACCCCTCCAACCGGACGGGACGCGCGACGGTTCGAGCGATTCGGGGCCTCCTGAGACGAATGGGAGTACAGCCATCATGATGGAGTACAAGGGCTACCTGGGCAAAGTCGAGGTCGAAGACGACGAGTTCTACGGTGTCGTCGTCAATCTGCACCGAGACCATGTGGACTTTCGCGGTCGGACGATCGACGAGGTCCGCGAGGCATTTCACGACTCGGTCGATTTCTACCTGAAGGGCTGCGAGGAAGACGGCGAAGAGCCAGAGAGGCCGTTCTCAGGCCGATTCGTCGTCCGCCTCCCTCCCGCGACCCACCGCCGAGCGAGCACTCTCTCTCGAATCGAGAACAGAAGCCTGAACGCGGTCGTCGCCGACGCGATCGAGACCTACCTGGCCGACCGCGGCGTGTAGCGGTCCCTACGGGGCTGCTGAGGTCTCGGCAGGCCGCCAGGGTTCCGGGCCGTCCGGCAGTGCGCTCAGGAACCCGGCGCCGACCTGGCCGTACCAGGCGTGGAGCCGCCCGCGCATCTCGGCGACCACCTCGGGTTGCTCGGCTGCCAGGTCGTTCCTCTCGCCGACGTCGGCGTCCAGGTCGTAGAGGTGGACCTTGCCGTCCTCGTAGCGCTCGATCAGCTTGTACCGTCCGCGTGCGATCGCACCGCCCGGGAAGCCTCCCTGGTTGGCGTAGTGCGGGTAGTGCCAGAACAGGTCGCGCTCGGAGGCCGCGGCCGCGGCGTTCTCGCCCGCTTCGCCTCCGCGGAGCAGGTCGAGGAAGCTCGATCCGTCGACTTCGATCTCGGGCCGAAGCTCGACACCCGCCGCTTCCAGCAGCGTCGGGTAGAAGTCCGTGCTGATGACCGGCGCCGCGGTCATACCGCCAGCGGCCGCGACGGCCGGCCAGCGCACGATCATGGGCTCCCGGATGCCACCCTCGTACAGCCAGCCCTTGCCGCCCCGCAGCGGAAGGTTCGAGGTGGGCGACCCTTCCGCCGTCGACAGGCCGCCGTTGTCGGAGAAGAAGACGACGATCGTGTTGTCGGCCAGGTCCAGGGCATCGAGGCGGTCGAGGATGCGGCCGACACTCGTGTCCAGAGTCTCCACCATCGCCGCGTAGACGGCATGGTTCTGGACTTCGCGCACCCGGCGCGGGTCGTCCCGCGGCCAGACCTGCTCCTCGTCGCCGAAGTCGGCCGGCGCGCCCACCTCGACGCCGGCCTTCGCCGCGTACTTCTCGATCAGGCCCGCCGGCGCGCGCAGCGGCGTGTGCACCGTGTAGTACGAGAGGTAGATCAGGAAGGGCCTGCCCTCCTCGTCGGCCGCATAGCCGTCGAGCAGGGCGAGCGCCTCATCGGTGAGCCGCGCGGTGAGGTGCTCGCCCTCGGGACCGTCCTCGAGAGTCGGGTTCGAGTAGGGCGAGAAGTAGCTCCGGGGCATACCGCCGCGGTGGCCGCCGACGTTCACGTCGAATCCCTGCGCCAGCGGCCAGAACTCCTCCGTCGGCCCCAGGTGCCACTTGCCCAGGAACGCCGTGCTGTAGCCGCCGTCCCGGAGCGCCTCGGCCAGCGTGTACTCCTCGAGCGGCATCCGGTCGTTCAGCGGCGCGGGCGCGTACTTCTCCTCGCGACGGCCGGCGAAGTAGTTCGTCGCGCCCACCCGGGTCGGGTAACGGCCGGTCATGATGCTGAACCGGGTCGGACTGCAGACCGGGTTCGCGGCATAGCCCCGGGTGAAGCGCACCCCGCCCGTCGCCAGCCGGTCGATGTTCGGCGTCTCGTAGAAGGTGTCCGGGTTGAAGGCGGCGATGTCCATCGCGCCAAGGTCATCGACCAGCAGGAAGACGATGTTCGGCGGCTCCGCCGGCGCTTCGACCGCGCAGGCGGCGAGGCAGGCGACGCAGACCGCCGCTGCAAGGACCGCAGGTGGTGTCGGGTAACGGGCCAGCCGCATCAAGCAACCACGCTAGCAGCCCGCGGCGGCTACAATCGGTGGTCGCCCACGGGCGCGCTTCCGACTCTGGGAGGAACACCATGTCCGCGATCACCCGCCGCGTTTTCCTCGGCTCGGCCGCCGCTGCCGCCGCCACGACAACTCTTGGCTGCCGTGCCTCGGCCGGCACGGCCGCCGCGAGCCCGAACGAGGTGCTCCGCGTCGCCGTCGTCGGCCTGCGCGGACGCGGCCGGGACCACATCAATCAGTTCATCGATCTGCCCGGCGTCGAAGTCGCCGCCCTATGCGACGTCGACAGCAACGTGCTGGAAGCGGCGAGGGCCAAAGCGATCGAAGCCGGCGCCACCGATCCGCTGACGTTCGTCGACTACCGGGAGCTCCTGGAGCGCGACGACATCGACGCGGTGTCCATCGCGACCCCGAATCACTGGCACGCGCTGCAGGCCGTGTGGGCGTGCCAGGCGGGCAAGGACGTGTACCTCGAGAAGCCCGTATCCCACAACGTCTGGGAGGGACGCCAGATTGTCCACGCGGCCGCGAAGTACGACCGCATCGTCCAGACCGGCACCCAGATCCGCTCGTCACCATCGATCCAGGACGCACTGGCCTGGGTCAACGAAGGGCACATCGGCGAGATCCAGCTCGCCCGCGGCCTCTGCTACAAGCCGCGCGAGAGCATCGGCCGGGTGGAAGGAGCCCAGAAGATCGACCCGGCAGTCGACTACGACCTCTGGTGCGGCCCGGCGCCGAAGAAGGCGCTGATGCGCGAACGCCTGCACTACGACTGGCACTGGGTCTTCGACACCGGCAACGGCGACTTGGGCAACCAGGGCATCCACCAGATGGACATCGCGCGCTGGGCGCTGGGCGAGCCGGCGCTGCCGCCGCGGACGATCAGCGTCGGCGGCCGCTTCGGCTACGTCGACGACGGCAACACCCCGAACACGCAGTTCGTGTACCACGACTACGAGCGGGCGCCGCTGCTGTTCGAGGTCCGCGGCCTGCCGCACGACGCCAAGGCCCAGGGCGGCAAGTGGCGCGACGGCATGGACGACTATCTGGGCGCCAGCATCGGCGTCATCGTCCACTGCGAGGACGGCTACGTGCAGATCCCGAGCTACACGCAGGCCACCGCCTATGACAAGAAGGGCAAGAAGCTCGAGAGCTGGAAGGGCGGCGCCAACCACTACGCGAACTTCGTCGACGCCGTGCGCAGCCGCCGCAGCGAGGACCTGACCGCCTCGATCGAGGACGGCCACCTGTCGAGCGCCCTCTGCCACCTCGGCAACATCTCCTACTTGCGCGGCGAAGCCGGCGGACCGGCCAGGGTGTCGAAGATCGCCTCGAAGCTCCGCCACGCCGGCGACACCGCCGACCGGTTCCTCGATCACTTGTCGAAGAACGGCGTCGACCCGGAGATCGAACAGCCGATCGTCGGGCCCTGGCTCGAGATCGACCCGGACACGGAGACGATCGAAGGCGACGTGGAGGCGAGCCGCCTGCTGACCCGCGAGTACCGCGAACCGTTCGTGGTCCCGCGGACCGTCTGATGGCCGGGGTTCGCAGCACCGCGACGAAACGTCAGACCGGGTGTGCCGGCGTCCACGCCGGCATCCGGCGCAAAGCGCCGGTCTGGCTCAGTTCGGCCACTCTCTTCGTCATCGTCACCGCCGGCGGCCTCTACGCCCAGTCAGGCGTCCCGGAAGGCTACGAACTCGTCTACTCCCAGGACTTCACCGACGCCTCGGCGCTCGACGACTTCACCTTCAGCGACGAGCGAGCGTGGGGGTACGGCGAAGGCGACTGGCGCGGCTACCTCGACCTTGAGGGGGGCAGCAAGTACAAGCCGAAGCACCGTTCGCCGCTCAACATCGCCCTGATCGACGATCTCCTGCTCGCCGACTTCGTCCTCGAAGTCGAGGCATGGCAGACCGGAAGGGAGTACGGCCACCGGGACCTCAGCGTCTTCTTCGGCTTCGAGGGGCCGAACCGCTACTACTACGCCCACCTGGCGACGGAGCCGGACGACCGCGCCCACAACATCTTCCTGGTCGACAACGCGGACCGGGCGCCGATGGGCGCGATTCCGGACGAAGGCGTCGACTGGGAGCGCGGCTGGAAGCGGGTCCGGGTCGAACGCCAAGACGGCTCGCTACGTGTCTACTTCGACGGCGAGAAGCAGCCGACGGTGTCGACCGACCGCGATCCGCTCGGCTGGGGAAGAGTCGGCTTCGGTTCGTTCGACGACACCGGCCGCTTCAGCCAGGTGCGGATCTGGGCGCCCGGCTCCCGTAAGGCCGAGAGTCCGGCCTTCAAGTAGCGGACGACCGCCTAGCGCCGCCAAACCTGTCGCAGGCTCCATGTTTGGCCCCAGCCCCCACCTTCCCAGGAGCTTGCGCCACAGAACTCACGGCGCTGCGTTTCCGTGGCGCAAGCTCCTAGAAGACCAACTCGGCGAAAACGCACACGCCGATGGGAACGAAGACCAGGCAGCCCATGCCGCAGCCCTTCCCGCAACCGTCGTTCATATCTTCCCCGCTCTTCCCGCCGTCCTCCGGTCCCTTCCGCCTGGTGCGCTTGAAGCCGGTTCCGCCGGCTGAGCGAGCCGGCCTGGAATCCGGCGGTTCCCGCTGCCCCAGCGGAACGCTACGCAACAGTTCGTAGGCGAAGTCCGCATCGTCCAGCAGAAAGTACTCCGGTCTGGCTTCCGGCCGGTCCTGCGTCAACCCGATTCCATCCGCCCGAGGTCGTAGCGTGACGATGCGGTCATGGGGAATTCGAAAGCGGTGGTTCGGGCTGTAGAAGTACAGGTGCCCCGTCGTGACGCCCAGGAGGCCGGTGTCGCTCACGGACATCTCTTCTTCACCGACCCACCCCGTTCCGTCCAGGGAATAGCCCCACATCTCCGACTCGGTCGTCCTGTACTCAACGTTCTGGAACATCCAGAGAAGGGTCTCGGACCCCTTGAGGCGAAACGGAAGGTCGTCTCCCGATGGATCCACATGCTGCCGCTGCTCGGCGACTCCTGCGGCAAGGTCGTAAAGGACCAGCGCCTGAACGAAGCGCTCATGAACTCCGTTCCTGTTCAGCTTCTCCTTCTCATGGTCGTCGAGCCCGAAGTGCAGGAAGACGGTCTCGAGCGTTCTCTCCTGATCGGCGGTGACCTTCTCGCCAGCGACGAGACGCTCCATCTCCGCTTCCAACCCGGCGACCACTGCCTCTCGACGTTCAGCGTTCGACAGTTCGCCTTCGTCCGCCACCTGCCGAATCGCATCCTCGACAACGGCCAGAGCGATTCTTGTCTGGGGGCCGACATCGCCCGGACCTTCCTCCGGGCCAGCACTCCGAGCGACCGAGATCGCTTCCGACACGAGCTCGCCCACCCGCTCTTCGGCAGCGCGCTTGCGTCGATGCGCCACCTGCTTCCAGAGGCCGCCGGTGTCGACTTCGTGAGGGCTCAGGCCGAACTCGCCCAGCAGCGCCCTGAGCCGCTCCTCCTCTTCGCAGTCGAGCCCTCCCGCACCCAGGCGGGCAGCCACACTCGTCCGCCATCCTTCGGCGAGCGCGGCCTGCCGTTGTTCCGCGGACACCCGATGGCGACCGGCAACGCGGCGCACCTCTTCCGCGCACACGCCCGGCGGCAACTCGCGATCGGCTACGAGGGCCGCCAGCCTCTGGACGCCTTCGACATTCAGGCGTTCGCACTCGGCGTGTTCGCGGCGGAACAAACCCGCCTCTCGATTGCAGAACCCGCACCTTCCCATCGTCGCGTGGAGTCGGGGTTCCCGGACGTCGAGGCGTCAGTGCCCCAGGGATCCGAACGCTGCCATCAGGAGCGCGACGCCCCGGAGGAGGTTGCCGGTCGCGGGAACGCCGCGGGTCAACGGGCCCCGCGCGCCAGCTCGCGCACCGGCTGTGGCGAGTCACCCACGGGCGTGTTGTGCTGCATGGCGATCCGCCACTCGTCGCCCACCCGCGTGTAGGTCATCGTGTAGCGACCTTCGTGCACCGTCTGTCGCCCCTGCCCGTTGTAGTTCACCGACAGCGAGTACTCCCCGTAGGCGATTCCAGTGTCGCCGATGATCCGGTACTCCTCGTTCCGCGTCTCGAACCGCGCCTTCGTCGTGGTGTTGAAGAAGAGGCGCCAGTCGAGCGCGCATGCTTCCCGGCCCTGCTTGCCTGACGTGGGACCGCAGGCATAGAAGGAGAGCGCCTCGTCGTGCACCGTGTCGAGGAAACCGTCGAGATTGCCCTCGTTCAGAGCGGCAACACCGGTTTCGAAGACCTCCTTCACGGCCGCCACGGCGTTGTCGTCGCCAGCGAACGCCGGACTGCCGGCCGCCAGGGAGGCGACGAGAATCGCGATCGAAACGAAGGGGGCTGGACGCATTGGGAGTCTCTCCAGGCGTTGTTCTCGGTACGTTCTGTCGACGCTGGACCGGACGCCCGAGCGACGGCGGCGAGGGTAGCACGGCAGGTCTCCCGTCTACCCGCGCGAGGGCTAGTCGGCCGCGTACTGCCGGAGCGCGCCGTCGAGCTGCTCCGGCAACACCTCACCGTCGTGGAACAGAAGCCGATACCGCAGCCGTAGCTCGCCGCCCGCCGGAATGGTCCAGTCGCCCGTGCCCTTCTTCGCCTTCTCGAAGTCGTGGACGCCGAAGGGGTTGGCGGCGAACAGGCCGTAGGCGCGGGCGTGCCACCAGGTCGGGTAGCGGAAGTTCCCGGGGTGGTCGAGAATGGCGATGCCGACGGGCCTGCCGTCGACCGGGCCGCCGTAGTGAACCCACCCGGCGCGCTTGCCCCAGACGGCGGCGCCTTCGACGCCTTCGCTGTTCAGCATGGCGCCGGCGGCGTGGTCGCCCTGGTGGCGGAGGGTCGGTGCGACGCGGATCGCCATCGTGCCTTCCTTCGTGTCGCCGAGGACGACCGCCGCGTCGCCGGCCTGTAGCCGAACGTCGAAGTCTATTGCGCGCCAGACCTGGCCGGAGTCGAAGGCGCCGGCGCGGAAGGTCATCGTCCGTGCCTCCCGGAGCACGTCGTCGCCATCGGGTGCGAGCCAGGCGTTGGACGTGCGCAGCATCCCGACCTCACCCGACTCGGCGGCCAGGATCTTCTCGTGGACGATCGCAGAGCCGTCGCGGCCGGTCCAGAAGTCGTGGCGTTTCGAGCCGTCGGCCGTACCCACCGCGCCATGCGCGAACCAGAGGGAGCGGTGGTGAGGATGGTCCCGCTCCTCGCCTTCGGCCTCGGACATCGGCCAGTTGCGGGTGAGCGCCTGCCCGCCGGGGCCATGGACCGGGTAGAAGTACGGCAGGTGGCCGCCGCCATCCGCTTCGCCGCCCGGCCGGTACTCGGTGAACGGTTGGCCGTCGATGGTGACCAGGACACGGTCGCCGGCTTGCCTGGTGAGCTCGATCATCGGACCGCCGTCGTCCGCCGTCGCGGTCGCTGAAACCGCGAACAGGCACGGGAACAGAACGGCAGCGGCTGGCGGATTCAGGCGGCGCAACATGGTCGGTTCCTCTGCCGTTGTTCGGATTCCAGGAAGACCCCGGCATGGTACCGTCTCGCCCGTGAATCCACGGAAACGCCTGGCTGCGCTGGCGGCCATGCTTCTGGCCTCGGTGACGTTCATCTCCTGCACCACCGGCGAGGCGGAAGCCGGAGCCGACGGCTCGGACGCGGAACCCGTGACCACTCCGCCTCCGGCGGAAGTCGTTCGCGCCCACCTGTTCGACGACGACGCCGACGGCCGGGCCGCCTTCGCCCGCGTCAAGGAGCACTTCGAGACGGCCAACCCCGGCTACGCGATGACTTTCCTGGCCGCGGCCACGGAGATCGCGGCGGACGCGTCGAGCCGGCTCGTCTTCGTTCAGACGCCGGTCGAGGAGGAGCCCGCGGCGGCGGAGATCCATACGGCCTCCGGCACGACCGGAACGGACCTGCACGTAGGCGACATCGCGGTGCTCCGCCCCGGCGAGCGCCTTACCGTCGAACCCGCGATCGCCGCGCTGGTCTTCGACGTCCCGGACACGCCGGGCCCCGGCGTGCCGGCGGCGATCCGCCCCGACTGGGACCCTGACATCACGGACGTTCTCGGCGGCTGCGCCACGGAGACCGGCGCCTACCGGCGGATCCTGCTCACCTGGCTCAACGACAACGGGCCCTACACCTTCCACGGCCTGAACGCACACCGGGTGCGGATCACCGACTCCTTCACCCACTATCACCCCGTGGACACGGGCTTCGACGAGTTCTATCTGGTCCAGATGAGCAACGACGAGGACCGAATCCTAACGAGCTACCACGCCGCGGACATCGAGTCGCCCGAGACGATGACGCCCGAACTCGCCGGGCAGCTCTTCGATGTCCACGACGTCCGCGCCGGCGACCTGATCTACCTGCCGCGAGGCGTCATCCACCGCGGCCTGGGCGGCGTGCTGGCGCAGGTCATCACCGTGCCCGGTTTCCGCCCCGGCACCGAGATCGGCGTCGACCACCACCTGCTGGCGATCAACGAACGGCTGGGGCTCGAGGGCGACGACGCTCTGCCGTACAACGTCGAGGCGTCGGCCGAGGCGGTCGTCCGCTAGATGACTTCCGACACGAAGACCTACGACGCGATCGTCGTCGGCTCCGGCGCCACCGGCGGCTGGGCCGCCAAGGTCCTGACCGAGGCGGGGATGGACGTGCTGATGCTCGAGGCCGGCCGCGCCTTCGACCCGACCACGGACTTCCGCGAGCACACCCTGCCGCACGACATGGAACTGCGCGGCCGCCCCGACCCGCGAAATGAGCTGCTCCAGCGCCGGCACCGCCAGTCGTACTGCTACGCCTGCACCGAGGTCAACGCGGACTTCTTCATCGACGACGTCGACAACCCCTACACCGAGGCCCCCGGCACCCACTTCAACTGGATTCAGGGCAACGTCGTCGGCGGCCGCTCGATCATGTGGGCGCGGCAGTCGTACCGGATGAGCGACTACGACTTCAAGGCGGCCAGCCTCGACGGCTACGGCATGGACTGGCCGATCGGCTACGCCGACCTCGCGCCGTACTACGACCGGGTCGAGCGCTACATCGGCGTCAACGGCCGCAAGGAGGGCCTGGAGATCCTGCCGGACGGCGACTTCCTGCCGCCGATGGCCTACACCTGCGGCGAGGTGATGCTGAAGGAAACCCTGGCCGAGAAGTTCAACCGGCCGATGACGATCGGCCGCAACGCGGTCCTCACGCGCCGCCACAACGGCCGCGACATGTGCCACTACTGCGGCCCCTGTCACTACGGTTGCCGGACGAACTCGTACTTCAACTCGCCGCAGACGACGCTCGTCGACTGCGAGGCCACCGGCCGGTTCACGCTGGTGCCGGACGCCGCCGTCATCAAGGTCGACATGAAGGCCGGCGATCTCGCCTCGGGCGTCACCTACGTCGACAAGAAGTCGGGTCTGACCCGGGAAGCGAAAGCCGACGTCGTCGTGCTCTGCGCCTCGACCCTCGCTTCGACCCGCATCCTGCTCAACTCGGCCGAGGGCGGTCTCGCCAACGAGAGCGACTGCCTGGGCCGTTACGTGATGGACCACATCTACGCGACCGGAGTGCGCGGCGTCCTGGAAGCAAGGGCCGGCGCTCAGCCGGAGCGCGCGATCCGCCCGAACGGGATCTACATCCCCCGCTTCCAGAACCTGAAGGACCCGGCGACGAAGAACCCGAACTTCATCCGCGGCTACGGCTACCAGGGCGGCGAGAACATCACCACCTGGCAGCACGGCAACGGCATACCCGGCTTCGGCGCCGACTTCAAGCGGATGGTCGAGTCGACGACCGTCTCGACGATCGGCCTCGGCGGCTTCGGCGAGATCCTGCCGCGACCCGAGAACCGCGTCACCCTCGATCCGGAGGTGACCGACAAGTGGGGCGTGCCCGTGCTGCAGATGAACTGCACGCTCGGCAGCAACGAGTACGCGATGGTGCAGGACATCATCGCGGAAGGCCGGGCGATGCTGGATGCGCTCGGCTGCACGAGCATCACGCAGAACACGGAGCCGGCGCCGCTCGGCTCGGGCATCCACGAAGTCGGCACGGCGCGCATGGGCGACGATCCGAAGACCTCGTACCTCAACGAGTACCAGCAGTCCCACACGGTGAAGAACCTGTTCGTGATGGACGGCTCCTGCTACGTCAGCATCGGCTGCGTCAACCCGACCCTGACGATGATGTCGCTGGCGCTCCGCTCCACCGAGTACCTGATCGATCAGCACAAGCGGGGGGAACTGGCATGAGCAAGCCGACGACGAGACGGAAAGTGCTCGCGGCCGGCGCCGGCGCGTTCGGCTACGCCACGTTGCAGGCCGAGCCGATTCGCGCCGCAATCCCGGCCATCGCCGCCTACCAGGCCGAAGGCTCCGGCTGGACGCCGCGGCTGCTGACGCCGGCCCAGGGGGAACTGCTGGCCACGCTCTGCGAACACATCCTGCCGCGCACGGACACGCCCGGCGCCCGGGACGCCGGCGTCCACGAGTTCATCGACCTCGAGCTCTCGCTCGCCGACGGCGACGAGCAACTCGCGGCGCTCGGTGGACTGGACTGGATCGACCGTCGCGCGCAGGAACTCCACGGTTCGTCCTTCGTCGGTCTCGACGCGGCCCGTCAGCTCGAAATGCTGCGCGAGATCAGCGACGAGCACGAGGAGCACGCGCCGGAACTGCTCGCCGGCGCTGCCTTCTTCAGCGACCTCAAGCGCCGCACGCTGTTCGCGTTCTACACGTCGAAGATCGGCCGCACCGAAGCCCTCGGCCTGCCCGACCGGGTCCGCGTCGAGCGTTTCCGTGGCTGCCAGGACGAGCCCGGCGAGAGCCATGTGTAGCAGCGTGCAGCGATAGGAGCAGCGAAGGGTGGCCGTCCCCCTCATTCCCATCGCAATTGGCGCTGGCGCAGCAGCCACCTATGCGGCCATAGAGCTCATCCGAAGGCGGCGGGCTCAGCCAGCGACCCAGTTGGTCCGCGAGGCCATCGACTCCGTGCTGAGCCGGTACCCAGCGGTCCCTCCGGGGGGACGGGAGCGGAACCTCTACGTGGTTCTCCTTGACCGGTCTGTGTGGCGGGAGAAAGCGAAGTTCCGGGAGAAGAACCCCCACTACCGGGAGGAGAACCGTAAGCCGTTCTTTTACGTGGGCGAAACCGGACTCAAGCCCGAGCGTCGTTTCAAGCGACACAAGAGGAACTACCAAGCCGGCAGGGGGTTCGTCAGAGACTTCGGCAAGCGTCCTCTAGTGGGTTCAGCCTCCGTGTCAGCCGATCAGGCCAAAGGCATGGAAAAGGCGTTGGCACGGGAACTCCAGGCGAGGGACTGCGGCGTGTGGTGGGGCTAAGGCAGTTGGAGGCGAACAGCGTGCCATGTCCGGGCATCGCCTACATGGCGGCGTCAACGTCGGTCCGTCCAAAATCCAGCCCAACGTAGAGCAAGGGGCAATCATTGGTCTTGGCCAGGTCGTAAGCGAAGCAATCGCCGAAGTTCAGTGCAGAGGCATGCACGCCCTTACCCCATCGCGCGTAAGCGTCAGCAACCCGACGGGCTGCCGCCGCCGACACGCTGACGACCTCAAGGCCCAGGCCGTCGATCAAGCCGGCCATTTCCGAACGCAAGCCTCGGCGATCGGCCACGATCAACGCTTCGGCAACCGTAGCCGCGGAAATCGCGCAGCGCTCGCTCGCCAGGACCTCAGCACAATCTCCCGCGGCCGACTCGTCCAGCAGAACGGCCATCAGAGCGGACGTGTCTACGGCAATCACTCTGGCAGACCGCTGTCGCCGTAGAGAAAGTCCTGGCTCCGGGCCGCGCTGGCGCCGCCTTCCGCCTTGCCGGCGGCAGCGGCGCGCACGGAGGCGATCACAGCCCGTCGCGCGTCGGGATCGGACCGCGGCCGAACGGGAACCAGAGCGACCGTTGCCCGGCCATGACGAGTGAGTACCACGTCGTGGCCGGCTTCGGCGCGACGGACAAGTTCGGTTAGCTTGCCCTTGGCCTCGGATACGGAGATTTGCATTGGGAACAGCCTCGGGGAATCGGGTTCAGGTGGCCCAGTCTGGACCATCTCGTAGTCCATTGCAACCGGAGCACAGGATGGCAGTGTCACTGATATCCGCCGCCGGCGGCCAAACCCGAGCGCATCGGAGCGGGCCAACGAACTGTAGACTCGCATTGATGACCGCCCCGTCGCAAGCCGGCACGAACACTCTCGACCCTGACGTCCTGGACGAGATCGTCCGACGCATTGTGGAAGTCGCACAGCCGGAGAAGATCATCCTCTTCGGCTCGGTAGCACGGGGCGAGGTGGGGCCGCACGGCGACGTGGATCTGCTGGTGGTCAAAGATGGCGTGCGATCCCTCGACGTGATGAAGGCGATCTACAGGAACCTCATCGGGGTGGGAGTCGCCGTCGATGCCCTAGTGGCGACGTCGGAACATGTCGAGCGGTACCGCGACAGCCACGCCCTGATCTTCAAACCGGCCCTGAGCGAGGGACGGACAATCTATGAGGCGGCCTAAGGTCCCCTGTAACTCCCGACCCAGGAGAACCACGAATGTGTGACGACAGAACCGATGCCGAGAACGCCACGTACCTGCGCGGGAAGCGCCTGACCCGCCGCGAGTTCGGAGCCGTCTCGGCGGGCGCCGGCCTGACGATCCTGCTGCCGCGGGCGGCGAACGCCCAGAGCGTCACGGAGTCGGAGATCGAGATCACGACCCCCGACGGCGTCTGCGACAGCTACTTCGTCCATCCCGCGAGCGGCGCCCATCCCGGTGTACTGATCTGGCCGGACGCGTTCGGTCTGCGGCCGGCGATGCGGCAGATGGCGACCCGCCTCGCGGAGTCGGGCTACTCGGTGCTCGCCGTCAACCAGTACTACCGGACGAAGAAGGCGCCGATCGCCGAAGGGACGGACTTCGGCGCGCTGCGCGAGACGCTGATGCCGCTGATGCGGTCGCTCAGCCCGGAGACGAACGTTACGGACGCCAGGGCGTTCGTCGGCTTCCTGGACGAGCAGGACGCCGTTGACAGCAGCCGGAAGATGGGGACGATGGGCTACTGCATGGGTGGTCCCATGACGATGCGGACGGCGGCCGCCCTGCCCGACCGCATCGGCGCCGGCGCCTCCTTCCACGGCGGCGGACTCGTGACGGACCAGCCGGACAGCCCGCACCTGCTCGTGAAGGACATGACGGCGCACTACCTGTTCGCCATCGCGGAGAACGACGACCAGAGGCAGCCCGACGCCAAGGACGTGCTGCGCGACACCTTCGAGGCAGCGGGTCTGCCCGCCGAGATCGAGGTCTACGAGGGCGCGATGCACGGCTGGTGCCCGCCGGACACCCCGGTCTACCACGAGGCCCAGGCGGAGCGGGCCTGGAGCCGTCTCCTGGCCCTGTTCGAGCGCGCCCTGGCGTAGCGCGGAACGCGGCATCGGGCAGCCGCCGCACGCGGCGGCCTGACCGCCTGCCGCCTCCACCGCCAACTCGATGATCACGATCTACCACGTGCCGCGCACCCGCTCGGCCAGAGTCATCTGGCTCTGCGAGGAACTCGGCCTGCCCTACGAAGTCGTCCCGGTCGACTTCAGCCCGGAGTACCGCAAGTCAGCCGAATGGCGGCGGCTCAACCCGATCGGCAAGGTGCCGGCGATGACCGACGTCGACGCGGACGGCAGTCCCTTCACGATGATCGAGTCCGGCGCGATGGTCCACTACATCCTGGAGCGGTACGGGGAAGGCCGCCTGCAGCCGCCCGCGGGCAGCCCCGAGAGCGCGCTGTTCTTGCAGTGGTCCTGGTTCGCCGAGGCGAGCCTCGCCCGGCCGCTCGGCGACATGGTCCACCACCGCATCCTCAAGCCGGAGCCGGAGCGCATACCCGCCGTCGTCGAGGACGGCCGGGAACGGGCCGAGATCTGCCTCGACGCCGTCGAGGCGGCGCTCGAAGGCCGCGACTACCTGCTCGGCTGTGAATTCTCGGCCGCCGACATCATGATGGGCTACTCGCTGGCCCTGGCGCAGCGACTGGGCCTGCTTGACGAGAGGTACCCGAACGTAGTCGCCTACATGGGCCGGCTCGAAGCCCGGCCAGGGTTCCGGATCGGGTTCGCCGACGCCGAGCGATCAGGTCCCCTGCGCGACTGATCCGATCTCGAAGCCGGTGCTCGGCCGCCGGACGCCGAGGAAGATGCCGGTGCTCCCGGAGCGAGCATTGTTGGCACGTGTCAGTCGGACGCAAGCCAGGGGCGACGCGTCGGTTCCATCACGACGTCGCTCGGTCCACCCGGTCTCCCGGCCAGCGGATGGTGCCAGCGAAGACCCTCGAAGCGTGCAAAGTCCCTGTCCGCCGTGGCCAGGTCGCACCCCGCCTCCATGACGATCGCCGCGAGGTAGGCGTCGGCGACCAGCTTGCTCCGAGCCGCATGGCGTTTGCAGAGGTCCTCGAAGATCTCCCAGTGCCCCGGACCCGGTCGAACCGGAACACACTGGGGGGGTGCCAGCAGTCTGGCGGCGCTGGCAAGGGCCTCATGGTTTTCCGTCGGCTTCGAGTAGATCCGACGGTTGGTCACGATTCTCACGAAGGAACTCAGCACCATCTCCGACATGCCGTAGGCCGGGCCCGAGTTCACCAGCCCATCGAGCCACTCACGGTACGGTTCATGCTTGGTCATGTCCGCGCGGTGCGCGTAGACGAGCACGTTGACGTCAGGAACGATCAATCGACTTCAGGAATCGTTCGCAGTCCAACTGGTCAAGCACCTCGGAAAACGAATCGCTCCGGATTCCGGGCCTCAGGCCGCCTTCTCCGCCGGTCAGCAGCTCGACACGCTTCGCCGGCGCCCGCCGCTCACTTCGCGCGAGCACCTCTCGAAGTCCCTCGTCGATCAGTGACGTAAGCGTCCGCCCGGTACGCGCCGCGTGCCGCTTCGCTTCCGCCAGAAGTTCGTCGTCGAGCCGTACCGTGGTGCGCATGCAGGTGACGCTACAGCCACGTATGTCGGTATGTCAACCTGCTTTCGCAACCGCTCGCACCGCGGCCTCCTCCAGCTTCTCCGGCGACACGACGTACAGATACTCCGTGTTCCGCAGGTGGCTCACGCGACCGACTTTCTCGCCGCTCGGGTTGAAGACGCCGATCCGGGCGCCGACGTAACGCCTGTAGTCGTTCTCGATCACCTGGACTTCGCCGCGCCTCGCGAGCAGGGCCTCCATCTCCGCACGGCCGATGAAGCCTTCGTCGCTGAAGGAAACGACGAGGTGCCGCGCCCGCACCCGGTCCACGACCCGTTCCCAAGCAGCCCGGTACCTCTTCCTGCTGTTGAAGTCGCTCTTGCGCTCACGGCAGTCGACGCGCTTGCAGGCGACGCCGTAGTGCTCCGGCTTGTCCCAGAGCACCAGGCTCTCCCACACGTGGTAGTTGCCCAGGTAGCTGTGCTGGTTGTACGGCGGATCGAGGTATGCGATGTCCGCTTCTAGTACTTCCACCGCGTCGACAGCATCCATCCGGTGGGCCTGGCCCTTGCCCGCTTCGGCGCGCGGCGCGATCTCAGGCAGCCTCAGCTCAAGGTCATTGAACGCTCGGGGCGCCCACTTCTTGAGGTAGGCCATCTGCACGCCCGTCGTGCTGTCGACCCGATCCGCCGCCTCCATCAGGGAGACGAGCACGATCGCCCGGAGTTCCGGGTCGAGGTCCTTGCGCTCGATCTCCTCGCGGATGGCGTCTACCCGGGCGCCGTTCTTCGGCTGCAGGTAGCGGCTCTTCTCGCAGAAGACCTCCGTGAAGTAACCCGCCGACGGCGGCAGCCGGTTGAATTCGTCGATCAGCAGCCTGGCCTGCCGGAGCTGCTCGGGCGTGCCGTCGGCCTCCACGTAGCAGCGTGCGATCGTTTCGCCGGAGGCCAGGTAGTCGTTCGCCAGCACGCGGTACTGCCGCCGCTTCAGCGCGGCGCCCACCCGCGACGTGCCCGAGAACAGGTCGAGCACCGTGCAGGCCGGCCGAAGCTGTTCGACGATGTCGGCGATCAGCGGCACGAACTGCCGCTTGGAACCGAGGTACTTGATGGGCACGACGCGGCAGAACTACCAGAAAGCCGGCTCCGAGCCGGATGCGGGCAAGGATGCCCGGGGGACGGCCGCCTCAGGGGGACGAAACGTCGTACGCCAGCAATTCGTCCCAGTTGCGGATGTAGAGCACGCCGTTGCTGACCACCGGATGGGCCCAGCTCGGACGACCGCGGTTGTCCACGTCGAAGCGGCCCAGCTCGACGTAGCCATCGGGAGTCACTTCCGCCAGACCGGCGAGGTGCCTCTCGCCAAGCAGGAACAGCTTGCCGTCCGCGAGAGTGAGCGAACCCTTGCCGACGCTGCGGTCCCGCCACACGGTTTCACCGGTTTCGAAGTCCACGCAGGCAAGCGCGCTGCCGAAGAACCCGTAGAGATGTCCTTCGTGGAGCACGACGCCGCCGTGATGGTTCCGGAGGCGCGACTGGAACCACGCCTGTCCGGTGCTCACGTTGTCGCCGGCCACCCGCACCCGGAGCGCGCCGCCGCCGGTGCCGTAGTCCGAGGTGTAGAAGGCGAGGCCGTCCGCGCAGATCGGTGTCGCCGCGTTCGCCGTGCGGTTGGCCGGCTCACGGTAGTGCCAGAGCAGCTCGCCGTCCGAGGCCCGCACGCCGACGCCGGCCCGCGCCGTGAAGCCGACGATCGCCCGCAAGGGCTCGCCGCCGTCCTCCAGATCGACGGCGATCAGGGAGGAGTAGCCGGCCCGGTCGGTCAGGCCGCTACTGGTCCACACCGTGGCGCCCGTCTCCCGGTCCAGGGCCGCGATGGCGCCGCCGTCGCCGCCCGGCATCACGATCACCCAGTCGCCCTCGATCAGCGGCGACTCGCTGATGCCCCAACTGATGTTCCGCTGGCCGAAGTCCCGCAGGATGTTCCGCTGCCACGCCACGTTCCCGTCCGAGAGACGGATGCGCGCCAGGTCCCCGACGCCGGTCAGCGCATAGAGAGAATCACCGGCCACGGTCGGCGTGCCGCGCGGGCCGTTGCCGCGGCTGTCGCGTAGCCGGGAGCCGAGTTCACGCTCCCAGCGGACGCTGCCGTCCGACGCGTCGAGGGTGAAAACGAGGCTTCGACCGCCGCGGGTCCCCTGGACGTAGAGCGAGCCCTCGACGACCGCCACCGTGCCATAGCCCTCGCCCAGGCCGTCGATACGCCACAGCAGCGGCGGCCCCCCGGCCGGCCAGCGGTCGGCGAGCCCGGTTTCTGTCGAGACGCCGTCCCGCCCCGGGCCTCTCCACTGCGGCCAGTCTTCGGCCACGGCCGGCTGAGGCGTCGCGGAGAGCGCGAGCAGAAAGAGGCCGACGGCGGTCAACACGCCGGGGCGCGAGATGGGCGTCACGGTGTCCTGTCGCCTCATCGCTCGGACACTCTGTTCCGTCACGGCTTCGACGTCAACTGCCGTACGCTCCGCCTGCATGCCTCCAACCACCCAGCGGCCCATCCTCGCCTGGTTCCGCCGCGACCTGCGGCTGACCGACAACCCCGCGTGGTCCTGGGCCGCCAGTAGCGGACGTCCCGTCGTCCCCGTCTTCGTGCTGGACGAGGAGGAAGGCGAGCAGCCGATCGGCGGCGCGTCGCGGTGGTGGCTGCACGGCAGTCTCGAGGCGCTGGACCGGACGTTGCACCGCCAGGGCAGCCAACTCGTTCTCCGGCGCGGGAACACCGGCCAGGTCATCTCCGATCTGGCTCGGGAAACCGGCGCCTCGACGCTCGTCTGGAACCGGCTGTACGAACCGGCGATCGAGCAGCGCGACCGGGAGTTCGAGGAAAGCTGGAACGAAAGAGGTCCCAGGACGCGGAGGTTCCAGGCCGGCCTCCTGTTCGAACCGGAACACATCCGAAGCGGCACCGGCCGGCCGTACCGGGTGTTCACGCCGTTCTGGCGGAAGTGCGTGGAGCACGGCCTTGCGCGACCGGTTGCCGCTGCACCGCCGGCCGCGGCGCCGGCCGCGTGGCCTCGCAGCGACGATCTGGAGAGCTGGGAGCTCCGCTGCCACGAGCCGGATTGGGCGGCCGGCTTCCGCGAGGTCTGGCAGCCTGGCGAGGAGGGGGCACGGAAACGCCTCCGCGCCTTCCTGGCCGGCGCGGCGGAACAGTACGACCAGGATCGCGACCGGCCGGGGATCGAAGCAACCAGCCGTTTGTCGCCCTACCTCCACTTCGGCGAGATCGGTCCGCGCCAGGTAGCAGCGGCGGCCACCGCCCTGCCTCGCAGACCACGTGAGGCCTTCCTGCGCGAGCTCGGGTGGCGCGAGTTCAGCTACCACCTCCTGTTCCACAATCCGGAGCTGGGGACCCGGAACCTCAGACCCGGCTTCGACCGCATGCCGTGGCGGGACTCTCCAGACGATCTCCGCCGCTGGCAGCGCGGCCGGACCGGATACCCCATCGTCGACGCCGGGATGCGCGAACTCTGGACCACGGGCTGGATGCACAACCGGGTGCGGATGCTCGTCGCCTCCTTTCTGACCAAGCACCTGCTGATCCACTGGCGACACGGCGCGGACTGGTTCTGGGACACTCTGGTCGACGCGGACTGGGCCAACAACAGTTGCGGCTGGCAGTGGACCGCGGGAAGCGGCGCCGACGCGGCGCCCTACTTCCGGATCTTCAACCCGGTCGCCCAGTCGCGGCGCTTCGACTCCGCGGGCGCGTACCTCAGGAGATGGGTGCCCGAGCTACGACGCCTTCCCGACAGCGCGGTCCACGCACCCTGGCAGGCAACCGAGCCGACACTCGCCGCGGCCGGCGTCCGGCTCGGGGAGACCTATCCGCTGCCCATGGTCGACCACGCCGCGGCACGCGAGCGGGCCCTCGACGCCTGGCGCAACCACGTTCGGGGACAACCGCCAGCCGGCGCCTCCGGACGCTGAGACGGCAACGTCGTCAGTTCTTCTTCCGTGGCGGCTGCAAGAAGAACGCGACGACCGACCCGATCAGGGTCACCGTGGCAATCGCCAGAAACGGAACGGCGTAGCTGCCCCACGTGTCGAACGCCAGGCCTGCGAGGAAAGGAACGAGCGCCCCGAATGGTGCTCCGATCGCGAACCGTGTGCCCGTCGTCGTGGCGAAGGCGCGACGGCCGAAGAAGCTGGCGAAGGTCGCGGCCTGGCTGATGTAGGCCATACCGAACCCGAGACCGAGAAGGACGAGAGCGACGCGGGCGGTCCACGCCGTGCCGGCGAGGAGAAAGAGGGCCATCCCGGCGCCTTCCATGGCGAGAGCGAAGCCGAGGAGACGCGGAGGCCGAACGAGATCGCCCAGCGCGCCCGCGATGCGGCCACCCGTGCTGCAGAGGATCATGAGACCCAGCAGAGCCGCCACCGGCGCATCGCCGAATCCGACATCGCGCAGATGGAGGCCCCCATGGGCATTCACGACGCCCCACGGCACGGCATAGCCCAGGCCGCAGATCACCATCAGTGCGAACTGTGGAGTCCGGAGCGCCTCGACCGCGGTCCAGTGGTCGCCGCCCGCAGGCTCGGCCCGGGAAGCCGTCGCCTCCACTTCGGTCAGC
This sequence comes from Holophagales bacterium, assembly GCA_009837885.1. Lineage (GTDB taxonomy): Bacteria > Acidobacteriota > Thermoanaerobaculia > Multivoradales > Multivoraceae > Multivorans. The sequence continues at coordinate 17,190 of VXSP01000029.1, read as the reverse complement.
GAACGCGCCCCATCGCGGAGTTGGCCAACCGACTCCGGGCGGTTGCGAATGGCAATGAACGACAGAGCGCCGAGGACGCAGCAAAGAACAGCGATGAACCCCCAGCCTTCGCGCCAGGTCCCGCCCCTGCCCAGGAGAACCGCGTCCAAGTGCAGAATCAGCGGGCCCATCAGGCCAGCCGCGGTCAGCAGGAAGGCCAGCGCGCTGGCTCGCCAGCGCAGGAACCAGTTCGTCGCCAGAGTCTGAGTCGGCAGCACCGTGGTGAAGGTGTGGGTCAAGCCGGCGAACAGACCGAAGTACAGCAGGACGTCCCACCGGTCCTGCGCCCGGCTCGTCAGGTAGTAGGCGCCAGCCACCACGAAGAAGCCAAGCGTAAACACCGGCCGCGGCCCGAACCGGGTCAGGCAGATTCCAATGAGAGGCGCGACCGCGCCGCCGAAGAACGTCCAGATCCCGAACGCAAGGCCGCTGTCAGCGCGTGTCAACCCCAACTCAGCGTTCATGCCGGCGGCGAAGAAACCCCAACTGTAGAAGGGTGCCGCGCCGAGGCCGTAGATCAGCCAGGCGGCGGGCAGCATCCGCCAGCCGTAGAAGCCCCAGTTGATCCGCGAGAACCGCCCGCCGCCGGTGTCGGGGCCGGATCCGCTTTCCGTGTCCCCGATTCCGGTCTTCACCTGCCCCGTCCCGCCGCCGGCCTAGGGCCCCGAGGCGCCGCCGGCCACCAGCACTTCGCAACCGGTGCCGCCGAGCAGCCCGTCCACCGTTGACCGGTCTTCAGCCGACAACTCCCCGTACCGTTCCCGCAGCCACATCAGGCACTTGCCCTGATAGGGGAACGGCTTCTGCACCCAGGGCCTGCCGCCGATCTCGCACTCGACGCGCCCGGCGCCCGACGCCAGCGCTCTAGCGTTGGCGATCAGGAAGGGGGCGTAGACGCGGCCGACCTCGCCGAGGAGCGCGCGCAGGGTCGCCGACAACTCGGGGCCGATCCAGTCGTCGGCCGTCGGTTCCAGGCCCGACAGGTCCTCGACCCGATCGACCCAGGCGTAGACCCGTGGCGCCACCTCCAACGTCACCGCCATCGGCGTCGGATCGAAGGCCGCGAGCTGCGTCAACTGGCCGAAGAAGGCGAAGTCGGAAGCGCCGGGACGGTTGCCCATCAGGAACTGGCGTTCCGTCAGGTGATCCCGAAACAGCTCCAGGATACGCCGGTAGCTGGCCTCGATCACCGGGCCCGTCGTCTCGTTCGAGCCCACGACCCAGAGCCGCGAGATCTGGCGTTCCGAGACCATCTTCGCCGCCTGCTGGAACTGTTCCTCGGGACCTTCGACCTGTCGCCAGCGAGGCAGGATCTGGCCAGCCTTCTCGATGTCCGCCTCGTAGGCCCAGCGATAGTGGAACATCGCCTTGGTCAGCCACTCGTCGCCGAAGTCCTCCAGCAGGTAGTCGATGAACGCCGTCACCGGGTCCGGCGGAACCACCGAGCGCCCCTCGAACTCCCGCTCGAAGCGCTGGATGAGCGGCGTCGAGTCAACGACCGCCTCGACCTCGCCATCGGCGTTGGGCAGGTAGAACGTGGGCAGCAGCCGGACCTTCGCGGCCGGCAGATCCTCGCGGCCCTCGGCGCCCGAGATCAGGAAGCGATACGGGATGCGGCGGTAGCGCAGCAGCGCGCGCATCTTTCGCGTGTAGGGCGACCCGGGGGCGCCCATGAAGGTGAGGAGCGGCGGAGCTGGTTCGGACATGAGGCGCGGCGATGGAGCATACCCCGCCGCGCCGCGCCGGTTGGCGGCGTTATCGACTCAGGACTGCAAGTTCCAGAGCGAGTACGCCACGAGCCACCGGCCGTCCGGTGCGCGGCGCATCAGGCGCATCCAGTTGCCTTCGGACTCCGTCGTCGGTGAGCCGTCCTTCGGCGTGACCGTCAGCAGGAAGCTGCCGCGAACATAGGCCAGCTCGCCGCTGAACTCGGTCTCGATGACCTGCATCTGCACGTTGAGGTCCGCCGTCTCGAACGCCTGCGCGATGTTCTGCCGGATCGACTCCCGACCGCTGACCGGCAGTGCGTCCGGCGGCATACGTACCGCGTCCGCCGCGTACGAGGCCACCACCCCGTCGGCGTCGCCGCTGTTCATGGCGACCATGTAGTCGGCGATGAGGGTGTTCAGCGCGCTCTCGTCCCCAATGCTCCGTTCCACGGCGTTCGGATCCTCGGCCGGTTCTTCCTCGGCCGGAGGACAGGCCACCAGGAAGAGGGCGGCCAAAAGGGCCACGAGGAGGGCCGTCACCGGGTGCTCACGCATAGAAGTCGCACTCTTCATCATCAACCCTCCTCCGCCGGAGTCTCAGGCGCCTCGCCCGGCGGGTGGTCGCGGTTCGAGATCTCCCTCGCGATCAACCACGAACCGTCCTCACCGCGGCGCATCAGGTCCATCCACTTGCCAATCTCCTGGTAGACGACGGAGCCATCCTCCTTCGAGCTGAGGGTGATCGCGTACGTGCCGCGCACGAATGCCAGATTGCCGCTGTAGTCGCTCTCATCAACGTGGAGTTGGATATCCCAGTCGTTGTCCGCATAGTCGGCGGCCGCGAACAGCCGGATGGCGTCCCTTCCTTCGATCGGCCTGCTGTTCGCGTTGATCCGCACGGCGTCCTCGGTGTACAGCACGGCGAGGCCGTCCGCGTCACCCCGGTTCACCGCCTGCAGATACTTGGCAAGCAGTTCGTTCAGGGCAGCTTCGTTCTCGGCGCGTGGATCCACTTCGGAAACGGGCGCCGCCTCTTCCGGAGGCGCCGCGCAGCCCGCGGCGATCACCAGAGCCGAGCACAACACCAAGGTCGCAGAGATCCTCCGGCGGTTTCCTCGTTCGCCCATTCCGGACCTCCTTCCTGCGGCGGAGCCGCTGTCGCAGTGTCGCTCGTTTCCCTGTAACTGCTAAGGGTAGCACCTGGATTCCGCTCGGCCGCCCCTGTCCCCCCGGCGCCAGGCGCCGGGGGAATAGGCTTCCGAGCTTCCGGAGTCCGCCTTGACGCGCATACCTTCCTCATTCCTGGCCGCGGCGACCGGCCTGACCGCTGGCGCCCTCGGGGCTCTGCCGTGGCTCGCCGGGTCGTTCGCAGTGGTTCAGCCCGACCTGGCTCGGATGCTGCTGATCGCCGCGCCGGCCGGCGGTGCGGTAGCCGTGCTGGGGGCCGTCGTCCTTCGCCAGGGCCATCCGGGAGTCCGCCTGGGGGCAGCGATCCTCGGCCTCCTGGCGTTGGCATCGAGCCCTGCGTTCACGAGGCTCCTCGCAAGTCACGCGTCTCTCGAGCCGCGCGCGGCCGGAGCAGCCGAGTCGACCGATCCAGCGCCGGCGCCAGATCGGCTCCGTGTCTTCCAACTCAACGCCTACCACGGCTACCCTGACCCCGAAGGCCGCCTGCTGGTACAGGAGAGCCCTTCCGACCGGGCGATCCGTTCAAGTCGCCTCGCGGCGGAAGTCCGACGCCTGCAACCGGACATCGTCGTGCTGCAGGAAGCGTGGTGCATGGTCGGCGAAGGCTGTCTCGCCGACCGTCTGGCCCGGGAACTGGGCTTCCACGGCGCCTACGCCCGAGCCAACGGGTCACTGCGATGGCTGGGCTTCGAGGAGGGGTCGGCCATTCTCAGCCGCTTCCCGGTCGAGGACCCCGAGCTGTGGCAGCTCGGCCCCGACCGCGACGCCTTCGAGCGCCGCATCGGGCTGTCCGTGCGCATCGCCCACCCCGTGCTGCCCTTCGATCTGGTCGGCGTCCACCTTGCAAACGGCGACACCGACCTCGCCGCCGCCCAGGCCGCTGGGCTCCTGGAGCGCGTCCTCGCCCGGGCGGAGCGACCTGCGCTGGTCTCCGGCGATCTGAACCTGCCCGGCGACCATGCTGCGGTGGCCCGCTTCCGGGAAGCCGGATACCGCAACCTGATGGACGGCGGCATCGACCACGTGCTGCTCGACGCCAGGGCTTCCGGGTGGTGGCCGCTATGGACCGAGGGGGTGGAGACCAGAGCGATCTCGGACCACCCGGCCATCCTCATCGAGTTCCAGTTACCCGTCCCTCCCGCCAACGACGACTGGTCCGGCGACTGGCGGACCGTACCCGCCACCGAGGTCGGGCTGGACCCGGAGCGGCTCGAGCGAGCCGTCGACCGGATCGCCCAACTCGACGGACTCCACGGAGTCCTCGTCGCGCGCCACGGCAAGCTCGTCGTGGAGCGCTACTTCCGCGGCTCTTCCGGCAATCGGCCGCACAACCTGAAGTCGGCCTCGAAGAGTGTGCTCTCGGCGCTTGCCGGTCTGGCGGTCAAGGAGGGTCTCCTCGAACTCGATCAACCGATTGCGAACGTGCTTCCCGAAGCCGCGGATGTCGACGATCCACGCAAGCAGGCGATCACCGTACGGCACTTGCTGACGATGACCTCGGGCCTCGAATCGACCAGCTTCGGCAACTACGGTTCCTGGGTCGCTTCGCGCAACTGGGTCCGGGCCGCCCTGGCGCGACCGCTCCAGGCCGAGCCGGGAACCCGTTTCTCGTACAGCACCGGCGGCACCCACCTGCTGTCGGCGACTCTCTCCGGTGCCGCCGGCCGGAGCACCCACGATTTTGCCCGCGAACACCTCTTCGCTCCGCTCGGCATCCACCGCTCGGCCTGGGCCCGCGACCGCCAGGGCGTCCACATGGGCGGGAACAACCTGTCCCTTCTGCCGCGAGACATGCTGAAGTTCGGCCAGCTCTACCTGAACCGGGGCCGATGGGGTGGCAAGCAACTGCTGCCGTGGCAATGGGTCGACGAGTCCACCCGCCCCGGCCACGTCGGGCCACGGGGTCGCGGCCGCATCTACGGCGGCTACGGCTACCTGTGGTGGCTCCGCGGACACCGGGAACGCAGCGCCTACATCGCCAGCGGCTACGGCGGCCAGTACATCTACGTAGCGCCCGCCGAGGGCCTGGTCGTCGTCGTGATCTCGACCGAGATCTCCAAGGGCCGCGGGTGGCGAGGCGAACTGTTCGGGATCATCCGCGAAGGCGTCGCCGGCGCCGTGATCGACCCGTACGAGCGCAAGTCTCCGTTGTAGACTGAACAGCGTTCCAATGAACACGAAGGAGAGGATCCCGCCACGCCTCGGCGCCGCGATCCTGGCCGCTGCATTGCTCGGCGGCGGGCCGGCGGCCGGGGCGGAGTTCGCCCCGGAAGATCTCGAGTTCTTCGAGCAGAAGATCCGACCGGTCCTGGTCGAGCACTGCTACACCTGCCACAACAGCACGGAGATCGCGGAAAGCGGTCTGCGTCTGGACTATCGCGGCGGCCTGCTCGAAGGTGGCATGCGGGGCCCCGCCATCGAGCCGGGCAAACCGCGCGGCAGCCTTCTGCTGCGCGCCATGAGGCACCCGAGCCTCGACTTCCGGATGCCGCTGGGGGGCGCGAAGCTGCCCGACGACGTGGTCGCCGACTTCGAGCGCTGGATCGAAATCGGCGCGCCCGATCCCAGGGACGAACCGCCCTCCGCCGACGCGCTCAAGGAAGCGACCGCGTGGCGGACGATCCTGGAACAGCGGAAGAGTTGGTGGAGCCTCCAGCCCATCGACGACCCGGAACCTCCGGAGGGCCCGGACCCGGCCTGGTCGCGGAACGCGGTCGACCGGTTTCTTGCTGCCGGAATCGCCGACGCCGGTCTCGAGCCCGCTCCCCTCGCCGAGCCGCGAACCGTGATGCGCCGGCTCTCCTACGTGCTCACCGGCCTGCCTCCGACACCCGCCCAGGTCGACGACTTCGAGCGCCGCGCCGCGGTCGACCGGGACGCCGCGGTCGCGGAGGAAATCGACCGGCTGCTCGCCGACCCGGCCTTCGGCGAGCGCTGGGCGCGGCACTGGATGGACTGGGTCCGCTACGCCGAGACGCACGGCAGCGAGGGCGACCCCCCGGTTCCCTACGCCTGGCGCTACCGCGACTACCTGATCCGGGCACTGAATGGCGACGTTCCGATCGACCAGTTGATTCGCGAGCACCTGGCCGGCGACCTCCTCGACGAGCCACGGATGAACGCCGAACTCGGGATCAACGAGTCGGCCATCGGCATCGCCCAGTACCGCTTCGTCCTGCACGGTTTCGGACCCACCGACGCCCTCGACGAACAGGTCCGCTTCACCGAGAACCAGATCGACGTCGTCTCCAAGGCGTTCCTCGGCATGACCGTCGCCTGCGCCCGCTGCCACGACCACAAGTTCGACGCGATTAGCCAGACCGACTTCTACGCCCTGTACGGCACGATGGTCAATGGCCGTCCGGGGGTTCAGACGATCGACGACGAGGCGCGGCGGAACGTCCACAGGGACGACCTGATCCGGCTGAAGGACGAGTTGAGGCAGGTGCTGGCCGAGGCATGGCTCGAAGCCGCCGCCGACGTGCCGGCCAGGCTGCAGCGGCCGGACGGCCCATGGGCCGCGGCACTCACGGGCGGCCAGTCGCCCTACGACCCGCTCTACGCCTGGGTCCGGGCAGGCCGGGTCCGCGGCCGCGGGGCCTTCGCCAAGCGGTGGCGGGAACTGGACGCCGCCTACGAACGGAGCAGGCAGCAACTCGAGGCCCGCCGACAGGCGCCCGCCGTCCAGCGTTGGGACCTGAGCCGAACCGGGGATGTCGAGCAGTGGTACCGGCACGGCAACGGCCTTCCCGACGCGAAGCCGCAGGCAGCCGGGAGCTACGAGGTCACTCAGGGCGGCGGGACGATCGTCGCCGACATCCTGCCCGGCGGCGTCTACACGCACTCACTCACCAACCGCCACAACGGCACCTTCTCGTCACCGCGGTTTCTCATCGAGGCCAATCAGAAGCTGGCGGTGCGGATCGCCGGCCGCGGCGGCGCGGTCGCACGCTACGCGGTCCAGAACTACCCCCAACGAGGCGAGGTCCATCCGATCGAGACCCTCTCGGACGGCGAGTGGCGATGGCAGCACTGGGACCTCGCCTACTGGGATGGCGACCATGCCTACATCGAGCTGGTGACGGCCGCCGATCACCCGATGACCGGAGAGAGTTCCGGCGGGCGGTCGGACCGCTCCTGGTTCGGGATCACCGAGGCGATCGTGCTCGACGAGAACGCCCAGCTTCCCCGCGACCAGCCGGCCGAGTTCACGGCGCCCCTGTTCGAGATCGAAGGCGCGCCCGGCGACCGCGGCGAGCTGGCGGCCCGCTACGGCGAAGCGATCCGCGGCGCCGCCGAAGCCTGGCGCGACCGTTCAATGACCGACGCCCAGGCCCGTTTCCTGGCGAGCTTCGTTCGCCGCGGCCTGCTTCCGAACGACACGGACGAGGTGCCGGAAGCGGGTCCGATCGTCGAGGCGATCCGGCAACTCGAGGAGGCGATCCCCGTGCCGACCCGCTCCCCCGCGGTGCTCGGCGGCCCACGCTTCGATCAGCCGCTGATGGAGCGGGGCAATCACCGGCAGCTCGGCGAGCCGGTGCCCCAGCGCTTCCTCGAAGCGATCGACGCCGAGCCGTACCCCGACTCGGTTCATCCGCGACTGGCCCTGGCCGGGAGCATCCTCGACCCAGGCAATCCGCTCACGGCCCGCGTGATCGCGAACCGCCTCTGGGCCCACACCTTCGGGCGCGGGATCGTCGGCACGCCGGACAACTTCGGGCAGATGGGTGAGCTCCCGTCGAACGCCGCCCTCCTCGATCACCTGGCGACGACGCTGCGGGAGGATGGCTGGTCCCTCAAGACGTTCGTGCGGCGGCTCGCATCGACCCGGGCCTTCCAACTCGCGTCGACGCCGGAGGCGGCCGCCCGGGAACGGGATCCCCGGAACGATCTCCTTTCCCACGCTCACCTGCGCCGTCTGGAGGCCGAGGCCGTGCGCGACTCCATGCTGATTGCCGCCGGTCAACTCGAACCGGTCACCGCCAGCGAGACCCTTCCGGAAACCGGCTGGTCGAACAGGCGCAGCGTCTACGTTCAGGTCATTCGGAATCAGCCGGATCCCCTGCTCCACACACTCGACCTGCCCACGCCGGTGACGACGAAGGGCCAGCGCGACCAGACGAACGTGCCGGCACAGTCGCTGCTCATGATGAACAACACCCAGGTCATGCACCTGGCGGCCCGCTTCGCCGAACGGATCGCCCACGACCCCGACCTGCACAGCGACCGGGAACGAATCGTCGCCATGTTCCGCCTCGCCCTCGGCCGGCCCCCGACCGAGCAGGAACTCGGAGCGGCTGAGCAGTTCCTCATCCAGGCCCAGGACCGGAAGCCCGCCCAGAAGGACGTGAAAGCCTGGAGCGTGGCGGCTAGGGACCGCCGCGAAGAGAGCGCCGAGATCCGCGATTTCACCGCGGACAAGACGCGCGGTGTGCTCCGCTTCTACCACCGGGCGTCCGCGCCCAAAGCGATCGCCGCGTGGGAGTTCGACGACCCGCCGAAGAACGGCCGCGTCTACGACGCCATCGGTTTTCTTCCGCTCAAGCTGGGCCGCGACGTCCACGTGGAGGACGGCGCACTGTGGCCCGGGGCATCGGATGTCGTGACGTCGAAGCCGATCCGGCGGACGCTGGACGAGTACACGCTCGAAGCCTGGGTCGGCGGCCTGCCGGGCGAGGCGGACGCCGACGAATCGCCACCGGTCCACCTGGTCCTGGCGCGGGATCGCAAGGGCGCCTGGACCGCGTACCGGAACGGTGCTGAGTCCGATCCGGAAAACGTCCGCAGCGAACTTCCGATGAGCCTGGAGAAGGATCGTGTCCAGTTCGCGGGCAGCGGAGACGCGCCCCTGGGGGTGCTTCAGGCCCGCCTCTACGACCGAGTACTGGTTCCCGCCGACGTCGCGGCCTCCGCGCTCGGGAACATCGAAGCACCGTCGGAAGCCGAGCAGGCACGGATCTACCGCAGCAGTTGGTCCCACATCGCGCGCCTCGAGGCGGAAGCTGACCAACTCGAGAAGAGCGCCGGCGGCGACGACGCCTGGCGCCGACTGGCGCACGCCATGTTCAACCTGAAGGAGTTCATGTACCTCCGATGAGCGACCAC
>VXSP01000029.1:6645-8049 GCA_009837885.1 Holophagales bacterium | reverse complement strand
GATGCTGGCCCAGGTCTCGACCGGGTTCGGCGCCATCGCGCTGAACGGCATGCTCGGCTCGGCGCTCCTGCCCGGAGCGGCCCGTGGCGCGCCAAGAGCGCGCGCCCGGCACGTCATCTTCTGCTACATGTCGGGCGGCGTGTCCCAGGTCGACTCGTTCGACCCGAAGCCGCGGCTCGACCGCGATCACGGCAAGCCGATGCCGACGAAGATCGAGCGCACCCAGTTCAACGAGAACGGCAACATCTTCGCCTCGCCCTTCCCGTTCAAGGAGTACGGCGAGAGCGGCATCCCGGTCAGCAGCATGTTCCCCCACGTCGGCGAGTGCGTCGACGATCTGGCCGTCATCCGCTCGATGACCAGCACGGTGAACGAGCACGCCCAGGGCAACTACTTCTTCCATACCGGCTTCCCGCTGGTGGGTCACCCGTCCGCGGGCGCCTGGGTGAACTACGGGCTCGGCACCGAGAACGAGAACCTGCCCGGCTTCGTCGTCCTGCAGAGCGGCCAGGCCGGCATCCCGCACGGTGGCGTCGGCATCTACAGCAACGGCTACCTGCCGGCCGAGTTCCAGGGCTCCATCATGCGCGGCGACGCCGAGGACGCGGTCCAGAACATCCAGGCGCTGGAGGCCCCTACGGCCCAGCGTGAGCGGCTCGACTTCGTGCAGGAGATGGATCGGGCCTTCCTGGAGCGGCTCGGCGGCCACGCCGATGTCGAAGCGGCAGTCCGCAACTACGAGACCGCGTTCCGGATGCAGGCCGAAGTGCCCGAACTCTGCGACATCAGCGGTGAGACCCGGGCGACGCGCGAGCTCTACGCGCTGGACCACCCGAACCAGACGACGGCGGACTACGGCCGCCAGTGCCTGCTGGCGCGGCGACTGGTCGAGCGCGGCGTCCGCTTCGTCGAATTGAGCTGCCTGCCGGAGCCGGACGACGCGGGGCAGGCCGCCAACCCCTGGGATCAGCACACCGGCCTCGAGGTCGGCCACCGGAACATGGCGCTCCAGGTCGATCAGCCGATCGCCGGGCTCCTGAAGGACCTGAAGGCCCGCGGCCTGCTCGACGAGACGCTCGTCATCTGGGCCGGCGAGTTCGGCCGCACTCCGTTCCACCAGGGCAGCGACGGCCGCGATCACAACCCGTTCGGCTTCTCGATCTGGCTCGCTGGCGGCGGGATCAAGGGCGGCACGATCCACGGCGCGACGGACGACTTCGGCTACCACGTCGTCGAGGACGAGGTCACGATCTACGACCTCTGGGCCACCGTCCTCCACCTCCTCGGCATCGACCACACGAACCTCACCTACCGCTACGGCGGCCGCGACTTCCGCCTCACCGACGTCCACGGCAATGTCGTCTCCGAGATCCTCGCGTAGCGCGGCGGGCACCCGCCTTCGGA
>VXSP01000029.1:0-6545 GCA_009837885.1 Holophagales bacterium | reverse complement strand
CTTCGGACTCTCGGGTGGTTTGCCGGCGTCGGTTCGCTCTTGGGGGATCCGGACGGAGCGGTGGCTCGACAGCGCCAGTACAGAGGTCCATCACCGGCAACGCCCGATCTCTGGGTGCGCGGACCTTCTGGTCCGCATCAGGCGCGAAGCCGCGAAGCGGCGAGCCCGTGCTAGCAGACGCTGCGGCGCCGAGTGTCGGTGCGCCGGCGTCCTCGCCGGCAGCCGCCGGAGGCGGAATCCGGATCCTCGCCGTAGCAGTCGCGGCCACACTCTGCACGACGGTCACGGCCGCTCAGGTATCAGCCCCCAGCTACTACCACGACGTCTGGCCCGTCATCCAGAAACGCTGCCAGGGCTGCCACCAGCCGGCGCAGCTCGGCGGCGAGCTGAACCTGACCAGCTTCGAGGGCCTCGCCGCGGGTGGGATGAGCGGTCCCGCCTTCGTGGCCGGCAGGCCGGACGAGAGTCGGATGCTGCAGATGCTCCGAGGGGAGATCGAGCCGGCGATGCCGATGCGGGCGGAACCGCTGGCGGAGGCGGAGATTGCCGCGATCAGCGATTGGATCGCGGCCGGGGCCGCCGACGACACGCCGGAGGAGATGCGGCTCGGCGTGGCTACCGGACCGATCGTCTACCAGCAGCCGCCGGTGATCACGGCGGTCGCCTACTCCGCCGACGGGCAGTGGCTGGCAGTGTCGGGCAACCGGGAGGTGCTGCTCCACCGTCGATCGAAGATCGGCGACGGCGACAGCCTGGAGGCCCGTTTCAGCAGCGTCTCGGAGCGCATCCAGGGGCTCGCTTTCCTCAGGAACGGACGGCTGATCGCCACCGGCGGGACGCCCGCGCGCTTCGGCGAGATCCAGATCTGGGATGTCGACGACCGGAAGCTCCGTGTCTCGACCTCCGTCTGCTACGACACCCTCTTCGGTCTCGCGGTGTCCCCGGACGAGCGCCGGCTCGCAGTCGGCTGCGCGGACAACACCATCCGCATCCACCAGGCGACCAGCGGCCGCGAGCTGCTCCGGATGAACCACCACGAGAACTGGGTGCTCGGCGTCGTCTTCGGCGGCGACGGCCGGCGGATCGTTTCCGTGGGTCGCGACCGGGCCGCCAAGCTGATCGACGCCTCGAGCGGCGCCTTCATCGAGAACATCAACCTGCTGCGCGGCGAGCTTGCGGCGATCGTCCGGAATCCGCGAATCGAAGCGGTCGTCATCGGCGGTGAGGACCGCGTGCCGTACTACTACCGGATGGACCGCGCCCGGAAGATGCTGATCGCCGACGACTCGACCCTGGTCCGGGAGTTCGAACGTCAGGACGGGGAGATCTTCGCGCTCGCGGTGGATCCGCGCGGCGGCCGTCTCGCGGTCGGAGGCGCTGCGGCGACGGTGCCGATCTACGACCTGGAGACCGGCGAGCGAACCGCCACCGCTTCCGGCCACGCTGCCGGCATCTACACGATGGCGTTCGACCCGACCGGCGCCGAGCTGGCGACGGCGGGCTTCGACGGTCGCTTGAGGCTCTACCGCGCCGGCGACGGCGAACTGCTGCACGAGTTCGTGCCGGTGCCGCTCGAAGACAGCCTCCAGGGAGTGACGACCGCCGGAGGAGCGCCGTGAACGGTCATCGACTGCTGCGAGGCGCGTCCCATTCGCTTGCCGGCATCGCCATCGCCACGGTCGCCGTCGCCGCCGGACCGCCGCCGAATCTCGTCGACATGCACCCGCACGGCGGCCAGCAGGGGCGGGCGCTCCGGCTGGTCATCGAAGGCTACGGCGTCGTAGGCGAGATGGAGATCGAGAGCACGCTGCCCGGTTCGTTCGCCCGTCTCGGCGAGGCCGCCGAGGCGGACCGGCTGCAGAAACAGCGGCGGCCGAACGACCGCAACCTCCAGGCCGCCGTCTTCCTGGTCGAAATCGACGCCGACGCCGCGCCGGGGCTCTATCCGCTGCGCGCCATCAGCGAGGACGGACTGTCGAACGCCCTGCTGTTCCGGGTGGACACCGTGTCCGAAGTCTCCGAGCGGAGTCTGCGCGACGGCGTCCGCAGCAGCAGCGCCGCCGCCGAACCGCCGCGCATCAATGCACTGCCGGTCGTCGTCAACGGCACGCTGGACGGGGCGGAGAGGGACCGCTACCGCTTCCAGGCTGGCCCGGACGAGCGGATCGTGCTGGAGGTCGAGGCCCGGCGCGTCGGCTCGGCGATCGATCCGGTGCTCCGGCTGCTCGACAGCGAAGGCAGCGAGATCGCCTTCAACCAGGAGGGACCCGGCATCGACGTCGACGCCCGCCTCGACTGGGAACCGCCCGAGGCCGGGGAGTACGTCGTCGAAGTCCACGACGCCCGCTTCAGCGACCAGAGGCGAAACTTCTACCGTCTCAAGCTGATCGCCGCGGCGAACTACGAATACGCCGACGCCGTCTTCCCGTTGGGAGCGCGCCGCGGCGAGGAGACGCGATTCGAGCTGTCGGGCGGCACAGTGGCGGCCACGGACGAAACGCCCGGCGCCGGCACCCCTGCGCGCGCCGCGACCGCCGCCGCCCCGAGCTCCGCGCGGTGGGCTCGCCGGACAGTTACCCACGCCGCGTCGAGAGCCAGCCGCTTCGACATCGTTGGCCCGGCGACCGGCGCGGCCGCCGGGAGTGCCGCTCTGCCCTTCCCCGTTCTCGTCAGCGATCTGCCGGAGGTGCTCGAGGAGGAAACGAATCCGGCAGGCGCCCTCACAGCACCAGTGGTCGTCAACGGCCGGATCGACGAGGCTGGCGAAGTGGACCGCTATCGGATCACCGCCGAGCCGGGCCAGAGGCTCCTGATCAAGGTCGAGGGAGCCACGCTCGGCTCCTCCGACCTCTTCGGCGTACTGACCGTCACCACACCGGACGGCGAGTACCTGGCCTCCTCCGGCGACGACATCCCCGACCCCGACACCTTCCGGCTCCTGTCGCCGACCGCCACCTCCTTCGACCCCTGGGTCATGGTCGAGACCCCGGAAGGCGCGGACGAGCTGCACGTCACGGTCGAGGACCTGGTGGGCCGCGGCGGCCCCCGTTTCGGCTACCGGTTGACGGCGACCGCGAACGGCCCCGACTTCGAGCTCCGCCTGAGCACGGCCCAACTCACGCTCAACAGCGGCGCTTCGAAGCCGATCGAGGTCGGCGCCGTGCGCCGCGGCTACCTGGGGCCGATTCGCCTCTACGTCGAGGAACCGCCGGCCGGCATCGAGGCCCGGGACGGATGGATCACCAGGGAGGTGCGCGACCTCGACACACGCACTCTGGCGCGCTCCGGGCGGATCCTGGTCACCGCCGACCTGGACGCTCCGCGCCAGCGCTTCGACCTGGAGATCTGGGGTGAAGCCGTGCTCGAGGACGGCGCCGTGATCCGCCGCCGGGCGACCGTACCGGGAAGCACGACCGCGGTCCGCGCCGGCGACGGCCGCAGCTACACGACGGAGGCGGAGCGGTCGTTCAGCGCTCCCTGGCTGGAGACCCGCCTGCCGGTCCTGCTCACCGGCCGGACAGGACCGCGGCTGGTCGGCCTGGCGTCCGAAACGGTGAGGCTGGTCAAGGGCATGCCGTTCGACTTTGGGTGGAGGTTCGAGGCGCCACCGGGTGAGGACGCCCCCGTGAATCCGCCCATGGTCGTGAGCGCCCTGATCGGCGTGGGCGTAGGCGAGTTTCGGGTCGAGACGACCGATAAGAGCGATTACAACAAGTCCGAGGGCAGCAAGCTGATCCGCAGCAGCGACGGCACCCAGCATGACCGCTACACCGTGACCCTCACAGGCGAAGTCACCGTGGGCGGACGTCCCGAGCGCCTCTACACGCCCGGCACAACACTCGAGATCGTCCCGGGCTACCGGATCGAGGTCGCGAAGGCGAGTGTCCGGTCCGGCAGAAAGGGCGCCGTCGAAGGCGTCCTGCATCGCGAAGAGAGCTTCCGGCAGCCGGTCGAACTGCGCGCCGACGCCCTCCCCACCGGCGTCGTCTGCGACGGCACCGAAGTCGAGCCCGAGGATGACGGCAGGTTCCGGCTGGACTGCGAGGCGTCGGACGCGGTCGAAGCAGGCGACTACGACTTCCTGATCACGTCGTCGTCCTGGCTGGCCGGCGAGCGGGAAGTCCGCTCCGCCTACACTACGGTCCCCGTGAGCGCGCGACTGGAGGTGAAGGGCAGATGAAGCATCCCACTAGGTACGCTCTGCTCGCGGCGCTCGCCGCCATCGTCTCCGGCGCCGCCGCCAACGCCGCGACCGACGCCGCCGAACCCGTCACCTTCATCCGCGACGTCCTGCCCGCCATGAACAAGGTCGGCTGCTCCAACGGCACCTGCCACGGCGCAGCCAAGGGCAAGAACGGTTTCAAGCTGTCGCTGCGCGGCTACGACCCCGAGTTCGACTACCAGTCGCTGCTCTACGACATGTCCGGCCGGCGGTTCAACCGCGCCGACCCGGAGCGCTCCCTGATGCTCGCCAAGCCGACGATGCAGGTCCCCCACGAGGGCGGGCTCCGCCTCGATCCCGGCGGCCGCTACTACAACCTCATCCTCGACTGGATCAGGGCGGGCGTGCCCTACGGAGATCTCGCGCGCGACCGGGTCGAACGCCTCGAGATCCACCCGGCCGAGGTCTTCATGAACCGGCCGGGGATGCGGCAGCAGACGACCGTCATCGCGCACTACGGCGACGGCAAGAGCCGCGACGTGACCCGCGAGGCCCACGTCACCAGCAGCAACACGGAAACGATGGCGATCGAGGAGACGCCGTCCGGCCCCGTCGCCGAGGGACTGCGCCGCGGCGAAAGCACCCTGCTCGTGCGCTACGAGGGCCAGTTCACCACCGCGCCCGCCACCGTGCTCAGCGGCCGCGAGGGCTTCCAGTGGACCGCCCTGCCCCAGGCCAACTACATCGACGAGCTGATCGACGAGAAGCTCCAGCGGATCGAGGTTCTGCCCTCGGCGCCGGTCGACGACGCGGCCTTCCTCCGCCGCGCCTCGCTCGACCTCACCGGCCAGATTCCGAGCCCCGACCGGGTGCGCGCGTTCCTCGCCGACGACACGCCAACCCAGGAGAAGCGGAACCGCCTGGTCGACGAGCTGATCGCAAGCGACGCCTACGTCGACCACTGGACGCTCAAGTGGGGCGACCTGTTGCGCAGCAACCGGAAGTTCATGAGCTACAAGGGCATGCTGACCTTCCGCGGCTGGCTGCGCGAAGCGATCGAAGAGAACCGCCCCTACGACGAGCTCGTCCGCGAACTGGTCACGGCCTCCGGCAGCACGCTCGATCAGCCGGCCGCCAGCTACTTCCGCGCCGCCCGCGATCCGAAGGAGGCGATGGAGACCACGACCCAGCTCTTCATGGGGGTGCGGATGGTCTGCGCCCAGTGCCACGACCACCCGTTCGAGCGCTGGACCCAGAACCAGTACTTCGAGATGACCGCCTTCTTCGCCGGCCTGGGCGTGCGTCCGGGCTTCCGTACCGGCGAGGAGATCGTCTTCGACAAGCGACGCGACAACGAGCAGTTGCACCCGAAGACGAACGCGGTGGTGCCGCCGAAGTACCTGGTGCCGGTCGAGGGCGCGCCGGACCCCGGCGAGGGTTTCGGACGCCGGGCCGCGCTGGCCGACTGGCTGACGTCGCCGAACAACCCCTACTTCGCCCCGGCGATCGCGAACCGTGTCTGGAGCTACTTCATGGGCCGCGGGATCATCGATCCGGTCGACGACATCCGCGCCTCGAATCAGCCGGTCAACGCGGCCCTCCTGAACGCGCTGACCGCCGACCTGATCGAGAACGACTTCGACCTCCGCCACCTGATGCGGACGATCGCCACCTCCCGGGCCTACCAGTCGTCCTTCCAGACGAACGAGTGGAACCAGGACGACCGGATCAACTTCTCCCGCCACGAACCGCGGCGCCTGAGTGCCGAGCAACTGGCGGACGCCGTCGCCCGCGCCACCGACTCCCGGTTCGAGATCGACACCCTGCCCGAGGACTTCGACGCCACGGCGCTCCCGGATCCGCACGTGATGACGGCGAGCATGGGCATCGAGGGCTTCCTCGACCTGTTCGGCAAACCCGACCGTGAGACCGCCTGCGAGTGCGAGCGGAAGACGGAGATGAGCCTGCCGCAGGCGCTGAGCCTGCTGAACGGCTCCGTCATCGCCGACGCGATCGCGGACCCCGAGGGGCGGGTTGCCAACCTCGTCCTCGGAGGCCTGGACAACGAAGAGCTGATCTCCGAGCTCTACCTCGCCGCGCTCGGCCGTCTGCCGACCGGCAACGAAGCCGAGCTCGCGGAGGGCCACTTCGAGTCCTCCGCCAGCCGCACCGCGGCGGCCCAGGACCTGATGTGGGCGCTCCTCAACTCGAACGCCTTCCTCTTCAACTCGTAAGCTCTCAGCCCGCAGCTGCAAAGGAGCCCCGACCATGCTCGTGATCCCAGGACAGTCCGGCCACACGTGCGACGGCCCCACCCGGCGTGAGTTTCTCCGCGTCGGCTCGCTCGGCATCTTCGGCATCTCGCTCAGCCAGACGCTGGCGC
>VXSP01000021.1 GCA_009837885.1 Holophagales bacterium | reverse complement strand
TTCTTCATGGACGACGAGATTCGCGCGGAGTTCGCGCTGGACGGGATCGTCACGCTCGTCGACGCTGCGCACATCGAGCAGCAGCTCGGCCGAAGCGACGAGAGCACGGAACAGGTCGCGTTCGCGGATGTCCTCGTTCTCAACAAGACGGATCTCGTCGTCGACGACGCGCTCGACAAGATCGAGGTTCGGCTCCGGGAAATGAACCGGATGGCGCGAGTCATCCGCAGCGAGATGGCGGACGTCTCCGTCGAGACGGTGCTCAACCTCGCCGCCTTCGACCTGGACCAGGCGCTCGAGCGTCGTCCCACTTTTCTCGAGCCGGAGTACCCGTTCGAATGGACCGGCGTCTATTCGCTCGACACCGGCCGCTACGAACTCAGCCTGGCCGAGGGACCAGATCCGGCGATGTCTCTCGTCATCGTACCGGACCAGGGCACGGATGACTCCGCACTTCGTGAAGGCGCGGAGTGGTGTGTGCGTCGGTACGCCGAACCCGCGGACGACATTCGTCCGGGGGACGAGATTCCAGTCGGAAAGCACCTGAACCTCCTGCTTGACTCCCCGGGACGCAAGTCGTTCTTCCTGGAGGTCGAGACGCAGGCGAGGGTCGGCCTCTACGCCCAGCACACCGCGGAGGAGTTCGACCTGCAACTGACGAGTGCGAATGGAGCGACAGTCAGGCCAAACGACAGTCCGCCCTCCGGGCTGGCGACCCCCACAGGGAACGGCGCCCCCCACGTCAACGGAGTGATTCCCGCCGAGGTCGAGCGAACCTGGGTCGCACAGCATGAGCACGACGACGAAGTGGGCTCGATCGCCATCGAGACGGAGGGCGACGTCGACCCCGGCAGGCTCAACGCGTGGCTGGGCGAACTCCTCCGTGAACGCGGGGTGGACATCTTCCGTATGAAGGGGTTCATCAGCCTCGCGGGTGAGTCGCGTCGCTTCGTCTTCCAGGGGGTTCACATGCTCTTCGACGGACAGCCGGATCGTCCATGGGGTGACGCGCCCCGCCGCAATCAGCTCATCTTCATTGGCCGCAACCTCGACGAGCGGTCGATGCGGCTGGGATTCGAGGCATGCCTGGTCTAAATGACGACAGCCCGAAGGGCGTTCTTCGCCCGGGTTGGGCCGCAGAAGTCGGTGACTACGCCATCGCCGGTGGGTGGACCCCACGCGGTGAGGCGCTGGTGGTGGGAGATGCCGCGGGTGGCGTCTACGCGTTCGACGGCAGGTCCGGCGCCACCATCTGGGCGCAGCGCGAAGCCCATGAAGGTGGAGTGCTCGCGCTGGCAATGCAGCCGAACCGAGCCGCGTTCGCAACGGCCGGCCAGGACGGCCGAGTCCTGGTCTGGAGTGCCGCCGAAGGCCGGATCATCCAGACGATCGACGTCGGGAGCGGCTGGGTGGAGAATGTCGCGTGGTCGCCGGACGGCCAGTCCCTGGCCGCATCCTGCTCCCGGGAGGTTCACGCGTACAGCGCCGATGGAACGGAGATCCGGCGATTCAACACTCATCCGAGCACCGTCAGCGCGATCGCGTGGTCCAGCGCGGAAGAACTGGCGACGGCCTGTTACGGCCGGGTGACGTTCTTCGACGCGTCCACCGGGACGGTTCGCCAGAAGCTGGAGTGGAAGGGCTCCCTGGTGTCGATGGTATTGAGCCCGGACGGCGACATTGTGGCGTGCGGCAGTCAGGACAACTCAGTGCACTTCTGGCGTCGCTCGACGGAGCAGGACTCGATGATGTCGGGCTATCCCGGCAAACCGTCGGCCCTGGCCTTCGATGACACCGGCACCCTCCTCGCCACCGGCGGAGGCGACGCGATCACGGTCTGGAGCTTCCAGGGAACGGGTCCCGAAGGCACGCGGCCCGGCGTTCTGGAGCTTCACGTTCAGGCCGTTACGACGCTCGCCTTCGCTCGCGGAGGGAGGCGCCTCGCCTCCGGAGCTCGGGATGGCGCGGTCGTCGTGTGGTCACTTGGCCGCAACGGACGAGGCGATCCGGTAGGAGCTGCGCCTATGGCAGCCGTTGTCGGCGCCGTGTACTGGCGACCAGATGGACGCGCGCTTGCCGCGCTCGACGCTCAAGGCCGCGCGACGGCCTGGCGAGTCGGCTGAACAAGGCCCCGAACTCCACCTCGCAGCTCGACCGCCGCAGCAATCACTCAGCGTCGGCCTCGCCGGCGACACCATGACTTTGGATCACAGGAGAAAGACCCATGCAACACAAGGCGAGTTCACTTAATCTGTTTCAGCTGCTCCCGGCGCTCCTGCTCGCTGCTCTAGCCACGACCGCAGGCCTGGATGCCGAGGAAAACACCACGTCCCGCGAGAGAGCGAGCGAGGGTGAACAGGCCGACGCGGTCGATTCCAACGCCGACGGTGAACCCCAGGACGAAACCACGGTGACCGATCGGATCACGGTCTATGGCAAGGCAGTCAACCCTGCCAGCACGACAGGCAGCCGGCTGCAACTGACCGTCATGGAGACACCGGCAACAGTGGACATCATAGACGGCGACACCATCCGTGAACGCCTGGATACGAGCGTGATGGAGGCCGTCACCCGCTCCGCCGGCTTCACCAACGATGGACACCCGGGCAATGGAAGCCAGAACATGGCCGCCAGGGGCTTTCGCGGTCAGGGCACCGTCACCAAGATGTTTGACGGCACGAACTACTACAACGCATTCAACACGCTCACCTTCCCCTTCGACACCTGGGGCGTCGAGCGCATCGAAGTACTGAAGGGCCCTGCCTCGGTGCTCTACGGTGAAGGCGGAATCGGTGGCGCGTACAACGTCATCCCCAAGCGACCCCAGCAGGACCCCAGTGGCGACCTGCGGGTATCCGTCGGCGAGAATGACACCCGTTTTCTCGGACTCGGGCTGACGGGCGGCCTCGCCGACAACGTCGCCTACCGGCTCGACTACAGCAACAACCAGTCCGACAACTGGGTGGACAGGGGTGACAGCAAGACCGAGATGATCTCCGCCTCGCTCCTGTGGCAAGTCACCGACGACTTCTCGCTGACAGGCCGGTACGATCACGGCGACCAGGAACCCATGCGGTACTTTGGGACGCCACTGGTCGACGGGGCCTTCCCAACCGAGTTGATCGAGAGCAACTTCGATGTCACGGACGGGCGGGTCCGCTACGAGGATGGGGTTGCCCGCCTCAGAGCCGACTGGAACATCAGTGAACGCCTGTCCATGCAGTCGGAGTTGTACCGGCTCACCAGCGATCGTTTCTGGAAGACGCTCGACTACTTCCAGTACGACCGGCCCTCAGCCACGGTGAACCGGTCCTCCCCCCTGGTCATCGCCCATGACATCGAGCACGACGGATTCCGCACCAACTTCGTGCTCGATACCGGAAGCGACACGCGCCAGGTCAAGACCTCGATAGGCTTCGAGACCAACGACCTCACCTTCGCGCGGGCAACCAACTTCGGCGGCGCGAACCCCAATGGCGTCGACTGGAACAACGACTTCGACGTCGTCAACGCCTTCGACTTCAACCCCGGCGCGTTCTCGGACATCACCGACGCGCAGGACAGAACGGAGATCATCTCCGACGTCGCCCAACTCGCGGTGTTCGCCGAGAGCCAGATTGGCCTCACCGAATCACTGACGCTCGTCCTGGGCTTGCGCCACGAGGATGTCGAGACGGACTACGAAGATGTGAGCAATCCGCCGATCTTCGACCAGAACGTGGACGCCCTGACGGGCCGGGCGGGACTGACCCTTGATTTGCGCGACGATACCGTGCTCTACGGCCAGTACACCACGGGTGCGACCCACCCGAGCAACAGTATCGTGCAGACCACGCCGAGGAATCGGGAAGTGGATTTCATCACGAGCGAGCAGGTGGAAGTCGGCATCAAGCAACAGCTCCTGGACCGGCGTCTGTCCTGGAGCGCGGCCCTGTTCGACATCGTCAAGAACAACCTGATTGAAGACGATCCGGATTCGCTCAACCCGGAGGACGTGATCGTCATTCCGGAGCAGACTTCCCAGGGTGTCGAGTTCAGCCTCACGGCCGCGCTGGCCGATGCCCTGACGTTGACAGCCACCGGTGTCCTTCTGGATGCGGAAACGGATACCGGTGAGACACCAAGAGAGGTGCCTGAAGAGACCTTCAACCTGGGGCTCGTCTGGGCTCCTCTCGGAAAGCTGCAGTTCTCGGCTGACGCCCGCTATGTCGGCGAGCGCGCTCATCCTGACAACCCGATTCCCTCGTACACGGTCGTTGACGCCTCAGCACGCTGGCGCTTCAATGAGGACCTTTCCGTCGCCATGCGCGTCGACAACGTGTTTGACGAGCTCTACGCCGTTTCCGCGTACTACTGGCCCAACACCTGGCTTGTCGGCAAGCCCCGCACGGTCAGCCTGACCCTGGATTACGACTTCTTCTAGTCCAACGATTCTGTCGGATTCACTGGACCGGCGCTTGAAGCCGGTCGAGACTCGGGCGCACCATGAGACTTACAAGGCTGCTTTACGTCAGTCATCGGTGGCTGGGCATTGGCATGTGCGTGTTCCTGGCCATGTGGTGTATCAGCGGCGTGGTGATGATGTACGTGGGTTTCCCCGAGCTGACCAGGGACGAGTACTACGACGGGCTGGAACCGCTCGCGGCCGATCGCGTCAACGTCGGTCTCGAATGGCCACTGGGCCTCGCCGACTCCGCGGCCGGTATCGAGCAGCTACTGCTGACCAGCAGTGCGGGCCGGCCCGTCTATCTTCTCAAGCTGGAAGGCGGCTCCTGGATGGGCATGTATGCCGACACCGGCGCGGGCGTCGCTCAACTGCCGGCCGAGGCAGCCGTGGCGGCGGCAGTCGATTTCTACGAGGCGCAACACTCCACTGAGGCAGTAACCGGCAAGCATCTGGAGCAGTTGCACATGGACCAGTGGTCCGTGTCCGATGGTCTGCACCCCTACCGGCCACTGCACCGGGTGTCGATCGAGGACGGCATGGGCAGCGAGTTGTATGTCTCTTCGTTGACCGGTCAGGTTGTACGTGACACCCGGCGCAG
Organism: Holophagales bacterium; assembly: GCA_009837885.1. Classification (GTDB taxonomy): domain Bacteria; phylum Acidobacteriota; class Thermoanaerobaculia; order Multivoradales; family Multivoraceae; genus Multivorans. The sequence continues at coordinate 11,191 of VXSP01000021.1, read as the reverse complement.
CGAGCGGATCTGGAACTGGCTGGGCTCGAATCTGCACTGGATCTACCCGGTGCAGTTGCGCGAGCACCGCGCTCTTTGGGAGCAGGTCATTGTTGTCCTTTCGCTGGCGGGTCTGGTCTCGGTGATCACCGGCGCGATCATCGGCTTCATGCGCCTGCGACCACGACGCAAGTACCTGAACGGCTCCTGGTCGCCCTATCGGGGCATGACCTGGTACCACCACGTTCTGGGCTTGCTCGCGTTGGTGTTCCTGTCGACGTTCCTCCTTAGCGGCCTGATGTCGGTGGGGCCCTGGGACGTGTTCGAGTCCAAGAGCAGTTTCTCCGAGCAGAGACAGCGTTACCAGCAGCAGGATGGCATTTCGCGGTCGCCTCCCGCCTACTCCCGCGCCGAGGACATTCGAGAACTGATCAGGCAGCGTGCGGGGCTTCCCGTCAAGGAGATCGCATGGCACTGGATTGGCGGCAGATCTCATGTCTCCCTGCACGGCTCCAGACAGGAAGTCCAGCACTTGCTCGCTCCAGGCGAGACAGAATCGTTGGAGCAGAGAATCGACGGCCGCATCGGCAACCTGATTCCCGGGAGCAGCATTCGGGATTTGCAACAACTGGACAGCTACGATCTCTACTACTACTCCCATCACAACCGTCACCGCCCGTTGCCAGCGCTACGGGTTAAGTTCACTGACCCTGAGTCGACGTGGTTTCATGTCGACTTGTCCACCGGCCAGATTCTCGAGCGCTTGACCGACCGGGGCCGGCTGGAGCGCTGGATCTTCAACGGGCTACACACGCTGGACTTCACTTTGTTGATCAATCACCGACCTGCCTGGGACCTGGTGATGATCAGCCTTTGTAGCGGCGTCTTCGTCTTTTCGGTGACATCCGTGGTCATCGCCGCGCAGTATCTGCGGCGGAGAACGCGCTCGTTCGGCAGGGCGACTCGACTTCAGGACCGGATGCCTCCGATCCCTGAATGATCCGGATGAGGACTTCGATGCCCGTGAACCAGGAACCAAGTGCCAACCATCCGCGGCTCCCCGTCACCGTTCTGTCGGGATTCCTGGGGGCCGGCAAGACCACCCTGCTCAACCAGGTGCTCAACAACCGGGAGGGGCGGCGGGTTGCGGTGATCGTCAACGACATGAGCGAGGTCAACATCGACGCGGCGCTGGTCGAGCGCGGCGGTGCGGAACTCTCGCGGACCGAGGAGAAGCTGGTCGAGATGTCGAACGGCTGTATCTGCTGCACGCTGCGGGACGACCTGCTCGCCGAGGTTTCGCAGCTCGCGCGGGAGAGACGCTTCGACTACCTGCTCATCGAGTCCACGGGGATCTCGGAGCCCATTCCCGTCGCGCAGACGTTCACCTTCGAGGACGAGAACGGCGTCAGCCTGAGTCAGGTTTCGCGCCTCGACACGATGGTCACAGTCGTGGACGCGGCAAGTTTCCTGCGGGACTACAACGCCGCCGAGGCGCTACAGGACCGCGGCGAGTCGCTGGGCGAGGATGATGAGCGGACGGTGACCGACCTGCTCATCGACCAGATCGAGTTCGCCGACGTCATCGTGCTCAACAAGCTCGATCTCGCGAGCACCGATCAGGCTTTCGAAGTCGAGGCCATCGTGAACGCGCTAAACCCTGGCGCGGAGATTCTCAGAACGACGCACGGACAGGTCCCGCTTGAACGCGTGCTCCACACGGGCCTGTTCGACTACGAGAAGGCGGCGGGCTCGGCCGGCTGGATTCGAGAACTTCAGGGCGAGCACACGCCGGAGACAGAAGAGTACGGAATCTCTAGCTTCACGTACCGCACGCCGCAGCCGTTCGACGCCGAGAAGTTGTGGGAGTTCCTGCACGACGACGGGAACTGGCGCGGCGTGCTCCGCTCGAAGGGCTTCTTCTGGGTCGCCGCCGACCATCGCGTCGCCTACGAGTGGGCTCAGGCCGGCGGCGTCAGCGATGTGAAGCCCAGCGGGTTGTGGTGGGCGGCCGTGCCTCGCCAGCACTGGGTGCATCCAGAGGGTCAGCGGCCCGACCAACGACCGGACTGGCATCCGCGCTTCGGCGACCGCATCCAGGAGCTCGTCTTCATCGGCCAGCGGATGCAGGAACCGGCGTTGCGCGCTCGCCTCGACGCGTGCCTGCTCGACGAGCGCCTCGCCTCCGCCGCCAGCGAGGCATGGGCAGAGCTCCCGAATCCGTTTCCGGAGTTTACCGGGGCCGGGGAGTCAGCATGACCGAAACCGCCTCGCTCTATTCACCCGGAAGCCGGCTTGGCTCGGAACGGTCCAGAAGGATCACGGCGTCAAAGGACATGACGAGATCCCAGTACTCCCACCCATCCGGATAGGACTGAAGTCCGTTCAGTCGCGCTTGCCTTAGCGGTGCGCGCAGGCCCCGAAGGTCGAACAGAGTCCAGTCCGCTACCGCAGCGGAGCGAAACGGCCGTAGCGCCTTCTGTTGTTCCCAGGTGCAGGGTCTGGGAAAGTCTCCGGGAGAAGTGTCCCGGCAGTTGATGATCGCGAGGTTCAGCATCCCCGTTCGCTCGGCGATCGCCAGTTCCGCGACGAAGTTCGCGAGTGTAGAGGTGCCGAAGTCGTGCATCAGCCCACGGGCGGCATGGTAAGCGCCGAGCCGGAACATCACACGTGGCTTCGGCTCGCCCTTTTCCTTCGCAACCTTGTACTGGCGCAGGAAGAGCTCCTTCTTGAGGTTGTCGCTCGCGTGCTCCCGGGGCGCGGAGATTCGCCAACGCAGCGCATCGAGTATGTAGCGCAGCTCGGTCTTCGGCCTGGCTCGCGTCTGCTGTATGACTTGCTCGATGGCATCCCGGAAGGCACCAGTGTTGTAGTCGCCGCTTCTCTCCGCAGCCCCTACCTGCTCCAGAAGGGACTGTACCGCCTGTCGCCTGGCGGGCCGCAGCGACAGCTCCGCCAACCTCTTCAGCAGTGGAGCTGCTCGATACTCGGCATCCAGTCCCCAGATCAAGGGAGCGGCAGACCTGCGGTGTGGGCCGCTGACGCTGCCAAGTTCCTCGTAGAAGGCAACGTCCTCCTCCGAGATCGGCGGCACGCTGTTGTTCGGCAGACGAGGCCAGGTTGCCCCCTGGAAGTGAGAAAGGGCCTGTTGATCCGAGAATCTTGCGAACCTGTCGAGCCTGTCGCCGAGCCAAGGGCCAGCTTCGATCGCTACGTGTTCGTAGCCCAAGGGAACGAGTTCCCGCCAAAGAGCGCCAACCAGAATCGGAATCTCCCGGACATCATGCTCTTCGCCGATGAACACGAATTGGGCTTCGGCCGCCTCGGCGCGAAACCACTCCGCCGCAGGCCCTTCGAGCCCTCCCTCAGCATTCAGCGCCACCTCGAAGGCGCTTCGTTCCAGATGGGCGGCGACCGCCTCGTGCACTCCCGGCTCCGGGCCATCCTGAGACTCCGCGGCTTCGCAGAACGCCACACAGATCAAGAGTCCCAGCAAGAACTGCACAGGCGCCTCGTGAACGTCCCCCGGCCCCCTCCGCCGTGCCCTCAGCAGGCGGGTGTACTCGTCGCCGCTACTCGCCGCCGCCGGTCGAACCGGCGGAGCCGCCGGCCAGGATCGTCGCCGCGTCTTCCGGCTCGACGTAGGTCCAGGCCAGGAACGGGGCCATCATCTCGTCGGTGCTCTGGGCACCCCAGTCGACCGCCCGGCCGATGTCCAGGAAGGGATACTCGTCGAGCTTCGTTTCCGAGTTGTCGTAGACGGCTTCGATCTCGACCCGGGTACCGGCCGGCAGCACCTTGGGCTCCCGGTAGATGTAGTTCGTCTGCCAACTGTAGTCGTACTCCGGCACGTCGAGCAGCACCTCGGTGCCGCCGTCGGGGTAGTACGCGGTGTACTTCATGCTCTGGCCGCGGAAGTGCATGTGCGGGTGGAGCGACAGCAGCACGGTGTCCTTCTCGAAGATCCGGGACGAGCCGACGCGCCAGCTTCCGTGGCCCGGCGGGATCTCGAAGGCGCCGGCGCCGATCGTGTTCCAGGTCACCTTGTGCTTCACCTCGGCGCCGACCGGGTGGAACCTGAAGGCGACCGCTGAACGGTCGTAGCCGCCGCTGCCCGGACCGGGTTCCTTGTGGTAGTGGACGTTGAGGCGAACGACCATGCCCGCCCGCAACAGGTTGCCGAAGCCCGGCGGGTAGATCGTCGGGTCCTCGCCGGCGGCGATCGAGCCGAGCGAGAAGGTGTTCTCGCTCAGCACGTCGACCTCGCCATCCTCGTTCGGGATCAGCGCCCGGCCGGTGATGTGATGGACGAACTCGGCGTCCGGCTGGTACTCGATCGCCTGCAGCCAGCGGGGCTCGGGGAGCATCTCTTCGGTCAGCGTGATGAAGAAGTTCGGCTGCTCGTCCTCCACGTCGTCGCCGACGTAGTACGGCTCCTCCATGTAGACGATGAGGTCCGGCTTGCCGATCAGGAAGCCGCCCGTGTCCTCCCACTCACGCGGCGCCGGACCCTTCGCGGGATCACCCTTGGGCGCGCCGCGCTTCGCCCAGGCCACGACCGTGTCGATCTCCTCCTGGTTGAGGGTCCGCTCGTTCAGGAACACGCCGGCCGTGTGATCCGTCGCGTCCCAGGGAGGCATCTCGCGGCTCTGCACCAGGCGGGCAATGGAACGGGCCCACGGCCGGACCTCTTCGTAGGTCATCAGCGACATCGGCGCCACCATGCCGGCCACGTTGTCGCCGCCCGGGCGATGGCAGGTCTGGCAGTTCTCCTGGAAGATGGCCAGCACGTCCTCGTGGAAAGTGACCGCTTCTCCACTGTCGGCGGCGACCGCGACGGAGGTCAGTCCGAGCGTGCCAAGAACGAGAAGTGCAGCGATCGAGCGGTTCATGCGCGCCTCCAGCTTCCAACCAGTTGTTCCGAGTCGGCAGGGGAACTCTAGCAGCTTGCTGGCCACTCACTCAGTCCCACACGCCCTCCGGGATCGGCTTCGCCTCGACCACCTCCACCGCCACCTTGTCCGGCCCCATGACGAAGAAGCTCCGCATGTCGAGTTCCGGCCGGTACGTGATCGGCTCGACGATCTCGACACCCGCGGCCTTCAGCCGCTCGAACACCGGCTCGATGTCGCGGTAGGAGAAGGCGAAGTGGTCGATCGCCCGGCCGCGCTGGGGCTCCGTCTCAAGGAGGGGCGCCGCGTCCTCCGGCCACCAGGGCGCCACCGGCTCGTAGTCCGGCAGGTTGTAGACGATGAAGGTCACGTTGTCGGCGCGGAAGGCGTTCCACCAGGCCCGGTGCTCGCGGTGAAACTCCTCCCAGGTCGCGAACTCGGCATCCGGACCGACCGGACGCGGATTACCCTCGGCGGTGCGCCGTGCCCGCAATCCGAAGTGGCGCTCGTACCAGGCCGCCGTCTCGTTCACGTCCGCCGCGAACAGGTGGATGTGAGCAAAGCGGTGGTGACCCATCGTGTTCAGCTCGATCATCTCGCGGTCCGGTCCGTTGACGTAGATCACGTGCCCACGGCCCAGGCGGTAGATCGGCGTGTGGATGTCGACTCCGCGGGACACCAGCCAGCGGTACTGGCTGGGCAGGTCGACGCCGCCCCAGCCGAAGTGCCAGATGCCGCTTGCCTGACTGCCGTCCGGCGGCTCCTCGACCTCGTTGAACAGGATGAAGGACCGTTCCGTGTACACCGCGTCCGCCACGCCGCGAAACTTGATCGGCATGGCGCCGAAGGTGACGCGGTAGAAGTCGACCGAACGCTCGACGTCCGTAACGTTGAGACGAATGTGGTGGAACCGTGCCGGTTCGACCTCCGCCTGCGGTTCCTGAGCCGCCAGCGGCAGGGCTGCCGCCAGCGCCGCGGCGAACGCCAAAGGGGCTGTATGATCCATGTCGCGGAAGCCAGCGTACCAGCCGCGAGCCACCTTCCCGGACAACGACGCCCCTGAACGACACCCGGCGCCGCACTCCCAGGACGTGTGTGCCAAGTTGACGCCACCAGGCCCTCCGAAAGCCGGACGATGATCAAACGACGGCCCGCTCCCCGCATGCGAACGACGCTCGCCGTTCTCTGCCTGCTCGCGGCCAGCTCGTTTCCTGCCTGCCGCAGCGAGCCTTCCGGCGCCTCCGCATCCCCGCCGGGGGCGGCGACCGGGGCCGTCGCCGCCGTCCCGACGGAGCGCACGCCGGCGCCCGTGACCCGCGTCCGGCTTGGCCGGGTCGATGCGCTGGTGACTGCGTCGGGATCGGTCATCGCGCCCCGCCTGACCGATCTCGGCCCGGAGGTCGCCGGCAGGCTGTCGGCGGTCCACTTCGATGTCGGCGACCGCGTGGGCGCCGGCGCCGTCGTCTTCCGGATCGATCCGACGCCGTTCGAGATCGAACTGCAGCGTGCCCGCGCCGGCCTCACCCTTGCCCGGGCCGAAGCCGCCCAGGCGCTTCAGGAAGTCGACCGGATGCGCAGCCTGGCGGCCCAGCAGATCGCCACGCCTCAGCAACTCGACCGGGAGGTCACCCGGCTCGCCGTCGCCAAGGCCCGGGTCGAACAGGAACTCGCCGCCGCGAGAAGCGCCGAGGAGAATCTGCGGCGGACGGTCGTGACCAGCCCGTACGACTCGAACGTCGTGGAGCGACAGCTCCACGAAGGGGCAATCGTCGGACCGGGGGCGGTGGTCCTGACCGTCCAGGAGCGGAGCGGGTTCGCCGCCGAGCTCGACGTCCCCGCGGCGGCGGCCCCCGTCGCGTTCGGCGACCCCGTGCTTCTGATCGTCGAGGGCGCGGCGGCGCCCGCCTCGTCGACGATCGCCGCGGTCAACGCCCGGATCGACCCGGAAACACGCACCTACCGTGTGCGAGCCGCGCTTCCCGGCGAGGCCGGAACGAGAGCGGGCGCCTTCGTCCGCGCCGAGATCAGGCCGCGGACCCGCGACGCCGCGGTCGTGGTCGAGCGCGCTGCCGTCCTGAACCGGGACGGCCGCGCTTACCTGTTCCGATTGGAAGGAGGCAGGGCGAGGCAGATCGAGATCAACGTCGGCGCGACCGGCGGCCGCCTCGTCGAGATCACGGACGGCGCCGAGGCCGGCGACGTCGTCGTCACGGGCCCAATCATCGAACGACTCGCGGACGGAGCGGCCATCGGCCAGCCGGCGTCCCCGGAAAGCGGAGCTCTCCCGGCAGCGCCGTCTCCGGAACTGCCGTAGCCCGAGCGCAGAGACCGTCATGCTGAATCTGCCGCTCATCTCGATCCGCCGGCCGCTCCGAAAAGACGCGCGCGCTGATGCCAGCATCCGCCCCAGCCGAACGGCCAGATCCCCATGCTGAACCTGCCACTCATCTCGATTCGCCGGCCCGTGTTCGCCCTGATGCTGAACGTCGCGCTTGTCGTCCTCGGCCTCGTGTCGCTCAGCCGGCTCAACACCGACCTGAACCCGGACGTCGAGTTCCCCTTCGTCACCGTGACGACCCTTCTCGAAGGGGCGTCGCCGGAGACGATCGAGACCGAGGTGACGGACGTTCTCGAAGAGCAGATCAACACGATCGAGGGCATCCGGGAACTCACCTCGATCTCCTCCGAAGGCGTCTCCCAGATCTTCGTGGAGTTCGAGAGCGGATACGACGTCGACGTCAAGGCGCAGCACGTGCGCGAGAGGATCGCGCCCGCGCGCGCTGAACTGCCCCTCGACGTCGAGGCTCCGGTGGTCACCCAGCTCGACCCGGACGCGACGCCCATCCTGTCCGTCATGCTCGGCGGCCCGGTTTCCGTCCGCGAACTGTCCGAGCTCGCCGAGAACACGGTCAAGGACCGGCTCGAACGCCTGCCTGGAGTCGGCAGCATCGAGATCACGGGCGCCAGGCGGCGCGAGGTGCGCATCTGGCTCGATCCGGTCCGGCTGGGCGGCTACGGCCTGTCGATCGACGACGTCCGTTCCACCCTGCTGCTCGAGAACGCCGAGACCGGCGGCGGCCGCGTCGAGGGCCGGGACCGCGAATGGACGGTCACGACGTCCGGGCGCGTGCGCCGCGTCGAGGACTTCGGCGCCCTGATCGCCGCGGAGCGCGGCGGCCGACTCGTCTACCTTCGCGACGTGGCGCGGATCGAGGACGGTCTCGCCGAGGAGCGTTCGATCGCCCGCTTCAACGGCCAGACCGGCGTCTCGCTCGAAGTGCGGCGGCGGAGCGGGACGAACACCGTGGCCGTCGCCCAGGCGGTCCGGGCCGAGGTCGAGGCGCTCCGGACCGAGCTGCCCGCGGGCATGGAGATCACGATCACGCGCGACACCGCCGTGTTCATCGAGGACTCGATCGCCTCCGTCTTCTCGAACATGGTCTGGGGCGGCGCCCTGGTCGTGCTCGTCGTGCTGCTCTTCCTGCGCAATCCGCGCTCGACCCTGATCGCCGCGCTGGCGATTCCGTCCTCCGTCATCGCGTCCTTCACGTTCTTCTATCTCTCCGGATTCACACTGAATGTCATGACCCTGATGGCGCTCGCGCTGTCCATCGGCGTCGTGATCGACGACGCGATCGTCGTTCTGGAGGTGATCTACCGCCGCATCGAATGGGGAGAGGGCCGACGCAAGGCCGCCGAGGAGGGATCGAGCCAGGTCACGCTGGCGGTCATCTCGACCACCCTCGCGCTCTGCGCCGTGTTCGTGCCGATCGCCTTCATGACGGGCATGGTCGGGCAGTGGTTCTACGAGTTCGGCATGGTGATGACGATCGCGGTGCTCGTCTCCAGCCTCTTCGCCCTGACCCTTACGCCGATGCTCGCGAGCCGGATGCTGAGGGCGACGCAGGGGCACGACCCAGCGAGCCGGGCACTGAACCGGGCGCTCGACCGGCTCGACTCCCTCTACCGGGTCGTCCTGCGCCGCTCCCTCGACCACAAGGCCCTGACCGTCCTGGTCGCCGTAGCCGCGATGGTCGGCGGTGTGCTGGTTGCCGGTACACTCCCCTTCGATCTGTTCGCGACAGAGGACCGCGGCGAGTTCAACGTCTCGGTCAAGATGCCGGTCGGTACGCCGCTGCGCGTCACGGCCGAGACGACCCGCCGGGTAGAGGAGATCCTGGCCGCCGACCCCGAGGTCACGAACCGCTTCGCCACGATCGGCGGCGGCAGCCGGCAGGAACCCCATCGAGCGGCGATCTACGTCCAGGTGACCAACAAGGCGGACCGGGAAGAGGGTCAGCTTGCCATCATGGACCGCCTGCGGGCGCGGCTGCTGCGGGAGGTTCCCGAAGCCGAGGAACTCGTCGTGTCGCCGATCGGCTGGGTCTCCGGAACCGACGACGCGATGGGCGCCCGCGCGATCACCTACAGCCTGAGGGGCCCGGTGGTCGAGGATCTCGTCGTGTACTCGGAGCGCCTGGTCGAGCGACTCCGCGGAGACCCCGCTTTCGTCGACGTCGGCTCGACCTGGGAGACCGGCAAGCCCGAAATCGAGATCGACATCGACCGCGACCGCGCCGCCGATCTGGGAGTCCAGGCGACCGTGCTCGGGCGAACGATCCGCACACTGCTGGCGGGCGAAGAGCTCGGATCGTTCGAGGAACGGGGCGAACGCTACGACGTGCGGGTCCAGGTGCTGCCGGAGTACCGCGACCGTCCCGACAAGCTCGAGCTCATCCGGATCCGCACGGCGTCCGGCCGCCTCGTGCCGATCACGAACGTCGCCGACCTGAGGCTGGGCGAGGGCGCGGTTCAGATCAGCCGCCAGAACCGCTCCCGCGAGATCACGATCGCGACGAACGGCGCCGAGGGCGTGGCCCAGTCGGAACTCGTCGCCAGAATGGAAGAACACGGCGCCCGGATCGGCATCGAACCCCCGAACAGCCTGGTCGCCAGCGGCGCGACCCAGATGATGCAGGAAACGAGCGTCTCACTGCTGTTCGCCTTTCTGCTCGCCGTCGCCGCGATCTACATGGTTCTCGCCTCCCTCTTCAACTCGCTCGTCCATCCGTTCACCATCATGATGGCCGCGCCGCTCTCGCTGATCGGCGCCTTCCTCGCGCTGAAGGTGTCCGGCCTGCCGATCGACATGATGAGCGGCATCGGCCTGCTCGTGTTGATGGGGCTGGTGATGAAGAACGGGATCCTCCTGATCGACTACATCAACCGCCTGCGCCGCGAAGGGCACTCCCGGCGGGAGGCCATCCTGGAGGCGGGACCGGCCCGGCTGCGCCCCGTCCTGATGACCGCGCTCTCGCTCATCTTCGGCCTGCTGCCGGTCGCCTTCTCCGACGCCGCCGGTTCCGAGTTCCGCGCCTCGATGGCGGTCCTGACGATGGGCGGCATGGCTGCCTCCACGCTGCTGACGCTGCTCGTCGTCCCCGTCATCTTCGACCTGACGGATCGGGCGGTCGAGCGCCTGACCGGGTGGAGCCGGTCAACCTACGACCGCCTCACGGGTTTCGGCCGCCGTCCGCCGCCGCAAGGCGCTCGCGCAGCCAGCCCGATTCGACCGAGCCGCTTCGCCGGCCGGCGACCAGGCCGTCCGTCCTAGGGCCGGCAACGGAACGCCGCGACGTCGGTGATCGCATCGGCCGGCATGCCCGGTTCGTTGCGATACTCCTTCACCGCGCCGGTCGCCGTGTCGGTCACCCGGATCACGTAGCCCAGGTCCGTCGTCGCCGCGCCGAACACCCACACGTGGCCGTTCGCCGAGCAGCCGTCCAGCAGCTTGATCAGCATCTCCCAGTTGTCCGCGTCGAAGAAGCGGAAGAGGGCTGACTCGTTCGTGCCGGCGTGGACGACGGCGGCGCCGCCGCCCGCGCCGTCCGCGTTGTTCCACTCCACCGTGACCTCGTAGCGGGAGTCGAGCAGGCAGCGCGTTCCCGCGCCGGCGACGCAGGTCCCGGCGGGCTCGGCCGCCTCGACCAGGAACGTCAGCGAGGCGGTCGACTCGTCCGTGCCGTTCGACACGGTGAGCGAGACCTCGTAGAAACCCGGCGAAGCCCATGTGTGACTCCGCGGCCTCCGGGACCGGGACGTCTTTCCGTCGCCGAAATCCCAGCGCCACCTGGTCACGGTGCCTGTGCTCCCGTCGTCGAACGACACCGGAGCGCCGGCGCGGGCGCGGCAGAGACCGGCATCACACCCGGCGTCCACCGTGATGGCGGCGCGAGGCGCCGATGGTGGCGGCGGAGGTTCCGGATCTTCCGGCTCCTCAGGCGCCGGCGGGGGCGGACCGCCGCCGCCGGGAGGGGGAC
>VXSP01000030.1 GCA_009837885.1 Holophagales bacterium | reverse complement strand
TGGCCCCAACGAGAGGCCGTAAAGGTGCGGGGCGGACCATCCCATTACCCAGTGTCTAGCGGTCTGGGATCAGGGCTTCCATTGTCTGCCGGATGGCCGGGCCCAGCTCCGGCGAAGACAGGTCGTGGCCTGCGCCTGCGATCTCCAGGCAGGCGTCCAGCGTGGGCCAGCGTTTGGGCAGCCGGCGGATCATCGCGTCGGTTGTGAACGCGTCGAGCTGGCCGTAGACGACGGCGACGGGCACGGTCGCTGTGGTGGCGGCGTCGAAGTCGTAGTGCGTCAACGGCGGTGCGATGAGTAGTACCCCGTCTGAGGGATCCTGCGCCGCCTCCGCCTGTGGCAGCCGCGCCATGGTGACGACGGCGCCGAACGAGTAGCCGATGCCGATGCGCGGCAACCTCGGGAAACGGCGCCGGAGTTCCTGCTCGCAGGCTCCGAGGTCTTCGGTCTCGCCACGCCCCTCGTCGTGGCGTCCCTCGCTGCCGCCCGTGCCGCGGAAGTTGAAGCGGAGCGCCGCGCCGCCGAGTTCGACGACGGCGTTCGCGGCGGCGGTCACGACGTGGTTGTCCATGTCGCCGCCGTAGAGCGGATGGGGGTGCGCGACCGTCGCCACGAAGGAGGCCGTCGCATCCGGTTCGATCAGTTCCGCCTGGAGCGCGCCGGCGGGGCCTTGCAGGCTGAGAGGGGTGATTCGAGGCATTCGTGTAGCGGTCCGTTGGAGGCAGCGCGGAATATACTGCTGTCCGCGCCGGATTGACCTTCGCGCAGCCCTGTAGCGGTGCCGGGTCGCTTGGACGCCTCGCGAAACACTGCCCTCCACGGGAGTCCGCTCGATGATCTTCGATCCCATGTACTTCGTCTTCCTGGCGCCGGGCCTGCTGCTGTCGCTGTGGGCCAGCTTCCGGGTCAAGCGAGCGTTCAAGAAGTACTCCAAGGTGCGCTCGGTCACCGGCATGACCGGGGCCCAGGCTGCACAGCGCCTGCTCGCCTACGCCGGCATCACCGACGTCCAGGTGGTCGCCACGCGGGGCCGGCTGTCCGACCACTACAACCCGGTGACCAAGAAGCTCGCCCTGTCCGAGCAGGTCTACGGCTCGAACTCGGTGGCCGCGATTGGCATCGCCTGCCACGAGGCCGGACACGCCATTCAGCATGCAAAGAAGTACGCGCCGCTGTGGCTCCGGTCGACCCTGGTGCCGATGGCCGGGATCGGCAGCAACCTCGGCTACTTCGTCATGTTCTTCGGCCTGATCCTCGGCTCGATGCAGATGTTCCTGGTCGGCGTCGTCATGTTCTCCGCGGTCGTTCTCTTCCAGCTCGTGACGCTGCCGGTCGAGTTCGACGCCACGGCGCGGGCGAAGCGCCTGGCGGTCGAACAGGGTCTGATCCTGCAGACGGAACGGGTGGGGATGGACCGCGTCCTCAACGCAGCGGCCATGACCTACGTCGCGGCCGCGGTGACGTCGCTGCTGACGCTGCTTTACTTCCTGATGCGGGCGGGACTGCTCGGGGGTCGCGACTAGTTCGGCTGGCGGCGCACACACCTAGCGCTGGCCGTTGAAGCCGCAGCCGCTGGGGAAGGCGCCGGTGTCCGTGACCGCGTCGGCGGGTGTCCCGGCCTCGTTCACGTGCCGGTACGCGGCGCCGCCCACCGTGTCGGCGATCGTGATCTCGAACTCCAGGTCGGTCGCGGAAGCCACGAAGACCCAATGGGTTCCGTTGACCGCGCAGCCGTCGAGCACCTTGACCAGCACTTCCCAGCTCTCCCGGTCGTAGAACCAGAACAGTCCGGACTCGTTCGTCCCCGCGTGAACAATCCGAGCCGGATGAACTGCGCCGTCAGGATGACGCCAGGTCGCCCGCACTTCGTAGCGGGAGTCCAGGAGACAGGCGTTCTCGCCGTCGAACGTGCAGTCGCCGGCCGGATCGCTGGCCTCGACCAGGAACATCAGGGAGGCCGAAGACTCCTTGCCCGCACCGCTCACGGTCAGCGTGACGTCGTAGAAGCCCGGCGCGGACCAGGCGTGGCGAACCACGGCGTCGGACGACGGCCTGCCGCCGGGAACGTAGAAATCCCAGGACCGACGCGCGACGGTTCCGGAACTCGTGTCCGTGAAGGTGACGTCCTGGCCCGTCAGAGCCCGGCACAGGCCGTCAGCGCACTCGCCGTCGACCGAGAACGACGCGATCGGAGGAACGGGCGGCGGTTCCGGTTCCGGCTGCGGTTCCGGGTCGGGATCCGGGTCGGGATCCGGCTGGGGTTCCGGGTCCGGTGCGGGCGGCGGCGGCGTGGGAGCGAGAACCGTGATCTCGGCATCGTCATGGGCGCTCACTCCGCCATCCGTCACGGTCAGCCGCAACACGATCAGTTGATTCGACGCACCAGCTTCGAGCGTCCGGGCGACATAGACAGGACTCAGGCTCCTGCTTCCGGCGAGGCGACCACCTGTACCCCCGACTTTCGACCATGCGACACTGGTGTCGCCCGCGCTGTTCTGGATCTGGTGAGACCCGTTCAACTGAACCGACGCGCCTGAGTCGACCTGATACGGCCCGCCCGCCTCGACTTGAATCGTGGGCGTCTGCGCCCACGCGGCTGATGCACTGAGGAACACGGGAACGAGCAGCCACACTCGCACGATTCGTAGTGTGATGGCACGCGCACGCTCCATTGCCAGGCCACGCTAGCAACGCTGTGTGACGATTTGGTAACCAGACGTGTGGTCTTCGCGATGTCTTCGCGACAGCGGGGCCGCGGAGATTGTCGGTAGCTAGAGCGGGTCGCCTAGCTGCGCCGTCAGCTCGGCCTGGCGGGCGGCAAGTTCTTCCGGCGTCGAGGCCTCCAGGACGAGCCGCAGCAGGGGTTCCGTGTTCGACGGGCGGACGTTGAACCACCAGTCGTCGAAGTCGATGCGGATGCCGTCGAGGCGGTCGAGCGCGCCGCCGCCCTCCGTGGCGTAGCGCTGGACCAGGGCTTCCATCGTTCCGTCCTTGTCCTCGACCTCGAAGTTGATCTCGCTGCTCTTGGCGTAGCGGCGAAGGGGTGCGGTGATCTCGGACAAGGATCTGCCGGAGCGGCGGAGCAGATTGAGGACCGCGACCACGGCCAGGATCGAGCTGTCGGCGCAGTAGTTCTGGCGGAAGTAGTAGTGGCCGGCGAGCTCGCCGCCGAAGATCGCGCCCGTGCGGCGCATCGTCGCCTTGACGAAGGAGTGGCCGACCCGTTCTGGCAGCGGTGTGCCGCCGCGCTCGCGGATGTACTCGGGAACCGCTCGGGAGGAGCGGATGTCGTGGATCACGGCGCCGCCGGACTCGCGCTGGAGCATCTGGCCGGCGATCAGGGCGGTGATCAGGTCGGAGCCGATCGGTTCACCGCGTTCGTCAACGAAAGCGGCGCGATCGCCGTCGCCGTCGAAGCTGACGCCAAGGTCCGCCTTCTGCTCGACGACCAGCCCGCTCAGGTCGCGCAGGTTCTCCGGCAGCAGCGGGTTCGCCTCGTGGTTCGGGAAGCTGCCGTCGAGCTCGAAGTAGAGCGGCAGCAGCTCCACGCCGCAGGCCTCGAGCAGGGGCCGGTAGATCGTGCCCATGCCGTTGGCGGCGTCGGCGGCGAGCCGCAGCTTCGGGGCGTCGCCCGCCTCGAAGGAGCGGTCGAGGAAGGAGAGGACGTGTTCGGCGTATTCCGCCTCGATACTCCGCGTGTCCACCCGGCCGGGGGTAGCGGCCGGCGCCGGCTCTTCACCCAGGGCGTGCCGCTCGATGATCGGGATGCCGTGATCGCCCGACACCGGCACGGCGCCGGCGAGGCTGAACTTGAGGCCGTTGTACTCGGCGGCGTTGTGGCTCGCCGTGACCTGAATGCCGCCCGCCGTGCCGAGGTGGCCGGTGGCGAAGTAGTTCATCGGCGTCGTGGCGAGGCCGATGTCGAGGACGTCGAGCCCGGCCGATGTGAGCCCCGCGCACAGTGCTGCGGACAGCGGCACGCTGTGGTCGCGCATGTCGCGGCTGACGACGACGGTGCGGGGCAGGGCAGCGCCCTGGTCGCCCTCCAGCGTGACCAGGCGCTCGAACGCCATGCCGATCCGCCGCGCCAGTTCCTCGTTCAACTGCCCCGGGTAGAGGCCGCGCACGTCGTATGCCTTGAAGATCCCTGCCATGTCGCTCCTGCTCAGTGGGGCTGCACTTCGATCGCGAGGGCGAAGGCCCGCCCTTCGATCGGCGCGTCTTCCAGGCCGTCCGTGCCGTCGCCGCTCACCGCCTGCAAGGTCACGGCGAGCGTCTCGCCGCGAATCCAGTCGCGGTGTGCGTCGATCGCCGCTTCCACGTCTTCGGCGGCGCGGTACCGGACCGCGATGCGGTCGGCGTAGTCGAGATCGGCGGCGCGCCGCCGGTTCTGGACCCGGTGCACGACCTCTCGCGCCAGGCCCTCGGCGATCAGTTCGTCGTCCAGTTCGACGTCGAGGGCGACCAGGAGTTCGCTGTCGCCGTGGACGGCCACACCGGGCCGCTCCTCGAGCCGTACTTCGACCTCCTCCGGCTGCAGATGGACCGTCTCGCCGTCGACCTCGATCGCGATGCGGCCTGACTGGTCGAGCTCGCGTTTCAGCTCCAGGCCGCCGCGGGCGGCGAGGGCGGAGCGCACTGCCGGCATCGCGCGGCCGAACCGGGGCCCGCACTTCGGGTAGTGCGGTACGACGTCGAAGGACACGTACTCCGAGCTGTCCGCCGCCCAGCGGACCTCGTGCACGTTCAGCTCGTCCTGGAGCAGGTCGACGTAGGGAGCGACCAGTCCCTCGAGTTCGGGGTCGGCGCTGACCAGGGTGACGGTGCGGAGCGGCTGGCGGATCTTGATGCCGTTCGCGTTCCGGGCGGAGCGGCCGTTGCGGGCCACCTGGAGCACGGTGGCCATCGCCGTCTCAAGCCGCTCGTCGGCACGGTCCGCGGGCGGTTCGGGCCAGGACTCGAGGTGGCAACTGACGCTGCCCTTGCCCTGGCTCGAGACGAGGCGCCGGTGGAGTTCCTCGGCGACGAAGGGCACGAAGGGAGCGATCAGCAGGCGGATCGTCGTCAGCACTTCGTACAGGGTCTGGTAGGCGCTCTCCTTGTCCACGCCCGGTCCGCCCGTGGCCGCGTCTTCGTTGGGCGCCCAGAAGCGGTCGCGGCTGCGCCGGATGTACCAGTTCGTCAGCTCGTCCAGAAAGTTCTCGATGCCGCGCGCCGCGGGCGCCGTTCGGTAGGCCTGGAGGTGGTCGGTCGTCGCCCGGACGAGCCGATAGAGGCGGAGCAGGATCCAGCGGTCGAGCGACCCGCGCTCGCCGAACGGAATCTCCGCGCGACCGGGCCGCCAGCCGTCGAGGTTTGCGTAGATCACGAAGAACGAGAGGGCGTTCCACAACGGGAGCAGGAAGGTCTGGGCCGCCTCACGCACCAGGCGGGCCGAAAACCGCGAAGGTTGCTCGGGGTTGTTGACGCAGAAGTACCAGCGGAGCGCGTCGGCGCCGGTCTCGGCCAGCACCTCCATCGGCTCGACCACGTTGCCGAGGCGCTTGGACATCTTGCGGCCGTTCTCGTCGTTCACGTGGCCGAGGACGATGCAGTTGAGGTAGGCGGGGCTGTCGAACAGCAGGCAGCCCAGGACGTGCAGGGTGTAGAACCAGCCCCTGGTCTGGTCGACCGCTTCGGAGATGAAGTCCGCCGGGAAGCGCGAACGGAAGATCTCCTGGTTCTCGAACGGGTAGTGGTACTGGGCGAAGGGCATGGCGCCCGAGTCGAACCAGGCGTCGATCACGTACTCGACCCGTTTCATCGTGCCGGCGCAGCCCGGAGTCGCGCACCGCCACCGGAAGTCGTCGTCGATGAAGGGTCGGTGCGGGTCGAAGCAGTCGCGGTCGTAGGGATCGTCGGGGAGCGGCCGGCCCACCTTGCGGAAGAGCTCCTCGAACGAGCCGACGACGTCCACGGCGTCGCACGCCGCGCACTTCCAGACCGGCAACGGCGTGCCCCAGTAGCGGCTGCGCGACAGGGCCCAGTCGACGACGTTCTCGAGCCAGTCGCCGAACCGGCCCTCGCCGACGTGCTCCGGGTGCCAGCGGACCTGGCGGTTCTTCTCGATCAACCGGTCGCGGGCGGCGGTGGTGCGGACGAACCAGCTCGTCGTCGCGTAGTACAGGAGCGGCTGGTCGCAACGCCAGCAGAAGGGATAGCTGTGGCCGCGCCGCTCGCCGTGGAGCAGCCTGCCCTGCTGCCGCAGCGAGCGGACGATCGCCGGGTCGGCGTCCTTGAACCACTCCCCGTTGATCTCGTCGATCAGACCCCGGATGGCGGGTTCCTGGGAGCTTGCCTCCGGATCGAGCGCGACCTTCCCTTCGTGGTCGACTGCCTGGAGTTCGGGCAGGCCGTACTCCCGGCCGCTACGCTCGTCGTCCTCGCCGAAGAGCGGCGCGGTGTGCACGGCGCCCGTACCCTCGGCAAGAGTCACGTAGTCCGCAAGCAGTATGCGGAAGCCGGCCCGGTCCGACACCTCGGCGGTCCGGTAGGGGCGGCGCGGTTCGACCGCGAAGGGCCGGTCGTAGAGCAGGCCCTCGAGGGACCGGCCGGAGAAGCGGGCCACGGTGCCGGCCTCACGGAGATCGACTCGCGTCGGCTTGCCGTCGCCCGGCAGGAGCACGGGGACCGGCTGCTCCAGGCCGTCCGCGATGAGCAGCAGACGTTCCGGGTCCGTCGGGTCTTCGACGGCCCGGTAGGTCAGATTGGGATGCACCGCGATGCCGGCGTGGGAGAGCAGGGTCCACGGCGTCGTAGTCCAGGCCGCGATGTCGACGGGCCGGTCCGTGCTGAAAGTGCCTCCTGCCTCCCCGCCATCATCGTCGGGTGCTTCGTCGATCGCGGCGATGGACTGGCCGGGTCGCAGAGGGAACCGCACCCAGATCGACGGATCCTCGGTGTCGCGGTAGTTCTGCGCCACTTCGTGGCTCGACAGGGTCGTGCCGCAGCGGGCGCAGTAGGGCTGGATCTTCCGGCCCTCGTAGAGCAGGTCCTTCTTCCAGAGCTCGGCCAGCGCCCACCACTCCGACTCGATGTAGGCGTTCCTGTAGGTCAGGTAGGCGCCGTCCATGTCGAGCCAGTAGCCGACCCGCTCCGTCATCCGCCGCCACTGCCGCTCGTAGGCGCTGACGCTCTCGAGGCAGGCGCTGTTGAACTTCTCGATCCCGTAGTCCTCGATCTGCTGCTTGCCGGAGAAGCCGAGTTGCTTCTCGACTTCGATCTCGACGGGGAGGCCGTGCGTGTCCCAGCCGCCCTTGCGCGGCACGCTGCGGCCGGTCATCGTGCGGAAACGCGGGTAGAGGTCCTTCACCACCCGGGTGACGACGTGGCCGACGTGGGGCACGTTATTCGCGGTCGGCGGCCCCTCGTAGAAGGAGAACTCGCTTTCCCCGCTCTCCTCGCCAGCCGCGAGGGAGGCCTCGAACACCTGCTCGCGGCGCCAGAACTCGAGCGTCTCGCGCTCGAGTTCGGGGAAGGGATAGCCGCCGGGAACAGGCGGGAACCCGGGTCGCGCATTCTGCGCCACCCGTGAACCAGTCCGTGCGGCCGTCAGCGGGCGCACGGATGGCATGCGGGCGTCCCGCCAGAGTGCACGGAAGCGTGGCTGGACACGGTGGCGCCCCGCTCAGGCGGCGAAGCGCTGGCGCTCGATGAACGCCGTCAGCGCCGCCGCGAACTTGGCCGGTCGTTCGACGTGGGGCAGGTTGCGGCAGCCGTCGAAGACGTCCAGGTCGGCGTTCGACATTTCCTGTAGCCAGAGGTCGGCGTTCTCGAGTGGTGGGTTGGTCGCCTGGCGGCCCCATGCCAGCCATACCGGCTGCTTGATCCGGTCGCCGAAGCCGGCCTGGAGCCGGTGTCCGAGCCGGCCGCAGAGCGAATCGACCAGGGCGTGGCTGGCGCCGGGCAGGTGGCTCGCCCGGTAGAGCTGCTCGACCATGGACTCGCCCAGGCCCTCGGCGCCGAAGAGCGTCTCGCGTCGCAGGTGGTTCTCGAGCGCCCGCTCGCCGGTCACCAGGTTGAGCGCCGACCTGCCGAGCACCGGCGCCCGGAGCAGTGAGTGAATGACGGGGTCGCTGCGCTGGTCGGTCACCTCGGTGCCGATGCCCTGGGGCCCGACGAGGGCCAGGGCGGCAACCAGGTCCGGGGCGTTCAGCGCGGCCTCGACGGCGTAGGCGGCGGCGCGGTGAGGGGCGACGAGCACGGCGCGCTCGCCGACGACCTCCTCCAGGAACCGGCCGAGCAGGTCGATGTAGAGCTGGGCGGTGTAGCGCTGGTTCCTCCGTTCCGAGTCGCCCCAGCCGAGCCAGTCGGGCACGAAGCAGTCGTGGCTTCGGGCCAGGCGTTCGGCGGTCTCCCGCCATAGCAGGCCGGTATGCCCGGGACCGAAGGTGTGGAGCAAGACCATTGGCGGCCTGTTGCCGCGGCTGGGGGACTCCAGGTGAACGAAGGCGATCCGATCGCCGTCGACCTCGATGTGCCGGGTGGAACCCCATCGGGGTCGGGGCAGTCGCCTCGCCCTGCGGGCCACGATCGCGTTGAACAGGGCCGGTGCCCCGAGCGCGATGCCGCCGATGACCAGGCCGTTGGTCAGGCGCCGCCTGATCAGGCGCCGGGATTCCTGGTTCGCGGAGCGCGCCATGCGGCGGAGAATAACAGCGAGGGCAACGGCATAATCGGCCCGTGGCGTTCGAAATCGTGGTCGCCTGGGTGGGTCGCCGCCGGGAGCCCTGGGAGACGCTCTGCGGCGACTATCGGCGGAGGATCGAGAGGTTCGCGCCGGTGCGCGAACTGGTTGTTCGCCCCGCGCGCGGCGACGACCGGACTCGATTGCGGCTCGAAGGGAAGGCGATCCGCTCGGCCCTGCCGGCCGACGCGTGGACGGTTTGTCTGGATCGGAACGGACGGAACCTCAGTTCGACCGATCTCGCGACCGAGGTGGGCCGGCTGCGCGCGGAGTGGCGGCGCCCGGTCGTCTGGATCGTGGGCTCGGACCTGGGACTCGACCGCAACTTCCTGGATTCGTGCCGTTTCCGGCTTTCGCTGGGGCCGCTCACCCTCGCTCACGACCTCGCACGGCTGACCCTCTACGAGCAGATTTACAGGGCGTTCACCATCCTCGAGGGAATCAACTATCATCGGCGCCCGTTTTACTGAGCCGCGTGCGGAGGGATCAGGTGGCAAACGCGGACGAGGCTTCTCGAACCGGCGGATCGAACGACATCAAGGAAGCGGCAGCAGCCGCGGCGCGAGAGTTCGCGGCGGCGCGGTCCGCGGCCAGGAAAGCCAGGTCCGCGGCGGACCGCAAGGCAGCCTCGGCCGAACGGGCGGCGAAGACAGCGTCGGAGAAGAAGGCCGCGGCGCAGCAGGCGGCTCGGGAAGAGAAAGCCGGAGCCACGGCCGCGGCCAGGGCCGCGAAGATCGCCGCGACACGGAAGGACGCGGCCGCCGCCGCCGAGAAGGAGGCGTCGGCGCAGCGTACGGCGGCGAGGAAGGCCGGGCAGACGGCTACCGCCGAACAGGCAGCGGCGGCCAAGGCGGTTGAACAGGCGGCCGCACAGGCGGCCGCGGCGAAGGAGGCGACAGCCACCGGGAAGAGAACAGGCGCGCTCGCCCTGAAGGCCGCGAGAGAGGCTGATGCGGCGAAGGCGGCTCAAGAAGCGGCCGTAAAGAAGGCGGCCGAGTCGAAGGAAAAAGCTCAGCAGGCCGCGCGCGAGGCCGCGCTCCGGAAGCGCGAGGCCGCCACGGCGAATCGTGAGGCGGGGGCGACCGCCAAAGCCGCGGCCAGGGGACGGGAACACGCGACCGCGAAGAAGAAGGCCGCCGCCCAGTCCAGCCGGTTGGCCGCCACGACCGGCAATGCGGCGGCCAGGGCCGCGAAGCGGCTCGCCGAACGCAAGTCCGCGGCGCAGGCGGCGGCGAAGGATGCCGCGGCCAAGGGCGTTGCCGCGCGCAAGGCGGCTCGGACCTCCGCCTCCAGGGCGGCGGCGTCCGAGAAGGCCGCGAAAGCGGCGGATGCAGCGAAGGCCGCTGCCAGGGATGCCGAGCGGGCCGCGGCGGAGGCGGAGAAACTCGTCGCGAAGGCGGAGGCCGCCGAGAAGGCGGCGGCGGAGAAGGCGGCTGAGCGCGCGGCGCCGCCCCCCGAAGAAGCCCAGGTCGAGACCGCTCGGAAGCCGTCGAAGAAGCAGCCTGCCCGGAAGAAGACAGCCCGCAAGAAGCCGCAGCCGAAGAAGGCGCCGACCTTGCTGCTTCGGCCGCAGCGCGCCGATGGCGGTGGAAACGGGGGAGGCCGGAGAAGGAACGCGGCGATCGACTTCGACTGGGTGCGGGAACGGCTCGAAGAGAAGCGGCGGGAGCTCTTCGGGCGCTACAACCGCGATCTCACGGCCGGCCTCAAGGCGTCGACCGGCGAAGGCGCGGAGGACCTGGTCGACCGGGCGAATCACGCCTACAGCCGGGAGTTGAACTTCTCGCTCTCGGACAGTGACGGCATCCTGCTGAACCGGATCGTCGAAGCGACGGCCCGGCTCGACGACGGCACGTTCGGCATCTGCGTCCACTGCAGCAACGAGCTCGGCCGCGCCAGGCTGGAGGCGGTGCCGTGGGCGCCCTACTGCATCGACTGTCAGGAACTCGAAGAGAAGGGCCGGCTCCCCGCAGACGAGTGAAGGCACCCGAGATCGACGCCGCCGTCGAGCGAATCGAAGGCGGCGAACGCCAGCCGCTCTACCTGGTGATCGGTGAGCAGGTGCTGGCCACGCGAGAGGCAACCCGAATCGCGGAGGCGCTGGCCGCCGCGGCTGGTTGTGAGGTGCGGGTTCACAAGGGGGCCGCCGGAGAGGAACTGGCGACGATTCTCGCTGACCTGTTCACCTTCTCCCTGTTCGAGCCGGCCAAGGTCGGGCTCGTCGAGGCGAGTGCGGAGTTTGCCGACAGGGATGCCGCGGCCGAACTGATCGACGAGGCGGCGAAGGTTCTCGGCGATGACTACGGCCTGGTTGGTGGGGCTGGCGAGCGGCTCTCCGTGGCCGAGAGGAAGGCTGCGGGTCCGCTTCTTCAGACGTTGCGACTGTTCGGAATCGACCCGGCTACCGGCGCCGCCGAAGAGGCGATCGCCTCGCTGCCCGACTCGGCTCTGGCGGGCGGAAAGAGCCAGCGCACGGGCGGCCGCCGCGGCCGGCCGAAGAAGGAGCGGGTACAACTTGCCCGCGGGCTTTCCGCGCTACTGGAGGCCGCGCGAGCGGAAGATCTGGCCGGCTGGTCGACAAGCAACCTTGCGGAACTCGACCGGGCCGCGGAAGGCGGCCTGCCGGAAGGCCACGCCCTGGTGTTCGCCGAACGCAGCGTCGATCGCAAGCACCCCCTCGTACTCCGTCTGTTCGAACGAAACGCGGCTTTCGAGGTCGAGCAACTAGCTTTCGATCGCAGTGGCAAGACCACTGGCCTCGACCCGGTGGTGGCCGAGTTGGAGCGGGAGACGGGCGTGCAAATCGAGCCGGCCGCGGCCCAGGAGCTCGCGCGCCGTACGTTGCGCAAGGAGAGCTGGGGCCCCTCGGCGGCGGATGCGGCCTCGGCGGCGCGCTTCGCGGCCGAGTACCGGAAGATCGCCGCCGGCATGCCGGAGGGTACGGGCCGTATCGACCGCGCCACGGTGGAAGAGTCGGTTGTGGACCGGGGCGAGCAGGACGTGTGGGATGTCTTCAACGCGATGGAGGGCGGAAAGCCCGGCGCGGCGTTGGCGGCACTTCGTCGCTACCTCGACAGCGCGGCGGACGAACAGGGTGAGCGGTTCCGGTTCCTGAGTCTGCTGGCCGGCCGCTGTCAGCAGTTGGCCGCTGTCCACGGTCTCGCCATGGCTCACAGTCTGCCGGAGGCGGGGAACTACAACGGCTTCAGGGCCCGGGTGTTGCCGAAACTGATGGCGGCGTGGCCGGGCGCGGTGAGAAAGCCAGGTCCGTGGCCCCTTTTCCAGATGTACAAGGCGGCTATGGCCCGCCGCAGTCCGCAGGCTGTCTCGGCGATGAGTGAGCTTCCCTGGAAGGTCCTCGAGGCGGAGATTCGCTTGCGGGGTGGCAGCGGTGAAGGCACCGCCGCGCTTGAGGCTCTGGTCTTGGCGGTTGCCGGGGCCGGGCTGCCTGGCGGCGGGGACTCCGTTTCATCGTCGCGACGAAGGGGCTCTCCAGGGCCGAGTTCCCGGCAGGGCGCTGGCGGCCCCGCTCGCCGTGCCTCCGGGCGCCGCGCGGGCTGACGTGCCCGAACTGCCCGAAGTCGAGGTCCTGCGCCGGAGCCTGGAGCGGCCGCTCGTCGGCGACCGTTTCGAGGCGGTCCGCGTCCACTTCCCGACCCTGCGCGAGCCGCTCTGCGAGCGGCGGCTGCGCTGTCTGGAAGGCCGCAGGGTGGTCGGTTTGCGCCGGCGCGCGAAGTACCTGTGGATCGACGCCTCCGGCGGCGAGACCCTGGTGGTGCATCTCGGGATGAGCGGCCGGCTGACCCTGGTCGACCGAGCGGAACCGCTCGCGGACCACGAGCATCTGGGTTTCGAACTCGCTTCCGGCCGCCGATTGCGCTTTCGTGACCCGCGCCGTTTCGGCGTCGCGTTCGTCGCTTCCACGGAGGGTCTGGACCGGGACCGGCACTTCCGCCATCTCGGCGTCGAGCCCCTGTCGCCCGGGTTCGACGGCGCCCGACTCGCCGGCCTGGCCCGCGGCCGGACGGCCCCGGTCAAGAGCTTCCTGATGGACGCATCCGTCGTCGTCGGCGTGGGCAACATCTACGCCTCGGAGGCCCTGTACCGGGCGCGCATCCATCCCCGGCGCTCGGTGGCGCGGATCGCCCGCCGCCGGTTCGACGTTCTCGCCGGGGCGGTTCGTGCGGTGCTCGGCGAGGCCATCGAGCAGGGCGGGACGACGCTCAACGACTTCGCCGACGGCGAGGGCAACTCGGGTTACTTCCAGGTCTCGCTCGACGTCTACGACCTGGAAGGCGAGACCTGCCCGGCCGGCTGCGGGGCGGGCATTCGCCGGATCGTCATCTCCAACCGCAGCACGTACTACTGCCCGCGGTGCCAGAGGTAGTGGAGCCGGCCTGCGGCCGGCCCGTTCTCTGCCCGCCTTCGGCGGCAGCGGGTCAGCACCCTGGCGGCGCGTCCCGCGCCACCAGCGTCCCAGTCCGTGCGCCCCTGATCGGGCGCACGGATGGCAGACCCGCGCACCCAGTTCTACGTCAGCGGCCAGAACTGCGGGATCAGCCACACCGACAGAACGCAGAAGACGATCTTGAGCGGCGCTCCGAACTTCACGTAGTCCATGAAGCGGTAGCCGCCGGGGCCGAAGACCATCGCGTTGGTCTGGTAGCCCATCGGCGTCAGGAAGCTGGCCGAAGCGGCGAAGGCGACGGTCATCATGAAGGGCTTCGGGTCGAGCCCCATCGACGCGGCGGCGGTGCCGGCGATCGGCACCATGAGCACCGCGGTCGAGTTGTTCGAGACGATCTCCGAGAGCAGGGCCGTCGCCAGGTAGACCAGCGCGATGACCGCCCAGGGCCCGTAGTCGGCGCCGGCGTTCGCGATCGTCTCGCCGATCATCGCCGCGAGGCCGGTCTTCTCCATCGCGATCCCCATCGGCAGGATGCCGACGAGCAGGAAGATGACGGTCCAGTTGATCGCCTCGTACGCCTGCTGCACCGAGATGCCGCCGAAGACGATGAGCGCCACGGCGCCCAGGATCGAGGCCTTCAGGATCGAGGTGACGCCGGTGGCGGCGACGATGACGACGATCGGGATGATCACCACGGCGAGCCACCAGCGCCGCGGGATGACGAGACGCAGCTTGACGTCCTGCTGGAGCGGGATGAAGTCCTCCGTTTCGTAGAGAGCTTCGATCCGGGACCGGGGGCCGAAGACGAGCAGCGTGTCCCAGTTGTGGAGGACGATGTGGGCGAGCTTCTCGCGGATCGGCTCGCCGGTGCGGTTGAGCGCCAGCACGAAGCAGCCGAAGCGGCGCCGGAAGTCCAGGTCGCGGATGGTCGAACCGGTGACGCGGGAGACCGGCGAGAGCTGGATCTCCGCCATGATGTTGTTCTTGTCGGAGAGGTCGCGGTCGCCGATCTTGGTTTCGGTGCGAAGGCGCAGGCCGTAGTGGTCCCGGAAGCTGACGATGTCGTCCATCCGGCCCTCGACGATCAGGATGTCGCCGCCCTGCATCGGCGTGGAGCGGAGCTCGACCGCGATCCGTTCCTCGCCGCGCAGGATCTCGAGCACGGTCAGGCGAAAACGCTCGTTGATGTGCGCGTCGACGACGTTGTTGCCGACGAGGGAGCTCCCCTCCGGCACCTGGACCTCGGTCAGGAACGAAGACAGTTGGTACTTGGTGGTCAGGTCGGAGGCGCCGGCGCGATCCGGGAGGCGGCGCATCGGCACGAACACGATGTAGGCGAAGCCGACGACCAGCAGGATCAGTCCGAGCGCCAGGAACTCGAACATGCTGAAGGCTCCGTAGCCGTACTGCTCCGACATGGAGGCGACCAGCAGGTTCGTCGACGTGCCGATCAGGGTGCAGGTGCCGCCGATGATCGAGAGGTAGGAGAGCGGGAGCAGGATCCGGGACGGCGACACGCCGTAGTGCTTCCCGATCTGGATGCCAACCGGCATCAGGATCGCCAGCGCGGCGGTGTTGTTGATGAAGGCCGAGAGCACGCCGCAGACCAGGATCAGGGCGATCGCGGCGGCCCAGTGCGTGTGGCCCGAAAGTTGCGCGAGTTTCTGGCCGAAGCGGTCGATCAGACCGGTGTGAGTCAGCCCGTAGCTCAGGATGAACATCATCATCACCGTGATGACGGCGTCGTTGCTGAAGCCGCGGATCGCCTCCTGGGGCGTCACCAGGCCGAACAGGAGCAGCAGCCCCAGGCTGGAAAGGGCGACCGCGTCGATCCGCAGCCATTCGAAGCTGAACGCCAGGAATGTGAAGACGATGACGGCGACGAGGATCCAGATGTCCATCGGCGTTCCGGCTCTCAGCCGACCGGCAGCCGGCGGTGCGAGGCGACCGGCATCGAGCGCCGCACCTCGGCGACGCGGCCGCGGTCGATCTCCGCCACCGCGATGCCCGGCCCGTCGCCGGCGTCGGCCAGGACGTGGCCCCACGGGTCGATGATCACCGAGTGGCCGTAGCTGTGCCGTAGCCCGCGGTCGTCGTGGCGGCCGGTCTGGGCGGCGGCCAGCACGTAGCACTGGGTCTCGATCGCGCGGGCCCGCAGCAGGGGGAACCAGTGGTCCTTGCCGGTCATCAGGGTGAAGGCCGACGGGACCGTCAGAACCTCGGCGCCTTCCTGGGCCAGCTTCAGGTAGAGCTCGGGGAAGCGCATGTCGTAGCAGATCGTGAGACCGAGCCGTGCGAGCGGCGTGTCGACGGTCACGGTGTTTTCGCCGGGCACGGCCGTCTTCGACTCCAGGAACCGGACCTCCGGGGAGACGTCGACGTCGAAGAGGTGGATCTTGCGGTAGGTGGCGACGATCTCCCCCTGCGGGTCGAACAGGACGCTGGTGTTGTAGCAGCGCTCGCTCTCGTCCGGCGCCTGCTCGTTGTAGGAGCCGAGCAGGAGATGGATGCCGCGGTCCCGGGCCAGGGCGGCGAAGCGGGCGCAGGTGGCGCCCGAGGTCGGCTCGGCCAGCTTGACCTTCTCCTTGTGCGGTCCGAGGTAGTTGGTGTTCTCGGGCGTGGACACGAACGTGGCTCCGCGGTCGGCGGCTGTCTCGATCCAGTGCCGCGCGGTTTCCCAGTTCGCCTGCTCGTCCGAGGTGGAGCCCATCTGGACCACCGCGGCGAGGAATGTCGATGTGTCGGCCATGCCTACAGCGCTCCCATGCCGGCGAGCTTAGCGCCGCGATGGTGGTGTGCGGGTTCCGGGCTAAGCTTCGGTCCCCATGTGCGGGATCGTCGGCATCCTGATGCGCCCCCACCCCGGACCGGCGATCGACTCGCGCGAGCTGCTGGAGGGCCTCGCGGCCGCCGGCCGCGCCGCCAGGGCCGCGGTGAACGATTTCGGCGCCGCCGAGGCGCAGGAGCTGGCCATGACCCTGACCGCTGCCGCCTCCGGGCTGGCCGACTGGGACCGGCGGTTGCGCGCTCGTCCGTCCGTCCGGGCCCTGGTGCGCGATGAGGCGCTGCGGACCGCGATTGCCGATGCGTTGCGGCCCTGCTCGGCGGCGGTGAACCGGCTGGGAGCGCGTCTCGACGACGGCGCTGGCCGCTTCGGCAATTTGGATCTCGAAGCGGTGAACCGTGCCGCCGGCGCGCTCGCCGACGCCGAGTGGGCGATCCGCCGCGACCGGCTGCGGACCGCGGCCGAAGTCGGTGCGCTGGCGCCGGCCGGGGCCAGCGACGCCGGGCTCGACGTTCTGGTCGCTGTTCAGCAGGCCTTCTCCTCGCTCGACCGGCTCGAGATCCGCGGCCGGGACTCGGCCGGGCTGTTCCTGCTGCTCTCCGGGCACGGCCTCGACCCGGACGATCCGGCGATCCGTGCCGAACTCGACGGCCGCGCCGGGGATCCGTTGTTCGGTCATCGCGCGGTTCTGTTGGGCGGAGCACGGATCGGCCTGGTCTACAAGTGCGCGGAGGAGATCGGGGAACTGGGCGACAACGTCCGTTTTCTGCGCGACGCGGTCGCCTCCGATCCGTTGCTGGCGGCGGCGCTCGGGAGCCCGGACGTCGAGGCGGCCGTGCTCGGGCACACGCGCTGGGCCAGCGTCGGCCGGATCAACGAGGCGAACGCGCATCCGCTGAACGACGCGGAGCGGCCGCCCCGGGTGATCGCGGCGATCAACGGCGACATCGACAACCACGCCGACCTGACGGTGCTCGAGAACCTGGAGTTCGACTCGCGCATCACCACGGACGCGAAGGTGATGCCGGTTCTCATGTCGCGCCGGCTGGCCGGCGGCGACACGGCCTTCGACGCCTTCCGCGAGACAGTGGCCGCGTTCGAGGGTTCGCTCGCTCTCGGCGCTCTCACTTGGGACGACCCGTCACGGCTCTACCTGGCGACCCAGGGCAGCGGCCAGGGTCTCTACATCGGGCTGGCCGATCACGCCTTCGTGGTCGCCAGCGAACCCTACGGCCTGGTCGAGGAGACCTCGACCTGGCTGCGCCTGGACGGCGAGGCGGAACCGGACCACGCCGGGGGCGGTTGGGGCCAGATCGCCGTGCTCGACGCCGGCCGCGCTGGCGAGCTGGAGGGCATCGAACGGTACGCGGCCGGAGGCTCGCCGCTGCCGGTGGCCCCGGAAGAGCTCGACCGTGCCGAGATCACGACCCGCGACATCGACCGGGGCGAGTTCCCGCACTTCCTGCTCAAGGAGATCAGCGAGGCGCCGCGTTCCGTGCGCAACACGGTGCGCGGCAAGCTGCGGGAGGACTCGACCGGGCGCCTGCGGGTTTCGGTCGGTGAGCGGACGTTGCCGGAGGCGGTTGCGCGCGAGCTGCGGGAGGGGACGGTCGCGCGCATCGTCGTCACCGGCCAGGGCACGGCGGCCGTCGCCGGCCAGGGCATCGCCGGGGCGATCGAGGGACGTCTGCGCGAGCGTGGCCTCAGCCGCCCCCGGGTCGACGCGATGCCGGCCACCGAGCTCTCGGGCTTCCACCTGGCGCCTGACATGCACGACACGCTGGTCGTCGCGGTCAGCCAGTCCGGCACGACGACGGATACGCTGCGCACGGTCAACCTCGCGCAGCGGCGGGGCGCCCGCGCGATCGCGATCGTGAACCGCCGCAACTCGGATCTGGCGGACCGGGCGGACGGTGTGCTCTACACCTCCGACGGGCGGGATGTCGAGATGAGCGTCGCGTCGACCAAGGCCTTCTACTCCCAGATCGCGGCGGGGATGCTGCTCGCCGTGGCAATCGCCGACCAGGTCGCGGGCGGGCCGGACGAACGCCCCGCCGCCGACCGCCTCCTGCGGGAACTGCGGAACCTGCCCGGCGCGATGGAGCGCACCCTCGCCCTGCGGCCCGCGATCGCCGCCGCCGCCAGGGAGTACGCGCCGCGATTGCGGGACTGGTCGGTGGTCGGCAACGGCCTCGACCGCATCGCCGCGGAGGAGATCCGGATCAAGCTCTCGGAGCTCTGCTACAAGGCGATCGCCTGCGACGCGACGGAGGACAAGAAGCACATCGACCTGTCGTCCGAGCCGCTGATCCTGGTCTGCGCGACCGGAGTCCAGGGCTCGACGGCAGCGGACACCCGCAAGGAGATCGACGTCTACCGCGCCCACCGCGCGACGCCCATCGTCATCGCCTCCGAGGGCGCGGCGTTCCCGTCCGCGGCGGCGGTGATCGAAGTACCCGAGGTGCCGCCCGAGCTGTCTTTCGTGCTGGCGACCGTGGTCGGCCACCTGTTCGGCTACCACGCGGCCCTCGCCATCGACGACCTTGCCAGGCCGCTGCGGGCGATCCGCACGGCGCTGGACGACGTGGTCGCCGGCGGCAAGGCGCGGCGGGTGGCTCGACTGCGCGAGATGGCCGGCGCCGAGATCGACGCCGTCCGCGAAGGCCTGGCCGGCGGCCGGTACGACGGCAACCTGCACGTCGGCAGGGCGGTGCGGCTGGCGGTTGCGATCGACGGGTTGATTGGCGCCGGCGGCGGCGGCGAAGAGCGCGCACTGGCAGAGTTGCGAGGTGGTCTCACTCCGGCGATCGACGACCTCACCCGGCACATCGACACGATCAAGCACCAGGCGAAGACGGTCACCGTGGGCATCTCGCGCCACGACCAGACCCTGGGCCGGATGTCCCTGGCCGCGGCGACCCACCAGGCCGGTTCGCCGCCCGAGTCGATCTCGGCCGAGGATCGAGAGACGATGAGCGCGCTCGACCCCTTCGTCGACCAGGTTCTCGGCTACGTCCGCTACCGGCTCCGGGCGGGCGGCGACGGCCCGCCGCCCGGCGACGACGCCACGATTCGGGTCCTGCGCGCCGGCGGCCTCTGCCGCGACCTGCAGTCGCGGACGGTCCGGCAGCCGCTGCTCCAGGGCACCAAGTACGCGGTGGCGGTCGAAGGCCGGCTGATGGCGGCCCGGGGGCGGACCGACGGCCGGGTCTTCATCGTCGTGCCGGAGTTCACGGCCGGCGAGGTCACGGCCCTCGTCCTGATCCACGTGCGCTTCGAGGAACGGGCGGACGCTCCCGCGATGCGGCGCCTGCTGTCGGACTACCGCGAGCGGTACGACGGTCTCCGGGACCACGTGCTCAGGAAGGCGCCCGACTTCGACGACCGGCTGCTGGCGGAGCTCCCCGTCGAGGATCTCTTGATCGACCCGGTGGCCCAGCTCGCCGAGCGCTGGCGGAGCGCCCCGACCGGAGGCGTGTCGTGAAGGTTCTGCTGACCGGCAGCGCCGGGTTCATCGGCTTCCACGTGGCCAGGGCCCTGCTCGAGCGTGGCGACGACGTGATCGGCTACGACAACTTCAATCCGTACTACGACCCCCAGCTCAAGGAGCGGCGCAACGCGATCCTCGAGGAGCAACCCAACTTCCGCCTCGTGCGCGCCGACGTCGGCGACCGGGAGGCCCTGCAGGACGCCTTCGACGACCTCGTCCGCGGCGTCTCAGGCACGGAGACCAGGGTCTGCCATCTCGCGGCCCAGGCCGGTGTGCGGCACTCGATCGACCATCCGAACCAGTTCGTGCGCGACAACGTGCAGGCCTTCACGTACGTCCTCGAACTGTGCCGCGACCACGAGGTCGGCGGCCTGACCTACGCCTCGAGCAGCTCGGTCTACGGCGACAGCACGCGCGATCGGCTGAGTGAAACGGACAGCACGTCTTCCCAGCGCTCGCTCTACGGCGCGACGAAGAAGATGAACGAGCTGATGGCGTCCGTGTACCACCACCTCTACGGCGTGCGCGTGACCGGTCTGCGCTTCTTCACCGTTTACGGCCCCTGGGGCCGGCCCGACATGGCCCTGTTTCTCTTCACCGGCGCCCTGCTCCGCGGGGAGCCGATCAATGTCTTCGGGCACGGCCGGATGCACCGGGACTTCACCTACATCGACGACATCGTCGCCGGCGTCGTCTCGGCGATCGACCGCAACCACGAGGACCTCGTCTGCAACCTCGCCGCCGGCCGCACCGAGGAACTGATGGAGTTCATCCGGCAGATCGAACGCAGTTGCGGTCGCGAGGCCGACAAGGAGTTCCTGCCGATGCAGCCCGGCGACGTCGTGCGGACCTCGGCCGACCTCACACGCGCCAGGGAGTACCTCGGCTACGAGCCGACGACCGCGATTTCCGTCGGCATCCCCCGCTTCGTCGACTGGTACCGCGAGTACTACGGCCTCTAGTCGAGCCGCTCCGCCCAGGCCGCGGTCCGCTGCCGCATCGCCGGCGCGTCCTCGGGCAGGACCATGCCCTGCTCGATCAGCCGGTCCAGAGCCGCGTTCCAGGCCTCGAGATAGTGCTTGCTGTCCGGGTACAGGGCCGCCAGCTGTTCGCTGTCGAAATCGGTCGCGGTGCCGTACAGGAACCCGAACCGCGTCCCTTCCCTCTGCGTTCCGAAGCCGCTGTGCGAGGCGGTCGGCGCCTCGAGTTCCGGCAGTCGTATGCCGCCCATGGCGTTGCCGTGCTCGTCCCGGACGACCTCGGGATTGGGATCGCCGGCCTTCATCTCGACGCGCGGCATGCTCGGTGGTTCGACACCGTCCCTGATCCAGCGATCCAGGTGTCTGATCGCGGCCTGGTACACGGGAGTGTAGGACAGCCAGTTGGAGCCTTCGACCGTGCGCTCCTTCGGTCTCGCCGCGGATACGTGCGACGTCCCCGGCACCTCCCAGAGCCGGAAGCGGGCGGAGTCCGGCTCGCGCACGGAGTAGTAGCTGGTCAGCTCGGTCTCCGAGTTCACCACGATGACCGGGACGTCCAGGTCGGATCGGACCGACGCGAGAGTGCGTCCCCGACGTCCGCCGCCGCGCTCGGAAGCGAACGGCACGACTCCGCCGAAATCGATGAACGGCAGATAACCGTCGAACACCTCCGTCAGCGGGTGGACACCGTTGATGTAGGTGCGCAAGCGCGCGGCGGACTGGGAGGCGCCCGCCGCGATCAGCCGCTCGACCTCCAGGCCGCCCATCGGGTCCAGGCCTTCCCGGTCACGTTCCGGACCGATGACGCGGGCAACCTGCGTGAAGATGTCGTAGGACCAGGCGTCTCCGGGGTGTTCGAGCGAGCCGTAGCGTTGCGGGTCCCAAGCCTTGAGTCCGCCGGGGTTCTGCGGGAAACCGTGGACGCCGACCTTCTGCGCGGATACGCCCACCCAGGCATAGCCGCGCAGGGCCTCGTCGCTGGCGGAACCCAGTTCGAAGCCGGCGGTGACGTTCAGCCAGAAGACGATGACCGTGCCGTTGAATGCCGACGCGTCGTTCGGTCGGACCACCAGCAGGCGTGTCTTGTAGTTGGCCTTGTCGGCCGACGCCCGCGTGTTCCACTGGCCGTCCGCGCCCTGGGCGCCAGAGGCGAGTTCGTACGCGGTCGCCTCGCCCTCCAGGAAGTACTCCTCGGTCAGATAGCCGCGATCCGCGACGTTCACCGCGGCGAACGGCGTGCCGCGTTCCCCGCCCGTGATGGGCCCGGAGAGGGTTGGCGCATTCGGGGTGGCGGCGAAGGCCGCGCCGAGCGCCAGCAGGATCGCTGCGAACGTCATCTGGCTGATCCTCTTCGCGGTGTCTTCCATCTCTTGGGTCCTCCAGCTTCTGGAACGTTCCAGGTTCCGGGTATCGTAGCCGCCCTCTCCCCACCCAGAATCTCAGGAGTTCCAGCGTGAAGGTAGCCCAGGGCGTAGCCGAGTACCTCAAGCGGGAGGGTGTCGAGTTCATCGTCGCCTACCCGGTCAACCCGATCATCGAGGCCGCGGCGGTGGCGGACATCCGCACCGTGATCGTTCGCCAGGAACGGATCGGCCTGCACATGGCCGACGCGGTCAGCCGGCTGAGTTCGGGGAAGCAACTCGGGGTGTTCACGATGCAGAGCGGACCCGGGACCGAGAACGCCTTCGGCGGCGTGGCGCAGGCCTACGGCGAATCGGCGCCCATCCTGGTCATGCCGATGGGGTACAGCCGCCGGGCAATGCACGTGGCGCCGAACTTCAACGCTGTGGCCAACTTCCAGCACGTGACGAAGTGGTGCGAGCCGCTCAGCATGGGCAAGGCGCTGCCCGAAGTGATGCGCCGCGCCTTCACCCAGCTCCGTTCCGGCCGGCCTGGCCCGGTGATGGTCGAGGTGCCGGCCGACGTCTTCGGCGAAGACGTGCCGGACGATCTGGGTCCTCGCCCGAGCGGCACGGTGCGCGTCGGACCCGATCCGGACCTGGTCAGCCAGGCCGCGGAGATGCTGGCGGCGGCCGAGCGGCCGGTGATCTACGCCGGCCAGGGCGTCCACTACGCCGAGGCCTGGGACGAACTGCGGCGCCTGGCGGAACTGCTCAACGCACCGGTGACGACCAGCCTGGGCGGCAAGAGCGCCTTCAACGAGGATCATCCGCTCTCGCTCGGCTCTGGCGGCCGCGCGGTGCCGAAGACGGTCCACGAGTTCCTCGGCGCGGCGGACGTCATCTTCGGCATCGGCTGCAGCTTCACGACCACTGCGTTCGGTATCTACTTCGGCAAGTACCCGCAGGCGAAGTACCTGCACGCGACCCTCGACCCGGTCGACCTGAACAAGAACGTCGCCTCGGAATGCGTGGTGGCGGGTGACGCGAAGCTGACGCTGGCCGCCCTGATCGCGGAACTGGAAGGGCAGTCGCTGCCGCACGCGGCCTCGCGGGCCGACTCCGTGCCGGCCGAGATCGAACGGATCCGCTCCGGCTGGCTCGACGAGTGGATGCCGAAGCTCGAGTCCGACGGGACGCCGCTCTCGCCCTACCGCGTGCTCTGGGACCTGATGCACACGGTCGACCGCGACAACGTGATCATCACCCACGACGCCGGCTCGCCGCGCGACCAGATCTCACCGTTCTGGCGCAGCACGACGCCGCTCTCCTACATCGGCTGGGGCAAGACGACCCAGCTCGGCTACGGCCTCGGCCTGGCGATGGGCGCCAAGCTCGCCCAGCCCGACAAGCTCTGCATCAACGTCTGGGGCGACGCCGCGATCGGCTTCACCGGCATGGACTTCGAGACCGCGGTGCGCGAGCGCCTGCCGATCCTCTCGATCCTGTTCAACAACTTCTCGATGGCGATCGAGCTGCCGATCATGCAGGTGGCAACCGAGAAGTACCGCAGCACGGACATCTCCGGCCACTACGCCGACATGGCGAAGGCCTTCGGCGGCTACGGCGAACGGGTGACCGACCCGGCGGAGATCGTCCCGGCGATCCGCCGCGGCATCGAAGCGACCGAGTCGGGCACCCCGGCGTTGCTGGAGTTCATCACCGAGAAGGAAATCGGCATCTCCAGCTATTGAAGGAGTGCTGCGCCGACCGGACGCTGGAGACTGAGAAAGATGAACGTGCCTCAGCACGAGCCCGCTCAGCGTGAGTGGGTTCACAGGCTTCTCGACTGGAAACTCGTGGAAGCCCGTAGAGAGCGGTTCCCGGCGATCCGCCGGACGTTCCCGCTGACGCTTCTGAGAAAACACGAAGAACGTGCGCCCTACTACTCTCACTACATGTCTTGGCGGCTTAGTACGTGGAGAGATGAGGCCCTCCTCGAACGACTGGAAGAGTTGCTGCTTTGTGCCGAAGCACTCCCCAACTGGAAACAGGAGAAGGCGTCCTTGGTGGGTTCTCGTGACTACTCTGAGTTCTGGTCGCTCGTCTGGCAGCTGCAAATGGCGGAGTACCTCAGCAGCGTGGGTTCAGAGGTGGCATGGGGAAGCCAGAAGGCTCCGAGTCCAGACTTGTCGGCAGTCGTTGATGGCCAGCGTTGCTTCGTAGAGTGCTACGTGCCGCGCAAGTCGTTTGGACTGTTGAACTACATCGAGGATGTCGTTTCCCGTGTCGACGAGAGTATCTGCGTCTCCTACGACAGTTGCCTGCCCTTCCGCCTCGCAGGAAGCTCCAACGTGACGGATTTCATCGACCAGGTCCTGAAGCAGTGTCTGGACCCGAACCGTCTCGCCGAAGCCAAGGGGGAGGCAGAAGAGCAGTATCCGGTGGTGCTCTTCAAGGATGAGCACAGCTCCCTTTACGTCTACGTCGAAGGCGAAACGGGAAACAAGTACATGCCAGGAATCGTGCCGAATCGAGTGGGTTGTCCGGAGCGTTACTTGGAAGTCGTGCTGAGGGAGGCGCTGGAGGCAAAGCGGCACAGTAACGGCCTGAGGGACCATCGGCCGAATCTCTTGGCCGTGAGCTTCCTTCTCAGCAAGGACTTCCAACTTGCGGAAGCGCTGAGGGGCTTGCCGGCGATGGCCCAGGTCGACCCCGACATCGGTGCGACTATCGACACTCTTGCGGTCTCGACTACCGGAATCAATGAGCGGCTGAGCAAGGGGAAGCTGAAGATCGTCCTCGACTCAAGTGCAGCGAATGTCGGGCTGAAGCGAATCGCAACCCGAGCGGCGGAAACAGCCGCATGAGATCAGCCCCAGGACTGGGAGGACAGTCCTTCGTGCGAGCGCTCTTCATAGCCTTGACTGCGGTCGGGCAGGTCACCTACGATCCACATCGCGATGACAGACTTGAAGAAAGAGAACTTCCCAACGGCCACGGACGACCTGAACGACGCTCACCTCAGTGAGATGTTGAGGGAGCGCGC
The DNA here is from genome assembly GCA_009837885.1 of Holophagales bacterium. GTDB lineage: Bacteria > Acidobacteriota > Thermoanaerobaculia > Multivoradales > Multivoraceae > Multivorans. The sequence continues at coordinate 292,462 of VXSP01000030.1, read as the reverse complement.
TAGGGACCCTACGGCGGAACAGGCATCGGAGGAACACGGTCTCCTCCAACGTCGCGCCGAACGCAGCGCTCGGGAGATGGGACTTGATTCGACAGATACCAAGGCGGTCGAGGCCCTCGCTCGCCACGTGATAGCGACGCTATACGAGGACGCGAGAGACCGCCTGCCGTCTATCGTGTCGCGCAGGCCCAGGTCGAGAGACGCTGAAGAGTGGTCTTACATTCAGGCGTACTGCGACGCCGAACGGGACAATCCGTACAATCGTTCCTCTGTGTTTCCTGCGTACAGCCTCTCCCTGAAGGTCCCGACCGACATCACGGCGCGGGAGCGAGAGGGTGCCCTGATTCCGGTCCTTCAGCAGCCGTTTCCTCCCGCCTTCACGAAGCGGTTGCCTACCGTCTCCTACGAAGATGCGGTGCGCTCCCAAGTCGGAACCTACGCACGTTCCGTACTAGTCAGCATCGAGCGGATGATCCTCGGCAAGAGCAGGCCGCTCAGAGATGGCAGCACGGTCATCGGTCTGACGAACCATCCTAAGCGAGTCCTCAAGCCACGATTGGATTGGTCACGAGAAGGGCGCGAAGAGTCACTGGAGCGCCTCAAGAAAGAACACGAGATAAACCGTGGCACGATTTTCTACGGCACGTCCTTCAGGAACTATGGAGATGATTGGTCCGAGTCGACTTCGCGGACATTCAGACGCACTGTCCAAGACGAGACGCAGAAGAAGTCCTACCACTCCCCCTACCTAGACGAGGGCGAAGCAGTGATGCTCGGTAGGAGCGCTACGAACCTGGACGGGTGGTTGTCCGGGCCACGCTGGCCGCACCCCTCGGACGTGCCCGTTTTGTTTGAGGCGTTGTCGCCTACGGTTCTCGAACGCGGTTTCGGAGAGCCGCCGAGAGTTGAAGTCATGGCGGTTGCTGGTCCGTGGACTCCCGAGCCCGAGGGCCGGATCATCCACTTCGGAGGCAGCGAGTCGCCATAGGTTCCCGGTGTCGGGGCCCGGCGGCGAGGCTACTAGCCTACACACTCCCCTGAGTAGATGGGAAAGAGCAAATTGGCTTCGGATGCGCAGGCGGAACTGGATCCGAGGAAGAGGACCTACAGTGTAGTTGTGTTCCCGCTACTCAAGACTAGTCGGCCGGTGCATCTAGGGGCTCTGGCGTTCCACTCCACGGAGGACTTGGACGGTTTGCCTCGAGACCAAGCCGAGTCCGTAGAGGAGATAGCCAGAATGCTGTTTGCGTCCGGCAATCAGCAGATTGAGCGGGCGTCCTACGCGGTTACAGATCGCGTTGATCTGGACTACGGGGGAGAGAAGCTAGGGCCACTCGGAGATATTGAAGCTGTCGTCACGTACATCTACGCGCGACCACGGCACGTATTCGATCAGATCTTCTTGCGGCCAGAGGAGACGACGATGGCCGTCCTGACTCCAGACCAGGTTCCTCCATCCCTAGTACGGCATGACTTCAACGTCCTTTCTGTCGTGCCAGAGTCACCCCTTGAGATCAACGAGCTCGGCTGGGTCAACGGGTACTCCGGGGTGCTTGGCTTTCGTCATTCGTTTTGGGTTGGTCCGGGTTCGCGACTGTACAGTACGGTTCCCCATCCCACCCTGAATCGGTCCCAAGACCTTGCTTTGGACGTTAAGAGAGCAAGCGCTGGCCGAGCGGACTATCGCCTCCTCCTAGAGTTACTAAACAAGCGTGGAGTGAGTCGTCACGTCCGCAGCCGGGTGTTCACGGCTATCAGGTGGTACAACAGGGCGAACAGTAGGCATCGGGACGAGGCTGAGTCGTTCATTTGTCTCTCGGTGGCACTTGAGACGTTGCTCCGCGTACCACGAGAGGCGAAGAGGAACCGTGTCGTGGACGCAATCTCCCTGCTCCTCGGGCGTGACCCTCGGCTCGAGGAATGGGCGAAGCAGTTCTATAGCGCACGGTCAGGTGTCGTCCATGAAGGGAGCCTCTCACAGCCCTCGTTCGTGGTTAGGCCGGCAACGGTGAGACGACGGGAGATTGCGTACCAGTCCCTCCTCGCGTATGGCCGCGAGATCTTCCAGCTCTGTCTTGGCACTGTTCTTACTGGTGCCTCTTTGTCGTCGCGAGCGGACCTAGAGACCAAGATGATCGCCAACTCTGAGCGATTCGAGAAGATCATCCAGATCCTGCAAGATGATTCCGTTTCGCCTACGGAAGGGCTTCGTCAAATTGAGCCACATGTGCTGGCAATTCGTCGCTACCGGTGGGTCAAGGATACAGGAATCTCTGTGTCCTCCATCATGGCGGCGTGCCACGATTTAGCGAAGGTCACTCTAGAGTCTGGTCGCGAGATCACTGAGGACGTCCGGAAGCCACTCACCGAGCTAGCCACTGCACCACGGTCGGAGGATTCCTTCGAGCGGATGCAGGCACTATGCATGCTGGCCGAGGCGACCGAGAGGTTCAAGGTACCCACAGAGAGCGGCTTGAGCGACCATGTAGCCTCCTTTTTCGGCGACTGTTGGATGTATGTCTATCGGGACTACTACCGAACGAGAGAAGAGCGCGGCCGTGCCGCCAAGCCGCTTTGACGCAGAAGGAGAGCGCAAGCTAGAGAGGGACTCTAGAAGAAGTGCTCGTTGTGACCCTCTCGGGTAGGTAACACGGCGTATGGCTGCTCAGTGGAAGAAACCACAGGCCGACCGTCGGCGAAGGGCGTACAGGACCAGGACGAGGGGAGATGGTCCCGGTTCCGGCCCGACGCTATCGTCGACGTAGAGTCGAGTACTCGCGTAGGCGTGTGTGGCGTACCAATTGGTTCATGTTCTGGAGCGTGAACACCTTGCCCCGTGCCGCGATGATGAGCTTCTTCATGTCCTCCCGGCGAATGCCGAAGCCGCGGCCCGCGATGCAGGCGACGACCTCAAACTTGGGGCTGTCCGGAGAACGGCCTTGCAGACCCAGTTCGCTGAGATGCTGGACTCTGGTGATCTTGTCTCGTGCGGTTCCATCGTCCTCGCTGAGCTTGGCCTCGATGACGACCTGGGGGTTCAACTCGCTTGGAACGATGAAGTCCGGTGCCTGGTCGAAGCCGGGGATTCGCTCGGCCCGCTTCGTCTTCCGGAAGCTGATCTCGGCTTGCTCCAGTTCGTGCTCGATGGCGTTCTCGACAAGGTTGCCGACGATCTCGCTGACTGAGTCCCGGTGGCCGGCGAATGGGCGGCCCAGGAACCGCTCGTAGAGGAGCACGGAGTAGGGGGCGCCCAAGGTCGCGATCGTCCGAAGGCTGGCTAGCCCCTCGTCCGTGTCGGCCTTGTCGAGGCGATGAAGTCGGTCAGGGGCGACGGCTGGCGCGCCTCGAGCCAAGTGTTCGCAGGCGACCATGACCAACGCCCTCACTCTCTGTTCGGTCACGCCTCCATCTCGTGCGAGTGGACGTTCCGGATCGGTCCGGATCTTGCGGTCCAAGTTCCGTGCGGCGCCTTGGGGCACGTCGACGCCGGTGTAGCGCGTGGCGAGGTAGGCCCATTCCGGTGGAGTGAAGCCCAGCATGCTGCGAAGAACAATGAGAGAGATCGGCTGGTCGAGGACGGCGTCCGCTACCTTGTCCGGCGTGACTTCCCGAAAGCCGGACGTGTCGCGCTTGAGCCGCTCGTAGCCAGCCTCGAAGGTTGGGAAGTCCACGAAGCCGTCGCCTCGCGGCATGACGAGAAACTCGGACTCGAGAGAGCCGAAGACGGCGTCCACGAAGCGATCGAGGTGACTCCTCACCTCGTCGAAGGGGACCTCAAAAGGGAATGGCAACTTGCTCTACCTCGCTGGCAGCGCTACTGACTGAGCGGGCGACGGGCTCTTCCGGCGGCGGGGCATCGGCAAGGTGCCGAGCCAAGTCGTCCGGGCTTCCGAACCGGTTGAGTGCATCCCTGACCAGGGCCAAGCGTTGCTCGGTGGGCAACGACTTGTTCCACCGGGCGTGCAGGTCGTTGACCGCGATACGCGTCAGGTGACCCAAGAGCATGCAGCGTGTGTCGCCGTATGTGGCCTTCCAGCCGGCTGCCTGTAGTTGGGCTCGCTCCTTTCCGATGAGCGCCGATAGGTCTTCCGGCGCGTCGGACAGTTCGCGCGATCGCTCGAGGTTCGCGGATCTGCACACGAACACCGTGTCGACGATGGACGATGTCGTGCCGTGGATGTGAATCGAGCCGCTCATCTCGGCCGGGCATGGAAGCGAGGCCGTGCAGAGGAAGCCGGCGTCGAGAATCGCGACGCCTACGGCACAGTAGGCCCCGACGCGATTGTGGTGGAACGTGAAGGCCAGGGGCGCGCCCGGCTTCAACGCACTGGCCGCGTTGGTCCACGCCGCGGCCAGACCCTTTGCGAAGTGGGTCAGCCCCCTGGCTTCGGTCGCGTTGCCGGTCAGTTCGCGGCTTGAACGCGTCGAGGCGTGCTCGAAGCAGTCATCGTCGCCGGCGGCAAGGCGCCGCAACCAGGCGTAGCAGTAGTCCATGAGCTCGCCGTACTGGACGTTGCCGAAGTAGGGCGGGTCGGTCAGTACCGCATCCAGCGTTCCCGAGCCTAGGTGACTCGACGTGGCGTCCGCGCAGCGCAATCGCACGGCGCGTCGCCGTCCGTTGGCTTCTCCGCCGATTCGCTCGCCGGCGATCGGGATCCTCCGGCGACGCGAACCCGCCTTTCGCACCTCGAAGGGTGCCTCGCAGAACCGCTTCGCCTCAACGTACTTGCTGACGATGTTGGACCAGCCGCCGGATCCCACGTTGCGGCCGTTCGATCTCGGGATCCCCAGGAGGTTCGGCTCGCACTGGACCAGTCCCACCGGGAAGCCGTGAACCGAGAACACGTCCAGCGACTTCAGGCTCTTCGTATCGTAGCGACAGAGCATGTTCTGGTAGCGCAGCAGGTCGGACAGGTTGGTCGCGAGCGCTCGCCGGATACGAGTGTCCGATACGTCCGCAATCAGCCCGCAACTCAACTCGAGACCGAGCAGTTGGCGGGAGTTGGACATGTCCCGGTAGCGGTAGTAACCCCAGCGGTGCAGCCTGTCGCTTTCGTCGCCTGCCGGGATCTCGGTTTCCGGCACATACCGAGGCGTCAGTCCATGCCACTGCTTGGACGCGGCCTCGGCGCGGGCCAGGTCCTCGGCGTCGGGTTTCTTGAAGAACCTACCTTTGTGGTGGGAGCGGCGCTCGGGGTTGTGGTACTCGATCGCGAACATCCGGTGCGAGAGCGGAGCGGAGAGTGCGCCGGGATACCTGTTCTCTTCACCGCATTTCGGACAATCGCAGCGGCCGCGACGGGCTGGTCCGGTGACGCGCAGCTCGGCCGAGCACGACGAGCAGTTACCGGGTTTCTCCAGGTCGTCAGCGTCGTTGAGATCGCCGCACTCGGGACAGATGAGGACATTCGTCGGGTGGCGCCTGTCCCGTGCGAGGACGAAGCCGGGGAACAGATCGACGGGGTGGTCGCAACCGTGGCATTTCAAGGACTTCACCCACAGGAAGCTCTTGACCGGTACATCGGAGTCTCCGTAGAGGGGACATCCGGTGCGGTAGTAGTGGCCGACCTGAGTTTCCAGAGCAGCCCTCAGCGCGGCCGCGGCCTGCTGGTAGGCAGTGAGATCGATGGAGGCGATCTCCTCTCGGACGATCCAAGTGGACATTGGGTTGATGTCGAGTCCTTCGACGTCGCAGCCGATCCGGTTGGCCTCGATGAGCGGGATGCCTCCGCCCATGAACGGGTCGGCCACGCGGAGGCCCGGAAGGTCGTGGGAGCGATAGAAGGACTCATGCAGAGGCTCGTCCACGAACTCGGAGAGCAGGAGGCCACGAAACAGCGTCCCGGGCCGGCGAGCGAACCACTTGTGGACCGCGATGATCGGCCGATAGACCTGCTGGATCTGCTTTTCCCGCAGAGCCATCTCCGCGATCAGCGGTACGTCGAAGCGGCGCTCGATGCTCATGTTCGATCCGACTCCGGCGCGCCGTCCAGAAGCGACGGCGCCGGCCGGCGGGAGTTCTGTTCGGCTACCTCGTCGAGCTTCTTGAGTTCCAGCGCGTGGCGCGCTTCGCGCTCGAAGATGCCGACGATGCGAGTTGGGCTGCGGGCAATGGTCTTGAGGTCCCGGCCGTCGATCAGGACGACGGCCAGACTGGAGTCGGCCATGACCCTGTTGGCGTAGCGCCGCGCTCGAGCGTCCACGGTCCCCGTCGTCACGATGACGATCACGTTGCCCTTGAGCAGGTGGGTCAGGCCGACTTCCTTGGCCACGTCGTCAATCGACATCCGCGCGCTGTTCTTGCACTGGATCTGCCAGCGGTTGAGGACGAGACGGTTGCTCTGGAAGATCAGACCCACTTCGGCGCCGCCGGTCTGAGCGCCGCGCAGCCGAGTGCCGGCGTAGTCCATGTCGAGTATTCGCATGAGCTTGAGTACGAGAGCTTCCAGTGCGAGGCCCGCGAGGTCCCTGTCGGAGCTGCCGACGTCGGACAGGATCCCGCCAAGAGGTTGTCTGAGCAGGGCGACCACTCTCGGATCGGCCCACAACGCCAGCCGCTTCAACTGGGGTTCTACGATCTCGGCCATCAGCTTCTCGGTCGGAGCGACGCGGAGAGTCGGTGCGGCAGTGTCCATGGCTTGAGGATAGCCCTTGAGAGGACTCGCGCCCGCTCCGCCCTTGATGTGACCGGCTCTAGTGCTCCGTCAACCGGAGCCCTGCACGTCGGCCGTGGAGTTCGTGGCCGACTGGGACCAGCCGGAAGGAGGGCCAGGGCACGAAACCTCGTAACGGAGTGCGCGTCCCCGTCCATAGGAAACGAGCGCGCCCATGTCGCGTAGGGCGGCCAGATCCCGGGTGGCGGTCGCCGGCGAGCACTTGGCTATCGCTACGTAGTTCCTGGCGGACAGTCCGCCCGCGAACCCGGTCCGCCCCTGTGCGAAGACCCTGGCGATGACCTTGCGCTGGCGCTCATTCAACCGGTCGCCGTAGCGGTCGTGGAACCGGGTCTTGTCCAGAACGAACGCCACTTCGGCCAGGGCGATCTCCTGTGCGTGGACGGTGGCGGCAGTGAAGTAGTCGAGGAAACTGCCGAGGTCGAGGTTGCCGCGGCCGACCGCTTCGAGCGCATCGTAGTAGCCGTCCCGGCCCTCACTAATGGCGGTCGCCAGACACGCGAGCGTCGGTCGGCCAAGGGACTGTGAAAGCGCGTGATCGGAGATCGCCCGGCCCACGCGCCCGTTGCCGTCGTCGAACGGGTGGATCTTCTCGAACCAGACGTGCGCAACGGCGGCGCGCACTGGTCCGGCGAGCTCTCCACTGTCGCCGTTGTACCAGTCCAGAAAACGCTCCATCTCGGCGTGCACCTGGGCGGCGGGCGGCGCTTCGTAGTGAACGGTGCGCGGTCGGCCCGCATGTCGACCGCTGACGATCTGCATCGGCTCGGGGTTGTTGCGGTAGGCCCCGCGCATGATGGTGCTCGTCAATCGGTCGACGACGACCAGCGACTGCCAGTGGCCCAGCGTGTCGTGCGACAGCGGGCGATGCCAGTTCCGGCGAACATCAAGGATCAGCTCAGTGGCGCCGGCTGCCCGGTCATCCTCGTGCTGGGCGCCGACGATCTCGCCGAAGTGCCTGAGCAAGGACGAACGCACCGAATCGCGGTCCAGGTGCTCGCCCTCGATCGCGCTCGTGGCGATCACTTCGGAGAGCATCAGTGCGATGTGCGCGTCGGTCTGGTAGGCGTTCGACAGCGCTTCGACGCGCCCGGAGAGGCGTTCGGCCGCGCGATGAAACGCCTCGACGCGTTCCGGGAATGCGGCCGGATCGAAGACGAAGTTCGGCCAATCGGGGTGTTGCCAGATCCACATGTGAGGCGATTCTACGCGTTAATCACCTCAAGAGTCGATGGTTATTGATTCGATTGCCCGTTGGAATCCCATCACCCCCGACGCTTGAGGGGCCTGCGGCTGGCTAGTCGCAGCACACCGGCGGCCCCAGCAGCGACGGCGCCGGCGCCTTGCGGGCGATCGCGCTGTCGATCGCCTTGGGCAGTACGGTGACGATCTTCTCGATCTCCTCGTCGCCGAGGATGAAGGGCGGGCCCAGGCAGACGACATCGCGGGCCGGGTCGTTGCCGCCGGGGTAGAAGAAGACGTCCATCGACAGGCCGGCCGCGACGACGGCGTTGACCAGCGAGAGTTCGGCCGGGAACGGCTCCAGCGTCTCGCGGTCCTGGACGATCTCGATGCCGTAGAGCAGACCGCGGCCGCGGACCTCGGCGACGTGGGGATGGTCGGCGAAGGTCTCCCGCAGGCGCTCGCCGAGCACGGCGCCGACGGTGGCGGCGCGTTCGACGAGTTCCTCGTCCTCGAGGATGCGCAGCACCTCGGTGGCGGCCGCGCAGGCGGGCGAGTGGGCGCCGTAGGTGAAGAACATGACGGAGTCCCCCGCCTCCGCAATCGGCGCCGTGACCTCGTCGCGGGCGCAGATCGCGACCAGGGGCGCGTAGCCGCCGGTCAGGCCCTTGCCGCCGACCAGGATGTCGGGCACCACGTCCCAGTGGTCCACGCCGAACTTGCGGCCGGTCCGGCCGTAGCCGGTCATCACCTCGTCGGCGATCAGCAGGATGCCGTGCCGCTTGCAGATCCGGGCGACCCGCTCCAGGTAGTCGCCGGGGGGCACGAGCGCGCCGGCGTTCGAGCCGACGATCGGCTCGACGACGAAGGCCGCGATCTCTTCCGGGCCGATCTCCTCGAACACGCGCTCCACTTCGTCGGCGCAGGCGATGTGGCAGCCGGGATACTCCTTGCCGAGCGGGCAGCGCATGCAGTAGTGGGCAGGCGGCCGAGGCTGGTCGGTCTGCTCGTCGACCAGCCAGGGCTCGAAGCCCGCCCGGCGTCCCTGGTGCCCGCCCACGGCGAGCGTGGCCATCGTGGCGCCGTGGTAGGAGAGTTGGCGCCCGAACACCCGCCAGCGCTCGGGACGCCCTGCCGACAGGTGGTGCTGGCGCGCGAACCGGATCGCCAGGTCCATTGCCTCGGAGCCGCCGCTCGCGAACAGGACCCGGTTGATGTCGCCGGGCAGCCAGCGGGTCCGCATGCGGTGGACCAGCTCCGCTCGCGCGGGGGTCGCGAAGGGAGGCACGATGTAGTCGGTCTGCGCCGCGGCCTGCGCGTAGGCCTCCCCCACCTCCCGCCGCCCGTGCCCGATGTTCGAGACGATGGCGCCTCCTGCAGCGTCGAGGATCCGCCGACCCGTGGGCGTGATCATGTAGCAGCCCTCGGCGGCCGCCACCTCCAGAGGCGCCCTGCCCTGACCCAGGAACGGGTAGTCGTGGCTGTGCGGCAGGGTAGCGGCGGCAAGGCTTGGGTCGGAGGTGTTCATGCCGTGAGCCTAGCGGTCGCCGCTACGCGGCGAGTTCCCTTGGCCGCCTGCGGCGGCAGCGGGTCAGAAGACCCGCGCACCCAGCCTGCGGAATCACCGGCGTACCCGGTTTCGGCGGGCTAGACTTCGGGCCGCTGAGAGCACACGGGTGAACGGAATCCACGACATGGGCGGGATGCACGGCTTCGGCGCCGTGGACCGGCGTCCGGACGAGGCCCTGTTCCCGGAGGCCTGGCAGGGCCGGGTCTGCGCCCTGGCGGGCTACGCCATCGGGGCCGGCCTGGCGAACCTCGACGCCTTCCGTCATGCGGTCGAGCGGATGCCGGCGGACCGCTACCTTGCGGACGGCTACTACGGCCGCTGGCTCTACGCGCTCGAGACGCTGGCGGCCGAGCGGCTGGGCGGCGACGCGGCGGTCGAGCGGCCCGATCACGTGGGCTCGGTTGTGCGCGAGGTCGACCGCGAGGCCCGGTTCGCGGCCGGCGACGCGGTGCGCACCTGGAACCGGCACCCGCAGGGGCACACGCGGCTGCCCGGCTACGCCCGCGATCGGAGGGGACTGATCGCCGAGGTCCATCCGGCCTGCGTCTATCCCGACACGAACGCGGACAGCCGGGGCGAGTCGCCGGAGTACCTCTACACCGTCGCCTTCGACAGCCGGGAGCTCTGGGGCGAGGAGGCGGAGGCCGGCGTCGCCGTCTACATCGATCTGTTCGAGCCGTACCTCGAGGCGACGGAATGACTGCCGATCACCAGCACGGAAGCGATTCTCCGGCAACGCGCACCGAGGCGATCGAGGCGCTGCTGGTGAAGAAGGGGCTGGTTCAGTCCGCCGCGGTCGACGCTCTGGTCGAACGCTACGAGCAGGACATCGGGCCGCTTCGGGGCGCGCGGGTGGTGGCCCAGGCCTGGACCGACCCCGCGTTCAGGGCGCGGCTGCTCGAGGACGGGATGCCTGCCATCAGGGAACTGGGCTTCGGTGACAACACGGACGCCCACGTCGCCCGGCTCGTGGTCAAGGAGAACACGGAGTCCGTCCACAACCTGATCGTCTGCACCCTCTGCTCGTGCTATCCGTGGGCGGTGCTCGGGCTGCCGCCGGCGTGGTACAAGTCGCCCGCCTACCGGTCGCGCGCGGTGCGGGAACCGCGGCGGTTGCTCGGGGAGTTGGGGCTCGACCTGCCGGCGGACGTCGAAGTGCGGGTCTGGGATTCGAGCGCCGAAGTCCGCTACATGGTCCTGCCGCAGCGGCCGCGGGGCACGGTCGGCCTGAGCGTCGAGGAGCTGACCGGTCTCGTCACCCGCGACTCGATGATCGGCGTCGAGCAGCTCTAGAGCCGCATGACGCTGCCTGTCCGCCTCGACGAAGACGGCGCCGCCGCGCCTCCGCGGGAGAACGGGGAACTGGCGTTCAGCGCGCCTTGGGAGAGCCGCCTGTTCGGCCTGACGATGGCGCTGGTGGAGGCCGGCCGGCTCGACTGGGAGGAGTTTCGCGGCCGTCTGATCGTACGGATAGCCGCTTGGGAGAAGCGCGCACCCAGTGCCGGAGAATCCTGGAACTACTGGCAGCGCTGGCGGGAGGCCTTCGAGGACTCGCTCGAAGCGGCCGGACTGGTGAACCAGCCAGAGCTCGACGACCTGACCCGCCGGTTGGCGGCTCGGCCGCACGGTCACGACCACCATAACGATCACCATCATCACCATCACGAGGAACACGCGGCTCACGCCGTGGAGGAGACAGACCAATGACGGCGCAACTTCTCGCAGGCCAGCCGGTGGCCGAGGCCGTGCTGGCGGAAGTCGCGGAACGGGTCGAGGAGCTCGCCTCCGCGGGCGTCAAGCCGGGCCTGGGCACGATTCTGGTTGGTGACGACGCGGCCTCCGCGGGCTACGTGCGCAAGAAGCACGAGACCTGCGAGGAGGTCGGCGTCGCCTCGTTTCACGAACAGGTGTCGGCGGACGCCGGCCAGCAGGCGCTGCTCGCCGCCGTCGACCGTTTCAACGACGACCCCGAAGTCGACGCCTACATCATCCAGCACCCGGTTCCTTCCGGCTTCGACTTCAACGAGGCGCTGGCGCGCATGGACCCGAAAAAGGACGCGGATGGTCTGCATCCGGTGAACCTCGGCAAGCTGGTGCTGCAGGAAAAGGGGCCGGTGCCGTGCACACCGGCGGGCATCCAGGCGATGCTGATGCACTACGGGATCGACATCGGCGGCCGCGAGGTGGTCGTCCTGGGCCGGGGGCCGACCCTGGGCCGGCCGCTCGCGCTGCTGCTCACGCTGAAGCAGCCGGGCGCGAACGCCGTGATCACGGTCGTGCACACCGGCGCCAGGGACGTGACCCCGTTCACGCGCCGTGCCGACATCGTGGTCGCGGCGCTCGGCGTGCCGCGCTTCGTGAAACCGGAGATGATCAAGCCGGGTGCCGTCGTCGTCAGCGGCGGCATCAGTTGGGAGGGCAGGAAGCTCCTGCCCGACGTCGACGAGTCCGTCGGCGAGGTCGCGAGCTGGATCACGCCCCGGCTCGGTGGGGTGGGTCCGACGACGGTGGCGATGCTGCTGCGGAACACGGTGCTGGCGGCGGCGGAGGGAGGTTGAGATGGCGCTGCTGCTAGTGGGACCAACACTCCAGAGTCCGGCGCTCCGCGCCGGATGCCGGCGGGGACGCCGGCGCACCCAGTTTGCGTCGGACAAGCTGCTGGCCGGGGCTTTGTTCCTCCTGTTTGCCGCGCCGGCGTTCCCCCAGGAGCTGATCGGATTCCATCCCGACCGCGTCGAGGCGCAGCGCGAGATGGAGCAGCGGGCGGACGATTGGATCGTCGCGGACGAGCTGCTCGAGTGGAACCGGCTGATGACCCCGCGGCCGCATCATGCCGGGGCGCCGCAGACGGAAGCGAACGCGCGCTGGATGGTGGAGCGGTTCAGGGAGTGGGGCTTCGAAGCGGAGATCGAGACCTTCGACGTTCTCTTCCCGACCCCGCGGCTGCGGTCGCTGACCCTGCTGGAGCCGACGCGGTTCGAGGCGTCGCTGGTCGAGGAGCCGGCGGCGGGCGACGGCACCGCGGAGATCGCCGTGGCCGAAGGACTGCCGCCCTTCAACGCCTTCTCGGCCGACGGCGACGTCACCGGGGAGCTGGTCTACGTGAACCGGGGCGTGCCCGAGGACTACGAGGTGCTGGAGCGGCTGGGCATCGACGTCCGGGGGAAGATCGTGATCGTCCGCTACGGCGGCTCCTGGCGTGGCATCAAGCCGAAGGTCGCCTATGAGCGCGGTGCGATCGGCTGCCTCATCTTCAACGACCCGGGCGACGACGGCTACAGCCAGGGCGCCGGGTATCCGGACGGCTCGTTCAAGCACTCGACCGCGGTGCAGCGGGGTTCGGTGCTCGACCTTCCGCTCCGTCCGGGCGATCCGCTGACACCGATGCGGGGCGCCGTCGACGGCGAGCCACGGCTCTCACGGGAGGACGCGGACACGCTGATGCGGATCCCGGTCCTGCCGATCGCCTGGCGGGACGCTCAGCCGCTGCTAGAGGCACTGGGGGGCGAAACCGCGCCGGGCGCGTGGCGGGGCGGTCTGCCGATCACCTACCGGATCGGTCCGGGTCCCGCCCGGGTGCGGCTCCAGCTCGAATTCGACTGGAGTCTGGCGCCGGCGCACAACGTGATCGCCCGCATGCCGGGCACGGAGAGGCCGGACCAGTGGATCCTGCGGGGCAACCACCACGACGCCTGGGTGATCGGCGCCCGGGATCCGATCAGCGGCCTGGTTGGCCTGATGGCCGAGGCGAAGGCGCTCGGACGGCTGGCCCGGGAAGGCCACCCGCCAAGGCGCACGGTCGTCTACGCCGCCTGGGACGCCGAGGAACCGGGCCTGCTCGGTTCGACCGAGTGGGCCGAGCACCACGCCGAGGCCCTGCGCGAGCACGCGGCCGTCTACATCAACTCGGACTCGAACAGCCGCGGTTTCCTGCGCGCGGGCGGCTCGCACGCCCTCGAGACCCTGGTCAATCAGGTCGTCGGCGACGTCGAGGATCCGCAGACGGGTGTCAGCGTGGGCGAACGTCTGCTCGCGTTCCGGCGGGTCAACGGCAACCGCACGGAGTACGAGCGGCTCCAGTCCTCGGGACGACTGCGGATCGCGGCCCTGGGATCGGGCTCGGACTACTCTCCGTTCCTGCAGCACCTCGGCGTGTCGTCGCTGAATGTCGGCTACGGCGGCGAAGGTTCAGGCGGCGAGTACCACACCGCGTTCGACACGTTCGACTTCTTCCGTCGGTTCGTCGACCCCGGTGCGGTCTACGGCGCTGTGCTTGCCCGCACCGGGCTGCGTCTGACCCTGCGGCTCGCCAACGCCGACGTGCTCCCGTTCGAGTTCGGCACGACGGCCGCGACCGCCGGCCGGTACATCAACGAGGTGGCGGACCTGGCCGAAGAGGAGCGCCGGAAGATCGAGCGCGAGAACGAGCTTCTCGACAGCGCCGCCCTGCGCCTGGCGGCCGATCCGACGAAACCGTTCGTCGAGCCGGAGGCTGATCCGCCGGCGCCGCACCTGAACTTCGCGCCGCTCAGAAACGCGCACGATCGTCTTGCGCGGGCGGCGAAGGCCGCTGATCGCGCGCTGGCGGAGGCCGTCCGGAGTGGCGACGTGGCCACCCAGGTGGCGCTCGACGAGTTGGTCACAAAGAGCGAGCGCCGGCTGACCCGGAGCGAGGGTCTCCCGCGTCGGCCCTGGTTCCGGCATCATCTCTATGCGCCGGGCATGTACACCGGCTACGGTGTGAAGACGTTGCCGGGAGTGCGGGAGGCGATCGAGCAGCGCGATTGGGACGAGGCCCAGTGGCAGATCGACATCACCGCCGGCGTACTGGCCGCCTACGCGGAACAGTTGGAAAAGATGGCCGGGCTACTCAGTCCGTAGAGCCGAAGCCCAGTCACGAGTAGCCCGGCCATCCGGGGCCGGCGTCCGCTGGTCGACTTACGCGGCCGCCGTACGAACTGTTGAGCGCAGGAGGCTGTAGCCGCTGCCGTCGACGCGACGGCGGCTCTCGACGTCCCGCTTGATGTCCTGAGCCCAGGCGCCTTCGGCGGCGCGGGGGCCCGCGATCAGGGAGAGAATCTCGGAGCCGAAGCCGGAACCGTACGAGAAGGCGGCCACCTGTTCGCCGGCCTTCAGGCCCTGGAGGGCGTTCGCGACCGCGATCCAGAGCGAGGCCGTGTACGAGTTGCCGGAGAGCCGGTTCCAGTACATCGCCGGTTCGACCTTGTCGCTGTAGATCTGCTCGATCCGCTCGGCCGTCCAGCCGGCGACCTCGCCCACGAGGTGGAATGCCTTCTTGACCATCTTCGGGAACGGCACGTGGAAGCAGATCGCCGAGAACTGCTCCAGCACGTCGGCCGGGTTCTCTCCCCGCGTGAGGGCGGAGAAGCACTCCTGGGCCGCCTTCTTGTAGCACTCGAGGCTGAGCTTGCCGTCGACCCGCGGGTAGGCCTCGCCGACCGGACGGTAAAAGTCGAACGCCGGCTCGCTCCAGGCGTGGGACTCGACTCCCACGGAGGCGATCTCGGGACGCTCCACCACGAAGGCGACGGCGCCGGCGCCCTGGGTCGGCTCGCCGGGGTCGCCCTGCTCGTAGAGCGCGATGTCGGCGGCGACGACCAGGGCCGCCTTGTCTTGCGCGGCGCCGGACATCCGCCATTCGCAGGCCTGGCGCAGGGCCAGCGTGCCGCCGTAGCAGGCGTGCTTGACCTCGTAGGAGCGGATGTTCCCGGCAAGGCCGAGCTCATCGGCCACGAAGGCGGAGAGGGGCCGGCTCATGTCGACCGCCGTCTCGGTGCCGACGGCGATCATGCCGATGTCCTCAACGTCGCCCTCCCAGCGGGAAAGGGCGCGCCGCGCCGCCTCGGAGGCCAGGTCGACGATGCTGAACTCCGGCGGGCAAAGGGAGATCTCGGAGCAGCCCAGCCCGATGCGGTACTTGTCCGGGTCGACGCCGCGGAGCGACGCGAGTTCCTCCACCGGCATGGCCAGGGGCGGCAGGTGGAGTCCGATGGAAGCGATGCCCGTGTCGATCTTGGTCATTCTGTCCCTCCTCGCTGAATCGGGGTGATCTGCTGACGCGTGCGGGCTCTGGGATTGGGCCGAAGTGTCGCCGATCAGCCGGTACGAAATGAAACGAGAAAGGGACAATAGCACGAAAAAAGTGGTTGCGGGAGTTTTTCTTTTCGAAATATGACTGAACTATTGGAACTTTCAGGAATTCGTGAAAGCTCGGCACAGGCGGCCGCACACCGGGTGCGCCGGCGTCTTCGCCGGCCACGATCGGCGCGTGTGGCGTTCAGGTGATCAGCGCAGGCTGCGGGCGCAACGGAAGCCCGTGTTGTCGAGGCCGGAGTCGGGCGCGGAGTGGTTCCGGTTCGCGTTGCGGTAGCCCTCGCAGTAGCTCGCCGCGCAAAGCCAGGAGCCGCCCTTCAGGACCTTCTCGCCGCCTGCGCCCCCGGGGCGGTACCAGTCGTCGCACCACTCCCACACGTTGCCGCCGAGGTCGAAGACGCCCAAAGCGTTCGGCGGATACGAGCCGACCGGCGCCAGGTACGTGTGACCGTCGGCCGCGTCGTCCCGGCCGGGAAAGTCGCCCTGCCAGACGTTCGCAACCCACTCGCCTTCCGGTGCGGGTTCGTTGCCCCAAGGGTAGCGGGAGTGGCCTTCGCTGGCGTTGCCGGCGCCGGCGGCCAGGTCCCATTCGGCCTCGGTCGGCAGGCGCTTGCCGCTCCACTCGCAGTAGGCCTTTGCGTCGCCCCAGCTCACATGGACGGCAGGGAGATCAGCTTCTGCTTCGGAACCAGGGCCGCGGGGATGACGCCAGTCGGCGCCCTCGACCGCCAGCCACCAGGGAGTCTCTTGCGGCCGTTGCTCCAGTTCGGGGTTCGCGGCGGCTTCCGGATGGAAGACGAGTGACCAGCCCCAGCTCTCGGCTTCCGTCACGAAGCCGGTCGCTTCGACGAACGCGGCGAAGTCGTGGTTCGTCACTTCGTAGGCGTCCAGATCGAAGGCGGCGACCTTCCGGTCCCCGCCGGGACGTGGAACGGCGCCCGCGGGCACGCGGACCATCCCTTCGGGCGGCGGCGCCGTCGCGGGGGCCTGGGAGGGAACCGAGGCTTCGGAGGCGCGCTGTCCGGCGTCGCCGCATGCCACGGCGGTGAGCAGCCCGATCGCGAGCAGCGCGCCGTAGCGCGTGGAGAGCCGCACTGGGCTCATGGCCTCCATCCGAAGCGTTCCAGGTCGATGCGACCCCGGCGGTCGAAGACGACGCCCTCTTCCTGGAGCAGGAAGCGCTGGCGCTCCACGCTCTCGAGCGGGTCGAATCCGCGATCGCTGATAGAGCCCCTGACGTTGACCACACGGTGCCACGGCACGGTCTCGTCGTTCAGCCGGGCCAGCGCGTAGCCGACCTGTCGGGCGTTGCGCGGGAGATTCGCCAGCGCGGCGATCTGACCGTAGGTCGCCACGCGACCCTCCGGAATCAGCCGGACGATGCGCTTGAAGGTCTCGTGCACGCCGTTGGGGCCCTGGTTTCCGAGTGTCATCGTCGTCCGGCTGCGTGCTACCTTGAGGTCAGGCATGTCCTCCGCCGACCGAGGTCACAGCCGCCTCGACCGGCGGCGCAACTACGCCGCCCTCCTGGCCCACGGCCTGCTCGGGATGACGGGGTTCCGGCTGCTCCAGGCCCCGACCTTCCTGCCAACCTACATCAACCTCCTGACCGGCGCCAATGCCGCGGTGGGCGTGGCTTCCGCCTGCCAGAGCCTGGGCATGTTCGTGTCGCCGCTCCTGAGCGCCGCGCTGATCGAGCACCGCCGCCACGTCAAGTGGGTTGCCCTGCTGTTCGGGGGCGTGATGCGGTTCCAGATGCTGCTGCTGGCGCTGGTGGCGCTGTTCGCCCCGGTCGAGGTCGCGGTGTTCCTGGTCTGGCCGGTGCTGCTGGTGTGGGGCTTCTCCAGCGGGATGCAGATGGTCGCGTTCAACCTGCTGTTCGCGAAGTCCGTACCGGTCGGTCGTCGCGGGCGGCTCCAGGGAACCCGAAACCTGGCAGCGGGGACCTCCGTGATTCTGCTCTCCGTGGCTGCGGGCTGGGTGCTTGACCGGCACGGCTTTCCCCGCGGCTACGGCCTGACCTTCCTCGGCGCCGCGCTGCTGGCCGCGACCGGGCTGGCGTTCATGGGCTTCATTCGCGAGCCCGCGGCCCTCGACGTCCACGACGCTGGACTCGACCTGCGCGCCCGACTCGGCAAGCTGCCCGACCTCCTGCGGTCCGACCCGCACTACGCTCGCTTCCTCACTGCGCGGCTGCTGACCGGCGCCGGCCGGGGCGCCCTGCCGTTCTACGTCCTCCTCGTCGGTGAACGGTTCGGCGTCAGCGGCGCGCGCCTGGCCGGTCTGACCGTCACCTTCGCGGCCGCGCAGTCGGTGGGTGCGCTGGTCTGGGGCCTGCTGGGCGACCGCTCGGGATATCGCGCCGTCTACGTGCTGGCGCTCGGCTCCTGGATTCTCGGAAGCCTGACCGTTCTCTGGGCTCCCGTCTTTCCGGTCGCGTACGCGGTCTTCCTGCTGGTGGGGGCGGGGTTCTCCGGAGTGATGCTGGCGTCCCAGAACCTCGTCCTCGAGTTTGGCCGCGAGCGTGACCGTCCCATGCGCATCGCCGCCACCCACTCGCTGGCCGAGGCCAGCGGCGTAGCGGGTTTTCTGACCGCCGGCGTGGTCAGCCAGGTGGCCCCGATCGAGAGCGTCTTCCTGATCGCGATCGTCCTGCATCTGCTGGCGCTACGGAAGTTGATCCGCATCGAAGACCCGCGGCGGGCGGCGCGCCGGGCCACCGCGGACCACGCCTGAAGCGGCGATCGCCGGCGCCGCGGCTGCCCGCCAACGGAGTCTGGCACGACCCTTGCTTGTTCCCTGTGTGTCGGGATTGCAAGCGTCGTCCCGAAGATGTGGAAACCATCGGAGGAGGTCCCCTCCCAAACAGATTCCTTCCTATACAGCGAGCGAACCGGCGGCGCGGCCGCGTGCTCGACACGCTTGGTCAGCCGTTTGCCAGTGCCGATATGCCGGTAGAGCCTCCTGCTCGGAACCTCCGACTCGCGCGTTCACGACGCGACGAGCCCTTCCAGAATCCCTCCAACCGGACCTCCTCCGCGCCACTTCCCTAGTTTGTTCTCCTGGCCGCCGTTGCCGCCATCGACTGGCGGCAGCGGCGCCAAACCGCGCCAGAATGGCGCGGTCGCGCGAAGCGCCACCGCGTACCGGCCGCGACTCAGAGACTGAGGCGCTCGGCCAGGTAGCGCGGCACGCTGTCGACCGACAGCCGTTCCTGGGCGCCCGTGTCGCGATCGCGCACGGTGACCGTCCGGTCCTCGAGGGTCTGACCGTCGACGGTGAAGCAGTACGGGGTTCCGGCCTCGTCCATCCGCGCGTAGCGCTTGCCGATCGACTGCTTCGCGTCGTACTGGATGCGGTAGCGGCGGCGCAGCTCGAGGTAGAGAGCCTCCGCGATCTCCGGCATGCCGCCCTTGTTCACCAGAGGGAAGACGCCTGCGTGGATCGGCGCCAGGCGGTGAGGGAAACGCATCAGCTCTGAGGAGGGCCGGCTCTCGTCGACCGAGTAGGCCTCGCAGAGCAGGGCCAGGACGCCTCGGGTGAGGCCCGCTGCAGGCTCGATCACGTGCGGCACGAACCGTTCCCGCGTCTCCGGATCGAAGGTCTCCAGCTTGACGCCGCTCCATTCCTGGTGCTGCTCGAGGTCGAAGCTGCCGCGATGGGCCACGCCTTCCAGTTCGCCGTAGTCCGGCTCGGTGAACGGGTACCGGTACTCGACGTCGAAGGTGCCCTCGCCGGTCTGGGCGTAGTGCGCGAGCTCGGACGCCTCGTGCCGGCGCAGGCGCAGCCGGTCGCCGGCCAGACCGAGATCGCTCCACCAGTCCATCCGCTGCTTCGTCCAGTACTCGAACCAGAGCCTGGCCTCGGACGGATGGCAGAAGAACTCCATCTCCATCTGCTCGAACTCGCGGGTACGGAAGGTGTAGTTCCTGGGCGTGACCTCGTTGCGGAAGGCCTTGCCGATCTGCGCGATGCCGAACGGCAGGCGGACTCGCGATGTGTCCAGCACGCCCTTGTAGTTCAGGAAGATGCCCTGGGCGGTTTCGGGGCGCAGATAGGCGGTGTTCTCCTCGCCGGACGCCGCCCCGACGAAGGTCTTGAACATCAGGTTGAAGTCGCGCGCTTCGGTCAGCGTTCCCGCCTCCGAAGCGCCGGGGGCCCAGACGTGAGCCCGTTCGGACTCGTCGAGTTCGGAGAGGGGAAGCGACTCGAAGTCGTCGAGGCTCGGCCGGCCGCGCATCGCCTTGCGGGCGGTCTTCACCGCCGGCTCCGGTTCGCCCTCCAGGTAGGCGAAGTAGGCGGGCGCCTCCAGCTCCCGCTTCGGTCGCAGGACGTGCAGGTGGTCCGCCCGGAAGCGGGCCTTCGTCTCGCGGCAGTCGACCATCGGGTCGGAGAAGCCGCCGACGTGGCCGCTGGCCTCCCAGGCCCTCGGGTTCTGGATGATCGAGGAGTCGATGCCGACGATCGAGAGCGGCGTGCCGTCGGGGCCGATCGGCGGGGACTCGACCATGTCGCGCCACCAGGCATCGCGCAGGTTGTTCTTGAGCTGGACGCCGAGCGGCCCGTAGTCCCAGAATCCGTTGATCCCGCCGTAGATCTCGGAGGCCGGGAACACGAATCCGCGGCGCTTCGCGAGCGCCACGATCCGTTCCATCCGTTCGCTGCCTGTGGGTTGGGACATCGCTCCTCCAACTCCCGTTCTGCCGGGAAGCGGATAACCGTAGCAGCTTGCTACGATGCCTTCTTTCCTCTTCCCAACCTGGAGCAACATCGATGGCAACCGCGCCCGCAACCGTGCCAGAAACGCAGCCGTTGTCTCGCCCTCTCCGCCCGGAAGGCGACTGGCGTCACGTCTTCTCGTACCACCCGATGGACGTGGAGATCGAGCGTGCCGAAGGCGTGTTCATCTACGACCGGGAAGGTAACCGCTACTTCGACGCCTCGGGTGGGCCGATGGCTGTCAACCTGCCGCACAACCACCCCAGGATGAAGCGGGCGATCGCGGCGCAGCTCGAGGACTACGCCTACACCCATCCCTCTCTCGCCAGCGCGAAACGGGCCGAGTTCTGTCGGCTGCTCGCCGAGATCACGCCGGCCGACCTCGACCACACCTACCTCGTTTCGGGCGGTTCCGAGGCCGTCGAGACCGCGATCAAGCTGGCCCGCCAGGCGCAGATCGCGCTGGGCAATCCGACGAAGTACAAGATCGTCAGCCACCGGGACTCGTACCACGGCATGACGCTGGCCACGCTGGGCGTGTCGCACAACCCCGCCAGCCAGTCGCGGTTCGAGCCGATGTTGCCGAAGTGGCCGGGCATCCGGCAGTACTCGGACTTCGATCGGCCGGAGGGGATGAGCCGCGAAGAGTGGGGCGTTCAGTGCGCCCATGCGCTGGAGACCGCGATTCACTACGCCGGCCCGAAGACCGTGGCCGCCTTCCTGGCGACGCCCCACGGGTGCGGCGCGGACTACGCCTGCGTCCCGCCGGACAGCTACTGGCGCACGATCCGGGAGATCTGCGACCGCCACGAGGTGCTGATCATCGCCGACGAGGTCGTCACCGGATTCGGCCGCACCGGGAAGTGGTTCGCCATGGACCACTTCACCGTCGATCCCGACATCATCACGATGGCCAAGGGCATCACGAGCTGCTACGTGCCGTTCGGCGCGGTGTCGGTCTCCAGCAGGCTCAACGAACCCTTCGAGAAGGGCTACTCGTTCGTGCATGGCTTCACGTTCGGCGGTCACCCCCTGGGCTGCGCGGCGGCTTGCGAGGCGATCAACATCATCCGGGACGAGAAGCTGATCGAGAACTGCAACGAGCAGAGCCCGCGGCTCTTCTCCTACCGCGACGAACTGCTCTCCCATCCGACCGTCGCCGACGTGCGGGGCTGGGGCCTGATGATGGCGATCGAACTCGTCGCGGACAAGGAGACGATGGCGTTCTTCGACAAGAGCGTCGACGCCCAGACGCTGTTCCAGTCCCTGGCGCTCAAGAACGGCCTGGCGATGTACAGCTCGCTCTACGGCGCCGCCCGCCATCCCGCGATGGCCCGGGGCCTGCCGATCTGGGTGGCGCCGCCTCTCTCCATCAACGCCGGCGAGGTCGACGAGATGATGGGCCGGTTGCTGACGATGCTCTCCGAGTGGGAGGACGCGGTCCTGTAGCGGTGGTGGGTCGGCGGAACGGATGCAACGCACTCCGCTGCTGATGTCGCGGCTGATCGAGCGTGGGGCCCGGCTTGCGCCGGACGCCGAGATCGTCACGGCAACAGCCAACGGCGCGCGACGCCAGGACTTGCGCGAGACTCTGCTTCGGGCGCATCGACTCGCTCACGCCTTCCGGGATGCCGGCGTCGGCGTAGGCGACCGGGTCGGCGTCTTCATGTGGAACGGGTCGCGCCACCTTGAGGTTTACTGCGCACTCGCGGGAATGGGCGCCGTTCTGGTCAACCTGAACGTCCGTCTGCACGGCAGGGACATCGCTTACATCGTCAACCATGCCGAGCCTCGGCTGATTGTCTCGGACGCCGACCTGCTTGTGCGGCTCGAACCGCTGGCGGACCGCCTGCCCACGGTCGAAAAGGTCGTGGTCGCGGTCGAGGAAGGCGACGAGGGTTGGTCGACGTCGCTCCCGGGCGCCGTCGACTACGAGGACTTCATCGCCTCGTGGTCCGGGCGCTTCGCGTGGCCGCGAATCGACGAAACCGCGCCGCTCGGCCTCTGCTACACGAGCGGCACGACCGGACATCCCAAGGGCGTGCAGTACGAGCACCGCTCGCAGTACCTGCACACCATGGCGATGTGCATGACGGACGCCATGAGCCTCTCCTCAGCCGACACGGTTTGCGGCGTGGTGCCCATGTTCCACGTCATGGGCTGGGGCCTTCCATGGGCCGCGCTGACACTTGGGTGCAAGCAGGTCATGCCGCATCGCTTCACGCGCCCCGAGCGGCTCGTCCGATTGATCGCGGAGGAGGGCGTCACTCTGGCCGCGGGCGTGCCCACCGTCTGGCAGGACGTCCGCGCGGTCTGTGTGGACCGCCCCGGTGCGTTCGATCTGTCGAGGCTGTCCCGCATCGTCAGCGGCGGCTCCGCCGTGCCGGCGGCCCTTGCACGCTGGTACTGGGAGGCCCTGGGCGTCGAGATGATCCAGGAGTGGGGCATGACGGAGACGAGCCCGCTGGTCACGTTCTCCCGTCGTGTCGCGCGTCCCGACAGCGGCCAGCGCGCGACGGCGGCGCCTGAGGCGTACCTTGCGGAGGTGGAGAAGGCCGGCCAGGCGTTGCCCGGCGTGGAGGTGGAGATCTTCGACCCGGACTTCAATCGCCTGCCGCACGACGGCCGCGCGACCGGCGACGTTCTGGTCCGGGGACCCTGGGTGTGCTCGGAGTACTACCGGAGCCCGCGGCCGGAGCAGTTTCATGACGGCTGGCTCATCACCGGCGATGTGGGCAGCATCGACCGCCGGGAGTGCCTGGTCATTTCAGATCGCTCGAAGGATCTCGTGAGGAGCGGCGGCGAGTGGATCTCCTCGGTTGATCTGGAGAACCACATCCTTTCGCTCGATGGCGTCGCCCAGGCATGCGTGGTCGCACAGCCGCATCCCCGCTGGGAGCAACGTCCGGTCGCGCTCATCGTTCTCGACGAAGGCGCGAGCGTCAACCGGGAGCGGGTGCTCACGCACTGCGCCAGACGGTTTGCGAAGTGGCAACTGCCGGATGATGTCCTGGTCGTCGACTCGATTCCGCTCACGTCCACCGGGAAGATGGACAAGAAGACCGTGCGCGCCGACCTCGGCGCCGCGGGGTACCGGTTGCCGGAGCTCCGCTAGCAATACGAGGCATCCGCCGCGGCGCCGGTCCCCGATCGTCAGGGAGCGGACGGGTCGCGGTCGACCGCCGTCTCGAAGTCCTCGTCCCGGATCTGATCGTTCAGAAGCCGGAGTTGTTCGAAGTCGATGAGCTCCGTCTGATCGTTCGACAGCAGATGTCCGAGGAGGTCCGGACCTTCGCCATGGCGTAGACCGGGACCTTCGGCGTCTCCGGCGCGTCCGGCCTGGAAGTCATCGACCCACGCCTCGGTTTCGGGCTGGTCGAGCCATTCCACGCCCAGCATGAAGGCCAGGTCGTGTGTCCGCTGGGCCGCCTGCCGAGCGATGATCTCGAGAGCGGTCGTGAAGAAGTACACGCCGCTGGTGAGCGGTCCCAAGGCGAAGATCCGCGATTCACCCGCCGCCGCGCCGGCACGTGGGCGAACCTGTCCCGTTTCGAAGACGCAGTCGACCCCGCCGTACCGATGGGGCACGACGAGTCCCCTGGACAGCAGGTTCTTCATCAGCCGGCTGTCCGCCTGCTCGATACGGTTGGCGAAGCCGGTGGCGGACACCAGGTACTCCACTTGCAGGGGGCCGCCGGAGGCCAGCTGGATGCGGAACGAACCGGCCTCGGAGTCGTACTCGAACTTCCGGGCCCCGCCCTGGACCGTCAGTTGACCGGACTTCATCATCGCCAGCACTCTCTCCGCGTTCTCTCGTGGTATGGACGCGCGATAGGTCAGCCAGTCGTTCAGCCACTCGGACATCAGGAGCTGCCGGTCGTCTTCGTGGAGGTGATGCCATAGAAGGTCGATGTTGCGGTTCGTCGCGTATAGCACCGCCTGCCAGGGTCTGGCCTTACCGGCCGCCAGGGCGATTTCCCGCTCGTAGTAGTCGATCGGCGACCGCTCGCCGTCGACGATCTCGCCAAGAGACAGGTGGCGCCCCTCGGCGTGCTCGATCTCCCTGCCGAGCATCGCGGCGATGTCGGAGAGACGGAGTTTCGACTGCGTCTTCCCCAGAAGTCGCCGCCGCAGATCCTCGCGTTCGAGTTCCTTGAATCGGTACTTGCCCCGGTCCGCCCGCACGGCTGGCAGGCGTCCGCGTCTCGAGACGCAATGGATGCTCCCCGCATGCCCAGCGGCGGCGAGGCCGAGCGCTACGTCGATCGCGGTGAGCCGGGTTCCGATCACGCCGACGGATGCCTGCTTCGGAATCTCGTCGACGAGGCCGGTAATCGGGTAGGGATTGTGGCGGTAGCGGGCTTGATGCTGGTAGTCCTCTGTGCGGCATCGTTCCAGGTGCCCGACCGCGAGGTAGACGTAGCGGGCCTTGCAGTCGCCGCCGGCGCGGCTGTGTACGACGTAGTCGGCGTCGGGATCGCCGGGAGGGGAGATATCGATGACCTCGTCGACGACCAGGTCGAGGCAGAACCCGCGATCGGCGGCCTGTCGTCGGGCATGGTCGAGGAGGTCCGACAGGTACAGACCCACCACCGGCCTGGGGATGTAGGCGCCGGCCTCTAGGTCCGCCCGCGCGACGTAGGGCTGCCACTTGGCTGGGTTCTCCTCGGCCCATTGGAGAATCCCGAAGCTGCCGCCGAAGACTCGATCGATCGCACCGCAGGTGGTGTTCATCAGGTTGCTGGGCGCGTCGGGTGCGTAGGCGTTGCCGCCGTCGCAGCCGCGAGCGTCGAATAGCGCGATGGTCAGGTTGGCCGTGCTCAGTCCGGCCGGAAGGTGCTCGACGATCCGGGCCGCCAGAGCAACCCCCGACGCCCCACCGCCGATGATGGCAACCGTGTACCCCGATCTCATAGGGCGCCTCAAGTGGGTGCCGGCAACCCTATCCGTTTGACCCCTCGTTGTTGAGGTCCGCCTGTCCGCCTAGCTCAACGGCTTCCTTGATTCCCAGAGTTCATTGCCGCTCTCGTTCGTGCCGACCGTGGGGCAGCTTCAGTCGTCGAGCTCGACCTCCGTTTCCCGTCGTCGTTCGGCGAAAACGGAACGGGAACCGTCGCCCCACTCGATCAGGTAGGTGCCGACGGGGAGGTTCGTGAGCTTCTCGCCGACGGCAAAGGTCGGCCCGCCGCCAAACCACATGCGGAGTGTCCCGAGATTCCAGCCGCCGGGCCCCGTGATGGAGATCCCGCCGGAGCGACTTCGGCCGATCAGGGCCAGCGAGGCGGTGGAGGCGCCGGGGTCGAACGTCAGACCCTTTTCCATTGCCTCGCGGAGGTTTCGCCAAGCCCCTAGAACCCACCTTCCGTCCGCGTTGCAACCGGCCCGGACCTGCTCGCCCAGAGGTGGTTCCACGTTCACCTCGGCCGTACCGTTCCTGACCTGGACGAGTTGCCCTCCAGCGCCGTTGTTCATTTCCGCGTAGCAGAACCCGTCACTGCCGTCCGCTAGTTCGATTCGCAAGCGGTCCCGGGCTGGCTCGTTCGCAAGGTGAAGCTGGACTGTCGTCCGGTCTCCCGGTCGGTCGAGCTCCACATCCACGAGGTCCGATCGCAGGTGACCTTCCCGCGCCCGGAGTTGGTAGCGCCCCGGTCGCAGGCCGAGGACCCGGAAGTCGCCGCGACTGTCCGAGACAACGGGCGGCTGGTCGGGGAAGACCTCGACAGTGGCCAGGCCGACGGGCGAACCCTCCGGGTCCAGAACGGTTCCCTCCACCGAGACGCCCTCGTACGAAATGTCTCGCACTACTTCGGCACCCGCTCCTGCCGGCACGTCCACCGCGAGAGGTTCCTGGACGCCGCCCGCCGCCGGCCTCCAGGTGACGTCCCACTCACCCGGAAGCACGGAATCCAGGCGGTACGCCCCGTCTCCGTCCAACGAGGTGCGAAGACTCGGTATCCGGTTCCCGAGAACGGAATCGACCCGTTCGAGGCTGTCCCTTCGCGACCGAAACAGACCTACCGGAAAGTCTGACCCGCCTTCCCGGCGCTGCCACAGCAAGGTGCCGGCGACCGGAGCTCCTCCTATCGTCACGCGACCGGTGACGCTCACGCTTTGGTCGTCGCAGCGGACGGTGAGGTCGCTCTTCGGTTCGGGAACCTCTCTGGTGCAGACCGGCTGTCTGTCCCCGTTCAGGACGACGATGGCGAGGGGGCCCTCTGGCACTTCGCGGAAGAGCGCCTCCCGGTCGACGAGTGCCGCGGTCATCTTCTCAGGCGGCACCGCATCGCCGATCTCCATCTCCACCAGACCACGCACAGTGTCCGAACGCACTGCAATCCGCTTGCCTTGAGAAAGCTCGATCGTGCCGACGTCGATGGGCACCGCGCCCTCGATCTGGAACTCAAGCCGGTGGGGTGCGTACCCTTCGGCCGCAAACCGGACCACGGCGGGGCCCGCTTCCAGCCCGTGGAGCTCGAAGTAGCCCTCCGGGCCCGAAGTCGCCGTCAGGGTGCTGCCTAGAAGCGGCGTCAGGAGTGGCCCCGACTCGGACCGCAGGGACGAGGTCACGGTGACCCCGGCCAGTGGCTCATAACCTTCGCCCACCAGATAGCCGAAGATCGCAGCCGACGGTGGTGCCCGAACGACGCCGAAGTCGATCGTCTCCCCGCCGATGCCCGCTACCTCCAGGCGCACGGAACCGGCATTGCCGGCCACCAGTTCCAGGTCCCATGCGCCGCCGCCGGGAAGGTCGATGGAGAAGGCGCCGTCCGGTTGAATCGCTGCGCTCAGCCTGAGGTTCTGGCCGCCCTGGGCGCTGAGCCGGCCGTTCGCAGCCGGCGTCAGGCCATCCGCCGATACGTAGATTCCCGTCACGTTCAGAGCGGGCTCCAGCTCGATCGGGAACGGTTCAGCCGGCGCGCGTCCGACGCGGGGTGGAAGGCGAGCAACGGCGAACCCGTAGCCCGGCGCCACGACCTGAAGTTCCCTCGTGTAGCGCACCTCCACGCCGGCAAGACCGTCCGCGTCGGTACGCCACTCGTCATCCGCGGTGCGGACGACCGCGCTGGCGACCGGAGAACGCCGCACGGCATCGACTACCCGAACCCAAGCGACCTCCATCTCCGTCAAGACGATTTCCCCCAGATCCGTGGAGTCCTCTAGCTTCAGCCGGCGGGCGAACTCCAGCCCAATGCTCCCCTCGGCGACGGCCCGTAGGGTCGCGTCGCCGGCCGAGAAACCGGCCAGCCGGAAAACCCCGGCGGGGCCTGTGCGACCCCTCTGCATCTGGGTCAGGCCAAAACCGTTCCGGATGAAGGAGTGACCACGGAGTTCAGCGGCCACCGGCTCGCCCACACTGTTCACGACGCGGCCGTTCAGTACGAGACCCGGCCCCAGCTCCACCCGCGCCGGTACGTCGCGCAACGCAAGGAACGCCACCGCCTCCCGCCCGTCGCTCGAAACCACCGCCGGCGGTCCCTGGTCGACCGGGAGCCGGAACGCAACGCGACCTTCCGGGTCAGGCTGCTCGAATCCCAGGATCTCGGTCTGACTGAGCCCGCCCCGGCCGGGACGGACCAGGTGGAAGCGGGTGTTGACGAGTGGAGCCCCGTCCGTGGTGCCGATCCGATAGCTTGCCGTCCGGGCCTTGAGGAATGAGAGCGAGACCTCCCCGGTGCCGTCGGGGACGTCCGTCCACCGTGAGCAACCTTGCTCGGTGCAAGCCTGCAGGCGCCACGGCCCGGGCCCGTGCGGCAGACGAACGACTCCGGCGTCGACACTCCAGTTCGGCAGAAGGCTGCGGGGCACCTCACGCCACATCGCCGACGGGGCTGCGGTCAATGTCCGGAGACCGGTGGCATCATCCTCGTCGGCCGGTGCCGGAAGCCGCACGACGAGCTCGGTGCCGGCAGCGTCGGGCGCGCCTGTCGCACCGATGCTGCAGTCGGGTGCCAGATCGGAACCGAAGGGACGCCTGACGGGCGGGCAGAGCTCGGTCCATACCCAGCACGCCTCGACTTCGGCGTCGGCGAAGGCCGAGATCGCCTGCCAGTCCTCGTCGGGAGACCCAGTCGTGGATGAAGTGAGAGGCAGGACGCCTCCGTCGCTGCTCAGGCAAACGAACTCAAGACTTCCCGAAGTCTGCGCTTTGACCTGAACCGCAGCCGCGAACGGCAGACAAGCCACGATGCCGGCTCGCCGAAGGAACCGGGGGAGCGCCGTTGCGGCCGACGAGATGTAGCTGCCCAATGAACACGCCCGGTGGGACGTGGGGGAAGAGCCGTTCCAGGCCACTAGCTGCCGGCGCGGAGATGGGCCTCGAAAGCTGCCCCGGGGCGCCCGACGCCTCGGGACCCCAGGCGAGTAGTGCCTCGGATGAGGAGTACCGCCCGGTTGCCGGAGAGATCCGCTCGCAGGCGAGCGTCCGCTCGATCAGACGTCACCGCACAAGGCGCTATTGCCACCGGCTGCAGGTCCTTCACGCGGGCGTGGATGATGTCCCAGCAGACGCTCGCCATGGGCGCGTGCGCGGACGCGGCTTCGCTCCTGTCGGCCCGCGCCTTGGCAAGGGCAAGCACACGGGCTGCCTGTTCACCGGTCAGCACCACCGCTTCGCCTTCCGAGGCGGATGCCGCCAGATTCGAGAGGTCGAGGCCGTCTAGGGCAACCGCCACCCGCCTGACGGCGGGGCCTTCGTTTCCTCGGGCGTTCTCCGGGACCTGCTTCGCGGTCCGGTCGGTGTCGGCAGGCGGAGTCGTTGTCACCTCTGTTGAGCCATCGCGGGCGGTCGCCTCCACGCTAGGCAGCGCCTCGCCGTCCGTCACGTGGCGCACGAAGAAGAACACGTCGCCTTCATCGTTCGCCACCACATCGTCAATCAACCGGTGCCGGCGCAACCAGGCAGTGCGAGATTCCTCGTTGCGCAGAAGCGCTCTCTGCTCCGGCCGGCAGTCGGGCCGCGTGGCGGACAAGGCTTCCGCATCCACGGTCCCGCGGAGCGATCCGTCGAGGCCGTACAAGAAGGCCCCGGGCTCCGCGCCGGGGATCACCAGGATCAGATCGTCCGCCACGAACCGGCTGACGGCGAGTTCGACGGCATGGCAGGCCTCCAGGGCGGCGCCGCCATCGCGGGTCGGAAGCAGGCCCCGCGCATCCCCCTCGGGGCCGATCGACCAAGCGATGTAGGGCTCCCAGACGTCATCCGGCCCCGGAGAAGGACTGGGCTGCCGGGCAAGTCCCACCGCGACCGTCAGGCCGCCTCGGTGATCCAGGTCACCGACGATCTCCAGGTTGTCCTTGAGCGGCGTGGTCCGCCCATCGTGCCGCCGATACACCCCGAAGAGGTCGCCGGCGAAGATCAGCCCCGAGTCGGTCGTGCCGCCTAGACGACTGTAGTTGCCGTATCTCGATGCGCGTCCGTAGGTGCTGCCCGAAAGCGTGGCCTCCAGCTCGACGAGCCCGGCCCCAGGACGCCATGAGTAGACGCCGTCGCGCTCAAGGCCGAATACGAGGCTCCCATCCGCTCGCCAGCGGACATCCGCCGCCGCCGAGAGTTCCTCCGGCAGTTCCAGCGGTTGGAGGTCTCCCAGCACCGGCGGCGAGGCGTCAGCCGGTTGGGCCACAGCGGCTACCGGGGCCAGGACGATTGCCAGGAGCGAGAGCCCCGCCAGCGGCAGGGCGAACCTCATCGCGTCAGTTCCCGAATGCGTCTCGTATGGAGGCGGTCCTTTCTGGCGGCTGGAACGTGTTCGGTTCTCGCCGTCTGCACTGGGTGGTCCAGGCCCGGCTCCTTGCAGACCGCCTCATTGAAGCTCGGACTCGAGAGTCCTGTGCCAGACGCCAACCCGACCGGTTGACCGGCGCCCTGACGCCCTAGAAGATCGACGTAGGGAGCTGCCGCTGCACCGTTGGGCAGCGGATCGAGACGCCCTCCCCCGCCACTGCCGGTGCTGTACTCGATGATGACGCATTCCAGGCAGCCCGAACCGCGACCGTAGCAGAAGTTGGAGTACTCATCCGTGGTGGAGTTGGGGTAGACCCCGCAGATGATGATCACCTGAGCCTCCGCCACCGCGGGGGCAAGGGCTACCGCGACACCGAAGAGCAGCGTCGCGGCCACGAGGGTCCGTAGAGATCGTTTGGCGTCCTTGGTTTCCATTCAGGGGCTCCTGCAGTCATCAGAGTGTTCAAGACCAACGAAGTGGCGACTCTAGCAGGATAAAGTATGGTGTTTTGGTGGGATTTGTCGGATTGTAAGCGATCATATCGCGATTTTCTCGCCGCGGGCCGATCTGGCGACCACTCCACGGCGTCGCGTCAAATCAGGGCTGCTCTGCTTAGGCAGACCGCCTTCGCTTGGTCCCCTAAGGTCCTCACGGGAGTGTCCTCTACCGTCCCTTTGTCCGGCGACTCCGACACCCATCGCGCCCCTCCGCCGGCCAGACGACGTCGGACGCTGGCGATCAGTCTTCTTCGGCCCTTTCTTCCAGGCGCTGCTCCAGTTCCGCGAGCCGCTTCTTCAGGCTTTCGAGACGGTCTTCCAGCGCGTTCATGTCGGGGCGGCGCTCGTGGAGGAAGCGTTGCATCCGTTCATGGCGCTCCTGCCACTCGTCGCCGTTGAAGTACTCCTGGATCTTCCCCGGGAGATCATCGAGGCTGTCGGGGCCTATGAGGACATCGACCTCGCCGTCACCGTCGAGATCTTCGCGCCCGCGGAGGAAGTAGAAGGAGTTGGCCTCGAGACTCGGTCGTGGCCGCTCGTCGAGGGTCGTGCTGACCGTCTCGACCTTGCCGTCACGCCAGATCTCGATGTCGGCCGGATCCCCGGCTTCCGCCTTCCGCACCATGGTCGTCAGCTTCCGTGAACTCGCTACGTCCTCGCCGTCGAAGCGGGTCAGGATGTCTCCGACCTGGATGCCGGCGCGGGCCGCCGGGCTGCCGTCCATGACGTTCGAGACCAGTACTCCGCTGCCCTCGGGCACACCGAAGTGAGCTCGAAGCGGTTCGTTCAGATTGACGAGTTCGACGCCGAGATAGGCGCCGCCCCAATGCAGGGCGAGTGTCGGTCGGACTCGATCCGCGAACTCACGGGCCACCGCCTTCTCCTGAGCCGAAGCGGCGAGCTTGACAGCCAGCACGCGGGCCTCCTCCGCGTCCTCCAGGACCTCGACTTGGCCGTCCCCGAGCACCATGACGCGGACGGAACGCTCCTTCTCTTCGGGCTCCTGCGCGAAGGCCGCGACGCCCGAACCAGCCGCGAGGACAGCGGCCAGGGTCGTGACGAGAGTGAGTCGAGTGGAAGAACCGGGGACGATGAAACGGCTTGTGGTCATGACGAAGTACTCCTATTGGATTCTGCGGCTCCCCGTAGACGCGAGGCCAACGGGAACCGGTTCGATGTCGCGGAGGTCGAAAAGGATTTCTGTCTGGGGATTGATGGAAACCGGAACGAAGGGCTGCGTGTCTTCAGCGAGGCGGCGGAGAGACTCGAGTTCCCGGTTGAGTTCCTGGTACTCGGACCTCAACTGCTCGATGCTCTCCGCGGTGACGGCCGGCGGTTCGGTGGGCGCGGACTGCTGAGCCCACCAGGCGCCGGCGGCGGCCGAAACGACGACGACGGCGACGGCGGCCACGGCCAGTCTCAGGCGCGGCGCGGGCTGGCGAGCCTGGTCGC
The DNA here is from genome assembly GCA_009837885.1 of Holophagales bacterium. Lineage (GTDB taxonomy): Bacteria > Acidobacteriota > Thermoanaerobaculia > Multivoradales > Multivoraceae > Multivorans. The sequence continues at coordinate 260,532 of VXSP01000030.1, read as the reverse complement.
TCCGTACGCGGCGCAGCACGTTGGCGGTGAAGCCGTCCGAAGCCTCCTCACGGGGCAGGCGTTTCAGGTCGAGGTGGTCGGTCACTTCGATCCTCCGTTCCAGTAGTCGTGGAGGTCTTCTCGCAGCAGGTCCTTGGCGCGGTGGACCCGGGACTTGACGGTGCCCTCGCGGCAAGCGAGCGCCTTGGCGATGCGGGCGTAGGGCCAGCCCTCGATCTCGCGGAGCACGACGGGCGCGCGGTAGTGGAGGGGCAGTCGTCGAATCGCGGCGGTGACGGCAGAGACCGCCTCGTCGCACAGTGCCGCGCCCTGCGGTGAGGGCGCCGGCGGCCGTAGCTTCTGCTCGGCCGCGAGCGACGGCAGCAAACCCCGCCAACGGGCGGCGCGACGCTCTTCGCTGCGCAGTTGATTCGTGGCGATGCGGAACAGGAAGGCCTGGAACTGGCCCCGTTCCCGGTAGCGGCCTGCCGAGCGGTAGACCCGCACGAACGCCTCCTGCGCCAGGTCTTCGGCACGCTCGCGGCTGCGCGTCATCCGGGTCAGGTAGTTCACGAGGGGGTCCTTGTAGCGGTTCACCAGGTCGGCGAAGGCCCGCTCGTCGCCGTCCTTGACGCGGGCCATGAGCGCGCCGTCCTCGAGGGCGCGGTCCACCCGTACCGCCTCGGGTGTGGCGGTCATCTGCGCCGGGGCGCGTCGGGGTCTCGTCGTCGGCGCCGCCAGCGGGTCGGGCCTCAGCGCGGCCACTGGCATCTCAATGTTGTAACGCGCGGGAGCGCGAAGTGTTCCCGCTCAGCGACGGGCTACACTCCGGGCCTTCCCTTGAGAGTCAGGAAACAGGAGGAACGCGAATGACCGTAGCCGAGATGAAGACCGCCCCCGAGCCGGAGTTCCGGGTCGACGTCCAGGATCGCGTCGCTTTACTGACGCTGAACCGCCCCAAGAAGCTGAACGCCCTGTCCGCCGAAATCACCGCCGGGCTTCAGGAGGAAGTACCGCGGCTGGCAGCCGATCCCGAAGTCGGCGTGATCGCTCTCATCGGCGAGGGTCGCGCTTTCTGCGCCGGCGGCGACGTTTCGGGCATGGGCGGATCGAGCGGCGCCCCATCGACACTCGAGGAACGCATCGACAGTCTGCGGCGCGGCCAGGAAGCCGCCTGGCTCGTCCACTCGGTGTCCAAGGTGACGATCGCCATGGTCAACGGCTTCGCGATGGGCGCCGGCCTCGGTCTGGCGGCAAGCTGCGACCTTCGCCTGGCCTCGAGCGCGGCGAAGTTCGGGACCGCCTACTCGAAGGTCGGATTCGGCGGCGACTGGGGCACGACCTGGCAGCTCACTCGGCTGGTCGGCCCGGCGGTGGCGAAGGAGCTGTTCTTCACGGCCGACATCATCGACGCCGAGGAGGCGCGCCGCATCGGCCTGGTCAACCGCGTCTACGACGCGGAGACCTTCCGCGACGAGGCGATGGAGTACGCGTCCCGGCTCGCTCACGGACCGCTCGTGAGCTACCGCTGGATGAAGGAGAACGTGAACCTCGCGGTCAATTCGGACTTCCGGTCCATCCTCGACCGCGAGGCCATCTCTCACATCCGCTGTGGCCAGACGGACGACCACAAGGAAGGCGTCACCGCGTTCATGGAGAAGCGGGCGCCGAAGTTCACCGGCCGCTAGAACGAGAAGCCGATACCGGCGAGGAAGTCGACCGGCTGCTCGGGCAGCGCGTCGCTGTCGATCGCGTCGACGTAGCTGACGAACGCCGACCACGCGCCGCCGGAGAGGCCGAGCGTCACGTTGCCGTCGTACATGCCGCCGGAGGCGCCACCGTAGGCGGCGGCGAAGTCGTCGCCGGCGTACCCGGCCGAGACGTCGACGCTCCAGGCCAGCGCGTCGCTCACGTCGCCGCCGAACGAGACGCCGACGTTCGCATAGAAGTCCTTGACCTCGTCGATGTCGTAGTACACGGAGATACTGGGGGACGCCGTCACGTCAAAACCAAGGGACAGGTAGACCTCGCGCGTGCCGGCGAACTCCGTGTTCGGGAACAGGTACTCGATGAATCCGACCTCGGCGGAGACGGCGTCCGAGCCGAAGCCGTAGGAGGCGGTGAGATCGATCTCGTTGAACTCGCCGCTCATGTCGTTCGCGTCGTCGATGTCGAGGTTGCCCCAGACGTTGATCGCGAAGCCACTGTCGTTCGAGGCCGTGACCGAAGGCTGCCACACGGCCCCGTCAGTGAAGGTGATGCCCCGCCACACGTAGGCGGACGCGAAGTCGAGGCTGTACGAAGTATCGGCAGACGCCGGCGCGGCCGTCAGGCCGAGCGCGGCCACGGTCAGGAGAATGGCTGATTTCCGGAACATTGGGGTAGAACCTCCTTGAAAGGGCAAATTGCCGGTTACGCGGCTTGAGTAGCAACACAGGTGCCAACGACGGGATCTACGCCCATCCCGGTCAGCAACCTGCTTCCACTCAGGGTTTTGTCTTCCGTGTAGCGCCTCCCCGAGGGTCTCATGCGAAGCAGATCAACTACAAATTTGTAGCAACGCCGTTCGCGGCCGACAAACGTGATCCTCGACCTAGTCCAGTCAGCGGAGGCGTCCGGAGGGGAGGGCCCCAGCGGGCTGGAGACAAGCGACTGCCGAGAACCTCCATCAACGCAAGCCATAGCGGAGCGCAGTCGACCGAAGCGAACCCTATCCCTCCGCCTTCCAAGCGGGGTGAGCGTCCGCTGGGACCCTCCCCTCCGGACGCCTCCGCTGACGGCAACCTAGTTCGCGTAACGGCTGGGGTCGATGCCGTACTTCTTGATCTTGTAGCCGGTGATCCGGGGTGTGGTGCGGAGCTTGCGCGAGGCGGCGGCGATGTTGCCCCGTGCGCTCTTGAGCGCGTCGCGCAACAGATCCCGCTCGTAGTTCTCGACCAGGTACTGAAAACTCCCCGGGGGCTCGGTGCCGGAGCTCTCTGCGGTCTGGAGGGTCGGCGGCAGATGGTGGGGATGGATGACGTCGTCCCTCGCCACGAGGACCGCGCGTTCGATGCAACTCTCGAGTTCCCGCACGTTGCCGGGCCAGTGGTAGCTCACTAGCATGTCGATCACGGCGCTCGACAGCCGGCGCACGTTGCCGCCGTTCACGCGCGCATAGCGCTCGAGAAAGAAGTCGGCCAGCTGGACGATGTCCGACTTGCGCTTGCGCAGCGGCGGCACGTGGATCGGGAAGACGTTCAGGCGGTAGAACAGGTCCTCGCGGAACGCGCCGTTCACGGTCATCGCGGACAGGTCCTTGTTCGTGGCGGCGATGATCCGAACGTCCGCCCGTAGGGTCCGCGTGCCGCCGACCCGCTCGAACTCGCGTTCCTGCAGCACCCGCAGCATCTTGATCTGGATCAGGAGCGGCACGTCGCCGACCTCGTCGAGGAAGATCGTGCCGGTGTGGGCGAGTTCGAAGCGGCCCTTTCGTTGCTGGATCGCGCCGGTGAAGGCGCCGCGCTCGTGCCCGAACAGCTCGCTCTCGATCACGCCATCGGGTAGGGCGGCGCAGTGGACCTTGACGAAGGGCCGGTCCGCGCGGGCGCTGTTGTAGTGGATCGCCTGGGCGACGAGCTCCTTGCCGGTGCCGGTCTCACCCGTGATCAGGACGCTCGTGTTGCTGCTCGAGACGGTGGCGATCTGGTCGTAGACCTCCTGCATCTCGTGGGAGTTGCCGACGATGTTCGCGGGCCGGAAGCGGTCGCGGAGCTGAGCTCGCAGACGCTCGTTCTCCTCCTCGAGCTGCTCCCTCTCCTCCTCGGCGGTGCGGCGGAGCTTCACCGCCTGCGCGATCAGCGAGCCCGCGATCAGAAGCAGGCGGACGTCCGCATTCAGGTCGTGGTCCGGGTCGTAGGTCCGGTCGACGCTCAGCGCGCCGTAGGTCTCGCTGCCGGTGCGGATGGGCACGCAGAGAAAGGAGACTTCCGCGCTCTTGCCGCGCCGGGTGCGGTCGAGGAAGGTCTCGGACTCGCTCGTCTTGGGGATCACCCGAGCCTCGCCCGTCTCGATCACCTGGCCGGTCACGCCTTCGCCGAGGCGGTAGCGAGCTTCGGCGATCTGTTCCACGCTCAATCCGTGGGCGACCTCGATCCGGATCTCGCCGGTCTTCCTGTTGAGCAGCGTGATCGTGCCGTGCTTCAGGTTCAGGTGCTCGGCCAGGGTCTCGAGCGCCGGCCGGGTGACGTCGCGCAGTTCGAGGCTCTCGCCAAGGGTCTGGCTCAGCCGGTAGAGGAGCTCGAGTTCCCTGGGTTCGCGTGAGTTCACAACGGTCCAGCCGATCGCCGGCGTAGTCGGGGCGAAGCTCGCCGCGGAATCGCGTCCGCCTTCTCCCTCGTTCGGCGGCGAAACGTGCGTTGCCTTCAACGCGGATCCTGTCACAGCCCGAGTCCGGTCGGTCACAATTGTCGTTTGGAGCAAGAATCGAGCCGGACCGCGACTGGCGTGCTGCCCTGCCGCGATAACTTCGAACCTCCCTCCCATGAACGATCCAACGCCCAAGTCTCCGGGGGACGCGCGCCGCCCGGCCGAGTTCGCCGACGGGAAGGGGCTGGAACCGCTTGCGCCGCTCGATCTGAGTGCCGTCGATTCCTTCTCGGACCTGCTGGCGGCGATGAAGTCGACTTCCTTCGGCGGTCGCCAGCTCGGCGAGGCGGCGGACGTGCTCCAGGAGATGGCGGAGGACCCGGACTGCCTCGTGGTTGGCACGTTCACGGGCGCGATGACCGCCGCCAAGCAGGGGCTGGTCCTGTGCGACATGATCGACCATGGGCTGCTCGACGCGATCGTCTGCACCGGGGCGCTGATGGTGCACGGCTTTGTCGAATCCGCCGGGATGATCCACTTCAAGGCGCCGGCGGGCAGGCTCGACGACCGCACCGCGTACTACTCCGGCTACGACCGGATCTACGACACGCTGGAACTGGAGAGCAACCTGGACCGGGTCGAGTTGATCGTCCACTCGGTCCTGGAGCGGTGGCCCGAGGGCGAGGTCGGCTGCTCGCGCCTGCTGAACGAGGCGTTCGGGCGGTGGCTGACCGAAGCGGAGGGGGAAGTCTCGCCGGTCCGCGGCGTGTTGTCCTCGGCCTGGCGTCGCGGCGTGCCCGTCTACGTGCCCGCGTTCACCGACTCCGAGATCGGGCTGGACTTCGCTCTCTTCAACCGGGCGAGGGAGCGTCAGGGACTGGCGCCGATCCGGTTCGATCCGTTCCTCGACCTGGAGCACTACACGGAACTCGCTGGCGGCGCGAAGCGGCTCGGCATCTTCACGGTGGGTGGCGGTGTGCCGCGGAACTGGGCGCAGCAGGTGGCGCCGTACCTGGAGGCGGCGGCGCGCCGGGCGGGAGAGGACGCGCCTCCCCAGCGCTTCCGCTACGGCGTGCGGATCTGCCCCGAGCCGGAGCACTGGGGTGGGCTCTCGGGTTGCGGCTACAGCGAGGGTGTCTCGTGGGGAAAGTTCGTCCCCGTCGAAGAGGGCGGCCGCTTCGCGGAGGTCCCCGCCGACGCCACGCTGGTGTGGCCGCTGCTCGTCGCCGGCGTGCTGGAACGGATGGGCTTGCGCTAGCTAGCGCCGCTGCAGTGTCACCGCGGTCCCGACCGCGAGCAGCTCAGCGGCGCCGCTGGTGATGACCGACGTCGTGAACCGCACCGCGACCACGGCGTCGGCACCCAGGCTCTCCGCCTCCGCGACCATGCGGTCGAGCGCCTGTTCGCGGCTCTCGGCGACCATCTTCGTGTACTCGGTGACCTCGCCGCCGACGAGGTTGCGGAGTGCCGCGGTGATGTCCCTGCCGACGTGGCGGGCGCGGATCGTGTTGCCGCGTACCAGTCCCAGTGTCTGCGTGATGTCGTGGCCGGCGATCGTCTCGGTGGTTGCAATCAGCATTCAGGGGCCCTCATCGCTGCACGTCCTTGTACTTGTCCGTCTTGCGGGCGATCAACTGCTGCCGGAGTACGGAAAGCAGCAGCAGAGCCAGGCCGCCGTACAGAGCGCCGACGCCCAGCTTGATGTAGAGCGGCGCCCCGTCGTCGATGACGAGGGCGTAGATCGCGACACCCCCGAGCGCGAGCACTCCAGCGAGGAAGAGCAGCCAGCCGAGACCGCGGGTGATACCGACCGTGGTGTCTGCCATTGCTGTGCCTCCTGTGTGTGGCGTTCACACCGCCTGCTCGACGGCGACCTCGGTACCGACCGGGCAGGTCACCCCGGTGCCGCCCAGGCCGCAGTAGCCGTCGGGGTTCTTGGCCAGGTACTGCTGGTGGTAGTCCTCGGCGAAGTAGAAGTTGGGAGCGTCGAGTATCTCGGTCGTGATCGGGCCGTAGCCGGCGGCGGCGAGCCGCTCCCGGTAGGCCGCCAGCGAGGCCTTCGCCGCCTGTCGCTGCTTCCTGGAGCAGGCGTAGATGCCGGAGCGGTACTGGGTGCCGACGTCGTTTCCCTGGCGCATCCCCTGGGTCGGGTCGTGGCTCTCCCAGAAGATGCGCAGCAGCTCGTCGTACGAGATGCGTTCGGGGTCGAACACGACCCGCACGACCTCGTTGTGTCCGGTCAGGCCGCTGCAGACCTCCTGGTAGGTCGGGTTCGGCGTGGCGCCGGCGGCATAGCCGACCGCGGTCGTGATGACCCCCGGAGCCTCCCAGAACTTGCGCTCGGCACCCCAGAAGCAGCCGAGGCCGAACATCGCCAGCTCGCTGCCTTCCGGGTAGGGCGGCGCGATCGGGGCGTCGAGGACGTAGTGACGTGGAGGGACCCGCATCGTCTCCGCGCGGCCGGGAAGCGCCTCCCCCGGTTCCGGCATGCGGACCTTGTTGAAGAACCAGCTCATCGGCGGGATTGTATCGGGCGACCTCTACTGCGCGGTCTTCACGGACTCCCGATGCTTGCGGATCGCGTTCTCGATCCGCGCGACGATCTCCGGGTGTTCGGCGGCGATGTCGAAGCGCTCGCCGAGATCCGTGCTCAGGTCGAACAGCAGCGGCGGGTCGTGAACCTGCTCGTTATCGAAGCCCCGCCAGGCGAGTTCGCCCTCCTTGCCCAGCGATTCCCAGGATTCGAGGACGAGCTTATGGTCGCCGACCCGGTAGGCCCAGAGGCGGCCGCGGGTGCCGTAGTAAGACCACTCGTGCCGCGGGCTGGGTTCGCCGCGAAGCAAAGTGCCCGAGAGGTCGATCGAGTCCATCGGGCGATCGGGCGCCGCCGCCCCCGTGATCGGGGCGAGCGTCGCCATGAGGTCGACCTGGACGCCGATGCCGTCGATGGTCGCCGGTTCGATCGTCCCCGGCCACCAGAAGACGCCGGGAACCCGGAAACCACCTTCCCAGGCGGTGTGCTTGCCGTCGCGGAAGGGCCCTGGCGAGCCGCCCAGGTCGTAGTACGTGAGCCAGGGGCCGTTGTCGCTGGAGAAGATGACCAGCGTGTCGCCCGCGACGCCGCCCTCCTCCAGAGCGGCGACGACTTCACCGACCGACCAGTCCAGCTCCTCGATCACGTCGCCGTAGAGCCCGGCCCGGCTTTGACCTTCGAACTCGGGCGAACGGAAGATCGGCACGTGCGGCATCGTGTGGCTGAGGTAGAGGAAGAACGGCGAACCGGCCTCGATCTGCTGTTCCAGCCAGGCCACGGACTCCTCCGTATAGCGCCGGGTCAACGTCGGCTGGTGTGTCGGCGTCTCGATGGCCGCTCGTTGCCGGAACAGCGAGAAGACGAAGTCCTCGCTGGTCGCGTTCTTGATCCCTTCGTACGTGTGGGGGATCTCGGGACGCCGGCCGCCGTCGTTGAAGTCCTCGACGCCGTAGAAGTAGTCGAAGCCGGCGTCGTTGGGGTGGACGCCGCCGGCCTCGAAGCGGCCGGACATGCCCCACTTGCCGATGTAGGCGGTGGCGTAGCCGGCGGCCTGGAACATGTCGCCCAGGGTCGTCTCGTCCGCCGGCAGGTTCGACCAGCGATTCAGTTCGCCTCCCTGGATGCGGATCGGCATCCGCCCGGTGGCGAGCGCGATGCGGCTCGGGTTGCACAGCGGGCTCGAGGCGTAGAACGAGGTCCAGCGCTGGCCTTCGGCCGCCAGCCGGTCGATGTTCGGGGTGCGGATGAGCGGGTGGCCGTAGGAGGACAGGTCGCCGTAGCCCATGTCGTCGGCGAGGATGATGACGACGTTGGGTGGAGCGGTCGAAGACTGTTCGCCTGGCTCCGCCCCCGGTCCGCAGGCGCCGAAGAAGATGACCAGCGCCGCCATGGCGATGGAGGCTCGTCGTGTGGTGCCGATCGTCTTCTCGCCGACTTGCATTCGCGGGGTGGCCTCTCAGGGGAGTCGTGGCGAGAGTAACGAAGCCGGCGGCCGCCGGTTGTAGGCTGGAGGAACAGCGCGGCCGAGGCAGCAGAAGCCGGCGCTTCGCGCCGGATGCCGGCGGGGACGCCGGCGCACCCAGTGCCTGTCGCGCCAACTCCCAGCTCGCCGATTCGGAGAGTCACCATGAGAAGAGAGGTGCGAGGCATTCACGAGGTCTTCGCCGCCGACCCGACACGGGCCGATTGGGAAGTCTGGGGCCGGCGCACGGATCCCCGTACCCGGCGCGGGTTCATCAAGGGACTGGGCGCGATGACCGCGCTGGTCGGTTCGAAGATCGTGTTCTCCGACTTCATGCCCGCCGGCCTGATTCCGGCTGCGTACGCGAACCAGGCGGAGCCGTTCACGATCGAGGGCAAGGACGGCCTGACCGTGCTGAACGACCGGCCGCTCTGCGCCGAGACGCCGGCGCACCTGCTCGACGACGACGTGACGCCTGCGAACCGGCTATTCGTCCGTAACAACGGTCTTCCGCCGGAGGACGTGGACGCGATGGGCTGGACCTTGACGATCGACGGCGAGTCGGCGGCTCGCACGAAGACCTACACCCTCGGCGAACTCAAGCAGCGCTTCGGGAACGTCAGCCGCCAGCTCATCATGGAGTGCGGCGGCAACGGCCGCTCCGAGTACGACCCCCCGGCGTCGGGCAACCAGTGGACCGTCGGCGCGGTCGGGTGTCCGCGCTGGGACGGCATCCGCTTGCGGGACGTCCTGGAGGATTGCGGCTACCGGAACGACGCGGTCTACGTCGCCTACTACGGAACGGACCGGACGGCCGACGGCGGCGTGCCGATCTCAAGAGGCGTGCCGATCGCCAAAGCGCTCGAAGCCGAGTCGATGATCGCCTGGGGCATGAACGGCGAGCCGCTCCACCCGATGAACGGCCATCCGCTCCGCCTCGTGTTCGGCGGCTGGCCAGGGTCTACTTCGGGAAAGTGGCTGCAGCGGATCGCGATCCGCGACATCGTCCACGACGGGCCGAAGATGACCGGCATGTCCTACAAGGTGCCGCGCGAACCAGTGGCACCAGGTACCGAAGTCCCCCCCGAGGACATGCGCATCATCGAGGCGATGCCGGTCAAGTCGCTGATCACCTATCCGCAGAGCGGGTACCAGCACTCGGCGGGCGAGGTTCTGCCGCTTCACGGCCACGCCTGGACCGGCGACAACCGGGTCGAGCGGCTGGACGTCTCGATCGACTTCGGCCGTACCTGGATCCGGGCCGATCTGCAGCCACCGGCGAACCGCCTCGCCTGGCAGAACTGGGATCTCGACCTGGAGTTCCCGGAGGCCGGCTACTACGAAGTCTGGGCGCGGGCCGCCGATGCGAACGGCGACGTGCAGCCGGTGGTCCTCCCCGGCTGGAACCCGCGCGGCTACCTGAACAACGCCTGCCACCGGATCGCCGTCTATGTGGCCTAGAAGCCGGCGCAGACTGGGTGCGCCGGCGACCCCGCCGGCTTCCGGAAGGCAACGCGCCGTGAAGCGGCGACCATACAGGCTTGCCCTGGCCCTGCTCGTCACGCTGGCTTCGGCCGCGGCAGCCCAGGAGCCAGCCACTCCAGTGGACGCCGAAAGCGGCTTGATCAGCGACGAAGCCGGGACCTGGAAGACGGTGCGCGACCGCTGCACCGAATGCCACTCGGCCACGTTGCTGTCCCAGAACCGCACGAGTCGCGACGGCTGGATCCGGACGATCCGGCGCATGGAGAAGGACGAGGGTCTCGAGCCGCTGGGCGACCTGGAGAAGCCGATCCTCGACTACCTGGCCGCGCACTACGGCGTACAGGTCAAGCCGACCGAACTGCGGCGAAGACGGGCGCCGCTGCGACAACCCCCGGTCGCTGACGGAGAGTAAGCGGCGCGTGCCGGAGTCCCTCGATCAGCGGGTGGAGGCGCTTGAGGCGCGAGTCCGCGAGCTGCGCGAGGAGGTGGCGGCTCTGCGTGGCGGGAGCGAAGGCGAGCGCCCCGGAGTGACGTCGGAGTCGGCAGAGGCTGCCGCGCCGCCGGCCAGCTCCAGCGCGGCTGCCTCCGCGGCGAGTTCCCGGCCCGTCGAGACCGCGCCGTCGGCGGCAAGACCCCGAACCCCCAAGCGCACCGCCTGGCGCGACATCGACTTCGAGTCGCTGATCGGTGGCCGGTGGCTGAACCGGATCGGCATTCTCACGCTCCTGATCGCCGCCGCCTTCTTCCTCCGTTACGCCTTCGAGAACGAGTGGATCGGGCCGACGGGACGCGTCGTCATCGGGCTGGTTAGCGGCCTGGCTCTCGCCGGCTACGGCGAATGGCTTGCCAGGCGCAAAATGCGCTACTTCGCCGAGGGGATGACGGCTCTCGGCGCCGGCGTCGTCTATCTCTCGGGCTACGCGGCGTGGGACTTCTACGCCCTCGTGCCGCAGCCGGCGGCGTTCGCGTTCCTCGCTCTCGTCACCGCCGCGGTCATCGGCCAGTCGGTACGACGCGACTCGCAGCGCCTGGCGGCACTGGCGCTCGCTGGCGGTTACCTGACGCCCGCGCTGCTCAGCACCGGCACGGACGCCCAGGTCGTGCTCTTCAGCTATCTCGCCCTGCTCAGCGCCAGCCTGCTCGCGCTGGCCCTCCTCCGGGGCTTCCGTGTCCTGGCACCGGCTGCCCTGGTCGCGACGGCTGTCTATTTCATTGCCTGGTACGTCGAGTTCTACGAGGGCGACCGGCTTCTCTCGACCGCCCTCTTCGGCACGCTCTTCTATGCCATCTACTTCGCTCTGCCGCTTGCACGCGCGCGACTGGCCCGGCGGCTGCGCCCGACCGAGCTCGGCGTGCTGGTTCTGGCGCTCGGCTTCTACGTGCTGTTGCTGCAGCAGCTCCTCTACGAGGAGCAGCGGTGGTTGCTTACCGGCGCCGTCCTGGCCCTGGCCGTGGTCCACATGGCGGTGTCCCGCGCGCTCGCGAGCTGGAGCGCCGGCGAAGAACGGAGAACCCGGCAACTGCGGTCGCTGTTCGCCGTCCTCGCCGCCTTGCTGGCCACGATCGCCTTCCCGATGCGGCTCGAGGGCGACTGGATCACCCTGGCGTGGACCGCGGAGGCCGTGGCGCTGGCGGTCGCCGGAACGCGGCTTCCAGCGATCTGGATGCGGGTCTTCTCGGTGGCGCTCTTCGGCGTCGTGCTGTTGATGACGCCGGCCGCCTTCGGCGGGCAGCGAGACCTCCTCTTCGTCAACCTGCGCTTCCTGACGCTGGCCGGAGTAGCGGCGGGCCTGGTCGCCGCCGCCGTCTACGTGCGCAGCCGGTTGAAGACCAGGGTGCGGATGGAGGCGCCGGTCTGGGCCGTGGCGCTCGTGGTCGCCAACGTCGTCGCGCTGGTCGCCGTGTCGACCGAGTCGTGGGACCTCGTCCAGGGACTCGACGTCGACCTCGACCTCGATCTGGCCGCCCAGGTGGTTCTGTCGGCCGTCTGGCTTCTGTGGGCGGCGGGCTTCATCGCCGCCGGCATCCGCCGGAACGCCCCCGGCCTGCGCTGGCAGGGTCTGGCGCTGCTGCTCGTCGTGGTCGGCAAGACCTTCCTGATCGACCTCTCGTTCCTCGAACAGGGCTACCGGATCCTCTCCTTCCTGATCGTCGGCGCGCTGCTGGTGGCGGTGTCGTTCCTCTACCAGCGCAGTCGGCGCGGGGATTCGGAGGCGCGAGCGGAGTAAGAGCCTTCGCTGCCTTTCGGGCGCCGAAAGGGGGCGATGAGGGCCAACGAGGCGTGCCAGGCAGGTTTACTCGCCCTAGCCCAAGGGCTCCTCGGTTTCTAGTCTAGGAGCGTCCAGAGGTCGTACTTTGTCCTCTCGGCTCCGATCTCCTTCTCTGCGAGCAGGCGCGCGAGCTGTTCACCGTTCATAAGAGCTACCGGGGACGCGTCGGACCGCTCCGCTTCCTCGCGAGCCCCCTTGCTGAAGCCGCTGGTTGTGATGATCAGCCCTTGTTCGTGTGCACCCAGGCTCCCCCGTACTTGCTGGACGACTGGCTTCTGCACGTTTTGTTTCCATCGTTTGGCTTGGACTGCCATTCGGAGGCGCACCACATCCGCCACGACCAACGTACCGCGGACATCAATACCGCCATCCCCGCTCCGAGACGTGACCTCGACGTCCTCAAAGCCCATCGCTTCAAGGAGAGCTGCAACTAGCTGCTCAAAGCCATCCGGCGAACTCCCTCGGGCCCTCGCGAGCAGTTGGGCCTGAACGTGCCGGTTCTGCTCTTCGATCTGATCTGCAACGCCAACGGGGAGATCAGGAGCGAGACCGATCTTTCCGCGCTCCGGACGGGAGAAACGGGGCCTCTCTCCGCGCTCCTCGCGTCGTCGGATGTCCACACCGACTTGGGCGCTCAATGAAGCGGCAGGCGTTTGTCCCTCTGGTCGGATGAGTCCTGCCTCGATCGCCCGGCTCGTGATCTCGACGTAGCTCATGGCTTCGTTCGACCCTGAGTCGCGGAGGATCTTCTCCGCTGCGTCGAGGAAAGACATAGGGCTCGCCTCGGACGGTTTAGGGCCGGACTTCTGTAGTTTCGCTCCTTGCGCCGACGATGGCGGCGACGGTTCCTTGACAGTGAAGGGGATTATACTCGATAGTAACCATTCCTGAGAGCTAAGACTGTCGGTAGTGCTCGGAGAGGGTGCCCGCGTCGGTCACTAGGGGACGCCAATCCACTCCCAACCTATCCAGAACGCAGAAATAGAGAACCGCCACCGCCTGGTACCACGCTCGATCCGATATCTCGTAGAACCCCTTGTGAAACCGACGGCTCCTAAACTTGACCAGTTCTTCGACTACGCGATGCCGTGTCTCAGCGTCGATGCGGTCCCCAATGTAGGTAGCGAAAAGCCCATCCAGGCGGCGCTTCAGTGGATTGGAGTTCCGCCGCAGCAAGTTGCTCCAGAAGGGCACGCGCCTCGGATGGACCGCAGCGAGCATCGCATCTCGGTCTCCTTTCCTCCAGTCCGGTTCCTCTATCGCCACACTATCTGACAGCTTCTCAAGCGCCGGAACCACAAGATCAGCCCGTCGATCCGTAGATCTGGAGTCTGCCAGAACTCGAACTATGGACTCCACTACATCCTCGGCTTCGGCGCACAAGTCGCACCACTTCTCCAGAACCAACTCTGGTTTGGTTTCCGGCCGCACGTCACGTGCCATGAAGAACGTCCCCGACGGAAACAGTTTGTCCACTTCCCCACTTGGGAATCCAGATAGCCATGTCGGACACCACACCGATGCGGCGGGTTGACCGTCTCGAGCGATGCACATCTCCCTGATGAGGCATTGCCTGCCCCATGCGAAACACATGAACTTCTGAATGTGCTCAGCGAACTGCCCAAACAGAAGTACGTCTAGTGGTTTGGACGACGTCATCCGAACTTCACCGGACGTGTCGACCTTCAGTCCGGGTGATCTCCAATCGTACTGGGTAGCGACCCGCATCGAGGCGTGGACGCCTTCGTCAACACGAAACGTTAGCTCAGGATGCTTCTTGGCCTTGTAGGAACCATCATCTCCTATGTCCCACAGCTTCCTACCCAACCATCCCTCAATGCCTTCAAGAATGAACCAGAAGTCTTCGGCAGAGACGAGATCGTCCGCAGAAGGGGCTTCATTGCCATGCCAGAGAAGAGACAATTGAGACTCAATGACTACTTCTCCTCCAATACAAAGACGTTCTACGTTCTTGCTAGTCGAGGCGGGGCCGGCGGCGATAGACGAGGGTCCTTTTCGAAGATAGCAATCCTTCGCTGTGACATACCGCCGATCAAGAGAGTTCACTTCGCCGAGAATCGTCTTCGAGCTGCCGTAGAAGGAGTGCCGATGTTCTCCAAGCTGCCAGATCGTTATGCGTGTTACGCCGTAATCAAGTAGCTGAATCACACCTGGCCACTTCTGTACCTCATTCTCCGGCAGCCAGAAGACACCCTCGAGTTTTGGTGAGTCGGTGTGTTCGAGCGGCAATTTGACTGCTCCTCAGTTCTTCCGGTACCCCTTCAGTGTCACCACTGGAGGGAGCCCCATGCGACGGCAGGACGGTACCGTAGTGCCCTGTTTATGGCAAACGGCTAGATCGCTTGGCAGGCGGCCAGCGCAGTGACAGGCGTCGTTACGCCGAGGAAGGTCGTCTGGGAGCCCGAGGAGTCACTCGATCACGAGACGAAAGCTCGCATCGTTCGGAGGCTGCTTGCGGAGATGTTCCGGAATCAACTCAAGAACGCTTGGGGTGGGCGGTTGGGCGCACAGAGATTGCTCGACGCGGCCTCTTGTCTTCTTGAAGACGGCTGCAACGAGCGCTACATCGACGTCGAGTTGCCGTTCACACTCGAGGCATTCTAAGGAGAAGGTTACTGCCAGACTGCGCGATAGGCTCTTCTACCGCGATCTCGCAGTGCTCGCACGTGGCGGTGAACTTGGGCATGGCCAGAGAGTCTCTGGTACGGGTCTACGCAGCCCTTCGTCCGGTGAGATCGGTGTAGCGTAACCGCTTCCCGTTCATCCCCAGCACGACCTGGGTCATCTGGTCGAGGGTATCAAGCTCTCGCTGGTTGTGGCGGCCGGTGAACTTGTTGACGTAGCGGTTGAGGTGCCGCCAACTCATGCGGTGGTAGGTGCCCTTGTGGCCTCGCTTGAGCATGCTCCACATGGACTCGATGCCCTGGGTGTGCGCCTTGCCTCGGACGTACTCGCCGACGCTGTGGTTGACGGGCTCGTGCGCGTAGTCGGGCAGGTTCTTGTATCCGGAGAAGTCATCCGTGTAGACCGTGGCCCCCGCCTTGGCACGGTTGCGGATGAACGTCTGGAGCACCCATCGCTCCCGGTTGGGCACCACGGCGGCCTTGACCTGGTTGGTGGCGCGGTCCTTCATGCCAGCGACCACGACCTTGCCGGCAGTGCCTCCACCGACCCTGAGTCGCTTCGAGCGGTGCTTGTTCTTCTCCAGCCCGCCCATGAAGGTCTCGTCGACCTCGACCGGCCCGTCGAAACGGTCCTCCCAAGGAGGTGGGTTCCCCTCGTTCCACGCTTCTCGGATCCGATGGGCCAAGTGCCATGCGGTCTTCTGCGTGACGCTGAGATCCCTGTGGAGCTTCATGCTCGACTGGCCCTTCAAGTGGGTACACAGCAAGTAGATCGCTAGGGCCCAGACCTGCAGGCCGAGGTTCGAGGCCTCCATCGGCGTTCCCGTGCGGACGGAGAAGAACTTCCTGCAGCCTCGGCAGCGGTGCGGCATGGTCGGGTGCGTGGTCTTCTGTTGCACGTTGGTGTCGCCACAGCGTGGGCAGCACAGCCCATCGGGCCACCGCTGGGCGTAGAACCAGCGTTCCGCCGCCTCGTCGTCGGGGAACATCCGGATCATTTCGATCAGGGACAGGCCCTTTCGATAGAATTTACCGGGTGCTTTCGCTGGATCCTTGCCCTCCACAGCAAGGCAATTATAGCGTTTTACGTTCCTAAAGTCAACGAGTTTCTTGCAGAAAGTGATCGAAAAGCGCGGAAAGTACTCGGTCAATTCCTCCACCTCAGTGCGAAGCTCCGGAACATCGGGGCGTCCCTGTGGGCCCCTCCGAGCGTTCTCACTACGCTCTCAAGCTCGACCTGCCGAGCAAGCTCAAGGATGCCAGCCTCCATCTCCCTCGAGGCCGCGTCCTGTTTCTGGAGCGTCGCTAGGGCGTCCGAGACATCCGGGCCCAGATCACGACCTTGACGCTGGTACGCACGGATCCGGTCTCTGGAGATCTGGTTCACGTACACGACGCCCTGTGCTATCGACAGGGCACTGCCGAGAAGTACTTGACACGTGTCCTCGTTGAGCGACTGCAAGTTGCAGTTCGATTCCAGTCGCGAGTTGGCAAGTTCCCAGAAGTCCTTCTGCCTGTCATAGATCTCCCCCAAGTCCAAGATCATCTGAGTGACCTCGGCCCGCGCAGCCTCGTCCAGTTGCTCGTTGTCCGGCTGTGGCGGTGCCGGTGGAGGTGATGGTTCGACCTCAGGCTGGGTGGTGGCGGTAGGCGAAGGGCTCTGCTCGCTCGCTGTCTCTTGTGCGGGGAAGTCCAGGTCGTCGGGGAGTAGCGAGCCGAGGAACGCCAGTAGCAGGAGGATCCCCGCTCCTATGCCCAGGCAACCGAGGCATCCCTTCCCTGTGATCTTCCCTTCGTCCTGCTTCTCCTCTGGTTTCGTCGACTCCATCGTGCATGGTCCTCCATAGCGACGCGCCGACACCGGGATGGTGTCGGGCCGTTATGGCCGTCCATGCACACGAGTGACACGGTGGTCTCGCCTATTCGCCCTGGGCCAAGGAGCTACCTCGGTCCGGTGTGTCGGGCTGTTGTATTGAGCGAGTGACCCGACGCAGGGGTCACCCGTGCTGGAACGGCCATGCGGGCACTGTAGCACCGGCCTTGACCTTCCCGGGAACGCCGCTACCCTCACTCGCTGATGGCACCCAGCAGGATCCTTGACCGAGACCTCCGCGACCTGGAGGCCCAACTCGCCGACTTGGCGACTCACATCGAGGGCGACTGTCAGCCCCTCTGCCAGTGCGTGGTGATCGACGTCGTGCGGGCCCTCCAGACGCTGCTCGCCGAGGTCGACCGGCTCAAGACCGACGCCCGGTTGGGCGAGCCGTAGGTTCTCGGCTACACTCCCCGATTCTCGGCTCAGGGACTCGCTTCCCCTGGACCACCATCACCACACAGGAGGGTCGACTATGGCCGCGACCGACACCCGGGGCATCGAACGCATGCTCCACGAACTGATCCGCACCCTAGGCGAAACCAACAAGCAGCTACGCGAGATCGCTAGGGCGATCAAGAAGATGTAGTTCCGTGACGGACGAGAAGCACCCGGACGATTCCGTTGAGGTGGTCGAGAGCCTCATCAGCACCGTCAACGACGTTCAATGCGAACTACGGCAGGCCGGTCACTCGCTGGCAGCAGCACGCAGGCTGCTCAAGCACCCGCCCGAAATGGCCGGACCACACAGTGCGTTGGTGAAGAGAAATCTCGTGAAGGCTGCGGACGTGACTGCTGCGAACCCCAATGCCGGCCGCCGTCTCGGAGAAGCTAAGACGAAACTCAAATCGAGCGCCGAGCAGCTTGATGCTGCGGTTACTCTCATCCGCAAACTGACCGACTCGTAGCTTCCGGCCAACGCTCCTGCAGCATATGGCACGCCACGACGACCTGATGGATGCCCTGAAACAAGAGGTTCATGCACACGGTTTGGTTCATCAGATCCGATTCGTCGACAGACTGAACGTTCTTCTGTAGCTCATCCATGATGAACTTCGACGCACGGCCAGCCACATCTAGAGACTCTCTGTCTAGCTTCGCTTCGGTCTCCATCTCCCCTAATCCTCCCCTCTCGCCCGTCTGCGCCGTGGCCTGTAGAAGTCGCCGTCCGTAGCGTCGTCGGCATCCGGTCCCTCCGGCCCCACGGCTTCTAGCTCATCAAGCTCGTCCAGGGCCTCGTGGTAGTCCCGGCGGGCAAGTCGCACGTTGTCCCTTGCCTCGTCGAGGGCTTCTCGGTACCGTTCTGTGTCCCGGCTGCGTAGATATCTGCGTCGCATGGAGATCTCCTCCGGTAGTTCCACCAAAGGGGTACCGGATGGATCTCGAACGAGTCAAATCGCCCGGTCAGGAATGGTTACTATCGAGTATAATCCCCACAGTGAAGATGCCGCGTCCGACCCTCAGGAACCGTGATTCCTGGCCGAGTTCCTTTATGTCGACCGCTATCCGTGCGTTGACAGTGGCCCACGGTGTCTTGCCGCGTGTTTGCCACAGCCCACGCTCGAGCATGCGCCTCGTGACTTCTTCGTAGTGGAGCGGCTCCTCAGCTTCGTTCAGGACTTCGTAGGCAGCTTCAAGGGCGGTTGGGGGCATATCTGTCACCGGACGGCCGGACACGGAAGGTACTTCGATGACTTCCGACAGCTCGGGCGAACGGCAGACTACTCTAGCTGCGAACCGAAACTGTCTTGGCCTTCGCGGTTGCAGGTGTCGGGGTGCTGTGGTGATCCCGTGGTCGCGTGGTGGCTTGCCGATCGCTAGAGTCTCTCAGTGAGTTTCCCTGAACCGGTCGAGCGACTGCTCTGGGAGTACGACCTCGAAGCGCTGCGGGCGGAGCCTGAGCTGCCGGAGATCGTCATCGAGCGCGTGATGGCTCGCGGAGGCATGGAGCCGATGCGTTGGCTCATGAAGGCGACCAGCCCGGAACGGCGGCGGCGCTTCCTTGAGGAACGAGGCCGCAAGGTCCTCGCTCCGCGGGAACTCAACTTCTGGGCCCTCTTCAGTTCGGTGCCGGAAGAACGGACCGCCGAGTGGGTACGCGATGCGCGGAAGCGCGAGGCCGCGTGGCGCGGATGAGCCGGCCGGCTCGACGTGTGGAGGTATCTGCGCTCAGCTATGGCCTCACATTCTTCGCCGCCTCCAGGTCTCCGAAGTCCGTGCCGAGCAGGCGATCCGCCAGGCGGAAGGCTCGCGCGGCCTGCGGCGCGGACGGTGGACCCGGTTCGTTGCGGTCGGGATTTGGCGTGAAGCGCAGGAACCCGCCGATCGGCCCGGGTCCGAACAGGAGCGTGGCTTCGGGGTCTTCGCTCGCTTCGGCTTCGCGGTAGTCGGCGCCGTCCGCCACCAGATCGAAGGTGCCGGTGTCGGTGAGCGTCCGTTCCGTCGTCCTGCCGCCGCCGCAGACGCGGTGGTTGTCGGCCGTCTCGACCACCGCGCGCTCGAGGAGTTCCGGCCGGTAGTCGAGCTCTTCGCCTTCGGCGATGGCCAGGCAGAGCAGGATGAGCGGAAGGTCGCCGAGTGCACCGGCTAGCGTGCTCACTCCGGCGCCGAGGCGCGGGTTGAGTTCGGTGGGCAGGAACCCCTCCTCGGCGAGGACGCCGTCGATGCCGAACGACCCCCGGAAACCGACTCGCTTGCGCAGCGCGATGCCGACTCGACGGGCGAGTTCGCGCATCGTCTCGCGGTCCTTGGGGTTCGGATCGAACCAGGTCGAGCAGCCGGCGTAGAAGAGGCGGTCGCCAGTCGCCGGCCGCAGAACCAGCATCTCGACGGGTCGGAAGGCGGCGACGGCGTCCGGGAACACGACTCCGTGGATGCTCGCTGGAATCCCCTCCAGGAAGGGCATGACGCGAACCCGGTCGGCCATCCGTGCCAGGTCCGCCGCGGCCGCCCGTCCGTCGTCGCCGGGCCGGACCCAGCGCAGGGCGACGGCGCCGGCATTGGCGCCTTCGCGGGCGTCCGGCGCCCAGACGGTGCCGCGGCCACGGTCCAGAGCGCCGGCGGCGCCGCGAAGCGCTTGGTACTCGGCCGGAACGACCCGGGACGCTGCACGCGGCACGCCGACCGCGTCCCAGAAGGCGTCGATGACTATCTTGTCTTCGAGAGCCGTCCACGCCGCGGGCCGCGCGGCATAAGCCGCTCGTCCGGCCACCGGCCGGGGCTCGGCGAGCGGGTCGGTGTGCAGGGTCTTCGCTGAACGGTTCGGATCCCAGGCGTCGACCGCGTCCTGAACGGCGGCTGGAAGGTCGGCCAGCGCGCGCTGGACGTTGCGGTTGTGGTCCAGGGGGTCCGTGCCTTGAACGTCTAGCACCCGTATCTCCGCATCTTCGTGGGGCGGCAGCTGTCCGGTTCCACGGCTACCAGCGATCACGAAGGGTCGCGCGGCGCCGAGCTGGCGGAGTTCGAGAGCCACGTTGCCGAGCCCGACGGCGATGTTTCCGGGCAGCACGAACCTGCGGCCTTCGAAGACGGGACGCAGGAGTGCGTTGTAGTACGCCCTCGCTTCTTCCAGAGGTGGCGAAGTCGGGTTGTCGGTCACGATGAAGCTCCTCGGTGCCGGACCGACTACATAGCACGAGGTACTCATGGCACACTGCTAACCGGTGTGCGCGAAAAGACGCTCTACCCGCCGGTCAAGGCGTTCCTCGAGGGACAGGGCTATGCCGTCAAGGGGGAGGTCAACGGTTGCGATCTCGTCGCGATCCGGGGCAAGGAGCCGCCCCTGATCGTCGAGCTGAAGACGAGCTTCTCCCTGCCCCTGGTGTTCCAGGGGATCGCACGCCAAGGCCTCTCCGACAACGTCTACCTCGCCGTTCCGCCGTTCTCGAGCCGAACGACCCGCAGGAAGGACGCGGTTGGGCTGTGCCGCCGGCTCGGGCTGGGTCTGCTGACGGTCCGGCTTGAGCCGGCGTCCTTCGTGGAGGCGCTGGTCGACCCGGCGCCGTACCGGCCGCGCCAACGCAAGTACGCGATCGGACGATTGCTCCGGGAGTTCCAGCGCCGGGTGGGCGATCCGAACCAGGGTGGCTCGACCGGCCGTCCGATCATGACGGCCTACCGTCAGGACGCCCTGCGCTGCGCCGCCCATCTCCGTCTCAACGGTCCGACGAAGGCAGCCGTCGCCGCCAAGGGAACGGGAGTCGCCCGGGCCCGGGCGATCATGTACGCGGACCATTACGGCTGGTTCGAACGAGCCGCCGACTCGCCCCGCGGCGTCTACCGGTTGACGCCGAAGGGACATGCGGCGCTCGAGCAGTACGCGGATGCGGTGGCCGCGCTGGAGCAGAGCGACAGTAGCCTAGGAACGTGACCAGCCAACCGACGACCGGCGGCCTGTTCGAGGCTCCTGCCGAGCCGGGAACCGGCTCGGCCCCGCCGCTCGCCGAGCGGATGCGGCCGGCCACGTTCGACGAGTTCGTCGGCCAGGAGCACATCCTCGCCGAGGACAAGGTGCTGCGGCGTTCCATCGAGGCGGACAGGGTGCCATCGCTCCTGTTCTGGGGGCCGCCCGGTTCCGGCAAGACGACCCTGGCGCGGTTGATCGCGACGACGACCCGCGCCCACTTCGAGCCGGTCAGCGCGGTGTCCGCCGGTGTCGCGGACCTGCGCAAGGCGGTCAAGGGCGCCAACGACCTCCGGTCACTCTACGGCCGCCCGACGATCCTGTTCGTCGACGAGATCCACCGTTTCAACAAGGCTCAGCAGGACGTCATCCTGCCCCACGTCGAGGACGGCACGATCACCTTCATCGGAGCAACGACGGAGAACCCGTCCTTCGAGGTCAACGCGCCGCTGCTGTCCCGCTGCCGGGTGTTCACGCTGCACGCCCTGGACGAGGACGCGATGACCGGCATCGTCGAGCGCGCGTTGTCGGACGAGGACCGCGGCCTGGGTCTGCTGGCCCCCGAACTGGAGCCGGACGCGATGGCGCACCTCGTGAACATCGCGAACGGCGATGCCCGGGTCGCCCTGAACGCCCTGGAGATGGCGGTTGTGGCGGCCGAGCCGGGCGAAGACGGCATCCGCCGCATCGACATGGAGTCCATCTCGGACGCCCTTCAACGACGCACGCCCCAGTACGACAAGGCCGGCGACAGCCACTACGACACGATCTCGGCGTTCATCAAGTCCGTCCGCGGCTCGTCGCCGGACGGCGCCCTGTACTGGCTGGCGAGAATGCTCGAAGCCGGCGAGGACCCGCTCTTCATCGCGCGCCGGCTGGTCATCCTGGCCGCCGAGGACATCGGGCTCGCCAACCCGGGAGCCCTGCCGGTCGCGGTCGCCGCCCAGCAGGCGGTCCACTTCATCGGCCTGCCCGAAGGCCGCATCCCCCTCGCCGAAGCAACCGTCTACCTGGCGACGTCACCCAAGAGCAACGCCGCCTACGTGGCCCTGGGCCGAGCGACGGAGGACGTGCGAAACGCCCCGCACGAACCCGTGCCGCTGCACCTCCGCAACGCGGTCACGGGGCTGATGCGCGGCATGGGCTACGGCAAGGACTACAAGTACGGCCACGACGCCGAGGGCCACTTCGAAGAGCAGGAGTACCTGCCGCCCGGCCTGTCCGGCCGCCGCTACTACGAACCGTCCGACCAGGGCTCCGAGAAGGCGATCGCCGAGCGCCTGCGCCGCTGGTGGGGCGACGACGACGAGTAGCCCGCTACCGAATCACCAGCACCCGCGACTGCGGCGGATGCAGCCATTCGATGCCGCGCTCGGTGATCAACGCGTTCTCCTCGACGTTGATCGGGATCTTGTTGCCTTCCCATTCCTCGGCCGGCATGAAGACGATGTACTCGAGCGAGATGATCGAGTTGGGGCGGACGACGTACTTCGTGCGTTCCGGGTAGATCTCGAACAGGCTCGCGGCCATCTCGTGGCCGATGTTGCCGGCACCGTGCATGCCGACGTTGACCTCGATGCCGGGGGCGTCCTGGGCGGCCACTTCCAGCTCGGTGTAGACGTAGCCGGCGTCCCGGATGATCTGCTTCAGTTCGTCGAGCTGCTCGCGGCCGGTGCGGCCCGAGCGGACGTGCTTGCGGATGATCTCCTGGACCTTCTTCGATTCGGCGAACGTGTTCAGCACGCCGGCGGGCGGCTCGGTCTCGCCTTCGCGCAGGACGTAGGCGAAGCGCTTGATGTCCGTGGAGAAGTGGTTGCGGCCGGTGCCCCAGTCGATCTGCAGGATGTCGCCGCGCTGGATCACGCGCTCGGTGCCGCCGATCTCGCTGCCGTCCGGGAGGTGGGTGTAGACGGTCGGAAACCAGCCGCGCAGCAGGTCGTGGTCGTGCAGGCTCTGCTCCAGCCAGCGGGCGACATCGTTGTGTGTCGTCTTGCCCGGGGTGATGACCTCGTTGGACAGCGCCCGCTCCAGGAGCCGCCGGGTGAGGTCGCCGATCTTCGCGAACTCGACGATCTCGCCGGCGACCCGCTCTCCGCGAAAGTCGGCGATCAGGTGCTGGGCCGAGGTGAAGCGGGCCGCGTACTTCTCGCCGAGTTCGCTCGTGAGGAACTTGAAGTCCGTGTGCGTGAGTCCGTCGGCGACGTGGAGGCCTTCGGCTCTGTAGGGAACCGCGAGGTAGTTGAGACCGATGGTCTGAGGATCGCGCTCCTCGACGATCGACCGCAGCTCTTCGAACCGTCCGAACCGGTCGTAGGCGCCGCATTCCGTGGCCAGATCGTTCTCGCGGCCGAGCTGGATCCGTTCGATGCGGTCGCCGCCGCGGTCGATGAAGATGAAGAAGGTCTGGCCGTTGACGGTCGAGATGCCGAAGTCGCGCGTCATCGGCTGGGTGCCGCGGCCCCGGTCGGTCACGATCCACATGTCGATGTCGTTGCGCCGCATTGCGCCCGGCAGCACGTAGTCGAACTTGTCGTGCCGGATCATGCAGGAGCTTTCCCACCTGGAGCGCACGTCGTCGCTCAGGGTGGGCTGGGCCGCGATGCTGGCGGCGAGGGAGGCGAAGGCCACGGCGGAGACCAATGGCAGCGAAGGCTTCATCTTCGTTCTCCTTTGAAGTGAGTTGAAGTCACTATAGAGGGCGATAGCGTCGGGCGCCGACCCAAGGCGGTCGATACGCCACATCCGCAGACCTGGAGAGAATGAATGAGATCCGATCCGCTTCGCCTGTTGCTCCCGCTGCTCGTGTTCGCCGTTCCCGCCTGCGCGGCATCTGGCGAAGACGGAGCCACGGACGGGAGTGTGGCTGGCGCCGCCATCACGCGCACGGAGGACCGGCCCGGCTGCCTCGACGCCACACCGCTCCGTCAGGCGCTGTTCGGCGACCTCCACGTCCACACCAGCTTCTCGTTCGACGCGGCGGCCAACAGCACCGGCGCGACGCCGGCGGACGCCTACCGCTTCGCCAAGGGCGAGTCGATCCCGTTCTGGCCCATCGGCGAGGACGGCAGGCCTGAAGGCAGCATCACGATCGACCGGCCGCTCGACTTCGTCGCGGTGACCGATCACGGCGAGTTCCTGGGCGAACGCCGCCTGTGCAGGGATCCGGAGTCGCCGCGCTACGGCTCGGAGTTCTGCACCACGTTCCGCTCGGACCAGCGTGTGGGGATGCAGATGCTCGGCGCCGTCATCACGACCGAGACGCCGAGCAGGACCGAGGAACTGTGCGGCGAGGACGGATCGCTCTGCCGCGAGTGGGCGATGAGCCCGTGGCAGGAGATCATCGAAGCGGCTGAGGACGCGTACGACCGGACCGAGGCGTGCAGCTTCACCACCTTCGTTGGTTACGAGTACACCGGCACGCCGGGGATCTCGAACTACCACCGCAACGTCGTCTTCCGGAGCGCGGATGTGCCGGAGCTGCCGGTCTCGTACATCGACGCCCCGACGGACAGCCTGCTCTGGCAGCGGCTGGACGAGGTCTGTGGCGACGGGTCGGCGAGGCCCAGTTGCGACTACCTGACGATCCCGCACAACAGCAATCTCGCGAACGGCCGGATGGCGCCGTACCGGGGCCTGGACGGAACGCTGGAGGCGCGCCGCGCCTACGCGGAGAAGCGGCTGGAGCGGGAGCCGATCATCGAGATCTTCCAGCACAAGGGCGGCTCCGAGTGCATCAACGGCCTGTCCTCGGTGTTCGCCGAGCCGGACGAGCTGTGCGACGTGGAGGCGGTGCGGGTGCTGGGCCGCGAGGAGACGGTCCAGTCCCTTCTTTCGGGCGAGACGACCTTGCGAACCGAGGAGTGCCCTGAGGGTGAGAACGGCAACCAGGGCATGCTCGGGGCCGGCTGCGTCGACCGGACGGACTTCGTTCGCTCGGCGCTCGTCGTCGGCCTGGAGGAGGAGATGGAGACCGGGCTCAACCCGGTCAAGCTCGGCATCATCGCGTCGACCGACACGCACACGGCGACCCCGGGGGCGGTGGCGGAAGAGGACTGGCGCGGCGCGGTTTCCCTGGAGGCGACGCCCGAGGAGCGCCTTCAGCCGGGTCTCCTGACCAGCGGCATCGACGGCAATGCCGGCGGTCTGGCCGGCGTCTGGGCGGTGGAGAACTCCCGCGACGCGATCTTCGAGGCGATGGAGCGGCGGGAGGTGTTCGGCACCTCGGGCCCGCGGATCCGTCCGCGGTTCTTCGGCGGCTGGGGCTACGCCGGGAACCTGTGCGACCAGACCGATCTGCTCGAACAGGCGTACGCCGGCGGCGTGCCGATGGGCGGCGACCTGCCGGAGGCCGGCGACGGCGCGGCGCCGACCTTCCTCGCCTTCGCCGCTCGCGACCCGGCGGACGGCGCCGGACTCCTGCAGCAGCTCCAGCTCGTCAAGGGCTGGGTCGACGCCGACGGGGCGGGTCGCAGCCAGGTCATCCCGATCGCCGGTTCGCCGGACAACGGGGCGAGCGTCGACCCGGCGACCGGCGAGCGAAGCGGCGACGGCCACGACAGCCTCTGCAGCGTCTACCGCGACGAGGCGTTCGATGCCGGCCAGCATGCCTACTACTATCTGCGGGTGGTCGAGAACCCCAGCCTGCGCTGGAGCTGGTACGACTGCCGGCGCCTCGCCCCGGAAGACCGGCCCGCCGTGTGCTCGGACGGCTCCTATCCCGAGACGATCCAGGAGATGGCCTGGACGTCGCCGATCTGGTACCGGCCGGAGTAGGACGAGTGATGCGCGCTGGCGTGCTTCGGATCGCGCTCCTGGCGGCGCTGCTCGGCGGCTGCGCCGACAACGGCGGGAACCCGCCGCCCGCCGCCGGTCAGGAACTGACGCTCGGCGAGAGCCTGGTAGCGCGCGGCCAGGAACACGAACTCGACACCGTCCGCGTGCCGCCGCCGGGCGACTTCATCGAGCACGAAGCGGCCGGGTTCGCCAAGGTCCTGTGCTCCGCCGTCTTCCTGACCGGGCTCGATTTCGAGGACGCATGGACGCAGATCGGCGGCTTCACATCGCGTCACCAGTATCGCGACCGGTTGCCGGGTCGGGTGCTCGACCGCGAGAACAAGCGCGTCCACGTCACAACCGACACCGGCGTGACGCGGACCGCGGTGCTCCACGGCGACCAGGGCTGCGTCGCGCTGCCCAAGGGGGAGGACGCGCCCTTCTACGAGACGGTTCCCGTCACCAGCACCCTCGAAGAGAACGCTCCCTGGCCGATGGGCGACGCTCTGCCGGACGAGCCGCTTCCCGACGACGTGGACGCGGAGAACCTCGCGGCGGCGGTCGAGGCCGCCTTCGAACCGGAGGCGATGACCCTCGCGTTCGTCGTGCTGCACCGCGGCCGGCTCATCGCCGAGCGCTACCGGGAGGGCATCGACAAGGACACGCCCCTCGAGAGCTGGTCGATGAACAAGAGCCTCTCGGCGACCCTGATGGGCGTGCTGATCGAGCAGGGCGAATACACGCTCGACCAGTTGGCGCCCGTCGACTCCTGGCACGAGAACCCGGACGACGTCCGCGGCACGATCCGCATCCAGGACATCCTCCGCATGTCCAGTGGCCTGCGCTGCGTGAACGCCGGCGACCCGGAGTACGACGAGGCGGCCATGGGCTACCCGGACCACCTCTACCTCTACACCGGCACGGTGAACTCCCACCTCTGGGCCACCGAACGGCCGCCGCAATGGCCGCCGAACACGATCGGCCGCTACCGGAACTGCGACCCGATCCTGACCAACCACCTGGTGCGCCTGGCGGTCGAGGGCCGCGGCGAGAACTACCACCAGTTCCCCCAGAAGCACCTCTTCGACCGGATCGGCGTCCGGCGCTTCGTCGCCGAGGCGGATCCCTACGGCAACTTCCTGCTGAACGGCTACGGCTTCGGATCCGGCCGTACCTGGGCGCGGCTGGGCCAGCTCTACCTGGACGATGGCGTCTCGCCGACCGGCGAGCGCGTGCTGCCCGAGGGCTTCGTCGAGTTCGTCAGCACTCCCGCGCCGGCCTGGGTCGCCGACGGCCGGCCGATCTACGGCGGCTTCTTCTGGATCAACAACTCTCCGCGCGGCGGCAGCAAGCGCTACCCGTCACTGCCGAACAGCGCGTTCAGCATGCAGGGCGCAGGCGGTCAGAGCACGATCATCGTGCCGTCACACGAGATGGTGGTGGTCCGGCTCGGGCTGTACGAGGGCTCGTTCGGCGGCTACGCCGACGCTTCGTTGCGGAGTGCGCTGGCGTTGCTGGTGGAGGCGATTCCGCTAGCTGTCGACGAATAGACTCGTTTGGGCCTCCGGTTGGGGGCTGGCGGCCAGGAGGAACAGCGATGCTCGTCAGCGTGCACGAAGCCAAGTCGCAACTGTCGAAGCTCATCGTCGCCGCCGAAGCGGGCGACGAGGTGATCATCGCCCGTAGGGGCAGGCCCGCCGTGAGGCTGGTTCCGGTGACGTCAAAGAAGTTCCGTTTCGGCAGTTTGGCCCATCTGGTCGAGACCGTGCCCGACTTCGATGGTGCTACGAAGGAGTAAGCACGGGAATCACGCGGCGGTTGCCCTGGCGGTAGATCCGGAAGTCGGAGTCGAGGGTCAGCACGGACGCTTGATCCGAGCGTTCCACGATCCGCACCAGGCACGCGTCGGCGAAGGACATCGGCACGTTGCGGTACCGGCGGATCAGGCGGCCGATGGCTAGAACGTCTTCTTGTGCCGCGAGTACTCGGGTGACCTTCAGTACGCCCCGTTCGACGAGCGTCACCGGCAGGCTCTGATCCTCGCCGGCGCGCGCGAGGAGAAAGGAGGCTTCGGAGAGCACCGCTTCACACGTGAGCAGTGGCGCCGCGAGCGTTTGGAACTGGTCTCGCGCCCACTCGTGATGCGCCTCATCAGCGTCGAGCAGCGCGACGATCGGACCGGTGTCAGCGACGACGGTCGGCGGCACGTCGAGCGTCCGAGACGACAGCCTGCTCGAGAAGATCGGGATTCGTCGCCAGGTCGCGGCGGCCGCTCCGAACGACGCCGATCAGATCGCCAGCCAATTCGGCGCAGCTCGGCGTTGCCGGCGTCGGAACACTGTCGAGCGCTTCCCCGACGATCTCTCGCAACAGAGCGGACCGCGTGATGTTGCGTCGTTGCGCTTCGCTTGCCAGGGCAGCGTGGAGCTCGGTCGGTAGCTTGACGGAGAGTGCGTGCATGCACAGGATCGTAATACGATACGCCGCAGTTCGCAATACCGCCGAGCTGTGTCCTACGTCAGACTACGCACCGGGTTCTTCGGTGATCAGGATGTTGCCCAGAGCCTCCGCGTCGAGTTCGCCACTGCCTGCCGGGAATTCGTTGACCTGCAGCATGTACGTCAGGATGTCGAGATAGGTCTCCCGCGGCAGGCTCCCCGGATTGTCGGTCGGCATGGTGGTCCGGATCGCCTCATACAGCTCGTGCAGGGTCTTGCCTCCCCACAGGAACTGGAAGCTGACGCCGACCAGGCCCGGGGAGTTGCTGCCGCCGCCGAGATCCTCGCCGTGGCAGGTGGCGCAGTTCTGGACATACGGCTTGGTGCCTCGCTCCGCCTGCTCGACGGTGTAGACGCCGTCCCAGACGGTCAGGGAAGCGTCGGGCTCTCCGGCCGCATCGCGGTCGGTCGCCGCCGTCCGAGGCTGCCCGGTTGCTGCCGGCAGATCCGCCGGTAACGCGAACACGTGAATCGAGTTGCCGTTGGTCGGCCGGCGGATGTGGGGAATGAGGTCGCGCGGCACCATCGTCGCCCAACTGGCGCCGCCGGTTCCTACCGGGATCGCCACGTACTGGCGTCCGCCGGCGAGGTAGGTCACCGGGAAGCCCTGGGCGGACGTGGGCAGCCGCGTCTGCCAGAGGATCTTGCCGGTCCTGGCCTCGTAGGCGTAGACGTAGCGGTCGTAGTCGCCGGCGAAGACGACGCCACCGCCGGTTGCGAGCGCGGCCGTGTTGATCGGCGACAACGTGCGGTGCCGCCACATGATGTCCCCTTCCTTGACGTCGATGACCAGCAGCTCGCCGAGGTTGCCGTCCGAGTACGGATGCAGCGTGTTGATCCGCTTGACCGGGCCCGCGCCGCCGCCGCCGAGGACGCGCTCGACGGGGCCGAAGGTGGCCAGCTCGCAGTTCATCGTCATCGGGATGTAGAGCGCGCCGGTGTTCGGGTCGTAGGACATGGCGCGCCAGCTCTTGAACCCGGACGTGCTCGGGCACATGTTGATCTCGACGCCGATCTCCGGGATGAGTTCCGGGCGGTAGGTCACTTCGCCGGTCTCGCGGTCCACGTCGACGAGATTCTGGTAGCCGACGTCGATCGCGTTCAGGAACTCGCCGGTCTCCCGGTCGAGCTCCCAGAGAATGCCGAGCTTGCCCATCTTGTAGAGCTTCTTGCGGCCGTCGACATCGATGAGGAGGGTCTCGAACACCTCGTCCATGTCGTGGGTCTCGCCGGGCAGGTACTGGTAGTACCAGAGCAACTCGCCGGTGTCGGGGTCGAGCGCCAGGCTCGAGTTCGTGTACAGCGCGTCGCCCTCCGTGCCGCGAACGGAGCGAGCCCAGGGCTTGGCCTGGGAGGTGGCCCAGTAGACGATCCTGAGTTCCGGGTCGTAGCTGCCGGCGATCCAGGCGTCGCTGCCGGCACGGAAGCGGAGCGGCAGGTCGCCCCAGGTGTCGCCGCCCGGCTCGCCGGGCCGCGCGACCGTTGAGGTCCGCCAGATCTCCTCGCCGGTGTCCGGATCGTGGCCGGTGATGAAGCAGACGTCGTCCTTGTAGCGGCCGCAGCCGGTGATACCGGTGACCAGCGTGCCGTCGGCGACGATCGGGCCGGCGGTGTAGCGGTAACCGAGAGCCGGGTCGGCGGTCTGCGTCTCCCAGATCAGCTTCCCGTCACGGGCGTCGAGCGCGAAGATCGTCGCCCGGGGGCTGGCGCCGAAGATGCGGTCGCCGAAGATCGCGATGTTCTTCTGCACCCCGCGGCCGAAGGCGCCCGATCCGTCGCCCACCGGCTCCGGCCGGTACTCCCAGAGCAGGTCGCCGGTGGCGGCGTCGAGGGCCTGGACCACCGCGCCGGGACTCGGTACGTACATGACGCCGTTGTGGATGAGCGGCGCGGCCTCCTGGGGGCCTGTGTCGTCCATCGCCCACGCCCACGCCAGTTGAAGCCGGCCCACGTTCGCGGTCGTGATCTGGTCGAGCGGGCTGTAGCCCCAGGCGTTCTGCGTGCCGCGCCAGTGCAGCCACTGGCCCGGTTCCGGGTCGTTCAGCATCTCCTGCGTGACCGGCACGAAGGCGGTCTCCTGGGCGCCGAGACCGGCGGTCAGGAGGAACGCTGCGGCCGGCACGCAGACAAGGCGGCTGAACGACTTCATGCGGAAGGCGGGATGCTACTTCACGGCGCGTTGCTGCTGCTACAGTCCCCGCTTCGTCTTGAAGACAGCGAGGAAAAGAGGGGCTGAAGTGAAGAGTGCTCGCCCGCTCGGAGGTGCGTTCGTGGCCGCGACCATTGCCCTGAGCGTCGGGTTCAGCGCCGCACTCCCGGCCCAGGACGCGGCATCGACGTTCGTGCCGGTCACGGACGAAATGCTCGAGGACCCGCCCGACTCGGAGTGGCTCATGTTCCGCCGCACGCACGACAGTTGGGGCTACAGCCCGCTGGACCAGGTCGATCGCGGGAATGTCGACCAGCTCGGCCTGGTCTGGTCACGGGAGATCGCCGTCGGGACCTCCGAGATCACACCTCTGGCCTACGACGGCGTTCTCTACATCCCCTCGTTCGAAGACACGATCGAGGCGGTCGACTCGACGACCGGGGACTTCATCTGGCGCTACACGCGGGAGCAGCCCGAGGGGCTCTACGCCCAGGTCGGCTTCAACGCGAAGAACAACCGGAACATCGCGATCTACGACCGGCTGATCCTGAACAACAGCGACGACAACCACGCCTTCGCCCTGGACGCCGAGACCGGCGAGCTGGTCTGGGAGACGCAGATCCTGGACTGGCAGGTCAATCCCGCCACCCACAGCTCGGGCCCGATCGTCGCGGACGGCCGGGTGGTGTCCGGGAGAAGTTGCCGGCCGTGGGGCGGGCCGGAGTCCTGCATCATGATCGCGCTCGATGCCCTCTCGGGTGAGGAACTCTGGCGGACGCGGACGATGCCGGCGCCCGGCGAGCCCGGGGACGAGACCTGGGGCGACGTACCGTTCGAGAAGCGGCATCACGTCGGCACCTGGATGGTGCCGAGCTACGACCCGGAGCTCGAGCTCATCTACTTCGGCACCGCCGTCACTTCGCCGGCGCCGAAGTTCATGCTCGGCGGCACGGAGCTGACGCACCTGTACCACAACTCGACGCTGGCGCTGGAGGCGGACACCGGCGAGATCCGCTGGTACTTCCAGCACCTCAACGACCACTGGGACCTGGACCATCCGTTCGAACGCATCCTCGTCGACCTTCCGGTGTCGCCCGACCCGGAGGCGGTGCGCTGGATTCGGGAGGGCCTCGAACCGGGCGAGACACGCAAGCTGATGACGGGCATCCCGGGCAAGACCGGCTTCGTCTACACGCTGGACCGTGTGACCGGCGAGTTCCTGTGGGCGCGGCCGACCGTGCCGCAGAACGTGGTCGTCGACATCGACGAGACGACCGGGCGGGCGGTCGAGAACACCGAGATCATCTTCACGGAACTGGACCAGGAGATGCTCGTGTGCCCGACCTGGATCGGCGGCAAGGACTGGGAGGCTGGCTCCTACAGCCCGCTGACCCAAACGATGTACTACCCGCTGCGCAACATGTGCGCGCGGATGCTGGTGACGGGCGACACGAACAGCCCGCGGGCGCAGGCGTTCGAGCAGCAGGTCGCGATCTACAACCTGGCCGCCGACCACATCCAGGCGCCCGGCGAGGAGTACCTCGGCACGGTGTACGCGATCTCGGCCGTGACGGGCGAGACGAAGTGGCTGTTCGAGACCGAGGGCGCGACCTACTCGGTCGTCGCGACCGGCGGTGGCCTGATCTTCGGCGGCGACTCGAGCGGTGCCTTCCGCGCGCTCGACCACGAGACGGGCGAGGTGCTGTGGGAAGTGAACCTCGGCGCACCGCCGATGGGCTATCCGATCTCCTACGCCGTGGACGGTCGGCAGTACGTGGCCATATCGACCGGACCGGGAAGCCTCAGGCACACGCCGGACGGTGCCGCGCGCCCCCGGGGCGGCAACCTGTACGTCTTCGCGCTGCCCGAGAGCCGCTAGAGACGCCGGGCTGCTAGGCTCCAGAATTCCGAATCAAATCCCGGCGCCGCTGAGCGCAATCTGCGTGAAGACCGGCGTCCGGTCCCTGACGGAGGTTCCTGGTGGCAGAGCGTCCCACCTACGCCTTCGGGCCGTTTCTTCTCGATGCTGCCGAGCGCCGGTTGCTGCGCAGTGGGCGGGTCGTTCCAGTGCGGCCGAAGGTCTTCCAGACGCTGAAAGTGCTGGTCGAGAACCGCGACCGTCTGGTCCACAAGGACGAGTTGATGGCGATGGTGTGGCCCGACACCAACGTCGCTGAGAGCAATCTCACGCACAACCTGTCCGTGCTGCGGAAGATCCTGGGTCAGGATCGGGAGACGCAGTATGTCGTCACGGTTCCCGGCCGGGGCTACCGCTTCACGGCTCCGGTCAAGACGCCGGTTGGAGGATCGATCGCGATCAGGCCCTTCGCCAACATGAGTTCCGATCCGGAACAGGACTTCTTCTGCGAGGGGCTGGTGGAGGAGGTCACCGAGGCGCTGGTGCGGGTCGATGGACTGCGGGTCCTGTCCCGGACCTCCTCCTTCGACCAGGGCCTGGCCAGCCTGAGCGCGCCCCGGTACGGCCGGAAGGTGGGCGTTTCGGCGATTCTCGAGGGCAGCGTGCGAAGGTCCGGCGACCGGGTGCGGATCTCGGTTCAGCTCATCCGCGTCGCCGACGGCATCCATCTCTGGTCCCGCCACTACGACCGGGTCCTCGGCACGGTTTCCGAGATTCAGATTCAGGAGGACATCGCCCGGGCGATCGCGCGGCGGGTCAATGTCGAACTCCGCACTCCCGCCGCTCGCCGGGCGCGGAGGGTCCCGACGGACAACCAGGAGGTGTGGAGGCCGGAGTGGGGCTGATCCCCTAGCCGGTCCTTGTCGTGGGAGTCCCCGTCTTGTCCAGGAGACAGCGGGGAAACCGAGGCGCCGCAGTGGAGGATGCCGCCCTCTCCGAGAGCTTTGTTGACAATGTCAACAAAGCTGTGTATGTTGACGCAGTCAACTTCTGGAGGGAGAAGAGAGCCATGAGAAAGAGAACGGCGCGCGGCGGAGCGAGGCACCATCGGCGAGGCCGATTCGCCATACTCACGCTCAGGGTGTGCCTGTACGGATGCGTCGGACCTGCCGCCACGCTTCCCGGCGCCCAGCCGGCGGAGCGGTTTGCCTTCGAGCGGTACGACGTGGTCACCGGCGCCCGCGAGCCCCAGACCGTCCTGACGGGCTTCCTTCTGGGAAGCTCGATGGCGGACCTCGCGGTGGTGGACAGCGATAAGAACGATGGTCGGCGCCTGCGGATCCTGACGTTCAGGGCCGGTGAATGGGTGCCGGAAGTCGAAACCACGCTGCGGCCCGGAACTTCCTTCGTTGACGTGGCCGCCATCGCCGGCCGGGACCGGCTGGTGATCTACGGCGCCGGCCGGCTGACGTGGTTTGATCCCGAGTCAGAGACGGAGCGGGAACTCGCTGCGGTGGAGTCCGACTTCAGATCGCCGCGGAGGGGTGAGGTTGTCCATGTGGACATCACGCGTGACCTGAACGGCGACGGCCGCGACGAGCTCGTCGTGCCGCAGAACCACGCCTTCCATGTGCTCGTCCAGGGGAGCGGCGGGAAGTTCGCCGATCCGGTGACGATCGGCCCCTCGACCGGGCCGGACCGGGTCTACCGCGGCGACGGCTACAGGTTCCGGCCCTGGAACGACGGCGGCCGCGTCCACGAGATGGACTACGACCTGGACGGACGCCTCGACCTGGTCTTCTGGAACCAGGACCA
Source organism: Holophagales bacterium (assembly GCA_009837885.1). Taxonomy (GTDB): domain Bacteria; phylum Acidobacteriota; class Thermoanaerobaculia; order Multivoradales; family Multivoraceae; genus Multivorans. The sequence goes on along the minus strand of VXSP01000030.1, from coordinate 226,443 downwards.
CTTCGCGGTGCATCTCCAGGACCAGCGGGGTCTGTTCGCCGCCGAGGCCAGCACGACCTTCACGACCGAGGTCACGTTCGACTCGGACGACCCAGCCTCGCTCGCCGCTCCGCAGGAGGTTCGCCACCGGCGTATTGACGACAGCCTGACCGGAGCCCCGACGGGGAGGGTGCTGCACTCGTTGAGCGATCTGAACGGCGATGGCGTCGCCGACCTCGTCGTCTTTTCGCTGGACATCAGGAGCATGTGGAACGTGCGCTTCGCGTACGAGGTCCACCCGGGCGCGCCAACACCCGAGGGCGGCACGGTGTTCGCGCCCGATGCCGGCGCCGCGATTCTCTCGGACGGCCTCCCATACGAGATCGGGCCGTACGACTTCGACAACGACGGTCAGGTCGACGTGATGTACAGAACGATGAGGTTCGGCGCCTTCAGGACGGTCCGCATGATTGGCGCGGGACTACTGACCCGCTCCGTGCCGATGCGTCTCGACTTCTACCGCATGGAAAGTGGCATCTACTCGGGCAAACCGAGCGCCGGCCGCAAGATCAGAGGCCGCGCCCCCGGCGTTTCGGGAGAGAAGGGCATCTTCCATCCCTCGGTTCTGGTCGGGGATGTGAACGGCGACAGCCGCATGGATCTGCTCGTGCAGAAGGGCCGGAAGGGCCTGAGGGTCTTTCTTGGCGCGCCCGGGCCCGAGCTGTTTTCCGGAAGGCCTGAGGAAGTAGCGATCGGCATGCCGAACGAGGAGTACGTCTGGCTGGTGGACCTGAACAAGGACGGCAAGCAGGACGTCCTCATGCATCACACGTTCACTACCAGGCCGCATCGGGTGACGATGCTGGTGGCCAAGTGAGGGGAGTCGCCACTTTGGCTATCACCCGCGCGATGCAGGTTCGACGAGGCCTGTCCCCCATGCTGTTTCTTGGACTCCTCCTGTCGGGCGCCGTAGTGCCTGCCACCGCGCAATCCACTTCCGAGGCCGCGGAGTTCGCTTTCACGCAGTACGAGGTCGTCACCGGCTCCGCGAAACGTCAGACCGTCCTAACGGGGTTCCTTCTCGGGGGCGCGAGCGCGGAGCTTGCGGTCGTGGACATCGACGACGGTGACGAACGCCGCCTGCGTATCTACGAGTTCGGAGACGGCGCCTGGGTGCCGGGAGCCGACGCGACACTCGGTCCCGACGTGCGATTCGTTGACGTGGCCAACGTCGGCGGACGTGACCGGCTGCTCACCTACGATCCCGGTCGCCTGAACTGGTTCGATCCCGAGTCGGTGACGGAACGCGCGCTGGTCGCGGTCACAGCCAACTTCAACCCGCCTCGCGGAGGCGAGGTTCCCCATGTCGACGTCAGTCGGGACGTGAACGGCGACGGCCGCGACGACCTGGTCGTGCCGGGCGTCGATGGCTTCTGGGTGTTCATCCAGACGAGCGCCGCGGAGTTCGCGGATCCGGTGAAGATCGGCCGGTCCACGGACTTGAGCAGGATCTACGGGGCCGACGGATACCGGTACGGCCCCTGGGACGAAAGTCGTGTCCACGAGATGGACTACGACCTGGACGGACGCCGCGACCTGGTGTTCTGGAACGGGGACCACTTCGCGGTTCACCACCAGGACGAAGATGGGCTGTTTTCACCGGTGGCAGAGACCTTCACGACCGATGTCGCATTCGACTCTGACGGACTCTCCTCCCTCGCCACCGGAGACATGACGGGGAGGGTGCTTCACTCGATAGCCGACCTGAACGGCGACGGTGTCGGGGATCTCGTGGTCTTCTCTCTGGAAGGCGCGAGCATCTCGCGCAAGCGTTCAACCTGCGAGGTGCATCTCGGCGCGCCGGCACCCGGCGGCGGAACCCGGTTCGGGCGGGCCGTCGACTTCACCTTCCAGTCGGACGGCAGGATTCAACTCGGGATGAACCAGCGCGACTTCGATGGCGACGGCGACCTCGACCTGATGTTCACGACGATCGAGGTCTCGTACCTCGAGAGCAGTCTCTGGAAGAGGCTCAAGGGGTTCATGGGCGATGACGTCTGGCTGGATCTCGAGTTCTATCCCATGAAGGAGGGCCTCCCTTCCGACGAACCCAACGCCATCCGCCGAATGCAACTGGATGGCCACCCCAGTGTCAGGGAGTTCGGGTGGGTGCCGCTGGACATCGTGCTTCGAGGGGCCACGCACCAGGAACGGAAGAGACAGAAGCGCCACCTGCGCGCCTTCAACACGACCTTGCTGATCGGGGATGTGACCGGCGACGGCCGCTCAGACCTGCTGATAGAGGAGACGCATCGACAACTACTCGTCTTCGCCGGCGTGCCGGGACCGGAGCTGTTCGCCCGGCAGCCTCAAAGGGTGGCGGTCGCCATCCCCAACGACGAGGAGTACACCTGGCTCGTGGACCTCAACAAGGACGGCAAGCAGGACCTCCTGATGCATCACGCGTCGACGACGGAGCCCCATCACGTGGCGATGCTGATCACGCGGTGAGTTTTAGGGACGGCAGCTTAGTCCGGACTGCGATCTCGCATCCCGTCCAGGATCGTCTGGGTGGTCTGCCGGATCAGGTCGTCCACGTCGACATTCGGGTCGATCTGTTTCTCGATCAGCAGCGACGCCAGGCCGTGGACCGCGCTCCATGCGACGTAGGCCTGCGCTCGCGGGTCGCCTCCCTCGATCTCGCCGCGCTGCTGGTGAACCCGGATTACATCGATCAGGTTCTCGAGCAGAGCGCCGGCTGCCTTTCGCAGTTCCGGTTGATCCTGGCGTGCAAGGGCCTCCTTGCCGTACATCAGGCGGTAGTGCGCCGGATGCTCGAGTGCGAAGCGCACGTACTGCTCGCCCATGCGCCGGAGTCGCTCGACGCTCGATGAAGAGGCTCCTGCGTCGCCGGACCCCAGCCGCCGGTTGAGACGCTTGAACCCCGCGACCGCGACCGCGACCAGGAGGGCCGTCTTGTCGGGGAAGTGGCGGTAGGGCGCTCCCCGCGATACACCGAGGCGGCTGCCTATCGCCCTCATCGTTACGCTGGCGGCGCCGCCCTCCGAGATCATCGCGGCGGCTTCCTCGACCAGCGACGCTCGAAGGTCTCCATGGTGGTAGGTGCGAGCCCGTTCGGCCATGGGCGATTATGGCAAGAGCGGCTCGTGATCGCCGGGCTCGATCTCTGGCGGCAGGACGAGTGGGTGTTGACAGCGTCAACAAGAGGCTGTATGTTGACGAGGTCAACATGCCCCGAAGGCAGGAGGACCAATATGAAGAGACGAGCGACAGTCCCCGACGAGAGACGACACCGGCCGGCCCGGATCAGCCTGCTGGCGATGCGGGTGTGTCTGTCGGGATGCATGATGCCGGTTGCCGTCCACGCGAGCTCCGAGCCACCCGCGGCGTTCGCTCCCAGCCGTCACGAGTTGGTGGTGGACGTCGCGGAACGCCTGACCGTTCTGACCGGGTTCCTCACGGGCCGGCCGGTCGCAGACGTGGCTGCCGTGCACCTGGACGGTGATGGAGACCGCCGCCTGCGCGTTCTCTCGTTTGTCGATGGCGACTGGTCAACGGCGGCCGAAGCCACGCTGCGCGCCGAGGTGTCCTTCGTCGACGTTGCCGGAATCGATGGCCGGGACCGGCTGATCGCCTACGGAGGCGGCCGGCTCACCTGGTTCGATCCGGAGTCGGCGACGGAACGGGACCTGGTCGCGGTGACGTCCGATTTCAGGGAGTCCGCCAGGGGCGAAGTTCTCCACGTGGACATGACTCGCGACGTGAACGGAGACGGCCGGGACGACCTCGTGCTAGTGCAGGGGCACGGCTTCCACGTACTGGTCCAGATGCCGGCCGGCCGGTTCGCCGAGCCCGTGACGGTGGGGCCAACCAGCGGGCTCGACCGGGTCTACGGCGCCGACGGCTATCGCTACCACCCCTGGGCCGAGGGCGGCCGGATCCACGAGATGGACTACGACCTGGATGGCCGCAGCGACCTCGTGTTCTGGAACGACGGCCGCTTCGAGGTGCATCTTCAGACGGAACAGGGGCTCTTCTCGCCGGAGGCCCGGACGTTCACGACCGGGATCGCGTTCGACTCCGACCAGATCGCCTCGCTGGCCGCGCCGGAGGGAATCCGGAGGCGGCGCATGGACCACATGCCGGAAGGGGAAAGCAGCGGCAGGGTGCTGCACTCGCTGACCGACATGAACGGCGACGGCGTGACCGACCTCGTCGTGTTCTCGCTCAAGGGCTCGAGCCTGTGGAAGATGCACTCCTCGTACGAGGTGTACCCCGGCGCTCCGGGCCCGGGTGGGAACGTGGAGTTCGCCCCCGAACCGGGCGCCGTGGTCGAGTCCGAGGGCATCGTCTCTGGAATCGACCGCCACGATTTCGATCGCGACGGCCAGGTCGATGTGGTCGTGACGGCCTTCGAGCCAACGGTCTTCTCGGCCATCCGCGTGCTCGTCATGTCGATTCTGACCGGCGCCGGGTCGTTCGATCTCGAGATGTTCCGCATGGAGGATGGCCGCTACGGCGACCGCCCGAACGCCGTACGCCAGATCAGGCCCAGAACTCCCAGAAGGAGCGGCGAGAGAGCGTTCTGGCCGGCGGTCCGGATGGGAGACATGAACGGCGACGGACGCTCCGACGTTCTGATCGCGAGGAACCGGAAGATGCTGCATGTCCATCTCGGCGTGCCGGGGCCGGGTTTGCTCGCGAAGAAGCCTCAGCGGATCGCGATCCCCGTGCCCGAGGATGAGGAGTACACCTGGTTGACGGACCTGAACCAGGACGGCAAGCAGGATGTCCTGATGCACCACACGTCGACGACGGAGCCTCATCGGCTGATGGTGCTGATGTCGCGGTAGAAGGCCTGCGCCTACATCTGGAACAGACGCGTGACCTTCACGATGAGCGCGCTGTCGTTGAGCCCGGGGAAGCCCGAAGTCAGCGTGTCCCGGTGCTCGTTGTAGACGACGAACAGCTCGCTGCCGGGCGTGTACTCCCAGCGCAGCCGCACGTTCGCCGCCAGTCCCCGGCTTTCGGAGTCGTACTGAAACAGCGCGCTCACGAACATGCGCGGGTTCAACGTGTAGATTGCGCGCAGGTCGACGAGTTCCACGTCGAAGTCGCCCTCCGGCAGCTCGACCCGGTTGAACGAGATGCCGGGTTCGACCAGGAACTGCGAGCTCAGACTCACCCGCCCCCAGCCCCAGCCGAAGGACGTCTTGCGGCCGCTGTAGAAGTCGCCGTACTCGAGGAAGAACCCGCCCGAGATCCGCCGCTGCTGGCCCAGTTGCAGTTGGGCCTGCACGTAGTCGAAGTCATAGCCGCCGACGCCAAGCGTGATGTCCGGGGCGATGGGGAACGGATGCGGGAGGAACTCGTAGCTCCGCACGTACTTCAGCTCGAGCTCGTCCCCGCTGTGGAACTCGATCTCGAACTCGGCCTCGGCCTCGCGCGTCTCGACCTGGCCGGCGCCGTTCTCGATGTAGGCCATCGCCCCGGTCCAGGAGTACTTGCGCACCAGTTTGCTGTCGGCCGGGCGGGGGCTGAACCGGAACTCGCCGAAGGAACGGCGCATGTCGTGGCGGCGGACGAAGCCGATGCCGGGGTTGAAGTTGCCGCCAACCCGCAGGCGCTCCAACTGGACGCCGTAGCGGTCGCCGTTGTAGTCCATCTGCAGGCGATAGCTGGCGTCGTCGTCGGCGAGCCCGGGTGTGCTCGTTTCGGCCCAGTAGGTGTTGAAGGTGAGGTTGTCGAAGAAGGCGAACGTGCCGTCGACGCCGTAGGCCTCGTTGCGTCCGGCGCCGGTCAGGTCGACCGAGCGGCGGGTGTAGATGACGCCGACGCTGCTGCGGCGCAGGATGTCCCGCTTGAGGCGCATCACGCCGAAGTTCGTCGCGATGGCGCCCGACAACGGTTCGTCGTCAGCCTGGATGTTCAGCAGCCCGAGCGTGTAACGGCCCGTCCGTCCGGTCAGCCGGGCGCCGCCTTCGATCGGGATCGCGCGCCCGTCCTGGAGGCCGATGCGGCGGCTGTAGAACAGGGACGGCGTGTCGTCTGGGCCCCCGAATCCGCCGGCCCGTGCTCCGCCAAAGCCGAATGTGCCCTGGTTCTCGAGAAAGAAGTCGCGCTTCTCGGGAAAGAAGAGGCTGAAGCGCGTCAGGTCGACCTGCTGCTGGTCGGCCTCAACCTGGGCGAAGTCGGTGTTGTACGTGAAGTCGGCGGTGAGGTTCTGGCTGAGTCCGTACTTGATGTCGATGCCGAGGTCGGCGTCCACTTCGTTCGAGATCTCGGGGTTCGCCAGGCGGTCGTTCACCATGTCGGCCACCAGGTAGGGCTTGAACTCCAGGTTCCTCGAGGCCGGCGGGGCCTCCAGTCCGACCAGGGGGCCGGCCAGCGACATCTGCATGATGCCCATCGTGCCCAGTTCCACCGGGACGCGGTTCAGGGTCGAACTCTCGTTCTTCCACTGCGTGTAGCGCTGCACGTTGACGCCCCAGATCTGCGCGTGGCCGGGGCGATAGCGGAGCGACCGGAAGGGGATCGCGGCTTCGGCCGTCCAACCGCCCTCGAACCTGCCCGTTCTGAGATTCCAGACCGGATTCCAGTCCACGTTCATCTGGCGCTCGTCGGTGATCTGGGCGTCGAAGCGGCCCCCCGAGGCGTAGACGGTGAAGACGACCGCGTTGCGACCGTCATGGAACGTGTCGAGAGCGATGTCGACGTAATCGTCCTCGCTGTACGAGTCGCGTCTCATGTCGTTGGCCGCGATCCGGTCGGGATCCTGCCAGCAGCGGAGCGACACGAAGACCGTGGTTTCGTCGAAGGTGACCCAGAAGTCCGTCCTGTCGGTGGCCGGCTCTCCCGGCCGGGGTTCGACCTGAAGGAAATCCGTAATCGGGGGCACGGTGTCGTAGAGGACCTCGTCGAGCCGGCCGTCGACCCGGAGCGGCGCGGCGAGGCGTACGGCCCGGACCGTGGCCTTGCCCGACGCGTCCCGGTTCATCACGGCCGGCGGTACGGGAGGAGCCGGACCGTCGAAGGACGACGGAACGTCCAGCGGTTCCGTCAGCGGCGCCGGCGAACCGGGCGGAGGGGCGGCTTCCTGGCGCGCCTCGACGGCTTGAGCCGGAAGGAGGCCGGTGGCGAGCAGGCAGATCGCCAGGCGCATGCGCGCCGTGTCGTGCGAGAGTAGCCGCATGTCTCAGCCGATCCGGTTCTCGCCCGCGTTCTCGTCCTGGTGCACCGTCACCGGCCAGCCGGGGAACTGCGCGTCTTCGCCGTCCGTGCCTTCGGCCGTGCTCAGGAAGCGGAACGCCTCGATCCGGTAGGTCCTGGCTTCCGTGTCGATCGTGACCAGGCCGAAGCCGCTGCTCTTCTGGTGCGCCCGCTCGTACGGATCGGGCGCGGTGCCGACCTCCGGATTGCCGATCGCGTAGACGTAGACCCGGTTGCCCAACGGATCGAGGAACTCGCCCGTGTGCGCCCGACCGTGGCGGGGCCGGTTCCGGTGCGGGATGCCGACTTCGTCGGGCCGCCACCAGCGGGGATAGCCGGCGCTGATCGCCGGCGTGCAGAAGGCCCAGCAGCCGTCGCGCTGCGCGTCGGCGCCGTACTGGACGAGGGACGGCAGGTGCTGGTCGCCGCAGACGTGCAGGCACTTCGCCTTCCTCAGGATGCGGACGAGGCGGTTGCGCGGTGTCTGCGGCCAGCCGCCGCAGTCGAGATCCGCGATCAGATAGTCGTCGTAGCCGCCGTGATGCGTTGCCACGCCCGCGAACACCGTCTGGCTGAGCAGCACCTTCATCGTGTGGCCCCGCCAGTCGCCGGCCCACTCTTCCAGGAACGCTTCCTGCCGCTCCCCGAGCAGCGCGAGGCCTGGCCGGTCGAGCGCCGAGGTGTCGACACTGTCGTCCAGCACGTGGTCCGCCCGGCCGGAGCCGGTGTCCACGTGCTCCGGGCCGCTCTTGAACTGGCGGTCGGCGAGGATCGCGAAGCCCACGCCGCCGTAGACCATGTCGCCGTAGTAGACGCTGATGTCCTGGTCGACCGGCGCTGGGTCGAACGGGTCCGGGTGGTGCGAGGCGTTCGTGCGATGGACCACGTTGACCATCCGCGCCGGCTCCCGGTAGCCGCCGAGCGAGGAGGTGCCCCGGCCGGTGTCCATCGCCTTGCCGCTCTCACCCCAGATGTTGCCCTGGAACACATCGTGGTCATCTGGAATACATAACGTTGGGCGGTCCCGCATCGTTTCCCTGAACGCCCAGCCGAACATGTAGTACTTGCGCAGGTAGTTCAGGATCGCGGGCCCGGCCGGCTCGCGGATCAGACCGTAGCCGCCGTGGTTCTCGTACAGCTGGTCGCCGGAGAAGAAGAGCAGGTCGGGATCGCGGGCCAGGACGTGGTCCGCGACCGGGGCGTAGGGGAAGGAGTAGTCGTTCTGGCAGGTGAGCCCCGCCAGTCGCAGCGGCCGTCCGTCGGGGTTTGCGCGGATCGTGCCCCGCCACTCGTGCTCCGTCTTGCCGCCGTCGGTGTGCTGCTCGCGATAGACGATCCGAAACGGCGCCGCGGTGCGCTCGTTCCAGTTGGGCAGGCGGAACGTCGCCGTCCAGGCGTCCGGGTCGAGTTCGGCAAGACCGCGGGACCGCCACTCCCCGTCCTGTTCCGTCAGCAGCTCGACCCGCCGGTCGTCTCGCGCGCCCAGCGGCGGCAGCAGCGCCGTCATCTTGACGACGAACCCCTCGTCAGAGCGGCAGTCGCTCATGGAGTACATCGACCACAGGATCGGCCCGAACTGGTGGTCCTCGTCGAACTCGAAGGCATCCCCGTCCACCGTCCACTCGCTGAACCGGTACCGGGCGCCCTCGCCCTTCGGGATCTCCCGGTCGAAGTTGCTGACGATGGCGACGTTGCCGGCGATCTCGGCGGCCGGCACGGTATGAGTGAGGTTGCCCAACTCACGCCCGGAGGCGGTCCGGGCCCTCAGGCTGAGCTCACAGTCCTGGTCCTCGGTTCTGCCCTGGAGAACCAGGATGATCCCTTCGGCCGCCACGCCGTCGCCGTCGGCCGCCTTCGCGCTGGCTCCTCCAAGCACAAGCCGACTGTCGACCAGCCCGGCGTCGACGCCGACGCCGCGCGCAAAGCAGTTGCTGCGATGATCGTCGATCCGGTTGCGTATACCAATCCGGAACCCCGCGCCGCCGTCCCGCTCGCCGACTTCCACCCGCCGGCAACGCACCGACATCCGGAACCGCCCCGGCTCGCCTGTCAACCGATGCGTGAGCAGGTGAACGTTGCGATCGCCGCCTGAGGTCTGCACCTCGGCGGCACCGTCCGCGACGCACCAGTCCTCCATCGGATTCGCCCAGAACCGCTCTCCGAGCCAGACCCGGTCGTGCGTCCGGTGCCACCGGTCGACCCGGGTGCCAGAGACCTGATCACGTCCCTGCTGCTTCGCCTCGGCCCGTCCGATCCGCTTTGGCAGAGAAACGACCGCGGCTAGCAAACCGAGCAAGCCTCGTCGGCTAAGGCGGTGCTTCAGTTGAGATCCGGTGTCCTTGAAGTGCTGCAACCGGGGCATCGTTGCAGTATCGCACCACGGAGCAACGGCACCTCGACAGCGATGGCTGCTGCCGCCGTGGCCCCGACGATGTCCAGCCCGCTGCGGGCGGGTGCCACCGACGCGCGTCACAGACGCGCGACTCCGGCTGCGCTACCCGGTGTGCCGTGCCTCCGCGGTGTCCTTGAGCGCCCTGCCGACGGCTGCGAAGCCGCGGTGCATGGCGCCGCCGAACAGGAGACGGGCCACCGGGGCCAGTGGCCCTTCGAGGGTGTCGCTGTTGAAGTAGGTGCAGCTCGTTTCGCTTCGCTTCTCCAGTCGCTGGACGCGCAGCGCCTTGACGAGGCCGAGGGCGACGTTCGTGCTCCAGGCCAGGCGGGTCGGCGGTTCGATGATCGCGAGGCGCTCGGTCTGCTTCCGGTTGTAGCGGTCCAGCTTGACGTCGAAGTGGATCGTGGAGCCCACGCGGACATCGGTCTTCCGGTAGGTCCGGGCGAACGGATTCCACTCGTGGTAGCGGTCGAGATCGACCAGGAGGTCCCAGGCCACCTCGATGGGGGCGTCGATCTCTACCGGCTCCGAATCGATGGAGTGCTTGAACATCGGGGACCTCCTGCGCCGCTACCGTTGGCCGAGCGACCGGAACCAGCGGTCCGTTTCTTCCCAGAGGCGTCGCGACGCGGCTTCGTCCCGGGCGTCGGGGATGGGCTCGGCCTTCGCGCAGCGTTCATGGTAGTGGCCGCCTTCCAGTCCGGGATCCGTCGCGCAGTGGATCGTGGTCTGGGCGGCCTGCTCGGGCGTCAGGAGGATCAGCGGCGCCAGCGGCGTGACCAGGCGCTTCATCCGCCTGAGCCACCGGGGCTCGTCCTGCCAGCCGAACGTCATGTTCGAGTAGGTGGCCCCCGGGTGCAGGGCGGCTGTTCGCAGGTTCCCGTCCGAGGCATAGCGGCGCTGCAGCTCAAGAGCATGGTGGATCAGGGCCAGCTTGGACTGGCCGTAGGCGGTCCAGGAGTCGAGCCTGTCCGGGGGCGCGAAGAAGCGGTCGTTGCTGCCCTTGTCGTGCTGGTGCGAGGAGACGCTGACCACCCGCGCGTCGCCGCTTCGCCGGCCGGACTCGAGCAGCATCGGCAGCAGCAGGCGGGTCAGGTGGAAGGTGCCGAGGTAGTTCGTTCGCCAGTGGATCTCGAACCCGTCGGCGGAGACCCTGCGTTCGCGCCACCGCCAGAGTACATCGCGGAGGATGCCGGCGTTGTTGACCAGTACGTCCAGACGGCCGCCGGACATCTCCGCGTACCAGGCGGCGAAGTCGGCGACGCTTCCGGCGTCGGCGAGATCGAGCCGGTGGGCTTCGACTCCATTCGGTCGCCGCCCGGCGTCCCCTAGATCCCGGAGCAGGGCCTCCCTCGCGGCGCCGCTGTTGCGCGGGCAGGTGACCGCGATGTCGGCGCCCCAGGCAGCGAGCGTTCTGGCGACCTGGTAGCCGATCGACCCGGGCGTCGCGCCGGTGACGATCACCTTCCTGCCCGACATGTCGACCCGCTCGGCCATCGGCTTGCGCGAGCAGAGCTCCCGCAGGTGGTGGAAGGCCTTGGAAATGCCGGAGCCGGGTCGGTAGGCCATGAGGTTGGTGGGGCGCGGCGGACCGTTCAGAGCCGGCGCTTCGTGCCGGATGCCGGCGGGAACGCCAGCGCACCCAGTTTCTGCCGCGCACGCTCCGAGCGCAGCGGCGCGTGCGTCTCGAGCAGCGCCTCGCTTGCCCGCCACAGCCGAACGCTGTTTGACGGGTCCGTGGCGTGCTCGGACGGACGCTTTTCGCGCAGCATGTGCAGGTAGATGCCGCTGCGCTTGCCGGCGTCGTCGGCGCAGCACAGGTAGCTCACCGGCCTGGCCGCCTTCTCCGGGGTCAGGAAGAAGAACCTCATCATCGGCACCACCAGGGGCTTCAGGAACCACGGCGCTTCCCGCGCGATGGCCGTGTTGACGGGGCCGGGGCAGAGCGAGTGAACCACGACGTGACCCTCACCGTCGCGGTTCAGTCGGCGCGAGAGTTCGGTCGCGTAGGTGCAGAGGACGAGCTTGCTCGCGCCGTAGTGCCTGAGCCCGTCCCGGACGCCGTAGTCCGTGAACTCGCCGAAGCGGTCGAAGTCGATCGGCTCGGCGGAGCGGTGGGCGTCGGAGGAGACGATGACGATGCGGGGCGCCTCCTCGATCCGGTCCGCCGGGCGAACCGTCCCGTCCCTCAGCCAGCGGTCGACCAGCACCCGGTTGGCCAGGAAGTGGACGGCGAACATCGTCTCGAAACCCTGCGCCGTGCGGCGAGCGCGGCGCGGCATGAGGCCGGCGTTGAGGACCGCGATGTCGAGCACCGTTCCCCGGTCGCGCAGCTCGTCGCAGAGCTGGTGCACCGAACGCATGTCGGAGAGATCGACCCGCAGCATCTCGACCCGATCGGAACCGGAAGCGGCCCGGACGTCTTCGCCGGCTTCGGGATGACCGCTCCGGCAGGCCATCAGGACGTGGCCGCCGCGCCTGGCCAGGTCGATGGCGACGGCCTTGCCGACGCCGCTGTTGGCTCCGGTCACCAGGCACGTCCTGCCCTCGATCCGAACGGAATCCGGCAGGGGCTCGATCTCCGGCCGCTCGGCCGCCCGGTCCCGGACCGCCTTGTGGAGCACCTTGAGGAGCTTCTTCATGTGACTTCGTTGTGTGACGGGGAAGGCGGAGGAGCTCGACGGGAGCGGGTTGCCAGCTTACTCACGCGGAATGCCGTGCCGCTTCCGGTAGGCCGCCGTTCCGTGTTCGATCACTTCCCGGCTCAGGCCGAAGCTCTCCGGTTCGTAGACGTGACGCCCGTAGCGGTGCTGCACGTTGCGGCGAGCGGTCCGCTCGGCGGCTTTCCGTGCGTCCGGTCCGAAGGGGATGCCGGCCCGTTCGTAGACCTTGCCCAGCACTGCCATCGGATCGTCGACCAGGTCGACGTAGGAGACGTCGACGAAGCGGCCCGGGTCGGCGGCTTCCCGGACGCGGGCGGTCCGCTCGACCAGGCGGCAGGTCTTGGCGAACCAGTGCGCGCCGATCTCCTTCGGGTCGACGCGGTCGCTGAACAGGCCGCGGCCGTGGGCGACCATGCTGCAGAACGAGGGGATGGACTTCAGCGGATCGCGGTGCGTCCGGACGACGGTGGCGGTCGGGAAGACCTCGAGAGCGACGTCCAGGTACTCCATGTGGTGCGGCGTCTTGAGCACCCAGTGACGACGCGGCCGTTGCCAGTGCAGGACCTGAAGCAGGGTGCGGAACTCCTCGTACGCGCGCGTGTGGTCCTGGCCTTCCAGCCAGCGGGCGTAGGCAGGCACGTGCATCGTCGCTTCCGCCGACTGGCTCATGAAGGCGACGTCGAGCAGCAGCACGTCCTCCTCCGGGGCGTCGTGTTCGGCGGGATGGACGGCGAAGAAGGCGGGGGCGAGGTAGGCGATCGCCTTCTCCGCGATGAGGGCCCGTCGGATCCGGGTGTGAGGATCGCCCGGCTCCTCACGCGGCAGGGGCAGGGGATTCAGACCTTCCCAAGCCTCGACGGCGCGCATCTCCGGGTGGGAGGCGATCAGCCGGTGCAGCGTGGTGGTGCCGGTCCGCTGCAGGCCGGCGATCAGGACGATCGGGCCGAGCTCGGTCTGCCGGATCTCCGGCCGCCGGCGGAGGAGTTCCTCGACGCGCAGTCGCGTAACCAGTGCCCCCTCGATCCGCCGCCGCTGGATCATCCGGCCCAGGAGGGTGAGGTCGGCTTCCTCGTTGATCGACCGGACGAGGACGGACAGCGGCGCCATGAACCACTCGTCGCCGAAGCTGGAGAGGCCGGTTCGCCTTTTGGCCTTCGCGACCATCGAGTCGACATCGAGTCGTCCCGGCCGGCCGATGCGCCCTGCCGCATTGAGTAGCTTGATCGGGAGCGGTCGGTACGGCCGCGTGTAGTCGGTCGAGGTTTCGGTGACCTGCTTCGGTGTCATGTCCGGATGCCGGCGGGAACCCGTGTGGCGCGGGCCCGCGCCACACGCGTCACAGTCCGTGTGCCCGTCATCGGGCACGCGGATGACACGCCGGCGCACCCAGTGGGGTGAAGCCCGGTTCGGCGCAGGTCAACGGTGGCCAGCCCGCAGTTCGGCCAGCTTGACGACCCGCGTCCCGGGCTCCGGGTGCTCCTGGGCGCGGATCCAGCGGAAGCACATCGTGCCGGAGGTGTGCCCGGCGGTGTCGAGCCAGTTCGGCAGCCCCGGATTCTCGTGGGCCACGATCAGGCGGACGGAGCCATCCGGTTCGTAGTGCGCCAGGTGCTTGTTCGTGTGGATCGTGTGGTAGCGGTAGTCGAGCGACTCCATCCAGTAGTTGTTGAGCTGGAAGTTCCAGTGCTCGCATTCCGGCGGCACGGTCTCGATGACCAGCGCCTCGTCCTCGGCCAGCCGCCAGTGGGAGTGGTAGTAGGCGATGTTCGGGTCGCCGCCGGCCTGGTTCGAGGTCTCCTGGTCGAAGCGGGGCAGTCTGTTCGAGTGCTTCTGGAAGTCGCGGGCCCACTTCGCGAACAGGAGCGAGGCGCCTGCGACCAGGGTGCTCGCCGAGCGCAGTCCCTCGTCGACCTGAGCCGGCGTCAGCGGCGCCGGGCGCTTCTCTTCCGGAGCGCAGTTGATCCGCTCGATGTGCAGTTCGGCCGGGATCTCGGTGCGCCGGTCGAGGAAGGTCTGGCGCACGATCAGCATTCCCGTGTCGGGCTTCATCGGCAGCCAGTTGCCTTCCTGCTGCTCGCAACTGAGGACGAGTTCGAACCGGCCGTCGTCGTCCGTTTCGAGTTCCGCCGCCTCGATATGGCCGGTCGGCGGCAGGCCGCCGCCCTGGCCGTAGTGGCCGGCCTGGGTGCCGAAGCCGAGGTAGGCGACCGTGTTGCGGCGGCCGGTGATCCGGTACTCGTACGCCCCCGAGAGGGCGGCCGTCAGGTAGTGGTTGTCCGGGTTGTCGGAGCCGAGCTTGACCGTCTCGTTGGCGACCCGGTGGAGCACCGGCGCCCGCGGGTCTGCGTGTTCGACGAAGGCCATCAGTCCGGCCCGGGCCAGACGGCTCAGGTAGCGGTAACCCTCGGCCTGGTTGAAGGAGTCGCGGGGCGTTCCCGGGAAGTTCAGCGACGCTCCGGCGGCCTTCAGCGTGTCGCAGAACTCGTCCCAGGCGCGGCCGCTCGTCACCCGCTGCGCGGCGACATCGTCCTCTGATTGGCCGCGGAGCTTTCGGACCGCCAGCGAGATCCGGCGAAAGAGCCCGAGAAGAGCGATGACGAGCTTTCTCATCGTGTTCTTCCTCCGGGCGTCATTCGGCTGGGCCGACCGGCGTGCCGTAGGGAACCGGCGGTTCGCGCTCGTGCGTCGGGCCGAGGGCGACGATGCGCCACTGGCCGCGGGCGACGCGCAGGTCGAGACTCTGCGTCTCGTAGCTCGCCTCGCGCACGTACTCCACCTCCAGGCGCACGGTGTTACCCAGGTTTTCCCTGCCGGTCACGGCGACTCCCTTGAGGCCGGCGACCCGCTGGCGGAGGTACTGCTGGAACGCGGCCTCGCCCATCTCGTCGCGTACCGTCTCCAGTTGCTCGCGCACCTCGCCAGCGAAGAGATCGAGGTAGGCGTCCGTCGAGCCCTCGCGGCTGACGTCGACCATCTCCCAGAAGACGTCGCTCGGATCGCTGGCATCCGTGCCGCGCTCCGGCAGGCGGTCGCGCAGCGCCACGGCGAGGCCGACCGCTAGCACCACGACGGTCAGCGCCGTTGCGCCGACGTTGCGGCTCATTCTCACGGTTGGCCGTTCGACCCGGTCGTCAGCTCGCGGCGGAGGAAGTCGATGTCGATCGTGCTCTGGCCGGGCTCGAGGATCGTCTTCCGCATGCGGGGAAGGACCCGCTCCATCGTCTCGAGATAGGTGCGCGTGCGGATCTCGGCACGCGCACTCTGGTCGGCGTTCGCGATCGAACGGAACCGGTCGGCTTTGCCGGTTGCCCGCTCGACCTCGCCGGTGCGGAAGCTCTCGGCTCCGGCGATGAGAGTGCGCGCCTCGCCGCGCGCCACCGGGACGACTTCGTTGCGGTAGCTCTCCGCCTCGCGGATCAGGCGGTCGCGGTCCTCGCGCGCGCTGGCGACGTCGTTGAAGGCCTCCCGAACGAGACTCGGCGGGCTCACGCCCTCGAGACTCGCGGACAGGACGGTGACGCCGGTCCCGAACCGATCGAACAGTTCCTGCGAAGCGGCCTGGACGCTCTGCTGCACCGCCACCTTGCCGGTCGTCAGCAGCTCGTCGACACCCATGCCGGCGACCACCCGGAGCAGCGCGCTGCGCCCGCTCGTCTCGAGCAGCGAGTCTGTGTCCGCGAAGCGCAGCGAGTAGGCGAGCGGATCGTGGATCGCGTACAGGACGACGAGTCGCACATGGACGACGTTGCGGTCCCCGGTCAACCAGCGCGCCTCGGCCGGCGTCGCGTCGCCGCCGAGTACGCGGTCTGCCGCGGCGAAGCCGAGCGTGAGGCGCTTGGCTTCGCGCACCTTCAGCTTGTCCACCCGGCCGACCGGCCGCGGCCAGTTCCAGTGCAGGCCGGGCCCCTCCGCGGTCGGGCGCGCCTTGCCCAGGACGCGGGTCACCGCCTCCTCGTCCGGGGCGACGAAGTAGACGCCCCAGACCAGCCACATGAGCGCCAGGGTCAGCGCCGCGGCCGGGATAGCGCGACGCCTCATTCGGAGCCGCCCAGCAGCGAGAAGAGTTCCGAGTCCGCCGACAGGATGACCGTCGTCTGGTCGTCGAGGATCGACTCGTAGGACTCGAGAGTACGCAGGAAGCGGTAGAGGGAAGGGTCCTGCCGGTAGGCGTCGCCGTAGATGCCGGCCGCCTCGGCGTCGCCCTGGCCGCGGAGGATCTCGGCTTCACGGTAGGCGCCGGCCAGGATCAACTCCCGGTCCCGGTCGGCCTCGGCGCGAATGATCATCGCCTGTTCCTCGCCCTGGGCCCGGTACTCCTTCGCGATCCGTTCGCGCTCCGCCCGCATGCGGGCGAAGACGGACTCCAGGTTCTGCTCCGGGAAGCTCAGGCGGGTGAGCTGGACTTCGAGGATTTCGACCCCGAGCTGGGGGAGGGAGACGGCGACCGCCGACTCGCGGACCTCGGCCGAGACCTCCTCGATGCGGAGATGCTTCGGCTTCGTGGACACGAGCTGCGAGAGTTCCGTGCGGCCGAGCGCGGCCGCGAGGCCGGCCCAGACCACGTCGTGAAGCCGCATCTCGGCGCCCGAGATGTCGCCGATCGTCTCCAGGAACCGCGCCGGGTCGGCAATCCGCCAGACGACCGCGGTGTCGACGACCAGGTTCTTCTTGTCCTGTGTCAGGAACTCGGCCGGGGCGGGATCGTAGAGAAGCACCCGGTTGTCGAAACGAAGCCGCCGGTCGATCGGCCACTTCAGCTTGAGGCCCGAACTCTCGATGGTTCGGACCGGCTTGCCGAAGCGGGTGACGATCGCGCTTTCGGTCTCCGGCACGACGAAGACGGACCGGGCCAGCGCCACGATCGCCAGTACGGCCAGGCCAGCGCGCCACCAGGACGTGGCACGGCGCGTCGAGCGCTCGTGTCCGTCGCCGCCGTCGTGCCGGTGCGCGTCGTGCCGGTGCGTGCCGTGGTGGTGACCGTGGTGGTCGTCGTGTTGATGATGGTCGTCTTGGGTCATTGCTCTACCTCGTTCTGGGCCGTACCCGGTGGAGGAACAAAGACATCGAGAAGGCGGTCCGACGTTTCGTCGACGAAGACGAAGCGCTTGCGACCGCCGGTCGCGTCGGTGATCAGTTTCGGCTTGCCGGCAAGCGAATCTTCGATCGTCTGAAGCTGGAGCCGGAACCGGTGCAGGTCGTTCGCGCGCCGGTACGCTCCGGCGCGCAATTCGAAACGTTCGCTCTCGCCGCGGCCGGCCTCTACGCGCCGGTTCTGGTACGCCTCGGCTTCGAGGAGTTGCCGGCGGGCCTCGCCGCGGGCGATCGGCAGTCGCTCGAGCGCGTAGCCTTCCGCCTCGTCGATCAGGGTCTCCAGCTCCTCGAGCGCGCTCGCCGCGTCGCGGAACGCGTCGACCACGTCGAGCGGCGGGTGGGCGTCCTGCACCGTCGCGCTCACGACGTCGACGCCCGCGCCGAGGCTCTCGAGCAGCGCCGCGAGATGCGCGCGCCAGGCCTTTTCGATGCCGTCGCGTTTGCCGGTCAGCACGTCGTCGAGCGAGTGGCCGGCAAGAACGGTGCGCAGCGACCGCTCGGCGCTCGTCTGGACCAGGAGCGCCGGATCATCCGTGGCGAAGGCGAAGGCTGCGGTGTCGGCGACGCGGTAGTGGATGCGGGCCGCGACCTCGACCAGGTTCTCGTCGCCGGTCAGCATCAGGCGTTCGAGCGGCGGCGTCTCGTCGAAGCCGGCGTGACGCACGTTCCACTCGTAGCTCGCCGCTGCGCCGGCCTCGCCGGGAGCGGCTCCTCGCGGCGAGCCGACTGCCGCCATCCGCAGGCGGTCCGGTTCGACCCGAATCACCCGATCGACAGGCCACGGCCAGCGCAGGTGCAACCCCGGCCCGAGCTCGCCGCCGACGTGGCGGCCGAAGCGCTGCACGAGTCCGACTTCCTGGGGATCGATCATGCGCAGGCCGCTCGCGGTCCAGATCGCGGCGAGCGCGAACGGCGCCGCCCGCAGCAGCCGGGGGGCCGCGGAGCGGATTCGCGTCGGGCTGCCTTCGAGCGCGTGCTCGAGGCGATGAACCGTCGCGCGCCGGCCGGCGTTGAACGCCTTCCAGCCGGCGACCAGCCCGTCGACGGGACCGGCCAGCATGCGGAAGCGGCCGAGGCCCCGGTCTTCGCGCGCGGCCACCGCCCGTCCCTCGTAGAGAAGGCGGACGCAGTTCAGGATGACGAGCAGCGACGCGGCCTGGTGGACGATCGCCGCCGCGGCCGGCGGTAGCCAACCGAAGGCGGCGAAGCCGACGGCGACGAAGTTGATGCCGAAGGCGAAGATCAGGATGCTGCTGCGGATCCGGGCGACGACCCGGCGGGCGTAGCGGAGCAGCGGCGCCAGGTAGTCGAGCCGGTCGGGCAGCAGGACGACCTGGGCCGCTTCCGCCGAGAGGTCCGCGGCGCCGTGGCCGATCGCGACGCCGACGGACGCGGCGGCGAGGGACGGCGCGTCGTTGATCCCGTCGCCGACCATGAGGACGTTGCGGTCGCCGCGGGAGAGCTCACCGAGCCGGCCTACCTTGTCTTCGGGCAGCAGTTCCGCCTGGACCTGGTCGATGCCGGCCCGGCGGCCGATCGTGCGCGCCGTTCCCTCGGCGTCGCCGGTCAGCATGACGATCGGATCGACACCGGCCTGGCGCAGGTCGGCGACCGCGTCGGTCGCTTCGGCCCGGAGCGGGTCGGCAAGGGCGAGCGCGCCGGCCAGCGCGCCGTCGACGGCGACGGCCAGCCGCGTTTCGCCGCTGCCGGGTGTGGGCACGAGGCTCGCGGCCACGGCGTCCATCCCGTCCTCGCCGACGACCTTCGCCAGCAAGGCCTGGTTGCCCACTGCGATCTCGTGCCCGTCGACGGTGGCCGTCACGCCGCGGCCGGGATGGAGCCTGAAGTTCTCAGGCTCCGAGAGTTCGAGCTGCCGCTCCCGGGCTTCGGTGACCAGTGCCCGCCCGAGCAGGTGCTCCGAAGTCAGCTCGGCGCTCGCCGCGAGTCGGAGCAGGCGGTCCTCGGCCATGCCGCCGACTGGGGCGATCGCGGTCAGCGCGGGGCGCCCGCAGGTCAGTGTGCCCGTCTTGTCCAGCACGCAGGCATCGATGCGCGAAAGTGACTCGATCACGTCGCCGCCCTTGACCAGCGCGCCCTCGCGCGCGAGCCGGGCGATCGCGGAAGCCATGGCCGCCGGGGTTGCCAGCACCAGGGCGCACGGGCAGGCGACGATCAGCGCCGCCACCGTGCGCATCATCTCGCCGGTGAAGAGGTAGATGGCGCCGGCGGCGACCAGCACCGCGGGCAGGAAGTAGCGGGCCAGCTTGTCCGCGGTGCGGACGACCCGGGCGCGGCGGCTCTGCGCGTCCTCGATCAGACTCGCGATCCGGGCGACGGTCGTGTCGCTGCCGGTCCGTTCGGAGCGGATGTCGAGGACGCCGTACTCGTTCAGGCTGCCGCTCCACACGGCGTCGCCGACGCCGAGCTGGGCCGGCAGGGGTTCGCCGGTGACGCTGCTCTGGTCAACGGAGGACTCGCCGCGCTCGATCATCCCGTCGACCGGCACGCGCTCGCCCGCGAGCACCCGCACCAGGTCCCCGATCTCGACCTCGCCGAGCGCCACGAGCTCCGCGGTTTCCCCGGTGCCGTCGCGCAGCACCCGCGCCTGCTCGGGCTGGCTGGCGACGAAGCCGGCGATCGCCCCCTTGGCGCGGTCGACCGTCCAGTGCTCGATCCCCTCGCCGATCAGCATGATGAACATGACCTCGGCGGCGGCGAAGTACTCGCCGATCCAGACCGCGGCGCCGGCCGCGATGGCGATCGTCAGGTGCGATGAGAAGTGCCCCTGGAGCAGGTCCAGGATCGCGTGGCGGATGAGCGGATAGCCGGCGACCAGGGTGAGGATGAGCGCCAGGTCGATGCCGGCGACCGTGCGGACGACCCCGAGCAGGTAGAGCAGCAGCAGCAGGCCGACCGCGACGCACAGCGCGATGTAGCCGATCCGCTGCAGCAGCCCGTGGCTGTGCGAGTGGCCGTGGCCGTCGTCGTGGCCGTGAACCTGGAAATTGGGTGCGCCCATGCGGGACGGCTAGATCGCAAACAACATCATCGCGAGGCCCGAGCTCGCGATTGCGAGTCCGCTCAGGGTGTGCACATGCGCCCGCAGCCTGGGGAAGCGCACGAAGTCGAGGCCGCGGTAGGCGAGCGCCACGACGCCGGCCATCGTCGCGATCGTCGTCACGGCGAACGCCAGCGTGACCGGCGCGACCGCCCACAGGCCGACCTGGAAGGCCGGCACCATGAGGATGGGGATCAGCGGCTCGCAGGGTCCGAGCACGAAGATGACGAACAGGCTCCAGGCGGTGAGCCCGGCGATGCCGGGGGCTGGACCGTTCGAATGTTCGTGGCCGCCGGCGTCCGGATGGTCGTGCGAATGGACGAGGCCGTCCGTGTGCTCGTGCACATGGCGCTGCTGCCTCCGCCGCCGGGCCAGAGACCAGGCCGCGTAAGTAAGGCCGAAGGCGACCAGCGCCCAGGCCGCCAGGTCGCCGCGCACCGCCTCGATCGACTCGAAGACGCCGACACGGCCCGCCATCCAGTGGTGACCTTCCTCGAGGTTCAGCCCGGTGGCGAAGATCGCCAGGCCGATGCCGGCGCCCCCAAGCAGAACCGACGACGCGACATGCCCGCCGCCGCACAGCCCGGTGATCCAGAGCGTCCGCCGCAGCGACCATCCGCGAGCCTTGCCGAGGACGACGAACGGCAGCGTGTGGTCGATGCCGATCAGCGTGTGGACGAAGCCGATGCCGACCGCGGCCGAAACCAGGACCCAGACTGTGTCCATGACGGTCGAGGGTACCAGCGCGGCACCCCGGTATGATCAGTTCATACCGTATGGATCGTCCATACGAACCCGCGGGAGACTGGATCATGCCGAACGCCGTCAGAAAGACCATCTCGTTGCCGTCCGACCTCGCCCGTGCCGCCGAACGGATGGCGCAGGCGGAAGGCAAGACGCTGAGCGCGGTCGTCCAGGAAGCGCTCCGCAAAGCTCGTGCCGAGTACTTCGAGGAGGAGTTGGAGGCTCTGCAGGACTACTGGAGTCGAAGGGCCAAGGAGCGCGGGATTGTCACTGAGGAGGATCTGGACCGGTACCTCGAAGCGTGAGGGTCGTCTTCGACACCAACATTCTGGTGTCGGCGCTAACGCTTCCCGGCGGTCGGGCCGACTCCGCGCTTCGGCGGATCGTCGGAGGCGACGACTCTCTGGCGGTTTCCAGGTCGATCATCGACGAACTTCTGTCTGTTCTCGCGCGGAAGTTCGCCTACGACCGTGAAGCGCTGTCTCGGGTCGCCGTGTTCCTGGCCGACCTTGGTGAGATGGTCGAACCGAAGCAGTCGTTCAGGATCCTGGCCGACGAACCGGACAACCGGATTCTCGAGTGCGCCGTGACCGCGGGAGCGGATCTGATCGTGACCGGAGACCGCGCGATGCTCGCCGAAGCGGAGTTCCGCGGCATCCGGATCGTGTCCCTCCGCGAGTACCTGGGCTAGGAGGCTGCGCCGCAGAACGCTGCGAACCGAGTTCTGCGACGCGCCCTCGTAGTGAGGTGGGGGCTGGGGCCAAACACGGAGTCTGCGACGGGTTCGGCGGCTCTAACGCCCTACTCGACCGTCACCCAGATCGGCGACGACCAGGCGATCTCCCGGTTCTTCTGGATCACCCGCACATAGTAGTAGTGCTCGCCGGGCTCGACGTCGCTGTCGACGAAGGTCAGGTCGACTTCCTGGTCGAGGTTCTGGCGGTTGTAGAGGAAGGTCTGGTCGCGGATGATGTCGATCTGCTCGATGCGGGCGGTGCCGATCACCTTGACCACGAGCTCGAATCGCCCGGAGACGTCCGCGATGTCGCCCTGCAGGTACTCCCGGCCGTTCGCGCGCATCCGGTAGTCGAGGATGATGTTGTCCGTCGCCGCGTAGGAGTGCCGCTGCTTCATCGCGTCGAGCAGGCCTTCGGTCGTGAAGTCCTCGGCGATCGTGGCGGCGTAGGAGATGTGGGTCGAGATGTGGTCCGAGGCGGCCTGCACGCCGAGCTTGTAGCCCTTGGCCCAGGCGTTCCAGACGAAGCCCGCGGGCTGCAAACCTCCCTGCTGGCCGAGCGGTTTCTCGCGGGTGGCGGCGCGCGGGGCGCCCTCGTACTCGGCTGAGGTGCGGTCCCCCTGGTAGATCTCGACCAGCGGTTCGACCTCGGGATCGTTGTCGCGCCAGTCGGTTCCCATGCCGGTGGCCGAGGTGTGGGGGATCGAGATCGCGTCGTGCTCCCGGAGGTACGCGAACAACCGCGCCGCGCCCTCCTCGTGCTGCCGTTCGGCCTCGGTGATCTCCAGGGTCGGGATGCCGCGCCTGGGGGAGAGGATGTTGCGGTGGCCGTCCGGGTAACTGATGCTGCGCTCGTAGGTGTAGACCGGCACGAAGCTCCCCGGCAGACGGAAGATGTCGGCGATCTGCGGGTGCAGCCAGTTGACGTACTCGATGTCCTGGCCGCCCCGGTTGTTGTGCTCGCTGACGCCGAGGAAATCGAGTTCGGCGGCGTCCAGGGCATAGCGGTAGGCCTCCATCAGCGAGCCGTCGTTCAGGCCGTCGTGCGAGAACTCGGTGTGACGGTGGGTGTCCCCGCGGTAGATGCGGTAAGCGCGGCCTTCCGACTCGATCGTGTACGCCCGGATGCGCGCAACGTCCTCGGCTTCGTTGGGATGGACCGGGTATGTGTGGTACTCGCGGATGTCCGGGTCGACGAGCCGCGGCGGCGTCGCTTCGCCGGTCAGCGCCGGCAGCCTGGCCGCGTTGATCGAGGAGTGTTCGAAGAGATACTCCTCGGAATCCCGGTTGTCCGTCGGCCAGGCGGCGAACAGGTTGCCCTGGCCGTCCGAGGCCAGTTCCCAGCGCACGTCCTGGCGGCCGCGGCTGAACGGCAGGTGGAGCGGCCGGGTCCATTCGCCGCCGACGTAGGCCGTGCCGAAGATCTGCCAGGCGGCCCGGTGAGCGGGCGTGAAGTCGGGCGTGTCGCGGGCACGGATCGTGCGGTGGCGGAAGAAGAGCCACATCCGGCCGCCGGCGTCGACCTGGAGCACCGGCAGGTCGTTGAAGCCCGGGATGTACTCGGGGAGTTCCCGTTCGAGCAGCTCGTTCACGTCGGCTTCCGGCACCTGCCAGCGGGCGCCGTCCCAGACCGCGACGGCGAGGGTGCGCCACTCGTAGAGGCGGGTCGCCTCCTTGTAGATCTCGAAGCCCGAGTCCTTGCCCCACTGGAAGCCGCTTTCGTTCCAGGCAGCCCAGAGCCGGTTGCGGCGGTCGCAGGCGACCGAGACATGAGCCTCGAACTTCGGCGTGTCGGCTACCGGCGCGACGTCCCCCCAGGCGCCGCCCTCGAAGCGCCGCATCAGCACGTCGTAGTTGCCCTGGTCGTAGGTGTCCCAGGCGACGTGGACGGAGCCGTCGCCGCAGGCCGCGACCGCCGGCGTCCAGTCGTTGGCGGGCGAGATCGAGACGGTCTCCTCGGCCGACCAGCGCGAGCCGTCATGGCGGCGGGCGAGGATGTCGGAGCGGCCGTTGCGGAAGCCCTGCCAGACGAGCCAGAGGTTGCCGTCGGCGTCGGTGCCGAGTTCGTGCTCGATGTCCGCCTGGGGCGCGGACGTCAGGCGCTCGGTTACCGACCACGAACCGTCCTCCAGGTGCCGGCCGTAGAGATCGAAGTTGCCGTCAACCTGTTCGGACCAGACCGCCCAGAGGCGTCCCCTGCCGTCGCTGCCGAGCTTCGGCATCAGGCGGTCGCCCGGCTCGTCGGTCACGGTGGCCGCTGGTTGCCAGGTCGAGCCGTCGAAGCGTCTGGCCACGATGGAGACGCCGCCGTCACGGTAGGCGGTCCACGCGGCCCACACCTCGCCGTCCCCGGCGCTCGTCATCGTCGCGAAGTCGTTCTCGACGTCCGTTGATGACAGCGGTTCGGCCGGCGCCACCCGGTCGGCCAGCACCGCGCCGTCGAGGAAGGACAGTTCCTCGCCGACCCGGAGGTCGGACGGCCGCAGGTCGAAGTCGCCGTGAAGGGTCGAGAAGGCGAGCCGCGTCCCCGATCGCGCCGCTACGTCGACGACGATGCCGGGATGGTGGAGGTAGGTCACCGTGCCTTGCGGGTCCTCCCACTGGTAGACCCGGCGTGGATAGTTCCTGCCCTGGCGAGTCGCCATTGCCCACGTGTTGCCGTCCACCGACTCCGAGGGATGCACGCTCCAATTGCGCACCGCGAGCACCTCGCCGCCCGAGACTTCCACCGAGCCGTCCCAGGACTGGGGTTCTGCGTCCGTGATCCCGAACCGGACCCGGACCGAAACGACGTCGTCGCCTGCGAGGGGAGGAACTGCCTGCGCGGCGAGCGAGCTGGTCAGGAGGATCAGGCCGGGAAGACAACAGAAAGCGGCGACGCGCAGGGCGAGTTGTCGAGCCATGGCTCCTCCGAACGAACGAACAGGATGCGGGGTTCGCGGTTTCATCCTAGCTAGGGGTCCGCGACGCCTACCTCCGACGGTCCAGACTGGTGCGCCGCCGTCCTTGCCGGCTGCCGCCGCAGGCGGCTGAGAGACGCGCCGGCCGGCAGGCCGGCTCCGCCTTGGCGGGTGCACCGTCGCTACACTGGCTTGCTCACCGCCCAAAGGGAGATTCTCCGTGCTTCGAACTGCCGCTCTGATCGTGACCCTGGCCGCATTTGTGACGTTCGGCTGCGCCGCGGACGACCCGTCCGACCCGTCCGCCACGTCTGCCGGCGACACCGCGCGGGGCACCGGCGCCCCAGCCGACCGCCAGGCCTTCTACGGCGACCTGCATGTCCACACGACGTACTCCTACGACGCCTTCGTGTTCGGCACCCGTGCCGGCCCGGACGAGGCCTACGAGTTCGCCAAGGGGAACCCGATCGAGCATCCGGCCGGGTTCGAACTGAAGCTCGACCGGCCGCTCGACTTCCAGGGCGTCTCCGACCACGCAAACTACCTCGGCATGCTGCCGGCGATGCAGGACCCGGACCAGGCGGCATACAACCACCCGGCCGCCGAGACTGTCCGCAACGCCGAGACCATCCAGGAGCGGCGCGGCATCTTCGCCGCCCTGCAGCCCTACGTGCGGTTCATGAAGGACGCCGACCCGAGCAACCGCGCGCAGCTCGACAAGAACGTCGTCCGTTCCGCCTGGGGCGAGATCGTCGGGTCCGCGAACCGCCACTACGAGCCCGGCGTCTTCACGACGTTCATCGCCTACGAGTACACCTCGGCGGGCGCCGGCGGCATCTACGAGAACCTGCACCGCAACGTCGTCTTCCGCGGCGACGCGGCGCCGGACATCCCGTTCTCGCGGCTCGACTCCTACAACCCGGAGGACCTTTGGGCCCGGATGGACGCATGGCGCGACCAGGGCTACGAGGCGATCGCGATCCCGCACAACACGAACGGCTCCGGCGGGAGGATGTTCGAGTACGAGTACTTCGAGGGCGGCGCGATCGACCAGGCCTACTCGGATCTCCGCAGCCGGAACGAGCCGATCGTCGAGATCACCCAGACCAAGGGGACCTCGGAGACTCATCCGGCGCTGTCGCCGAACGACGAGTGGGCGGGATTCGAGATCATGCCGTACCGCGTCTCGACCAGCATCGTGAGCGAGCCGCCGGGCAGCTACGTCCGCGACGCGTTCCGGCGGGGCCTGACGATCGAGGCGGGCGGCGTTTCGAACCCGTACAAGCTCGGTGTCATCGGCTCGTCCGACACCCACGTCGCCGCCGGTTCCTTCGACGAGGAGAACTACTGGGGAGCGTCCGGGCTCATGCAGCAGACGGCCGAGCAGCGCGGCTCGGTGCCCAGCGAGCCCGGGGCCGGGGCCGACCTGCAGAACCCGACCGCCGCCGCGCGGCCGATCGACGACGGGACCGGCCGCATCTACCCGTTCACGACGGCGATCACGAACGGCGCCTCGGGCCTCGCCGCGGTCTGGGCCGACGAGAACACGCGCGAGTCCATCTTCGACGCGATACGCCGCAAGGAGACCTTCGGCACCAGCGGGACGAGGATGAGGGTGCGCTTCTTCGGCGGCGCCGGCCTTGCCGGCCTCGACCTCGACGACCCGGAGTTGGTCGCCTCCGCCTACGAGACGGGTGTGCCGATGGGCGGCGATCTCACCGGCGACGACGGCGACGAGGCGCCGAGCTTCCTCGTGTGGGCCATGCGGGACACGATGGCCGCGCCGCTCCAGCGCGTCCAGATCGTGAAGGGCTGGGAATCGGGCGGCGAGACCGAGGAGATGGTCTACGACGTCGCCTGCTCCGACGGCCTCGAGGTCGACCCGGCGACGAATCGCTGTCCTGACAACGGCGCCACCGTCGACCTCAGCGACTGCTCGGCCAGCACCGGTGTCGGCGCCGCCGAACTGAAGACCGTGTGGACCGACCCGGACTTCGATTCGAACCAGCGCGCCTTCTACTACGCGCGGGTGCTCGAGAACCCGACCTGCCGCTGGTCGTCCTGGGATGCGCTTCGAGCCGGCACGACGCCGCGGCAGGACTTCCCGGCGACGATCCAGGAACGCGCCTGGTCGTCGCCGATCTGGTACACGCCCTAGGGCTGCGGCGCCTTCCGGGTCCGCCTACGGAGCTGAAGGAGAAAAACGCCGAGCCCCAGTGCGCCGCCGAGCAGCGCGAGCGCCGGCGTGTCCGCTCCCTGGTCACCGAGCATGGCGTTGAAGCCGGCGCCGACGAGGAAACCGATCAGCACCGCGAGCAGTGCCTTGCCTATCGAGCGTGCTTTGGTGCGGGATTCCACGGCGACCTGACCTGAGCGCTTCAGCGGAGTCTATCGAGGCTGCTAGCTTGGCCGACCGGCGGCGACCGCCGGAACTTCAAGGGAGAGCACCCACCAATGAAGATCGACGATTTCAGCATCACCCTTTTTGCCTGGAACGACATCCCGCCCCACTCCTACCTGGGCCGGGGTCCGTTCGACCCGGCCGGCAAGCCGAACCAGGTCGGCGAGCTCGCCCTGGTGACGATCCGCACCGACAACGGCATCGAAGGCCATTCCTTCCTCGGCATGGGAGCGGGCATCGCGGCTCAGCCGCTGCTGCGGATGCTCAAGCCGATCGTCATGGGCCGCGATCCGCTGGCGCGGGAGCAGCTCTACCAGGAGATGCTGGAGCGCCGGCTGGTGGTGCAGCCCTGGGTGGTCGGCGCCGTCGACGTCGCGCTCTGGGACCTCGCCGGCAAGGCGGCGGGGGAGCCGATTCACCGGCTGCTCGGCACCTACCGGGAGAAGCTTCCCGCCTACGCCAGCTCCGAGCAGCAGCCGAGCGTCGAGGCGTACGTCGAACAGGCGCTCTCCTATCAGGGCAACGGCTGGCAGGGCTACAAGATCCACCCGTTCCGGGTCTGGCGGGACGACATGGAGATCTGCCGCGCCGTGCGCAAGGCGGTGGGCGGCAGCTTCCCGCTGATGCTCGACTCGACCTGGGGCTACGACTATCCGCAGGCCCTGCGGGTCGGCAAGCTGATCGAGGAACTCGACTTCGAGTGGTACGAGGACCCGCTCGGCGACCAGGACATCTACAACTACACGAAGCTACGCCAGCAGCTCCGCATCCCGATCCTGGCGACCGAGTTCCCCGGCGCCTGGTACGACTCGTTCGCGCCCTGGATCTACAACCAGGCGACGGACTACCTGCGCGGTGATGTCGCGCTCAAGGGCGGGATCACCGGTTGCCTGAAGGCGGCCCACCTGGCCGAGGGCTTCGGGATGAACTTCGAGATCCACCACGGCGGCAACTCGCTGAACAACGTCGCCCACTTGCACATCAGTGCGGCGATCCGCAACTGCGAGCGGTTCGAGGTCCTGCTGCCGGCCGGCGCTCAGAAGTACGGCCTGGTCGAGGACATCGAAGTCGACGCCGAGGGCTACGTCCACGCCCCGATGGGGCCGGGCCTCGGCGTCGAGATCGACTTCGACCTGATCGAGCGCAACAAGATCAAGGAGCTGCGGTAAAGGCACCCAGGAAGGCCCCGGCCTGCGGCCGGCGCGTTTCCCCGGCGCCTTCGGCGCCAGCCGGCGGGGACGCCGGCGCACCCGGTGTGCGAACTCCTACTTCCCGGTGAGTTCCATCTTCAGCCAGGAGATCAACGCCGGCTCGAGGTCCGCGTTCTTCGCGAACATCGGCAGGCCGTGCTCCGGCCCGTCGTAGATCTTCGCCGTCGAGTTTGGATGCTTCGAGCCCTTGACGGCGCCCTTGAGCTGCTTGTCGACGCCGGCCGTGATCGTGTCGCCGGTCGCCGCGGCGGCGAAGACCGCCAGGTCGGACTTGGCCGCCATGTTCGCCACGGCTTCCTCGCTCGGCGGCCCCGACAGCAGCATCAGCGCCTTCACCGGGCGGCGCGCGGCCAGGTCGGCCGTCAGCATCGCGCCGCAACTTGCGCCTCCGGCGCCCATCCGGCCCGTGTCGACGCCTTCCTGCTTGCTCAGGTAGTCGAACGCCATGTCGACGTCGCCGGACGCCGTCTGCAGGAACGGCCGGAACCCGCCGGCCTCACCGATGCCGGCGCCGCCGCTCTCGCCGAAGCCGCGGAGGTCCATCGTCAGCACATGAACGCCGGCGTCAACCAGTTGCGACGCGATGCCCGACCACGAGTTCCGGTCCATGTTGCACTGGTGGATCAGCAGCATCGCCGGACCGGGCTTGCCGGGCGACATGTAGGTCGCCTTGAGCATCGTGCCGTCGGACGCTTTGAGGTCGACGTCCATCGACCCGGCCGCCGCCGGCATGGCCGCCAGCGCCAGTAGCGCCGCCGTCGCAAGAAGGGAAGTGGTGTACCGCATGAGTTTCTCCTCTCGGTGGGATGCGGCTGCGCGCATCGTGGATCCCGGCGTGCCGGTTTCTCAGGTTGTGTTGCAAGTGCGACGCGCACTCTACTACCGCGGAACCAGCGCCACGATCCGCACCGGCGCGCCGGTGCCGCCTTCGATCTTCATGGGCAGCGCGGCGAGCAGGAAGCCGGTCTCCGGTACTTCCGACAGGTCCCCGACGTTCTCCAGGTTGGGGATGCCGGCGGCGCCGCCGATCTGGTGGACGATGAAGTCGGTCGACTGGCCGTAGTCGATGCTGGCCGTGTCGATGCCGAGAAGACCGATGGCCCGCTCCTCGATGAGCAGGCGGGCCGCGTCCTCGCCGACGCCGGGGAAGTGGAGGTTGCTGGCGTCGCCGGGGGTGTCGTCGCCGAGGTAGGCGAGGGCGTCGGGCCAGCGGGCGGCCCAGCCCGTGCGGATGAGGACCGCCACGCCGGCCGGCACCGGGCCGTGCCGGTCTTCCCAGGCCAGGACGTCGGCCGCGGTCACGAGGTAGTCCGGGTCGGCCGCGGCCGATTCGCTGACGTCGACGACGATGCCGGGCAGGATCAGGCGGTCGAGCGCGATCGACGCGACATCGTCGCCGCCCTCCGCGAAGTGGACGGGCGCGTCGAGATGCGTGCCGCCGTGCTCGGCGGTCGCGAACTCCTTGGCGGCGTAGAAGTAGCCGGCCTCGGTCATGCCCTCGGCGAGGGTGTCGAGCGCGAAGCCCTTGGTGTCTGTGGGCCAGTAGAGCGTGTTGCCGCCGTAGGCGTGGCTCAGGTCGATCATGCGCCAGTTGGTGACGGTTTCCACGCCGACTGGCGCTGCCGCTTGCTCGGGCGGCGGGGCAGCGCAGGCGGCGGCCACCAACGCGATCGCCGAGTACGGAATCGATGTCCTGGGCATAGGTCCTCCTCTCAGCAGTCCTCCCTACAACGCCAGCGCGGTCGAGAAGTCCGGCACTCCCTCCCAGCGTCCCGGGTCGCTTGCCCGCATCACAGCAATCGTCTTGATCGCCTCCGGGTTCGCGATGCCGTGGGGCATCTGGCCCGTAAGCACCCGGATCACGTTCTCGGCCTGGCGGATCGGGCACTCGCCGAGGAACACCGGCGAGAAGCCGGCGATGTGGGGGGTCACGATGCAGTTGGGCAGCTTCAGCAATGGGTCGTCCGGGTCGATCGGTTCCTTCTCGGTGACGTCGAGCGCGGCGGCCTCGATCCGGCCCTCGGTGAGCGCTTCGGCGAGCGCCGCCCCGTCGATGATCTTGCCGCGCGCCGCGTTGATGAGCAACGCCGTCGGCTTCATCAGCGCCAGCGTGTCGCTGTTGATCAGGTGGTGCGTTTCCTCCGTCATCGAGCAGTGGATCGTCACGTAGTCGGCCTCGGCGAGAAGCTCCTCGAGCGGCACGATCTGGACTCCGTAGAGGTCGGCCGCGACCTGATCGACGTACGGGTCGGCGGCGATGATCCGGGCCGGGCCGAAGCCGCGGACGCGGGTGGCGAAGGCGCGCCCGATGTTGCCGAAGCCGATGATGCCGACGGTGTGGCCGGCGATCCGCCGGGCGCTGGTGAGGAGCCCGATCATCGATTCCCGGTGGCCCCAGCGGCCCTCGCGGGTCGTGCCGGCGGCGTCGACCACACACCGCGTCAGCGCGAGCATCAGCGCCATCGCGTGGTCCGCCACCTCGGTCGTGTTCGACCCGGGCACGTTGGTCGCCAGGATGCCGAGTTCGGTGGCGGCGTCGAGGTCGATCGAGTCGACGCCCACGCCCAGCCGGCTGACCACCTTGAGCTTTGGACAGCGCTCCAGCACCGAGCGCGACGTCAACGGCATGACGCCGATCAGGGCGCCGTCGGCCTCGGACAGCAGGTCGGCGAGGTCGTCCTCGCTCCGGCAGACACCTTCCACGACCTCGAAGCCCTGCGCCTCGATCAGATCCCGGCGGTTGAAGGGGTTTCGCTGCATCGCTACTTTCACGTTCCGCTCCTCGTCGGCAGTTTGCGACCGGTCAGACGACGGGACAGAGCCCGCCGTCCAGGTTGATGGCCGTTCCGGTGATGTAGGCGCCGCGTTCCGAGACCAGGAACGCGATCAGGTCGGCGTACTCCTCGGCCTCGCCGACGCGGCCCAGGGGGACCCGCTTGCCCATCGCGTCGTAGACCGACTCGACGTCGACGCCCTGGCCCTCCGCCCGGCGCACCCACTGCTCGCTCTTGATCAGGCCGATGCAGATCGTGTTGACGCGGATGTTGTCGGCGGCGAGTTCGTTGGCGAGCGACTTGGTCAGGTTGATGCCGGCGGCGCGGGTGACGCTGGTCGGCAGCGCCCGCGCCGGAGCCGCCTTGCCGCCGCCGATCGTCGCGTTGACGATCGCGCCGCCGCCGCGCTCCCGCATCGACGGCACGACGCCGCGGCAGAACCGCACCGCGCCCATCACCTTGAGTTCGATGTCGGCCATCCAGGCGTCGTCGCCGAGCGCTTCGAGGCCCTGGGCGGCCGAGGCGCCGGCGTTGTTGATCAGAATGTCGACGCCGCCGAACTCGACCGTCACCGCGTCGATGAAACGGTCGACGTCGCTACCGGACGTGACATCGGCCGGCTGGGCGAACACGTCACCGCCGCCAGCCGCACGCAGCTCCTCCGCGGCCCGCACCAGGTTCTCAGCCCGGCGCGCGCAGATCGCGACCCGAGCCCCCTCGCTCACGAGTCGATGCGCCGTCGCGAGACCCATTCCATCGCTGCCGCCGGTGACGATCGCCACCTTGCCGTCAAGACCGAGTTCGAGCATTCCTTCCGTCCTTGAGCTGTTCGAGTGAAACCGTGAGTGTGCCTGCCCCGAGCCGGCTGGCGCAAGCCGGGGACCGTCTGCACGGAGAGACCGGTGCTGCGCGTAGAGTCGGACCGCCTGTAATGATCACGAGACGCGGCTTCCTTTCCAGCGCGGGAATCGCGGCGGCCGGCATGACAGCCGGCCTGACCGCGGCGCGCCAGGCGGCTGCGGCGCTGGCTCAACACTCCGAGGCGTCGACCATGAAGATCACCGAGCTCGAGACGATCCTGATCGACAACATCGACCCGCCGATCGGGCACCGCAAGTGGCTGTTCATCCAGCTCAGGACGGACGAGGGCCTGGTCGGTCTCGGTGAGCGCGTGTCCGGGGGCGCGACGAACCTGAAGCCGCAGATCGAGCTGCTGAGCGATCTCTTCGACCGCTTCGTGGTCGGCCAGAGCCCCTTCGACGTGGAGAAGATCTGGCAGCGGATGAAGACGACTCTCCACGACTACAGCCACCCCGGGCTGTACGGCGTGCCGGCGTTCTCCGCGATCGAGATGGCGTGTTGGGACCTGATCGGCAAGGCGACGAACCAGCCGGTCTACAACCTCCTCGGCGGCAGGTACCACGACAAGCTCCGCGCCTACGCGTACCTGAACAGTTCCGGCATCTGGGAGAACCCGTCCCTCGCAGGCGAGCGGGCGCGGGAACTGGTCGACCGCGGCATCACCTGCTGCAAGCTCGACCCGTTCTCGCCCATCACCGGCCCGCCGCGCGATTACTCGTTGAAGACGATCCGCCACGTGGCGACGATCTTCCGCGCCATGCGCGACGCGGTGGGCGACGAACTGGAGATCGGCATCGGCACCCACGGCCAGTTCTCGACCGCGGTGGCTCTGCGGGTCGCCGACATCCTGGAGGAGTTCGACCCGTTCTTCTTCGAGGAGCCGGTGCCGCCCGAGAACGTCGACGAGATGGCCCGGGTGGCGGCCCACACCAGCATCCCCATCGCGACTGGGGAGCGGCTGGTCAACATGTTCGAGTTCGCGGAAGTGCTGGAGAAGCAGGCGGCGCAGATCATCCAGCTCGACGTCGGCCAGTGCGGCGGCCTCCTGGTGGCGAAGAAGATCGCCGGCATGGCCGAGACCCGCTACGCGATGATCGCGCCGCACATGTACTGCGGCCCGGTCGCGGCGTCGGCGGCGATACAGCTCGACACCTGTTCGCCGAACTTCCTGATCCAGGAGTTCAACACGAACGACCTGCACAGCGACATCTTCGTCGAGCCGATCAAGTTCGAGAACGGCTTCATCGAACCGCCGACGGGGCCGGGTCTGGGCGTGGAGCTCGACATGGCGGTCGTCGAGAGGCATCGAGCCGCTTGAGCAGCGGTCTGACGCTGGCGATTCTCGCCGCCGGCCGTTCGGCGAGGTTCGGCCGACCGAAGACGCTCGAGCCGGTTGGCCCGGGCGGCGAGGTGCTGTTCGAGTACGCGATCTGCGACGCGGTCCGCGCCGGCTGCGGGAAGGTCGTGTTCGTCACGTCGGCGGACTGGAACGACCAGCTCATGAGCCGGGCGGCCGGACGGGCCGGCGGGGCGGTTCCCGTCGACTCGGTGATCCAGAGCCTCGACGACCTGCCGAACGACGCGGCGCCGCCGGCGGGGAGAGCCAAGCCATGGGGGACCGGCCACGCCGTCCTCGCGTTGCGGAAGAAGATCGAGGAGCCATTCCTGGTCGTCAATGCGGATGACTTCTACGGCCCGAGGGCGGTCGAGTCGTTCGGCCGCCGGGTCGGTGAGCTGCTGGACGCTGGCCACGACTCGCACTTCCTCGCCGCCTACGAACTCCACCGCACCGGCGTCTCCAGGACCAGCGGCGTCAACCGGGGGATCCTCACTGCAGGCCCGGACTCGACCCTGGAAGGGATCGACGAGGTCTATGACGTGCGGGAGACCGACTCCGGCCTCGCCGGCCGCGACGGCAACGGCGAAGCTCGATCGCTGGCCCCCGACTGCCCCTGCTCGATGAACC
Source organism: Holophagales bacterium (assembly GCA_009837885.1). Lineage (GTDB taxonomy): Bacteria > Acidobacteriota > Thermoanaerobaculia > Multivoradales > Multivoraceae > Multivorans. Next base: position 192,437 of record VXSP01000030.1, on the reverse strand, counting down.
TGTGGGGTTTTCGGCCCTCAATCTTCGGACTGCTCGAAGCGGCGTTCACCGACTTCTACGAGGGCCTCGACGATTCGCTCCAAGACGAGTTCCTGCTCAGCGAGACGGTCGGCCACCTGATCAATGCTGGGTCCGCCCATGTCAGGCTCCTGCCGATGTCCCGGAGCACGGCTGGCCTCACATACCCCGGCGACCTGCCCCCCGTCGCTTCGACGCTGCAGCAGTGCGTGGACGTGGGCAACTATCCAGCCAATCTGGGCGAGTGGTTCGCCGGCCGCGCTTCCCGAAGACCGGCGTGAGAGGTCCCGGTCGGCACCGACCTCCAGCCTGTCGTGGGTCGGGGGAGAGGGTCCCAGGGGGCTGTCGGCAAGCGACTCCCGACGACCTCCCATCCAACGACGCCCAACCGGAGCGCAGCCGACCGCAGCGAGCACCCACCCCTCATCCACCAGGAAAGTGCGAGCGGCCCCTGGGACCCTCTCCCCCGACCCGCGACAGGCGGGTGCGTCCGTCGTCGTGGTCGCCGTCGCGGCGCTCGTCGCCGTTGCCGTCGCCGCCCCAGCCATGCATCTGAACGGTCTCGACTGGACCGTCCTCGCCGCCTACGGCGCGCTCGCCCTCGCCGTCGGCCTCGTTTTCGCCCGGCGCGCCGGCGCCGGCACTGGGCAGTTCTTTCTCGCCGGGCGGAACCTGCCGTGGTGGCTGCTCGGCACGTCGATGGTCGCTACGACGTTCTCGACCGACACGCCGAACCTGGTGACGGACCTGGTCCGGAACGGCGGCGTCTCCGGCAACTGGATGTGGTGGGCGTTCCTGATCACCGGCATGTGCACGACGTTCTTCTACGCGAAGCTGTGGCGACGCTCGGGCGTGTTCACCGACATCGGCTTCTACGAACTCCGGTACTCGGGGCGGGCGGCGGTGTTCCTGCGAGGTTTCCGGGCCGTCTACCTCGGCGTGTTCTTCAACGTGATGATCATGGCCGCGGTACTGCTGGCCGGGATCAAGATCGGCGGCGTGCTGCTGGGGGCCGACAAGTACACGACGGTGCTCGTCGCGGCGGCGGTGACCGCCGTGTACTCCGCGACTTCCGGCCTGTGGGGTGTCGTCGTCACCGATCTCATGCTGTTCGTCATCGCGATGGTCGGCTCCGTCGCCGCCGCTTGGTACGCGCTGGCGCACCCGGCCGTCGGCGGCCTCTCGGGACTCGTCTCAAACCCCGACATCGCCGCCCGCCTCGCCCTGCTGCCCGACTTCGCGGACTGGGAGACGGCCGCCACCGTCTTCCTGATTCCGATCGCCGTCCAGTGGTGGTCCACCTGGTATCCGGGCGCCGAACCGGGCGGCGGCGGCTACGCGGCCCAGCGCATGCTCGCCGCGCGTAGCGAGCGGGACTCGATGGGCGCGACCCTGTGGTTCAACATCGCCCACTATGCGCTGCGGCCATGGCCGTGGATCCTGGTCGCGCTGGCCTCGCTGGTCGTCTATCCGACCCTGGACTCGATCGCCGAGGCGTTCCCGCATCTGGATCCGTCGATCATCCGGCACGACCTCGCCTACCCGGCGATGCTCGTGTTCCTGCCGCACGGCCTGCTCGGCCTGGTCGTCGCGTCGCTGGCGGCGGCTCTGATGTCGACGATCTCGACCCATCTCAACTGGGGCGCCTCCTACATCGTCGACGACGTGTACCGGCGCTTCGTCCGGCCGGGCCGCGGCGAGTCGCACTACGTTCTGGTCGCCCGGCTGTCGACGATCGCCCTGGTGGCGCTGGCGGCGGTGGTCGCGCTGTGGCTCGAGAACGCGATGCAGGCGTTCCAGATCCTGCTCCAGATCGGTGCCGGCACCGGGCTGATCTTCCTGCTGCGCTGGTTCTGGTGGCGGATCAACGCGTGGTCCGAGATATCGGCGATGGTCATCTCGTTCGGGGTTGCCGTCTGGTTCCAGTTCGTCCATGAGGGAGTGGGGTTCGTGCTGCCCTCGACGGCGGCCCAGCTCCTGCTCGGCGTCGGGCTCACCACGACTGTCTGGTTCGGCGTCACGATGGCCACCCGGCCGACGGAGACGGTGGTTCTGCAGTCGTTCTACGACCGCGTGCGCCCGTTCGCGCGGGGCTGGCGGACGGTCGTCGAGACAGGGGTGGATACGCCAGGTAGCGCCACCGCGGCGCTGCTTGCCTGGATGCTCGGCTGCGCCGCCGTGTATGCGACCCTGTTCGGGACCGGCATGGCGCTCTACGGGCGTTTCGGTGCCGCGGCCGCCCTCGGCATCGCGGCCTTGGCCGCGGGGTACGGCTTGTTCCGCATCCTGCCCCGCACGACCGGTTGATTGCGCATTCCCACACTGGGTGCGCCGGCGTCCTCGCCGGCATGAAGCGCGATGCCGCGGAGCGGCGAGCACGAAGAGCTACATCTCCTCGAAGCGCGCACTGAAATGCGGCAGCGCTGCCGGCGCGTCCACGATCCGCAGCCCCCGAATCCGCTCGCGCTCGGCGTACAGCTCCACCAGCGCCTCCACGACGTAGTCCATGTGGGACTGCGTGTAGACGCGCCGCGGCACGGCCAGCCGGACCAGGTCGAGCGCCGGCTGCTGCCGGGCGCCGAACATGACGGTCCCCACCTCGCAGGTGCGGATGGCGGCATGCCGGTAGAGGGCGACCACGAGCGCCTGCCCGGGGAGCTGCTCGCGGGACAGGTGCCGGCAGAACCGGCAGGCGTCGATGTAGATCGCGTGGCCTCCCGGCGGCTCGACGATCTGGATGCCGGCCTCCAGCAGCTTCTCGCCGACGTACGTCGTGCTGCGGATCCGGTAGCGGAGGTAGTCCTCGTCGAGCACTTCCCGGAAGCCCTGCGCCATCGCCTCGAGATCGCGGCCGGCGAGCCCCCCGTAGGTGACGTATCCCTCGGTGAGGATCGTCAGGTCGCTGGCGCGGCGGAACAGCTCTTCGTCGCGCAGGAGCAGGAGGCCCCCGATGTTGACGATCCCGTCCTTCTTGGCGCTGATCGTGGCGCCGTCGGCGAGGTCGAACATCTCGCGCGCGATGTCCCTTGCGGACCGCTCCTGCTGGCCGGCTTCCCGCTCCTTGATGAACCAGGCGTTCTCCGCGAACCGGCAGGCATCCAGGAACAGGGGCACGCCGTGCCGGCGGCAAAGGTCCCGCGTCGCGCGGAGGTTCTCCAGGCTCACGGGCTGACCGCCGCTCGTGTTGCTCGTCACCGTGCACATGACGACGGGTACGCGCGAACTCTCGGCGGCGAGCAGCGACTCCAGCCGATCCAGATCGAGATTGCCCTTGAACGGGTGACGGTTCGTTGGATCGGTCGCCTCGGGAATGCCGAGGTCGACCGCCTGGGCGCCGCTGTGTTCGATGTTCGCCCGGGTGGTGTCGAAGTGGGCGTTGTTCGGCACGATCTTGCCGTCGCCGCCAATCAGGTCGAAGAGGATCCGCTCGCTGGCTCTCCCCTGGTGGGTCGGCAGCATCCGCTCGAAGCCCATGATCTCCTCGACGGTCTCGCGCAGGCGGAGGAAGCTCGTCGAGCCGGCGTAGCTCTCGTCGGCGCGCATGACCGCGGCCCACTGCTGCGCGCTCATGGCGCCGGTGCCGCTGTCCGTCAGGAGGTCGATCAGCACGTGCTCCGCCGCGACCTTGAAGAGGTTGAAGCCGGCGTCGCGAAGAACCTCTTCCCGTTGCTCGGGGCTGGCGAGGCGGATCGGCTCGACCGCCTTGATCCGGAAGGGTTCGATGATCGTCTTCATGGCGCCTTCCTATACTGACGGAATGCCTCTTCCGGCCGATCTGCTGGGGCGGGACGCTGGGGAGGCGGTCCGCCTGATCGCGCTCGATCTTCTCTCGCAAGCGCGTGAGGCCGCGCCGCGCACCCTCGATTCGGAAGACGCCGAGGGTCTCCACGACTTCAGGGTCTCGATCCGGCGGCTGCGGAGCACCTTGAGCGCCTGGAAGGGACTGCTGCATGGCACGGTGAAGAAGCGGGACCGGTGGACGCTCGCCGGGTTCCAGAAACGGACCGGCGCCAGTCGCGATGCCGAAGTAGCGCTCGAGTGGCTGGAGCAACAGGTCGACGAGTTGGAACCGGAGCACCGGCCGGGCTGTGAGTGGGTCGAGGCGCGTCTTCGTTCGGCGTTGGGAGCGCAATCAGGCGACGAGGACCGGGGAGTGTGCGGCGAGTTCACCGAGTGGGCCGGCGGCTTCGAGTCGCGCGTGGCCGCCCGGCGGTCGGCGGGAGGCGCTGGCCCGCCGTACTCCCAGGTGCTTTCCCAGCGCCTGGAGTGGGTCGCTCACCGGCTGGAGGCTCGCGTCAACGACGTTGGCGACGACCGGAAGCGGGGCCCGCACAGGGTGCGCATAGCCGGCAAGCGCCTCCGCTATCTAGTGGAGCCGATACGCGCCCAAAGCGAAGTCGCGATCTCGCTGGTCGAGCGCTGCAAGCGCCTCCAGGATGTGCTGGGCACACTGAACGACGCGAACGTCCTCGACGATCTGCTGACTGGCTGGGTCGACGAGATTCGGAAGTCGACCGACGGCGAATCGTCCGCGGAGGAGCCCGGAGTGGTGGAGTTGTGCCGGCTCAACGCGGTTCGGACGGAGGTCAACTACCGCCTGTTCAGAGTCGACTGGCTGGAAGGCGGCGGCATGCGGACGCTCCTCGACGAAGCCGCCGCTTTGGCCAGTCAGCTCCACGGCTGATCTGCCCTGGCGATACAGTGTGGCAGTTCACGATGCACAAGGGTCCCAGGTGTCCGAAGTTCGGATCAGCCGTGTCTGTCGTCGTTCTGACGGTGTCGTCCCTTACCGTGGGCCCCGCGAACCTCCCGGCGCAGGACCTCGACTGGCAGGAGCTCCCCGACATGCCGGCCGGCAAGTGGGAAGCCGCGACGACAGTCGTCGACGGCAAGTTCTACGTGTTCGCCGGCTACGAGGGACCGGTCCGGTCGAGCAAGCGGGTCGACGTCTTCGATCCGTCGGACGGAAGCTGGACGCGGATGCAGGACATGCCGAGCGCCGTCTCGCACCTGAACGCGGTGCTCGATGGCCGCACCGTCTGGTTCGCCGGCGGTTTCAAGGACGGCTACAAGGGCCACGCGATCGCCGAGGTGTGGAGCTACGACCTGGATCTGGACCGCTACACTGCCGCGCCGCTGCTTCCCGAGCCGCGGGCCGGCGGCGGTTTGGCGCTCGTTGGCCGCAAGCTGCACTACTTCGGCGGCCTGAAGGCGGACCGGGACACCGACGCCGCCGACCACTGGGTCCTCGAGCTGGACGACTGGGCCGGAGGCTCGGCGATCTGGCGGAACGCGGCGCCGATGCCCGACCCGCGCAACCAGTTCTCGGCCGTTTCGATCGGCAACCGCATCTACGCGATCGGCGGCCAGTACAACCACGACAGTCAGCAGCTCGACCAGCCTCGGGTCGACATCTACGACGCCGAAACCGATTCCTGGAACCGCGGCCCCGACCTGCCGAAGGGCCACTCCCACGGCGAAGCCGGCACCTTCGTCCACGAGGGCCGGATCGTCATGGTCGGCGGCCACACGACGCCTGCTGGAGGCACGAAGTCGATCGATCCGGACATCCTGGTGCTCGAGCCCGGCAGCGAGTGGGAACTTCTGGGGAAGCTGCCGATGCCGCTGTCGTCGCCCGCCGCCGCGATCCTCGGCGGCAAGCTCTACGCCGCCGGCGGCTCGGCGACGGGCCGCGGCGCCCAGGCGAAGATGTGGGTGGCTGATCTGCCCTGACCGGCTACTCCGCCCCCAGCGCCTGACGCGGGTCGGCGCGGGCGGCCCGGCGGGCTGGGAGGTACGAAGCCATCACGGCGATCGCCAGGAGCACCACTGCCGCGACGGCGAACGCGAGCGGGTCGCGAGAAGTCCGGCCGTCGAATAGCAGGGGCTCGACGAATCGGCCGGCCCATAGCGCCGCGAGCGTACCGGCGGCGACACCGGCCGCCGCCAGCGAGAAGCCGCGCGTGAGCACCATCCGCAGTAGGTTGGACGCCCGGGCGCCCAGTGCGCGACGGATGCCGAACTCGTGCTCACGCTGCCGTACGCCGAACGCGATGACGGCATAGAGCCCGATGCCGGCGAGCAACACCGCGAGCATCGCGGAGGCGGCGAACAGGCGGGTTCCGGTTCGCCAGGTGCGAATGCGTGAGGCGGACTGTGTGGAAAGGTTCCGGACGTGGTGTCCCGGCAGTTCCGGGAACAGCTCGGCCAGGGCGGCAAGCACCGGCGCCTCGACGCGCCCGGGGCTTCCGGCGGTGCGGACGATCAGTGCGCGCTGGATGCTCGGCCATCCCGCCAGGGCCGGGTCGGATGACGCCTGGGAGATGGGCAGGTAGTAGACCGGGTCCGCTTCAGGCAGAGTCCAGTTCACTGCTGGTTCGACCACGCCGACCACCGTTGCGCAGTCGGCGTCGCTGCTGACGAACAGGCAACGACCGATGGCGCTCCGACCGGGCCAGGCCTGGCGGGCGAAGGACGTATTGACGACGGCGGCCTTCTGTGTCCCTTCGCTGTCCCACTCCGTGAAGCCGCGGCCTTCTCGAATGTCCAGACCCGCGACGTCGAAGAAGTTGGGTGTAGTGAAGTTCACGTGGGGACCGGAGCGGAACGGCAGGCGGTCGAGTCCCTCGATGCGCAGATCCGCGTACACCGCACCGCTTCCCGACATGGGTGAACTCGTTCCCTGCGCGACGTCCAGCACCTCCGGTACGTCCCGTACGCGGGCTTCCATGGTACGGATCGCGCTCTCGTCGAGCGGTGCACCGTCCAGGCCATCCAGTCGGGTGTCACCGTGGAAGCTCCCCAGAGTCACCGTCAGCAGGTGCTCCTTCGCGTAGCCGACGTCGACCTGGCGCGCCGCTTCGAAGGAACGGTAGAACACGGCCGTCCCGCTGAGCAGGACGACCGAGAGCGCGGCCTGAACCACGATCAGGCCGGTGCGAACGGGCGTTCCGAGCGCCCGAGCGCTCCGCGAACTGTCGAGCTTCTCGATTCCCCGGCTGCGCGCCGCGAACACGGCAGGGGCCACGGCGGCCGCCAGGCCGATGCCGAGGACGGCGATTCCGGTGAAGCCGGTTGCCGTGGCGCCCAGCGGATCCTCGGCCCACTGGTAACTGGGCAGGAGCGTGCGGCGAAGGGCGTCGCCTGTGGCTGCCGCAACGGCCAGCGCGGCGATGCCCGAGAGGGCGGCGAGCACCAGGCTCTCCGTCACCAGGAGACGTCCGACTCCCCATCTTCCCAGGCCGAGTGCGTAGCGCACCGCCAACTCGCGTCGCCTGGCAGCGACCCGCAGCATCAGCAGGTTCGACATGTTGACGGCCGCGATGAGGAGCACCACGAAGGTGATCCCGCCCGCGACCAGCGGCAGGCGCATGTGGCGCCGCAGCGTCGTGGGGCCACGGGTTCGAAGGATCGGGCCGAGAGCCACGGTCGCCTCCCGGTCCAGGGAGTCCGGGAACCCCGAGCCGGCGCGCGCCGCCCGGACGGCGGCGGTCACCGCGGCGTCGGCGGCCTCCTCCGTCGCGCCGGGCGCCAGCCGTACGAATGAGGTCAGGTAGAAGGTGCTTCCGTACCGTCTCCAACTGTTCCCCCGGCTGGCCGTTGCCGCGTGTTCGAGAGGCAGCCACACGTCGACCGCGTTGGAGCGAGGCCCGGAGAAGCCGGGCGGCAGCACGCCGACGACGAGGTAGGTGACGTCCTCGAAACTGAGCGTCGTGCCGAGCGCTTCCTCCGCGCTTCCGAACCGCTGCCGGCGATAGGCGTCGCTGATCACGGCGACGGGTTGCGCCGCCAGGTCGTCGTCCTCGGTGGCGATCAACCTTCCGGCCGTTGGAGCCACACCCAGGAAGTCGAAGAACTCTCCCGTGACCCAGGAGACCGTGAGGTTCTCGGCGCGTTGACCACGCCCGTTCGTCCTGAAAGAGACTCGGTCGCCCGCGACGCCGTCGATGAGTGGGTTGTCGGCGGCGCTCAGGGCGTCGAAGTCGAGCCATTGCAACGCATCGACAACCCAGGTTCGTCCCGTGGAGACGCCGCGATCGCCTGGATCGATGCGCTCGCTGACCCAGAGGCGACGAACGCGGTCCGGGTCCTCGATGTGGGGTGGCGCTCGCAGAAAGAGGCGGGACAGCATCTCGTACATCGGAGCGTTCAGTCCGATGCCGAGTGCCAGCGTGAGGACCACTGCGCAGGTGTAGCCGCTGTTGTGCCGCATCATGCGGAATGCGGCGCGGATGTCCTTGAGGAGCAGCTCCATGGGTGCCCAGCCCCAGGCTTCGCGGGTCTGCTCGCGAACCAGCGTGACGTTGCCGAAGTTGCGCCGTGCCTCGGCTTGGGCTTGTTCGAGGGACAGGCCTGCCTCGACTCGCACTTCCGCCTCTTCAGCAAGATGGAAGCGGATCTCGTCGTCGAGTTCGGCGTCCCTCCGCCGACGGTCCCAGCTCGAACACAGGCGAAACAGGAACTGCTTCAGTATCCGGTTAGGTGCGCTACTCAGCCTCCAGCGCCTGACGCGGGTCGGCGCGAGAGGCCCGGCGAGCCGGAAGGAAAGAGGCCATCACGGCGATCGTCAGGAGCACGAGCGCAGCGGCGGCGAACGCGAGCGGGTCGCGGGGAGTCCGGCCGTCGAAGAGCAGGGGTTCCACGAATCTGCCGGCCCACAAGGCGGCGAGCGTGCCGGCTACGATGCCGGCCGCCGCCAAGGAGAAGCCACGGGTCAGCACCATGCGCAGAAGGCGGGACGCCTGGGCGCCCAGCGCGCGACGGATGCCGAATTCCAGTTCACGCTGCCGCACGCCGAACGCGATGACCGCATAGAGCCCGATGGCGGCGAGCAGCACCGCCAGGGCGGCGGAGGCGCCGAACAGACGCGTTCCGATCCTCCACGTTTCGATCTGTGACGCGAAGATGGCGGGAAGGCTCTGCACAGTGTGGCGCGGGAGCTCCGGGAAGAGGTCGGCCAGGATGCTGAGCACCGGCGCCACGACCGTTCCGGGGTGGTCGCGGGTGCGGACGATCAGGACGCGCTGGTTGGCGGCGAACATGGATAGCGGGGTGGTGGATGTCGCCTGGGAGATGGGCAGGAAGTAGACCGGATGGCTGTCGGTGGCCAGCAGACCCCACTCGAGGGCTGATTCCACGACGCCGACCACCGTCGTGCAGTCGGTCGCCTCGCTGCCGACGAACAGGCACCGGCCAACCGGGCTTCGGCTCGGCCAGGCCTGTTGGGCGAACGTCATGTTGATGACCGCAACGTTCTGGGTGTCCGCCCGGTCCCACTCGTTGAAGCCGCGGCCTTCGAGAACCTCCAGGCCCGTCACCTCGAAGAAGTTGGTTGACGTGAGGTTGACGTAGGGGCCGTAGCGGAACGGCGGACGATCGTGTCCTTCCACGCGGAGGCCGCCACCCGCCGCGGCGCTCCCCATCGGCGTGTTCGTGCCCTGGGCCACGTCCCTTACTCCTGGCAGGTTCCGAACCCGGACTTCCATGGCGCCGACTGTGCTCTCGTCGAGCGGGCTACCGCCGAAGTCTCCCAGTTCAACCGTCAGCAGGTTTTCCTTTGCGTAGCCGACGTCCACCTGGCGAGCCGCTTCGAACGATCGGTAGAACACGGCAGTCCCGCAGAGGAGGACCAGCGACAACGCGGCCTGAACGACGATCAGGCCGGTGCGGACCGGCGTACCGAGTGCGCTGGCACCTCGCGAGCTGTCGAGCCTCTCGATCTGCCGGCTCCGCGCCGCGTACACGGCGGGCGCAATGGCCGCGCAGAGGCCGATCGCGAGCACGGCGATCCCCGTGAAGCCGATTGCCGTGACGTTCAGCGCGTCCGCGGTCTGCTGGTGTCCCGGCAGCAGCATGAGGCGCAGTGTGCGGCCGGCAGCCGCGGTGACAGTCAGCGCCGCGGCGCCGGAGACAGTGGCAAGAACGAGACTCTCTATCGCCAGCAGGCGCCCGACTCCCCATCTGCCTGCGCCGAGCGCGTAGCGCACCGCCAGTTCGCGGCGACGCGCTGCCACGCGCACCAGCAGGAGGTTCGACATGTTGACGGTCGCAATGAGGAGCACCAGCAGCGTGACGCCGCCTACGACGAGCGTAAGGCGAATCTCGCCGGGCAGTGGGGAGGGACCTCGCATTCTCAGGATGGACCCGAGTACCACGGTTGCCTCGGGGTCCAGCGAACCTCCGGAGGGTGAGTCGGCGCGTGCCACTCGGACCGCGGCGGTCGCCGCGGCGCCGGCAGCCTCGACGGTCAGACCGGGCGGCAACCGGACCAGCGGCCTCAGAGAGAAGCCGCTTCCGAAGCGTCGCCAGTACTCGCCGCGGCTGGCTGTTACCGCCGGTTCCAGGGGCAGCCAGACGTCGGCTCTGTTCGGATCCGGTCCGGAGAAGCCGGGTGGCAACACGCCGACGACGACGTACGTGACGTCGTCGAACTCAAGTGTTGCGCCGAGTGCTTCCCGAGGATTGGTGAACCTCTCTCGTTGATAACCGTCGCTGACCACGGCGACGGGCGTAGCCGCCAGGTCGTCGTCCACCGGGCCGATCAACCTGCCTGCAACGGGTTCTACGCCGAGGAGATCCAGGAACTCTCCGGTGATCCAGGAGACCCTGAGGTTCTCGGCGGTTTGACCGCGTCCGTTCGGCGTGAACCGGGGCGCCGTGTAGCCCGCGACTGCGTCGACGTGTGCGTTGCCGGCGGTCAGGGCGCTGAACTCGGGCCACTGCATCCGGTCCCGCGCAATGGCGGGGCCAGTGAAGGACCCACGATTCTCCGAGTCGTCGCGTTCGCGTACCCAGAGGCGATGGACGGTGTCCGGGTCCACGATGTGGGGCGGTGCCTGGAGGAAGAGACGGGAGAGCATCTCGTACATGGGCGCATTCAGTCCGATACCTAGAGCCATCGTGAGAACGACGGCGCAGGTGTAGCCGGTATTGCGTCGCATCATCCGGAACGCCGAGCCGATGTCCCTGAGAAGGCACTCCGCCGGTGCCCACCCCCAGGCTTCGCGGGACAGCTCACGAGTCAGCAGGACATTGCCGAAATCCCGCTGTGCCTCGGCGTGCGCCTGTTCGGGAGCCAGGCCTGCGTCGATCCGTTCCTCCGCTTCCGCAGCGAGGTGGAAGCGGATCTCATCATCGAGTTCGGCGTCCTTGCGTCGCCGGTGCCACAGACACCGAAAGCGGTGTAGGACCTGCCGCAGCATTCCCCGGTCTCCCCGGCTCAGTCCGCCGGACGCAGCACCCTGGTCACGGCGACCGAGAGTTGCTGCCACCGCGACTGCTCGACGACGAGTTGCCGCCGGCCGGTCCTGGTGAGCCGGTAGTACCTGGCGCGCTTGCCCTTGTCGGAGGTCTTCCACTTCGCAGCAATCCAGCCGCGCGCCTCCAGCCGGTGCAGCGCCGGATACAGCGAGCCGGTCTCGATGCGGAGCGCGTCTTCCGATACGCGCTGGATGTGCCCGGCGATCGCATGACCATGCGCCGGGCCGTAGACCAGTGTGCGCAGGATGAGCAGGTCCAGGGTGCCGTAGAGAAGCTGGTTGCGGGGACTTGCTGGCGTCATGGTGTAGACAAGCTACTCCATATGACGTAGATTGTCTACATCATGAGTTCGCTGATTCATCTGGAGAACGTGTCCAAGGTCTTCTACACGGACGAGATCGAAACCCACGCGCTCGATGGAGTCACGCTCGACATCGACTCGGGCGAGTACGTGGCGGTGTCCGGGCCATCCGGCTGCGGCAAGTCGACCCTGCTGTCGATCCTCGGTCTGCTCGATACACCGACCGCTGGCGACTACACGCTGAACGGTTACCCGGTGGCGCAGTTGAAGCAGTCCGAACGGGCGCGGATCCGCAACCGGGAGATCGGCTTCATCTTCCAGAACTTCAACCTGATCGGCGACCTGACCGTCTACGAGAACGTCGAGCTTCCGCTTACGTATCGGGGCATCCGGCCGAGGGAGCGGCGCGAGCTGGTCAACCAGGCCCTGGAGAAGGTCGAGATGGCGCCACGAGCGAAGCACCTGCCGAGCCAGCTCTCCGGTGGCCAGCAGCAACGGGTCGCGGTCGCCCGCGCCGTGGCCGGCCAGCCGTCGATCCTGCTTGCCGACGAGCCGACCGGCAACCTCGACTCCAAGAACGGCGGGGCGGTGATGGACCTGCTGCGGACGTTGCACGAGGAAGGATCGACGATCTGCATGGTGACCCACGATCCCCGGTACGCGGACTACGCCGAGCGGGAGATCCACCTGTTCGACGGGCGGGCCACGACCTGATGGACGTCGCGAGACCGGACCTGGCGCGGAAGAAGAAGGTTCGCCGGGTGACGTACTACTCGCTCGGAGGCTTCCTGCTCGTACTGATCACGCTCGGTCTGCAGCAGGTGCAGCCGTCGGCGCCGCGGGTCGACCGGGACGCTCTCTACATCGACACGGTGCGACGGGGCCCGATGGTTCGGGAAGTCCGGGGGCGAGGAACCCTGGTGCCGGAGAACATCCGCTGGATTCCGGCCACGACGGAAGGCACCGTCGAGAGGATCGTGATCGATCCCGGCGCAAAGGTGACGCCGGAATCGGTGATCGTCGAATTGAGCAACCCGGAGCTGGAGCACCAGGCGCGGGAAGCGGAACTCAACCTCCGCGCCGCCGAGGCCCGCTACGAGAATCGGAAGGTCGAACTGGAGAGCGAACTGCTCATGCAGAAGGCGGGGCTCGCGAGCGTGGAGGCTGCTCTCGTCGTTGCCCGGCTCGAGGCGGACGCCGACGCCGAGCTGGCGAAGGACGGTCTGGCTTCGGCGATCGAACTCCAGCGAGCGCAGGCGTCGAAGCGGGAACATGAAACGCGCTTCGCCCTGGAGGAGGAGCGTCTCGGCATCGCGGAAACGACGAAGGCGGCCAAGCTCGCCGTGGAGCGGGCGGAAGTGGATCGTCTACGCGCGATCTGGCAACTGCGGCTCGATCAGGTCGCGGCCCTGCAGGTCCGGGCCGGCATGCGAGGCGTTCTCCAGCAGGTGCCGGTCGAGGAGGGGCAGCGCGTTTCCGCGGGCACGAGTCTGGCCCGCGTCGGCGACCCGACGGCGCTCAAGGCGGAACTGCGGATCGCCGAGACGCAGGCGAAGGACGTTCAGATCGGGCAGGTCGCCGCGGTCGACACGCGAAACGGCATCGTCCCCGGCAGGGTGGTCAGGATCGATCCGGCGGTCGAAGAGGGGACGGTGACGGTCGACGTTGCACTGGAAGGTGACCTGCCGCGCGGCGCCCGGCCGGACCTGACCGTGGCCGGCATGATCGAACTCGACCGGCTGGAGGATGTGGTCTTCATCGGTCGGCCCGTCGTCGGTCAGGAAGAGAGCGAGGTCGGTCTCTTCCGTCTGGACGGCGAAGGGAACGGAGCTAGCCGAACGCGCGTGCTCCTGGGCAGGAGCTCGGCCAACACGATCGAAGTGCTCGACGGACTGGAGCCCGGCGATCAGGTCGTCCTGTCGGACATGTCCGCCTGGGACGAGTTCGACCGCCTGCGCATCGACTGAGGAGGGCAGTCCTACCCCATGAAGAAGCCCTTGCGGTGCGAGACGCCGAGCACCTTCTTGCAAAGCGCGCAGAAGTAGAGGTAGCGCTTGCCCAGGATTCCCGAGATCTCCCGGAAGTAGATACTCACGGGATGCTCGCAGTGCGGGCACAGCGGCGTGATGTCGTTGCGTTCTTCAGCTCGAATCATGAGTTCGTGTCCTCTCCTCCTGGTCGTTACTTCGGCGGCCGGTAGCCCCAGGCCTCCACGGCGAAGCCCCAGTTCCGGTCGACGACGTCGATCGTCTCGGGGTCGATCCCATAGGCATTCTTCCGATAGCCCGACAAGGTCGCCAGGTAGTCGCTGATCGGCTTGCGAGCCCGCTTCCAGCCCGGCAGCGCCAGCTCGTCGTAGAGACGTTCGAGTTCCGCCATGGGCGCTCGTTCGAGACTCTCGAAGCGCACTTCGGCCAGGTGTCCTTCCGGGATCGATTCCCGGTCCTTCATGTACTGCTTCATCATCGCGGCGTAGGAGTCGAGCATGCCGGCGACCACCTCTTCCGGTTCCGCATCGTCCAGTTGACAGATACGCAGAACGTGCCGGTACAGGTTCGTCATCGACTCGTAGACGATGTAGGGATTGCGCACGATGTGGATGAACTTCGCGTCGGGGAACATGGCCAGGAGTTGGGCGGTGCGGCCGAGATTCGTTGGGCTCTTGAGCACGAGCCGGCGACCGCCGGAGGCCAGCGTGGCCTTGCGCAGCACATCGAGATAGGCGCGCCTCCACCGCGCCATCTCGGAACTCGTCAGCCGCATGGTGGCGTACTTCTCCTGGTACTCCCTCGCCCGGTTGGGGAAGGAGAGGTGGTGTACGAACGACAGGTGCGACGTGTTGGCGAGGGCGATCTCCTCCTCCTGGGGCAGCTCGACGGACACGGCCATGTTGTCCATCGGACGTGTCGCGGGCATTCCGTTGGCGACGAACCGCTCCAGCCAACCGCGCGCGACCAGGAACATCGGCGCCGCGATGGCCTGGAATGTAGAGACGATGCCGAAACCCGGGTCCTGGGCGAGCAGGTTGTGGAGATGCGTCGTGCCCGAGCGGCCGAAGCCATGAACGTACAGCGGCGCCTCGTCGATGGTGACCCGCGCCATCTTCGACGGGCCGTAGCGGAGGCGCTCGACGACCCGGAGCGGAGTCATCAGGGCGCTGATCGCGAGCACCTTCGCCAGCTTGCCCCAGTATCGCGGCGGCACGCCGCCGTTCTCGGCGATCAGCCGCAGCCACACTCCGAGCGGCGCCATCGAGAACACGTGCTGTCCGGAGTTCCCGGCGGTTTCCACGACTCTGATGGTAGTGGCGGATTGCGCCCGACCGTGCCGTCCAGCAACATGGCCGCATGTTCCTCAACCGTGAGAACCAGCCATGAAGATCCTCCTCTACTGCCTGGCGGCCCTCGCCGTCATCGTGCTGGCGCTGTACTTCGCGTTCTTCTTCAATCCCCAGACGGAGGAGCAGGAGGAAGTGAACGCCGCCTGGAGCCGGTTCGCCGAGGAGGTCGCGGACCTCGGCCGGGCCATCGAGAGCGCGCCGTTCAATCGCGACGAACAGACCGCCGCCGCGGGATACCGGCACATCGCCCGCTATCTCTCGACCTTCCTGGCCGAGTACACCGACCTGCGGAACCCGGACTACCCGCAGTTCTCGCGCTTTCCCAACGGCGTCGCCCGCATCGGTTGGGACAATCCGGACAATCCCTATCTCGTGTTTGCCGTGCGCGGCGATCACGTCTACCGGTTGCGTGGCAACACGACCAGCTTCGACCTCGTCACGATCAATGTCTACAGCGGCATGCTCGGCCATACGCCGGTGAGAGAGATCCGCACCGTTTCGAGCATCGCCTCGGACGATCTCGATGTCGACGAGAACGGCGACTTCGTCCTGACGCTCAGCGCCGTACGGGCCGAAGGCGACTGGTTGAAGCTGGAACCCGATGCGCACATCGTCGTGGTACGGCGCCTGGTTTCCGATTGGGAGAAGACCGACGAAGGTCTGTGGGAGATTCTCAATCTGACCACGCTGGGAACTGGCGCGCCCCGCCCGACGCCGGAATCGGTTGCACGGGCGCTCGATGACGCCGTGACCCAGACCCGCTCCCTGCGGGAGTTGCTCACGCTCGCGCATCGGATCACGTTTCAGCTCAGGTTGCGGCCCAACACGGTGGAAGAACCCGCCGAGTCCGACCCGAATCTGGCGATGGCCGACGCCTTCCAGGCGGGCGCCCGGGGCTACTTCCGGCTGGAGGAAGATGAAGCCCTGCTCGTGGACGTGCCGGTCGCCGACTGCCGGTACACGAACATCCAGCTCGCCAATCCGTGGATGGAGTCGCTCGACTACGCCAGCCACCAGTCGAGCCTGAATCACCGCACCGCCCACGCGGACGCCGACGGCCGCGTGCGCTACGTCATCAGCGGCCGGGACCCCGGCGTGCAGAACTGGCTGGACACCGCCGGCTGGGCCGAGGGGTCGCTTTGCGCCCGGTGGACGTACTGCAGCGAGTACCCGACGGGGATCTCAGCGCAGGTAGTGAAGCTGGACGAACTCGACAGCCACCTGCCCCCCGAGACGGTGAGGGTCGCTCCCGAGGAACGTGCGCGGATCGTGGCGGCGCGCCAGGCCGCGATCAGCCGGCGCTACGCCGGCGGTTCCTAAGCGAGGACTTCCTTGACTACCCGCGCCTTCTCGACCCCGGTCAGCCGGGCGTCGAGGCCCTGGTGCCGGTAGGTGAAGCGCTCGTGATCGATGCCGAACAGGTGCAGGACCGTTGCCTGGAAGTCGTGGATGTGGACCGGATCCCTGACGATGTTGTAGGAGAAGTCGTCCGTCTCACCGTGGACGACGCCGCCCCTGACCCCGCCGCCGGCCATCCAGATGCTGAAGCAGCGCGGGTGGTGGTCGCGACCGTAGTTGTCCGCGGTCAGGGCCCCCTGCGAGTAGATCGTGCGTCCGAACTCGCCGCCCCAGATGACCAGGGTCTCGTCGAAGAGGCCGCGCTCCTTCAGGTCCTGGATCAGCGCCCAGGCCGCCCGGTCGACGTCGCGGGCCTGGGCCGGCAGCACCGTCGGCAGGAGGGAGTGGACGTCCCAGCCCCGGTGGTAGATCTGCACGAACCGCACGCCGCGCTCGACCAGCCGCCGAGCCATCAGGGCCGCGTTCTGGAACTTGCCCGGCTCCCGGGCTTCCTCGCCCCAGCGTTCCCAGGTGCTCTCCGGCTCACTCGAGAGGTCCGCCATCTCCGGCACCGAGGACTGCATGCGGAACGCCATCTCGTACTGCTCGATGCGGGCCAGGGTCTCCGGGTCGCCGACCTGGGCGTGGCGCAGCCGGTTCAGTTCACTCATGCCGTCGAGCACCCGCCGCCGGACGTCCGGCGAGACGCCGTGCGGGTCCTTGAGATAGAGCACCGGCTCGTCGCCGGTCTGCAGTCCGACGCCGGCGTACTCGGGAGAAAGGAAGCCGGCGCTCCAGAGCTTCGCCGAGATCGCCTGGAGGCCCGCCGCCGGGTGGCTGCGCTCCGCGTTCATCACGACGAAAGTGGGCAGATCCTCGTTCATGCTGCCGAGGCCGTACGCGAACCAGGAGCCGATGCACGGCCGGCCCGGGATCTGCTGGCCGGTCTGGATGAAGGTGATGCCCGGCTCGTGGTTGATCGCGTCGGTGTGCATCGAGCGGATGACCGCGATGTCGTCAGCCATGCTCGCGGTGTGGGGCAACAGTTCGGAGAACCACGCCCCGTTCTCGCCGTGCTGTGAGAACTCGAAGACGGACGGGGCGATCGGGAAGCGCGACTGGCCCGAGGTCATCGTGGTCAGCCGCTGCCCCTGCCGGATCGAGTCGGGCAGATCCTGGTCGAAGTACTCCTTCATCTTCGGCTTGTAGTCGAGCAGGTCCATCTGCGGCGGCGCGCCCATCATGTGGAGGTAGATGCACTGCTTCGCCTTCGGCGCGAAGTGCGGCAGATTCGGCAGGCCGCCGACGCGGTCCCGGGCAACCGGAAGGGCGAAGAGGTCGTCCGCCATCAGGCTGGCCAGCGCCAGACCGCCGATTCCTCGGGCGGCCGTACCGAAGAACTGGCGCCTGGTCTCGGCTCGGACGGTTTCCTTGAATGGGTCCATTCGCTAAGGCCTCCGGCTACTTGTTCAGGGTCTCGTCCAGGTTCATCAACTGGCTCGCCAACATCGTCCAGGCCGCCGACTCGTCGAACGGCAGGCCGGCGTCGTGGGCCGACTCGCCGACGTCGACGAGCTGCCTGGCCGCCGCCTCGTCCACGCCGTAGAGGTCGATCAGGCCCTCGTACGTCCGTCGCGCTACCGCCCGCTCGGAGTCGTTGAAGTCCCTGGCCAGGAGTCGAGTCGTGAGGTAGTCGAGCCGGCGGTCGAAGTCGTCGCCGGCCTCGCGCATCGCCCGCTGGGCGAGGAAGCGCGACGCCTCGACGAACTGCGTGTCGTTCATCGTGACCAGTGCCTGGAGCGGCGTGTTCGTTCGTTCGCGGCGGACCATCGAGTGCTCGCGGTTCCCGGCGTCGAAGATCGTCATCGACGGCGGCGGCGCGGCGCGCTTCCAGAAGGTGTAGAGGCTCCGCCGGTAGAGCTTGTCCCCCGAGTCCTGCTGGTAACGGGACGTGTTGCTCGCGTTCATCGCCACCCGCTCCCAGTGCCCTTCCGGCTGGTACGGCTTGACGCTCGGACCGCCGATCGTGCGCACCAGGAGGCCGCTGGTGGCGAGCGCCGTGTCACGGACCATCTCGGCGTCCATGCGGAAGCGGGGGCCGCGCGACAGCAGGCGGTTGTCGGGATCCTGCTCCAGCTTGTCCGGCGTCAGGGTGGCCGCCTGCCGGTACGTCGACGACGTCACCAGCCGCCGGAAGAAGCCCTTGACGTCCCAGTCCGACTCCCGGAACTCGGTCGCCAGGTAGTCGAGCAGTTCGGGGTGCGACGGCACGTCCCCCTGGGCGCCGAAATCCTCGCTGGTCGTGACGAGCCCGGTGCCGAAGACCTGCTGCCAGAAGCGGTTGACGGTGACCCGCGCCGTCAGCGGGTTCGTCTCGTCCACCAGCCACTGGGCGAGGCCCAACCGGTTGCGGGGCAGGCCTTCCGGCATCGGCGGCAGCGCGGCCGGCGTTCTCGCAGTCACCCGCTCGCGCGGCTGGTCGTAGTTGCCGCGGTAGAGGACGTGGGCCGCCGGCTCGCTGTCCGGGAGTTCCTGCATGACGTGAGTGATCGTGCCGCGGCGGCGGAGTTCGCGCCACTCCGCTTCGATCTCGAGCCGGCGGGAGGCGAGCCGGCGCCACTCGTCGTCGTGTGTCTTGAGGTAGGAGCGTCGCAGCGCCTCGCGCTCGGGGGCGTCGAGTGCCGCCGGCGCCTTGGCGGCCGCCGTCCGGAGCGCGCTCCACTCCGAGACGACCTTCGCTTCCTCTACGGACAGCACGCGGTCGAAGACGCGCACGTCGGCGACGGCGCCGCCGGCCAGCGTCCGCGGCTTGCCGTCGTCCCTCACGTCGCCCCGCCCGAGGTAGAACGGCCGGTCGGTGCGGATGCGGCCCTCGACCTTCCTGAAGTACTCGCTGCCCTGCTCGGGAACGCGACCACCGTCGCGGTAGATATGCATGCCGCCGCGTTCGCCGGAGCCGTCGTAGGTCGCGACGATGTGGGTCCACTCGCCGGGCGTGAGCCGCTGTGTGTTGTTCGGGTTGATCAGGATGCTGGTGACGCCCCGGCCGGGTCCCGCTCGATCGCCGTAGAGGCCGAAGTAAAGCTCCCGTGCAGCCAGGGTCATCGCCCAGCCGCGGTTGCCGTCGGTCGGGTCGTACTGGCTCGCGATCGTGTAGGTGCCCTCGGCTTGCGGCATGCGGACCCACAGGGCCACCGAGAACGGTGAGTCCGTGTCGAGTTCGAGGTTCGGCAGTTCGACCCAGGACTCTCCGTCGAAGAGCACCGCGGGCAGACCTTTCGGGCCGGGTTCGATGCGGATCCCCTGCGACGAGGGGAGCGGCTGCCGTTCGCCCTTCAGGATCGCGGCCGGTTCCTCGCCGTCGAGATCGAGCCGCAGCAGCTCGGAGGCCGTCCCCAGCGGCGCTTCGATGGACTGGTGGCCTCCGTTGGCGAGCCACTCCTCGAACGCAGCTTCCACCGCGTCCGGGCGTTCCGCCAGCGCGTCCTCGATCTCGCCGACCTCCTCGCGCAGCCGGTACCAGGTGTCCCGATCCTCGTCCCGCGGCACCACCAGGGTCGGCGGCGGGTCGGAGATGTTGCCGTCCATCACGTACTGGGTCGTGTTCCGGAAGAAGGCGGTCAGGGCGTAGAACTCGCGCTGGCTGATCGGGTCGAACTTGTGGTCGTGGCAGGTCGCGCAGCCGACGGTCAGCCCCATGAAGACGCTGCCGATCGTCTCGGCCCGGTCCTTGGCGTAGATCGCCTCGTACTCCTCGATCACGACGCCGCCCTCGTTCGTCGTGATGTTGTTGCGTTGAAGGCCGGTGGCGATCAACTGGTCGAGGGTCGGATCCGGCAGCAGGTCGCCGGCGATCTGGTCCAGCGTGAACTCGTCGAAGGGCTGGTTCCGGTTGAACGCCTTGATCACCCAGTCCCGGTAGGCGTACATCTCCCGGTAATTGTCGATGTGGATGCCGTGAGTGTCGCCGTAGCGCGCGGCATCCAGCCAGTAGCGGGCGCGGTGCTCACCCCAGTGGGGCGAGTCGAGCAGACGGTCCACGAGACGCTCGTAGGCGCCGTCCTCCGTGTCGCCGAGGAAGGTCGCGAGCGTGCCCGGGTCGGGCGGCAGGCCGGTCAGGTCGAGGGCGGCGCGCCGGGCCAGGGTGCGGCGGTCCGCCTCCTCGGCGGGCGTCAGTTCCTCCGCTTCGAGACGCGCGAGGATGAAGCGGTCGAGCGGATCGCGGGCCCAGGCATCGTCGTCGACGGTGGGCGGCTTCGGCCGCTCGATGGCCGCGAACGACCAGTGTTCGTCCCAGGGCGCGCCCTGCTCGATCCAGCGGGTAAGGGTCCCGATCTGCTCGTTGGAGAGTGACTTCTGCGACACCTCGGGCGGCATCCGCCGCAGCGGGTCCGCGTGGTTGATGCGCTCGACCAGCAGACTGGCGTCGATGTCGCCGGCGACGACCGCAGGACCGCGCGGTCGGTTGCTCCGGCCCGCTGGAGGCCGCGCACTGAAAGCGCCGTCCCGCGTATCGAGCCTCAGATCGGCTTCGCGAGTCGCCTCGTCGGGACCGTGGCAGGCGAAGCAGTTGTCGGAGAGGATCGGCCGGACATCGCGCTGGAAGTCGACGGCGGGCGCCGGCTCGGCGGCGGCGGCCCACAGCGAGGCCGTAGAGCCGCAGGCCACGATTGCCAGCGCCGTCAGGAACATGCGGGACGATCTCTGAAGCATGGAGGTAGTAGAGGATAGAACACGTGAACATGATCGAAGAAGTCCTGAGATTCTGGTTCGAAGAGAACGGTCCCGAGCAGTGGTGGAGCAGCGATCCGCAGTTCGACGCGGCAATCCGCTCTCGGTTCGGAGCACTGCACGACCAGGCGGTTCGGGGAGAGCTGCACGGCTGGCGGGATACGCCGGAAGGGCGCCTCGCCGAGCTCGTCGTGCTCGACCAGTTCTCGCGCAACCTCTACCGCGAGGACCCGCGCGCCTTCGCGGCCGACGCGATGGCGTTGGCGCTGGCCCAGGAGGCGGTGCGGATTGGCGCCGATCAAGCTGTTCCGCCGGTCCAGCGGCAGTTCTTCTACATGCCCTACGAGCACAGCGAGTCGCCGCGAATCCACGAGGCCGCCATCCCGCTGTTCGAGAGCCTCGACGACCCGGAGTTACTGGACTTCGAGCGTCGGCACAAGGCGATCATCGATCGCTTCGGGCGCTACCCGCATCGCAACCGCGTCCTCGGCCGTCCTTCGACGCCAGAGGAGATCGCGTTCCTTCGGGAGCCCGGGTCGTCGTTCTGAGGAGCGGGCCCGGAGGTCTCTGTACCCGCGAGGCGACCGCGTAGTACGTTGGCGACGATGGCAACCCGAAGGGCCTTCCTCACTGCGGTCGGGGTCACAGTACCGGTCTTGGCGTCCACCTTGGCCTGCTCGACGGCGATCGTGACGACGACGCCGCCGTCCGCTCCGGTCGAGGTATCGCCAGCGGCGGCGGAGCCCGAAGCAGCCGCTCCGCCGGCCTCCGTTCTCGACGGCATATTCACCGAAGCACAGGCGAAGCGAGGTCGGGTCGCCTACGACGCGCAATGCGCCGAATGCCACGGCGAGGGCCTGGGCGGCGGCGAAATGGCGCCGGGTCTGACCGGCGTGGCGTTCAGGTTCCGCTGGCGCGGGCTCAAGGTGGCGGACATCTACACCAGCGTCCAGTCGACCATGCCGCCGGAAGAACCCGGGACACTTGGCGACCAGGCGTACATCGACATCGTCGCGTTCCTGCTGAGCGCCAACGGGTACCCGGCCGGTGACTGGGAGTTGCTAGCGAACTCCAGCCTGTTGGAGGGAATCGCGGTCGAGCGAATGCCGCCGTAAACGGTGGGCCGCGTCGTCGAGACGCCACGCTGAGCGACGCTGTTGACTTCATGCGAAGTCAAAGACATCATGTGGGGTCAAAGAGGACGACAATGGTGCAAGTGACCGCAAGACTTCCCGAGGACCTGGTCGAGAAGGCCGACCGCGCCGCGAGCCAGTTGAATCGATCGAGAGCGCAGTTGGTCAGGCAGGCGCTCGAGTACTACCTCGACGATTTCGAGGATCTGCGTCTGGCGCTGGATCGACTCAACGATCCCGCCGACCCGGTCCTTGATTGGGATGACGTCAAGCGTGAGCTACTCGATCAAGATCAAGGGTAGCGCCGCCAGAACTCTGAGGAGAATCGAGGCCCGGGAGCGAACGCGGCTCGTCGCGGCGATCGACCGTCTCGCTCAGGAACCCTCCGCAGGTGCCGCACTCAAGGGGGAGTTCGGGGGCCTGCGTCGACTTCGAGTGGGGCGATACCGGATCATCTACGAAGCGTTCCACGACGAACTGACGATTCTGGTCATCCGCATCGGCCATCGCCGGGAGGTGTACCGGTGAGCCGACCGCCTAGGGACTGGCGTACTCCAGCGCAAAGACGAACAGGTTGTTCGCGAAGCCGGGCTTGAGCTCGGGCGTCAGCCGCAGGAAGCTCGACGTGGTCGCCGAGATGCCGGTGCTCACCGCCACGTACTGGGTGCCGTCGACGGCGTAGGTGATCGGGTAACCCGTCACCGGTGCGCCCAGGTTCACCTCCCACAGCACCTCGCCGGTCTCCTGGCTGTAGGCCTTGAAGCGGCCGTTCACGTCGCCGCCGAAGAGCAATCCGCCGCCGGTGGCGACCAGCGAGGTCGTCGAGGCGCGCTGTTCGTGCAGCCAGACCGTCTTGCCGGTCTCGGCGGAGATCGCGTAGACGGTGCCGAGGTTCTCCGTGCCGGGCGCCAGTTCGTGGCGGACGCTCAGGGCGTAGTACGGGTGGGACGCGCTCGGGTCGGTCGTCGTCAGCGTCGGCATGCACATGTTGCGCAGCGGGTAGTACAGCGTGTTCGCCTCCGGGCTGTAGGCGCCGGCCTCCCAGTCCTTGCCGCCGTGCATGTTCGGGCAGATCAGCCTCTCCTCCTCCAGCGCGTGGAAGATGACTTCCGGGTTCTCGGTCGCCTTGCCGGTCTCGCCGTCGATGCTCTGGATCACGTTCTGGTAGACGGTCGGCCGAGCCCAGAGGAACTCGCCCGTCTCCCGGTCGATGGAGTAGACGAGGGCCGTCTTGCCGGGGATCCCGGTGATCACCTTGCGCACCTCGCCGGGTTCGATGTTCGGGTTGATCCAGGCCACCTCGTCGGGGTCCGGCGCCACCGCGGTGTCCACGATCAGGCGTTCGAACGGATGGTCGAGATCCCAGTGGTCGTTCATGTGCTGGTAGTGCCAGACGATCTCGCCGGTGTCGCCGTCGAGAGCGAGCGTCGAGTTGTGGTAGAGGTGCGTCCTGTCCGTTCCGCCCAGCATGAACTTGGGCGCCGGCGCCGTGACCGAGGTGCCGGCGAAGACCAGGTTGAGCTCCGGGTCGTAGCTCGGCGGCATCCAGGAGCCGACGTGGACTCGCTTCTCGAACGGCACGTCACCCCAGGTCTCGTCGCCCGGCTCGCCGGGGGCGGGAATCGTGAGGCGCCGCCACAGCTCCTCGCCGGTCAACGCGTCGTGGGCCGTGATCACGCAGGCCTCGGGCCCGGCGCGCGGCGAGCAACTGCGCCCGGAGAACGCCTTGCCGTTGCCGATGATCGGGCCGGCACCCTGGAGCGCGGGATGGACCTTGTAGTCGAGGACCATCGTCTCCCAGACCATCTTGCCGGTCTCAGCGTCGAGCGCGAAGAGGTGGTCGTCGACGCTGGTGTCGATGATCAGGTTCGCGTAGATGGCGATGTTCCGGTTGTTCTGGGACAGGAAGCCGCCGACGTAGTCCTTCGCGTCCTCGGGGATCTTGCGCCGGTGCTCCCAGAGCAGATCGCCGGTCGCGGCGTCGAGCGCCTGGATCACGTCGTTCGGATTCGGCATGTACATGACGCCGCGGTAGGCGAGTGGCGTGCCGGTCTGGCTGCCGTCGTTGAGGGAGCGGGTCCACACCATCCGCAGATCGCCGACGTTCTCCGGCGTGATCTGGTCCAGCGGGCTGTAGCCCCAGCCGTTCGCGGTGCGCCGCCACATGAGCCAGTCTTCGGGCGCCGGGTTCTCGAGCATCTCGTCGGTGACCGGGACGAACGCGTCGCCGGACTGGGCGTGGACGGCCGGGCCGCCGAGGGCCACGGCCGCGACCGCGGCGGCGGGCAGGCAGTGGAACCGCTTCGGCATCGAGAACACCTCATTCCTGTCTGAGTGGAGCCGTAGAGTATTGCCCACTGGGTGCGCCGGCGTCCCTGCCGGCACCAGGCGCGATGCCGCGAAGCGGCGAGCGCGAGTCGCGGCGGCTAAGCTAGCCGGCAGTGCCTAACAACAAGGTCGCCTTCGCTTCGGCTGCCGTCGCGGCAGCCGCCCTGTTCGCCCTGTGTCCGCCCGCCCCGGCGCAGGAAGCCGGCGTCCTCGCTGGCGACGACGTGGTTTCCCTCCTCGTCCGCCTCGGCGTGAACGACGCCGCGGCCCGCGACTGGGACGGCTCCGTCGAGGTTTCGAGCGGAGAACTCCTCGGAGTGCGGAATTGGCGTCCCCGGGCGGCTCAGGAAGCCCGGCCGCCGAACCAGGAGGCCGTTGCCGGCGACGAGGTGTCCGGCAACACCTGGAAGGTCGCCAGCTACAAGGGGCCGAACTTCACCCCCCGCGCCATCCACGATACGCAGACGGTCGGTCCGGTCGAGTACGTCCGATCGCCCGGACTGGTCGTCGACGTGCGGGGCAACGGCGGCACGCGCCTGATGTTCGCCACCGCCAACGGCGAGTTCGAGGTCCGGCTCGCGGATGTCTCGGTCGGGCGGCGGCTGCGGTTCCTGGGCGGCGACGTGACGGTCGAACGCGTGCCCGGGGTCGAGCGGCTGACCTCCGACGACTACCAGAACGACTTCGCGACGATCCTCGGCAGCGACGGCGACGAGGTCTGGGCCGCCTGGCTCGGTTACCGCGACAACGCGAACGAGGTGTTGGCGCGGCGGTTCGACGGACAGGGCTGGGGAGAGGTTCAGACCCTGACGGAGCAGCCCGGCGATCACTATCTGGTGAAGATGGGCCGCGACGGGGAAGGCCGCCCCTGGGTCGTCTACTCGGCCCAGGTGGACGGCAACTGGGATCTCTACGCCCGCGTCCTGGACGGCGATGCCTGGTCGCCGGCGGAACGGTTGACCGAAGCGCCGCAGCCGGATGTGTTCCACAACCTGGCGACGGACGCCGAAGGCAATCTCTGGGTGGTCTGGCAGGGCTTCCGCGACGGCGCCGCCGACGTCTTCGCCCGCCGCTACGACGGCGAACGCTGGTCCGAGGCGGAGCAGGTCTCGTCGTCGCCGGTGAACGACTGGGAACCGGTGATCGTCGCCGACTCCAAGGGCGGCGTCTACGTCGGCTGGGACACCTACGATGCCGGCAACTACGACGTGCTGGTCCGCCGCCACGCGGGCGGCGAGTGGGGCGAGGAGATGGCGGTCGCCTCGACGGCCAAGTACGAGGCGCACATCAGCCTCGCCGTCGACGGGCAGGACCGGGTCTGGGCGGCGTGGAACGAGAGCGGCGTGAACTGGGGAAAGGACACCGGCTGGGTGCTCAACCGGGAGGGTACGCGGCTCTACGAGTGGCGCACGATGAATGTCGCGATCCACGACGGCTGGGAGTGGCGGTCGCCGGCCGCCGACATCAACGAGGCGTTGCCCGAAGAACTCCAGGGCTACAACGACTTCCCGGTGCTCTTCCCGGACGCCGACGGACGCATCTGGCTCCATTTCCGGCACCGGACGACCCGTCAGGCCGACATCCTGAGCGAGTCCCCGGCCCACCGGGCTTCCTGGGAGGTCTGGAGCACGACGCTCCAGGGAGACCGCTGGCTCCGGCCGCAGCACATCCCGATGACGCGCTTCCGGCAGGATGCCCGCTGGGGTCTGGCCGCCGACGGCGAGGGCAACGTCTGGGCCGCCTGGCCGACGGACAACCGGGACTACTCGGGCTTCCTGTTCGAGCACGCCGACGTCTACGCCGCGAAGCTGCCGCGCCTGATGACGAAGGTCGTGCCGCCGAAGCTGGTGGCCCTGGTCGTCGACGAGGTGCCGGCCTACGTGATCCACGAGAACGAGGCGGAGGACCTGGAGCGAATCCGCAACTACGAGATCGAGTCGGAGGGCAGGACGTACCGCATCTACCGCGGCGACACCCACCGCCATACCGAGATCTCGATGGACGGCAACAACGACGGCTCGCTGATCCAGACCTACCGCTACGCGATGGATGTCGCCTCGCTCGACTTCCTGCTGGCCAGCGAGCACAACTTCCTGGGAGGCCCGGACATCGAGTACATCAACTGGCTCCTGCACCAGACGGTCGACGTCTTCTCGGTCTCCGGCCGCTTCCAGCCCTTCTACGGTTACGAGCGGAGCATCTCCTTCCCCGACGGGCACCGGAACATCCTGTTCGCGGAGCGCGGCAAGCCGACCCTGCCGGTCACGGAGGCCGAGCGGACCCACGAGGAGGGCGCGGCGAGGCTCTACGACTACCTGAAGGAGCACGACGGCATCGCCATTTCCCACACGTCGGCCTCGAGCATGGGGACCGACTGGCGCGACAACGACCCCGATGTCGAACCCCTCGTCGAGATCTACCAGGGCGACCGAGTGTCGAACGAGTACGAGGGCGCCCCGCGCGCCGCCCGCACCGGCAACCGGCGCTCGGCCCCGGGCGGCTTCCGGCCGGAGGGCTACGTCTGGAACGCCTGGGCCAAGGGCTACAAGCTGGGCGTCCAGGCCGCGTCGGACCACCTCTCGACCCACATCTCCTATGCCGCCACGATCGCCGAGGAGTTCACGCGCGAAGGGATGCTCGAGGCGATGAAGAAGCGCCACAGCTACGGCGCGACGGACAACATCATCCTCGACTACCGGCTGCGGACCGGAGGCAGGGAGTACCTCCAGGGCGACATCCTGACCGCGGACGGCGACTTCCGGCTCAGCGTGCGAGTCGTCGGCACGACGCCCATCCGCCAGATCGACATCATCCGGGATCAGACGTTCCTCTACAATCGCCAGAACCTGGAGGCGGACGTCAGCCTCGAGTTCGTCGACGCCGACGTCGAACCCGGCGAGCACCTCTACTATGTGCGGGTGATCCAGGTCGACGGCAACATGGCCTGGTCGTCGCCGATCTGGGTGACGGTGGAGTAGCAGAATGAAGAACTCTCTCGCAACCGCTCAGTCGATCTCGTATCTGACTTCGGGCTCACGGTTCGCGGCGTGCGCCGCGGCCTTGTGTGCCCTGCACTGCGCACTCACGCCGGTGCTGGTCGTGACGGCGCCGGCGCTCGCGCTGTCCGAAGGCGTCGAACGGGCCGCGTGGGCCGTGACCGTTCTTCTCGGCTCGGCGATGCTCCTCCTGGGCCCGGCCCGCAGGAACGCTCCCGTGATCCTCACCTTTACCGGAGGAGCTGCGCTTTGGGCGGCCTCCCTGGCGGGTTGGCTCGAGCCGCTGCCCGAAACGGTGACATCGTCCGCCGGCAGCCTGACGATCGCAGGCGCCATGGTGCTGAGCGCCCGCCTTTGCTACGCCGCCTCGTGCGCGCTATGCGCCGACGAGGAGCAGGCGAACCAGGAAGGCTGATCTGGTCGGTACGGGGCGTGCGGGTGAAGGCGCCCGCCGGGAGCGCCTGGCCAAGGCGCATGCCTGCCTCCTAGCCCAGTCAATCCGGCGACGCGACGACCAACCCTGCTT
This sequence comes from Holophagales bacterium, assembly GCA_009837885.1. GTDB lineage: Bacteria > Acidobacteriota > Thermoanaerobaculia > Multivoradales > Multivoraceae > Multivorans. The sequence goes on along the minus strand of VXSP01000030.1, from coordinate 164,467 downwards.
CCTTGGCGGCGGCACTGAGCCGGCGGTCGTAGGTCACCAGAGCGTCGAGTTCTTCCAGGGAAAGTGCCGTGGCGAGGTGAATGGCGTCCAGGCTGCGCAGTAGCGGTGGGTCCAGGGATGCCGCGCTGGCAATGACCGGTCCGTCCACGGCGACCAGCACGATCCTCTCGAGTACCTGGTCGGCATAGCGCAGTACGGCTGGTCTGTCGTTCGTCCGGCGCAGGGCTCGAAAGACCTCCACCCGCGCGAGGCCGCTCGACACATGGCCCTCGTGCTCGGCCAGATAGGCGCGGAGTGCGTTCGAGTCCGGTTCGGCGACGACGAGCTTGATGATGGCTGAGGAGTCGAGGTAGATCACCGCGGGTTACAGCCGATCGTCGCGGTCCGCGATGAGGGCATCGCTCGCCGCCGTCGACGGCTCGCCGGCTGGCGGCGGAAGATCGAGCACGTTCCCCGCCGCCATCGCCGCTCGCCCTTGAGCCACGAGTCGCTCCACAGGAGAAAGGTCTCCCCCGAGCGGTATGAGCAGGGCGACGGGCCTGCCACGATCGGTCACCTCGAACCGTTCGCCGCGATGGATGCGCCGAAGGTAGACGCTGAGATTCTGACGTAGCGCCCGGATACCCACTTGCGACGTCCCGACATCGGTTCCAGCCATGATGACGCACACGGTAGCACATTGCCGCAGCGAAGCGGTAGACGCTGGGTACGTGGGTCCTCGGCCCGCTGCCGCCGTAGGTGGCCATGAAACGCGCCGCGAAGCGGCGACCTTCTTAGTGGTCCCGCTCGTAGTGCCGACGCAGCAGGTCCTTGCCGTAGTCGTTGCCGTTCGGCGTCCGCACGACGGCATGGATGTGCTGCCGGATGGGCGCGCGGCTCTCGACGAGATGACGGATGCCAACAGGCCGCTGGTGGTCGAACTCGATCAGGATGACCGGGCTGTGGATGCGGTAGTAGAAGACGGCGTCCTCGTCCGTGCCGCCGATCCAGGCGAAGTGGGTCTCGTCCAGGTGGGCTTCAACCTCCGCCATCCGTACCCTGGCGTGGCCTTCTCGCATGTTGTGGACGTAGAGACCGATCAGGTCGAGCAGTTGCGCCCGGCCGTGCGGTGACAGCTCGGAGGCCGGGATGCCGGCGTAGTCGAGGACGATGTTGTCGCTGAACGCCTCTCCGAGGTTGTTGTTGCCGTCCTTCGACGCCTCGATGATCGCTCTCACCTGCTGCTTCGCGGGAAGCGAGCGGATCAGGGCCAGACCCTGGTCCTGCTCCCGCTGCATGATCGCCGTGCCCTTGTACTTTCCGGACTCGGCGATGACCGGTTCCGAACCGACGAACAGCGGCGTCATCACGACCTGATCGCCGAGCACGAAGTAGTTGATGATCAGGTGGTGGCCGTCGACCTGCCAGCCCCAGGGCTGATCGGCGGAGGGCTTGCCCATCACGGTGATCCAGTACAGCCACTCGTTGTACTCGGCGAAATTGTTGTCATTCAGTTCGCCCAGCGTCCGGTTGAGGTTCATGATGTCGCGGCTCAGCTTGAGTCCGTCCGCGCTGAGCGAGGCTCGCATCAGGCCGAAGGCCGCTTCGCGCTGCGTTTCGTCCATCTCGTCGAAGCCGACGCCCTGGCGGACGTAGAAGTGCTGGTTCATCCACTTGCGCCACTCGTCGTCGTCGACCGGGAACATGGTCTTCGCGCGCTGCTCGTCGGTGAGCGCGGCGAGGAACTTCTCCGCGGCCTTGCGGACCGGCTCGGTCGACACGCCGGTCGACTCGATCGTGTACAGGCCGCGCTCGATGCCGGAGCTGGCGTGGATGCCGACGTAGGGGTCGTCGGCGAGCCTGGCGTCGATCTGGCGGCTGCGTTCGCGCATCCGGTCGGCGCGGTCGCCTGGGCGTTGGGCGAGGGCGGTGGAAGCTGTTAGCAGGGCGAGGGTGCCTATGAGGACATGGCGAGTCATGATGCTCGCATGGTAGCGCCTGACGGAGCCGGCGCTTTGCGCCGGATGCCGGCCAGAGGGCCGGCGCACCGACGCCTTGGTTTCCTTAGCCGAACAGGTAGCCGAACAGCCAGTCGAACTGGTCGGCCAGCACGACGTAGCGGATGACCAGGAGCGCCATCGCGGCCTCGAACGCGAACACGATCCAGATGCCGACGTAGGTCAAGCGCCGGGGCCGGATCCGCGGGTCCATCCGCGTCCGCTGCAGCCACAGCGTGGCGCCGGCCTGAATCGGAAGGAAGATCGCCGAGGTCAGGCCGCCGACCATGATCAGGATGACGAAGTCGGTGACGTAGTAGTAGATCCCGAAGGCGACGAGCGGCAGGCAGACCAGGTAGCCGCGGATGATCTTCTTGCGCAGTGCCAGGTTGGAGCGCTCGATCAGCCCCATCTCCATCAGGTAGTCGGGGATCGAGCGGCCGCCGCCGCCGGCTCCTGAAAGCACGGTGGAGAACAGGATGCAGAAGGCGCCGATGGCGAAGATCCACACCGCCCAGAGCCCCAGGGTCTGGGTGAAGATGTTGGAGAGGGCCCCGATCGTCTCGTCGTTCCCCTCCGGCGTCAGTCCCATCTTGTTCAGCACCCCGGCGCCGAGGATGTAGTAGGGGATCGTGGCGCAGGTGACGATGATCAGGGCCAGCCAGACGTCGGTGTGGAGCACCCGCATCCAGCCGCGAGCGTGGGACTCCCAGTTCGGGTCGTTGCGGTCGGCGCCGAGGAAGCTCGGGTAGCCCTTTTCGACGCACCAGTAGGTGTAGGACGAGATGTCGCCCGAGGTCGTGCCGGTGTAGCCGTAGGCCGAAAGCGCGAGGGCCGCGACGGCGACGAACAGGGTCATGTCCGGCTTCATGCCGCCGAGGATCTCGCCCGGCGTGGTCCGGAACTCGGTGAACTGCATCGCGATCAGGCAGATCAGCGTGCAGAACGTGAATGCGATGACCAGAGGCAGCATCACGCGTTCGAGCCACTTGTAGGAGCCGGTGCCGAGGATGATCGAACCGGCGACGGCGATGAGACCGGTGCAGAGAACCCCGTCGAGTTCGATGTTCCCCAGCGAGGCGAGGAAGGACATCGACTGGCCGGCGCCGCCGATGATGCCGCCCAGCCCCATCGTTCCGGGAACGTAGGCGATCAGCCCCAACCAGATCGGCCAGGAGATCCTCCAGATGCGTCCCGGCAGCCGGTTCATCGCCCGCAGGTAGGTGTCGCCGGACTCGATCGTGTAGCGGGCCATCTCCGCCTGGATCAGCGACTTGCACCAGCAGGAGAGGAGCATCCACCAGAGCAGCGTGAAGCCGGCGACCGCGCCCAGGCTGGTCGTCAGCACGAGCTCGCCGGAGCCGATCACGGCGCCGGTGACGATCAGGCTCGGTCCGAGGTACTTCAGCCGCTCCCGGAAGGTCGCCGGCGGGGCCACGGCCTCGCCGTGGCGGACGGTGTACGGATCGAGTACTTGATTGGCCAGAAGGGACTTCCGGAGCGTCGAGGGGCGCTTCGGAAGCGCCGGTCTGGGGTTTGGGCCGGAGGGAGGGTATCAGCCAGCCGCCGCCTTTGAGCGTCTCAACGCCGCCGGCCGGTGACTGATAGTGTCATTCACCAGGGAGGAAGTTCCATGGCGGCGAATCACCTCGTGCAAGCTCGCATCAACCCGGCCGTGAAGGAGGAAGCGGCCGCGGTGCTGGCCGCCATGGGTCTGACCGTCTCCGACGCAGTACGGCTGCTGCTGACCAAGGTCGCTTACGAGAAGGCGCTGCCGTTCGCCCCGCTGGTACCCAACGCCGTCACCATCGAAGCGATGAAGGAAGCCCGTCGAGGCGGACTTCCTCGGTTCGCCAGCGTCGAGGATCTCCTCGACGATCTGCATGCGGAAGATTGAGCGGACCACCCAGTTCAAGCGCGACTACAAGCGTGAATCTCGCGGCAGACATCGGACGTCACTCGATGCCGTCCTGGTGCCGGTCCTGGAGGCCCTGGCCGGTGATCGGGCACTCGAACGCCGGCATCACGACCACGCGTTGAGCGGTAGGTGGAGCGACCATAGGGACTGCCACGTCAAGCCGGACTTGGTGCTGATCTACCAGAAGCCGGATCCCGAGACGCTTCGACTCGTGCGCCTCGGATCCCATTCGGAGTTGGGCCTTTGAGACCCGTAGCGCCCCGTTAGTCGACGATGCTTCGCGGCGCGCGAGGCTCCTCGCGCGCCTCCTTCTCTAGCAGCCGCGCGCCGCGAAGCATGTTGCCCATCGAGTAGTTCCCCTCGTGGCAGGCGTACTCGTAGAGCCGCTTGTCTGTTCTGGGCCAGGGCAGGGAGCCGGTATACGGCGCGGTGTAGTCGGAGTCCTCCACGGTGAACTCGTAGAACAGCGTGTCCGCGTCGATGCGGCGAAACCGCTCGACGACGCGCAGCCCTTCGTGGGGAACGTGCGGCGCGCGCAGGAAGTTCGTCGTCTCGACGACCAGGGTGTCGTCCTCCCACCAGCCGACCGAATCACCGCCGAACGAGCGGTACTCCTGCGGCGCGTGCTCGGAGTCGAGGCGGACGATCCGGGTCCAGTGCATCCACTCCACGTGGATCGCCACGTGGGTGTCGGTCTGCGTGATCGTCTTCAGGTTGTTGTAGGCGGACGGCCGGACCGGCACCGTGGGGCCGCCGGTGTAGAGGCAGCGTGTGCCCAGGGTCTGGACCTCCGGCTCGTCGTAGAGGTCCTCGCCGGTCTCGATCCACCACGCCCCGCCCGGGTTCCGGTTGTAGGCGCCGAGGCCGCGCGGCGTGAGCGCCCGTCCGCGGTCCGTCTTGGGCGGCAGCCGGCCGTCGGGAGGGTCCGTGATGATCGAGTTGCGGTACTTGCCGTCGATCTGGAACGGGATCGTCCCGAAGTCGAACCAGAACGGGTTGTGGCCGCCGATGTTGCTGCGATGTCCGTCGCCGCCGACCGGCGGCGCCTTGCGGTCCGGGTCGCTGGGGATGTCGGCCTGGGCTCTGCCCGCCTCGGTCGCGGCTGCGATCCCGTGCGCGTCCTCCGCGCTCATGTAGGGATCGTCGCCGTACTTCGGATCGCGCATCATCGGTGTGCGGGTGGCGATGTCGTAGGTGCCCGAGAGGTCCGGCCGGCCGCTCGCCGTGCGGGGAATGTCGTCCTGGGCGACGGCCGCGGCGGGAGCGATCAGGATCGTTGCGGCCATGAGGAGTTGGATTCGCATCGGCTGTTCCCCCTGTTGCTCTAAGGAGCCTCGCTCTCCGGCAGGGCGAAAGCGATGAGCTCCGCCGGCTCGGTCATGCCGCCGCCGGTGACGGCGATGTACTGCCGCCCGTCCTGCACATAGCTGACCGGAGCGCCGTGCAGCGCGCGCTCGGTGAGCACCTCGGCCAGCAGCTCGCCGGTGAACTTGTCGTAGGCCTGGAGCGAGCTGCCGAGCACGGTCGAGCGATCGTTGTAGACCGCGAAGCGGGCGGCATGGGTGACGACCAGCGTCTTCGTGACCAGGATGCCGCCCTCCGTCACCGCGCTCGACGAGCGTCCGCCCAGCGGCCCCAGGTTCAGGTGGCGAATCGCGGGATGGTTGCGCGGTCCGTCGCCGAGCGGCACCTGCCAGGCGATGTCGCCCCGGTTCAGATCGATGGCCGTGATGCGGCGGTACGGCGGCTTGAGCAGCGGCAGGCCGCGCGGCCCGGCCGTCGACACGCGGTCGAGGACATAGGGCCAGAAGCTCCGCGCTCCGTCGGGCTCGACCAGTGCCATCCCCGAGGGCCGGGTCGAGGACTGCACGTAGAGCATCCCGGTCTCCGGGTCGGCCGCGGCCCCCGGATGGTTGGCCCCGCCGCCCGCGCCGGGCACGGCGAGGATCGCCTCCTTGCCGCCCTCGCCGCGGCGGATCAGGGGCATGAACATCGGCCCGAGGATGAACTTCTCTGCGAGTTCGAGCGCCTCGGCCCGCAGCTCCGGCGTGAAGTCGATCAGGTCGTCCTCGCTGACTCCCTGGCGGTCGAACGCCGGCGGCTTCGTCGGGAACGGCTGGGTCTTCGCCAGCTTCTCGCCCGGGACCGTGCTTTCCCAGGGAACGGGCCGCTCCTCGATCGGCCACACCGGCTCGCCGGTCGCGCGGTCGAAGACGTAGGTGAACGCGGTCTTCGACACTTGGGCCACCGCCTTGATCAGCTTGCCCTCGACGACGATGTCGATCAGGTTCGGCGCCGAGGCGATGTCGTAGTCCCAGACGCCGTGGTGGACCGTCTGGAAGTGCCAGACCCGCTCACCGGTCGCGGCGTCGACGCAGATCAGGCTCTCCGAGTACACGTTGTCGCCGTGCCGGCGCCCGCCGTAGTAGTCGCTGGTCGGCGTGCTCGTCGCCAGGTAGACGTAGCCCAGCTCCTGGTCGGCGGTCATCGGCGCCCACACGTTTGCGTTGCCCGTGATCCTCCACGAGTCGTTCTCCCAGGTCTCGACGAACTCCTCGCCCTCCTGGGGGATCGTGTGGAAGCGCCACTTGAACTCGCCGGTCCGCACGTCGTAGCCGCGCACGTGGCCGGGCGGGTTGTTGTTCTGGAGCGGGAAGTCGTAGATGCGCGAGCCGACGACGATCGTGTCCCCGACGACGATCACCGGCTGGCCGTGGCTGATGTTGCGGAGCACGATGTTCTCGCGGCCGAGGTTGCGGGACAGCTCGACCACTCCGTCCTCGCCAAAGCCGCGGTCGGGCAGCCCGGTGGCGGGGTCGATCGAGATGAGCTGCTTGCCGATCGTGGCGATGAACAGGCGTTCCTGCTCGCCGTCGCTCCAGTACTCGAGGCCGCGCGTGTAGTAGTTGTTCTGCGCCGGCTTGCCGCGCTCGTAGCTCTTCGGGTCGTAAACCCAGAGTTCCTCGCCGGTCGCGGCGTCGAGCGCCGCGACCTGACTCAGCTCGGTCGGGATGTAGAGGTGGCCGTCGATCACGAGCGGCGAGGAGCGGAACACCTGCCGCCGGTACGGCGAGTTCGCTTCGATGCGCGAATCGGCGGAATCCCACTTCCACGCCGGCTCGAGCCGGCCGAAGTTCGAGCCGTCGATCTGCTCGAGCGCCGTGTAGCGCGTGAACCCGTCGTCGCCGCCGTGATCGCGCCACTCCCCGTCCGCGGCGCCGTATTGTGCATGGGCGGCCGTACACAGGACGAGTACGCCGAGGATCGCCAAGGCGATTGCCCAACCGGTGACCCGTTCGCCCGAAACGATGGCCTTGGGTGTGCAGTAGAGAAGTGGAGAGCGCAACGGCGGTACCCACTGGGTGCGCCGGCGTCCCCGCCGGCATCCGGGCGATGCCGCGAAGCGGCGAGCCCGAGTGCCACTAGCATAGAAGGCGATGAAGTCCTCAACCCTTCCGATCAGCCGATGAGAGCGGGGTCGCTCCTGGTGGCCCTGTCCCTCGCCGCCCTGGCCTGCACCGGCGCACCCGACACCGAAGCGGTCTCCGACGCCGACCCGCCGGCCGACGCCGCGCCATCCGTCCGTGTCGAACGGCTCCTCGACGCGCCCATCATCGGCCCGGAACTTGACCCGAGCATCGGCGAGAACATCCAGGGACCGTCACTGATCCGCGTGCCGGACTGGGTCTCCGACCCGCTCGGCAGGTACTACCTCTACTTCGCCGACCACAAGGGTCACTACATCCGCCTCGCCTACGCCGACGACCTTCTCGGGCCGTGGTCGATCCACGTGCCGGGCAGCCTGCAGATCGAGCACTCCCACTTCCTGGTCGAGCCTCCGGAGGTGACGCCCGAGATGGTCGCCGAGTGGGAGGAGCGCCGCGGCCTGAAGCTCTCCCACGACGTCCAGAAGGAGATCACGGCGACCCACATCGCGTCGCCCGACGTGCACGTCGACGATGAGAACCAGCGGATCGTCATGTACTTCCACGGCCTCGAGGACGTGGGCAGGCAGATATCGCGGGTCGCCACTTCGACCGACGGCATCGACTTCGAGGCTCAGCCCCAGTCGCTGGGCCGCACCTACATGCGGATCTTCCACTACGGCGGGTTGACCTACTCGCTCGCCATGCCCGGCCAGTTCTACCGCTCGACCGATGGCTTCACCGACTTCGAAGAGGGCCCGCTGCTGTTCAACCCGGACATGCGCCATTCGGCCGTGCTGCTCCGCGGCGACACGTTGTGGGTGTTCTGGACGCAGGTCGGCGAGGCGCCGGAACGGATCCTTCTGAGCAGCATCGACCTGTCCGGCGACTGGATGGGGTGGACCGAGTCCGAACCGGTCGAGGTGTTGCGTCCGGAACGCGACTGGGAGGGCGCCGACGCGCCCCTCGAACCGTCCGTCCGCAGTACCGCCTACGGCAAGGTGAACCAGTTGCGCGATCCCGCGATCTACGAGGAGGACGGCCGCGTCTTCCTGCTCTACGCGGTGGCCGGTGAGAGCGGGATCGCGCTCGCCGAAGTGTTCATCGAGTGATTGGACCGGACACGGGGTTCAACCACTGGGTGCGCCGGCCGTCTGGCCGGCATCCGGTTCCGTTCCGGCTCCTCGCGATCTCCTTCGCACTCGCGGTCGCCCTCGCTGCCTGCGCCCCCGGCAAACCCGCCATCGACGGCGCCGGCACCATCACGATCGCCGGCGCCACCCTGATCGACGGCAGCGGCGCACCGCCGGTCGAGGACGCCGTCGTCATCGTCCGCGGCGACCGGATCGAACATGTCGGCTCGCGCGACGACGTGCCGGTGCCCGATGGCGGAGAAGTCGTCGACGCCACGGGCAAGTTCCTGAGCCGGCATCCAGCCGGCGGCGTTCGAGAGACTGCTCGATCCCGAGAACCGGGCAGCGATGCTGGAAAGCGAGTCGACCGCCAGGCGTCGCGTCGCCTACGACTACGTGACGAAGTTCGTCCGCCGCATGGACGAAGCCGGAGTCGTGATCACCGTCGGCTCCGACAGCGGCGCCGGCAACATCGCCTACGGCTGGGGCACGCACCATGAACTGGAGACCCTCGTCGAGGACGCCGGCTTGACGCCGCTCGAAGCCCTGGCCGCCGCCGGCGCGGCCGCGGCCACTGAAGTCACCGACGACCCCGACTTCGGCTCGGTCGCCGAGGGCATGGCCGCGGACCTGGTTCTGCTCACCGCCGATCCCCTGGCGGACATCCGCAACACCCGGCAGATCGATCGCGTGATGCAGGCGGGCGTGTGGCTCGAACGCGGGCTGCCGGATTTTCCCCGGCACTAAGGAGTCCGGCCGCGCCGGCGCCGGCCAGCCGGCGTCAGGCGGTAACGCTGGTTCCTTGCGCTGGGAGTCTCGGGCCGGGCCATCTCGATCAGACCGTCCTTCAGTGCAGGCCCCAGATACGCCTGTCGCAGCCACTTTCGATCACGCAGGCCCAGCGCCTCCAGTACCTCGCGCCTCGACATCTCCCCATCTAACACCCGCAGAAGCCGGTTGACTTGGGGGGAAACATGGGGGGTTTCCTGGGGGGAGCCCTCCCGCACGGCATCGAGGATGGCTTCCAGCATGAAGCGGATGAAGAACGTGCTATCGCCCGCCCCGGAGCTCCGTTCGATCGCCTCGTAGTAATCGCTCTGACGGGCGCGCACGACGCTCTCGAACGGGACGTGAGAGAACAGCGGCTTCCAGCGAGTGAGGATCAGCGTCTGCCAGAGGCGGCCCAGGCGCCCGTTGCCGTCCAGGATCGCCGAGACCTGTTCCTCCGACAGCGCGTTGCCCTCGATGGCGACGGAACCGTGAACCGTGCGAACGCGAGCCTCCCGGCGCAGCCGGAAGTCCAGCCCGGGAACGGCAGCTTCGGCTCGGCCAATCGCTTCGCCGATCTGCTCCACCAGGGACAGGATCCCGGCTGTGATCGAAAACGGTGGCGTGGCGGCTGCTGTCATGCCGAGACTCTTCCACAGGCCGTCGCTCGCGGGGGCGAGCACCGAAACCGGTTCAACTGTAGAGAGCATCGCCGTTCAAAGGCCCCGGCAATGCGCGAAGTACTCGCCGATTTGCGTCGCAAACCGGCAATGGTCTAGCCGATACTCGACTCTCTGGCGTCCTCACCTGCCCCGGATACCGCCAACCGCCACCCCAGGAGGCCCATGTAGACGATGCCGCTGGCGGACATCAACCCGAACACCGGAGCGAGTCTCAGTTCCAGCGTGTTCGAATGCCATGCGGCGATGAACAACGCCAGCGACCCCAGGGCCAGCAGCGCGACGATGCCGTTCACCACCGACGGCAGGCGCAGCGGCTCCGGTCGGGAGATGAGGCCGAAGGCCAGAATCGCCATCCCCGCATAGCCGGCTACGCTGCCCGTGAAGTGCAGACCCCATACCGTGCGCTGCATGCCCAGCGCCGACTCCAGCCATTGCGCCGACTCCGTCGGGTCGGGCCCCAGCGCCGCCTCGCCCATGCCGATCAGCATGTAGTCGAAACCTCGCATCACCATCTGGAGGAACGCGCCGACCGCCATCCCGAGCAGGCCAAGCCGCGGCACGGGGGCGGTGTACCTCCGCAACGTCACGATGCCGTTCAGCATGAGCAGGGCGCCCAGGACGAGGACGACCGCCACGGTGTAGGACAGGGTGGCGTTGCGCGCCATCGCCAGCGTCAGGTCCGCCAAGCTTGTGCTGGGGACGGTGTCCACCATGCCGCGGCCTGGTGAGAACGCGTAGCCGACAGCCACCGCCACCGTTCCAAACAGCAGCGAAAAGCCGCCAAGTCTTGCTTCGGTCCAGCGCGTCATGTGGAGGTCCTTCTCGTGTAAGCGGCCCTTGCCGATGTGCACCCGTCCGGAGTCGGTTAGCGGCACTCCGCCGACATCACCTCCGACTCGATGATCACGCCACAGATGTGGCTCGTGTACTCGAACGGGTCGCCGTCGAAGAGGGCGAGGTCGGCGTCCTTGCCGACCTCGATCGAGCCGACGCGGTCGTCGATGCCGAGAATGCGGGCCGGGCTCAGCGTGATTGCCTCAAGCGCCCGTTCCATGCCGAGGCCGTTGGCGGCGGCGATGGCCGCTTCCCAGAGCAGGACGCGGGTCTTGGGCACGTAGCCCTCGAAACCGGTCTGGATGGCGAACGGGATACCGGCGTCGGCGAGCTGTGCGGCGGTCTCGTAGGAGCCGTTGCGGACCCTGCTCATCGTCGGGTGGAGCAGGACCGGCACGCCGGCCTCGCGGATCTCCTCGAGCAGCAGGTAGGACTCGGCGGCGCTGTCGAGCACGAGGTCGAACCCGAACTCCTGCTGCAGGCGGAGCGCCGAGGCCATCTCGGCCACGGTGTTCGCGGTGACCAGCAGGGAAAGTTCGCCGTCGAGCACCTGGCCGAGTGCTTCCTTGGAGAGGTCCCTGGGCGGCGGCTGGGGTGACGGCTTCGCGTCGCCGTCCTCCTCGCCGTCACCGCTGTCTCCTCCGTTCCCGTCGCCGCCGGCCTCCTCCGCCTTGCGGACCTGGTCGAGGTAGGCCTGGGCGCCGTGAAGGGCGGACCGGAGCATCGCCATGCCCTTGGCCGACGTCCCCGGCGACTGGAAGTTCGAGGACACCGCGTTGCCGAGCGTCGCCGCCAGCATCCGCACCGGCATCAGGGTGGCCTGTTCGACGTTGCGGCCCCTGGTCTTCGCGATCATCGTCTGGCCGCTGACCAGGGCCCCCGGGCCGTGGCCGGTGTGGAGCGTCGTGACGCCGTAGGAGCGGACCCACTCGACCAGGGTCTCGTTCGCGTCGTAGGCGTCGATCGCCCGCAGATCGGGCTGGAGCGGCGACGACCGCTCGAGCTGGTCCTGATCCCGCACCGGGCCGACGTTGCTGTTCAGGGCGCCGGAGAGGCCGACGACCGAGCGGGCGTCGACGAGTCCGGGCGTGACGACGGCGGCTTCGAGGATGTCCACGCCGTCCGGAATGTCCGCCTCGGCCGCCGGGCCGACCCATTCGATCTTGCCGTCGGCGCCGGCGATGACGACGGCGTTCTCGATCGGCGCGCCGGACACGGTGTGGAGGGTGCCGGCACGGACCGCGACCTGGGCGACTGCGGAGCCCGTCGTCGCGGCGACGAGCAGGGCGGCGAGGGCTGTTTCGTTCTTCAATGCGACTCCCTCTCCAGCAACTGGCGCATCATCTCGTCTTCGTGGGCGGTCGTCGTGTAGACCTTGTAGCCGCCGACGGCGTACTTGCGGTGGTCCGGGTTCGCCCGGTCGTAGATCATCGTCCCCTCGACCCAGGTCTGTTCGACCTTCGTGTAGACGCTGAGCGGGTCGCCGGAGAGGATGACGAAGTCGGCGTCCTTGCCCACCTCCAGCGAACCGACGCGATCCTCGAGCCCGAGCGCCCGCGCCGGGGCGAGGGTCAGCCCCTCGATCGCCTTCTCGCGCGACATGCCGTAGCGCACCGCGATCGCGGCGCCCCGGGCGAGGAGGCGCGAATCGGTCACCGAGTCGTCCGTGTTGAAGCTGACGTCGACGCCTGCCCGCTCCAGGATCGCTCCCATCTCCATGTTCCAGCCCATCGTCTCTTCCTTGCCGCCCGGCGTGTCGATCCAGGTGATGGACACCGGCACGTCCGCGGCTGCGAGTTCCTCGGCGACCTTCCAGGACTCGGTCCCGTGCTGGGCGACGACCCGGAATCCGAACTCCTCCTTGAGCCGCAGGACGGTGGCGATGTCGTTGTGGCGGTGGGTGTGGTGCTGGACGATCCTCCTGCCGTCGAGCACCTCGACCAGGGCCTCCATCCGCAGGTCGCGCCGCGCGGGCTCGCCGCCGTTCTCTTCGTCCTCGTCCGCCTCGGCGGCGGCCATCCTGTCGCGGTACTCGACGGCCTCGTGGTAGAGGTTGCGGACCAGGGCCGCGGACTTGGCGCGGGTGCCGGGGAAGGGCGGCTGGCCGATGGAGTTCGTGCCGTTCGCCATCTTGAGGCCGCCACAGATACCCGTGAGCGGATCGTCGCAGAAGAGCCAGTCCTCGATCGTTCGGGCGCCGTCGCGGAGCTTGACGTAGACGGTTTGCCCGGACATGAGGTGGCCCGACCCCGACATCATGTTGACCGTCGTGATGCCGCCGGCGCGGGCGCGCCAGATGCTGTCGGAGGCGATGTCGATCGAGTCCAGATTGCGCACGTCGGGATGCAGCGGTGAGGAGCGGTCGCCGCCGGAGACCGAGCCGATGTGCGAGTGGGTGTCGACGAGCCCGGGCATCAGCACCTTGCCGCTGACGTCGTGCTCGACGGCGCCGCGGGGCGTGCGCGTGTCGGGTCCGCCGACCTCCGTGATCCTGCCGTCCTGGACGATCAGGACGCCGTCGTCGATCGGCTCTGCTGCGATCGGCAGCAGCCGGGCGCCGCGGAAGACGTGGGGTTCGTCCTGGGCCGCGGCGGGCAGGGCGGCCAGGAGTGCCGGCAACGCGAACAGGAACGGTACAGAGCGCTTTCTCATACGGATTCCTCGAGTGGGATGGACCTGCCGTCTGTGAGTCCGAGGCTTGAGCGGTTCAGACCGGGTGCGCCGGCGTCCACGGCGGCTGCCGCCGCAGGCGGCCCGGTAGGCGCGCCGCGAAGCGGCGACGATACTGCTAGCGGCGGAATGACGGATCAAGGTGGATACGGTACAACGCCTCCCGCGGCCGGCCGCCGTTGCGGCTGCCGCCCCAGAGGACATGGACGGCGATCTGGTCGCCGCCTGGACTCCAGGCCAGATCGCCGACGTAGGTGTGGCCGAGGCTGTGCTCGGAGGTCGGGTCGTTGAAGAACGTGAGGCGGCGCTTGTTCGAGCCGTCCGCGTCCATCAGCCACAGCTCGCGACGGGCAGAGGAAGGCACGATCTGATCGGGCTCGGTGCCGCGGATCCCGGCGTTCGAGGTGAAGGCGAGGTGCCGCCCGGTGGGCGACAGCCGGGCGTACTCGTCGGCGCCGCTCCGGGAGTGGGTAAGGCGTTCAGGCTCGCCGCCGTCGAAGCGCAGCCGGTAGAGGTCGAGCGTGTCGGGCGACTGCCCGGGCTCGAGGTTCGCCGCGACCAGGGCGCCGCGATCGTCGGGCGTGTAACCCTGGGGGACGATCAGCGCGTCGACCGGCGCCGGATGCGTCTGGATCCTGCGCAGCTTGGGGATGCCACTTCGGTTGACCTGAAACCGGGCGCTGCGCAGTTGCCAGGCGCCGTAGGGTCCCTTGCGCGCCTTGATCCGCTCGCTCCACAGCAGACGGTCGCTGTCGAAGGCGAAGTGGGGATCGAGCACCGCCGAGCCGCTTGCCGCGAACCGGGTGAGCAGGGTGAAGTGCTTGCCCCTGCGGTCGATGTCGTAGAACTCGCTGTGAACGCCGCGGTCGGGGGTCAGGAGCTGCAGGGGGTCGGCCACGAACTTGAGCCGCTTCGGGTGGCTCTGGACCTGCACGACGAGTCGCTCGCCCGAGGGGTGCCACACGGGGTTCATCGCGTTGTCCTTGCGCAGCGCGTACATGTCGCAGGTCAGACATCGCTCGGCCAGGAGGTCCGTGGAGGTGATGTAGACGTCGTAGCGGCCGTCCTCTCCGGCCTTGTCGTAGGCCAACCAGTCGCCCTGGCGGGACCAGTCGACCCTGGCGCCGCCTTCGATCCAGCGCTCGATGCGGATCACGGGGTTCGACTCCGGATCGGCGGCCGGCGCCGGCGCGGCCAGGCCGGTCAGCAGGATGCAGATCAGGCGGTAGCCGATCATCACCGGAAGGCTAGCAGCGGCCAGGAGCCTGCGCGGCAGAAACTGGGTGCGCCGGCGTCCTCGCCGGCATCCGGCGCGTAGCGCCGGCTTCTGGACTTCTGCCGCGCAGGCTCCTGGCGCGTCCGGTCAGTTCGAGGCGACGCCGGCCAGCGGGCGTTCGGCCCGCTCGCGCGGGGAGCTCGGCGGCGCCTCGCGCGGCACGGCTGGCGTCTGCCACTCCGGGAAGAACTGCCGGTGCCAGCGCCGCAGCCGAACGACGGGCCCGTCGTCGCGGCACAGCGTCGGGTGGGTCGTGTAGGTCTTGTTCTCCCAGATCTGGATGTCGTGCTGCCACTGGGAAATCCAGTTGCCGACGACGTACCACACGAGCGGGCGCGGCATTCGGCGGTCGGCGAACCAGTGGAAGTCGACCTGCTGCTCGAGCGGCCCAACCGGAAGGTGGGTCTGAACGATCTCGACCTCGCCGGCGCCGGGGATCGTGATCCGGAAGTTGACGATGCTGGCCGGGCCGGTGCACGTGACCCGGGCGCTGGCCCGGGTTCGTTCGAGACGGCGGCCGCGAAGCTTGAGCACGGTCTCGTCGAGGAAGTACAACCTCCAGGGCCGGTCGTCGTCGAGTTCCCAGCCCGGCCTGTGTTCGAGCTGGACGCCGGGGACGGGGATCTGCGTCCACGGGACCGTCATCTGGCTGTGGATGTACTTGAAGTGGGCGAAGTCGGCCGTGTTCTCCAGGAACTCGACGATGTGCATGCGAACGCGGCCGGCGTCGTGGTGGCCGCGGTAGACGAAACTGCCGTCGTCGACCTCAGGGATGCGGGGAACCCCGTAAGGGACGTCGTCGCCGGCCTGCTGCCCAGGTCCGGCAGCCCGGTGATAGAGGAAGATCTGCCCGTTCACGTCCTGCACGGGGAAGCTCTCGGCCGCGACGCGGGACGGCACGCTGTCGCTGTAGGGCACGCGGGCGGCCCGGCCGTCGCCGGTGAACTGCCAGTTGTGGAACGGGCACTCGATGCGGTCCTCGCGAATGCGGCCATGGCGGAGGTTGGCGCCCAGGTGGGGGCAGAACGCCTGCATGGCGTGCACGTCGTCGCCGTCTTCGCTTCGCCACACGACGATCGCGCGGCCGAGGCACTCCAGGTAGCGGACCTGCCCGCGCCGGAGCGACCTCGAGGTCATCAGCCGGTACCAGCCGTCCGGGTAGGGATGGGGATAGCCGGCGAGGCGCAGGTCGTCGGATGTGGGCGGTTCCCGGCGCCTTGAACGGCGAGTCCTGAAGCCCATGGCGGCCCTGTACAGCTACGAGGAGACCGAACCGCCCGGCTTGCGCGCGTGGATCAGGAAGGAAGGGGTGAAGATGCCCGCCACTCCGGCCTCGACGAGGGAGTCCGCCGCGACGTTGAGGATGCGGGCGGCCTCGCCGGTGCCGGCGGGTGCGATGCGGAGCAGCTCCAGCAGACTGGTCAACCTTGCCGTGAACCACCGGCCGGCGGGAATCCGCCCGAGTGACGCGAGCGAAAGGTCGCGCCCCTGGAGCGACCGGTACCAGGGAGCGTCCGGGTCGCACTCAAGCGCCTGGTCACGGCTCGAGAGAATCTCGAATCCGACGGTCCGAACGAGGTCGAGTTGGCTGGAGGTCGTGAGCAGGTTGGGCGTTGCGTTTCCGAACTCGAGCCGGTCCCGAATGTCGCGATGGACCGGGTCGTCCTCGTCAAAGCTGTCGGTCAGGCACCAGTCGATCAGGGCAAGCTCGCCTCCCGGCCTGAGCAGCCGATAGAGCTCCTTGAAGCAGAGGGTCTTGTCGGGCGCGTGGCAAGTCGATTCGAACGAGTAGGCGGCATCGAAATGGCCGTCGTCGAGGGGCACGTCCATGAAGCTGGCGAGCAGGAAACCGCATGTTTCCTGAAGGCCGGCGCGGCGCAGCGATCGCTGGCCTCTCGCGATCTGGTACGCGTTGAGGTTGATCCCGGTGATGCTTGCGCCCGTGGAATTCGCGATCGTGACCAGCGGTCCGGCGACGCCGCATCCGATGTCGGCGACCTTCGTTCCTGGCCCGAGGGACAGGAGTTCGCCGATGCTGATCTCGTGACGGCGGACGGCGCTTCGAAGGCTCTCCCCGGAACGGCGTGGTGAGAAGTGGAACGACTGGCCCCAGCCGTACTCATAGAACTTCGTGACGACATCGTAGAAGCGACTCACCATCTGCGGTTGATCGTGCAGGGCACGATCTCCCTCCTGGGCCGCGACCATCTCCTTCAGTTCAAGGAAGTCGTCGAGCGCCTCTCTCAGGTCACCGCCGCTGTTCGCCGAGACGGGACGACGATGCGGGGCTCCTTCCGTACCGTGAACGTCGATTCGCGCTGGCTCTGCCATGTGCTCCCTCCTACCTCCTGCCGTGAGCCTACACCCGGGTCGCCTTCAGCCTGCTAGCGTCCTTCCGCCCATGCGCCGGTTTGCGGTACCTACGCTGATCGCCCTGTGGATCGTCGGTTCGGCGCCCTTCCTGGGCCGCCTCACTCGGTGGATTCAGGAGGAGGTCGACCGTTCGCTCCTCGTGATCGTCCCGACGATCCTGTTTTGGGGCGCTGCGGCCGCCTTCGTCGTCTGGGTTGTCCGTTCGGCACGACGCCTGCGATGGAGGAACTGGATCGCGATGGCGCTCGGTCTGCTGTGGGCGGCCGTGCAGGCCACGACCCTGGCCCGCGGCCGTCCGGAAGAGTCGGCACTGGAGCGCATGCACCTGGTTCTCTACGGGCTCGTTGCGTTGCTGCTCTACCGAGCCTTCCTCCGGGCCGGCCGGTCGGCGATGGTTGCCGCCTTCTCGGCCGTGGTCCTGACCTCTCTCGTCGGCATCGCCGACGAGTTCATCCAGTGGCTGGTCTGGGTCCGCGTCGGCGACTTCTATGACTGCCTGCTGAACGCCTCGGCCGCCGGCTGCGGGGTCGTCTTCGGGTTGGGCCTGTTCGGATTCGAAACCCGGGCCCCGTCTCTCCCGGAACGCCGCACGATCGCCTTCCTGTGGGTCGTCCTCGCCGTGGCGTCGGTCGGCCTCGTCGACCTGACGAACCTCGGCCACCGCATCATCGACCCGGAGCTCGGGAGCTTCCGCAGTTACTACAGCGCCGAGCGACTCGAGCACCTGAACGAGAGTCGCCGCGCCCGCTGGCCCGCGAAGCAGCCTCAGTTGCCGCCCTTCCAACCCTGGCACATCGAGGATCACTTCCTGTCCGAGGCCGCCTGGCATGTCCAGGCCCGCAACGAAGCCTTCGACAGGGAAGACTGGGCCACCGCCGCGGCCGAACAGGCGATCCTCAAGCGCTACTACCCGACCGTTCTGGAGGAAGTTCGAAATCCCGACGGCAACCTGCGCCACGCGTTTCCCGCGGACCGAGTCCATCGCCTCCACCAGGAAGGCGCCGTCCCCGTCCCGACCTACGAAAGCCCCGCCGGCGGCACTCGCGTTTGGATCTGGCCCGGCTTCCTGGCCCCGGTCCTCCTTCTTCTCTCTATCCTCCCGGCGGTTCCGCTGTTCCTGGCTCGGCCGTGGCGCCGCAGAAACCCGAATCCCCGCTAGCGATTGCCAGTGTGGCCGCCGCTTCGCGGCGCGTCCTTCAAGCCGCCTCCGGCGGCAGCCGGCGGGGACGCCGGCGCGCCCAGTGTGCTCCGCCGTCCAGTCTGCCTGGGGACCGGAGGGGTGGGGTTCCAGCGACCTCGGAGCGAGCGACTCCCTCCGCCGTTTCGGGAACCGACACCGAACCGAAGCGAGCGGAGTGGAGTGAGCGCAATCCTCCCGGCCTTCCGACCAAGCGCGAACGTTCGCTGGAACCCCACCCCTCCGGTCCCCGGGCAGACGGGTGACCCCCTAGTCGCAGCCCTCGCGGGTCTCCTCGATCAGGCCGTCGACGACGGCGTTCAGGTCTCCCGTCGCGGCCCGCTTGAGCTGGCGGTCGGCGCTGGTGCCCTCGGCGAGGATCGTGTGCACGTACTCGGCTTCCTTGCGGACGCCGAGTTCGTCGAGCACGTCGTCGACGAACTCGAGGAGTTCCAGGGTGAGGAACCGGAGCGGCACCTCCTCGCCCTTGCCGAAGTCGATCAGTTTGCCGTCGATGCCGTAGCGCATCGCGCGCCACTTGTTCTCGTAGATCAGGTGGCGCGGATAGCGGCGCCACGCCTGGTTGTTCCTGCGCAACCGGATCAGTTTGGCCACGATCGCCATCAGAAGCGCTGTGAGGCACAGCGCCTCGTCGATCTTCGTGCAGACGTCGCAGACCCGGAACTCGATCGTCGGGAACTTGGGATGCGGCCGGACATCCCACCAGATCTGGGTCGGCTCCTCGATGCACTTCGTCTGCACCAGGACGTCGACCAGCCGCTCGTACTCCGCGTAGGACCGGAGCGAAGGGGGCAAGCCCGAGCGGGGCAGGCTCTCGAAGATCACCGAACGGTAGGACTTGAGCCCGGTGTCCCGCCCCTGCCAGAGTGGCGAGCTCGTCGACAGCGCCAGTAGGTGGGGAAGGAAGTAGAGCGACTGGTCCATGATGTCCATTCGCAGGTTGCGATCGGGAATGCCTACGTGGACGTGCATGCCGAAGATCAGCAGTCGCCGCGCAACGTCGCCGAAGGTCTCCTGCATCGTGACGTAGCGCTCCGCCTCCGTGACGTCCTGTTCCTGCCAGGAGGAGAACGGATGGGTGCTGGCGGCCGCGATGCGGAGGCCGTTCCGCGACGCCAGGTGCCCGATCGAGCGCCGCAGCCGGATGAGCTCCTGGCGGGCCTCGTCGATCGAGCGGCAGACCTCGCTGCCGACCTCGACCTGGCACTGCAACTGCTCTGCCTTGATCTGCTCCTGGAGCACGATCTGTCCCTGCTCCAGGAACTCCTGGATGAAGGGCTTCAACTCCCGGGTTTCGGGGTCGATGATCTGGTACTCCTCCTCAATGCCGATCGTCAGCTCGGGGAGCTTGGTCTGCATGGTTCTTCTCCGGTGTAGGGAGGCCGTCTCCGGGCAGGGATGGGACAAGAGTATCCGGCTGCTTTGATACCGTGCCTCCCGCGATGAGCCGGCTCGCGACCATTGCCTCGCGTCCGCTCGCTCGCCGCCCGGTTGTTGGCGCTCTGGTCGCCGCGTTCCTGCTCGGCGTTTCCTGCGCGGGACCCGAGGCGGCACGAGAAACTGTTTCGGGACCGTCGTCCTGGGGTCTCGACGGTACGGCGCCGGCGGCTGAGGGCGCCCACGGCATGGTCGTCAGCGGCCACGGCCTCGCCTCCGACGTCGGCGCCGCCGTTCTGGAACAGGGCGGAAACGCTATCGACGCCGCCGTAGCCGTCGGCTTCGCGCTCGCCGCGGTCCTGCCCGCCGCCGGCAACATCGGCGGCGGCGGGTTTCTGGTCTACCGGTCGAACGACGGTGAAGTCCGTGCGCTGGACTACCGCGAGAAGGCGCCGGGTGCGGCGACCCGCGACATGTTTCTGGACGATGAAGGCAAGGTCGCGGAGAGCGCGGTTGTCGGTCACCTCGCGGCCGGCGTGCCGGGTTCGGTGGCCGGGCTCTGGGAGATGCACCGGACGTACGGATCCCTGCCCTGGAGCGACCTGGTCGCACCGGCGGTCGAGTTGGCCCGGAGCCACGAGATCGACGAGCCGCGATCGCGGAGTCTGGAGTCGGCCGCGCCACGCCTCAACCGGTTCCCGGCCAGCGCGATGCAGTTCCTGGTCGATGGCGAGGCACCGCCACCGGGGGCGATGCTGGAACAGCCAGACCTCGCGGCTACGCTTCAGGCGATCGCGGACCAGGGTCCGGACGGCTTCTATCGCGGCCGCGTTGCCGACCTGATCGTCGCTGAGATGGAGCGCGGCGTGGGGCTCATCTCGCACCAGGACCTCGAGGACTACGCGCCGGTGTGGCGCGAGCCGGTCGAGGTCGCCTACCGCGGACACACGATCCATTCGATGCCGCCGGTTTCTTCCGGCGGCCTGACCCTGGGCCTGATCCTGAACATCCTCGAGGGCTGGGATCCCCTGCCCCCGTTCGGCAGCGCCGACCTGATTCACCTGGAGGCCGAGGCCATGCGGCTCGCGTTCCGGGACCGGAACACTCTGCTCGGCGACCCGGACTTCGTCGACGTACCGCGCGGGCAGTTCGAGTCGCAGGACTACGCCGACGGGCTGCGGGCCCGGATCGATCCCGAGAGAGCGCGGCCGCTGCCGCCGATCGAGGTCGCGCCGCCCGCGGAGAGCACCGAGACGACCCACTACTCCGTGGTCGACCGCTGGGGCAACGCGGCGTCGGTCACGACGACGATCAACAGCGGCTTCGGCAACGCCGTCACCGTCACCGGCGCCGGTTTCCTGCTGAACAACGAGATGGACGACTTCGCCGCCTCGCCGGGTCAGCCGAACCAGTTCGGGCTGGTCGAGGGCGAGAACAACGCCATCGTCCCGGGCAAGCGGATGTTGTCGTCCATGACCCCGAGCATTGTGCTCGACCTCGAGGGCGAACTGATGATGGTCGTCGGCACACCCGGCGGCCCGACGATCATCACCACCGTCTACCACGTGATCTCGAACGTCATCGACCACGGAATGGGGCTGCGGCAGGCGGTCGAGAGTCCGCGGGTTCATCACCAGGCGTGGCCGGACCAGGTGTTCTACGAGGAAGGCGGTCTTGCCGCCGAGACGCTCGAGGATCTGGCGGCGAGGGGCCACGAGCTGGTCGAGCGCGGCCTGAGCGGGGACGTGTCCGCGGTCCTGGTAGAGGGGTCGAGCCTGCTTGGCGTGGCGGATCCGCGCCGGGGCGGCGACGTCAGCGCACCAAGAGGAGACGCGCCCGCGGGCGGGTAGCGGGCCGCGGATGAACGGCCGGCGGATCTTCGCGGCGGTGACGTACCCTGACACCGGCATCGGTTCTCCATGAACGGGCGACGGATCTTCGCGGCGGTGACCATAGGTCACCTCGGCATCGACATCTTCAACAGCATGGGGCCGGTGCTGCTGGCCTTCCTCCAGGCGCCGCTCGGTCTCAGCGCCGCCCAGATCGGGCTCGGGGTGGGTCTGTTCCAGGTCCTCGCCGGCACCACGCAGCCGGCCTTCGGCTGGTTGGTCGACCGGATCGGCAGCCGCTTCCTGGGTCCCTTCAGCGTCGCCTTCAACTTCGCCTGCATGGGCCTGGCGGTCGCGGCCGCCGCCGCGACCCAGAGATTCGTCCTGTTTCTCATTCCCTTCGCGCTGGCGGCGGTTGCTTCGGGCGCCTTTCATCCGCTGGGCGTGATGCACTCCAGCACGGTGAACCTGGCCCGCTCGGCCACCTTCACCGCGATCTTCTTCTTCTGCGGTCAACTCGGGCTGACGACCGGGCCGGTCCTGGCGGGACTGGCCCTCGATCGGGCGGGGTTGAACGGGATCTACTGGCTCCTGCTCCTCGCGGCGCCCGTGCCGCTGTTCATGGTCTTCGCGATGGGGCCGCGGCGGTTTCACCCGGCGCCGGCAACGTCGCAGCCGAGTGAAGATCGGACCGGCGCCGCCGAGGTGCCGGCCGGCCGCCGGCGACCTGTCCGCGGCGGCGTCATCGCCCTCCTCGGCCTGGTCTTCGCCAGCCGCTCCTGGGCCATGTTCGGAACGATGGCGTTCCTGCCCCTCCTGCTGAGTCAGCGGGGATACAGCTCCGTGGCTCAGGGGTCCGCCAGCGCGCTGTTCCTGCTCGGAGGCGCCGTGACCGCGGTCTTCGCGGGCGCCTGGGCCGATCGTTGGGGTCGACGGCCGATCGTCTTCCTGACCACCCTGCTCGGCGCCCTGCTGCTGGGCGTGCTGCCCGGATCCGGGGGCTGGATCTTCGCCGTCGTGTTGCCCTGCGGAGCGCTGCTGGGAGCATCCCACTCCATCCTGATCGTCATGGCTCAGGAGTTGCTGCCGTGGCGTCGGGGTCTGGCTTCGGGGACGGCGCTCGGATTCCTGTTCGCGACGGGCGGGATCGCGACGTGGGGAATCGGAGGGCTTGCGGATCGCTTCGAGCTCGCGGCCGTGCTGCAGGCCGGCGCGGTGGTCGGCCTGGTGTCTGCCTTCGCTTCACTGCTCCTGCCGAAGCAGGAAACGACCCGCCTGGCGGCCGCGCCGGCGGTAACGGCGGTGCTGGTCGCGGCGGTCGTCGGTCTGACCGTGTTGTCTCCGAGCCCCGCCTCGGCGGGCCTGAACGGCGAGATCAACGGCCAGGTGCGCGACGCGGTCACCGACGTTCCGCTGCCGGGCGCCGAGATCAGGATCACCGGCGATCAGTTGCACAGCACCCAGACCGTCCGCGCCGGTCGCGGCGGCAGCTTCCGGGCGCCGGGTCTGCCGCCGGGCGACTACTACGTCGAGGCGACGATGGACGGCTACGCGACATCCGTCGTCGAGAACCTGATCCTGGTTACGGGCGGCGTACTGCGGGTCGACTTCCACATGAGGGCCGGCAGCGCGTCGGCGCTCGATCTCGTCTCTTCGCCGTTGCTCGACGTGGTCACCGGCAGCGACGGAAACGTGCTGGCGGGCGACGACCTGCGGCTGCTACCGGGCGCGGTGGCGGCGCTAAACCTCGACCTGGCGTCCGGCCTCGATGCGCTGGACCCGGACGTCGCGGTCAACGGCTCGCCGCCCGGCTTCGCCGTCTACCGGATCGACGGGCAGGAGAGCGCGCTTCGCGAACCGGGATCAGCCGCCATCGATCCACGCTGGGTGGATCAGGTGCGCGTCTGGACGATGGAACTGGCGGCGACGATGGCCGGTCCCCACATCGACCTGATCACGCGCTCGGGAGGGACCGACTGGCGGGTGAACGGCGGCTGGTCGACGGTCGAACCACTCGACAACGGCGAGCGGCTTGCCCTGCGCCTGTTCGCTGCCGGGGAATCGCCTGCCGGCGGCAGGGACAGGAGACGCATCGAGGGCGACGAGGCGACCATCTTTGCCGGCGGCCCGCTACGGGACAAGCGGGCCCGGGCGTTCGGCGGCTACTCGAGAAGCCGCACCCGCGGCACGGAGAGCCTGTTCGGTGCGGGCGCGCCAATGACCTGGGACGAGACGATCGAACAGTCGGTCGGGAAGCTCGACTGGTGGGCCGGCTCGGCCAGCAACCTGACCCTGAAGCACCATGCCGGCTCCGGCGACGTCGACGGCAGAAGGCCGGCGCTGCAGGTTCTGCCGTCGCTGGACGGAACCGAGAACGATCGGTCGCGAAGGCAGACGACGAGCCTCAACGTCGAGTGGGGAGTCACCGACCGCCTCTGGTTGCGCGTGTTCGGCGGTCGATCCGATCTCATCGAGGCCGGCGAGCCATGGCAGGACGGGGGCCTGTACTTCGGGGCGCCCGCCTCCGGGCGGCCGGCGGGTTGGTACGAGGCCGCGCCGGCGGGCCAGATCCGCCGCGCAGCGGAACGCCGGAACTGGGCGATCGAGCCGTCGTTCTTCCTCTTCGATCACACGCTGGAAATCGGCATTCAGGATTCCAGGAGCAGCCTCGAACTCCTCCGTCGGGAGGACTCCGGACGGTTGCTGCGGTTTCCGGGCGGAGTGGTCGACGCCTGGAGCGGTGGACCGCTCGACGCCGCCGGCCTCCGCCAGGAGAAGCGCGCCCTCTACGTGCAGGACGCCTGGCGCGTGGGTGGAGCCTTCAAGAGGCACCTGACCCTGCACGCTGGACTGCGCGCCGAAGCGGAAGAGGTAGGCCCCCTCGACCTCGATTTCGACGACCGCACGGAACCGCGGCTCGCGTTCGTCTGGGACGTCGCCGGCCGCGGCAGGTGGAAGGCCTACGGCGGCGCCGCCTGGTGGCATGTCGATGTCTTTCGGCCGCGGGCGGGGCGCTCCGACCTCGACGCGGTCGCGGCGCTGGACGCCACCGGCGGTTACAGCGGCGCGCCCCTCGACTTCGCGAGGGCGACGGTTGATCCGGACCTTCGTCCAGCCCGTGTGCGCGAGATCCAGTTGGGGACGGGGTACCAGTTCCTGCCCGACGTCGTGATCTCGGCCCGCGTCTCCCGACGCCAGCTGCGGGACGGCATCCGTCTGATGCCGCTGCTGGCCGCCGGCGAGGTCGTCCCGACGCTGTTGACCCCCGCGCGGGGCGCCGGCGGCGAGCTCCCCCGGCTCGAGCAGGACTGGTGGGGCGCCGAGCTCAACGCGAACGTCGGCTTCAGCCCTTCCTGGAGGATCCACTTTTCGTACCTCCTGAGCCGGCTGACGGGCAACCACGAGGCCGGCGGACTCGGGCTCGAGGCGGGGGCTCTGCCCGGCGCCCATCCGCTCCTGGCCGCGCTCGACCTGTGCTCCTCGCCGGTGCCGTGCGACGTGTTCGACGTGACGGACGACAGCCGCCGCCTGAGTCTCGACCGCGAGCACCAGCTCTCCGGCTGGCTCGTCCTGTCGCCGGGCGAACGCTGGCTGATGGCGCTCGTCTACCGCTTCCGCACGGGGGCCGCCTACGTGCCACGGGCCCTGACGGTTCGGGTCGACGAAGCCAGTCGCATCCTCAGCACCGGCCTGACTCCTTTACCGTCTGGCGCGGACGGGCCGGTGAAGAGCTCCGATCTCAAGCGCGCGGACCTGTCTCTCACCTACCGCGTCCCGCTTCGCTCGGACGACCGACGGTTGTCCCTCTTCGCCGAGGCCCTCAACGTCTTCGACCAGGACGCCGCGAACCAGCTCTGGCCGCTCGCCTGGCTCGACCCGGTGTTCGTCGGCCCGGGCGGCACCGATCTGCTCGCCGCCGCGGCAGCACAGGGGGCAAGGCCGGATCTGCGCGAGTCGCTTCCCGCCGCCTTTCAGGCCAGCCGCCGCGTACAGGCGGGTCTTCGGCTCCAGTTCTGACTGCCAAGTGCCGGGAAGGCCACGGCGCCACACACTGGGACGGCGGCGGCAACTACCAAAGGACCCGCACGGGATACTGGGAGATCAGCCGGTCCGGCGTCACCAGCGTCATGCCGTGCTCGATCGCCTGGCAGATCAGGAGACGGTCGAAGGGATCCTTGTGGAGGAGCGGGAGACGTCCTACTTGTAGGGCGCTCGCCTCGTCGAAGACGAGGCTCTCGAAGCCGTGCAATCTCCGCTGTTCCGGCACGAAGAGCTGCGGCTCCTGCGGTAGTTGCAATCGACCGAGGCCGTGCTTCACGGCGATCTCCCAAGCCGACGATGCGCTGAGATAGACGTTCGTCGCCGGTTCGGACACGGAACGTCTGACGGTCGCCGACAGTCTGCGGTCGTCCAGGCACCACCAAAGGAAGGTGCAGGTGTCGAGCAGCAGTGTCACTCGTCAGGGAAGACGGGGCCGTTCTCGAAGGCGTCAATGAAGTCGTCCGGCAACGGATCGAAGAACGACTCCGGGATCGTGAACTGCCCGCGGCACAGCCCGATAGGCCGGCGTGCCTTCCGCTCCGGCGGCAGCGGCCGAATCTCGGCGACGGGCTTGTTTCGGCGGCAGAGGATGATCGTCTCGCCTTCCTTGAGTTCGGCGACGTATCGGGACAGGTGGGTTTTCGCCTCGTGCATGTTGAGTCGAATCATGACTCGAAACTTAGTTCACTCTCAGCTTGGTGTCAACTTCAGGCGGCCTACACGAGCTCACTCAGCCGGCGCAGCGCCGCCAGCAGGTCGGGCTGCTCCGTCAGCACGTCGCGAAGCGGGTCGGTCTTGAGCTTCTTCAGGCGCTCCGGCACGGTGCGGATGTTGTGGTCGCGCAGGTCGAGGCCGGGTTTGACTTCGGACCAGCGCAGGGGCGTCGACACCGGCGCCGCCGGCAGCGGCCGGACACTGAAGGGGGCGACGAGCAGCCGGCCGCGGCCGTTCTGGACGAAGTCGATGTAGACCTTGCCGCCGCGGCGTTCGGGATTGCGGGTGACGGTGGCGATCTCGGGCAGTTGCCGGCAGATGATCCGGGCGATCAGTTGTCCCAGGCTGCGCGACTGTTCGTAAGTGCATGCGCCGCCCAGCGGCAGAAGCACGTGCAGGCCGCTCGAGCCGCTGGTCTTGATGAAACTCGGCAACTCGATCTTCCGGCAAAGACGGCGGATGGCGACGGCGATCTCGATCACGTCCTCGAAGGGCGCGTCCTTCGGGTCGAGGTCGAGGATGCACCAGTCCGGCTGGCCGAGCTGGTGCAGGCGGCTGGACCAGACGTGGAGGACGATCGCGGCCAGGTTGGCCACGTAGACCAGGCTCTCCCTGTTCTGGCAGACGAAGTACTCGACGTCCTTGCCGGTCCGCGGGCTCGTCAGCCTGACCGTGTGCAGCCAGTCGGGCGCGAAGTCGGGCGCGTTCTTCTGGAAGAAGGACTTGCCCTCGATCCCGTCCGGGTAGCGGGTCATCACCAGCGGGCGGTCGGTGAGGTAGGGCTGCATCGCCTCCGAGACGGCGGTGTAGAAGTCGATCAGATCGCCCTTGGTGTAACCCTCGTCCGGCCAGAACACCTTGGACTTGTTCGTGATCTCGACTCGCCGCTCCGGCGGCGCCGGCTGGGCGGCTTCGCCGTGGCGGGGCACCGCGCGGCGGACGCAGTCCTCCAGCGGCTTGTCGTCCCGCAGACGAAGGAACACGGGATGCCGGAGCAGGCCGTGGGGAGTCCATTCCTTGAAGCGGACCTCGCAGACCAGTTCGTCGTCCGGCTCGACCCAGGTCTGGTCGTCGACGCGACCGTCGAGGAGGTGGGCGTCGGTGAGCGCCGCTTCCACGGCGGGGCCCTCGGCGCTCGGCGCCCAGCATGGAGGATCCTCGCGCCGGCTCGCCGACAGACGCTCCGCCAGCTCCGCCAGGGTCGCGTCATCGAATCCCGTGCCGACGCGCCCGGCGTAGACCAGCCTGCCGGCTTCGGGGTCCCAGACCGCGAGGTGAAGTGAGCCCAGGCCGACCCGGCTGCCCTTGGGCGCCGACATGCCGACGATGGCGAAGTCCCCCGTCCGTTCGGCGCGCAGCTTGACCCAGGACGACGACCGGCGGCCGACGTACCGCGACGCGCCGTCCTTCGCCATGGTCCCCTCGAGTCCCATCGCGACCGCCTGCTCGAAGAACTCCTCGCCCCGTTCCTCGATGTGATCCGAGTAGCGGAGCGGCCCGGCGGGCGGCAGAACCCGGGCCAGCCAGCCCTTGCGCTCGAGCAGGGGCAGCGGCCGCAGGTCGTGGCCCTCGAACGAGACCAGGTCGAAGGCGAACAGCGTCGCCGGCCGGCGTACCGAGGCCTGTTCGATGTCGACTGGACGACTGAGCAACGCGCGCGTCTGCAGTCTGGCGAAGCTGGGCCGGCCGCCGCCGTCGAGCACGGTGACCTCCCCGTCGAGCGCGAGCGAGTCCACCGGCAGCCGGCGCAGGGCGCGGGCCAGCTCCGGATAGAGGGCGGTGACGTCGGCGCCTCGGCGGTAGCGAAGGAAGACGTTGCCGCCTTCCTTGGCGGCGACCAGACGGTAGCCGTCGTACTTCAGTTCGTAGATCCAGCCGGCGCGCGAGAAGGGCCGGTCAGAGGCCGTCGCGAGCATCAGCGGCAGCGAGCGCGGGTCCACCGGCCGGTGCGGCGCGTCCGACGCTTCGATTTCGGCCCGCACCTGTTCGATCCGGTCGCATCCGTCCCGAAGCTCTTCGACGGTCAGGCCCGAGAGCACGGACTCGGGCGGCAGCTCGTCCTCTCCGTCGGCGTCCTCCTGAGGGCGCGCCGCGGTGTCCGGCTTCTTCATCAGCAGCCACTGGCTGCCATCGTCAGTCTGGCGCCGACCGCCCGTGCGGAACAGGGTCCAGACGCCGCGCAGCTTGTAGCCGTGGAGTTCGAACAGGAGTTTGCCGCTCTCCATCCCGGCCACGGGATCCTCGAGCGGGACCCAGCGCCCGCTGTCCCACACGATCATCGCGCCGGCGCCGTAGTTGCCGGCGGGGATGGACCCTTCGAAGTCGGCGTACTCCAGCGGATGATCCTCGGTGGCCACCGCGAGCCGCTTGACCTCGGGATCGAGGCTGGGGCCGCGCGGCACCGCCCAGGACTTGAGGGTGCCCTCGAGTTCCAGGCGCAGGTCGAAGTGGACCCGCCGGGCGGCGTGCTTCTGGATCACGAAGCGCCCGCCGACGGCCGTGGTTCGGGAACCCATCGGCTCGGGCGTCGCCTCGCTCGAACGCTTGCGGCGGTAGGCGTCCAGATTGCCGTGCGGCATCAGGCGTGCATTCTCCCAGAAGCGGAGCCGGCCGGCTCCGTGCCCCGCGGAACCGCTTCCGGTGCTAGAATCCGCTGTCTATGCCTGCTCGTTCCGTCGGCACCGGCACGGTTTCCTTCGGCCTGGTTTCCATCCCGGTCCGGCTCTACTCGACTTCGGAAACCTCCGGCGGGGTTCGCTTCAACATGCTCGATCCGAGCGACAACACGCGGGTCAAGCAGCAGTTGGTCAACCCCCGCACCGGCGTCGTCGTCGAGCGGAAGGAGACGATCAAGGGCTACGAGTTCGGCAAGGGCCAGTACGTCACCTTCAGCGACGAGGAAATCAAGGAACTCCAGGAGAAGGCGTCGCCGGCGATCGAGATCACCGAGTTCGTGCCGCTCACGGAGGTTGAGCCGATCTACTTCGAGAAGTCGTACTACCTCGGCCCGGAGAAGGGCGGCGAGCGCGCCTACCGGCTCCTCAGCGAGGCGATGCGCAAGACCGGCCGCTCGGCGCTGGCCAAGCACGCCGCGCGGGGCAAGCAGTACCTGGTCATGCTGCGCCCCTTCGCTTCGGGCCTGCTGATGCAGCAACTGAAGTACGAGGACGAGTTGAAGTCGTTCGAGGAGGTTCCACTCGGCGAGGAGACCGAGCCCAAGCCGGGCGAACTGGAACTCGCGGTGCAGTTGATCGAACAGATCGCTTCCGACGACTTCAAGCCGGACCAGTACACGGACGAGGTGCGCAAGCGGCTTTGGGACGCGATTCAGAGCAAGATCGACGGCCGCGAGATCGCGGACGACGAGACGGAGGCGCCCCAGGCGCAAATCATCGACCTGATGGAGGCGCTTAAGGCGAGCCTGTCGAAGAACGGCGAGCCGGAGGCGGAAGGTGCGGTTGCCGACTCCAGGCCGCCCAAGAAGGCGGCGGCGCAGCGCAAGGCGACCAAGAAGAAGCGGGTCCGACGGGCTGCGAGCACCCCGGCGAAGCGGGCTGTGGCCGGTTGACGTGAGCTACCGTTCGTGAGGGCGGGTCGCGAGGGCCGCGTTGCGGCCGCGGCCGTGTCCGTTCAACAGACTGGATCTACGCACACTCGCGGGCGGGAAGCGGCTAAGGTAGCCCTCCGTTCCGGCCCGCGCCGGTAGTCGGCAGCACAGGAGGCCTCGAGATCGCACCCCCATCAAACGAGCCGCGCATCAATCACCGGATCCGGAAGAGTCCGGTACGGCTCATCGATCAGAACGGCACCCAGATCGGTGTCGTCCCCCTGGAAGACGCGAAGACGCGCGCCCAGGACGCCCGACTCGACCTCGTCGAGGTGGGTCCCAACGCGGACCCGCCCGTGGTCCGGGTCATGGACTGGGGCAAGGTCAAGTTCGAGCGCGACAAGAAGAAACGGGAATCCCGGAAGAAGGCGGCGACGATCGACCTCAAGGAGGTCAAGTACCGCCCGACGATCGACCCGCACGACTACCAGATCAAGACCGACCGGGCGCTCCGCTTCCTCCGCGAGGGCAAGAAGGTCAAGGTGACGATCTTCTTCCGCTACCGGCAACTCCGCAGGCCCGAACTCGGCATCGCCATCCTGGACAAGGTGAGCGACGCGATCGAGGGAGTGGGCGAGGTGGAGACCCGGTCCGGCCTGGAGGGCCGTCAGATGACGATGGTCCTGAACCCGATCGCGCAGGGAGACTGAGCCCGAACCCAGGGGCCGCCGCGGCTCTAGTACAGCACGACCGAGCGGATACTCTTGCCTTCGTGCATCAGGTCGAAGGCGTGGTTGATGTCGTCCAGGCCCATCGTGTGGGTGATCATGCTGTCGATCTCGATTTCGCCGGCCATGTACTGGTCGACCATGCCGGGGAGATCGCTGCGGCCGCGGACGCCGCCGAAGGCGGTGCCGCGCCAGACGCGGCCGGTGACTAGCTGGAAGGGCCGGGTGGCGATCTCCAGGCCCGAACCGGCGACGCCGATGATCACGGACTCGCCCCAGCCCTTGTGGCAGCACTCCAGGGCGGAGCGCATCACGTCGACGTTGCCGATGCACTCGAAGGAGTAGTCGACGCCGCCGTCGGTCAGGTCGACGATGACCTCCTGGATCGGGTCGTCGTGGTCGGCCGGATTGACGAAGTCGGTAGCGCCCAGCGAGCGCGCGAAGTCGAACTTCGCCGGATTGACGTCGATGGCGATGATCCGCTCGGCCTGGGCCATGACCGCGCCCTGGATCACGGACAGGCCGATGCCGCCGAGGCCGAACACGGCGACCGTCGAACCGGGTTCGACCCTGGCCGTGTTCAGGACGGCGCCGATGCCGGTCGTGATGCCGCAGCCGAGCAGGCAGACCTTGTCGAGCGGCGCCGCCCGGTTCACCTTGGCGGTCGAGATCTCGGCGATGACCGAGTACTCCGAGAACGTCGACGTGCCCATGTAGTGGTAGAGGGAACTGCCGGCAGTCGAGAACCGGGAGCTGCCGTCGGGCATCACGCCCTGGCCCTGGGTGGCGCGGATCGCCTGGCACAGGTTCGTCTTGCCCGACTTGCAGAACTTGCACTCGCGGCATTCCGCCGTGTAGAGCGGAATCACGTGGTCCCCGGGCGCCACCGAGGTCACGCCGGGCCCGACCTCTTCCACGATCGCGCCGCCCTCGTGGCCGAGGATCGCGGGGAACAGTCCCTCCGGGTCGGCGCCCGACAGGGTGTAGGCGTCCGTATGGCAGACGCCGGTGGCGACGACGCGAACCAGGACCTCGCCTTCCTTCGGACCCTCGACGTCGACTTCTTCGATCTCGAGTGGCTTGCCCGCTTCGTGGGCTACGGCTGCTCTTGACTTCATCGGCGGCACCCTCCCCTTAGGAAAAATCAGGAAAGTTCAATGGTCCGGTGGCGATAACCGGACGCTACCATCGGTGCGGAAAGCGCCGCCGACTGGTCTCCGGCTGGGCGTAAACAAGGAGGAAGAGGCAGAAGTAGAACCAAGGGAGGAAAGGCACATGCGCAAGCTGCTCATGGAGTGCATCGGCACGTTGTTCCTGATGATGGCCGTGGCCCACAGCGGGAACAACCCCATTGCCGTCGGTCTGATGCTGGCGGTGATGGTCTACAGCGGCGGACACTTGTCCGGCGCCCACTTCAACCCGGCAGTGAGCCTGGCCGCGTGGATGCGCGGCAAGCTTGGTGTCGCCGACATGGTCCAGTACATGGTGGCCCAACTCGTCGGCGCCTGTCTTGGTTGGCTCGTCCACAGCTACCTCGTGGGCGGCAGCACGGCACCGATGCCGACCGAGCATCCGGTCATGCACGGCGTGGTGGCCGAAGCGCTGCTCGCGTTCGCGCTCGTCACCGTCGTGCTGAACATGATGTCCTCCCGGTCGGCCGGCAATCCTGTCGGCGGCCTGGCCATCGGCTTTACACTCTCGGCTGCCCTCTACACGGGCGCTGGTGTATCCGGTGGTGCGTTCAATCCCGCAGTTGGTCTCGGTCCTCAGGTCATGGAGGCGATCACGGGCGGCGGCTTCGACGCCAACACCCTGGCGCTCTACGGCGTGGGTCCGCTGGTCGGCGGCGCGGTGGCGGCGCTCGTCTACAAGTTCCTCAACGACTGAGACTCCTGACGCCGGCGTACGCCGGCGTCAGAAACCGCACGTGACCCCGGTCGGCCGACCGGGGCACGCTGCGGTGTGTCTGGCGCTGCCGCTCTCTCTGGCCGCGGCTCTCTCCGCGCCCGCGCTGGCGCAACGGCCGGGGGCGGCGATCGACGTCCTCGACTACCGCTTCGAACTCGAAGTCTCGGACCAGAGCGACGAGATCGAGGGCCTCGCCACGATCGCCTTTCGCACCCTGCGGCCGGTCGCCGAGGTCGCGTTCGATCTCGATGACGCGCCGGCGGGAGGCATGGTCGTCTCCTCGGCGACGCTCGCCGGCCCGGCCGCGGAAGCGGCGCAGGCCGGCCGGGCTCTCCGCTTCCGGCAGCAGGACGACCGGCTCCTCGTGACGCTGGACCGCGAGGCTCCTGCCGGCGAACGACGCCGCATCGAGATCCGCTACCGCGGCGTCCCCGCCGACGGTTTCGCGATCGGCACGAACCGCCACGGCGAGCGGACATTCTTCGCCGACAACTGGCCGGATCGGGCCCACCACTGGCTGCCGGTTGTCGATCATCCCTCGGACAAGGCGACCGTGGCCTTCGTCGTCACGGCGCCGGCGCAATACCAGGTCGTGGCCACGGGCGGCTTCGTCGAGGCGGTCGACCTGGGCGACGGCATGCGGCGCACCGAGTGGCGCAGTCGCGCTCCCATCGCCACCAAGGTGATGGCGGTCGGCGTCGCGCGCTTCGTCCGACACCGGCAAGGCGAAGTCAACGGTGTGCCCGTGGAGATCTGGGTCTACCCGCAGGATCGGGACGTCGGCCTGCGAGCGTTCGCTCCGGGGCCGCGCGTGCTGGGGACCTTCGAGCGACGGCTCGGGGACTACCCGTACGCCAAGCTCGCCAACGTGCAGACCACGACCCGCTGGGGCGGCCTGGAGAACGCGGGCAACGTGTTCTACGACGAGGACGCGGTCGACCGCGAAGACGGCATCGAGGGTCTGATCGCGCACGAGATCGCCCACCAGTGGTTCGGCGACGCCGTTACCGAGAGCGACTGGCCGCACGTCTGGCTCAGCGAGGGCTTCGCGACCTACCTGACCGCCTGCTACCTCGACTGGACGTACGGTCGCGGCCGCTTCATGGGCCAGATGGACGCGGCGCGGGAGCGGGTGCTCGCGTACGCGGCGGAGGCGCCGGACTCGGTCATCGTGCCGGAGTCCGTGTCCGACCCGCGGCGCCTGCTCAGCCCGAACGTCTACCAGAAGGCAGCCTGGGTGCTGCACATGCTCCGGGGCGAAGTCGGCGATGGCACGTTCTGGAAGGGGATGCGGACGTACTACGAGCGCTTCCGCGACCGGAACGCCTCGACAGCCGACTTTGTGGCGGTGATGGAGGAGGCCTCCGGCCGGAGTCTCGAGTGGTTCTTCGGCCAGTGGCTGCGCCGGCCCGGCGTGCCGGAGCTGGAGATCGCGTGGCGGTTCGATGAGGCGACGTCGGCGGTCGAGCTGACGGTGACCCAGCTCGGTCCGACGATCTACCGCCTGCCTCTGGACGTGGAAGCCGTACTCGACGACGGCCGCACCGTCCGCGGCCGCGTCGACGTCGAAGGCGAGCGAACCACGGCGTCGCTGCCCGTGCCGGCGCAGGCTGAGGAGCTGCGGATCGACCCGGACCGCTGGCTGCTCATGCGGCACACGGCGGAGGAGAGGTAGGCGTCCCCGGGGCGGGCGCTACGATCGATCCGCCATGCCTCCAACGGCATCCACCGCAGCGGCCGACTTCGAGCGGGCCCACGCCGGCAGCGCCTTCGGCACCGTCCTCGCCGATCCGCCCTGGCAGTTCACGAACCGCACCGGCAAGGTGGCGCCCGAGCACCACCGTCTGAGCCGCTACCCGACGCTGACGCAGGCGGAGATCGAAGCGATCCCGGTCGCCGCCGCCTGCGCCGAAGCCGCCCACCTCTACCTCTGGGTGCCCAACGCCCTTCTCCAGGAAGGCCTCGACGTGATGAAGTGCTGGGGCTTCACCTACAAGACGAACCTGGTCTGGCACAAGGTGCGCAAGGACGGCGGTCCCGACGGCCGCGGCGTCGGCTTCTACTTCCGCAACACGACGGAACTCGTCCTGTTCGGCGTGCGCGGCAAGCTGCGTACGCTCTCCCCCGGTCGCCGTCAGGTCAACATCATCCGCTCGCGCAAGCGGGAGCACTCCCGCAAGCCGGACGAGCTCTACGACATCATCGAAGCGTGCAGCCCCGGTCCGTACCTGGAGCTGTTCGCCCGCGGCCGCCGCTCCGAACTCTGGACCGCCTGGGGCGATCAGAGCGCGGAGTACGAACCGGACTGGCCCACCTACGGAAACGCGAGCCGCGCCGCCCGCTGAAGGAGACGAGCCAATGTGCAGGAACATCCGCGTCCTCTACAACTTCGAGCCGCCGGCCGATGACGAGGAAGTGCGCGCCGCGGCGCTCCAGTACGTGCGCAAGGTCAGCGGTTCGACGAAGCCGTCGCGCGCCAACGAGGCGGCCTTCGAACGGGCGGTCGACGCCGTCGCCGAGGTGACTGCCCGGCTGCTCCAGGAGCTCACCACGACGGCGCCGCCGCGCAACCGGGAGGCGGAAGCAGAGAAGGCGCGTGAGCGCTGGCGGCGGCGGCAGCAGCGGATCGCCGCGGCTTCCGCGTAGCTAGCGCGACGCGACGTCCGACGTCTCCGCCGCCACCACCTCGTCGTAGTGGTCGATGACGCGCCGCACGTAGGCCCGCTTCTCGATGTAGCTGCCCGGGTAGAAGCTGCGCTTGAAGCCGTAGATGATCACGTTGCGCAGGTCCTCGAGCGACAGCTCGAACGCCTCGCAGGCGGAGGCGATCTCCCTGGTCACGGTGGTGCGGGACATGAGCCGGTTGTCGGTGCACAGGGTGACCGAGAGGCGGTCCTTCATCATCCGGCCGAAGGGGTGGTCCGAGAACCTCTCGAGGCGCTGGATGCTCTGCAGGTTCGAGGTGATGCAGACCTCGAGGGTGATCCGCCGGTCGCTGATGTACTGGGCAAGGCTGCGGATGTAGCGCTCGGGGTCCCTGGCCGCCGCGGAGTCCGGGTTGTCGCGGCGGAGCCGGTCGGCGGCGTAGAGGTGGGTGCCGTGGCCGATGCGGTCGGCCTGAAGCAGCGTGATGGCCTGGAAGATGCTCTCCGGCCCGTAGGCCTCGCCGGCGTGGATCGTCTTCTTCAGGAAGTGTTGCTGCGCGTACAGGAAGGCGTCGCGGTGCACCGCGGCGGGGTTGCCCGCCTCGGCGCCGGCGAGGTCGAAGGCGACGACGGGCAGCCCGAGGCGGTCGCGGGCCTCGACGACGGAACGGGCCAGTGACAGCGAGGCGGCGGCGTAGATCTCCGGCTTGGTCCAGCCGTGAAGCGCGGTGAACAGCCCCCGGTAGTAGGGACTGTGGCCCGGGCCGAACATGCGCAGGGCGCAGGCGATGATCCCGTAGCGGAAGGGCGGCTCGGCGCCGTTCCGCACGCTGTGGGTCGCTTCGTGCTCGCGCTGGACCCTGGCGAGGCCCCGGTCGACCGCGGCCAGCACGCCGGCAATGTCGAGGTCTGGCCCGGTGTGGAGCTGCGGCGCCAGCCGCACCTCCACGTAGCAGACGTTCTCGGCCAGGTTGTCGGCGCCGAGCTCGTAGGCGGCCCGTTCCAGCGCTTCAGCGGTGCATAGCGCGGGCGAGGTGTAGGAAAAGGCACGCAGATAGTCCTCGAGGTCGT
Organism: Holophagales bacterium; assembly: GCA_009837885.1. GTDB lineage: Bacteria > Acidobacteriota > Thermoanaerobaculia > Multivoradales > Multivoraceae > Multivorans. Next base: position 128,353 of record VXSP01000030.1, on the reverse strand, counting down.
CGTAGCTCTCCTTGAAGACGAGGTCGAGGAGACCCTCCGGCGTCCAGGACGGGAGTTCCAGGCGGGCGTCGCGCGAAAGCTCGATCAGGGTGTCGAGCCGGAGCGAACCGTCGAGGTGAACGTGAAGGTCGGTCTTCGGCAGCTTGCCGATGAGATCGGCGCGAGAGAGCGGTGCGTTCAAGTCGGTAACATGCGCGGTCTGCATGGCGCAGTGTACAGCGGACCCGGAACACAGCGGATTCAGGCGGGGAGCGAGACGATGACGACCACCAGGCGTTCCTTTCTTCACGGCATGGGCGGTCTCGGAGCGGCAGCTACCGGACTCGGCGCGGCGGGCGCGGCGTTCGCGGGACCGGCGCGCGGCAGGGCAGTGGCCGCGAGCGACCGCATCCGGGTGGGCGCGATCGGCGTGAAGGGCATGGGTTCGAGCAACATGCGCTCGATGCTCGACGTCGACGGGGTCGAGTGCGCGGCTCTCTGCGACGTCGACCGGAACGTCCTCGATGAACGGATCGAGGACTTCGAGAAGCTGACGGACAGCAAGCCGGACGCCTACACCGACTACCGCAAGCTGCTCGAGGACGACGAGATCGACGCGGTGATCATCGCCACCCCGGACCACTGGCACTGCAAGATCATGGTCGACGCCTGCGAGGCGGGGAAGGACGTCTACGTCGAGAAGCCGATGGCGAACTCGGTCGAGGAGGTCCGCATCATGCAGCAGGCGGCCAGGGCCTACGACCGCGTGGTCCAGGTCGGTCAGTGGCAGCGCTCGGGCAAGCACTGGCAGGACGCGATGGAGTACCTCTGGTCCGGGGAACTCGGCCAGATCCGCACCGCCAGGGCCTGGGCCTACATGAGCTGGGACGCGCCGATGCCGGTGCCGGACTCGAAGCCGCCCAAGGGCGTCGACTACGACATGTGGCTGGGCCCCGCACCGAAACGTCCCTTCAACGAGCGCCGGTTCCACTGGGACTTCCGCTGGTACTGGGACTACGCGGGCGGCCTGATGACGGACTGGGGCGTCCACCTGATCGACATGGTGCTCATGGGCATGAAGGCGACCGCGCCCAAGTCCGTCATGTCCCTGGGCGGGCCGTTCGGCTATCCGGACAGCGCGATGGAGACGCCGGACACGCAACAGGCGATCTACGAGTACGACGACTTCACGATGGTCTGGGAGCACGGTCTGGGAATCGGCCTGGGTCCGCACCAGCGCGGACACGGCGTGTCCTTCGTCGGCAACAGGGGCACCCTGGTGATCGACCGCGGCGGCTGGGAGGTGCTTCCCGAGGTCGGCCGCGAGGACGGCAAGAGGTTCTACAAGACGCCCGCCATCCCCGATCGGGAAGCCTCCCGGAGTCAACGGGGTCTGGCCCAGCACACCGAGGATTTCATCGAGTGCATGAAGACCCGGGAGCAGCCGCGCTGCAACGCGGACGTCGGTGCTCTGGTCGCCGTGAACGCACACCTGGGCAACATCGCCTTCCGCACCGGCCGGCGGGTCTACTGGGATCACGAGGCGGGGCGTTTCACCGGTGACGACGAGGCGAACGCGCTGCTCCGGGCCGAGTACCACAACGGCTGGCGGCTGCCCCAGGTAACGGGTGCCGAATCCTCGGCCGGCTGAGGTGACCCAAGAGCCGAGAGCGGGTAAGCCGTTCGAAGACACCTCGAAGTAGCGCTCCCGTGGATCAACTCGAAGACCACCGGCTCGGCGCCGCGACCATCCTGTTCGGCGCCGGCGGCGGCAAGTACCCCGACAACAACGCCCTGCTCATCGAGGGCGCCGAGTCGACGATGCTCGTCGACCCGTCGCTTGGCGTTCGGGTACGTTGCCGGAGCGCTCTGCCGTCGGTCGACCTCGTCCTGCTGAGCCACTGCCACGAGGACCACACGGCCGCGCTGCCGCTGTTCCGGGACGCTCCGGTGTACGTCCACGAGGAGGACCTGCCGGGCCTGCTCGACTTCGACGGCTTCCTGAGCATCTTCGGCGTCGAGCCGGAGCGCCGCGAGGAGTACGGCCACTTTCTGAAGACGACGTTCTTCTACGAGCCGCGGCCGGATGCGGTGCCGTTCCGGGACGGCGACCTCTTCGACCTCGGCGGCGGCGTCTCGGTGCGCGTTATCCATACGCCCGGTCATACCCGGGGGCACTGCGCCCTGCTGATCGAGCCCGACGGCGTCCTGTTCCTGGGCGACATCGATCTGACCGGTTTCGGCCCGTACTACGGCGACGCCTGGTCCGACCTGGAAGCGTTCGAACGTTCGCTCGCACTCGTGCGAGACATCGAGGCAACGCACTACGTCACCGGCCACCACATCGGCCTGCTCGACGATCGCGACGCCTTTCTCGGCCGCCTCGACCGCTACGTGGCGCGCATAGCCGACCGCGAGAGCCGTCTGCTCGAGTACCTGGCGGAGCCGAGAACGATGGACGACATCGTCGCGCACCGCTTCGTCTACCGGCCTCACGACGAGGGAGCCGGTATCGCGAAGGCCGAACGGAACAGCATGCAGTTGCACCTCGACCGTCTCGAACGCGACGGCCGCGTCGAACGGGAGGGGTCGAAGTACCGCGCGACGGCCCGCTAGACTCCATAGCTAGCTCGACAGCCCGACACGGAGGTCACGCTTGAAGGCAACGGTCGGCTCCCTCACCAACCTGGTCGTCATCCTGGCGATCGTCGGTCCCCTGGCAGCGGTGGGGCCAGCGGCCGAGGCCGAAGCGGAACCGGTCGACCGGAAGCTCCTCGAGCCGGACGATATCTACCCGGTCACTTCGGACCAGTTCCGCGCCGTGCTGGACCACCATCGCGGCAAGGTGGTCATGGTGAACATCTGGGCCACGTGGTGCAAGCCTTGCCTGGATGAGCTGCCGGCTCTCGACGGACTGCAGGAGACTTTCGCGGACCGGCTGAAGGTGCTTGCGGTCTCGGCGGACGATCCGAAGGCGATGAAGAAGATCCGGCGCTACTTCACGAAGAACGCTCCCGGTCTGATCTCGTACGTCGCGGTCGGGCCACCGCTTGAGCAAGGCCGAAAGAAGAAAAGGGAGCGGTGGGAGGAGGGAAGGGAGTTCATCCGCGCGTTCTACGAGAACTGGCCGTCCAAGTTCCCGACGACCCTGATCTACGATGCGGAGGGTCGGCTCGTGGAGACCGTGATCGGCACGCGCACCTACCTCCAGTTCGCGAGGCTGTTCGAAGGGGCGCTCGAAACCGAGCCCTAGACCGGCCGAAGCACAGTTGCGGCGGCCACGGGTCTATACTGCGGGCCGGGTAGAGCCTGCTCCCACGGAGTCGGCCGCCGCGGGAACAGGAGGTTCGCATTGACCGTCAAGACACCAGTCGCGATTGTCGTCTCGGCGGCGGCGCTGCTTGCTGCGCTGCCTGCCGTAGCACCGCCGGCGCTCGCCGAGGAGGCGGCGTCGGTGGAACATCTGCTCGAACCGGACACGATCCACCCGGCAACCGCCGAGCAGTTCAAGGCGGTTCTGGAACACCATCGCGGCAAGGTGGTCGTCGTCAACTTCTGGGCCACGTGGTGCATTCCGTGTCTGCAGGAGTTGCCGGAACTCGACCTCCTGCAGGAACGCTATGCCGACCGCGGCCTCGTTGTGCTGGCCGTATCGATGGACGATCCGGAAAAGCTCGAGGACCGGGTGCGTCCCTTCTTCGCCAAGCGGGCGCCGGGCCTCGTCTCCTACCTTGCGTCGGCAGGCGACGACTCGGTCGCCTTCGTCATGGCGTTCGATCCAGAGTGGCCTGGAGCGTTGCCGACCACGATGTTCTTCGACCGAGCCGGAACGCTCGACAACATCCACCTGGGGCGGATGCTGTACTCGGAGTTCGAGGAGGCGGTGCTCGTGTTGCTCGGGGAGGGCGCCTGATCGCGCAAGCCAGGTGCGTGGAAGGCTGGCCCTGCCGAGAGCGCGGGGCGGGAATCGGGAAGTAGTCGCATCCGATCGGTGTTTGGCGGTAGCGGGAGGAACACCGATGTCAGAACTTGCTTTCGACCACTTCGAATTCACGGACGACTACGGTCCTGAGAAGGTCGTCACCGTCTACGAGCCCCGTTGCGGCCTGGAGGGGATCGTCGTCATCGACAACAGCGCCGCCGGCCCCACGATGGGCGGCATCCGCATGGCGCCGGACGTCAGCGTCGAGGAGGTGTGCCGGCTGGCGCGGGCCATGACCTGGAAGAACGCCATGGCGCGCCTGCGCCACGGCGGCGGCAAGGCGGGCATCCGGGCGAATCCGCGGACGGCGAACCGAGAGGCCCTGATCCGGCAGTTCGGCCGCGCGATCCGGCAGTTGACGGATTACATCCCCGCCCCCGACATGGGCACGAACGAGACCGCGATGGCCTGGATCCGCGATGAGGGCGGCCGCTCGGTCGGCTTGTCCAGGTCCCTGGGAGGGATTCCGCTCGACGAGACGGGCTCTACCGGTTTCGGCCTTGCCATCGCCGCCGAGGTGGCCGAAGAGGCGGGCGTGGTCGCGCTCGAAGGCGCCACCGTCTCCATCCAGGGTTTCGGCAACGTAGGACGGCCGGCGGCCCGGTTCCTGGCCGAAAGGGGCGCGCGCCTCGTGTCGGTCACCGATCTCGACGGCACGATCTGTGACCCGGACGGCATCGACATCGACGAACTCGTGGCCACGATGGACGCGACCGGAGGCGTCACGGCGTACCCGCGCGGCAGCCGCATCGACGGCGACGCCTTCCTGGACCTGGAAGTCGACTTCTTCGTGCCGGCCGCGCGTCCGGACGTGATCGACAGCGGCAACGCCGGCCGCGTCGGTTGCAAGGTGGTGCTCCAGGGCGCGAACATCCCGGTGACGCCGGCGGGCGAGCGGATTCTCCACGACCGCGGCATCCTCTCGATTCCGGACTTCGTGGCCAACGCCGGCGGCATCATCTGCGGCGCGGTCGAGTACGCGGGCGGCTCCGAGCGGCAGGCGTTCGAGAGGATCGAGGACACGGTGCGCCAGAACACGCGGGAAGTGCTGGAACTGGCCCGGGGCGAGAAGTGCCTCCTGCGCGAGGCGGCGATGAGCATCGCCCAGCGCCGGGTCTCGGAAGCGATGGCCTACCGCCGCGCCGACTGACTCAGGCTGTAGCCTGCGGCGCATGAGGCCTCACAATGCACTTGCCGAGCCGGCGGTCGACCGGCGCTCCGAGCGCCGCGGCGACGCCGAGTGGCTGGCGCGGAGACTGGCGGATCCGACCAGCCAATTGACCGCGGTCTGGCGCGAGCGCAGCCTGGTCTTCGACGCCCACACCGGTGACCAGGGGCCGGTTCCCGGAACGGTGGCGACCGTCGAGGCGGCCGGGCTGGTCGACGGGGCCGAGGATGTCGTGTTCCTGGGCGAAGCGGAAGGTGTCGCCTACTTCTCGGTCGATCTCTCCGACCGGGAAGATCCCCTCGCCGGCCCGCTCAGGGGCGCCGGTCGCTTCGTCGAGCTGCGCCAGGTCGGCGCGGCGATGAGCGGACGCGGCGCCAACCTGCTCGCCTACGCGCGGGCGATGGCCACCTGGCACCGCCGGCACCGCTTCTGCGGTCAGTGCGGCGCCGCGACCGAGTGTCGCAACGCCGGCCACCTGCGCGTCTGCACGTCGTGCGGCATCGAGCACTTCCCGCGCACGGATCCGGCCGTCATCATGCTCGTCCACACGGAGGCCGGCGACGGTGGATCCTGCCTGCTGGGCCGGCAGGCCTCCTGGCCGCCGGGCATGTTCTCGGCGCTCGCCGGCTTCGTCGAACCCGGCGAAAGCCTCGAGAGCGCGGTCGCGCGCGAGGTCCTGGAGGAAACCGGCATCGCCGTCGACACGGTCCGCTACCACTCCTCTCAGCCGTGGCCGTTCCCGACCTCGATCATGCTCGGCTTCTACGCCACCTCGCCCGGCGGCGATGTGCGGGTCGATACCGAGGAACTGGAACAGGCGGTGTGGGCGACCCGCTCCGAGCTGGAGTACGCGCTCCGCGCCCGGGAGGTGCGGCTGCCGCCGTCGTTCTCGATCGCCCGCCGGTTGATCGACAACTGGCTTCGCGACGAGCGCTAGCGGGACTCGCCGGGTGCGCCGGCGTCCCCGCCGGCCTTCGACAAGCGCGTCGTGGCGGGGGCGATCGTTCTGCCTGCTCCTACCGGCAACCCTCTGCAAACGCCGCCACGTCGGTGATCGCCGGCGCCGGCATCCCGGGCTCGTTCCCGTACTCCCGCACCGTGCCGGTCAGCGTGTCGGTCAACCGGATCGAGTAGCCGAGATCCGTCGTCGACGCGCCGAACACCCAGACGTGGCCGTTCAGGGCACAGCCGTCCAGTACCTTGATCAACACCTCCCAGTTGCTCGGGGTGAAGAACCAGAACATCCCCGAGTCGTTCGTGCCGGCGCGGACGACCCTGCCCGTGCCGGCGTCGCCGTCGGCGACTCGCCAGTCAGCGGTGACGGCGTAGCGCGAGTCGTGGAGGCAGAGCGTTTCGGCGTCGGCGACGCAGGTGCCTCGGGGTTCGGCGGCTTCGACCAGGAATGTCTTCGAGGCGGTGGAAACCTGGCTACCGTCGGTGACGGTCAGGGTCACGTCGTAGAAGCCGGGTTCGGCCCAGGCGTAGTCGACGGTGGACTGCCGGACCCGGGTGCCTTCGCCGAAGTCCCAGGTGCGGGAGGTGATCCGGCCGGTGCTGGTGTCGGTGAAGCGGACGGGGGCGGCGGTGCGGGCTCGGCAGAGGTCATCGGAGCAGTCGGCGTCGACCGTGAAGGCGGCTTTCGGTGGACCGGACGGAGTCGGATCGGGGTCGTCGTCGTGAGGGGTGCCGTCGCCCTCGCCACCTTTGCGGCCGTCGCCACCTGCGCCGTCTCCTCCTCCGCCGCCCCCGCCCCCGCCTCCGCCACCACCGCCGCCTGCGTCTACGCCGTCGTTGTCGACCAGCGCGACGGTTGTCGGACTCCCGGCGATGACTCCCGGGTTCGTGTTGAAGCTGATCTTCACGGACTCCCCGTCGTCGTCGTCGCTGTCGTCCGTGGCTTCGATGGTGAACTCCTGGCGCGTTTCGTCCATCAGGAACCGGACGAGGTCCGGGACACCGCTGTAGTCGGAACCCGTGGCGCCGCCCAGGGTCTCCTGGACGAGTCCGACCAGGACGGTCCGGCCGGGGGCCTGGGTGAGGCTCACGATGACTCTTAGACTGCTTCCCTCGGTCACGCGATACGACGTCGAACCGAACGAGACGGTGACTTCGGGCTGGTCCACGGCCACGTCGAACGCGGTTTGGACCGGGCGATTGGAGCCGTCCTCGTCAGTCGCAGTGACCACGACCGCCGTTCTTCCCCGGCCGACCGGGCTGACGGTAACGATGGAGCCGCTGATCGTCATCGTGGCGATCCTGGTGTCCTTCGAGAAGGCGCTGAAGGTCAGGGTGTCGCCCTCGGGATCCGAGAACGCCGGCGCGACATCGACATCGACACTCTCCGAGCCGAGTCCGAGCCTCACGTCGGGGAGTGTTCCGATGACGACCGGCTCCAGGTTCACGGGCTGGGCGAGAGTTGTTGCCGTGTGGCCCAGTGACCACGACCCGGCGCCGGAATCGTTGACGGCCCGCACCTGGACGGTGTAGGTCGTGTCCGCGTCCAGCCCGGTGATCGTGTAGTGGAACTCGACCGGGTTGTTGCCTTCCGGAGGGCCGACCTGGGTACCGACGCCGGTTAGCAGTGTCCACTCCGCGGTGCCCTCTTCGTCCGTCTTGACGTACTGCACGTCGTAGGAGCTGATGGCGGATCCCCCGGTGTCAGGTGGCTCGCTCCACAGGACATACACCTCGCCCACGGCGAGGGAAGCCACAATCGGGAACGGCGCACCTGGCTTCTGCGCCTCGGCCGCCGCCGTGGTCAGGGACAGCGCAAGCAGCACACCGAGACCTCGCTTCGGGCCGGTCTCGACCGGGCTCGCGTTGGCATGTCTCGGGGATGGACGCTTTGGTCTGAGCGGACGCACTTCGAGAAGCCGCCTGCCCAAGCAGGACCTAGTCTAGCTGGTCGCGCTCGACATTCTCCTTCCGGCGAAGTCGGTCCGGCTCGCGTAGCATTGTCCGTCCATGACCCTCGACTCCACGAACGGCGGTATGCCGTCGGCCACGGTCAGCGACCGCCTCGGCCGGCCGGTACGCGACCTGCGCATCTCCGTCATCGACCGCTGCAACTTCCGCTGCACCTTCTGCATGCCGGCGGACCGGGAATACAAGTTCCTGCCCAGGCAGCAGTTGATGACGTTCGAGGAGATCGAGCGCCTGGTGCGGCTGTTTGTGGAGCTCGGCGTGCGCAAACTGCGGCTGACCGGCGGCGAGCCGCTGCTGCGGCGGGACATCGAGGACCTGGTTCGCATTCTGGCGGCGGTGCCGGGAGTCGAGGACCTCGCGCTGACGACGAATGGCGCCCTGCTGGCGAAGAAGGCGCGGGCTCTCGCGGACGCCGGCCTCGACCGGGTCACGGTCAGCGTCGAGTCCCTGCACGACGATGTCTTCGGCCGAGTCACGGGACTGGGCCACGGTGTCGGCCAGGTGCTTGAGGGCATCGACGCCGCGGCTGACGCGGGCCTTGGTCCGGTCAAGATCAACACGGTCGTCATGAAGGGCACGAATGAGGACGAAGTCGCCGACATCGCCGGCTACTTCAAGGAGCGCGGCCACATCGTCCGCTTCATCGAGTTCATGGATGTCGGCACGGTGAACGACTGGAGTCTCGACCAGGTCATCACCGCCTCCGGGATCGCCGACCGCATCGCCGAACGCTGGCCCTTCGAACCGGTCGACCGCGCGCAGGCCAGCGATGTCGCCGAGCGCTTCCGCTACCTGGACGACGGCGTCGAGTTCGGCGTCATCCCCTCGATCAGCCGCCCCTTCTGCGGCGACTGCGCCCGGGCCCGCCTCTCCTCCGACGGCCGCCTGTACACCTGCCTCTTCGCCGACACCGGCCCGTCGCTCCGCGACCGCCTCCGCGCCGGCGCCACGGACGACGAGCTACTCGCCTTTCTGGCCGCCCACTGGCGCCAGCGCGAAGACCGCTACTCCGAGGTCCGCGCCGAACGCCTCCGCGCCGGCCTGCAGCCGGCCCCCCAGCGCGTCGAGATGTTCCGCATCGGCGGCTGAGAAATCGCCTGCGCGGCTGCGGCGCGGCGGCGGAGAGTCGTCGGACGCACCCGCCTGCCGACGGGGCCGGAGGGGAGGGTCCCAGCGGCCGCTCGCGCTTTCTGAGTCAATGAACGGTCGGCGCTCGCTGCGGTCGGCTGCGCTCCGGATAGGCGTCGGTTCATGAGAGGTCGTCGGCAGTCGCTTGCCGACAGCCTCGCTGGGACCCTCCCCTCCGACCCCTGGCAGGCTGGAAGGCGTCAGCGAATGCGCGGGACCGACTTGCATGCAGTAGGTTGAGTGACAGAGATTCGGCGCGATTCCGGGCCGGTGGTTTGCGATGGACCAAGGAGGTAGTGATGGCTTTACCAGTTGCGGCAGCAGTCGCGGCGCTAACGCCGCTGGCGACCAAGCTCGCAGAACTGATCGCTGAGCGAGCCCCGGCTCGCGATTCCAAGACGGCGAAGAAGCTGGATGAGGCGGTGGAGGATCTGGATGAGGTGCGGAAGCACCTGGACGGCCTTCATCGGAAAGTGGACAGGCTGTGGATCGTTGTGGTGACAGTCGCCTTCGTCTCGGCTTCGTCGCTGCTGGTCGTCGTGCTGAACTGGCTTCTTGCTTGATCAAGGACCCGAATCGCCTCCCACAGCGGGATCTCACGGTTGCGAACTTCTCGGATCAAACCGCAGAGGGACGTTCCAGCGTTGACCGTCGGTTGACGCGGCCGGTAGCCTGCTGGCGATGACGACGGTCGACCTGACTGCGGAACGCGCCGACCGGCTTTCGGGGCGCGACGAGCCCGTCACTCGTGGCGACATGGCCGTTGTGGCCGCCGAGAAACGCGCCGAGATCGTCGGTTTACGGTCCGAGATTGCGGTTCTGGAATCGCGCCTCCTGTGGCGGCTTCTCGGCGGCGGTGGCGCGCTACTGCTCCTGGCCCGCCTTGCCGATTTCCTCATATGACTCGATCCGATCTAGCCGAACTGCGTCGCGACCTGGCCGCGATGGAGGCTCGTCTCACTTGGCGCATGGCGCTGATTGCCGGCACTGCCGCTGTCTTTGTCACAGCGCTGGACCGTCTGCTCGCCTGAGTACTCCAGACTGTCCTTAGGTGAGGAATGGCCGACGACGCAGCGAAGCCGGGCGGTCGCGTCCGGGTCGGCACGTGGAACGTCCAGTTCGCGAAGCTCAGTCTTGAGAAGGGGCCGTTCGTTGCCAAGGTCCTCGCGGCGCCCGATTGCGACATCCTGTGCGTGACCGAGGTTGGTGCCGCCGACATCCTGCCGAAATGCGGCAACATGATCGATGCCGGTACGGACTGGGGTTACTCGATTCCGAAGGCCAGTCCGGGCCGCAGAAAGGTGCTGCTCTGGAGCAAGCGGCCTTGGACCCCCGTGTTTGATCCTCTTCAGGCTCGACTTCCGGGCGGCCGGCTGGTGGCCGGCGTTACGGAAACACCCATCGGCAAGATCACGGTCGTCGGCGTCTGCATCCCGTGGAGAGACGCTCATGTAAACAGTGGCCGGAGGGACAGGGTAGCTTGGCAGGACCACCTTAACTGGTTGGCGGGCTTTGCTCGAACCTCGTTCGCCAGCGGAGGCCTCAGGACGATCGTCCTCGGTGATTTCAACCAGCGGATTCCGCGCAAGTACACGCCTTCTGGGGTACATGACGAGCTAGAACGCACGCTCGAGCGTTTCGAGGTCGCTACCGAAGGCGACTTCCTCGAGATTCCCGCACCGCTCATCGAAGTAGACCACTCCAACGTCTGGATGGGCGCACTCCGGGAGCCACCAGGCAAGAAGGGAGGCGCACTCATCGACCACATCGCGCATACCGGGGACCTCACCCTCCACCAACCGCAGCCAAAGGCCGACGGGGTCCGCTGCGTCGGTATCTACCCGAAGGCACTTGGAGCCACGAAGCTTTCAGATCACAGCGGCGTCTGGGGCGACTTCAAGGTCTGAGGACCCTCACGGCCGGCGGTCTCCAGACCGCTCTCCGCTAGAACGCGATCCAGGATCCCCTGCTCACAGCAGCCCTCTATGAACAGGGCCAGGGCCTCTCGCAGCATGGCGATGGCTTCTGCGGCCGAGGAGCCCTGGCTAGCTACATGAAGCTGCGGACACGAAGCCACCCATGTGTCCCGCTCGCGGTGCACTTCAGCCGGAAACTCGATACTGAGGCCGGTGCGCGTCACGCCGAACCTCCTGGGGCGAGGCGCAACCTAGCACGCGGCTGGCGTGTCACTCGTGACCAACGTCCCAATGCCCGACGACGTCCAGCCTGAAGCGGGTCCGGGGGGAGGGTCCCAGCGGGCTGGAGGCCAGCGACTGCCCGTGTCCTTTCATTGATCGACGAGTTGCGGAGCGCAGCCGACCGAAGCGAGCGCCCGGCCTTCTCATCCACCAGGAAGGCGTGAGCGTCCGTCTGGGACCCCCCCCCCGGACCCGCTTCAGGCGGCCGTACCTGCAGCCGTAGCCGCATCCGACCGTGAACGCTTCACTTACGCGAAATTCCGGTACAGTGCCGCGCATGTGTAGCCGCAAGATTGGGGCGGTCGCGTGAGTACCCGTCCGCTGCTGGCGGCGGCGGAGGGCGAGCGGGATCGCAAGGCTGAGCACATCCGGCTGGCGCTGGACCGGCGCATGCAGGTCGAGCGCAGCTACTTCGACGATTACCGCTTCGAGCACAGGGCGCTGCCGGAGATCGACTTCGACGACGTCCGGATCGGCTGCGACTTCCTGGGACGGGAACTCGAGGCGCCGTTGCTCATCTCGTGCATGACGGGGGGAACGGGCGCCGCGGAGGAGATCAATCGCCGTCTGGCCGAAGCGGCCGAGGCGAGGCGGGTCGCTCTCGGCGTCGGCTCGCAGCGCAAGGCGATCGACGATCCGGAAACCGCGGCGACGTTCCGGGTGCGGGAGTTCGCGCCCAGCGTGCCGATCCTGGCCAATCTGGGTGCGGTGCAACTGAACTACGGCTACGGCATCGAAGAGTGCCGGGCGGCGGTCGACATGGTCGAGGCCGACGCCCTGGTGCTGCACCTGAACGCGCTGCAGGAGGCGCTGCAACCGGAAGGCCAACTGAACTTCCGCGGCCTGCTGCCGAAGATCGCGCGCGTGGTCGAGGCGCTGGACGTGCCGGTCGTGGTCAAGGAGATCGGTTGCGGCATCTCGGCCGCGGTCGGCCGCGAGCTCGCCAACGTCGGTGTCCGCATCCTGGACACGGCCGGAGTGGGAGGCACGAGCTGGGCGCGGATCGAGGCGGCCCGGGCCGACGAGGTGGCGCTGGGTGAGCGCTTCGCCGACTGGGGAGTGCCGACGCCGGAGTCGATCCGCCAGTTGACGGCGGTGCCCGGCGTCCAGGTGATCGGCAGCGGCGGCATCCGCTCCGGCGTCGACGCGGCGAAGGCGCTGGCCCTTGGCGCCGACGTCGCCGGCATGGCCTTCCCGTTCCTCGAGGCGGCCAACGCGTCGACCGAGGCGGTCGTCGATCGCATCTCCCGCACGGCCTTCGAGCTGCGTACGTGCATGTTCTGCACCGGTGCGGCCGACCTCGCGGCGTTGCGCCGCGTGCCGTTGCTGAAGGAGGCGGGCGATGGCTGATCGGCTGGCTTCCGGCTCTGAACTTGCGCCCGAACTCGAGGCCGCGGCGGCCGAGATCGCCGGCTCGGAGCGCGGCTTCCACAGGCCCCCGCCGGGCCTCGACGCGGCAGGGCAAGCCGCGGTGCGGCGCCGGGCTCTGGACCTGTCGACCGGCAGCGGTCCGCTCACGGCGATCGGCAGCTACGCCCTGGACGGCGAACGGGCGTCTACCCAGAACTGCGAGAACTTCATCGGCGCCGCCCAGGTGCCGATGGGCGTCGCCGGACCGGTTCACGTGCGGGGGAGCGAGATCGACGGCACGGTCTGCGTGCCGATGGCGACCACCGAGGGGGCGCTGCTAGCCAGCGTGAACCGCGGCTGTCGCGCGATCACGGCCGCGGGCGGCGCCACCGTCTTCGTCGAGGACGTGGGCATGACCCGGGCGCCGGTCTTCCGCACGACGGGTATCGAGGACACCCGGCGGCTGCTCGAGTGGCTGGAAGCCAACGAGGAGAGGATTCGCGCCAAGGCGCAGGAGACAAGCCGGTTCCTGGAGCTTCGCGACATTCGACCGTCGGTGGTCGGAAGCACCGTGTTCCTTCGCTTCCGCTTCGCCACCGGCGACGCGATGGGCATGAACATGGTGACTATCGCCTGCGACCGCGTCGTGTCCGAGCTGATCGAGCCGGAGACGGGCGCCCAGTGCGTGGCGCTGTCGGGGAACTACTGCGTCGACAAGAAACCGTCCGCGGTCAACTACCAGCTCGGTCGCGGCAAGCGGATTCACGCCGAGGTCGTGCTCGACGAGACGACCGTGCGCAAGGTCCTCAAGTCGGAGGCGAAGGCACTCCAGGATGTGGCCTACCGCAAGAATCTGCTCGGTTCCGTGGCGGCCGGCGCGCTCGCCTTCAACGCGCAGTTCGCGAACGTGCTGGCGGCGGTCTTTGTCGCCTGCGGCCAGGATCTCGCCCACGTCGTCGAGGGCGCGATGGGTGTGGCGTCGTTCGAGGCCCGCGACGACGGCTCCGTCTACGCGTCCGTCTACATGCCGGATTGCCCGCTGGCCGCGATCGGCGGCGGCACCGGTCTGGACACGCAGCGCGAAGCGCTCGAGGTGATGGGTGTGCGGCCCGACGCGGAGCGGCCCGGCGCGGCGGTGCGCCGGCTGGCCGAGATCGTCGGCGCCGTCGTCCTGGCCGGCGAACTCTCCCTGACCGCGGCGTTCACGTCGCGTGACCTGGCGCGGGCCCACGAGCGGCTTGGCCGCTCCAGCGCCGCACGCGCGGATTGAACCTGAAGCGCCGGACGCGTGGCTGCCGCCTGTCCACGGTCCGTTGGGGAGGCTCCCCAGCGGCCGCTCCCGCTCCCTGAGTGGATGAGAGGTTGGCGCTCGCTCCGCTCCGCTCGCTTCGGTAGCGCTCGGTTTCGGGGGCGTTCGTGGAAGTCGCTCGCTCCGAGTCCGCTGGGGAGCCTCCCCAACGGCCCGCGGACAGGCTGGACGGCGTCGGGCTTTCGGGTCGCTCGATGACCGGAGATGTGGCGTCCGCGGTGCGGTTGAGCGTGCCGGGGAAGGTGATCCTGATGGGGGAGCATGCGGCGGTGTATGGCCGGCCGGCGGTGGTGGCGGCGGTGGACCTGCGCCTTGCCGTTGAGGCGCGTTGCAGTTCGACGGATGTCGGCCGGGTCCGCCTGGACTTGCCCGACCTGGATCTTCAGGAAGAGCACACGTGGCGGGCGCTTGAGGACTTCACGAACCGCGCCCGCAGTCGATGGGGCAGGTTCGAAGCGGGCGACGTGTCGTTCAAACCGGCGGACGACCGGAGTGCCCTGGTCAGGATCGCGGTCGGTGAAGCGGCTGCATCTTTGCCACCGGCGGTTTCGGAACAGCTGCGACGACGGGGTTTGGAGCTGCGGTTGCGGTCCCAGGTTCCGGTTGGTGCCGGCCTTGGCAGTTCGGCCGCGGCCGCCGTTGGAGTGGTTGCTGCCGTCCGAGCACTGGCGGGAAAGCGCGTTCGCTCACGGAACGAACTGGCGGCAATCGAGGCGGCGGCGCTCGAGGTCGAGCGGCGGCAGCACGGTTTCCCGTCGGGGATCGACAGCGGCACGGTGCTACGGGGTGGCGTCCTGCTCGTCCGCCGTGAGGAGGGCGAGTTGCGATTCGACGACTTGCCGCGGCCGGAGTGGCTTCCCGGTGCGGTCAGGATCCTCGACAGCGGGACGCCCGGCCAGACGACGGGCGCGGTGGTCACGGCGGTGCGACGGCGCTACGACGACGAACCCGAGCGGACGACCGCCGTGTTCGACCGCATCGGGGCGGCGGTCGAGTCCTTTCGCGCGGCGCTGGGGGACGGCGGGCCGCGGGATGCGGCTGCCGCGATCGCCGACGGCCACCGCGCCCTGGTCGAACTCGGCGTGGTGCCGCCGGCGGTCGCGCAGCGGATCGCGTCGGTGGAAGCGGCCGGGGGCGCGGCGAAGATCTCCGGGGCCGGGGCTCTCGAAGGCGAGTCGGCCGGTGCCCTGATCTGCGTGCTCAGCGGCCGGCCGGAGGAGACGGTCGATGGAATCTCGGACCTCGAGCCCGTCAACGCGGCAATCGGCGCCGACGGTCTGAGATTCGAGAGTCCCATCGCCGATCGACTGTAGGCTCCGGGAGAGATGAACTCCGTGTTGGAACCGGCCCATCAGCCTGGGCCCGTGACCGCCGAGGCGCCTTCGAACATCGCCTTCATCAAGTACTGGGGCGCCCGCGATCTCACGGGCCCGGTACCCTTCAACCGCTCGCTGTCGATGACCCTCGACGCCTGCCGGTCGATCTGCTCGGCGTCCCCTCTGGCCGACGGGCGGGACGACGAGATCGTCTGGCTGGAAGAGCCGGCTGCCGGTCGAACCGAGCCCGCCGCGGAAGCGCCGCCGGCCTTCGTCGAGCGCACGCGGCGCCACCTGGACAGGCTGCGCGAGTGGTCGCGGCAAACGGCGGCGCCATACACGGGTGGGTTCCGGATCGCGACGGGCAACACGTTCCCGGCGGCTGCCGGGATCGCCTCTTCCGCTTCGGGCTTCACCGCCCTGACCCTCGCCGTGACGGCCGCCATGGGCTTCGACCTGCCACCGCGGACCCTGTCCGCCCTGTCGCGGAGCAGCGGTTCGGGTTCGGCCGCGCGCTCGGCCTACGGCGGCTACGTGGAGTGGCCCGACGGGGACGAGAACAGCGCGGTTCAGGTCCTGGACGAGGACGCCTGGCCGCTCTGTGATGTGGTCGCCGTCGTCGAGACCGGCGCCAAGAAGGTGTCTTCGCGCGACGGGCACCAGCTCGCGGTCAGCAGTCCCTACTTCGCGCCGCGCCTCGCCGCGCTCGAGGAGCGTCTCGAACAGGTGCGCGCCGCGCTCAGACGGCGCGACTTCGAGGCCCTGGGGCCGGCGGTCGAGGAAGAGGGAATCGATCTCCACCTGATCGCGATGTCGTCCAGGCCTCCCGTGTACTACTGGACACCGGGCACGATCGAGGTGCTGGCCGCGGTCCGCGATCTGCGCGCGGACGGCGTGGCGGCCTACGCCACGATGGATGCGGGCGCGAACGTCCATGTGATCTGCCAGCCGGCCGACGAAGCGCGGGTGGCGGAACGGCTCATGGCACTCGGCAGCGTCGAGCGGGTGCTCCGCGATCGCACCGGCGGCCCGCCGGTGTGGCGCCACGGAGCCGAGCTTTGAGTGCGGCCGCTGCGGGCGTGGCGGAGGCCGGGGACGGGCGGCTGGACGTCACGCTGGTCAAGCTCGGCGGCAGCCTGATCACGGACAAGACGAAACCGCGCACGGTCGCGAAGGAACACCTGCGGCGGCTGGCGGCCGAGATCGCGGCCGGTTGGTCGGGGGACGGCCTCGTGGTCGGTCACGGCAGCGGTTCCTTCGGACACCCGGAGGCCCGAGCGGCCGGCCTCGCCGGCGGCGGGGGCGGCAGCGGTCCAGGGCCGGGCGCGGACCGGATGGGCATCGCGCGCACGCAGTCCGCGGCGTTCGAGCTCCACCGGCTGGTCGTCGGAAGCCTGGTCGAGGCCGGCGTTCCGGCCTATTCTCAACTGCCTTCCGGGTTTCTCGTCGCTGACGACGGGGAGGCTGACGGCCCGCCGCCCGCACCGCTGGCGGCGGCGCTGCGGGAGGGCCTGGTGCCGGTCACGATGGGTGATGTCGTCGTGGACCGGACGCGCGGGGCCTCGATCGCGTCGACGGAGACGGTGTTCGAGTTCCTTGTTCGCGCCCTCGTGCCGCTCGGTATCGAGGTGCGACGGGCGGTGTGGCTCGGTGCCACGGCCGGCGTGCTGGACGGCGCCGGCCGGCTCGTACGCCGCATCGACGCGGCGAACATCCGCGCGGCGTCGGCGGCTGCCGGCGGCTCACCGGCGGTCGACGTCACTGGCGGGATGGAGCATCGCCTGTCGACCGCCTGGGCGCTGGCGCGGCGCGGCGTTGAATCGCTCATCATCGACGGGCGCCGCCCCGGCCTTCTCGAGTCGGTGCTGCGGGACGCGGACGGGGAGGCGGAGAGCGCCGGTACACTCGTGCGTCCAACCGGTACAGCCGTGCGTGCCAGCGAGGTGGAAGATGCGCGCCAGTAGCACCGTCGAGGACTACCTGAAGTGCATCTTCCTGGCGGAGCACGAAGCCCGGTTGGAGGGCGCGGAACTCGTACCGATGGGACGGATCGCGGCGCGCCTCAAGGTGGCTCCCGCCTCGGTCACGGCGATGATGAAGACCCTCGCCGAGTCCGGGCTGATCGCCTACGAACCGTACAGCGGAGTCCGACTCCTGCCGGCCGGTCGCAAGCTGGCGACGCACGTGCTCAGACGGCATCGGCTGATCGAGCTCTTTCTGGTCAACGTGATGGGTTTCGACTGGAGTGAGGTCCACTCCGAGGCCGAGTTGCTAGAGCACTCCGTTTCCGGACGGATGATCGAGCGGATGGACGAGATGCTCGGCCATCCATCGGTGGATCCCCACGGCGATCCGATTCCGAGCGCCGACGGCCACATCGAGCTCGTCGATCATCCGAGCCTGTTGAAGTGCGCCTTGAACCAGGTCGTCGAGGTGGTTCGGGTGACGGACCAGAACGCCGAGTTCCTGCGCTTCGCGGAGCGCGAAGGGTTGATGCCCGGCAGCCTGGTCGAGGTGGCGGCGCGGGACGAGACGGCCGGCAGCGTTGCGGTGGTCTCGGATGCGCGCGAGTTCAGCCTCGGCTTCCCCGCCGCGTCCAAGGTGCTCGTGCGGGAAGCGAACTAGCGCTGCCGCCGGTCGTGCCGGCCGCCTGCGGCGGCAGCCGGCGAGGACGCCGGCGTACCCAGTGGGCGGCAGCGAGCGAGCTAGGCGTCGGCGCCGGCGGCGACGACGAAGAGCGGCTGGCCGCCGTCGACCGTCTGGCCGACCTCGACGAGGAGCTGTTCGAGCCGCCCGTCGATCTCCGACTGGATCTCGTTCTCCATCTTCATGGCCTCGAGCACGACAACGCCCTGCCCGGAGGCCACCTCGTCGCCCTCGGCCGCGAGCACGGCCGTGACGCGGCCGGGCATGTAGGCGGTCGCCTCGAACGTGTCGGCGTCTCCCTGCTGCGCCGTCTCGCCGAGAGCCCGCGAGCGGGGGTCGATCACCTTCAGTTCGACGCCGTCGACGTCATAGGCGCCGTTGCCGAGCGAGCGTACGCTCTGCGTCGCCTGACGCCCGTTGACGATCACGCTTAGGACATCCGGCCGTCCGAGGGTCGCGGCGTCCACCCGGTACTCGCGGTCGTCGACGGCGACGGTCCAGTGGCCGTTCGCCTCGGCGCGGACCTCGACGCGGACCTCCTCCGCCGAGCGGGCGACGATCAGTTCCAACTCGTGCCCCTCCGGGCGTCGCGCCGCGCCGCCAGCCGCCAGTTCGACTGTGGCGTGCTGCCGCCGGCCGCGCTCGCGGTTCCGTTCGCCTCGACCCGCTTCAGGTGGGCGAGAACGACGGCGAGAACGGGCAGGTCGGTCTCCAGGGCGTCGTCGTCCGGCGCGTCCGGCCGCAGCTCGCCGTTCTCGAGCTTGCGATCCAGCATCGAGATGTCCATGTTGCCGGTCACGAAGTCCTCGTCCTCGAGCAGTTGCTCGAAGAGGGGCAGGTTGGTGCGGATGCCCTCCACCCGGGTTTCGGCGAGCGCCCGCCTGAGGCGAGCCAGAGCGTCGCTCCGGTCGCGCCCCCAGACGATCAGCTTGGCCAGCATCGGGTCGTAGTGGATCGTCACCTCCGCGCCCTCGTAGACGCCGCAGTCGTTGCGAACGCCCGGGCCCTCCGGTAGTTGGAGCAGTTCGATGCGGCCAGGCGACGGAGCGAAGTTGCGGAACGGATCCTCCGCGTACAGGCGGACCTCGACCGCGTGCCCCTGGGGCTCCATGCCGTTCTCCAGCGCCTCGGGCAGCGGTTCGCCGGCCGCGATGTCGAGCTGGGCGGCGACGATGTCGATGCCCGTGACCAGCTCGGTCACGGGATGCTCGACCTGGATCCTCGTGTTCATCTCCAGGAAGTAGAACTCTCCCCGGGGATCGAGCAGGAACTCCACCGTGCCCGCGCCGACGTATTGCACGGCGGCCGCGGCGCGAACGGCCGCCTCGCCCATCCGGCGGCGGAGATCCGCGTCGACGACGGGCGACGGCGCCTCTTCGACCACTTTCTGGTGCCGTCGTTGCAGCGAGCACTCCCGTTCGCCGAGAGAGACGATCCGTCCGTGCCGGTCGCCGAGGATCTGGATCTCGACGTGGCGGGGCCGCTCGACGAAGCGCTCGATGTAGACCGAGGCGTCATCGAAGCTGGCGCCGGCCTCCGAGGTCGCGCCCCGGAAGGCCGCTTCGATTTCGCTTTCCTCCCGTACCAGCCGCATGCCCTTGCCGCCGCCGCCGGCGGAGGCCTTGAGCATCACCGGATAGCCGATCTCGGCTGCCGCTTCGCGGGCCGCTTCCGCGGAGGCCAGAGGATCGGTGCCGCCCGGCACGATGGGTACGCCGGCCGCGGTCATCAGGCGCCGGCTTTCGATCTTCGAGCCCATCGCGGCGATCGCCGCGGAGGGCGGCCCGATGAAAGTAATGTCGCGTTCCTCGCACAGGCGCGCAAAACCGGCGTTCTCGGACAGAAAGCCGTAGCCGGGGTGGATCGCGTCGGCGCCGATGGACGCGGCGAGGTCGACGATTCTCCCGGCCTGAAGGTAGCTCTCGATCGACGGAGCGGGGCCGATGCAGTGGGCCTCGTCCGCCATCTGTGTGGCGAGACCGGCGCGGTCCGCCTCCGAGTAGACGGCGACCGAGACGATGCCGCGCTCGCGGAGCGCCCGGATCACCCGCACCGCGATCTCGCCGCGGTTCGCGACGAGCACCTTCTTCAGGCCGTTCTTCATGCCAGAGCGGGCATCCTAGACCAGGCGGCTACGCCGATTGGCGATAGTGTCTGACGCGGCCAACGGAACAGGAGGTATGTCCATGCAAAGCAGTCCCGGACCGGGAGCTCCGCACAGGGGCAGCTGGGGTCCCCTGGTCACCAGGAAGTCCGTGATGCGGTCCGGCCTGGCCGCGTTGCTCGTCGCTCCCTTCACGGCGTCGTCGCTGGCCGCGGGACGCGGGCAGGAGTCCGGAGGCTCGGACGCCGAGTCGTCCGACGTGGCGGAAGGTCGGGGCGCCACGGACGAAGAGATCGTTCTCGGGGTGTCCGCCGCCTTCTCGGGTCCGTCGAGGGGGCTCGGCACGGAGCTCTACCGTGGAGCCATGGCGTACTTCAACAACGTGAACGAGAACGGCGGCATCGAGGGCCGAAGGGTCAGCCTCAAGCTGTACGACGACGGCTATCAACCCGATCCCTGCGTTCAGAACACGATGAGGCTGATGCTGGAGGACAAGGTGTTCCTCCTGTTCGGCTACGTCGGGACGCCGACCGTGACCCGGGTCCTGCCGATCCTGAAGAAGTTCCAGGACGAGAACATCTTCCTGTTCTTCCCGTTCACCGGCGCCCAGCCGCAACGGGAGCCGCCCTACGGCGAGTTCGCGTTCAACCTGCGTGCCTCCTACAACCAGGAGACGGCGGGTCTGGTGGACAACCTGGTGCAGATCGGCAGGCGGCGAATCGCCGTCTTCTACCAGATCGACGCGTACGGGCGTAGCGGCTGGGCCGGCGTCAGGGCGGCGCTGGCGAGTCACGGCGAGCGGCTCGCGGGCGAGGCGACCTACAGCCGGGGCGAGAAGTTCACGGGCAGCATGAGGAAGCAGGTCGAGATCCTCCAGGGAGTCTCGCCGGACGCCGTCATCTGCATTGGCGCCTACGCAGCCTGCGCCGCGTTCGCGCGCGACGCCGTCGACTTCGGGCTCGACGTGCCGATCGCCAACCTGTCCTTCGTCGGCAGCGAGAACCTGCTGAAGCTCCTGACCGAGGGGCAGGACGACGCCGAGAGATACACCCGGCAGTTGATCAACTCCCAGGTGGTCCCCAGCTACGAGGACACCTCGATTCCGGCGGTCCAGGAGTACCGGGACCTGATGACGCGTTACGACCCCCAGGTTCCGGCCGACCTGATGCAGGAGGAGTACGCACCGTTCCCGTACAGCTTCGGCAGTCTCGAGGGGTTCCTGAACGCCAAGCTGATGGGGGAGATTCTGCGGCGGCTGGGCCCGAACCCGGACCGGGCGGGCCTGGAGGAGGCGGTCTTCTCCATCGAGGACTTCGATCTCGGGATCAGCGAGCGCGTGTCCTTCGGTCCAGACCGGCGCCAGGGACTCCAGAGCGTGTACCACACCGTCGTCGAGGACGGCCGGTTCGTTCCGCTCGACGACTGGGGCGCCAGGTTCGGCTGAGATGAGAATCCGCAGGCTCTTCAAGTGGACGAGGTTCGGCATCTTCGCCGTCTTCGGCCTGATCGTCCTTTCGACCTCGATTCTCTGCATCTACACCGTCGACACCGAGCTGTCGGCGGAGTACGAGGTCAACACCCAGAACATCGCCAAGACGATCGCGGACTCGAGCGCCGGCATTCTCCTGAACCAGAATCTTGCGACGCTGCAGTCGCTGGTCGACCAGTTTCTCGAGGTTCAGGGCATCCGGTACATCTACATCACCAGCGAGACGGGCGAGTTCCTGGCGCACACCTTCGTCCCGGGCATCCCGGAGGAGATTCTCGAGAGCGAACACAGCAACACGGCGCCGGTTGAACGGAGCCTGCCCGGGATGGGCGATTTCATCGAGGTCGGCAGTCCGATCCTGGCCGGAGTCGCCGGCACCGTCCACGTCGGGATGGACCTCGACGTCGTCGCGCTCAAGATTCAGCGGGCGATCGGCCAGCAGGTCTACCTGATCAGCGTCATGCTCGTCCTCGGCGTGCTGGCGTCGATCTGGTTCGTCAACCTGGCCGCCAAGCCGCTGGGCGAACTCCTCGCCTACGCGGTGGAGCTGGCCAAGGACGGGGAGAAAGACGAGCTCGGCGAGCGCGAACTCCTGACCCGCGACGACGAGGTGGGCCACCTGGCGCGCCTGTTCCTTCACGTGTCGCGCCAGGGCGCCGGCCGAGGCCTGCCGACGAGCGTTTCCGGCACGGAGTAGCTCCGGCGTGCGGGTCCACAGAACCGTCATCGCGCTGCTCTGCACGACGCTCCAGTTGTGCTTCGGCACGGTGTACGCCTGGAGCTTCTTCCAGACGATGCTCGTCCGGCAGGCGGGGTGGACCTTCTCGCAAACGGCCTGGGCGTTCAGCATCACGATCTTCTCGCTCGGCGTATCGGCCGCGTGGGCCGGCCAGGTGCTGCCGCGGCTCGGGCCCAGGAAACTCGCCGTGATCGGCAGCATCCTGTTCTCGGGCGGCTACATCATCGCGGCAGCCGCCTTGCGCCTGGACATGCTGCCGCTCTTCTACATTGGGTACGGGGTGATCGGCGGCGCCGGCATCGGACTTGGCTACGTGACGCCGGTCGCGACGGTGGCCAAGTGGTTTCCGGACCACAAGGGGCTGGTCACCGGGATCGTCGTCATGGGCTTCGGCGTCGGCGCTTTCCTGCTGAGCAAGGGACTGGCGCCCCTGCTGGTGGTGCGCGCCGGCGAGGAGCTCGCGCAGGTCTTCTTCTGGCTGGGCGTCATCTTCGCTTGCCTCCTGATTCCCTGCAGCCTGCTGCTGAGCGATCCGCCGGCGCCCTCCGAACTGTCGAAGGTGGTAGCCGGACCGGACGCGCCGCAAGCCGCCGAGGACGAGACCGCTGTCAAGACGTACCTCGGTTCCCAGCAGTTCGTGTTCATGTGGATCGTCTTCTTCTTCAACATCGCCGCCGGCATCACGGTGATCAGTTTCCAGTCCGAGCTGCTCCAGGAGGTCTGGGGTCTCTCCGACCCCTCGCTCGAGCCGGCGACCCTGGCGGGGTACGGGGCCACGCTGATCGCGATCAGTTCGCTGTGCAACGGGGTGGGGAGGCTGTTCTGGGGCTTGCTGTCGGACCGTATCGGCCGCGTGAAGGTGTTCCGGATCCTGCTTGCGAGCCAGATGGTCGTGTTCGGTGTGCTGATGACGGAGACGAATCCCTGGATCTTCTCGATACTCGTCTGCTACGTGCTGCTTTGCTTCGGCGGCGGGTTCGCCACGATGCCGCCCTTCGTCCTGGACGTGTTCGGTTCGCGGAAGATGTCCTCGATCTACGGCGCCGTGCTCACCGCGTGGGCGGCCGCCGGGATCGTCGGTCCGGTCTACCTGGGCTACCTGAAGGATGTCTACCCCGACCGCGCGGTCATGTACTGCTTCCTGGTCGGGATCCTCATGCTGGGTGGCGGCTTCCTCTTCTCCTACCTGCTGACCGATGATCGGATGCGTCTCGGACGACCGACGCTCGAGGGGACCCTCCGCGAGTTCGGGATCCCCGCTTCCGGCCGCGGCTGAAGGCCCCGTGCCGCTCTTCAGGTCGCTCCGGCCGGCGCAGTGGAGCAAGAACGTATTCGTGCTGGCGCCGGCGACGTTTGCCGGCAGCCTCCTGGATCGCGGCACGCTGGAGGCGTCGGCGATTGCCTTCCTCGCGTTCTGCGCCGCGGCCAGTGCCGTCTATCTGTTCAACGATCTCCGCGACCGCGAGCAGGACCGCCGCCACCCCCGCAAGCGGTTGCGGCCGGTGGCGTCCGGCGCCCTGGGCGCGGTGCCCGCCGCCGCGACGGGCGCCGCGCTTGCCGCCGCCGCGCTGATCGCAGCCTGGACGCTCAACCGGGAGACGGCGCTCCTGGTCGGCCTCTACCTGTTGGCGAACCTTCTCTACAGCCTGTGGCTGAAGGAGATCGTGATCGTCGACGTGATGGTGCTGGCGAGCGGCTACGTCATCCGGGTGGTGGTCGGAGCGGCCGCCGTCGGGGTCACGGTTTCCGCCTGGCTGCTGCTCTGCACCGTCTTCCTGTCGCTGTTCCTGGGATTCTCCAAGCGCCGCCACGAACTCGTGCTGCTTCCGGACGACGCCGGCGAGCAGCGGGCGGTTCTCGATCACTACAGCCCGACGTTCCTGGACCAGATGATGAACGTCGTGACGGCCTCGACCCTGCTGTCCTACGCTCTCTACACGACCGCCGACGAGACCGTCATGCGCTTCGGCGACTACGGCCTGGTGTGGACCGTTCCGTTCGTGCTGTTCGGCATCTTCCGCTACCTGTACCTGATCCACAAGGCCGACAATCCGAAACAGCGGAACCCGACCGAGCTACTTCTGTACGACGTTCCCTTCCTCGTGAACGTGGGGCTCTACGCCCTGGCCGTCTTCCTCATCGTCTACCTGCGGGGGCCGGCGCAGTAGCGACTGGGTGCGCCGGCGCTCTGCACACTGGGTGCGCCGGCGTCCCCGCCGGCATCCGGCGCCTAGCGCCGCCTTCCGCCTAGCGCCGGCGCAGTAGCGACAGCACCCAGGGCATGGCCACCACCCCGACGGCCACCGCGAACCACAGGGTGGCGGCGCGGACGATGACGGTCGAGGCCATCGCGGCGTCGAGCGCAACGCCCTGGCGCTCCAGCAGCAGAACGAGCGATCCCTCCGCGGCGAGCAGACCGCCGGGGATCATCGAGGCGGCGCCCGCGACGCTGGACGCCGCGTAGTCGAACACCGAGGCCAGGACGGGCACCGAGGGCGCGTAGTGGCGTACGACGAGCGCGCAGCCGATCCCCTCGGCCGCCCACGCCGCGGTGGACAGGGCGAGCCCCGGGATCAGCATCCTGGGCTCCACCAGTTTGGTGAAGGCCTGATGGATGTCGAGCAGCACGGCGGCGCGCCCCCTGGCGAGTCGGGTCTTCGCCAGCAGGGGCAGGAGCCGTTTCGTGAGGGGACCGTAGGCCACCGCGACCGCGGCGCCGGCCGCGACGAGGACGATGGGAGCGACGAACGAGCTCTGGCCGGCGAAGACGAAGACCGAGGACAGGAGCAGCAGCAGGACGGCGAGCACGTCGAGCAGCCGTTCGGTGACGACGACGGCGACGACCGGCCGCGCCCGTCCGCCGCCGAACTCCCTCGCCAGCCAGGCCTTGGCGAGCTCGCCGGCCTTGCCTGGCGTCACCGCGAGCAGGAAGCCGGTCAGGAAGATGGCGAGACTGCGGCTCCAGCGCAGGCGGATGTCGAGTTGCCGCAGGTACATCTGCCAGCGAACGAAGCGCAGCCAGTAGTTGACCGCGGACAGCAGCAGCACGACGACCAGCGTCGAGACACTGAAGTCGCGGATCAGATCGCGGATCTGCTCGAAGTCGCCGAGAAAGCCGAGCCCGGCGAAGGTGATCGTGCCCAGCAGGAGCAGGATCAGCAGGCCCCTTCCGATGCCGCGGAACGGCTGGTGGTTGGAGAGCTGCACGAGTGGCGGCATGGACGGTAGCAGCTTGGTGACCGTACAGCTCAGGTGGGAGGCGCTAAGCTGATTCCGCACATGTCGAGCGCGAAGTCGAAGGCGCGGCACCGCCTGGCTGCCCGGATCGTGCTCTATGGAGCGTTGCTCGCGGCCGTCGCGTTCGCCGTCGCATTCTCCCGGCGAACGGCGCCGCCTCCCGTCTTCGACACGAGTTGGCAGGACGTCGACTTCGAGGCGGACGAGAACGTCCGGCGCCTTCAGGATCTTGTGCGGATCGACACGACGCCGGACACCGGTCGCGAGATCGATGCCGCGCGCTACCTGGCCGGCATCCTGGAGGAGGCGGGCCTTGCCGTGGAGATCGAGCCGCACGAGGGCGCCAGGGCGAACCTCTGGGCGATCCTCGAAGGCGAGAGCCGCGAGGCGCTGGTGCTCCACAACCACCTCGACGTCGATCCGGTGCGACGCCCGGAGGAGTGGGTCGTGCCGCCGTTCGAAGGGCGGATCGAGCCGCCGTGGATGATCGGCCGTGGTGTGTTCGACATGAAGAGCGTGACCGTGGCTCAGCTCGCCGCGACGCTGGCGACCCGGGAACGGATGGCGGTGACCGGCCGGCGGCCTCGGCGGTCCCTGATCTTCCTGGCGACGAGCAGCGAGGAGACCGGCAGCGACCTGGGGACGCGCCACATCCTGAACAACCGCCCGGAACTCAGGGACCGGGTCTGGGCCGTGCTGACCGAGGGCGGCGTGCTGGAGGCGACCTGGACAGACGACGTGAAGTACTGGGGCACTTCCTTCGCCCAGAAGCAGTTCCTGGAGGTGATGGCCACGGCGCCGGCGGCGGAGCGGCTGGAGCGGCTGCGCGCCGATCTGCTTGTGGCCCTCGGCACCGCGAAGCCGGTGGCCGTGGTTCCCGAGGTGGCCGCGTTCGCGGCGGCCTACGGGCCGTCGCGCCAGCACCCGGACTATCGAGCGGCGCTGGCCGAGCCCGAGCGCGTGCTCGAGGAGCCGGAGCTCTTCGACGGTCTGCCGGACCTGCTCAAGGCGCTGTTCCGCAACGAGGCGCACCCGTTCTTCGTCGAAGCCGCGCCCGCGGGCGGCTACCGACTGCGAATCGTCCTCCACGTGCTGCCCGGGCTGGACGCCGACGCGGCCGCGGCCGAACTCCTTCCCGCCCGGCTGCTGGACGGCGTGGAAATCCGCATTCACGAGCGGCGGGGAGCGGCACACGGCAGCCCGCTCGATCACCCGGCCTACCTGCAGTTGACCGACTCGCTGCGCCGGCGCACTGGCGTCGAACCGGAGCGGATCGGTCCCTACCTGCTGGCGCGCTACGCCAACGACGCCCGCTTCTTCCGCCTCCACGGTATTGCCGCGTACGGATTCACGCCTTTCCGGTTCCTGGCCGTCGACTCGATGACCGTGGCCGGCCCGAACGAGAAGATCGCCCTGCCCGCCTTCATCGATGGGGTCGAGCTCTACGGGCAGGTCGTACTGGACCTTCTCGACCTGGCGCCGGAGACCACGCTGACCGCGGTCTCCGCGGGCGGCGTGCCCGAGGCGGCCCGGTGACGGCGCGCGGAGGACGGCCGACCCGGCTGCTGCTGGCCTCCGCCGTGGTTCTGCTGGCGGCGGGGCCGGCGTTCGCCGGCGCGGGTCCGGTCGCCTGGCTACAGACCTATCTCGCGTTCGACACGAGCAATCCCCCGGGCGGCGAGCTGGCCGCCGTCGAGTACCTGGTCTCGCTGATCGAGGGGCGCGACCCGGAGGGAGAGATCGACGTTCGGGTGCTGATCAGCCCCAACGGCCGGGCCAATCTCTACGCGCGGTTGCAGGCGAACGCCGTCGATGCCGAAGACGGCGCCCTGGTGCTGCTGCATCACGTCGACGTAGTCCCGGCGGGAGAGGGCTGGAGCCGGCCTCCGTTCGGCGGAACGCTGCACGACGGGAAGATCTGGGGCCGCGGCGCCCTCGACGCGAAGAGCCTGGGCATCGCCCATCTGGGCGCGCTGTTGCACGTGCTCGAGAGCGGACAGCCGAGACGCCGCGACCTGGTCTTCGTCGCCGCCGCGGACGAGGAGGCGGGCGGCGCTGACGGTGTCGGCTGGTTGCTGGAGGAGCACTGGGACCTGTTCCACGATGTCGAGGCGGTGCTGAACGAGGCGGGCGTCAACCGGACGGCTGGGGACCGCCTGCTGTGGTGGGGCATCGAGACGGCGCAGAAGCAGGTGTTCTGGCTCCGCGTCACGACCACCGGGCGCGGCGGGCACGGTTCGGGATTCAACCCCGCGAGCGCCACGCACCGGCTGGTGCGAGCGCTGAACCGGGTCCTCGAACTGGAGCATCCGTGGCGGGTCACCACCGCGGCGCACGAGGCCTACCGGGGGCTCGCGGCGTTCCACTCGGACGAGTTCGCCGAAGTCTTCGATCAGCCGATCGAGGCCGTACAGGCGGAGCTCGACCGGCGTCTGCGGGTCGGCGGCCTGGACCGGGTGCTGCTGCCGGGAATGTCGGCAAGCTTCCGCGACACGGTTCAGATCACCCGGATCGACAACGGCGAGGGACCGGTCAACGTGGCGCCGGCCGAGGCGGTGGCGCTGATCGACGCCCGCCTGCTGCCGGACACGGATGCCGAGGCCTTTCGCCGGCGGGTCGACACCGTTCTTGGTACCGGCATCCACGTCGAGGAACTCCTGCGCTCGGGCGCCAGCCCGGCGTCAAGCACGGACAGTGACGCGTACCGGACTCTGGAACGCGTGCTCGGCGTGCGCGCGCCGGTGGCGCCGGCCATGATCGCCGGCGCCACGGACTCGCGCTTCTTTCGCCGGCGCGGAGTGGACGCCTACGGTTTCTCCCCCTTCGTCATAGCCGGCGGGGACGCCGCCGGCATCCACGGGCTCGACGAGCGGATACCGGTGGACGGCTTCCTTCGCGGCTGCGAGATGATGAAACGGGTCGTCGCCGCGCTCGTTCGGGGGAACGGCGGGCAACCATGACCGCCGAAGTGACGCCGGTGACCTTCGCCTTCGGAGCGGTGTACGCCGCGGTGGTCGGGTTGTGCGTGGGCAGCTTCCTCAACGTGGTCGCCTGGCGCCTGCCGCGTGGCGAGTCGATCGTTCGGCCGCGCTCGCGCTGTCCCCACTGCAGCGCCGGGATCGCCGCGCGGGACAACGTGCCGCTCCTGAGTTTTGCGATGCTCCGGGGCCGTTGCAGGACCTGCGGCGAGGCGATCGCGTGGCGCTACCCGGCAGTCGAGGCGGGCAGCGGTCTGCTCTGGCTCGCCTCCTGGCTCGTGTTCGGGCCGACGTTCGACGGCCTTGTGGCCGCCGTCTTCTGCAGCCTGATGCTGGTGCTGGCGCTCATCGACGCAAGCCACCTCCTGCTCCCTGACCCGCTGACCTGGGGCGGAATCGGGGTCGGCCTGGCCGGCTCCTTCGTCGTCACCTGGACCACGCCCCGGGACGCGGTGCTCGGCGCGGCGATCGGGGCGGGCGCCCTGCTGCTGCTGATCGGGCTCTGGTACCTCCTTCGCCGGGTACGGGGCATGGGGCTCGGGGACGTGAAGATGCTCGCCGCGGTCGGCGCCTTCCTTGGCGTCGGCGGGACGCTGCTGACTCTGTTCCTCGCGTCCCTGATCGGCGCCGTCGCCGGCGTCCTGTTCCTGGCCCGCGGCCGGCTGGGCTGGAGCTCCAGGCTCCCCTTCGGCGTCTTTCTGGCGGTGGGCGCCGTCGTGTCGCTGTTCTTCGGCACGCGGCTGATCGCCGCCTACACGTCGCTGCTGTAGACCTGCCCACACTGGGTGCGCCGGCGTCCCCGCCGGCTCCGCTTTCCGCCCCCAATTCCGTCCTGGTCAGTATGGACAGGACCCGCCGCGCTGCTTTCGCCGCGCCCCGGAATGCCGGCTTCAGCCTCGTGGAGGTGCTCGTCTCCTTCGCGCTGCTGGGCCTGACCGCGGCCACCGTGCTCGCGCTGCTCGTTCGATCCGGGCTGAACAACCTCGAGGCGCGCCGCGCGGAGGCTCTCGCCGCAATGGCGCGCGCGTCCCTTCTGGATCTCGACAGCCTGCCTGATCTCGACGGCGCCGAGGACCTGGAGCAGGTCTGGTGCCCTTCCATGGATGCCTGGCAGGCTGCGTGCGCGTCCGAGCCGCCCCGCTTCCGTCGCGTCGTCCGTTCCGTTCCCGTGGCCGAACCCGGACGTCCGGGTGAGTCGCTGGAAGTTGCCGAGGTCACGCTCCAGGTGACCGCCCTCCAGGCGGGCCGGGCCGCGGGCGAACGGACGATCACGGTCGTCACCCTGCGCGTTCCATGAGGACCGCCGCGAGTTTCCCGAGGACGGCCGAGTCCGGCGCCAGCCTGATCGAGACCCTCGTCGCGTTCGGCCTCACCGTTGCCGTGTCCGCGTTCGCGCTCTCCCTGTTCACGTTCCATCAGCGTCTGGCGCGGGCCCAACTGGACGACGCGTTCCTTCAGCAGGCGCAGCGGACGGGTCATCGGGAGCTGCGGCGGAGCCTGCGCGGCGCTGGCCGCGGTGGCATCGTGCGGTGGATGCCGGGCCAGGAGCCGCGCCCCGAGCTCGCCGCTTTCGTCGAGAAGGACGTGGCGTCAGGCCATCCGGTCGGCGCTCTGACCGCGGCCGAGGGCACGGATGTCCTCGTCGTTCGGGGCGTGATGAACGGCCCTCTGTACTGGGTGGAGGATTCCGCCGTCGATCCGGCCAGCGGACGCGGTTGGGTCGAAGTGAGGGCTGAAACCGCGGGCGGCGTTTCACAATCGCTCTCCATGTTGCAGGACGCGGGCGATGCGGGTGACGACGCCCTGCTCCTGGTCGCGGCGGCCGGGGCGACTCATGCGGTCGCTCCGATCACGGAGGTAGAGGCCAGCGGTCGCGGTCGCGGCCGCATGCTGAGGGTCCACTTCCACGGCGATCCCTCGCGGGGGCCGATCGCCGCCGCCTACGCCGGCATGTCGAGAGGCGTCTGGCCGGCGGGCCGGATGGGCGCGGTCGTGCGAGTCGGCGTGCTGGAGGAGTGGCGGTTCTACATCCGGCCGGGCGATCCGGGGTCCGGCCGGGGGCCACAGCTGGCCAAGGCGCGCTTCTACCCCGGGACGGAGATTGCCTGGCGGCGGCGCAACTCGAGCCTGTTGCAGCCGATCGCCGACGACATCGTCGACCTGGACGTGACGATGGTGCGCGCCGCGGATGGACGGCGCTTCACCGCGAACCTGGTGAGTACGGCCCGCGCCGGCGATCCGGCCTCCGCTGCATTGCGGGTGGAGCGGACCGCGTCGTCAGTCGTCCGGTTGAGGAACCTCCGGTGAAGGACTCGGCGGCGGCTCAGGGCAGCTCGACTCTGCTCGTGACGCTCATCCTGCTCCTCCTGAGCGGCTCCTGCCTGGCGTTGCTGATGGCGACGCAGACGCAACTGCTGGTCGCGTTTCAGGACAAGGTGCAGGTGCGTCTGCTGGCCGCGGCGGACGGCGGTGTGGAGCTCGGCGTGGCGCGCGGCATCGCCGGTGCGGGCGAGCCGACCACGCGAACCCTCGGCGGCTCGCTGCCCGGCGCCGAGGTTCTGCTCGAGGTGTCCGGCTTCGTCCCGATGGCGAACGGCGCGTGCCACCTGTGCATGGCGAACCTGGAGGGAACGCTGGGATCGCTGGGCGGTTTGAGGCGGGTCAGCCACGCCGTCTCGGCTACGGCGACCGCTCCGCGCCGTTCGGACGGGCTGCCGCCGCCGGTGCGCTCGGTGTCCGCCGTGGTCGACCTGATGCCCTGGCCGGCGGGGAGCCGGGACCGATGGGATCTGGCCGCGGCGACGGCGAAAGCGCGGCGGAGGATCCGGCAGGCTGCCGTCGCCGAGGCCGGCGACCATGAGGAAGGGACGCCGGTCGCGGTGGCGAGGTTTGAGGACAGCGGTAGCGACGCGCCGCGGGCCGTGGCGGCGGGCGGCTCCGGCAGTACGCTCCATGCGGTCGAGTTGGCGCCACATCCGGCTCCGCTCTGGTCGTTCGCGGACTCGACCGACGAGGACGGCAACGGTGCGCCCGATCTCGGCCGCCTGCTTGCCGCGCCGGCGATCGTGAGGCTGCGTCTGGGCGAGGGCGACCGTCCGGTCGCGTTCTTCGGCGGCGGCTACGATCCCGACCGTCCGGAAGAGGTCGGCGACTGGCTCTACATCGTTGAAGTCGCCTCCGGCACACTGCGCTACAAGCGGCAACTGGACGCTCCGGCCACTGCGACGCCGGCCGCGGCGGACCTCAACGGCGATGGCGTGGCCGACCGGCTCTACGTCGGCACACTCGCCGGCAGCCTGTACCGCGTCGACGTGTCGACTCCCGCGCCACTTGCCGGCGGACGCGTCGCGGCGGGCGTGTGGGCGCCGCGGCGGGTGTTCGAGACCGGCGGACGTCCCATCCGTCAGCCTCCGGCGGTCGTGCCGGTGCCGGAGACCGGTGCGCTGGTGCTGGCATTGGGCGCCGACGGGCGAGTCGACGCACAGGCGCCGGCCGAGGAGGCGGCCGGTCGCTTCTTCGTCCTGGTCGACCGTGGATCGGGGCGCATCGACGCCGATGGGAGTGTTTTCGCCCTCGATCCTTCCGGCGACGTTCCGGGTCCCGATCGCCTGGCGCCGGGGCTGCCGCCGTCGGAACAGGGCTGGTCGCTCGCACTGGAGCGGGGCGAAGAGATCGCCTCGCCGCCGCTGGCGGCGGCCGGATTGCTGACCTTCCTGACCTTCAGGCCGACCGGGCTCGACGGTGGAGAGATCCGCCGCTACTCGCTCCGGCTTCGTTCCGGCGATGCCGCCGCCGGTGGAGCGCGCGGCGTGCGGATCGCGAGCGGCGCCTCGCGGCCTTCGGTCGACTTCGGTGCGCCGGTTCGGCTGGAAGTGGACCATCCGGGGAGCTACTCCGCGCCCTTTCTGTCACCTGGCGAAGAGCGGGTCCTGAAGACGCTCCGGGCCGGTATGCCGTCAAGCTGCCGCTTCGTAGGCGCCCGCCTGCGCGTTGTCGGCACGGGCGTGAACGCCGAGCCGCTTCGCCTGGCGGTCCTGCCCGTGTGCCGGATCGACGTCGACTGGTTCGAGGACCGGAGCTTCTAGGCCAACACCCGTTCCACCGCACCGGCCAGCGCCTCGTCATCCTCCGGATCCACCGTCCGCAGGTCGAGGAACAGACGACCGTCGCGCTGGTAGCCGACGACCGGCGGTTCGCCCTGGCGGAGCCGGGCGGCCACGCCGGCGGGAACCGTCAGGGCCACCACGCAGCCCTCGATCTCCTGCTCCGGCGCGGAACCGCCGCCGACGTAGGCGCTGCCCCGGACGGCCTCGCCGCCAAGCCGGGCCGCCAGCTCCTCGACCCGGCGACGATGCTCTTCATCGTCAAGCCACAAAGCCGCGATCGGCATGGGCAGCGCCGCCAGGTGCCTCCGAAGCACCGCGTCCAGCGCGGTCAGGACCAGCCTTCCCGGGCGGAGGGCCCGGTAGAGCGGCGACTCCCGGAGCCGCGCGACCGTCGTCTCGCGGCCCGCGATCAGTCCTGCCTGCGGGCCGCCGAGGAGCTTGTCGCCGCTGCCGCAGACCAGGTCGCAGCCGGCGCCGATCAGGTCCTGGAAGCTCTGGTGGCGACGGAGTTGGGGCACCGCCTCCGGTCGCAGCATGCCGCTGCCCTCGTCGACCAGAAGCGGGAGGCCGTGGCGGTGGGCGAAGTCGGCGAGCGTCGCGGGGTCGACCTCTTCGACGAAGCCCCGGATCCGGTAGTTGCTCGGATAGACCTTGAGCACCAGGGAGACGCCCGGACGGAGGGCGCGCTCGTAGTCCGCGATCCGCGTGCGGTTCGTCGTGCCGACCTCGACCAGGCGCGCTCCGCTCGCCTCGAGGATGTCCGGTATCCGGAACGAACCGCCGATCTCGACCAGCTCGCCCCGGGACAGCAGGACCTCGCGGCCGGCCGCCAGACTGGAGAGGGCCAGGGCCAGGGCGGCGGCGTTGTTGTTGACGACCAGCGCCGCCTCGGCGCCGGTGAGGGCGCGCACCAGGTTCTCGACTCTCTTGCCGCGGTTGTCGCGGCGGCCCGTCTCAAGACTCATCTCCAGGTCGCAGTACGCGTCCAGGCGATCGGCCAGGTCGGCGACGACGTCGCGGGGCAGAGGCGCGCGGCCCAGGTTGGTGTGGAGGAAGATGCCCGTCGCGTTGAGCACCCTTCGGAGCGGCGGCGCTTCCGCTTCCAGCGCGGCGCGGACGGTTTCCGGGATCCCGCGGATTCTCTCCGTCAGCTCGTCGTCGTCGATTCCGGCCAGGATCTCGGCCCTGACCGCGTCGAGAACGCGGGTTGCTTGGACCCTCAGCGCTTCCCTTCCGTATAATCCAGTGAGTTCGGCAAGCGGGCTCTCCTGCAGCAGGTGTCCGACTGCAGGTAGTCGTCGCAGTTGACTCACGTCCTGCAGATCCTAAACCGGCAACTCCGATCCCGCGCGCCGCGCGAAGAGAGCCATGACTGCCATGAAGACGATGTCCAGAGCGACGGTGCTGACGCTGGTCTGGCTGATTGTGGGGCCGGGTCTGCCGGTGGGCGGTGTCCCGCAGGGCGCGGCTCAGACGGTCGAGCCCGCGCCGGCGGAGGTCCAGAATCTCGACCGGGCGATCGCCGCCCAGCGCAAGCGGGTGGACGAGCAGACCACGTCCGCGGATCGCGCAAGCGCGCTGAACGACCTGGCGAACCTGCTGGAACTGCGCGGGGATGTCGAGGGAGCGTTCGAGCACTACCTCGCCGCGATCGCCGAGGACGGCGCCTGGGCGCCCGCGCACTACAACCTGGCGCTGCTCGCCTACACGACCGGCGACAGTGAGCTGGCCTCGACGCACATGGAAAGGGCGATCGAGCTGGATCCGGGGAACGCCTGGGCGCACTACCAGCTCGGCCGGATCGCGGACGATGCCGGAGATGCCGTGGCCGCCGTGGAGCACTACGTGCATGCCCTGAGCCTGGACACGCGTCTCGCCTTCACCGATGTCAACCCGCACTTCGCGGTCAACCGGTACGCCACGGAGGTGCTTCTCAAGGCGGACCGAAGCCGGGTCGAAGCCCTGCCGCCGCGGACCTACTCCGAGCCGGGGCGCATCAGCAGCCTGCTGTTGCCGCGAATGGAGGAGGAAGCAACGGCCGCCGATGCGGGCGGCGCCGCGCAGGCAGCGGAGGCAGCGGAGATGCCCGAGCCGGACGCGGACCGGGATCTGTCCCGGCGAGCGAACCGGGTGAGTGGGCGCGAGGGCGAGAGCGCCGGCAACGTCAGGCGAGTGATCCAGTCACCGGCCAGCCTCCCGGCAGGTGACCAGGCAGTGGACCGGACGTTCGACCGTGGGGCCGCCGTCGAAACCGAGTGGGAAACCGCCGACACGGGCCGTGCAGCCGCGGGTCTGGAGCCGGAATCCGAGAACGCGCAGGCCGAGGAGCGGCCGCGTGTCTTCACCCGGGAGAACCTGCGGACGCGAACGCTTGGCGGCGGCAGGATGGTGGTCGGGAATCCGGTGGGCGGTGCGCCGTCCCAGGTGAGCCCGGCCGGAGGTTCCCGCGGTGGCATCCAGCCCGGAACACCCGTCGGCCCCGGCGGCAGGCAGTCGACTCCACCCGCGGCCGGGACCTTCCGCGGCAGCGGCGGTCGCTTCCAGCCAAGCGCTCGCAGCAGCGCGCAGCTCGAGACGACGATCCGCAGACTCCCGGTACCCGCGCCCTAGCCGACCGCCTCGACCTGCAGCCCGGTCAGCAGCAGGGTCGGAGCGCCGACCGCCCCGGGCGCGGGCAGGAAGCGCAGGTCGTCGCCGATGGCGCGAACACCCTGGAGGAGTTGCCGCAGGGAGCCGGTCAGCCTCACCCTGGGAGCTTGGCCCAGGACCTCGCCGCGGCGAATGACCAGGCCGATCGCGTCGACCTCGAAACGCCCCTCTTCCAACCGTCCTGGTCCGCCGTTCGTCGAGGCCTCGAACGTCGCATGGCAGCGCCCGTCATGCACCCTGTCCAGCAGGTAGCACCCATGCACGATGCCGCTCCGGATCGACTCGGCGGATTCGGAGGTCCCGGCGATGTACAGGTGGGAGTGGCAGAGTTCCGGTAGCGCTCGCCATCCCGACCTGCGCCGGCAGCCGGCGGCGGCGAAACCCGACCAGCCGTCGTCCTCCCAGCTCAGGAGGGGTTCGCCGGGTTCGCCGTCGCGTACGAGGGCCACGGCCCGGGTCGGGACGCCTTCGTCGTCGAACGCTGCTCTCATCCAGCCGGCATCGAGGCCGCCGTCGTCCACGATCTGCAGTTGGGGCGGCCCGAGCGGGCGGCCGGCGCCCAGTTTCCGCAGCCGCCGCCAGCCGTCGCGCCCCCGCAAGAGAGGCGTGAGCAGCGCCAGCAGGTTGCAGCCGAGTGCCGGGGACACGGCTACCTCGCCCGCAGGCAGGAAGGGTGGGGCAGGGGCCGTTGCCAGCGTCAGCCGTTCCGCGATCTCGCTCGCGATGGCGTCGGCGCCGAGAAGGTGGAGGTTCGAGGCCGCGCGGTAGAGCCTGCAGTGTCCGTGGCGGCCGTCTCGTGAAGCGGCGAAGTCCAGTTCAACCGTCGCGAGCCGCCGCCCGCTCCGCGCGGTGACGCCGGTCGTGCTGGCGAGCACCGCGGCGCTGGCGCCGCTGTCGAGCCGGCCCCGGACGAGACGGGCCTCGGGCATTCGCTCGCCCAGACGCCGCAGGAGGTCATGGAGGAAGGCCAGGCCCGCCGCCTCTTCGTCGTCCGGCGAGTGTTCGCCCGTATCGGCGGCCGGTGACGGCGCCGTTCCGGAACGGGCCGCCGGCAGCCTGAGGCTTCCTGGCCGCAAGGAGTGGCGATTGAGCCGCCTCCAGCCGTTCGGTTCCGGGAGGGGGCCGGAATCGGCGAGAAAAAGAGCGCGGCTGGCGCCTCCCGCGCGCAGCGCCCACCCCCGCTCGTCCAGGACCGACACCTGGGCTTGCAGGTCGTCCGGGTCGGCCGTCACGGGCGTCATCCAGGGGTCGATCTCGATCCGGCGCGTGTTTCCGGCCTTGACGTAGAGCTCGGCTCCGGTCGCGCCGGTGCGTTCACGCACCGCGCCCAACGCCAGCCTGAGGCTCCGCACGCCGGGGAGCGGAGCCGACTTCAATCGGCCACCTGCAGTCCTTCCAGGCGGATCGACGGGCAGCGGGCCCAGACCGGCATCGGTGCGCCGTCCTTCGCGCACCAGCCGGCGCCGCCCGCGAGCGGACGGTCCGCGACCGCGGTAACCGCCGCGAGAAGATCGACGGCCCGCGACCGGATCTCGATCGGCCCCGTGTGGTCGACCGGGCCGCTCGCTCCGATCCGGCGACCGCAAGGCGCACGGAGCACGCAGCGGCCGTCGAGCGGATCCAGGTTGCCCCTGTCGAACTCTCCGATGTAGAGGCCGCCCGCGGCCTCGGCGAAGAGGTCCGTCTCGGGAATGGTGCCGGGAAGCAGCTCGAGGTGGGTGGTGCGCGGTCCCGGCAGCCGATGCCGGCTCGCGCGGCGGGCCGCGCCCGGGATCATGCCGGGGCAGCGCTCGGCCCAGGCCAGGTCGGCGAGGGGTTGCCGGACCCGGCCGCGCCTGAGCAGCCAGCGGCTGATGACCGCCGTGCCCTCGTCGTCGCTCGAGCGCTTGCAGGCCAGCGGCGCGGCGCGGGGATCGTCGATCACGTCGAGTTCGCGGCCGCCCAGCTTCAGTCCGACGACGTGGTCGGGAGCGCCGGAGAGGCCGAGGGTGTCCGCTTCCAGCGCGTGGGCCACGACCTCGTGGAGCAGGACCGCGGCGGCGTTCGGCCCGAGGACGATGACGCCGGGAGCGTGCCCGTGCGGCGGCAGGCCTCGAGAACACAGCCGGTCGACGAGGCAGTGGGCGACCGGGTCCAGGTCTTCGTCCGCGAGGGATGGCAGGAGACCGCCCCAGACGCCCCACGGCGTCGTCACCTGCAGGCTGAAGTACTCCTCGAACTGCGGCGGCGCCGCGATCGGACTGCGGACCACCTGTACCTGCCGGCGATGGCGGCGCGCGGTGATCTCCATCGGAAATCCGACGCGCCGGCGGTTCACGGCGCGGGTGAGCCTGGACTCGGCCTGTTCGATCTCGGCCAGACGCAACGCGGGCCAGCTCCCCGTCCTGATTCGCGGCGGCGCCGCGCCGATCGAGCGGCTGGTGCCCGCGACCCGGTCGCAGCAGGCGGCGAAGGCAGGGCCCGAGATCGTGTCGGCGGCTGCCAGGCGGCTCCTGCCGTTCTCGATCTTCCTCACGCCGAGGCCCTGTTCCTTCCTCAGGCGCAGGCGGTTGGAAGCGCCTCGCGGCAGTAGCTCGACGGTCTCGAGACGCTCGAAGAAGGCCTCGAACTGCTGGTTTCCGTGCGCGGCCAGACGGCTCAGTGCGTCGGCCGGTACGGCAACGTCGGAGGTCAGCAACGGCCGCGGCCCGGCACGGTTGGCGGTCGACGTCATTGGTTGGATTCTAGGAGCCTGCGCCACGGAACGCAGCGAAGCAAGTCGGGGCGCAGGCTCCGCCGTGCGGACGGGATGGGCCGAAACACCGAGCCTGCGAGGCGTTTCGGGGCGCCAGGGCGACTTCGCCTGTGGTAAGAAAGCCGATCGGATGACCGCGGCAGCGAAACCAGACGGCACCGCCGACGACGTCCGGGGCCAGCAGGCCCAGGAGCTGGAACGCAGGCTCCAGCAGTCCCAACTGGGCGGTGGCGCCGCGCGGATAGACCGGCAGCACGCGAGCGGCAAGATGACCGCCCGCGAGCGGATCGACCTGCTGCTCGACCCCGGCTCGTGGGTCGAGATCGACGCGCTGGTGACGCATCGCTGCACCGACTTCGGCATGGACGAGCAGCGCGTCGCCGGCGACGGGGTGGTCTGCGGCCACGGCCGCGTGGATCAGCGTCCGGTCTACGTCTTCGCCCAGGACTTCACGGTGTTCGGCGGTTCGCTGTCCGAGACGAACGCCCGCAAGATCTGCAAGGTGATGGATCTGGCGGTGGAGAACGGAGCGCCCGTGGTGGGTCTGAACGACTCGGGCGGGGCGCGGATTCAGGAAGGGGTGGCCTCGCTCGGCGGCTATGCCGACATCTTCCTCCGCAATACGTTGTCGTCGGGAGTCGTTCCGCAGATCAGCGCGATCATGGGCCCCTGCGCCGGCGGCGCCGTGTACTCGCCCGCCATCACGGACTTCGTGCTGATGGTCGAGGGCACGAGCTACATGTTCGTCACCGGGCCGGACGTCATCAAGACGGTGACCCACGAAGACGTCTCCATGGAGGAGCTCGGCGGCGCGATGACGCACGCGCGGAAGAGCGGTGTGGCCCACTTCACCGCGGCGGACGATGCCGCCTGCCTGGCCATGATCCGCGAGCTGCTCGGCTATCTGCCCGGCAACAACCTCGACGATCCGCCGCTCCGTCCGACCGACGACCCGGACGATCGGGAGGCCCCGGAACTCGACGAGCTGGTCCCGGTCGACCCGAACAAGCCGTACGACATCCTCGATCTGATCCGGGCGGTCGTCGACGACGGGCGGTTTCTCGAAGTCCACCGGCACTTCGCGCAGAACATCGTCGTCGGCTTCGCGCACATGGGCGGCCGGAGCGTCGGCATCGTCGCCAACCAGCCGAACTACCTGGCGGGCGTGCTCGACATCGACGCGGCGGTCAAGGGCGGCCGCTTCGTCCGCTTCTGCGACGCCTTCAACATTCCGCTCGTCACCTTCGAGGACGTTCCCGGCTTCCTGCCCGGGGTGCGGCAGGAGCATGGCGGGATCATCCGGAACGGCGCCAAGCTGCTCTACGCGTTCGCCGAGGCGACGGTGCCGAAGATCACCGTGATCACGCGCAAGGCCTACGGCGGCGCTTACTGCGTGATGGCCAGCAAGCACCTGCGGACGGACGTCAACCTGGCGTTCCCGACCGCCGAGATCGCGGTCATGGGCCCCGGCGGTGCGGTCAACATCCTCTACCGCCAGCAGATCCGGAAGGCGGAGGATCCGGAGGCCTTGCGCGAGCGGTTGACCGCCGAGTACCGGGAGAAGTTCTCGAATCCCTACGTCGCCGCCGAGCGCGGCTTCGTGGACGCCGTGATCGCTCCGCGCACGACGCGCGGCGAGATCGTGCGGGCGTTGCGCCAGCTTGCCGGCAAGCGCAGCGGCGTACCGGCGAAGAAGCACGGAAGCGTTCCTCTGTAGGTGAGGGAGCGCGGCCGACATCTCAACATCTGACCAGCGGCAAGGCGGAGATCAGGAGCGAATGAGCGACATCAGAGTGGGTATCGTCATGGGCAGCGACTCGGACTGGCCGACGATGAAGAAGGCGGCGAAGGTCTGCGCCGATTTCGGAGTCGGCTGCGAGTCGCGGGTTCTCTCGGCGCACCGGACTCCGCGGGAGACGGCCGAGTGGGCCGAAGGCGCGGCCGGGCGCGGTATCGGCGTGCTGATCGCCGGCGCCGGCGTCGCCGCCGCGCTTCCGGGCGTCGTGGCGGCCGCGACCACTTTGCCGGTGGTCGGCGTCCCGGTGGCGAGCGGTCCGCTGAACGGCGTCGACGCTCTGCTGGCGATCGTGCAGATGCCGCCCGGGATCCCCGTCGCAACGGTGGGCGTGAACCGTGCCGACAACGCCGGGTTGCTGGCTCTCCAGATCCTGGCGCTCGGCGATCCGGATCTGGCCGCCGCCCTGAAGGACTACCGTGGCCGGATGGGCGAGCGCGTGGCAGCGGCCGACGAGCGTGTCCGGCAGGATGCGGCTACGCTTCAGGAATGAGAGAGAAGGACCGCAAGCTCCGTCGTCGGCGCCAGCGCCGGCTGAAGCGTCTCAAGCAGCGCCGCCGTGAGGAGGCCGCGACCCGGGAAACGGCGTCGCGGTCGGTGAAGGTGCGGCGCACCAAGGCCAAGGCCAAGGCGTCCAGGAAGAAGGCGTCGAGCAGGAAGACCAAGGCGTCGCCCGCGCCGGCCGAGCCGGAACCGGAAACCGGGTCCTCGGACTCCGGGGAGTCCGGGGAGTAGCGCGGCGGATGAAGTTCGCGGTCGGCGCGGATCACGCCGGAGTCGAGCTGAAGGACCAGCTCGGCGAAGTGCTGCGGGGGCGCGGCATCGAGTTCGTGGACTTCGGCGCCGACGGATCCGGTCCCGTCGACTACCCGGACAAGGCGGCCCAGGTCGCGCGCGCCCTGGCCGCCGGCGAGGTGGACCGCGGCCTGCTCGTCTGCGGCACGGGAGTCGGCATGGCGATGTCGGCGAACCGTTTCGCGGGCGTCAGGGCGGTCAACCCCACCGACAGCTACACGGCACGCATGTCCCGCGCCCACAACGACGCGAACGTCCTTGCCCTCGGCGCCCGCGTCCTCGGCGCCGGCCAGGCCACCGAACTGCTCGAGGTCTTCCTCGACACTCCCTTCGACGGCGACCGCCACACCGCCCGCGTCGCGAAGATCGACACTACGGACTGAACCCGGTAACGAGTTCTCGCGCCGCGACGGGGACGCCATAGCGTTCACGCAGCGCCGATCGGACTTCTCCGACGAGGTAGAGGGAACCGGTGACGACCAGGGCGTGGGCTGGACTCGAAGGTGACGCGAGGCAGCGTTCGAGTGCGTCGGCGGCGTCGCCGTTCACGACGGCTCGGCCGGCGGGAAGGAGCGGAACCAGCGTTTCGGGTGACGCCGCACGGGGATGGTCGAAGTCCGTCAGCACGATTCGCTCCGCCTTCTCCACCAACAGGGGAAGACACTGTTCAGGGTGCTTTTCGGCGAGAGACCCGTACAGAAGGTCGAACCGGAGTCCCGTTTCCTCGAGGAAGGAGTGGAGCGCGGCCGCGCCCGCGGGATTGTGGGCGGCATCGAAGAGGATCCGGCGGCGCCCACCTTGGGCTTCGACTTCGACCCACTCCAGCCGTCCCGGCCAGCGGACTGCGTCGAGGCCTTGCCTGACGGTCTCCGGGTCGAGGTTTCGTCCGGCGAGGGCGCAGAACTCCTCTGCAGCGCGTACCGCGAGGACGAGGTTGGTGAGCTGGTGGCCGCCGGCCAGGGGCGCCCGGAAGTCGTACTGAGCATTCGGCGTGGTCAGGGAGAAAGGCCCGGATTCGAGCCGGCGGTCGAACACGACCCCATCCTCCGCGTCGACGAGATGCGCGCCGCAGACCGCCGCGCAACGGCGGAGCTCGCGTCCCACCTCCGGGCGGCCCGGCCAGGTCAGGCAGGTGCGGCCGGAGCGCATCACGCCGGCCTTCTCGCCCGCGATGGAGGTCAGGGTCCAGCCCAGTTGCGGCGCGTGGTCGCGCGCCACCTGGGTGATCACGGAGAGCAGGGGGTCCGAGACGTTCGTCGCGTCGAGTCGACCGCCCAGGCCGACCTCGAACACCGCGGCGTCCACGCCATGATGGGCAAAGTGCAGCCAGGCCGCCGCGGTCAGGCTCTCGAAGTAGGTCGGCGGCGTCTCGCCGGCGGCGTCCAGTACGCGCCGGAGCTGCTGCCCGAGTGCGGCTTCCGATATCGCCGCGCCGTCGATCCGGAGTCGCTCCTCGACGTGCTCGAGGTGGGGTGAGGTGTAGAGACCGCAGCGGAAGCCTGCTGCGCTCAGGATCGAGGCGAGCGCGGCGCTGGTCGAGCCCTTGCCGTTGGTCCCCGCGACCAGCACCGTCGGCACGCGACTCTGCGGCCTGCCGAGAACGTCGAGCAGGCTGCGCGTGGCTTCGAGGCCGAGCTTCTGTCCCCAGACTTCGAGCCGGTCGAGGATCTCGCTCGCCGTGGGTTTGGTCGCGCCGGTCACGTGGCGGCGCAGCATAAGATAAACCCGCCATGTCGGGTCACAGCAAGTGGAGCACGATCAAGCACAAGAAGGCGGCGCAGGACGCCCGTCGCAGCAAGGTCTTCACGCGGATCCTGAAGGAGGTCTCGGTCGCCGCCCGGCTCGGCGGGGGGGATCCCTCGGGTAACCCCAGACTCCGTCACGCACTGTCGGACGCGAAGGCGCAGAACGTGCCGGGCGACAACATCGACCGGGCGATCAAGAAGGGCACAGGAGAGCTCGAGGGTGTGTCCTACGAGGAAGTCACCTACGAGGGGTACGGCCCCGGTGGCGTGGCGGTGCTGGTGGAAACCCTCACCGACAACCGGAACCGGACCGTCTCGGAGGTCAGGCACCTGTTCACCAAACACGGCGGCAACCTGGGCGAGAACGGCTGCGTCGCCTGGATGTTCCATCGCCGCGGCTTCTTCGCCTTCGATCGAGTTGCCCTCGAGGGCTTCGGTGTGGACGAGGATGCGCTGGTGGAACTCGCCCTCGAACTCGAGGCCGAGGACTATGCCGTCGAGGACGAGAGCTACAGCGTCTACACCTCCGTCGAGGCGTTCCACGCGACGAAGGACGCGATCGAGGAGCGCGGCCTGCCCGCGACCGTCGCGCAACTGACGATGGAACCCCAGAACCTGGTCCAGGTCGACGAAGGGGGCGCGGGGCCGCTCATGCGCCTGATCGATGCACTGGAGGATCAGGACGACGTGCAGAACGTCTGGGCCAACTTCGACCTCGACGACGAACTGCTCGAGCGGCTGGCGTCCTGACCGCCTCCTGCGCTCCGCCGTGATCGTTCTCGGGATCGATCCCGGGAGTCGCTACACGGGGTTCGGCGTCGTGGAACAGGAAGGGTCGAGGGTTCGGCAACTGGATGCGGGCCGGATCGTCCTCACCGCCGAGCCGACGCCGGCGGCGCGCATGGCGCGGTTGGCCGAGGGCCTGGAGGAGACCCTCGAACGCTGGCAGCCGGCGGCGGCGGCCCTGGAAACGCTGTTTCACGGCCGCAACAGCCGCTCCCTGATCGCGCTCGCCCAGGCCCGGGGCGTCATCCTGTCAGTCCTCGGGCGGCATGGCCTGGAAGTCGAGGAGTACTCCCCGGCCCACGTCAAGCAGGCCGTCTGCGGCACTGGTCGAGCCGACAAGACCCAGGTTTCCCGGATGGTCGAGGTGCTCCTGGGGCCAGCGCCGGCGCGGCGTAGCGCCGACGCATCCGACGCCCTGGCCGTCGCCCTCTGCTATGTCCACCGGCGGCCCCTGGAGCGGGTCATGGAGGCGGCCGGAGCGTCGCCGGAACGCGGTTGATCGGGCGGTTCCCTAGCTGAACCCGTGTGCTATATTGCTCCACCGTTCCAAGGTGAGCCAGGCACCCCTCCGGTGTAGGGGTCACCGCATGTCCAGAATCGCGTCCGCCTTCGGCGGGCGGTTCAACCAGGCCCGTTGGCGGGCGCAGTTCTGAGGAGGTAGCTAGGTGAACATTGGTGGCACGTTCTGGAAGTTGATGAACGAGGGCGGCCCCGTCATGTGGCCATTGCTCGCTTTCTCCGTCATCGCGGCAGCGGTGGTGGTCGAGCGACTGATTGCGCTGCGGCGGGCTCGGATCAACGTTCACGAGTTCCTCCCCAAGGTGCGGAAGGCGCTGGTCGTGAACCGCTCGATTCGTGAAGCGGTCAAGGTATGCGAGGAGTACCGCGGTCCGGTCGCCTCGATCCTCAAGGCCGGTCTGATGAAGTACGGCCAGCCCAAGGAAGACGTAGAGAAGACGATCGAGAACGCGGCGCTGTTCGAGATGGGCC
The DNA here is from genome assembly GCA_009837885.1 of Holophagales bacterium. Taxonomy (GTDB): domain Bacteria; phylum Acidobacteriota; class Thermoanaerobaculia; order Multivoradales; family Multivoraceae; genus Multivorans. Next base: position 84,205 of record VXSP01000030.1, on the reverse strand, counting down.
GCCTCGAGCGGGGCCTCGCGGTGCTGGCGACGACGGCCAACGTCGCCCCGCTGCTCGGGTTCTTCGGCACGGTGACCGGCATGATGGCCGGCTTCGACGCGCTGGCGGCACAGGGTCTGTCGAACCCCGGCGCGGTCGCCACCGGTATCAAGGAGGCCCTGACCACCACAGCGGGCGGTCTGGCGGTCGCCATTCCGACCCAGCTCGCCTACAACTACTTCATGAGCCGGATCAACAAGTTCGTCCGCGACATCGAAACTTCGGCGAACATGCTCCTCGAGACGTTCGGCGAGATGGAGCGCAGCGGGATCCCGCCGGAGTCCGGCGGCGACGCCAGCTAGAGGCGTTTTCGCCAGTCTTCAGCGGAGTAGATCGACATGAAGCTCAAGGCAACCATCGAGCACAAGCCGAACATCCCGACGGCCTCGATGGCGGACATCGCCTTCCTGCTGATCATCTTCTTCATGCTGACGATCACCTTCGAGGTCGACAAGACCCAGGTGACGCTGCCGAAGACGACGCTCAGGTACGAGATTCCGAAGCAGTCCGCCTACGTCTCGATCGATCCGAACGGGCGCATCCGGGTTTCCGACGGCACGGAGCAGAGCGCCCTGGTCAGCGCGGCTGACGAGGTTCTCTCGATGGCCGCGGGCGTCATCGCGATGGACCCGCAGAAGGTCTTCGTCGTCAAGTCGCACGGCGACGTGGACTGGCTGAAGGTCGACGAGGTGATCGACGCGTTGAAGCGGGCCAAGGTCCGGGACGTCTACCTGCTGTCGGATCAGGTGACGGTCGACGACCTGTAAGCTTGACGAAGGAGGCGCAAGATGAGACTTGACCGTGATCGCCCGGACGACGAAATCCCGACCTCGTCAATGGCGGATATCGCCTTCCTGCTGATCGTCTTCTTCATGGTGACGACGACGTTCACCGCCACCCGCGGACTGGACTTCGCGCTTCCCGAGGACGACGACGATCCGCCGGTGGTCGAGAAGGAGGAGTCGGTGCTGGTCGAGATCATGCCGAACGGCGAGTTGATCGTCGACCAGGATCCGATGCTGTTGCACGAGATCATCCCCTACCTGAAGCCGAAGCTCGAGCGGAACCCGAAGAAGCCGGTGATCATCCGGCCCGATATCGCGACGCCCTACAAGTTCATGGTCCAGGTGTACGACGAGTTGCGCCAGTGGGAGGACTACGGGCTGGAGCAGCCGATCAACATCTCGGTTCCCACCCAGCGCGAGATCCAGAGCTTCTGGTACTAGGGAAGAGATCGGAATACGCCGAGACCGGCTGGACGTTGAACCCAGACACCACGCGACAGAACACCTGACCGAGAACCTGACCGAAGAGGGGTAACCGGATGAGTGACGAGAACCTCGAACAGGCTGCGTCCCCCGCGGAGGAGCCCGCGAAGGACGAAGCGACCGCGCTGACCTCCGCCGAACAGGGCCTGCTGACCTACGTGCAGGAGACCCGCGAGGACAACAAGACCTTCCGCTACTCGCTGGGGCTGGCGGTCATCCTTCACGGCATCCTGCTGATCGTGAAGCTGCCCGACCTGTACGGCGACACGGTGGCGCCGCCGCCGAAGCCCAAGGTCTTCGTCGTGCAGCAGGTGCGCTTCAAGCCGCCACCGCCGAAGGAAGAGCAGCAGATTCCGAAGCCGAAGTCGAAGAAGGTGCCGATCCCCGATCCCACGCCCGACGAACCGGAACCGATCCGGATCGATGAGCCCGAGGAGATCGACATCCCCGAGGTCGACGACCTCGACCTCTTCGACCTCCCCGAGGCGCCGCCTCCGCCGGAGCCGACGGGACCGATCTACGTCACCGGCGACGTGACGAAGCCGGAGAAGATCAGCGACATCCAGCCGCAGTACACCGAGATCGCGCGCAAGGCGCGGATCCAGGGTGTCGTCATCCTCCAGGCGACGATCGACAAGAACGGCGACATCACCGACATCAAGGTCCTGAAGCCGCTGCCGATGGGCCTTGCCGAAGCCGCCGTGTCGGCGGTGCAGCAGTGGAAGTTCAAGCCGGCGACGCTGAACGGCAAGCCGGTCGCCGTGTACTACAACCTGACCGTCAACTTCCAGCTCCAGTAGAGCGGAGGACTACGGCCCGATCATGACTACTCGCCGATCCGTACTCGCACTTACTACGGTCTGCGCACTGCTGACCGCATCGGTGGCCTTCGCCGGCTGGGACGAGGGCGTGGCCGCATTCAAGTCCGGCAATTACGCCCAGGCCATCGCCGAGTTCCAGCAGTTCGTCGAGGAGCGCCCCGATCAGCAGGCCGGCTACCAGATGTTGGGCCGTTCATTGCTCCGGGGCGGCAAGGCCGGCGAAGCCGTTGCCGCGTTCCAGAAGGCAATCGAAATGAAGGCCGACGACATCGGCAGCCAGGTGCTCCTGGGCCAGGCCTTCTACCAGAGCGGCAAGCCCAGGGAGTGCATTTCGACGCTCAGCAGGCTCAACATCGGCGCGTTGCCCGCGAACATCCAGGTCGGTGTGTACGAGACGCGTGGCGCCAGCTACGCGCGGTTGGGCAACACCGGCAGTGCGGCGGCTGATCTGGGCAGGGTCGCCGACCTGAAGCCCGCCGACGCCGGGGCTCGCTTCGAGTACGGCCAGATGCTCCATAGCGATGCGCAGCTCGATCCCGCGATTGCCGCCTACGAGCGGGCCATCGCGATGGACGGCAGCAGGTCGGAGTGGAAGAAGATTCTCGTGAACGCCCTGAAGGTCAAGGGACGGAGTACCCAGGGTTCCGGGAAGGCCGGCATTTACCGCAAGGCTGAAGACGTGGCGAGGAGCCTGGTCGGGAGCAGCCCCTCGTATGACAACCTCCTCCTGCTGGGCGAAGTGCAGCTTGGCGGAAAGAACTACGACTCGGCGGCATCGACGTTCCAGCAGTCGATCTCGAAGAAGAGCAACGACTGGCACGCGCACTTCTACCTCGGGCAGGCGTATGGCTCGCTCGAGCGCTACAGCGACGCCGAGGCGGCGCTGAACGACGCCCTCCCTCTGGCTTCCGATGATGCTGACAAGAGGCAGGTCCTCGACTACCTCGGCTTCGTGCTCTCCAAGCAGAACAAGTACGACCCGGCGATCTCGGCCTACGAACGGGCCGGGAACGCTGCTGGCGCCGCGCGGGTGCGTGAGAACAAGCAGATCGCGCAGGAAAACCGGGAAGCCGACGAGTTCAACGAGAACATCGCGGAACTCGAGCGCAAGCAAGAGGAACTCCGCCGGCAACTCGAAGAAGTTCCCGGAGCGACGAACGAGCCGCCGCGCTAGCAGGCCAACGTCGGCGAACGTCGACGCTTCACACAGGGTGCGCCGGCGTCCTCGCCAGCTGCCGCCGAAGGCGGCTAGTCGCGCCAGATGAACGCGTAGTTGCGGCCGGCGCGAGCACCGTCTCGACGATAGCTCCACCAGTCCGGACTGCAGCGCACGCAGCGTTCCAGTGCCGAGACCGGCGCCACGCCCAGGCCGGCAAGCTGCCGCGACGCCGCCAGCGGCAGGTCGAGGTGCGGCTTCCGGCCGGGTCTTCGAGTGACCACCTCTGGACCGCTCCGGGCCTCCACCTGGACGGCAACGTCTTCGCCGACCTCGTAGCAGCAGGGTCCGATCGCCGGTCCGATCCAGGCCTCGGCCGACAACCCATCGCGGAACGGAGCACGGCTCAACTCGTGGACGGCCGAAGCCAGAACCCCGCTCGCGAGCCCCCGCCAGCCGGCGTGAACCGCGGCGACCAGGTCGCCGGCGGCAATCAGCACGGGCACACAGTCGGCGACAAAGACCGTAGCCGCAACCCCGGGCTCCCGGACGATCAGCGCATCCCCATCGCCGGTCGGTCCAGGCCTCGTCGCTCTCAGCACGTCGGTGCCGTGCCGCTGGCGAAGCCAGGCCGGCGCCACCGCCGCCGCCGCGGGCACCTGCTCCGCCAGAACCCGGAGGGCGTCCTCCGGACCGGCTTCTCCCTCTTGCGGCGCCACGCCGAGAAAGGCGGCCCACACCGGCTGGCGGCGATAGACCGCGAATGCCACGCTTGCCGACTCGCTCTTCACCGCAGAGGCCTGCTGTAGGATGCCGCGGCCATAGTGACGGCCATGAGCGTAGCGCAGAGCACGCCCGGGACGGGCGCCGTCGGAGTTCCTGTCGACACGGGATGGGAAACGGTCATCGGACTGGAAGTCCACGTCCAGTTGCGCACGCGCACGAAGATGTTCTGCCGCTGCGAGAATCGGTTCGGCGCCGAACCGAACGATCTCGTGTGCCCGGTCTGCCTCGGCTATCCCGGCACCCTTCCGGTGACCAACGAACACGCGATCGACCTGGCCATCCGGCTCGCGCTGGCCCTCGGTTGCGAGGTCCGCCGGCGGTCGGTGTTCGCACGCAAGAACTACTTCTACCCCGACTTGCCCAAGGGTTACCAGATCAGCCAGTACGACGAGCCTCTGGCCGAGGGGGGTGGCGTGCCGCTGCCGTCGGGAAACACCTTGCGCATCCACCGGCTCCACCTGGAGGAAGACGCCGGAAAGCTGCTCCACGAGGTACCGGGAGGCGGGCCGCTCCCGGGTCGGAGCCTGGTCGACTTCAACCGTTGCGGAGTGCCTCTGGTGGAGATCGTCACGGAGCCGGAGATCGGTTCGCCGGTCGACGCACAGGCCTATCTGCAGGTGCTTCACCAGGTCCTGCTCTACACGGGCGCCAGCGACGGCAACATGGAGGAGGGCAGTCTGCGCTGCGATGCGAACCTCTCGCTCCGGCCGGTGGGCGAGACCGCGCTTGGTACGAAGACGGAGGTCAAGAACCTGAACTCGTTCCGCCACGTGGCGAAGGCGCTGGAGTACGAGCGGGAACGTCAGTTGCACATCCTGACCTCCGGGGCTCAGGTCGAGCAGGAGACGCGGAGCTTCGAGCCCTCAACCGGTGTGACCCGGTCGCTCCGGTCGAAAGAGGAGGCGCACGACTACCGGTACTTTCCCGAGCCCGATCTGCCCACCGTCGTGCTGTCCAGCGAACGCATCGAACGGCAAACGAACCAGCTCCCGGAGCTGCCGTGGACGAAGAGCGCCCGTTTCCGCGACGCCTACGGGTTGCGCTCGGAAGAGGCGGCACTGCTCTCGGGCAGCGTTGCCCTGGCGACCTACTACGAGCGAGCCGTCGCTGCCCACCCGAAGGGCGCGAGGTCCATTGCCAACTGGGTGATGACGGAACTTCTGCGCGAGTTGAAGGAGCGGAGCATCGACGTGGAGGAAGCGATCGCGCCGGAGCGCCTCGCCGCCGTCGTCGCCCTGGTCGATTCCGGCGAGCTGTCGACCACCGCCGCAAAGGACGTGCTCGCCGCGGCCTGGGACTCGTCCGAAACCCCGGACCAGATCGCCGACCGGCTCGGCCTCCGCCAAGTCCGCGACGACGCCCAGCTAGAGGCTTGGGCCGACGAAGCGATCGCCGCCAACGAGAGGGCCGTCACGGAGTACCTCGGCGGCCGTCAGCAGGCCCTCGGCTACCTGGTCGGCCAGATCATGAAGGCCTCACGCGGCAGCGCCGAACCCCGAGCCGCCCAGGAGATCCTGCGCCGCAAGCTGGCTGACGGCTAGCGGCGCGGCGGTTCCTTCGTGCGTCCGGTGAGCTCATCAGAAGGCAAACCGCGGTCAGGGCATGGACGAATCGGCAGATCGTCATCTACTGGAGCTCGAAGGTGACGGTCAGGTTGTAGTAGACGGCGACCGGCTTGCCGTTCAGCGTCGCCGGCTTGAACTTCCACTGCTCCACCGCCGACACGGCGGCCTCGGCCAGCCCCATGGGCAAGGGCTTCAGAACCTTGGCGTCAGTGACGTCGCCGTTCTTGTCGATCGTCGCCTGGAGGATCACGGCGCCCTGGATCCGCGCCCTGCGCGCAATCTCGGTGTACTGAGGCTGCGGCGCGCTGATCCTCTCCGGCTTCGTCACGTCGCCGGTGAGATGGATCGGCCCTTTCGGTTCCGGCGGAGGTGGCGCCTCGGGAAGGTCGAGATCGAGATCGTCGACCTCGGGAATGTCGATCTCCTCCGGCTCGTCGATCCGGATCGGCTCCGGCTCGTCGGGCGTGGGATCGGGGATCGGCACCTTCTTCGACTTCGGCTTCGGAATCTGCTGCTCTTCCTTCGGCGGTGGCGGCTTGAAGCGCACCTGCTGCACGACGAAGACCTTGGGCTTCGGCGGCGGCGCCACCGTGTCGCCGTACAGATCCGGCAGCTTCACGATCAGCAGGATGCCGTGGAGGATGACCGCCAGCCCCAACGAGTACCGGAACGTCCTGTTGTCCTCGCGGGTCTCCCGCACGTAGGTCAGCAGGCCCTGTTCGGCGGAGGTCGGCGGGGTCGCTTCCTCCTTCGCGGGCTCCTCGACCCGGGATGCAGCCTGTTCGAGGTTCTGGTCGCTCATCCGGTTACCCCCTCTTCGGTCAGGTGTCCTGTCGCGCGTTAGACGAGTTCAACCTCCTGCTGGTTCGGCGTATTCCGATTCACCGAAGCGGAACCGGCTGGCGGCCGGCGCGGTTCTTCCCCGGGGTCGAAAGACCCGGGTCACATGCCTGCGGCGGCAGCCGGCGGGGACGCCGGCGCACACAGTCGAGCGCTATCGACGCGAAGTGCGGCTGCGGGCCTTGCGCGTGGGGTCGATCCCGAGGGACCGGAGGATGGCGAGGTCGCGGCCGTTGATCCTGAAGGGCGGCGCCGGCAGAGGCTGTTCCGTCTCGTTCTCCGTCTCGACCTGCTCGTCGCTCTCGAACGGCTTGCAGTCGAGGAACAGATTCAGCGTGTAGCCTTCGCGCCGGATCGATTCGAGCTGGTCGTGGACTTCAGGCGACTCTGCGATCGCCTCGCACAGGGAGCGGGTGAGATCTTCGAGCAGTTGCTTGAGCCGGGGTTCCATGGCACCGAGAGCATTATCCCAGACAGACCGTCCGCGCGACAGTCCGGGTTCGTCACCGGGCGACCGCCATCTCTGGGAGCCGATCGTCGATGGACTGGGAGCCGAGGGCTTCCGGCCTGTTTCCTTCGAGCCCCTGGCCGGCGACGTTTCCGCGCGGCGCTATGCGCGGCTGCGCCTCGAGGGCGGTGAGCAGTTCGTCGTCTGCGCCTACCCGGACGGCATGGCCGACGTGGCGGCGCGGTTCCTGGCCGCGACGGAGCTGCTGAGCTCGGCCGGGGTGCCGCTGCCACGAGTAGAACGGCACTCGTTTGGCGAGCAGGTCTGGGTCCTGCTGGAAGACTTGGGGCCGCGGACGGTCTTCGACCAATGGGAGGCCGGAGATCTGAGTCCGGCGGCACTCGACCGGTGCCTGACGGAAGCGATGGCGCACATTGACCGGATCCAGCTCCTGCCTCCCGACAGCGTGCACGCCCTGGGGTCGCCACCTCTCGACCGGGACCTGCTGAGGACGGAACTCGACCTGACCTGGGAGCGCTTTCTCGAGCCGCGCGGGCTGGTGCGAAACGCGACTTTGGCCGAGCGGCTGCGCAGTCTCTGCAACGCCGTATGCGAGCGTCTGGGTTCGGCGACGCCTGTGCCCTGCCATCGTGACTTCATGGTTCGCAACCTGATGCTGCGGGCCCCGGCGCGGGAGGGGGCTGAACCGGAGGTCGTCGTCATCGATCACCAGGACCTGCGGCTTGGCCCGCCGCACTACGACCTGGCTTCGCTGCTGAACGACAGTCTGAAGCTCTCCGCCGGCCAGCGACGTGGCCATCTGGCGGTCCTGGGGGAGGACGTCGAAGAGCTTGCCCTGTACCACGCCGCGTTGGCGCAGCGGATGCTGAAAATCGTCGGCACGTTCGCCCACTTCGCCGCGCTCGGCGACGACCGTCACCTGCCGTTGATTCGGCCCGCCCTGCGGCGGTTCGTCGACGCGCTGGACGTTCTTGCCGAGGGCCGTGAACTCGCTCCCCGCCTGCGCCGGGAGTGGGCGGCGTTTACCGCCGAAGCGCCCGGCGAGCCGGCGTAACTGCTAGAATCCCGGCCCGAGCCCGACGTTCAACAGGAGAACCCCATGCCTTCCATTGGCATCCAAGAGCTTCTCATCATCTTCGTCATCCTGATGGTCATCTTCGGCGGCAGCAAGCTGCCGCTGCTTGGCCGGGGGATGGGTGAGGGCATCCGCAACTTCAAGCGGGGGCTGCGGGGCGACGACTCCTCCGAACTGGAGGAGGAAAACGCGTCTTCGTCGGGCGCGAAGAGCAGCTGACAGGAAGCCTGCACGGCACAAGTCGGGCCGCAGCCGTGCTAGCATGGCTGCTTCGGCATGTGACTCGCCTTGAAGCCGCTCAGCCCAGATAACCGCCCCTCTACCGAAGAGGCGGCGGAGGATCTCAACGGCCAACTCGATCGCCTCGTGAACCAGTTGGCTTCCCAGGGTGTCACCTTGGCGCAGGCCCGCGGGATCTTCGAACGCCAGTTCATTCTCGCTTCCCTACGACTCAACAAAGGCAACATCACGAATTCGGCAAACGACCTGGGGCTTCATCGCAATACGCTGCGGAACAAGGTCGCCACGCTTCAGATACAAGCGACGGACTATCGCGGCTCCGGCAAGAGGATCCAGTCGAGATAGCGGGAGGACGGCCCCGCAGGATCGACGATTCGGGCCTTCGTTTGACCTGCATCCACAGCGGATTGGCACGCACCTTGCTCCAATAGCGGCTCGAGCAGCGCGGGCGTTCCCGTCGAGCGGCCAGAGCCGTCGAGGAACGTACGACCTGCGAGCGACTCCCTGCCGCCGAAGTGGCTGCCGAACATGTCTCGGCGGCCGGTTCTTCAAGAGACGGCCGATCAACGCCTTCCAGCAGACACCCGATGACTTTCCTGCAACCCGGTCTCCGAAGTCGAACCACTGCCATCGCCGTGGCGGCGGCGGCCATTCTGGCCGCCGCGCCCCGCGAAACTGCGCCGGGGCGGCACCTGGAACCGCGGCCCATGTCGATCCCGTTGGAAGATGTTGCCCTCTTCGAGCAGATTCAGGCGTGGCTCGAGCCGTCGTCCCTGGTCGGCTCCGGGCAACCGGGAAGCGATCCGCTCTATGAGGCCATTCACTTGCGCCGGGAGAGCTTCGAGCTGTTCATCGGCGCTGCCGACGAGGACGCTGTTCGGGCCAGGATGCAGCACGTTCCGTACGGTGGCCTGATCCTCAGCGCTGCCCGGCGCCACGATGTCGATCCGCTACTCGTGGCGGCCGTCGTACAGGCGGAGTCCTCATTCGACACGGAGGCGGTCTCGTCCCAGGGTGCCCTGGGACTGATGCAGATGATGCCCACTACGGCCGAGCAGTTGGGCGTAGCGGATGCCTACGACCCAGGCCAGAACCTCGACGCCGGCGCCAGCTATCTGGCCTACCTGCTGCGTCGTGCCGACAACGACCTCGTCCTGGCCCTTGCCGGCTACAACGCGGGGCCCGGCACCGTCGACCGCTTCGGCGGCATGCCCCCCTTCCGCGAGACGCGCGGCTTCATCAACAGTGTGCTCCGCGTCTACATCGCGCACCACCGCGCGGCTTGGGCGGCCGTCAATCCCGGCGGTCTCGACTTCGCCGTGCTGGCGGGCGGCTAGGCTCTAGCGGCCGTCAAGCGCCGCTAGCGAATCGGCGGCCATCCGGGCGGCTTCGGTGTCCGGGAAGCGCCTCGAGACCTCGCGAAAGCGGCGCCGGGCGCCGTCCGTATCGCCCAGCCGCTCGAGCGACCTGCCTACCTTCAGCAGTGCATCGGGCACCTTGTTGCCGAGGGGAAAGTCGTGGAGCAACTGCTGGAACGCGGCTGCGGCGCCCCTGTTGTCGCCGCGCGCGAACCGGCACTCGCCGATCCAGTAGAGGGCGTTGTCGGACAGATCCGCGTCAGGGAAGTCGCTGATGTAGCGCTGGAATCCGAGTTCCGCCTCCACGTACTCGCGTCTCATGAACGCCTGAAGCGCCTGGTCGTACAGTTCGTTTCCGGTTCGTTCGGCGGCGGCCACGGGGTCGGCCTCGGGGTCGGTCTCCGTCCCGGCGGGCGCTCGATCCGTGTCGCTCTCGAGGTCGCTCACCTGGACCACCTGCACCCTGGGGGGCGGTTGCGGATCGAACGGAGCGGGTGAAGCCGGGGCCGTCGCCGAAGCGCGGACCTCTTCCAGAGTCGCCTCGAGTTCGGCGATCCGTTCCCTGAGCCGGGCGTTCTCGGTGTTGCTCGCCGAGGCCTCGGTCTCGAGCCGCCGCACCCGCGCTTCGAGTTGCTCGAGCTCGGCGCGGACGCCTTCGTTCGGGGTCCTCAGGCGATCGATGAAGCTGCCGGTCGTATCGGTCGAGGCGCACCCGCCACTCAGGCAGGCTAACGCCAGTATCGCCAGCGAGAGACGCGGTTCAGATGTCGGTGTTCTCTTCGACGGGCGGTCCATCCTGTCGATTCCTGTCCGGCCGGATGGGTGTGTCCGGCAGTTTGATGCGGAGTTTTCGGAGCTGCTCCTCCGAAGGCGCCTTCTTGAGCCACGGGCTGCCCGGAAACTCGTTCCGCAGCCGGTCGCAGGCTTCGTTGAGGTACTCGTAGCGGTCGAGCCCCAACCTGCTCGGAATCTGCTGCAGGACCAGGCGATACGTGAGGCACATGTGGGCGAGGATCTTGTCGGGCTCCGGGTAGTCCGGGTACTGCTCGAGCATCTCCCTGAAGCGGTTACCGGCGGCCGTGGGAGTGCGGAAGCGGTAGTAGAAGGACCCGACGACGAACTCGTGCTCCGCCAGGTAGTTGCGAACCTCGACGATTCTCTGTGCCGCCTGACCGGCGAACTGGCTGGTCGGGTACAGCCGTCGGACGTTCTCGAACTCGGTCAGCGCGAGCCGGGCCGTCTGCTGGTCGCGGTCCGGCTTCTCCATTCGTTCGGCGAGCGACGCCGCGAGACGGAACTGGGCGTAGGCCGCCTGGTCGGAGGTCGGGAACCGGTTCAGGAAGTCCCGGTAGCGCTGCTCGGCTTCGACGTATGACTGGTAGCCGCCGCGCAGGAACAGGGCGTCAGCGGCCAGCAGCAGCCCTTCACGGCCGGTCTCGGAGTTCGGCTCGACCTCGAAGGCGTGGACGAGGTGTTCCCGCGCCTGCGTGAACTTCTCCTCCTCCAGCAGTTGCTTGCCGATCTCGAGGGCCTCCGCCGACGAGAGCCGCAGAATGGGGTCGTCCCTGACGCCACCGCATCCGACGACCAGGCCCAGCGCGGCCGCCAGCAGGACAAGAGTGCCGCGACGGTTCATTCGCCCGCCTGCCGCCGGAGGGCGACCAGGGTCTCGACCGGCCGGTCCGCCGCGAAGACGCCGGAACCCACGACGGCGACATCGACACCGGCGGCGGCCACGTCGTCCAGGTTGCCGGGCTTGATTCCGCCGTCCATTTCGATGCTCACGGGCAGTCCCCGTTCCTCGACCAGGGCGCGGAGGCGCCGGGCCTTCTCGAGCACTTCGGCGTGGAAGGCCTGACCGGCGAAACCGGGCACGACCGACATCAGCACGACGAAGTCCAGTTGATCCAGGTAGGGCAGGAGTTCGTCCAGCGGGGTCGCCGGATTGATCGCCACGCCGGCACCGGCGCCGCGCTCGCGGATGCGCGCCGCAAGCCGTCCCGGCTCCTTCGTCACCTCGTGGTGGATCGACACCCAGGCCGGCTCGCTGTCCAGGTACCGGTCGAGCAGCGCTTCCGGGTTCGAAACCATCAGGTGGATGTCGAAGCCGACCCGCGTGCGTTTGGCCAGGTCGACGATCACCGGCGGGCCGAAGGTCAGGTTGGGCACGAAATGACCGTCCATCACGTCGACGTGGATGAGCTGCGCGCCTCCCTCCTCGCAGAGTTGGACTGCGGAGGCCAGGTCGGCGAGGTCCGCCGCCAGGATCGAAGGCGCGATCTTCATCGTTCAGGTTCTTGCGGGCGGCCGTGCTTGCGGGCGGACTGGGGCGGCTTCAGCGACTGTCTTGCGCGGCTACCACGAGGGCGATCGAATCGCTCTGCCGCAGGGGGTGTCCCGGAAGCGGGTATTGACGCAGGATGATCCCGGCTGGGACGCCTTCGTAGGGTTCGTACTTTACCCTTCCGAGCCGGAATCCGCGCGTCTCGAAGAAGTCGCGGACCGGCTCCTCGGGCAGGTCGATCAGGTCCGGCATGACGTACATCGCGCCGGGGTTGGCCAGGCTGACCATCAGGTCCACCTGGGACGACGGGTCGGCCGGGCTGCCGGCGGGAGGATCCTGGCGAACGACGGTGCCCGGCTCACCGGACTCGGCGAACACGCTCCGGCTCCTCCCCATCTGCAGCCCCGAGGCAGTGAGGCTCACCTGGGCCGTCTGCAGAACCTGGCCGCTCAGGTCCGGCGTCTCGACGAGCTCCCGGCCCCGCGACAGGTAGACGACCACGCCGCTGCCCTCCTTGACCGCGCTGCCGGCGGGAGGGTCCTGCCGGAGTACGTGACCCGCCGGGACCGCCTCGTCGTAGCGGTCGTCCTCCACCCGCTGCAAGGCCAGACCCGCGGTGGCCAGACCGGCTTCGGCCTGGCTTCGATCGAGGCCCACCAGGTCGGGTACGGCGATGACTCCGCTGCGGACGAAGTTCGAGAGCGCCAGGTAGGACGAGGCGCCCAGCAGGAGGACGAGCAGGCCCCCGTAGGCGGCGAACAGGACGCCCCGTTTGAGCCACGGGTGGCGGACCGCCTTGCCGATCCAGTCGGGGAGCTTGCCGGCCATCATCGACGAAGCGCCTTCAGCGCCCGAGGCCGGGCAGGTTCTTCACCAGGTCGAAGTAGATCGCGAACAACATGATGGCCACGACCACCACCAGACCGAACTGGGTGACCAGGTTCTTGAACTGGATCGAGAGGTCGCGGCGCAGAACGCTCTCGAGCAGCAGGATGACGAGTTGGCCGCCGTCGAGCATCGGGATCGGCAGCAGGTTCAGGATGCAGAGGTTCAGGCTGATCAGGGCGATCAGAAACACCAGGTCGCTGAAGCTCCTGCGAGCCGCCTGACCGCTGATGCGGCCAATCTCGATCGGGCCGGCCAGCGCGCTCTGCGGTGAGACCCGGCGTTCCATCAGGCCGCCCAGGAAGCCGAAGATCTCGGTCGTCGTCTCCCAGTTGATCCGTGCGCTTTCCACAATTGCCGCGACCGGGCCGACTCGCTGATAGGAGAAGTGGCTGATCGCGATGCCGGCCCGGCCGACCCCGGCCTCGCTCTCCGGCACGAGCTGGACGACGACGCGATCCTCGCCGCGGCCGATTTCGATGCTGACCTGCTCGCCCGCCCGCGGCTCGACGAGCCGGCGGAAGTCGTCGGCGTCGGCGACGGCATGGCCGTCGACGGCGTAGAGCGTGTCCCCGTACCGCAGACCGGCCTGCTCGGCCGGAGTGTCCTCGAACACCTGGCGCACCCGCGGCAGGAGGCTGGCGTAGAGCCCCGCGTCGCCCAGTTCGTATCGCGGCATCCTCTGAGGGACGAGCACGGTGCTGAGGGCTTCGCCGTCGCGCTCGAAGTCGACATCGAGCCGGCGTTCCGGCGACATCAGGATGGTGTTCGAGAGCTCCCGCCAGTCGGACACGTGCTCGCCGTCCAGGCGCAGGATCACATCGCCCGCCGCGAGACCGGCTTCGGCCGCGGCCGATTCGGGCGCCACGGCGCCGATTTCGGTGCTCAGGTCCCGCGGTCCGGCCAGCTCGGTCCCGGCCATCAGTACCGCCGCGATCAGGACGATCGACAGCACGACGTTCGCCGCCGGGCCCGCCAGGAGCACGATCACTCGCTGCCAGCGCGGTTTGGCGGTGAAGTCGCCCGCGTCGCCCGTCGGGTTCGTGGCGTCGATTCCCGAGAAGGCGACATAGCCGCCGAGCGGAATCATGGCCAGCCGGTACTCCGTGCCGCCGCGCTCGAAACCCCAGATGCGGGAACCGATGCCGATGGAGAAGACCCGGACCCGGATCCGGAACAGCCTCGCGGCCACGAAGTGCCCCAGTTCGTGGATGAAGATGATCACTCCGACCACGACCAGGAAGGCCAGTATGTTGCTCAGGAAGGTCATCGTGCGAGCGGGCGCCGTCGCGCTCTTCCGTGGATGCTAACCGCGAAGCTGCGCGAGGACTTCCCGGGCGCGGCGTCGGCCCCAGGAATCCCATTCGAGAGCCTCGTCGATCGTCGCCGGCTCCGCGCCGCCGGTTTCCCGGCCGTGACGGTCGAGCACTTCCGCCACCGCCGTCACGATGGTGGTGAAGGGCGCCGAGCCGCCGAGGAACGCCGCCACCGCGGTCTCGTTCGCCGCGTTGAGCACCGCCGGCGCCCCGTTCCCCCGCATGAGCGCCTCGCGGGCGAGGGACGGCGCCGGGAACACCTCCGGGTCGACCTTCCTGAACTGGAGCTCGGAGGTCGTCTCCAGTAGTTCACTCAGTCCATTCGCGGCGCCGTCCTCCGGGCGCGGCCAGCGTTCGGGATGAGAAAGGGCGTACCGGATCGGGTACTCCATGTCGTTGGCCGAGATCTGGGCGATCGAGTTGCCGTCCCGGAACTCGACGATCGAGTGAACCAGGGACTGCGGGTGGATCAGGATGTCGATCCGCGATCCCGGAACGTCGAACAGATAGCTCGCCTCGATCAGTTCCAGCCCCTTGTTCATCAGCGTCGCCGAGTCGACGCTGATCTTGGCCCCCATGTTCCAGGTCGGATGGGCCGTTGCCTCGGCCGGCGTGACCGTGTCGAGGGTCGCCGGGTCACGGTCCAGGAACGGACCGCCCGAGGCGGTCAACACGAGGCGCCGGACCTCGCGGCGCCGGCCCGCCCGCAGCGCCTGGTGGATGGCGGCGTGTTCGCTGTCGACCGGCAGGATTCTCGCGCCCGAGCCGGCCGCCAGCCGGCGCAGGTGAGGCCCGGCGGCGACCATCGCCTCCTTGTTCGCCAGCGCCAGGTCGGCGCCGGCGGCAAGGGCCGCCGCGGCGGGCTTGAGACCGGCCGCGCCGACGATCGCGGTCAGCACGAGATCGTTCTTGCCGTCCCCGACCGCGTCGACCAGGGCGGCTTCGCCCCAACCGACGTCCGTGCCCGGAGGCAGGTCGGGACGCAGGCGGCCCGCCGCCCGCTCCGTCTCGACGACCACCCGGCGAGGCCGGAACTCGCGCGCCAGCTCCGCGAGCCGCGCGGGCTTCGTGCCCCTTGCCGCCAGGACACACACCTGGAGCTTCTCGGGGTGCCGGCGCACGACGGCAAGGGCCGCCTCACCGACCGAGCCGGTGGCGCCGAGTACGGCGAGCCTGCGCACGCTCACGGCAGGAGCGACGGCGTCGCACCGGCCTGGACGGCGACGTAGAACACCGGCGTCGCCAGCAGAACGCTGTCGAGCCGGTCGAGCAGCCCGCCATGCCCGGGCAGAAGGGCCCCCGTGTCCTTGACCGCCACCGCCCGCTTGAGCATCGATTCGACCAGGTCTCCGGCCTGTCCCGCGGCGCCGCAGAGCAGCGCCAGGACGGGAACGTCCAGCCCGACGGCATCGGGACCGCGCCACACCAGGACCACCGCGACGCCGGCGGCGCAACTGGCGGCCAGACCGCTGACCGCGCCCGCGATCGTCTTCTGCGGGCTGAGCACCGGCGCCAGGGGCCGGCGTCCGAGCAGACGGCCGCCGTAGTAGGCGCCGATATCGCCGAGAGAGGCGACGACCAGGACCCAGAAGAGGAGCACCGGTTCGACGACATGAAGGTTGATCGCGGCGACCAGGAACAGGCCGAGCCAGAGCGCGCCGTAGGTGAACAGCGCCGAAGTCAGGAGCCGATCGCGGATCTCGGCATGGCTGGCGAGGCCGACCGCCGTTGCCAGGCCAAGGATCAGGGCCGCGGCGGCGAACCAGGTGCCGGCGCCGCTCAGGCCGGCCGGCAGCGGCACGTCGATCAGTTCGTTCGCGGTCGTGTCGGCCAGGGCGAGGACGCCGACCGCGACCCAGAGCGCCCAGCTCACGGTCCGCGAGACGACGATCCGCTGCACCAGCGCGCTGTACTCGGCCGCTGCCACGAGAACGACGATCGTGACCGCCACTCCCAACAGGACGGGGTCGAGGTAGAGGACGAGGGCGGCTGCCAGCGCCGCGGTCACGACGCCCGTGACGACGCGTTTCATGTGGCGTGATCGTATTCCACGCGCTCCAGGCACAGGCCCCGCGCGGGAGCGTTCGGGCCCGCCTCGGCGCGCGGCCGACCGGTGAGCAGCGCGGCCAGATCGTCCAGCGCGCGGCGGCCGAGGCCGAGTTCCAGGGTAGTACCCACCAGGGCACGGACCATGCCGCGCAGGAACCCGTCGCCGGCGACGCGGAACCGGATCTCGTCTCCCTGTTCGGTCCATCCGGCTTCGTGAATCGTCCGCACGGTGCTGCCGTGGCTGCCGCCGGCCTTGGCGAAGGCCGAGAAGTCGTGCCGCCCGCTGATCAGGGAGGCGGCCCTCTTCATCGACTCGAGGTCGAGTCTGCGCGGGGCTGGCACGACGAAGGGCGCCCGGAACGGATCGATCACCGGCGCGGTGCAGAGCCGGTACCTGTAGACCTTGAACGACGCGCTCTTGCGGGCGTGAAACGAGTCGTCGACGGCGTCGGCGGCGAGCACCCGGATCGTCGCCGGGAGATGGTGGTTCACGCCGTGGACGAGCGCCCGGCGGGTTTCGCCGGACGGCAGGTTCCCGGCCGGGAGGTCGAGATGCGCCGCCTGCCCGGCGGCGTGGACGCCGGCGTCGGTGCGGCCGGCACCGTGGACGATGACGTTCCGGCCTGCCACTGCCGCCACGGCTTCCTCCACGACCTGCTGGACCGCGAGGGCGTTGTCCTGGCGCTGCCAGCCGGCGTAGTCCGACCCGTCGTAGGCGATCAGCAGGCGGTATCTCACGGCAGGCGTTGTCTCATGGTGACGGGGGCACAGGACGTCGGCGCTCGAGCACGAGCAGAATCAGCGGGGGCAGCCAGACGGCGCCGTAGACCCAGGGAAAGTACGGCATTCCGGTCAAGGCGGGAAGGTAGGCCAGAGGTAGGGTCGCGGAGAGCGCGAGGACGGCGCGGGCGCCGGTCAACGCGGCCCACGGGAGCATCCAGATCAGGTACCACGGGTAGAACGTGGGGCTCATCAGGAGGACGACGGCGAAGGCCCCGAACGCCGCCCGGACCGGTCCCGGGCGGCGCCGCCAGAGGCGAAGCCAGAGCACGGCGCCGCCGGCCAGGAGCGCGACGCGGGCGAGGAACTGCGGATAGGCGTAGGAGTAGAGCGTGCTCCAGGGCGCTGCCTCGACGTCACCGCCGAAGATGACCCGGGCCAGATGGACGACCCCGGAAGCGGCCAGGTCGAGCCGCAGCGCTCCGATCAGGCGCCACAGCGGCTCGTAGAGAGGGCCGTTGTACTCCCAGCGCAGCGCGTACTCGACCAGGCCTGGCGGAACGCCGCGAACCCACAGCAGCACGGCGACCGTCGCCGGCAGCAGCAGCGAGACCGCGCCGACCGCAAAGCGCCGCCGCTGGGCGCCGGCGTGCCGCCACCAGAGAGGCAGCGCCGCCAGAGGCACGAGCTTCGCCAGCACAGCAAGCGCACCGACCACCCCGGCCACCACCCACTGGGTGCCCCGGCGTCCCGGCGGAGCGAGGCCTTCGGCCTCGCGCGTGCCTTTCGGAGGGCCGACGAGGACGTCGGCGCACCCAGTCTGTGACTCCGTCGACATCTCACACTGGGTGCGCCGGCGTCCCCGCCGGCTGCCGCCGGAGGCGGCTTCGGAATCGGGCTGGCCGTCAGGCCGGCCACCTTTCCTCCGCCCCCCATCCGACAGCAACCACACGCAGCCGATGACCAGAGAAGCCCCGAGCACGTCGACATGCCCCATGCCGGCCCCCTCGACGACGAGCAGCGGGTTCCAAACGTAGGCGAGGGCCATCCACGAATTGCCGCGACGGCGAGCCAGCAACAGTAGCAACGCGCAACCGGCCAGGTCGACGGCGGCAAGCGCCAGCTTGTACGCCAGGAAAGGTCGTGGCAGGGAAGCAGCGCCCGCGAACATTCCCAGCGCCAACGGCGGATACACCGTGGCGACGTCCCGATGCGCGGTCGTCTCCCACAAGCCGTCGCGCAGTCCGGCGAGGCTCTCGTCGTCCGGCGTCAGCAGATACGGGTTCGCCCCGGAGGCGGCGACCCGACCGTCCCACAGGTACCGGTAGACGTCGTCCGAGAGGCTGGGGGCCAGCGGCAGCGCGAGCAGGCGGAGCACGACGGCGACCGCCAGGACGCCCGCGACTGGAACGTCGGCGGCCGCCGCCGTCGCCGCGCCCAGGCGCCGCAGTCCCCACCACAGCGCGCCGAACGCCAGGAGCAGCACGAGCAGGAAGAGGACGCCAGCGCCCGCGACGCCCGGGGCGGGAACGAACCCCGCGCGGTCGAGCGCGAGCAGCCCGCCGAAGCAGGCCAGCAGGGGCCAGGCGGCGGCCACCAGCGCCGCAGCATGGTCGCCGCTTCGCGGCCCTTGTCCACCGCGGGTCGGGAGCCTCGCGGCCACGGCCGGCGGGGACGCCGGCGCACCCAGTCCTGCGGCGCCGGTTCCCGCCGCTCCGAGCCCTCGTTCCCTTGCCATATCGTCAGCGTACGTGCTCTTGCCGGTCTACTACGCCGTTCTCGGAACGCTCGCTCTCTACGGACTGCATCGGCTGGTTCTTCTCCTGGTGCTTCGCGTGTCGCGATCGTCGGTCGCCGGCGAGGACGGCGTCGAGAACTCCGCCAGCGTCCAAGATAGCGCGCAAGGTGACGAGATGTGGCCCCTGGTCACCGTCCAGCTCCCGATCTACAACGAGCGCTACGTCGCCCCCCGGCTGATCGCCGCCGTTCTCGACTTCGACTACCCAGCGGATCGGCTCGAAGTCCAGATCCTCGACGATTCGACCGACGACACCGCCGACCGGGTCGAGGCCGAGCTCGTCCGGGCGTCCGCGCGGGACCGGCCCCTGCCGCTCATCCGGCACATGCGTCGGGAAAACCGGCAGGGTTTCAAGGCGGGCGCTCTGGCCGCCGGTCTGGAGCGGGCGCGCGGAGAGCTGATCGCGATCTTCGATGCCGACTTCGTGCCGGAACCGGACTTTCTGCGGCGGACGGTGCCGGCGTTCCGCGATCCGGGGCTGGGCATGGTCCAGGCCTGCTGGGGCCATATGAACCGCAAGGACTCGCTCCTGACCCGGGCCCAGGCGGTGCTGCTGGACGGCCACTTCCTGGTCGAACAGGCGGCCCGGTACCGGGCGGGTTGCTTCTTCAACTTCAACGGCACCGCGGGCGTGTGGCGGCGGCGCGCGATCGAGGACGCGGGAGGCTGGCAGGTCGACACGCTGACCGAGGACCTCGACCTCTCCTACCGGGCACAGCTCGCCGGATGGCGCTTCAGGCTGATGACGGACCTGGCGGTGCCGGCGGAGCTGCCGGCCCGGGTGAACGACTTCAAGAGCCAGCAGCACCGCTGGGCCCGCGGATCGGCTCAGACGATGCGCAAGCTGCTCGGGCGCATCCTGCGCAGCGCGGTGAGGCCGCGGGTCAAGCTGGCGGCGGCCGCGCACCTCACGTCGGGCATCTGCTACCCGCTGCTCGTGGCTCTCGGACTTCTCCTGTTGCCGGCGATCCTCGAGCGGCAGGAGTCGCCGCACCTGCTGCTGTGGATCGACGCGCCCCTGTTTCTGCTCGGGACGGTAGCGGTCGCCGGTTGCTACGCCGCCGGCCAGCGCCGGGCCGGCCGGCGCGGCTCCAGCTTCTGGTTCGAGGTGCCGCTCGCCATGTCCATCGGCATCGGCCTTTCGCTCAACAACTCGGCCGCGACGATCAGCGGACTGTTGCGGCGCGGCGGCGTCTTCGCCCGCACGCCGAAGATCCCGGCGGCCGCCGGGAAGCCACCGGCGCTCTACAGGTCGGGCGCGGTATGGAGCTTGTGGGGCGAAGCGACGCTCGCGCTCTACTTCTGGGTCTGCGTCGCCGCCGCGGGTCTCTACGGCCGCTGGTGGTCCCTGCCCTTTCTCTACCTGTTCGCCCAGGGGTATAGCCTGATCGCCCTCGGCGGCGCCCTGCCCCGGCTGGGGCGCCGTGCCCGGACCACATAGCCAGCCCGGCGATGACCAGCCCCCTGACCCGTGATCCCCCGCCTTCTCCCGCCGTCGACGTCGTCGTGCGGCCGGCGCAGCCCGCGGATGCGGCGTTCCTTCGTCGGTGGCGCGCCGAACCGGCCGTGCGTCGCTACCAGCCCCTCCACAACGTTTCCGTTGCCAGGCTGCGTGCGGACCTGGCGGCGCAGCGCCCCAGGGATCTCTACCGCGGCCGCGGCGACCGCTACACCTGGATGATCGAAGCCGACCGCGAACGCTCAGGCTGGATCACTCTGGCGATCGTCAACTGGGAGCACGGCCTGGGCGAGCTCGGCTACGCCCTGGCGACCCGCCATCAAGGTCGCGGCACGATGACCGCCGCGCTCGGTCAGTTGCTGCCGGAGCTCCTGCTGCGAACGCCGCTGGAGCGCCTGGAGGCCCGCTGCGCGATCGACAACGACGCCTCCCGCAAGGTGCTGGAGAAGCTCGGATTCGTGCGCGAGGGGAGGCTCCGTTCCTACTTCGTTTTGCAGGGGCGTCGCACCGATCACTACCTGTACGCGTTGCTCCGCGCAGACTACATTCCTATGCGCTAGGGTTGCGCGTTCCTGATGATCGGTAGGGCCGAATGGTCGGCAGGGCGTCGAGTCGGAGGTAGTCGAACGTGAGTAACGGGCCTGGGTCGGAGGCGGTGGACGCCATGTTGAAGAAGCTGGAGGCCGGGATCGAGGCGTTCCACGCGGATCGGATCGCGGAAGCCCGGTCCGAGTTCGAAGCCGTGATCGCCGCGGGGGCGGAGAGCCGGCTCATCAGCCGCGCCGGGGACTACCTCGCGGCCTGCGACCGGGCCGAGGCGTCGAAGGACGGGAAGGGCAAAGACGCGTTTCTCGAGGCCGTCATGGCCCGCAACGACGGCGACCTTGAGGGCGCCCTCAAGATCTGCACGGCGGGATCGCGCACCAGGGACGGCCGCTTCGTCTACCTCGCCTCCTGTATCCGCGCGCTACTGGGCGAAACGGAGCCGGCGCTCGATTCGCTCGCGAAGGCGGTGGAACTGGATCCGACGAACCGGGTGCGGGCTTTTCACGACGCGGACTTCGCTTCCCTCAATGAAGACGAGCGCTTCCTGAGCCTCGTCCATGACCACAGCGACTGAGTTGACCTCCAGCACCGCCGCGGCCGTCGTCCTCGCTGCCGGTCACAGCAAGCGGTTTCGTTCGGAACAGCCGAAGGTGCTTCACGAGGTGGGCGGCAGGCCGCTCGTGTCCTGGGTCGTTGAGGCCGCCCGCGAGGCGGGCTGCGCGCCGATCTGCGTCGTCGTCGGGAGCGGGGCCGACGCGGTCCGCTCGCTGTTCGAAGACGAGGACGCGGGCGCCGGAGACATCGTCTGGGTGGAGCAGCCGGAGCAGCGGGGCACGGGGCACGCGCTGTCGATGGCTCGCGACTCTCTGCGCTCCGAGGGGCTGGCCCTGGTTCTCTCGGGCGACGCGCCCCTGGTCCGGCCGCGAACCCTCCGAGCCCTGCTTGACGCCGCCGGCGCCGGTTGGGGCAGCCTGGCCGTCGCCGACCTGCCCGAGCCGGGGAGTCTCGGCCGCGTCGCCCGCGAGGGGGATCGCCTCGTCCGGATCGTCGAGGCGGCGGACGCCGACGAAGACACGCTCGCGCTCCGTACCGTCAACGCCGGCCACTACGCGCTTCCGGTTCCGGCGATCTTCGACTGGCTCGAGAAGGTCGATGCCGGCAACGCCCAGGGCGAGTTCCATCTGACCGATGCCGTCTCGGCCGCCGCCCGCGAGCATCCCGTGGCGGCGGTTCCGGTCGAAGACGCCTCGGAGGCGCTGGGAGTCAACTCCCGCGCCGACCTCGCCGCGGTTCAGCGCGTCTTCTACCGGCGCAGCGTCGATGCCCTGCTGGCGGCGGGCGTCACCGTCCTCGACCCGGAGAGCGTCTGGATCGATGCCGGCGTGACCGTCGGCGCCGACTCGGTGCTGCACCCGAACATCACCCTGCTCGGCGCCTCCAGCGTGGGTAGTGGCTGCACTGTCCACAGCGGCGCCTGGATCCGCGACAGCGTCCTCGACGACGGCGTCGAGGTGCTGCCCTACTCGGTGCTCGACGGCGCGCGAGTCGCCTCGGATTGCATCGTCGGTCCCTTCGCCCGTCTGCGGCCGGAGGCCGTGCTCGAGGACGGCGCCAGGGTGGGCAACTTCGTCGAGGTGAAGAAGGCGACGCTGGGCCCCGGGGTCAAGGCGTCCCATCTCGCCTACCTGGGCGACGCCTCGGTGGGTGCCGGCGCCAACATCGGCGCCGGGGTCATCACCTGCAACTACGACGGCAAGAAGAAAAGCCGCACGGTGATCGGCGAAGGGGCCTTCGTCGGCAGCGACTGCATCCTGGTGGCGCCGGTGGAGGTCGGCGCCGGCGCCTACACCGGCGCCGGATCGGTGATCACGAAGGACGTTCCCGAGGAGACGCTCGCGGTGGGACGGGCGCGCCAGAAGAACATCAAGCGCCGGCCCCGGTAGCCCCCGGAATCCCTCATGCCTCGGTCCTCCGGCCCAGCCCGTCCTGGCCGGGAGTTCGCTCCGCAAGCTCCCGGCCCCGTGGACTTCCGTTCCCGGCTGAACCCGGAACAACTCGCGGCGGTCACCCACGACGGCGGTCCGTTGCTCGTCGTCGCCGGCGCCGGATCGGGCAAGACCCGGGTCATCACGTACCGCATCGCCTGGCTGATCGCCGAGCGGCAGGTCGAGCCGTGGCGGATCGCGGCCGTTACCTTCACCAACAAGGCGGCGGACGAGATGCGCGGGCGGGCGCTCGACCTGGTCGGCGGCAATGCAAATGTCTTCGTCGGCACCTTCCACCGCTTCTGCGTCCGCCTGCTGCGGCGCCACGGCGACCGCGTCGGTCTGCGGCCGGACTTCGCGATCGTCGACGCGCCGGACCAGTTGCGGCTGATCAAGGCGTCGCTCAAGGCCGAGAACCTCGACGAACAGACGTTTCAGCCGCGCGCGGTCCAGGGACGGATCAGTGGGGCGAAGAACCGCCTGCTCACGCCTCCCGCCTTCGAGCAGGAGGCCGAGGACTTCTTCGACCGCCACGTCGCCGCCGTGTTCCGCCGCTACCAGGCCGAGCTGCGGCGTACGGGCGGCGTCGACTTCGACGACCTGATCGCGCTCGCCGTGCGCCTGCTGCGCGACGACGAGGAGGTCAGCGAACGGGTCAGGGGACGCTTCCGTCACCTGCTCGTCGACGAGTTCCAGGATACGAACGCGGCCCAACTGGAACTGGTCAGGAACCTGGTGCTGGGCCCGGACGGTTTCGTCTCCGGCCTGACCGCGGTCGGCGACGAGGACCAGAGCATCTACGGCTGGCGCGGGGCCGAACTCGACAACCTGCTCCGGTTCGAGCAGCACTTCCCGGGCGGCAGCGTCCGCAAGCTGGAACGGAACTACCGCTCGACCCAGAACATCCTCGACGCTTCAGGCGCCGTCATCGCCCGCAACGAACAGCGGCGGGGCAAGACCCTGTGGACGGACAAGGGCGCCGGCGAGCCGCTGCAGCTCTTCCTTGCCGGTGACCACGAGGACGAGGCGCGCTGGGTCGTGGGGCAGTTGGCGGGGCTCCGTACGGAGGGGCTCGAGTTCGGGGACATGGCCGTGCTGGTGCGCACGAACGCGCAGACCCGGGCGCTAGAGGACCAGTTGCTGCGCGGCCAGATTCCCTACTGCCTGGTCGCCGGCATCCGCTTCTACGAGCGCGCCGAGGTCAAGGACCTGATCGCCTACTTGCGGGTCATCGCCAACCCGCAGGACAACCTGTCGCTGCGCCGGATCCTGAACCAGCCGCGGCGGGGGATCGGCGGCAGGACCGAGCAGGTGCTGCTCGAGCGCGCCGCCGAAATGGGCAACTCCCTGTGGGACGCGATCCGGCTCGACCCGTTGCAGGAACTGCCGGCCCGCAGCCTGCGCGCGGTCCGGAACTTTCGGGGTCTGGTGGACGCGCTGCGCCAGGAGGCGGAGCGCCAGCCACTGGCCGAGCTCGTGCGGGGCACGATCGTCGCCGCCGGCTTCGAGGCGCTGTACGGCAAGGGCGACGAGGAAGGCCAGGAACGGCTCGAGAACCTGAACGAGCTGGTGTCGTCGGCCCACGACTTCGAGACCCTGCACGGCCTGACCGGCGCTCCGGCGAGGAACACTCCGCCGGCCGGCGACGGAGAGGATCCGGATGCCGGCGGAGCAACGCTCTTCAACGAAGGGACCGAGCCGGCCGTCAGTCCTCTCGTGAACTTCCTGGACTACGTTTCCCTGGTCAGCGACACGGACGGCCTGAACGCCGAACTGGGCGTCGCCGTGATGACCCTCCACAGCGCCAAGGGCCTCGAGTATCCGGCCGTCTTCGTCACCGGTCTCGAGGACGGCCTGCTCCCGCACTTCCACGCCGGTCTTGCGGCCAGGGACATCGAGGAGGAGAGGCGCCTGTTCTACGTCGGCATGACCCGGGCCGAGCAGCGGCTGTTCCTGAGTCTCAGCCGTCGCCGGATGGTCGCCGGCCAGTTCCAGGACCAGCAGCCTTCTCCCTTCCTCGTCGACCTGCCCGAGGAACTGGTCGAGACCACGCGGAGCGCGGAACTCTACGGCGGTCCTCGGACAGCCGGGGTCCGCGGCTTCTTCGACGGCGACCGCGCCACCGGCGGAGCTGGTTCCTTCCGGGCCGCGTCTCCCGCCGCCGCGCGCCGCGGCCGGAAGCCGCCGAGCGAACGGATCGCCGGCGTCCTGCGACCTGGCGCGGTCGTGCGCCATGCCACCCTGGGCAAGGGCGTCGTCCTGCAGCTCGACGGAGAGGGCGAGAACGCGAAGCTGACCGTCTTCTTCGACAAGGCCGGCAAGCGGAAGCTGATTCGCCGCTACGCCCCGCTCGACGTGCTGTAGGTGCCAGCAAAGGGAACGAGGCTTCGTCCGAGCTGCGGTGCTATCATTCGCCGCCTTGCCTGTCGGGGCGTGGCGCAGTCTGGTAGCGCACCTGCCTTGGGCGCAGGGGGTCCTCAGTTCAAATCTGGGCGCCCCGATATCGCTCGCTAGCCTCGGCCTCGGCTAACCTGTCGCTGTCGCTTTCGCCTGCCTGTAGCTCAGCTGGATAGAGCGGCGGCCTTCTAAGCCGCGGGTCGGGGGTTCGAGTCCCTCCAGGCAGGCCAGATCGTTGAGAGTTCGGTGCGAAGATGTCTGGTGGATGTAGCTCAACCGGTAGAGCGCTTGATTGTGGTTCAAGTGGTTGGGGGTTCAAGTCCCCTCATCCACCCCATCCCGATTCCGAAACCGTCCCGTTCGCGCGCCCGTAGCTCAGCTGGATAGAGCGACGGCCTCCGGAGCCGTAGGTCAGGGGTTCGAATCCCTTCGGGCGCACCACAGCGGAGACGGCCGCCACAGCGGGGCTTATGCTTTGACCGGATGACCGCCACGGAGCAGAAACCAGGTCGACCGCTCCGCGTTCTTCTCGTCCGCCTTTCCGCGATCGGCGACTGCATCCATGCGGCGCCGGTGGCGTCGGCGATTCGCCGCGCCCACCCGGACGCGTTCATCGGTTGGGCGGTGCAGGAACCGGCCGCGACCCTGCTGCGCGGCTACGCCGGCGTCGACCGCTTCCACCTGTATCCGCGTCGGGCAAGTGGAGTCGCCGCGCATCTCGACGCCCTCCGGCACTTTCGCCGCGAACTCAGGAGCAGCCGGTACGACGCTGCGCTCGACGTCCAGGGCCTCACCAAGAGCGGCCTGGTCGCCTGGTGGAGCGGCGCCCGGCGGCGGATCGGCTTCCGCGGCGGCCCGGCCATGGGCAGCCGCGAGCTGAACGCCCTGTTCCTCAACCGGCGCTTCATCGTCGACCTGGATGTGAGTCATGTGGTCGACCGCAATCTGGCCTTGCTTCGGGCATCCGGACTCGCCGGCGCCGCCAGCCCGGTCGCGGAATGGCGCCTGCCCGAGTACGCCGAGTCCGGGCCCCTCTCGTTCCTCGAGCACCATGGTCTGAGCGATGGCCGCTACGCGGTGGTTTCGCCCGGAACGATCTGGCGCACGAAACGCTGGCCCCCGCGCCGGTTCGCGGCGGCCGTCCGGCGCCTCGGAGGCGACCGCGGCCTGCCGGTGGTCGTCGCCTGGGCGGGCGGGGAGGAGCGACGGGCGGCCGAGGAGATCGTCGCCGCCGGGGAAGGCTGTCGTGTCCTGCTGGCGCCGCCGACCGACCTGCGCGAACTGGCGACGCTCCTGCGCCGCGCGGCCCTGTTCCTGGGCTGCGATTCCGGTCCCGCCCACCTGGCGGCGGCGCTCGGCGTGCCCTGCGTTTCGGTGTTCGGGCCGACCGATCCGGCCCGCAACGGTCCGTACGGGCCACGGTCCGCCGCGGTGCGGCTCGACCAGAAGCTGGACTGCCAGCCGTGCTGGCGGCGCACCTGCAGCCGCGGCGACTTTGCCTGCCTGGAACGGCTCGATGCCGACCGGGTGGTCGCCGAGTGCCTGGCCAGGCTCGACACGGCATAAGCTCTTCCCGGGATGCCCGAAACCCCAGACGACGCCTCGCCGCCCATCCGGCCGCCGACGTTCGACCGGACCGCCCTCCGGCTGCTGGCGGCGGCCATCGTCGTGGGCGGGCTCACGATCGCGATCGTCATGCTCTGGCGGGAGTTCAGTTGGCTGATGGCGCTGTCGAGCGGCGCCGGCGTCGCCGTCCTCATCTTCTTCAGCGGCCGGGCCGTCCGCGTCCTGCGCTTCGAGTACCTCCGTCCGCCCTTCGAGCGGGAGGACTAGGGGATTGAACCCCGGATGAAGGTCCGTCCCTGGCAGGTCGAGGCGGCCCGCACCGAGTTCGACCACCCGCTTCTTCAGCTCGAGGCGCAGGAGCTTCGCGCCGGCGCGGACCGGCGTCAGGCGGTGGTCCTGCGGTCCGCGGACTGGGTCAACGTGATCCCGCTGATCGAGGCCGAGCCCGGAGCGGAGGGCAAGGGAGCGACGGTCGTGTTCGTCCGTCAGTGGCGCTTCGGCCGCGCCGCCGAGTCGCTCGAGATCCCCGGCGGCATCGTCGAGCCGGGCGAGGACGGGGGAGTAGCCGCGGCGCGGGAACTCCACGAGGAGACCGGGTACCGGGCGGGAACGGTCGAGCGGCTCGGCGAGGTCGAACCGAACCCCGCGATTCTCGACAACGTCTGCTCCCTTTGGCTGGCCCGCGACCTGGTCCACACCGGCGACCCGATCGGCGACGGAAGCGAGGAACTCGAGGTGGTTCTCGTGCCGCTTCTCGAGGTTCCCGAACTCATCGCCAGCGGCGAGATCAGCCACTCCCTCGTCGTCACGGCCTTCTACTTCTACGCCCGCCGGTACGGTTTCTCTTGAACGGGGGCCGGCGAGAGAGTCCGGTCGTCGCGCGTCGTGACGGCCTGCCGCTGCTCCGGGGCGTCTCGCTGGACGCGACCGGAACGTTGATCGCCTGCCCGCGGCGGGGCGAGATCTACGCCGAAGTCCTCGCCCGCCACGGTCTCGATCTTCCCGTCGCCGACATCGAACGTGGCTTCCTGACGGCCTGGAAGGAGTTCGAGTGCCGCCTGGTGCGCGGCGAGGACCGGTACAACAGCCATCCGCACGGGGCTCGCGGCTTCTGGGGCGATCTTCTGGACCGCATGTGCCTCCTGCTCGAGCGGGAAGCTCCGGGACCCTTCGCCACGGCGGAGCTGTTCGCCCGCTTCGAGCGCGCCGACGCCTGGGAGCTCCGGCCCGGCTGCCGGAAGGTCCTCTCGGAGTTGCGTCGCCGGGGACTGCGCGTCGCGGTCACCAGCAACTGGGACCGGCGCCTGCCGCGGGTGCTGGCCAACCTCGGGCTTGGGGACTACCTCGACGCCGTGATCTGCTCCGAGGAAGTGGGATCGGCGAAGCCGGCCGAGCCGATCTTCCTGGCCGCCTGCCGGGCACTGGAACTTCAGCCGGCTTCCGTGCTCCACGTCGGCGACGCGAAGATCGAGGACCGCGAAGGCGCGTTGGCGGCAGGCCTCAGGGCGCTGTGGCTGGATGCGGCGCACGGCGACATCGGCTCGTTGGACGAGGTGCTGGACTACGTGCCCCGGTAGTTACACACCGGGTGCGCCGGCGTCCCCGCCGGCTGGCCGCCGCAGGCGGCCCAGGAAACGCGCCGGCCGAAAGGCCGGCTCCTTACTCGTCGCCGCTGCTACACTGCCTGATGCCGAGGCGTGCGCAATGAAGATCTCCACCAAGGGTGAGTACGGCATTCGCGCCATGCTGTACGTGGCGATGCACGCGGACGGCGGTCCCGTGCCCAGCCACGAGATCGCCGTCAACCAGGGGATTCCGGAGCCCTACCTGCGCCAGATACTGGCGGCCCTTGCCCGGGACCACCTGATCCGCTCGAACCGCGGTCCTCAGGGCGGTCACCTGCTGGGCCGGCCGGCCGAGAAGATCTCGATGCACGACATCCTGGTCGCCCTGGAAGGACACACGACATCGATCGACCACATCCTCGCCCAGCCCTGCACGATCGGCGTGGGACCGAAGCACTGCGCGATCCGCGAGGTCTTCCTCAGCGTGAAGGAGGCGGTCGAGACCATCCTGTGCAACTACAGCCTCGCCGACCTGGCCGCGCGCCAGCAGGAAGTCTGCGAGTGCAAGATCGAGATCCCGCACGACCTGCCGCCCGAACGGCTCTCGACGTCGACTGGCCGGCCGCTGCACGTCATCGCCGACTGAGACGCCCGAGAACGCCGGAAACTCGCCGTTGCTGACCGGCTCCCGCGTCGCGCGGTTCGCGCCTGCCTGCGTTGCTACCGTCGCGCTCGCGGCCGGCTGGGCCTGCGCGGTCCCTTCGGATCGGCCCGCCCTCGACGAGAACGACCTGGAAACCGTGGCGGTGGGGCAGCCGGCTGACTCGATTCTCCGGCCGGACGAGGACGTGCAGGAGCGGCGGGCGCCGGAGGCGGCGCTGCGCGGCCGCATTCCCGGCGCTTTCCCGGACCGCTTCCCCGTTCCGGACGCCTCCACCGTGGTCGACTTCGGCGACGTGGCGGCGGAGGAGGGCGAGCCCGTTACGGCGGAGTACGTCAGACTGCTCCTGCCGTTGGGCGCTCCCGACGCCCGGGAATGGCTGCTGCGCGAGGCGCAGGCCGCGGGCTGGCGGGCGACGCTCGGAGAGTCGATGACCTTCCGCCGCGGCGAGGAATGGGTCGAAGTGACGATCGAACCGGGCGCGACGCCCGGCAATTCGGCGGCGCGGTTCGAGTACGCGAAGCCGTAGGCAGTGGAGCCGGCCTGACGGCCGGCGCGTTATCCAGGCCGCCTGCGGCGGCCAGCCGGCGGGGACGCCGGCGCACCAGTGGGCGACGACGTACCCAGTGTGGGGACTCTTCCTACGCTGTTAGGATCGCGGTTCTCCGACCGGGTGGTCGGTCGGTTCGTATAGACAGACGGAAGTGAGGGATGACGGGTCCTCTGACCCTTAGGCGCGCCGAGAAGTACGGATTCTGCGCCGGCGTGCGGATCGCCGATCGCACGGTGCGGAAACTGGCCGCCGACGGACGGCGCGGGCAGATCCTGGGTCAACTGGTCCACAACGAGCAGGTCGTCTCCGACCTCGTGCAGCTCGGCTTCGGCACGGCGGACGCGCTCGACAGCGTCGAGAACGGGACGATCGTCTTCTCCGCCCACGGCGTGCCGCCCTCGTTTCACCGGCGGGCGCTGGAACGGGGCCTCCTGGTCGTCGACACGACGTGTCCGTTCGTCTACGACGTCCACGAAGAGGCCCGGCAGGCGCTGGAGGCGGGCTACCACCTGGTGTTCATCGGCGACCGCCGGCACCGCGAGGTGATCGGCTACACCCGGGATCTCGATCCGCAGGCGTACGACGTCGTGCTGACGGAAGCCGATGTCGACCGGATCGATTTCGAGCGCCACCCGAAGGTCAAGATCTTCTACCAGACCACCCTGAACAGCGAGGAGTACGAGCAGGTGGCGCGGGCGATCGAGGCGCGCGCGGCGGAGGCCGGGCGCGCGGACACCATCTGCTACGCGACGAAGGAGAACCAGGACGCGGCGCGCGCCCTGGCGGCCGACCCGGAGGTCGACTGCATCGTCGTCGTCGGCGGCCGGCACAGCGCGAACACCCGTCACCTGTGGGAGATCTGCCGGGAGATCGAACCCAGGAGCCACCTCGTCCATGACTCGGCCGACCTGCGGCGAACCTGGTTCGAGGACTGCCGCACCGTCGGCGTCACCGCCGGCGCCTCCACGCCGGACGCGATGATCGAGGAGGTCGAAGCGGCGATCCTGGAGGCGGCGCCCTGAGAGTCCTGGTCATCGGCAACGGCGGCCGCGAACACGCCCTGTGCTGGATCATCCGCGAACGCTCGCCGGAGACCGAACTCTACTGCGCGCCCGGCAGTCCGGGCACCGAGGAATGCGGTGAGAGTGTGCCGCTCGACGTCGCGGACGTCGACGGCCTGGCCCGGTTCGCCGCCGAACGCGGCATCGACCTCACCGTGGTCGGTCCCGAGGTGCCGCTCTCGCTGGGCGTGGTCGACGCCTTCCGGGAGCGCGATCTGGCGATCTTCGGCCCCACCCGGGCCGCCGCGCGGCTCGAGAGTTCCAAGGTCTTCGCCAAGGAGTTCATGCGCCGGCACGGCGTCCCGACCTGCGAGTTCGAAGTCACCGGCGACCGGGAGAGCGCGCGGCGCGCGGCCGAGCGCTTCGGGCTGCCGGCGGTGCTCAAGGCGGACGGCCTGGCCGCGGGCAAGGGCGTGCTGATCGTCTCCACGCCTGCCGAGCTCGAGGCCGCGCTGGACGAGTTCTTCGTGGAGCGCCGGTTCGGCGACGCCGGCGCCCGCATCCTGATCGAGCCCTTCGTGCCGGGCGAGGAAGTCTCCTTCATCGGCTTCTGCGACGGTCGCCGGGTACTGCCGCTCGCGACCTCCAAGGACTACAAGCGGATCGGCGACGGCGACTCCGGGCTCAACACCGGCGGCATGGGCGCGCACAGCCCGGCGGGGATCGTCTCGGACGGCGAGGTCGACCTGATCATGCGCGAGGTGATGGAGCGCACCGTGGCCGGCATGGCCGCGGACGGCACGCCGTTCTCGGGCGTCCTCTACGCCGGCCTGATGATGAGCCCGGACGGGCCGCAGGTGCTCGAGTTCAACGTCCGGCTCGGCGATCCGGAGGCTCAGGCGCTGCTGCTGCGCCTCGACGAGGACCCCGTCGACCTCTTCCTTGCCGGCGCCGGCGGCGACTTCGGACGCTCGGAACTCGCTTTCCGCGCCGGCGCCTCCGCGTGTCTCGTGCTGGCCAACCAGGGTTACCCCGGGAAGGCGGCGTCGGGAGACCCGATCCAGGGCATCGAGGACGCCCGCGCCTGTGAGGGCGTCGTCGTCTTCCACGCCGGCACCGGCCGCAACGGAGGCGGTGCCGTGATCGCGACGGGCGGACGCGTCCTCAACGTTTGCGCGGTGGGAGACGACCTCGGGCAGGCGCTCGAACGGGCCTACGGCGCGGCCGCGCGCATTCGCTGGCCGTCGAAGGCGATGCGGTCGGACATCGGACGCCGGGTGCTCGACGGTGACGCCGGGACGGGGCCTCCGCGATGAGTTGCAACGGCTGCAGCTTCGCCGGTCAGTCGACCGCCACGGAGGACACGTTCGTCGGCGTCCGCTTCGGCGAGGAAACGAACCTGACGCTTTGCAGCACGGGCGGCGAGCTGCTCGCCCGCGGTGACGAAGTCATCGTGTCGATGAAGCCGGGCCCCGCGTTCGGCCGGGTCGAGAAGTCGCCGATGCCGGTGTTCAAGCCGTGCCAGAAGTCGAGCGCGCGGTCGGTCATCCGGCGGGCCGACGACGCCGACCGCGCGTCCAGGGAGAAGCAACTCGCGAACGAGGTGCGCGGCAAGGCGTTCTGCCGGGAGCGGGCCCGCGCGCTTCGCCTCCAGATGAAGGTGTCGCGGGTCGACTTCAGCCTGGATGGCCGCAACGCGACCTTCTACTTCACGGCCGACCGCCGCGTCGACTTCCGGCAGTTGCTGAGGGACCTGAAGTCCCGCTTCAAGACCAGGGTCCGTCTCGTCCACGTCGGGCCGCGCGACGAGGCGCGCCTCCTGGGCGGCGTCGGCATCTGCGGTCGAACGCTCTGCTGCTCGACCTGGCTCGACGGCTTCCGGCCCATCTCGATCCAGATGGCGAAGCGCCAGGGGCTCAGCCTGAACCCGTCGAAGATCTCCGGCCAGTGCGGCCGCCTGCTCTGCTGCCTCGCCTACGAAGACGACAACTACCGCGGCCAGCGCCCCGGCAAGGGCGCCCTGCCCGTCGTCACTTGAGCGTCGCACACTGGGTGCGCCGGCGTCCCCGCCGGCCGGCCGCCGCAGGCGGCCAAGTAACAGCACCGGCCGCAGGCCGGCTCCGCTTATGAAGCCCCGCGCCGGCTCAACACCGCCGGAATGGTCTTCAGCAGAATCACGAAGTCCAGCCGCGGCGACCACGTATCGATGTACTCGAGGTCGAGTTCCATCCAGCGGTCGAAGTCGAGATCGCTTCGGCCGCTGATCTGCCACAGGCAGGTGATGCCGGGCTTCATCGAGAGCCGCCGCCGCTGCCGCCGGGTGTAGGGCTCTTTCTCCTCGAGCGGTCTTGGGCCGACCAGGCTCATGTCGCCCCGCACCACGTTCCAGAACTGGGGCAGCTCGTCCAGGCTGAACTTGCGCAGGTAGTGCCCGAGCGGCGTGATCCTCGGGTCGCCGCGCATCTTGAACGCGGGGCCGTCCATCGTGTTCAGGTGCTCCAGCTCGCGTTTCCTCTGGTCGGCGTCCGCGACCATCGTGCGGAGCTTGTACATCGTGAAGCGGCGGCCGTTCAGGCCGCAACGGGTCTGCCGGTAGAGCACGGAACCGGACGAGGTCACCTTGATCAGGAGGGCCAGGATCAGCATCACCGGCAGGCTGACGACCAGGAGGGCTGCGCCGAGGCTGAAGTCGTAGGCACGCTTGAACAGCAGCAGAAGGAAGTTCGAGGGCGCCGGCGACAGCGTGACGACCGGTCGCCCGTCCAGGTACTCGAGGTCGACCTTGCTGTGCGCCGGCGGCAGCAGATCGAGCGCGATACGGGTCCGGATGCCCTGTTCCTGCAGGCCATCGATGATGTCCTTGAGCGCGGGTAGGTCGTGGGGCGTGACGGTGAAGAACACGTCGTCCACCACGTGTTCCGAGACGATGCGCAGCACGTCGTCCATGTTGCCCAGGACCTCCGCGGGGGCGTCTTCGGAGCGGCTGCCATCGGTGTGGACAAGGCCGATGATCTGGAGGCCCCAATGGGGGTGGTCCTCGATCGACTCCGCGAGCTGCGCCGCGGCTTCAGGCGCGCCGGCGATGAGCACCGTCCGCTGGTTCAGTCCATGCCGCCGCATGTCGCGCGAGACCAGACGCAGCGCGATCTTGTCCGCCAGCAGCAGGAGGAAGGCGAGACCGGTGAACAGGAGCAGCCAGGTTCTGCTGAGGCTGTCCTGGATCAGGAGCTGGTCGAGCCGCAGGACGAAGACCGCGAACAGCGTGAGGAGCGTGGCGATCGCCGCGACCTTGAGGATCGCGGTCGCCTCGGTCTTCAGATCGGCCGTACGGTGCGAGCGGTAGCGCCGCGTGAAGACGAGCGGCGCTCCCCAGGTCACGAGGGCCAGCGGCAGCAGCGGCAGGTGGTCGCTCAACGGATACAACGGCTGCGGGTACAGCCCCGGCAGCACAAGCGGGAAGAGACCGCTGCGGATCCAGTAGGCGAGGAAGAAGGCCGCCACGACCAGGGAGAGGTCGAGGGTCAGGATCAGGGCCGTCTGAAGGCGAACGCGCTGCTTGAGCATGACTCCGGCTCGGCCGGGAGTCTAACGCCTTGCGAGGCGCCGAAAGAGCTCCTCGTACTGGTCCGCCACCAGGTCCCAGTTGTACTCCTCCTCAGCGCGCCGCGCCGCTCGCTTCCCGTGGTCGCGAGCCCGCGCCCCGTCGGCGCGCGCGAACTCGAAGGCGGCGACCAGGGAGGCCTGGTCCTCGACGTCGAAGTAGACGCCGGCGTCGCCCGCCGTCTCGCGGTTGGCCGGTTCGTCGTTGACCAGCACGCAGTTGCCGTAGCCCATCGCCTCGACCAGCGCCGGATGCGTGCCGCCGACCTCGGTGGCGTGGACCGTCGCCAGCGCGGACGACAGCAGGCCCCGATAGCCCTCGCCGAAGACCGTCCCCGGGAACCGCACCCGCGGATCGGCATCGCGCTTCATTGCTGCGATGAAGTCGGTGGCGTAGGGCGCGTCGCCGACCATCACCAGCGGCAGGTCGCCGCCGACCCGCCGGTAGGCCGCCACGACCCGGTGCGGGTTGTTTTCCGGCTCGAAGCGGCTGACGTAGAGGAAGTAGCGGCGGGATTCGAGGCCCAGTTCTTCGAGGATCGGATGGCCTGGCAGAGGTTCGGGTTCGACGCCGTAGCGGATCATCGTCGAGTCACGCCGGTAGCGGGCGCGGTAGTGAGCGGCGATCACGTCCGCGTCGGTCACCGTCACGCCGGGCAGCAGGCAGGCAAGCCGCTCGGAGAGTGCATAGACCAGGCGTCCCGGCCAGCCCCACTTGGCCCGCCGCTTCTCGATGCCGTCGACGTGCAGGGCGGTGCGAATGCGCCGCGGCCACAGCAGCGGTAGAAACACCGCATTGGCGCCGTTGACGACCAGGGCGGCCCGCGCGCCGCGCGCGAGCAGCGTCGCATGGAGGCAGGAGAGCAGGGTGTGCGCCGGCGTGTCGCCGTACTTCGTTCTGAGCGTAGGCAGGACGACGAGCTCCACGCCGCGGTGGGAGCGAAGCCGCCGGTCGACGTAGTGGGAACGGCAGTACACGGTGACCCACCAGCCGCGCTCGGCCAGCCGGGGCGCCAGCGCCTCGATCATGGTCTCGTAGCCGCTGTAGTTGGCGGGGATGCCGCGGCTGCCGAGCATCAGGATCCGCGGCCGCTCGGGGTCCGCGGGCAGCGCGGCGCGCCCGAACCAGCGCGCGGTCGCGCGGGCGGGGACGAGACGACGGGACCGGATCAGGCGGCGCCGCTCGCGCAGCCGGCGGCGGTGCCGCCACAGCCATCCCCAGGCAGCGAGCGACGACCGTTCCCGAAGGAGGACGTAGGTGACGATGCCCAGTTCGCGGATCGCGGTCGCCAGGAAGGTGCGCGGCAGATCGGCGAGGCTGCGGTGGTAGTACTGCAGCAGGTAGCGGTTCTTGAGGGAGTGGAAGTTGACCTCCGGCGACATCTGTCGCCGCCGCCGCGCGAGGTTGACGCGGCGGTGCACCGCGCGGGCGCGCGGTTCGTAGAGCACCTGCCAGCCCCGTTCCTGCAGCCGGAAGCAGAGTTCGGCGTCCTCCCGGTAGGAGTGGAAGTCGTCGTCGAGGACGCGTCCGTCGATCGCCACGTCCCGGAGCGCCGCGCCCAGGAACAGAGTCGCGGCGCCGGTGCCGCCGAACACCCGCTCGGTAACCGCGTACTGGCCGTGGTCGGCCTGATCGGAGCCGCGATCGACGTGGCGCCAGCTACGGGTCAGCGCCATGCCGCAGGCGTCGATGATGTGCCTGTCGGTGCGCCGGCCTGACATCCGACCGCCCGCGGACGGCCGCTCGGACTGTGACGCGGCTGGCGCGGAGACGCGCGACCCGGGTTCCGCCCTCACCAGCCTCCCCGTTACGGCGCCCACCGGCCGCTCCTCGCTCGTGAACCGGCGCGCGCTCTCGATCGACCGCTCCAGGTAGTCGGCCGCCGGCCATGCGTCGGCGTTCAGGCTCAGCACCCACTCGGGCCGCGGGTCGCTCGCGAACGCGCTTTCGAGCGCCCGGTTCAGGCCGCCGGCGAAGCCGATGTTCTCATCGAGCGCGATCACCTCTACCGGAAAGTCCGCTCCTTCGGCGCAATCGCGCGCCGCCTTCACCGTGCCGTCGGTGCTCGCGTTGTCGACGACGATCAGCCGGAACGGGGGCCCCTGGAGCGTCGCGAGAGCGTCGAAGAGGTGCGGTAGATCTACCGCATCGTTCCAGGTAACGGTGCAGACCGCCAGGGAACTCACCGGTCTCCCCAACCCGTCACAGCCGCGACCGCCAGCCGCCACAACCCGGCAAACGCCTCACCACGACCACGAGCCCGCCGCGGACGGCGAAGCGGCAACACACCGATGCGGAGCAGCGTCGCGGCGACCAGCACGAGACGCAACAGCAGTGCGGCGCCGCCACCATGGTGCTTGCGGGCGTAGCGGTCCAGGTTCCGGTAGTACGCGGCAAGGAACGCGCCGTAGCCCAGCCGGGGCACCGAGGCGCCGAGCCCGTGGCCGAAGACGGCCTCCGGCCAGTAGAGCACCTGTTCGCCGCGGTCGGCGAGCCGGCGCGCCAGGTCGACGTCCTCGAACCAGGCGGGCCAGAAGCGTTCGTCCATGGCGCCCGCGCTTTCGAAGGCGGAACGGCGCAGCAGCAGCGCGCAGGCGGCGGGCTGCTGGATCGGCTCGCCGGCAGCCGGCTCCGGTAGCGGCGCGGGCTCGAGGAAGCAGCAGTAGCCAGCCAGGGTGCGAAGCGTCGGCAGCCGCCGGAGCTGCCAGGCCGCCTGGGCTGCGTCGCCCGCGCCGAGCAGCCGGGGCGCAAGACCGGCCGCGTCGGGATGGCGTTCCATGCCCCGGACCAGCGCTTCGAGCGATCCCGGCCGGGGGTGAGCGTCGGTGTTCAGAACGAGAACCAGGTCGCCGCCGGTGTCCGCGACGCCGCAGTTCACAGCCGCTCCGAAGCCCAGGTTCCGGCCGGGATCCAGAACACGGACGTTTGACCGGTCGGCGGTCAGCTCAGCGAGGTCGCCGTCCGAACCGTTGTCGACGACGATCAGCTCGAAGCGGGTGTCCGCGGGCCAGTCCCGGACCAGGACGGAGAGGTGCTCTTCATCGTGCCAGTGGGGTGCGACCGCGGAGAGGACCGGTCGCATACCGGGATGCTCCACACTGGGTGCGCCGGCGTCCTCGCCGGCCAGTAGCCGTGGGTCTTCTGACCCACGGACAACAACGCGCGAGGCGTCAGCCTCGCTCCTTTCCGAGCGGTGCCGGCCTTCGGCCGGCGCGTGTTCCTGGCCGCCTGCGGCGGCAGCCGGCGGGGACGCCGGCGCACCCAGTGTGTGACGACTTCGGCCAAGGTGCACAAACCACGGCAACAGCCGCCCGGCGCGGCCCCAGGCCCACACCAGGTCGACGATGCCTGGCGGCTCGAGGTCGCCCGGCATCGGCGCGGTCTTCGGCCGCCTCAGCGCGTCGACGACGTCCCGCCCCAGAACGACGGGCAGGCGGGGCCAGAAGCCGCGGCCGAGACGCCGCGCGAGGACGAGCAGGCGGTTCGCGTAGACACGCCGCGTCCTGCGCCGGGCGGCCCGCGGGCTCCGGCTCGAGAGCGCACCGGCGTGGACCGCGCGCGCCGCCGGTACCAGCAGCGCGCGGTAGCCGGCGCCTCGCAGCCGGTCCGCGAGCTCGACGTCCTCGTAGTAGCTGTCGAGCCGCTCCTCGAACGGCCTGAGCACGTCGCCGGCGCCGCTCACCTTCGCGAGGGCGGCGCGGCGGTAGATCGCCGCGGTCGCGGATACACCGTAAACCTCGTTACACACTGGGTACGGCGACTCCTTCTGCAGGTCGTCACACACTGGGTGCGCCGGCGTCCCCGCCGGCTGCCGCCGAAGGCGGCCAGGAGACGCGCCGGCCGTCAGGCCGGCACCGCTCCAGTGTGTGGCCTCCCCGCGGCCGAGCTGGACCGCCTGCCAGCGGCGATTCCACGCGAGACCGGCGCCGTCGACGCGTTCATCCCCGCCGTCGCCCTCGCCCCCACCGCCGCCACCAGCCGCCACGTTGATCCCCTGCGCCGCGGCCACGCCCGAAGCAGCCGCCGCCGCATCAAGCAGCCGCCGCGACCACCCCGCCTCCAGCACGACGTCGTCGTTCACCAGCGCGACCCAGTCGCCGCCGCTGATCGCGATCCCGTCGTTCACCGCGCGAGCGAACCCGACGGGTCGCGGCAGTTCGACGATCCGCGCCGGCCCGTCGATCGCCCCCGGCCGCGCCGCCGCCAGCCGCCGGCACAAATCGCTCAGCGCCGCCGACCCCCCGACATCACCGCTGCCTCCGGCAACCGGCGCCTGCCGGACGACGACCAGCTCCGACGGTCCATCGAGCCGTTCACCGTCCCGGTAGATCGAAGCCAGGCATTTCTCCAGGTGCCCCGAGACGCCGATCGTCGGTACGACGTAGGAGAGCGACGGCGTTGCCGTTTCGCTGGACGGTCCGGTCAAGCGTCGGGTTCGCCGAGTTGAAGGGCGAAGAACAGCGTCAGTTCGACCGGCTCCGGCAGCCCGGAGTCGCGGACGACGACCAGGTCGCCCTTGCCGCAGAAGGACGTCAGATCGACCTCGGTCCGGTAGCGCGTACCGAAGAAGGGTCCGCCTTCGCCGGCGGCCACCCAGTGCAGCCAGGGCTTCGCACCGGCGACGTCGCCGGTCGCGCGGGCGGACCACTCGCCGGTGTGCGCGCCGTGCCGGAGAACGGCGACCTCGGGGCCTGCACCCGAGCCCGCGTCCGCGCTCCCGCCGACGACGTCCACACGCGCCACTGGCGAGCCCGTCGGGACTCCGCCGCTGTTCGCGAGCGCCGTGTCCAGGATCAGTTTCTCTCCGCAGCCGCCGGCCGGGGCCGTCCAGCTCGGGCTGTCCGCCGTCAGGACCTGGCGCGGCGAGCTGAGCAGCGTCCGGCGCGGCCAGAACGCGTCCCATGCGCCGAGCGCGGCCGTCGTCAGCAGGACGGCGGCCAGGGCGAGGACCAGGACACGCGGCGCCGGCGTCCTGCGGACCAGCGCTGCCGACGCGTGGGCGAGCAGGAGAATGCCGGCCAGGGCGGACCAGTGCTCGAGCCCGCCGCCGAGTCCGAACGCGCGCAGCCGATCGTCGAGATGGGCCGGCTGCAGCCAGGGATAGGTCGCCGACAGCGTCGCGAACGCGAGCAGTCCTCCCTGCAGGCAGTAGCCGAACACGGCGGCGTCGCCGCGGAGCGCGAGGCGGTGCCAGGCCCCGACAGGCGGCGGGTCGTCGGCGGACAGGCCGTCGGACCGCTTGGCGTAGAGCACGGTCCACAGGGCGATGCCCGCCAGCAGCGCCTGCGGCGGCGGCAGGAAGCGCAACCCGGCCAGGGTGAGCAGCACGGCCGCGGCCACCGTCTGGAGGTTGCCCCGGCCGATCAGGCTCGGCGCCGCGATCAGCACCAGGGGCAGGCCGGCGAACACCTCGGGCCACGGCGCGCCCGCCCCGAGTGGCTGCCACACGGTCAGGGCGCCCGCCAGGACCAGGACGATGGCGAAGGCGAAACGGCGCCAGACGATCGCCGCGGCCATGGCGGCGATGAGTACGCCGAACGCCGGCTCGCGGACGAGCACCAGGCCGACCACGGCGGCGAGTAACAGACCGGCTGCTCCCGCCACCGCCGGCCAGCGCTGCTCCAGGGCGCGCGCGACGGCGTCGGCGCAGGCGGCCGCCGCCAGCACCAGGACGACGTTCGAGCGCACGCCTCCCGCCGCCAGCAGGAGAGCCGCCGTCCCGGCCAGCGCCGGCGCGCCCAGGCGTGCGAACAGCACCAGCACGACCACGGTCGCCGCCGCCGGGATGGCGACCAGGACGACCAGCAGCCGGAGCGTCGAATCTCCCAGCAGCTCTCCCTGCCGCAGGAGCAGGTTGAGCCCGATGAGCGCCGCGGCCAGCAGGACGCCCAGCCGCAGCAGCCGGGCCGGTTCGAGCGAGCCGGGGGGATCGAGCAGCTCGGCGCGCCGGGCGATCAGGCTGTCCACCAGCAGCGCGGCCGGGCCGAGGCACAGCAGCGCCCCCATCGCCGCGCCGCGTGCCGGACCGCCGGGCGGTATGGCGATGAACGCGACCACCGCGAGGACCGGCAGGGCCAGCGCCGGGGCGCCGAGGGGTCGCCGGGCCACGCCGGCCGCGGCCAGCAGTACCGTCGTCGCCGCGAGGGCCAGGTAGTTACCTTCGGCCGCCGCCTGGACGTTGCGCTCGACGCCGGCCAGGGCGAACATCGCGAATCCCGCGAGCAGGGGCGGCAGCGCGGAGGCCCAGGGCGGCGCGCCGGACGCGGTACTGGTTTCAGTCATCGTTGGCGATCCTTGCCCTTGCGGGCGAACGTTGGAAGACTGCCACCGCCATGTTGCCCCGAGAACTGCTCAGAAGCGAACCCGAGCGGGTTGCCGCGGCGGTCGAAGCCCGCGGTGTCGATCCCGCGCTGGTCGACCAGTGGACGACCAGCGACCGCCGCCGCCGCGAGGCGCTCACCGAACTCGAGGAACTCCGGCATCGCCGGCGACTGGCAGGCCAGGAGATCGGCAGGCTGAAGGCTCAGGGCGAGGCGAAGAAGGAAGACACCGAGCACCTGATTCTAGAGATGACCGGGCTCAAGGTCCGCATCGACCAGCTCGAGGAGGCCGTCGAGAAGGCCGAAGGGGAGTTGACCGAGGCCGAGCTCCAGGTGCCGAACATCGCCCACGAGTCGGTTCCGGTGGGTGCCGACGAGGAGGCCAACCGCGTCGAGCGGGTCGTCGGCGAACCGCCGCGGTTCGACTTCGAGCCCAGGAACCACTGGGACCTCGGCCCCGAGCTTGGGATTCTCGACTTCGAGCGCGGCGCCAAGCTGGCCGGCGCGCGCTTCGTGACCTACATGGGGCTGGGCGCGCGCCTGGAACGGGCGCTCGCGGCCTTCATGCTCGACCTTCACACCGGGGAGCACGGCTACACCGAGGTGCTGCCGCCGTTCCTCGTGAAGCGGGACTGCCTCGTCGGCAGCGGCCAGCTTCCGAAGTTCGAGGAAGACCTCTTCCACGTCCAGCCGGACGCGCGCTATCTCATCCCGACCGGCGAAGTGCCCCTGGTCAACCTGCACGCGGACGAAGTGCTCGAGGAGGACGAATTGCCGCTCAGGTACGCGGCGCTCACGCCCTGCTTCCGGGCGGAGGCCGGGTCCTACGGCCGTGATGTCCGCGGTCTCATTCGCCTGCATCAGTTCCAGAAGGTGGAGCTCGTTCAGGTGACGACGCCCGAGGCCAGCCACGAGGCGCTGGAGAGACTGACGGCTCATGCCGAGAAGGTGCTCCAGCGACTCGAACTGCCCTACCGGGTCGTCTGCCTGAGCACCGGCGACATGGGCTTCGCCATGGCCAAGACGTACGACCTGGAGGTCTGGCTGCCGGGTCAGGCGGCGTACCGGGAGATCTCGTCCTGCAGCAACGCCGAGGCGTTCCAGGCGCGGCGGGCGCGTACCCGCTATCGACCCCGGGGCGGCGGGAGCCTGCGCCACGTCCACACCCTGAACGGCTCCGGCCTGGCGGTCGGCCGCACCCTGGTCGCGCTGCTGGAGAACTACCAGACGGCATCGGGTTCCGTGCGCATCCCGGATGCGCTCCGTCCCTACGTCGGCGGGGTAGAGGAGATCGTGTCAGGCTAGGAGCCTGCGGTTTCGCCGGCCGTCCGGAGGGGTGGCTGAGTGGTCGAAAGCACCGGTCTTGAAAACCGGCGTGGATTAACAGTCCACCGTGGGTTCGAATCCCACCCCCTCCGCCAGGTCACTCGGCGCCCGCTACTGCCCCCCGACCTCATGTGGAGTGAGGCAGTTGCCACAAGTGGGACATTGTTGGTCGCCGCAAACGGGACATTCCCGGTTGCCGTTGACGCGAGACTGCTCTTCCGGGTCGGAAGTCTCCTCCTCGCGGGTCCGGCGGCGACCGGGCTTCGCCCGTGTTTGCAGCGGCGCCGGTTCCCCTGCGCTTCTCAACAGGTAGAGCGCTCTGAATGCCGAGGGACTGTGGCCCGTGTGCCTCTTGAACGCGCGGCGAAAGCTCCTTCCCAGGGGGTAGCCCACCATGGCTGCGACTTCCGCGACATCGGTGTTGCTGGCGCGCAGCAGCTTTGAGGCCTGTTCCATCCGGAAGCTAGCCAGCCAGGATCCGAAGCTCGTTCCCACGCGTTTCCTGAAGTAGCGCCGAAAACTCGAAGGCGCCAGGGCCGCGACATGCGCGACGCTCTCGATGGTCAGGGTCTCATCGAAGTGCTCCTGAATGTGGCGATGCACACGACGGAGACGGCGGTAGTACGTGAACGGCTCGAAGTCCTTGCGGTCGGTCGGGTCTTCGAGCCGTCTGCCGGACGGAGTCGAGGTGGCCAAGAAGAGGTCGCGGCAAGCCAGACCGTAGCGATCGACCACCTCGCCCGCCTCCACGGTTACGGAGTGGCGCCAGCCTGGTGCGTTCTCCACGAATGTGTGGAACTCGTCGTGTTCACCGCAGGGGTCCACGTGCGCAGGGAGGTCTCCAATGAAGTTCGCGTCGTAGGGGAGGCCCGCGCGCTGCCGTGGAAGCTCGGTCGGAACGACGGCGCAGATCCGCGCCCTCATCTCCGATTCCAGTATCTCTCTGGAGTGCTCCCCGCTGTCGCGTCCCCAGAGGGGGAAGACTGCGGTCAGACCGATGGCCGAGACCAACTGTGTGCGTCGCTCACGCCGGCGGGAGGAAAAGAGATCGCTGAATGCGATGAAATCCGAGCCGCTCTCGCGGACTTCGCTGCAGACCTGGCCGACCACCTCGTCGTAGGAGGGCGGATCGTGGTCCGGGTCGACCTGGATGAACCGAAGGGGCAGTCCGATGGATGCAGCCTGGGCTTCGATCAGTTCTCTCGCCACGCCGTGCAGCCAACCGCAGTCTTCCTTCCTGGTCACCGCAGCGACAAGGCCCCGAACGTCCCACTGGGGCGAAGAGCGGAGGAGGTGCAGAACCCACGCGGCGTCCTTGCCGGAGGTCCACCACACCCACACGGGCCTGACTTTTGAACGATGAGGGGCTGCGTCGTTCACGGAACGCCAAGCGTGTCGTCTCCTGCCTCGGGAAGGAACCAGGAGAAAAACAAAAGTGTAGCTTCATTGGAGGCTCCGTCTCCTTTGGGAAGAAACCGGGCCGCTCATATGATCACTTGGGTCCTATATGTACCAATCTTAGTATTCTATTGGTTTGTTGCAGGCTTGCGACCTTACTCCGTCCCGTCCCTGGCGAGACGGCGAGCCTCCTCCAACGCGACGCGGGCACTCTCCTGGCCGGGGTCGAGCGAGATGACTTCCTCCAGCGTCCTGATCGCTTCGTCGTAGCGCGCCAGTTTCAGAAGCGTTATGCCGATGTTGGTTCGCGTGCCGGCGTTGGCCGCGTCGGTTTCGGCCAGGGCCCGGTAGAGATCGAGCGCGTCATCATAGCGCTCGCCGTGAAATGTAAGGAAGGCGAGGTGGTCGAGAGCTTCTGTATCGGCCGCGTTGATCGCGAGGACCCGGGCGAACCGTTCAGCCGCCTCCTCCGGGCGGCCGAGCGCCTGCAACTCCCGGCCCGACAGGCGAAGAAGCGCGGTTGCTTCGGGAAGGGCGGGGTCAGTGGCGAGTGCCCGGTCGATCAGGACGACGGCCTCCTCGTGGCGCTCGAGCTGGAACATCAGAGCGCCCATGCCGGCCAGCGCCGGCGCGAAACCGGGATCGAGTTCCAGGGCTTCCTCGTACGCGGCCAGAGCGGCGTCGAGCCGCTGCTGCGCGCGTAGCGTCTCGGCCCGCGCATGAAGGGTTGCCGGACTGCGCGGATGCAGGGCCTCCGCGCGCGCGACATGGCGGTCTGCCTCCTCCGGGCGTCCTCGGGCGGCGGCGAGTGCAGCGAGTTCGAACAGCGGGTCGGGGCTCTCGGGCGCCAGCCGCGCGGCGAATTCGAGGTTTCGTTCGGCCTCGTCGTAGCGGCCGAGCTCGCGCTCCGCCTTGCCCATGACGAGGCGCAGCGGACCGGCTGCCGTGAGGTCGGGATCGATCCCCAGGGCCTGGCCTGCCGCCTCGAGCGCTTCCTCGTGGCGTCCGGCGCGGAACAGGGCGTCGGCCAGACCAGCCCATGCCAGAGAGAAGTCTTCGTCCCTCGCCAGGACGATCCGATAGCGGTCGATCGCCTCGCTGAAGCGTCCCTGCTTGCGCATGGCCTCGGCGAGGTTCTGATTCGCGTTGCGGTGACCCGGTTCGATCTCCAGGGCGCGGTGGAAACTGGCCTCGGCCGCATCGAACTCGTTGGAGCGCAGGAGCGCGCGGCCGAGGTTGGAGTGGGCAT
The DNA here is from genome assembly GCA_009837885.1 of Holophagales bacterium. Classification (GTDB taxonomy): domain Bacteria; phylum Acidobacteriota; class Thermoanaerobaculia; order Multivoradales; family Multivoraceae; genus Multivorans. The sequence continues at coordinate 39,909 of VXSP01000030.1, read as the reverse complement.
CGGGTGAGTCGGGCCGCAGTTCGACGGCGACGCGGCTGGCGGCAAGGCTCTCTTCGTAACGTCCGGCCTTGTGAAGCGCGACACTCCAGTTCAGGTGCGCGTCTCTGGCCGCCGGATTCGACGAAACGACGTGGCCGAAGAGCGTCACCTCGTTCCGCCAGACTCGCGCCTGACGCCAGGTGGCGGTCCCGAGCGCCACGAGCAGGGCGCACAGAAGAGCCGCCACGACCTGTTTCCGCCCACGGGCGAAGCGGCGTGTCGCCTCCTCCGTCGCTCCGACCAGGACGGCGATCAGGCCGAAACCGGCAAGGTACTGGAACCTGTCGGCGGCGAACGAGAACTGCATGTAGCCGTAGTTCACGAAGCCCAGTGCAGGCGACAGCGTGACGGCGAAGAACAGGGTGCCGGCCAGCGGCCCGCGGCCGAAACCGCGGCGGCCGTACCAGAGCGCAGCGCCGACCGCGACGGCGGCGGCAAGGTACGCCCAGGCCGCCGGGTCTCCGGCCCGGATGTCCCAGAGCGGATAGATGACGGCGAGCTCACTCGGCCAGACCAGCTTTCCGGTGTAGAACCACAGGGCGCGGGCGGCGATCAGGAATCGTTCGGTCAGCGAGTAGTCCAGTGAGAGGACCTCTCTCGATCGGTAGAAGGCCATGTCGCCGAGCGAGATGAGAAGTCCCACGGCGAAGAAGGGCGCCGTGCTCAGGAAGTCCCGCGCCTTCAGGCGGCCCCGGCGCCACCAGTGCCCGATCAGGAGCGCAGCCGGCAGCGTGACGACGGCCGACTTGGCGAGCAGGCCCAGGGCGTAGAGCGTCAGGCCGAGGACGTGGCGGCTTCGCCGGCCGGTTTCGGCGAAGTTCAGGTAGGCGAGAGCCGAGGCGAGATAGAGCAGGCCCGACAGGACATCCTTGCGCTCGATGATCCAGGCCACCGACTCGACGTGCAGGGGATGTACGGCCCAGATCGCGGCGGCCGCCCAGGCGCCGGGCAGGTCGAGCCGCCGGCAGAGCTGCCACAGCAGGAGGACGTTGCCGATGTAGAGAAGCAGGTTGACGATGTGGTAGCCGACGGGTGCGAGTCCCCAGAGCTTGTGCTCGAGCCAGAACGTCGTGTACGTGAGCGGCCAGTAGTGGCCCTCGTTCCGGATGTCTCCCGGCGTCAACCAGATGTTGCGGAGGCCCGAATTGCTGTGGATCACGGGTTCCTCGGCGAACGCCACATCGTCCCAGACGAAGTCTCCCTGAAGGGCCGGGAAGAAGGCCGCCACGACGATCAGAGCGAGCGCCAGACCGGCTGCGACTTCCCGTCGCGTCGTGTCCGCGTCACGGGCTTCTCTCCGTCGCTTCCCGGTCGGCATGACTAGCCGCGGTCCGCGCTCTGGCGGGCGGGCACGGTCTCCCGATACGCGAAGCGCGACGCGCTGACGTAGTTGGCGGCGCTGCCGATGACGACGCCGGCGAGGAGAGCGAGAAGCCGGTGGCTCGCGAAGGGCTCCACCCAGCTCGAGAGAACGGCGTAGCTGCCGACGTTGGTGACCAGGCCGACGACGCTGGCGACGGCGAACCGCACCCACTGGTCGACTCGCGCCCTGCGAGGGCGGTCGTGGAACGTGAAGAGGCGGTTCATGCGCCAGTTCCAGGTCACGGCTGGCCAGAACGACAGGAAGCGCGACAGCAGATGGTCGATTCCTGCCCGTTGCAGGGCGAAGTAGACGGTCGTGTCGATGATCAGGCCGCTGGCGCCCACGGCGCCGAAGGACAGCACCCGAAACGGGAGACCAAAGCGGAACAGGTAGAGCCGGTGGAGGTGGCGCAGGAAGGCCGCCTGCTGGCGCCAGTTCAGCTTGCTCCACCCTCTTCGCCGGTCCACGAAGCGGATCGGCACTTCGCGCACGTGGAGACCGCCGCGAACCATGAGTTCCAGGCCGATCTTGTAGCCGATCGGATGGAGCCGGTTCGATGCGGGAAGGCGGCGGCGATCGAGCGCGAAGAAACCGGACATCGGGTCCGCGCACGGGGTCAGGGGCCTCGCCAGCCAGGTCGCCACGCGGGAGTTCAGGCTGCGATAGCGACTCCACGAGTCATCGATCCTCCCGCCGGGCGCGTAGCGGCTGCCGATAGCCATGTCGGCGCCGCGATCGAGGGCCGTGAGCAGATCGGCGATCCGCTCGGGAGGGTGGGAGAGGTCGGCGTCCATGACGACCAGCCGGTCGGAGCGGGCCAGTTCGATCCCGTCGAGGACAGCCTCCGACAGGTCGCGCGGCCGGTTGCGGCGCACATGCATCCGGACGGGCAGCCGCTCGCCCAGGGTGCGCGCGATCTCCTCGCTGCCGTCGCCGGAGTCGTCGTCAGAGAGGATCAGTTCCCACTCGATCCCCTCGGCTTCCATGGCCGATCGGATTCGCGAGGCCAGGGCCAGAAGGTTGGCCGCTTCCTTGAATGTGGGCGTTACGACGCTGACGCTCGGGCCATTCTCGGCGAACACATCTTCCTTCGAATCGGACATCGCTCCGGAAGCTCTCGGCCGCATCGGCTGCGGATTCTAGAGGACAGTCGGACTCGTGCGCGAACGGGACCGAAAACAGATCGGAAAAGACCGGGTTGCAAAACCTACCGAACGGTCGGAAGGAAAGAAAAGGAGGTCGTTTCTGTCTGGTTCTTGATCCGTTTGGGGCCGCGGTTGTCTTGCGAAGTTCAATAGTTTTAGTTGTTGTCCCGAGCCCTCTTCCCTCTGAAACGCCCCACTGGTCGAGTGGGGCTTCTGCCGGCGCGAATGCGGGGGCCTTCGCGCCGCTGCGCCGAGGAGCGGAGCCTCCGGCCGATCGGCATTCGAGAGGGGTCGAGTATGCGATGACTCTCGCGGCGAACGTCGCTCCCGGCGGGAGCGAAGAGGGTAACGGGGCTTCGGCGCGCGCGGTTTCCGCGGCGCCGTCCGCTCGTGCGGGGCTGACCCTCCGCCTGAGTGTTGCGGCCGTCCTGGCGGCGGCGGGCGCACAGGGCCAGACGCAGCCCAGCCTGGAGGCGATCATCGCCGAGGACGCGATCCTCGAGGGCGAGAGCACCACGGTGACGTTCAGGCTCTCGCAGGCGGCGACCCAACGAACGGAGTACTGCTTCAGCGCGAGGACGGATCGGGCGGACGGGTACCTGATCTGGGATCTGACCACGAGGCCGCCGGGGAATCTGGCGTGGAGGGAAGTTACGAGGTACTTCGAGGTTGGCCAGCAGGAGGACGTCATTACCTTGCGCACGCAGGCCGCCAACGGCACGGACGAGAACGGTCCGCGGAGTGTGGTCCTGCAGTTCACTCTGGGGACCGACGGCGGCACTCTCACGTGCGACCGCAACTACACGGTGGTCAGCGGCCGAGAGGGAGGCGTCATCTATGCCGGCGACGACTGGAACTACTACCGGAGCCTGACGGTCACCCCGACCGCGACGGCCGCGTCGGTCCGGGAAGGGAGCGCGGCGCAGTTCGTTCTCACGCAGTCCGGCGGTCTCAGCAGCGGCACCTGGTTTCTTGGGCCGGGTCGCGCCGACCTCGAGATCGACTTCCAGTTCGGAGAGGTCGGCTATGTGTTCCCGGGAGGCTATGCATTCTGGCGGCCGGCGGGCGGCAGCCACACGGAGGTGGCGGTGGCCCCGCCTGAGACTGTCACCGTCACCATGCCCGCGGGTGCGACGGAAGTGACGGTCGAGGTGAACACGGTCTCCGACTCGGTCCCGGACGCCGCCGATACCGCCGCGACCGTTACGGTGCTCGCGGGCAACGCCGGCTACCAGGTGGGTACTCCGGACAAGGCGTCGGTCCTGGTCGTGGATCCGAGCGACACGCCCGAGGTCGCCTTCGTGGCGGGCCAGACGACCACGACGGCCACGGAAGCGGACGGGCACGTCGAGTTCGGGGTGAGGCAGGTCTTGAGCCAGGGGCCCGTCGACCTGCAGGTTCAGCTCTCCTTGACGGGCGACTTCTTCGGGGCGCAGCCGCGGATTCAAACCGGTCTGTACCGGGGAGCGACCCTGCCGTTCGAGGAAGCGGCGCTTGTCACTCCCACGGCTCTTCCCTCGGGCGCGCTTCAGTTCACCCTGCCGTACAAGGCAGGCGAAGCCGACAACGCCGTCCGCGTCGTCCGGGTGGATCTCGTGGACGACGACGTGTCGGAGGCGGACGGTTCCGCGACTCTCACGGTGCCCGCGCAGCTTGGAGCGTCCGCCGTCGCGTCGACCGCGAACGTGGAGGACGACGACCTGCCGACCGTGACGCTGACGGCCGCGAGCGACCGGATCGCCGAGGGGGGCAGCGTCACCTTCACCCTCACGCGGGACGGCGCCCTCCAGGAGCCGCTGTCCATCGATGGCCGGTACCTGTGGACATCGACTGCTCCTTCCGAAGTCGACGACAAGACGCCACGTCCGATCGACTTCACCGCCGGAACGAGTTCGGTCACGTTCTCGGCGTCGGTTGCCGACGACAGCGTGTTCTACACCTACCGGCAATTGAACGTGTGGTTGAACCCCGACGCCAGCGCGCCGTTCCGGGTACCCGACCCGGCGCCGGCCGGCTCAAGCACGGGCAGCGGCGCGGACTACACGCACTACGTGTTGCCGGTGGACGACAACGACAAGGCGTCACTCACGGTGACGCCGGGTCCGAGCCCGGTCACCGAGGCGGACGACGCCTGCTTCAGGCTGGGCGTCGAGTCCGTCGTGTTCCACCAGTTCAGTGACTACGTCGTTTCGTTCGAGCTCGCAGTCACCGGGACTGGCGGCTACATCGCGGCGGATCAGTCCCGGACGATCAATCTGCAGATCACGCAGCGGGGGCCGATCTCCAGTTCCGACGGCAGCTACGACGTTTGCGTCGACTTGACGGACGACGACCTGTACGAGGTCGACGGGACGGTCACCCTCACGGTCACCGGGCCCTCGACCGCCGAGCTCGAACCCGCAACCGGGGCCGTCGCCACCGTGGTCGTGGAGGACAACGACGTTCCGAGGATCACGGTTTCCATGGACCCGTCGCCCGCGACGGAGGGTCCGACCACCTGGCTCCGCTTCTACAGGGACGGACCCTTGGACGACCCGCTCACGATCCAGGCGGCAGACCTCGAAATCGTGTACTCGTTCCCGGACACCGCTCCCAGTTCAACCGGTCCCGACATCGCCGAGAACTCCGTTACCTTCGCGGCCGGGAACCCAAGGGGCAGCTACGCGTACCGGGTCCTGTACGACAGCAGGTACGAGCCTGGCAGGGAGCTCCAGGTCAGCGTGTCCGCCCGGTCCGGCGAGTACGGCGTGCCGAATCCCGCTCCCGCCGACGCGGAGGCGGACCTGAGCGACTCGACGAAGATCGTCTATCGCTTCCCCGTGGCGGAGGACGACAAGGGCCTGCTGGGAATCGAAGCCGTGGACGCCATGGTGACCGAAGGCGATGACGCCTGTTTCGAACTCGATCTGGCGAACGGCTACCTGGCCGATCCGATCACCGCCCGCGTTGTCATCACGGAAACGGGCTCGATGCTGGCGCCCGGCCAGGACACGGAGCTCAACCCGACCTTCGTCACGCTGCCGCACGAAATCTGCGTCGCCCTCGACGACGACGCGAGCAGCGAGGTCGCCGGCACCGTCACCGCCACGATCGGGCACATCTCGAATCCCGATGTGGAAGTCGACCCCAACCTGAACCCGGCCGTCGTCGCCGTCGGCGACAACGACGGCCTGGAGATCAGCATGACGACGACCGCCACGGTGGCGGTCGAAGGGGGCACGGTGCCGTTCACCTTCACCCGTACCGGCGACATCTCCACGCCGCTCACCATCGCGGCCCGGCACTTCGGGTACTGGCAGGTACGTCAGCACCTGGGTGACGAGGTCGTGAACAGCCAGGTCGCCTTCCTCGCGAATCAGGCCAGTGTCACGGTCTCGGTGCCGGTCCCCTCGGACGACCTCTACCGGGTGACCCAACCGTTCATCGTCGAGTTGCGCACGAGAAACGCGTACAGCGGAACCGGCGCCATGGGCAGCTTCACGCTGCCGTCGTCGCCGCCGTCCGGCGCGACCGGCGGACCGAATCAGATCCGCTACGAACTCGACCATGTCGACGACGACAAGGCCTACGTCAGCGTGATCGGGACCGACTCGACGGCAACGCAGCCCGTGACGGAGCTTGCCGAGTCCGAGGGCCCACTGTGCTTCCAGGTCTCGTCCGACGCGTCCTGGGATCGGGAAAAGGACGTGACCGTCGCCTACGAGTTGCACATACGCCAGGCGGGCGATTACCTGAAGGACCCTCCGGGGGTCTTTCACGGCCAGCTCCAGACCCGGGCGGTCGGCACCGACGTCCTTCACGTCAACCATTGCGTCGACCTCGACGACGACACCGTCAGCGAGCACGACGGTTCGGTCACGGCGACCGTCGGAGCCGTCAGGAACCATGACTTCATACCGGACCCCGACAATCCTTCGGTGACCGTGACGGTGACGGACGACGAACCGGACCTGGTGAACTCCGTCGACGTGCAGATGAGCGGCAGCCAGGCTTCCTCGGCTTCCGAAGGCGGCACCGCGAGGGTTCGGATCGAGCGGTGGCACGGGGGCACTTCCCAGGCGCCCGTGACCCAGGAGGTGACCCTGAACGTGAAGTACCGCTTCACCGGCGACTACTACGGCAACAAGCCCTTCCAGGAGACGACGGTGACGATCGAGGGCGGCGACGAGTTCGCGCACCTGGAGGTGCCCATCGCGGACGACAACGTCCACGTCAAGAACTTCGCGCTGGAGGCGTTCCTGCTGCCGGGTACGGGCTATCTCGTCCGCAGCGGCCACGACGCCGCCGAGATTCCGATCGACAACAACGAGCCCATTCAGAAGATCGGGTTCTACGTGTTCGACCAGCCCTCGAGACCGAAGTCGGAAGAGGTGCAGAACTTCAACCTGAAGCTCCGGCGCAACTACCGGACCTCGGCGCCCCTGCCGCAGATGTTGGTGAACATTCGCATCACCGAAGACGTTCTGTCGAACTGGTCTCAGACCCCCGACGGGTCGAACAACCTTCGTTCGGTTCATCCCTACGGGGCGCAGGCGCCGAACGAGAGGAGGTACGGCCGCCATCTGAGGGTCAGTTCGCGGGAGACGCAGGCCCTGTTCCTCGCGGGGGACGAAACCACCGTCGTTGGGTTCTCCGGAGTCGACGACAGGGTGGAGGAGACCGCGAGCTACATCAAGGTCGAGATTCTGGGAGGGCTCGGCTACGAGGTGATCAACGGCGCCGGTTTCGAGGAGCTGTGTCCCGGGGTTCAACCTGCAATCGGGCGGCGCGGGTGCGGAGTGGAGACCACGTGGATGAGGAACAACGACCACCCGGAACACTGGGTCAGGGTGACCCGGGTCGCGCAGGCGGTCGACGAGGGTAGCGACGCCGTGTTCCGGCTCGAGCGCTTCGGCATCCCGAGCACCCAGGCCGGGCATCACGTTGCCCCGAACGCCTCGGCCTGCGCCCACCCCGATCCAGGGTCCGTTTCCCCCTTCGCGACCGGAAACCTGGACTACCGCCAGATTCAGTTCACCATGAGCGGACACGAGGCCGTGGCCGATCCGGCGTTTCTGGCCACTACGGCCTCGACGGTCATCGACATGCCCGCGGGCGTGGCGTCGGTCGACCTGCGGATCCCGACCGTTGACGACGCGACCTCCGAGGAGAACGCGGAGCTCAAGGTGTGGCTGGCGGCGAGCGACAATCCGATCGCTCTCCTGCAGCGCCCGTGGAAGGCGTTCCACAGCTACGAGCGTCCGTACTACTGCGTGCTTCCGGACGGTTACGTCGCCGGCGTCACCGTGCGCGACAACGATGCGAATCCCCGGCACACGGTGACCCTGAATCCGGACGCGGTCGACGAGGACGGCGGCGAGGTGGACATCGCCGTGACGGTCACGCTCGATGAGGACGCCACGACGAATCTCACGCTGACGCCGCTGGTAGTGCCGGGGGACGGGGCGATTAGCCAGCCGAATCCCGCCGAGTCCAGCGACTTCGTCGTGGTCAGCGTCGCCGACGTGTCGATCGCAGCGGGAAGCAGGTCGGGCTCGGCGACGATGAAGTTCCGCCCGGTGAACGACACGGTTTCGGAGCCGGACGAGCGCCTGAGCGTCACGCTGGACCTCCCGGACGATGCGGACGTCCGCCCCGCGACTCTGACGATCCGCGACAACGACGAGGGCGCGATCGTCAGTCCCAGAGAACTCACGATCGCGGAAGGGAACGCTTCGGGCGGGCAGTTCACGATCGCGCTGGCCAACCGGCCGAGGACGGCCGTGTTGATCGGGTTCGAAGGGGACCAGGGAACGGACGTAAGCGTCGATCCCGACAGCTTCTCGTTCACGACGAGCAACTGGGACCAGCCGAAGGCGTTCACGGTGACCGCGAGTTCGGACGACGACGCCGAGGATGACGTCGTCACGTTGCACCCGAGGGCCCACACGGGCGGCCACTACGTGAACCTGGACTTCGACGACGTGGAGGTGACGGTCGAGGACGACGACCGCATCGCGATCCAGGCGCCGCCGGCGGTGGACGTCCCGGAAGGCGAGTCGCGCAGCTACGAAGTCGTCCTGGAGTCCCTGCCGTCGGGCCCGGTCGTCGTGACGATCTCGGGTGCGGCGGACAGCGACGCCACGCTGAGTTCGACGAGCCTGAGTTTCGACACAGCGACCTGGAACGTGGCGCAGACCGTGACCGTGACCGCGGCCCAGGACGGGGATGCCGAGGACGACCTCGTGGTTCTCGTGCACACCGCGTCGGGCGGCGGCTACGACTCGGCCGAAACCGCCAGCGTCCGCGTCGAGATCGCCGACGACGAAACGCGATCGACGGAGCTGGAACTGACCCTGAACCCGGCCGGCGTGTCGGAAAGCGCCGGCGCGACGGCGGTCGTCGTCACCGGAACGCTCGACGAGGCGCCGTTGGCCAACGACCTGAACGTCACGTTGGCCGTCGCGGCCGACACTGCCTCGAGCGGCGACTTCGAACCCGTGTCCAGCTTCACTCTGACGATCGAAGCGGGAGCGGCGTCCGGCACGGCGACGTTCACGTTCACGCCGGTGGCCGACAGTGTGGATGAATCGGACGAGACGTTGACCGTCTCCGGGTCGACCGACGTGCTGACGGTCGTGAACGCCGTCCTGACGATCGAAGACGACGACACGCGCGGCGTCACCGTGGCGCCGACCGACCTGCAGGTGGCGGAGGGCGGCTCGGAAACCTACACGGTCGTGCTGCAGTCGGCGCCGACGGGCGAGGTGACCGTTACGCCGAACGTCAGCGGCAGCAGCGACGTGACCTTCTCGCCGCCGGCGTTGACCTTCACCGGGACGACCTGGTCGACGGCGCAGACGGTGACGGTCGAGGCCGCGGAGGACGCCGATGCGGCGGAGGATACGGCCACGGTGTCGCAGACCGTGTCCGGCGCCGACTATGCCGGAGAGGCCGCGGACGACGTCGAGGTCACGGTGCTGGAGGACGAGACGGCTTCGACGCGCGTGACGTTGTCGCTCAACACCGGGTCGATCCCGGAGGCCGCCGCCACGGTCGTCGAGGTCACGGGCGAGCTGGACCACGCGCCGCTCGGCGTCGCGACGACCGTGGCGGTGACGGTCGCCGGCGACACGGCCTCCAGCGCGGACTTCGGCGCGGTGGCGGCTTTCTCGCTGACGATCGACGCGGAGGAGACCTCGGGCACGGCCTCCTTCACGTTCACGCCGGTGGACGACGATGTCGACGAAGACGACGAGACGGTAGCGGTCGGCGGCACGGTCGAAGGGCTGGACGTGACCGGGGCCGCGTTGACGATCGTGGACGACGATACGCGCGGCGTCGAAGTGAGCGAGACCGAAGTGACGCCGGCGGAGGGCGGCACCGCGACGTACGAGGTGACGCTGCTCTCGGCGCCGACGGGCGAGGTGACGGTGACGCCCGTCGTGACCGGCGACTCCGACGTGACGGTCCAGCCGCCGGCCTTGACCTTCACGGCGGCGACCTGGTCGGGCGCGCAGACGGTGACGGTGTACGCGGCCGAGGACGACGACGCGGAGGAGGACTCGGCGACGATCGCGCACACCGTGGCGGGGGCGGACTACGGTACGGAGACCGCGGCCGGCGTGTCGGTCAAGGTGACGGACGACGAGACAGCGTCGACGGAAGTCACCCTGTCGGTGGCCCCGGACCCGGTGGTCGAGGGAGCGGGCGCCACTGCCGTGACGGTGACGGCCGTCCTGAACGAGGCGGCGTTCACCACGCAGAAAACGGTGACCGTGTCCGTGTCCGCCGGCACGGCGTCCACCAGCGATTTCGTTGCGGTTTCGAGTTTCGCGCTGACGATCGCCGCGGGAGAGACTTCGGGGACGGCGACGTTCAGCTTCACGCCGGTGGACGACGACATCGACGAGGACGACGAGGCGGTCGCCGTGGACGGCACCGTCCAGGATCTGACCGTGACCGGTGCTTCGTTGACGATCCAGGACGACGACACCAGGGGCGTGGAGGTCAGCGCCACCGCGAGGTCGCCGCCGGAGGGCGGCAGCGCGACGTACACGGTGGCGCTGCTGTCCGAGCCGACGGGCGCGGTGACGGTGACGCCCGGCGTGACCGGCAACTCCGACGTGACGGTCGAGCCTCCGGCGCTGACCTTCACGGCGACGACCTGGGAGACGGCGCAGACGGTGACGGTGTCTGCCGCCGAGGACGACGACGCGGAGGAGGACACCGCGACGATCACGCACACGGTGGCCGGCGCGGACTACGGCGCGGAGACGGCTGCCGACGTCCTGGTGACGGTGGTGGAGAACGAGACCGCGTCGACGGGCGTGACGCTCACTCTCGATCCGCCGTCCGTCGCCGAGGCGGCGGGCGCGACCCAGGTCAAGGTGACGGCGGAGCTGGACCACGCGCCGTTCAGCACCGCGAAGACGGTGGCGGTGACGGTCGCCGGCGACACGGCTTCCAGTGACGACTTCGCCGCGATAGCGGCCTTCTCGCTGACGATCGACGCGGGCGAGACCTCGGGCACGGCGACCTTCAGCATCACACCGGCGGACGACGACGTCGACGAGGACGACGAGACGATCTCGGTTCGCGGCACGGTCTCGGGCCTGACGGTGACGGGGGCGGCCTTGACGATCGAGGACGACGACGAGCGGGGCGTCGAAGTCAGCGAGACCGACGTGACGCCGGCCGAGGGCGGCATGGACACCTACACGGTGGCGTTGCTGTCCGAGCCGACGGGCCCGGTGACGGTGACGCCGGCCGTGAACGGCAACACCGACGTGACCGTCGAACCGCCGGCCCTGACCTTCACGGCGATCACCTGGGAGACGGCCCAGACGGTAACCGTGCGGGCCGTGGAGGACGCCGATGCGGCGCAGGACACCGCGACGATCACGCACACGGTGGCGGGGGCGGACTACGGTTCGGAGAACGCGGCGAGCGTGTCGGTCACGGTGACGGACAACGAGACGGCGTCGACGGAAGTGGCCCTGTCGATCGTCCCCGACTCGGTGGCCGAGAGCGCCGGCGCGACATCGGTCACGGTGACAGGCGAACTGAACGCGGCGCCGATGACGTCCGGGACGACGGTGACGGTTTCGGTGTCCGTGGGCACGGCCTCGGTGAGCGACTTCGGCGCGGTGTCCTCCTTCTCGCTGACGATCGACGCGGGGGAGATCTCGGGGACGGCGACCTTCAGTTTCACCCCGGTGGGCGACGACATCGACGAGGACGACGAGACGGTGACGATCGGCGGCACGGTCCAGGGCCTGACGGTGACCGAAGCGGCGTTGACGATCACGGACGACGACAGCCGGGGCGTCGTGGTGAGCGAGACCGCGGTGACGCCGGCGGAGGGCGGCACGGACAGCTACACGGTCGTCCTGCTGTCGGCGCCGACGGGCCAGGTGACGGTGACGCCGGCCGTGAGCGGCAATTCCGACGTGACGGTGCAGCCGGCGGTGCTGACCTTCACGGCGGCGAGCTGGGAGACGGCGCGGACGGTGACGGTGCGGGCGGCCGAGGACGCCGACGCGGAGAACGACACGGCGACGATCACGCACACGGTGTCCGGCGCGGACTACGGCTCGGAGACGGCGGCGAGCGTGTCGGTGACGGTCACGGACGACGAGACGGCGTCGACGGGCGTGACCCTGTCGGTGGACCCGGACTCGGTGGCGGAGAACGGCGGCGCGACTCAGGTCGAGGTGACGGCGGAGCTGGACCACGCGCCGCGCACGTCGGCGACGACGGTGTCCGTCTCGGTGTCCGGCGGCACGGCGTCTTCGGGCGACTTCGGTTCGGTTTCCGGACTCTCGCTGACGATCGATGCGGGGGAGACGTCGGGGACGGCGACGTTCACGTTGACGCCGGTGGACGACGCGGTGGACGAGGACGACGAGACGGTGACGATCGGCGGCACGGTCCTGGGTCTGTCGGTGACCACGGCGACGTTGACGATCGAGGACGACGACAGCCGGGGCGTCGAGGTGAGCGAGAGCGCGGTGACGCCTGCGGAGGGCGGCACGGACAGCTACACGGTCGCGCTGCTCTCGGCGCCGACGGGTCAGGTGACGGTGACGCCGGTGGTCGCCGGCAACCCGGACGTGACGGTGGAGCCGTCGGCGTTGACGTTCACGGCGACGACCTGGGAGACGGCGCGGACGGTGACGGTGCGGGCGGCGGAGGACGCCGACGCGGAGGAGGATGTCGCGACGATCGCGCACGTGGTGTCGGGCGCGGACTACGGTTCGGTGGCGGCCGCTTCGGTGTCGGTGACGGTGACGGAGAACGAGACGGCGTCGACGGGAGTGACGCTTTCGCTGGGTACGCCGTCGGTCTCCGAGGGGGCGGGCGCGACCTCGGTGACGGTGACGGGCGAACTGAACCAGGCGCCGTTCAGCACGTCGAAGACGGTGACCGTGTCGGTGACCGCCGGCACGGCGTCTTCGGGGGACTTCGGCGCCGTGTCGCCGTTCACGTTGACGATCGACGCGGGCGACACCTCGGGCATGACGTCGTTCACGCTGACGCCGGTGAACGACGACATCGACGAGGACGACGAGACGGTGACGATCGGCGGCACGGTCCAGGGCCTGTCGGTGACCGCGGCGACGCTGACGATCCAGGACGACGATGCGCGGGGAGTCGAGGTGAGCGAGACCGCGGTGACGCCTGCGGAGGGCGGCACGGACAGCTACACGGTCGCGTTGCTGTCGGCGCCGACGGGCCAGGTGACGGTGACGCCGGTGGTCGCCGGCAACCCGGACGTGACCGTCCAGCCGGCGACGCTGACGTTTTCGGCGACGACCTGGGCGACGGCCCGGACGGTGACGGTGCGGGCGGCGGAGGACGCCGACGCGGAGGCGGACACGGCGACGATCACGCACACGGTGTCCGGCGCCGACTACGGCTCGGTGACCGCGGCGAGTGTGTCGGTGGCCGTGACGGAGAACGACACGGCGTCGACGGGCGTGACGCTGACAGTCGATCCGCCGTCGGTCTCCGAAGGGGCTGGCGCGACCCAGGTGACGGTGACGGCCGAACTGGACCACGCGCCGTTCAGCACCGCGAGGACGGTGGCGGTGACGGTCACCGGGGCCACGGCCTCCAGCGCGGACTTCGGTACCGCCTCCGGCTTCGCGCTGACGATCGACGCGGGAGAGACCTCGGGCACGGCGACGTTCAGCTTCACGCCGGTGGACGACGGAGTGGATGAAGACGACGAGACGGTAGCCGTCGGTGGCACGCTCCCGGGCCTGTCGGTGACCGGCGCGACTCTGACGATCGCGGACGACGACACGCGCGGCGTGCAGGTGAGCGGGAACTCCGTTACCGTGCCGGAAGGGGGAACGGCGACGTACACGGTGGCGCTCCTCTCGGCGCCGACGGGCACGGTGGTCGTGACGCCGAGCGTCGGCGGCAGCAACGACGTGACCTTCTCGCCGCCGGCGTTGACCTTCACCGGGACGACCTGGTCGGCCTCGCAGACGGTGAGGGTGTCCGCGGCGGAGGACGACGACGCCGAGGAGGACACGGCGACGATCACGCACACGGTGTCGGGCGCCGACTACGGTTCGGAGATCGCGTCCGACGTGGCGGTCAGGGTGACCGACGACGAGACGGCGTCGACGGAAGTATCGCTGTCGGTCGAGCCGGACTCGGTGTCCGAAAGCGCCGGCGCGACATCAGTGACGGTGACGGGCGAACTGAACCACGCGCCGCGGACCTCGGTCACGACCGTCGTGGTCTCGGTGTCGGCGGGCACCGCTTCTGCCGGCGACTTTCAGGCCGGGTCGGCGTTCGTGCTGACGATCCCTGCCGGCGAGACCTCGGCTACAAGGGACTTCACCCTGACGCCGGTGAACGACGCGGTGGACGAGGAGGACGAGACGGTCATGGTCACCGGGACCACCGGCCCGGGCCTGTCGGTGAACGGCGCCACCCTGACGATCGAGGACGACGACAGGCGGGGCGTCAACATCGGCGCCACCGAGGTCAGGCCGGCGGAGGGCGGCAGCGCGACGTACACGGTGGCGCTCCGGTCCATGCCGACGGGCGCGGTGACGGTGACGCCGGCCGTGAACGACAACTCCGACGTGACGGTCGAACCGCCGGCGCTGACCTTCACGGCGACGACCTGGGAGACGGCCCAGACGGTGACGGTGCGGGCGGCGGAGGACGCCGACGCGGAAGAGGACACGGCGACCGTGGTTCACGCCGTGTCGGGCGCCGACTACGACCGCGAGCTGGCCGCCGATGTCGCGGTGACGGTGACCGAGAACGAGACGGCGTCGACGGGCATCGCGCTCACGGTCGATCCGCCCTCCGTCGCCGAGGGCGCGGGCGCCACCTCGGTGGAGGTGACGGCCGAGCTGGATCATGCGCCGTTCAGCACGTCGAAGACGGTGACGGTGACGGTCACGAACGGCACGGCTTCGAGTGCGGACTTCGGCGCGGTGTCCTCCTTCTCGCTGACGATCGACGCGGGAGAGATCTCGGGCACGGCGACCTTCAGCTTCACCCCGGCGGACGACGACATCGACGAGAACGACGAGACCGTGACGGTCTCGGGGACGCTCCAGGGCCTGACGGTCACCGAAGCGGCGTTGACGATCACGGACGACGACAGCCGGGGCGTCGTGGTGAGCGAGACCGCGGTGACGCCGGCTGAGGGCGGCACGGACAGCTACACGATCGCGCTGCTCTCGGCGCCGACCGGCCAGGTGACGGTGACGCCGAGCGTGGGCGGCAACCCCGACGTGACGGTGCAGCCGGCGGCGTTGACCTTCACGGCGGCGACCTGGGAGACGGCCCGGACGGTGACGGTGCGGGCGGCGGAGGACGCCGACGCGGAGAACGACACGGCGACGATCACGCACACGGTGTCCGGCGCGGACTACGGCTCGGAGACGGCGGCGAGCGTGTCGGTGACGGTCACGGACGACGAGACGGCGTCGACGGGCGTGACCCTGTCGGTGGACCCGGACTCGGTGGCGGAGAACGGCGGCGCGACTCAGGTCGAGGTGACGGCGGAGCTGGACCACGCGCCGCGCACGTCGGCGACGACGGTGTCCGTCTCGGTGTCCGGCGGCACGGCGTCTTCGGGCGACTTCGGTTCGGTTTCCGGACTCTCGCTGACGATCGATGCGGGGGAGACGTCGGGGACGGCGACGTTCACGTTGACGCCGGTGGACGACGCGGTGGACGAGGACGACGAGACGGTGACGATCGGCGGCACGGTGCTGGGCCTGTCGGTGAGCGCGGCGACGCTGACGATCGAAGACGACGACACGCGGGGCGTCGAGGTGAGCGAGACCGCGGTGACGCCGGCGGAGGGCGGCACGGCGACGTACACCGTGGCGTTGCTGTCGGCGCCGACGGGCCAGGTGACGGTGACGCCGGTGGTCGCCGGCAACCCGGACGTGACCGTGGAGCCGGCGGCGCTGACGTTCACGGCGACCACCTGGGAGACGGCGCGGACGGTGACGGTGCGGGCGGCGGAGGACGCCGACGCGGAGGAGGACACGGCGACGATCGTCCACACGGTGTCGGGCGCGGACTACGGTTCGGAGCCGGCGGCGAGCGTGTCGGTGACGGTGACGGAGAACGACACGGCGTCGACGGGCGTCGAGCTCACGCTCGATCCGACATCGGTCTCCGAGGGAGCGGGTGCGACTCAGGTCGAGGTGACGGGGGAACTGGACCACGCGCCGCGGACGTCGGCGACCATGGTGTCGGTCACCGTCTCCGCTGGTACGGCGTCCACGAGCGACTTCGGTTCGGTTTCGGGCTTCACGCTGACGATCGCCGTCGGGGAGACCTCGGGGACGGACACGTTCACGTTGACACCGGTGAACGACGATGTCGACGAGGACGACGAGACGGTGACGGTCGGCGGCACGGTCCAGGGTCTGTCGGTGACCGCCGCGACGCTGACGATCCAGGACGACGACACCAGGGGCGTCGCGGTGAGCGAGACCTCGGTGACGCCGGCGGAGGGCGGCACGGCGACGTACACCGTGGCGCTGCTGTCGGCGCCGACGGGCCAGGTGACGGTGACGCCGGTCGTGAGCGGCAACTCCGACGTGACCGTTCAGCCGTCGGCGTTGACGTTCACGGCGACGACCTGGGAGACGGCCCAGACGGTGACGGTGCGGGCGGCGGAGGACGCCGACGCGGCGGAGGACACGGCGACGATCACGCACACGGTGGCCGGCGCCGACTACGGCTCGGTGACGGCGGCCGGCGTGTCGGTGACGGTGGCGGAGAACGACACGGCATCCACGGAAGTGACGCTGACCGTCGAGCCGCCGTCGGTCTCCGAGGGGGCGGGCGCGACCTCGGTGACCGTCACCGGGAGGCTGAACGCGTCGCCCTTGACGTCCACGCAGACGGTAACGGTGTCGGTGTCGGCGGGCACCGCTTCGTCGGGCGACTTCGCTGCCGTGCCGGCGTTCTCCCTGACGATCGATGCGGGCGACACCTCGGGCACGGCGACGTTCAGCTTCACCCCGGTTGACGACGATGTCCACGAGGGCGGCGAAACGGTCAGCGTGGGCGGCACGGTCCAGGGGCTGACGGTGAACGGATCGGCGTTGACCATCGCGGACGACGACACGCGCGGCGTGCAGGTGAGCGAGAACGGGGTGACCGTACCGGAAGGCGGTTCGGTGACGTATACCGTGGCGCTGCTGTCGGCCCCGACGGGCCAGGTGACGGTGACGCCGAGCGTGGGCGACAACCCCGACGTGACGGTGCAGCCGGCGGCGCTGACGTTCACGGCGCCGACCTGGTCGGTGGCTCAGACCGTAACCGTACGGGCGGCGGAGGACGGCGACGCGGAAGTGGACACCGCGACGGTGGCGCACTCCGTGTCCGGCGCCGACTACAACCTGGAGATCGCCGACGACGTGTCGGTGACGGTGAGGGAGAACGAAACGGCCTCCACCGAGGTGACCCTGTCGGTCGACCCGGCCTCGGTGTCCGAGAGCGCCGGCGCGACTCAGGTTGAGGTGACGGGCGAACTGAACCACGCGCCGCGGACCTCGGTGACGACCGTCGTGGTCTCGGCGTCGGCGGGCACCGCTTCTGCCGGCGACTTTCGATCCGGGTCGTCGTTCCTGCTGACGATTCCCGCCGGCGAGACCTCGGCTACGGCGGACTTCACCCTGACTCCGGTGAACGACGCCGTGGACGAGGAGGACGAGACGGTGAGGGTCACCGGGACCACCGGCCCGGGTCTGACGGTGAACGCGGCGACGCTGACGATCGAGGACGACGACACCAGGGGCGTCGAGGTGAGCAGGACCGGGGTGGCGCCCGCGGAAGGCGGCACGGACACCTACACCATCGTGCTGCTCTCGGCGCCGACGGGCCAGGTGACTGTCACTCCGAGAGTGAACGGGAACTCCGACGTGACGGTCCAGCCGCCGGCCCTGATGTTCACGGCGACGACCTGGTCGGTGGCTCAGACCGTGACCGTGCGGGCGGCGGAGGACGACGACGCGGAAGAGGACACGGCGACGGTGGCGCACACCGTGTCGGGCGCCGACTACGGCTCGGTGTCGGCCGCGAGCGTGGCGGTGACGGTGACGGAGAACGACACGGCATCGACGGGCGTGAAGCTCACGCTCGATCCGCCGTCGGTCTCCGAGGGGGCGGGCGCGACTCCGGTCGAGGTAACGGCCGAGCTGGACCACGCGCCGTTGACGTCGCCGAAGACGGTCTCGGTGACGGTCACGAACGGCACGGCCTCGAGTGCGGACTTCGGCGCGGTGCCGACCTTCTCGCTGACCATCGATGCGGGGAAGACGTCTGGGACGGCGACGTTCACGCTGACGCCGGTGGACGACGACATCGACGAGAACGACGAGACCGTGACGATCGGGGGGACGGTCCAGGGTCTGACGGTGACCGAAGCGGCGTTGACGATCACGGACGACGACAGCCGGGGCGTCGTCGTGAGCAGGACCGAGGTGACGCCGGCGGAGGGCGGCACGGACAGCTACACGGTCGTGCTGCTTTCGGCGCCGGCGGGCGCGGTGACGGTGACGCCAAGCGTGGGCGGCAACCCCGACGTGACCGTCCAGCCGCCCGCGCTGACATTCACGGCGGCCACCTGGGAGACGGCCCGGACGGTGACGGTGCGGGCGGCGGAGGACGCCGACGCGGAGAACGACACGGCGACGATCACGCACGCGGTGGCCGGCGCCGACTACGGCTCGGAGACCGCGGCCAGCGTGTCGGTGACGGTGACGGACAACGACACGGCATCGACGGGCGTGAAGCTCACGCTCGATCCGGCATCGGTCTCCGAGGGGGCGGGTGCGACTCAGGTCGAGGTGACGGGCGAACTGGACCACGCGCCGCGGACGTCGGCGACGACGGTGTCGATTGCCGTCTCCGCGGGTTCGGCGTCCACGGGTGACTTCGGTTCGGTGTCGGGCTTCACACTGACGATCTCCGCGGGCGACACCTCGGGGACGGCGACGTTCAGCTTCACTCCGGTGAATGACGCCGTGGACGAAGACGCCGAGACGGTGACCGTCGGCGGGACGGCCGGCCATGGTCTGTCGGTGACGTCGGCGACCTTGACGATCATGGACGACGACAGCAGGGGCGTTGTGGTGAGCGAGACCGAAGTGACGCCGGCGGAGGGCGGCACGGACAGCTACACGGTCGTGCTCCTCTCGGCGCCGACGGGCGCGGTGACGGTGACGCCGCGCGTGGTCGGCAATCCGGATGTGACCGTCCAGCCGCCGGCGCTGACGTTCACGGCGACGACCTGGGAGACGGTGCGGACGGTGACGGTGCGGGCGGCGGAGGACGCCGACGCGGAGGAGGACACGGCGACGATCACGCACACGGTGGCCGGCGCGGACTACGGCTCGGTGACGGCGGCCGACGTGTCGGTGAGAGTGACGGAGGACGAGACGGCATCCACGTCCGTGACCCTGTCGGTGGAGCCCGACTCGGTGTCCGAGAGTGCCGGCGCGACGCAGGTCGAGGTGACGGGCGAGCTGAACCACGCGCCTCGTACGTCGACGACGACCGTTTCGGTGTCTGTCTCCGCGGGTACCGCATCGTCAGCGGACTACGGCTCGCCTTCCGGCTTTACGTTGACGATCGATGCCGGGGCGACGTCGGGGACGGCCACGTTCACACTGACCCCGGTGAACGACGCCGTGGACGAAGACGCCGAGACGGTGACCGTCGGCGGGACGGCCGGCCATGGTCTGTCGGTGACGGCGGCGACCTTGACGATCCAGGACGACGACACCAGGGGTGTGCAGGTGAGCGAGAACGGGGTGACCGTACCGGAAGGCGGCACGGACACGTACATGGTGGCGCTACTGTCGGCGCCGACGGGTCAGGTGACGGTGACGCCCACCGCGACCGGCAACCCGGACGTGACGGTCGAGCCGGCGGCGCTGACGTTCACGGCGACGACCTGGGAGACGGCCCGGACGGTGACGGTGCGGGCGGCCGAGGACGCGGACGCGGAGCCGGACACCGCGACGATTACGCACACGGTGTCCGGCGCGGACTACGGCTCGGTGACGGCCGCGAGCGTGTCGGTGACGGTGACGGAGAACGAGACGGGCTCGACGGGCGTGACGCTGACTGTCGATCCGCCGTCGGTGTCCGAGGGGGCGGGCGCGACGCAGGTTACGGTGAAGGGCGAGCTGGACCACGCGCCGCGGACGTCGGCGACGACGGTGTCGGTCACCATCTCCGCGGGTACGGCGTCCACGAGCGACTTCGGTTCGGTTTCGGGCTTCACGTTGACGATCGCCGCCGGGGAGACGTCGGGGACGGCCACGTTCACGTTGACGCCGGTGAACGACGACGTCGACGAAACCGAAGAGACGGTGACCGTCGGCGGGACGGCCGGCCATGGACTTGCGGTGACCGCGGCGACGCTGACGATCCAGGACGACGACACGCGGGGCGTGGAGGTCAGCGCCAGAGCGCGGTCGCCGCCGGAGGGGGGCAGCGCGGCGTACACGGTGAAGCTGCTGTCGGCGCCGACGGGCCCGGTGACCGTGACGCCCGCCGCGACCGGCAGCCCCGACGTGACGGTCGAGCCGGCGGCGTTGACGTTCACGGCGTCGACCTGGTCGGCGGCTCAGACCGTAACCGTACGGGCGGCGGAGGACGACGACGCGGAGGAGGACCTCGCGACGATCGCGCACACGGTGTCGGGCGCGGACTACGGCTCGGTGACGGCGGCGAGCGTGTCGGTGACGGTGACGGAGAACGAGACGGCCTCGACGGGCGTGACGCTGACTGTCGATCCGCCGTCGCTCTCCGAGGCGGCGGGCGCGACGCAGGTTACGGTGAAGGGCGAGCTGGACCACGCGCCGCGGACGTCGGCGACGACGGTGTCGATTGCCGTCTCCGCAGGTACGGCGTCCACCAGTGATTTCGTTGCGGTTTCGAGTTTCGTGCTGACGATCGCCCAGGGCGAAACCTCGGGAACGGCGACGTTCAGCTTCACTCCGGTGAACGACGCCGTGGACGAAGACGCCGAGACGGCGACCGTCGGCGGGACGGCCGGCCATGGTCTGTCGGTGACCGCGGCGGCGCTGACGATCACGGACGACGACACCCGGGGCGTTCGGGTGAGCTCGACCGAGGTGACGCCGGCCGAAGGCGGTAGCGCGACGTACACGGTCGTGCTGCTCTCGGCGCCGACGGGCACGGTGACCGTGACGCCCGGCGTGGGCGGCAACTCCGACGTGACGGTGCAGCCGCCGGCGTTGACGTTCACGGCGACGACCTGGTCGGCCGCGCAGACGGTGACGGTGCGGGCGGCGGAGGACGCCGACGCGGAGGAGGACACCGCGACGATCATGCACACGGTGGCCGGCGCGGACTACGGCTCGGAGACGGCCGCCGATGTTGCGGTCAGAGTGACGGAGAACGAAACGGTGTCCACGGGAGTGACCCTGTCGGTGGGCCCGGACGCGGTATCCGAGAGCGCCGGCGCCGTTTCGGTCACGGTGACGGGCATGCTGAACGCGGCGCCCCTGATGTCGGCGACGACGGTGTCGGTCTCCGTATCCGCGGGCACGGCGTCCACGGACGACTTCGCCGCGGTGCCGGCCTTCTCGTTGACGATCGACTCCGGGGAGACCTCGGGCAAGGCGACGTTCACGCTGACGCCGGTGAACGACGCTGTGGACGAAGAGGCCGAGACGGTGACCGTCGCCGGGACGGCCGGCCATGGTTTGGCGGTGACCGCGGCGGCGCTGACGATCACGGACGACGACACGCGGGGCGTGGAGGTGAGCCGGACCGAAGTAACCCCGACGGAGGGCGGCACGGACACTTACACGGTCGCGCTGCGCTCGGCGCCGACGGGCCAGGTGACGGTGACGCCCAGCGTTGGCGGCAACGCCGACGTGACGGTCGACCCGGCGGTGCTGACGTTCACGGCGACGACCTGGTCGGCGGCGCAGACGGTGACGGTGTCCGCGGCGGAGGACGAGGACGCGGAGGCGGACACGGCGACGATCACGCACACGGTGGCCGGAGCGGACTACGGTTCGGAGACGGCGGCGAGCGTGGCCGTGACGGTGACGGACAACGAGACGGCGTCCACGGGAGTGACGCTCTCGGTCGATCCGGACTCGGTGGCGGAGAATGCCGGCGCAACCTCTGTGGTCGTGACCGGGACGCTGAACGCGGCGCCCCTGACCTCCGCGGCGGTGGTGTCGGTCTCCGTCTCGGCGGGTACGGCCTCCACCAGCGACTTCGGTTCCGTCTCCGGATTCACGTTGACGATCGATGCCGGTGAGACCGAGGGTACGGCGACGTTCACGCTGACGCCGGTGGACGACGCGGTGGACGAAAACAACGAGACGGTGAGCGTCGGTGGGACGGTGCAGGGCCTGCCGGTGACCGCGGCGACGTTGACGATCGCGGACGACGACACCCGGGGCGTGCAGGTGAGCCGGACCGCGGTGACGCCGCCGGAGGGCGGCACGGACACCTACACGGTCGTGCTGCTCTCGGCGCCGACGGGCACGGTGACGGTGACGCCCGGGCTTGGGGGTGACTCCGACGTGACGGTCGACCCCTCGGCGTTGACCTTCACGGCGACGACCTGGGAGACGGCGCAGACGGTGACGGTGTCCGCGGCGGAGGACGCCGACGCGGAGGCGGACACGGCGACGATCACGCACGCGGTGGCCGGAGCGGACTACGGTTCGGAAAACGCGGCGAGCGTGGCGGTGACGGTGACGGACAACGAGACGGCGTCGACGGCCCTGACCCTGTCGGTGGAGCCGGACTCGGTGGCCGAGAACGCCGGCGCCACCTCCGTGACCGTGAAGGGCACGCTGAACGCCGCGCCTCTGACTTCGGAGAAAACGGTGTCGGTGTCGGTGTCGGCGGACACGGCATCGTCGGCGGACTACGGTTCCGTCTCCGGCTTCACGCTGACGATCGCCGCCGGAGAGACCTCGGGCACCGCGACGTTCACGCTGACGCCGGTGAACGACGACGTCGACGAAGACGACGAGACGATAACGATCGGCGGCACGGTCCAGGGCTTCACGGTGACCGAAGCCGCGCTGACGATCGAGGATGACGACACGCGGGGCGTGGAGGTGAGCCGGACCGAGGTGACGCCGTCGGAAGGCGGCACGGACACCTACACGGTCGTGCTGCTGTCTGCGCCGACGGGCCAGGTGACGGTGACGCCCAGCGTAAGCGGCGACCCCGACGTGACGGTCGACCCGGCGGCGCTGACGTTCGCGGCGGCGACCTGGTCGGCGGCGCAGACGGTGACCGTGTCGGCGGCGGAGGACGCCGACGCGGAGGGGGACACGGCGACGATCACGCACGCGGTGGCCGGAGCGGACTACGGTTCGGAAGACGCGGCGAGTGTGGCGGTGACGGTGACGGACAACGAGACGGCGTCGACCGGGGTGGCCCTTTCGGTCGAGCCGGACTCGGTGTCCGAGAACGCCGGCGCCACCTCCGTGACGGTGACCGGCGCGCTGAACGCTGCGCCGCTGACTTCGGAGAAAACGGTGTCGGTGTCGGTGTCGGCGGGAACGGCGTCGTCGACGGACTTCGGTTCCGTTTCCGCGTTCAACCTGACGATCGACGCCGGAGAAACCTCGGGCACGGCGACGTTCAGCTTCACCCCGGTGGACGACGCGGTGGACGAGGACGACGAGACGGTGGCCGTCGGCGGGGCGGTCCAGGGTCTGACGGTGACCGCGGCGACGCTGACGATCGAGGACGACGATACCCGGGGCGTGCAGGTGAGCGAGACCGCGGTGACGGCGCCGGAGGGCGGCGACGCTACGTACACGGTGGTGCTGCTCTCGGCGCCGACGGGCCAGGTGACGGTGACGCCCGGCGTGAGCGACAACCCCGATGTGACGGTGCAGCCGCCGGCCCTGACCTTCACGGCGACGACCTGGGAGACGGCTCAGACGGTGACGGTGTCTGCCGCGGAGGACGGCGACGCGGAGGCGGACACGGCGACGGTGACGCACACGGTAGCCGGCGCGGACTACGGCTCGGAGACCGCGGCGGACGTCGCGGTGACGGTGACCGACAACGAAACGGCGTCGTCGTCGGTGACCCTGTCGGTGGATCCGGATTCCGTGTCCGAGAACGCCGCCGCGACTGTCCTTACGGTGAAAGGGATGCTGGACGGCGCCCCCCTGACCTCGGACGCGACAGTGTCGGTGTCGGTCTCGCCGGGGACGGCGGCGTCCACGGACTACGGCTCCGTCTCCGGGTTCGCCTTGACGATCGAAGCGGGAGAGGCGTCGGGCGAGGCGACCTTCACGCTGACGCCGGTGAACGACGACGTCGACGAGGACGACGAGACGGTCACCATCGAGGGCACGCTCGATGGCTTCACGGTGACCGGAGCGGCGTTGACGATCGAGGACGACGACACGCTGGGCGTCGAGGTGAGCGGGACCGAGGTGACCGTACCGGAGGGCGGCGACGCGACGTACACGGTCGTGCTGCTCTCGGCGCCGACGGGCGAGGTGACGGTGACGCCGGACGTGAGCGGCAGTCCCGATGTGACGGTCGAGCCGCCGGCCCTGACCTTCACGGCGACGACCTGGTCGACCGCGCAGACGGTGAAGGTGTCGGCGGCGGAAGACGGCGACGCGGAGGCGGACACGGCGACAGTGACGCACACGGTGGCCGGGGCCGACTACGGTTCGGAGACCGCGGCGGACGTCGCGGTGACGGTGACGGACAACGAGACGGCGTCGACGGAGATCACGTTGTCGGTCGGCCCGGATTCGGTCCCGGAAAGCGCCGCCGCGACTTCGGTGACGGTGACGGGGACGCTGAACGGGGCGCCCCTGAACTCGGCGACGACGGTCTCGGTAACGGTCTCGGCGGGAACGGCGTCGTCGACGGACTTCGGCGCGGTTTCCGGATTCGACCTGACGATCGATGCCGAGAAGCCCTCCGGCACGGCGACCTTCACGTTTGCCCCCACGAGCGACGACGTGGACGAGGAGGACGAGACGGTGTCCGTGGCCGGGACGGTCCAGGGTCTGGATGTGACCGCGGCGACGCTCTTGATCGAGGACGACGACACGCGGGGCGTGCAGGTGAGCCGGACGCAGATGACGGTGCCGGAGGGCGGCGACGCGACGTACACGGTGGCGCTGCTCTCGGCGCCGACGGGCGAGGTGACGGTGACGCCCGGCGTGAGCGGCAACCCGGAGGTGACGGTCCAGCCGCCGGCGCTGACGTTCACTGCGACGACCTGGTCGGCGGCGCAGACGGTGACGGTGTCCGCCGCGGAGGACACCGACGCGGAGGAGGACACCGCGACGATCACGCACACGGTGGCCGGCGCCGACTACGGTTCGGAGCCCGCGGCCGACATTGCCGTGAAGGTGATCGAGAACGAAACGGCGCCGTCCGGAGTGGACCTGACGGTTGATCCGGATACGGTGGCGGAGGGCGGCGGCGCCAGGGCGGTGACCGTGACCGGGACGCTCGACGGAGCCCCGCTCAGCACGGACGTGACGGTGTCGGTGTCCGTTTCGGGCGGCACCGCTTCCGCCGACGACTTCGACCCGGTCGCCGCCTTCACGTTGACGATCGAGGCCGGCCAGACATCGGGCGAGGCGACCTTCACGCTGACGCCGGTGGACGACGACGCGGACGAAGACGACGAGACGGTCGTGGTCGGCGGCTCTGTTCAGGGGATGTCCGTGACGGGGGCGTCGGTGACGATCACGGATGACGACGAAACCGAACGCGAGGAAGACACCGCGAAGCCGACCTTCATCGACTTGTCGGTCCTGCCGCCGGTGGCGCCGGAAGGGGCGGGCCCGACATCCGTCGCGTTGACCGCCACGTTGAGAGGTGCGCTGGTCGAGGGCGCCGTCACGATCAGCGTGTCGGTGACGCCGGGCAGCGCCGCGGCCGGCGACTTCGAAGCCGTCGCGGACTTCGAACTGACGATCGATTCCGGGGAAACCACTGGCGAGGCGACGTTCACGCTGACTCCGGTGGACGACGAACTCGAGGAGGGAAGCGAAACCGTCGTCGTCCAGGGGACGGCGGGAACGATCGAGGTGCGCTCGGCGACGTTGACGATCGAGGACGACGACGTCCGCGGCGTGACGGTGGTTCCGACGGAGGTGACCGTGCCCGAAGGCGGGAGCGCCGTATACACGGTGGCGCTCATGGCGGAGCCGTCGGGGCCGGTGACGGTGACGACGAGCGTCAACGACGAGGGGCTGATGGTGTTCCCGTCAGTCCTCTTGTTCACCAGGGACGACTGGGCGACGGGTCAGACGGTGACGGTCTCGATGGTCGAGGGCCGGACTCCTGAGCCGTCGTCACCCCTCGTCGTCTCCAACATCGTGGCCGGCGCGGACTACGAGGGTATGCCGGCGGACGACGTGTCGGTTGCCATGTCGAACGGTGCTGAGACGACGGCCCCCGTGCCCGCTCTACCGGCGGCTCCCGCCGACCCATCCACCATGGTGACCCTGAGCGTTTCGCCCTCGCGGGTGGGTGAAGGAAGCGGTGGAGAGCTGGTGACGGTCACGGCGCTGCTCGACCGCGATCCCGCCCCGGCGGCAACGACGGTCTCCCTCTCGTTGTCCCGGGACGAGGCCTCGGCCGGGGACTTCGCGCGGATCGGAGGCCTCGAGGTGACGATTCCGACCGGCGAAGTCGAGGGCGCGACCAGTTTCATGTTCCGGCCGGTGGACGACGACATGGACGAGGAAGACGAGGAGGTCTCGCTGGTCGGCACGGCGCCCGGTCTCGTGGTGAACGGAACGACGCTGATGATCGAGGATGACGACACTCGCGGCCTGCGAGCAGGTCCGGCGGAACTCGTGATGGATGAAGGGGGCAGTGCCGGATACGCGCTCGTTCTCGAGTCGCAGCCCACCGGCCCGGTCACCGTGACTGCGCGGCTGAGCGGCAGTCCCGACCTCTCGGTGTCGCCGGCCGAGTTGACGTTCCTGGCGTCGAACTGGGACGAAGAGCAAGAGTTCGTGGTCTCGGCGGCGCACGACCCCGACGCCGAAGAGGATGCGGGAGTCGTGAGCCTGGTGCTCTCGGGTGGCGACTACGGTTCGATGACCGCGGAGGATGTGCCGGTGACGGTCGTGGAGGACGAAGTGGCGTCGACCGTCGTGGCGCTTTCGCTCGATCCGGAGCGAATTGCGGAAGAAGGAGGTCCGGTTGACGTGGTCGTGACGGGAGCGTTGGATCAGGCGCCCCTGACCTCCGACCTGGCCGTCGTGCTGACGCTGTCGGGCGGCACCGCTGCCGCGGAGGACTTCGTCCCGGCCGAGGACGTCCTGCTGACCATCGCGGCCGGCGAGACGACGGGCGCCGTCGCCTTCACGGTCACGCCGGTCGACGACTGGCTGGTCGAGGGTGAGGAGACCCTCGTGATCGGCGGTATGTCCGACTCGCTGGCCGTCAACCCCGCGATGCTGACGGTGCGGGACAACGACAGGCGCGGCCTCACCGTGGAGCCCATGAGCATCGCCGTGGACGAGGGGGACAACTCGAGCTACGCGGTTTCCCTCTGGTCCCAGCCCATGGGTTCCGTGACGGTGCGGGCCGCCGTGAGCGGCAGCAGCGATGTGACGCTGACGCCGGCCGAACTCGTGTTCACGGAGCTGGACTGGCAAGGGGAGCGCACGGTCACGGTCTCGGCGGCCCACGACGCCGACGCCGAGGACGAACAGGCGACGATCGAGCATCGAGTGTCCGGGGCGGACTACGACGGCGAAACGGCGGACGACGTCGCGGTGCAAGTGCTGGACGACGACGAGGAATCGACGACGGCCGTGCTGTCGGTGGACCCGCAGACCGTCTCGGAGAGTCCGGGAGGCACCGTCGTCACCGTGACCGCGACACTGGACCAGGCGGCGCGGATGGCGCCGACGACCGTAACGGTGTCCGTCGCGCCGGGCACCGCCTCCGCGAGGGACCTGGCGCCGGTTAGGGACTTCCCGCTGACGATCGAGGCGGGCGAGACGTCGGGCTCGGCCGACGTCACGCTGCACGTGGTCGAGGACGGCGTGGCGGAGGAGGAGGAAACGCTGACGGTCAGCGGGCGGGTTGCGGATCTGGCCGTGGTGCCGGCCGTCATCGTGATCGAGGCCGACGATGATCCGCTGCCGGCGGCCTGGCTGGCCCGCTTCGGCCGGACGGTGGCCGAGGCCGTGCTCGAAGTCGTCGAACGGCGGAGGCAGCAGCGTGGCGAGAGCGGTCTGAGGGTCACCGTCGGGGGCTACGACGTGAGCGGCCGGCCGGGCGCCGCGGGCGCCGCGGGCGCCGGTCAGCGGCCGTTCCTGGTCGGCAGCACCGGAACGCCCGGCACCGGCTACCAGGCGTTTCCGGTGTCGGCCCTGCCGGGCGGCGCCGGCACGATTGCGGGCGCGTCCGGAGGCGTGTCCTTCGGCATCGCCGGCGCCAACGGTCACGGTCCCTCGGCGTTCGGACAGCCGGGGCTTGGCGGAGGCCGGCCGCTCGGTCCCGGCGCCGGCGCCTACCAGGACTGGGCCCTGCTCTCGAACACCTCGTTCAGCTACGGCCAGAAGGCGTCCGAGGAGAGCGGCGTGTTCACGCTCTGGGGCTCGGGTTCCTTCTCGTACGTTCGCGCCGGCGGCGAGGGGCTGAACCTGAACGGCAACGTGGCGACGATGAATCTGGGCGCCGACTACGGCCGGGGCGCCCTGTTCTACGGCGTCGTGCTGTCGCACAGCCTCGGCGACGGCCGCCTGGCCGGAGAAGGAAAGGACATCCCCATTCGTTCCACCCTGACCGGCCTGTTCCCCCACCTGACATACCGCCTCAACGATCGCGTGGCGCTCTGGAGCGTTCTGGGACACGGGACCGGCGACCTGACGCTGAACGCCGGTGACGGGGCCACGACGACCGGCATGGACATGAACATGGCCGCGGTG
Source organism: Holophagales bacterium (assembly GCA_009837885.1). Classification (GTDB taxonomy): domain Bacteria; phylum Acidobacteriota; class Thermoanaerobaculia; order Multivoradales; family Multivoraceae; genus Multivorans. Next base: position 10,924 of record VXSP01000030.1, on the reverse strand, counting down.
GGGCTGGCCGGAACGCTCCTGACGCGGACCGACGGGCTGTCGCTCCAGCTCAAGGCCGATGCCCTCCTTGTCTCCACGTCGTCCGAGGAAGCGGAGGACCTGCCGGCCGCCGATGCCGAGGTGGACCGCCTGCGCCTGGCGCTGGCCGGCACGTACCGCCGTTCCCTTGGCGAGAGGTCTTCGTTGACGCCCCGGCTCGAACTGGGTGTGCGCCGGGACGGGGGAGACGCCGAAACAGGGCTCGGGCTGGACCTGGGTGGCGGTCTCGCGTTGCAGCACGCGGGACTGTCCCTGGACCTCGGTGGGCGGCGCCTGATCGCGCACGAGGAGAGCGGCTTCGAAGATTGGGGCTACGCGGTGAGGGTCAGCTACGACCTGAGTCCTGCCTCGAAGCGGGGCCTGGTCCTGAGCCTGTCTCCTACCTGGGGCTCCTCGCCTTCGAACGGCGCCGAGGCCCTCTGGTCGGGGCATGCGATGAACAGCATGGCCTTCGGCGGGCTCCAGGACACCGACCGGCAACGTCTCGAGGCCAAGGCGGAGTACCGGCTGCCGTTCTTCGGGGGAACCGGAGCGCCTTCACTGGGCCTGACGACGAGTTCCTACTCTCGGGACTACAACCTGGGCTACACGGCCTCGCTGAGCCGTCCGGGCCGCCTCGACCTGAGGATCAACGTGCTCGCCACGCGAAGCGAGAGCTCGATGGAGACGGCCGAGCCCACGCTGCGGCTCGGGCTGGACGCCGTGGTCAGTTGGTAGCGGGCTGAACTGGACGCTTCCCCGCCACTTCGGCCACTACGCCTACTCCCCGCCCGGGCGGGGCATGCGGTAGCCGACGCCGCGTTCATTGAGCACGTAGGTCGGGTTGGCGGCATCGTCGCCCAGCTTGCGGCGGAGGCTCTTCACCATGGCGCGCACGAGCTTCGGCTCTTCGGTGCTGCGAGTGCGCTTGCGCCAGGCCTGACGCAACAGCGACTCGTACGTCACAACCCGCCCGGCGTGGCTTGACAGCACCCGAAGGGTCTCGAACTCGGTGACGGTGAGTTCCACGGGACGCCCGCCCACGGTGACCTCGCGCTCGTCGTAGCGGATGGACAGGTCGCCCAGGCGAAAGGGCTTCGGCTCGGCGTGTCGGCGGAGCGCCGCCCGCACTCTCGCTGTCAGCTCCGACGGAGAGAAGGGCTTGACGATGTAGTCCGCGGCTCCCGCATCCAGCGCCCGGACGATGGTCTCGTCCCTGTCGTAGACGGAGATGAAGATGACCGGCAGGTCCTCCAGTTCAGGGACGGTTTCCATCAGTTCGAGACCATCGGTGCCCGGCAGCACGAGATCGAGAAGGACCAGTCGAGGTCTGTGCGTCCGGATGAGGCTGGGCAGCTCCTCGGGGTCGCCGGTCAGGATGGGCGCGTAGCCCGTCTCGACAAGCGCGTCCCGAACGCGCCGCAGCGTCTGCGGGTCGTCGTCGACGACGAGGATGGGTGTCGCTCCGTCCCGTTTCGGCGAACGCGGTTGGTGCGAAGAGACGCTCGGGGCTGCGTCGTCCGTTCCCTCGGCTACCGGAAGCGTGAACGTGAACCGCGTACCGTCGTCGCCATCGAGGTTCTCGGCCCAGATGCGGCCGCCGTGCGCCTCCACGAGTCCCTTGCAAATGGCGAGGCCGAGGCCGTGGCCGACTCCCTTCTCGGCCGTCGTGTCCGCGTACTTGCGGAACAGGTGAGGCAGCTTCTCGGCTGGCACTCCGTGGCCGCGGTCGGTGACCGAGATCGCTACATGGTCGTCGTCCAGTGACGCGGAAATCGCAATCGAAGATGAGTCGGGAGAATGAAGCGCCGCGTTCGACAGGAGATTGTTGAGCACCTGGACGATGCGCCCCGGATCCGCCAGAACGGGCGGCAGGTCCTCGGGCAGGTCGATGGTCAGGGCGGGCCTGCTCCGGGCGGAGGTGAAGGCGCTCCTTGCCTGATCGACGAGGCCGGCCACCTCGGCGGGCTCGGCGGAGACCGAGAGAGTGCCCGCCGCGATGCGCCCCTGGTCCAGCAGGTCGGCGATCAGGTTGCGCATCTGATCCGCCTGATCGTCAATGACCCGGAAGAACTGCAGCATCTCTCCCGGATCGGGGGCCGGCGCGGCGCCCAGCACGGTGGCCGTCGAGCCCTTGATCGAGATCAGGGGCGCCCGGAGCTCGTGGCTCACCATGCTCAGAAACTCCGCTCGCAACCGGTCGAGTTCCTCGAGGTGCGTCAGGTCCTGCAGCGTGACCACCATCGACTCGATCGCGCCCTCCTTCGAGCGAGTCGGCGTGGCGTTGACGAGCGTCATGACGCTGCGGCCGTCGGGAACCGACAGCGTCATCTCTTCGGCGCGCACCGTCTCGGGGTCGGTCCACTGCTGCGCCAGCGGGAACTCAGCCAGAGTCACTTCGCGTCCGTCACCCCGGCGGCAGATCACGTCGTCCAGCAGCTCTTCCGGGGAGGCTCCCGGTGTTCGCAGGTGCTCGACGATCCGCCGGGCCTCCCGGTTGAACGAAACGGGCTTGCCGGTCTGGCCGTCGAACACGACGACACCCACCGGCGACATCTCGACGAGGGCCTCGAGATCGGCCCTCGCGCGCTGCTCGTCCCGGTGGGCGTGCGCGTTGGCGATGGCCGTCGCCGCCTGGGAAGCGAACAGGACCAGAACCTCCTCGTCGCTCTCCGTGAACTCCTGGCCGCCGTCCTTGTCGGCGAGAAAGAAGCTGCCGACGTACGTGTCGCGGCGGTGAAACGGCGTGCATAGCAGTGTCTGCGACTGCATCGGCGTGGAAGGGAAGCCGTGCGTCCCGACGTAGTCCTGCAGGTTCGCCAGCCTCAGCGGCTTCTGAAGATCCCGGAAATGCGCGAACAACTGGGCGCCGTGGGTCCACCCCACGATCTCCTCGTGTTCCTCGGGCGTGCAGCCGGACGTGATCAGGTCCGCGGCCTCGGTTGCGATGGCGCCGCGGCTCGCGCCGGTCAGCGCTCGGGCGCTGTCCAGGACCTCCTGAAGCACGGTCTCCAGGTCGAGGCTTGCGCTGACGCGCAGGACAGCGGCGTGGAACGTGGAAAGACGATCCTCCAGCGCGGCGATCCGCTGCCGGAGTTCCTGGGGGCTCTCTTTCGGCATGACCGCACGATTATGCCTGTTCCCGATTGATCGCTCAAAGATCGCGACATGATCGCTCTCGTCTAGTAGAAAAACGCTCCCGTTGTGCAGGTCGACGCCATGAGTCTCCTCTACCCAGAGCAGCAGCAGATCGTGCGGCTACTGCGGTTGATCGCGCTGTTCACGGGCATTCTGGCCATGTTCGTCGTGGCCTGCTCGGCGCTCTTCGTCTGGACGTGCTCCGAGGGCGTCAGCATCGGCGAGTTGCTGCGGGAACCTGCGGGCATGTGAAGTTCCGGGGCTGCCCGTCCCGTGCGCCCGGTCGTGGGGAGGGCTTCATCCGCCGCCGTGCGCACAGACATTCCGTCTGCCGGGGCGGGCGACCCCATCACAGAAAGCCGGCCCCCGCGTGGTCTTCGAAGGCATCGGCCTGGCGGATGTAGCGGAGCACCATGTCGGTGCTCTTGTGCCGCGTGACCTCCATGATCTTGTCGAGACGGGCGTGGTGGGCGGCGGCGCTGGTCACGAACCCGGCTCGCAGCGAATGCGCCGAGTAGTCGGCCGGGTCGAGGCCGATCGCGCTCACGTACCGCTTCACCAGGCGAGGCGCGTCGGAGTGGCACAGGGCCTTACCCTGTAGACGACCGCCGCGCCGCATCGTCTGGAACACCGGGCCTTCGTCGACTCCCGACAGGCTCAACCAACGACGCAACCGCGAAACCGGCCGGATCAGCTTGCCGTCCGGAATCGCGATCCTCTGGCCAGTTCCGTACTGATCCGTCTTTGATCGGCGGATGTTCAGGCACATGCCTTCGGTTTCCTCGGGGTCGCCCAGGAACTCGACGTCCGCGCACCGGAGGCCGCAGATCTCGGACCGGCGGAGTGCTCCGGCGAAGCCGACCGCGACGAGCGCCGCGTCGCGCGCCGCGATCAGGCGGTAGGGCTCGCGCCGGGCGAGCAGGTCGCAGTGTTCGAGGATGCGGGCGACCTCGTGTTCGCGGAGCGCCTTCACTTGCCGCCCCGGTCCGTCCGAGCGTCGCCTTAGCGCTTGCAGGACGGCGGCGACCCGGGGATGATTCGCGGGCGAGTCGATGTCATGTTCCTTGAACCTGCGGTTGATCGCCGCCAGACAGATCCGGATACTGCCGGGCGCCAGGGGTTCTCCGGGCCTGGTCGTGGCCTTCGGCGACCGTGGTCGCGAAGCGAGCCGGATCAGGAAGTCCGCGACGTCCGCCGGGGCCGCGTTCATCGGTTCCTGTCCCCTGGCCTCGCAGTACCTGGCGAAACGCTGCCAGCCCGCGCGGTACGCCAGGCGCGTGTTCCTGGCCAGAGAGGTCCGCAGGACCTCGCTGACGGACTCGGGTGCTTCCTTTCTCGGGGTCTCGAACCGCAGCACCCCTTCAAGCTATGGAGTCCGCGTGAACCCCGTGTGACCGGAACGCCCCGGAGCCGTGACGTCCCGTGAACCAGCGCCCCAAACTGGGTGCGCCGGCGTCCCCGCCGGCGGCGACCGTACTCCGCTACTCCGCCTCGGCCATCCGGTAGCCCACTCGCGGCTCCGTGAAGATGTACAGGGGCGCCTTCGCGTCGTCGCCGAGCTTGCGGCGGAGTTTCTTGATGAAGGCGCGCAACGGCCGGGTGTCGCCCGAGTGGTCCCAGCCCCACACCCGGCGCAGCAGGTAGTCGTGGGTGGAGACCCGTCCCGCGTTCCTGGCCAGCGTGCGCAGGAGGTTGTACTCGGTGGCCGTCAGCGGGACGTCGCGGCCGGCCACGGTCACCCGGCGGCGCTCGTCATCGACGACCAGATCCCCCGCCCGGTAGGGCTCGGCGGGGGCGGCCCGCGACCGCAGGGCCACCTGGATGCGGGCGAGCAGTTCGGTGGGCGAGAACGGCTTGACGATGTAGTCGGCCGCTCCGGCCTCGAGCGCCCGGGCGATCGTTTCGTCCCGGCCGTAGCCGGACACGAAGATGACTGGCCGGTCGGCGAGTGCGGGAACGGTCTTCATCAGTTCGATGCCGTCGGTCCCGGGCAGCACGAGATCGAGTAGCACCACATCGGGCTGCTCTTTCTGGAGAAGGTCGTGCAGCTCCGCGGTGTTGCCGGCCAGCAATGGACGGTAGGCCGCGCCGTCGAGAATGCGGCGAGCGTAGGTCAGAGCCTGCGGATCGTCGTCCACCACCAGGACGCTCCGCCTCCTGGATCCGGGCCGGCGCCGGGGAGACTTGCGGCCGGAACCGGCGCCGGCCGTGCCGTTCGCCGCCTCGATCGCCGGGATCGTGAACGTGAAGCGGGCGCCGAGGTCCGGTCCGTCGCTGTCAGCCCGGATACGGCCGCCGTGAGCTTCTATGAGCCCCTTGCAGATGGCCAGGCCGAGGCCCGCGCCGAGCCGCCGGGCACTCTCCTCTCTGCCGCTGCGCGCGAACTTGCGGAAGAGGTGCGGCAGGCGCTCCGCGGCAATCCCCTTGCCCTGGTCCGTGACCGAGATGGCCACGTGGGTACCCTCGGACGCGGCGGACAGCCTGATGGGCGAGGTTTCGGGGGAGTGCCGGGCCGCGTTGTCCAGGAGGTTGCCCAGGATCTGGACGAGGCGCTGTCGATCCGCCACGACGCGGGGGAGATCCGGCGGCAGGTCGATCCGCACCGGATGGCGGCCGCCGCCGCTGAGAAAGGTGTTCCGGGCCTGATCCACGATCGCGGCGAGGTCCTCAGCCCGGGCAGCGACCGACAGCGTGCCGGTCTCGATCCGCGTTACGTCCAGCAGATCGCTGATCAGTCCGCGCATGTGGTCCGCGTGCTCGTCGATGATGCGGAAGTACTGCTCAGTTTCGGCCGGGTCGGGAATCGGGGAGGCGGCCAGCGCACTGGCGGCACTGCCCTTGATCGCGGTCAGCGGAGCGCGAAGTTCGTGGCTCACCAGCCCCATGAACTCGGCCCGCAGCCGCTCGAGGTCTTCCAGCGGCGTCATGTCCTGCATCGTGACGAGGACGGACTCGACCGCGCCGTCCTCGCCGTGGATGGGGGCGACGTTGACCAGGACGGTGAGGCTCTCGCCGCCGGGTGAGCGCAGGACGATCTCTTCCGCCCGGGTCGGCCTTGCGTCACTCAGAGCCTGGGCGACTTCGTCGCGTGCGATCTCCCGCCCGTCTGCCCTGCGCGCGCTGACGGTGCTCAGGAGCTCGTCCAGTGACGTTCCCGGCCGGTGCAGCAGTCCGGCCATCCGGTCCGTCTCCCGGTTTCGCGACTTGACCTTGCCGGTCCGGCCGTCGAAGACGACGACAGCCACGGGCGACATGTCGATCAGGGTTTCCAGATCGGCCCTGGTCCGCAGTTCATCCCGGTGTCTTCGGGCGTTGACGATCGCGGCGCCGGCCTGGGACGAGAGCAGCGTGGCAACTTCCTCGTCATCGTCGGTGAACTCCGGCTGGGTCTGCTTGTCGGCCAGGTAGAAGGTGCCCAACCGAACGCCCTGGTGACGGATCGGCGTCATGAGGAGGGTTTCCACGGCGAAGGACTCGTAGGGGAAGCCGAGCGAGCGCAGATGGGCCGACATGTTCGCCTGCCGGAACGGCTGCCCATCCACTCTCCGGAAGTAGCGAAAGAGGTTTTTTCCCTGCCCTTGGGGCATTTCCGCGAACCACTGGTGGTCTTTCGGGCCCAGTCCGCGGGTCACGATGTCCTCGAGCGTGCCGGAGGCGTCGAAGGTCGTGATCCCGGCGCAGCGGGCGCCGGTCAGCGCGCTGGCGGTCTCCAGGACTTCGCGCAGGACGGTCTTCAGGTCGGGGCTGTCGTTGATGCGAAGACTGGCCTCGCTGAGCCTGGAGAGGCGGTCCCTCAGCGCCTCGACCAACGCGCGGCCGGCTCCGGCTTCAGTCCGCATGAGCCGTGCCGCCGGCGGGCTGTCCGGGGGGAATAGTCGACCGCGGAAACCGGTTCGACGTGGTGCGGACGAACAGTGCGCCATAAAGGGTGTTGTCAAGCCCTTTCGGGAGCAGGAAGGGTCTCAGCCGGTTCATCTTGCGCGTGAAGCGACCGTCGGGCCGCCGTCGCGGATTGGCGCTGGAGGGGCATTCCCCGAACCCCCGAATTGTAGCGTCCGCTGCCGAAATCCCCCGGCTCAGAGGAAGCCGGCGCCGGCGTGGTCCTCGAAGGCGTCGGCCTGGCGGATGTAGCGCAGCACCATGCTGGTGCCGCGGTGCCGGGTCACCTCCATGATCTTGTCCAGGCGGGCGCCGTGCGCGGCGGCGCTGGTCACGAACCCTGCCCGCAGCGAGTGCCCGGAGTACTCGGCCGGGTCGAGGCCGATCGCCCGCGCCCAGCGCTTCACCATGCGGGCGACATCCGTGGGGTGCAACGGCCTTTCCTGCACGTGCCCTCCGCGCCGCATTGTCCGGAACAGGGGGCCCCGGACGACGCCGGAGAGTTGAAGCCAGGCCCGCAGCCGGCTCACGGTCCGTACCCGCTTCCCCTCGGGCACGGCGACCCTCTCGCCGCGGCCGAGCTGGTCCGTCTTCGAGCGCCGGACATGGACGAACGCGCCCGGAACCTCCTCGCCGCGGCGCAGGAACTCGACGTCGGCGACCTCCAGCGCGCAGAGCTCGGCCCGGCGTAGCGCGGCGGCGAAGCCGAGGGCGATCACCGCGGCGTCCCGCGCCGCGATCACCCGTTGCCGCATGTCCGCCGCCAACTCGTCGCAGCGGGCGAGGATGCGCGCGATCTCCTGGACGCGCAGCGCCTTGACCCGCCGTGGCCGCCGGGCCTCCAGGCGGCCGAGTCCGCGCAGGACGCTTCGGACCCGGATGTCGCCGGCCGGAGAGTTCCGGTTCGCCTCGCGGTATCTGCGGTTGATCGCCGCGATCAGCACCCGGATCGTGCCGAGCGCGAGCGGCCGGCCATGCCCGGTCGTCGCCCTCGGCGACCGGGGCTCGGAGGCCATCGTGACCAGGAAGTCGGCCACGTCGTCCGGCGTCGCGGCCATCGGATCGAGGTCTCTCGACCGGCACCAGGCGGCGAACCGGCTCCAGCCCTTCCAGTACGCGGCGCGGGTGTTTTCGGCCAGCGACGTGTCCAGCGCGTCCTTGACCGAGATGGCGCTTCCGGCGCCTGCCGCCGTCTTTTCTCTCACCGGGATCTCCCCCTTTCCAAGGGGCCGGGCGACAGGCGCCGGGAGCGGTGCGATCTCCCCAAGTTACTCGGACATAACACCCTTAGTGACGGAGTACCGTGCGGCGCACAGAGAACGGCACTCTTTGTCCTGGAGGTGATGCGCGCCTGAGATAGGCCGTCCGGCGGCACGTCCGCCGGAGAGTTGAGAAGGAAAGACAGTTGAGGGCGGGAGATTCCCTCCCGTCATCTTGAACAAGGGGCGCTTCGCCCCGGATTTGGACCGGCGCCAGCGGCGCCGGACTAAGGAGAACAAGTGAAGAACTATCTCATGTTCGCGCTCATCCTTTGCGCGATTCCCGCAGTGGCGCTCGGCCAGAGCGTGAGCTGCGACGGCTGCACCCACTCGGTGTCCGTCTACATGGGTGAGGGCGGCCTCATCGCCATGACGGACGCCGACATGGTGACCTACGTTGCCAGTTGCAACGGCGTCACCCGGACCGGCGAGATGATGCCGAACGACGACGGCATGGTTTCGATGCTGCTGGCCGGCGACCTCGCCTGCCACGGCGACGACAAGTCCTCGTTCGAGCTCGGCCCCATCGACGATGGCGGCTGGTACTGGATCACCATGGAGACCAACTCGGCCGTCGGCGGCCTGGTCGCCAACGATGTCCTCGGCAACGACACCGTCGACATCGCGGACGCCGGCGAAGGCGTGACGATGACGTCGGGCAGCGGCGCCGTCCTCCTCACGGAGACCGCCACCGGCCGCACCGGCCTCCTGCCGAACATCCTGCCGGAGCCGCCTGCGGCTGCCGTGAACACCTGCTCGTACACCACGAGCGGTACTCCCAGCACCCCCGTGTACACCCCGGAGACGAGTAACTGCATGCTCGGCGATGGCGGAACGATGATCAGGGCCCAGGGTCCGCCGGATCTCTACAGCGGGATGCGGAGCAACATCGCGAACATGGGCTCGGTTGTTCGGCCCGCCGGTAGCGTCACGGTGCTGGTTGATCTCTGGGGCAACGGCACCGGCCACTTTGGGCCCGATCAAGCAAATGCGCGACTGGGGCACGCAGGCGGAACCCCGCTGGCAGCCACCTTGACCGCGAGCCTGGCGGCTTCCGGTCCGGGCACCGGTACGGACATCACGGGGTCGGTCGTAGCGGGCATGACGTTCAGCGTCACCGACAACGTCGGCACCCTGACCATCGGCGCCGATGCCGCCTACTGCGGCCGCAACGCCAACCACTCGGCAACTGTCAGCTTCACCGCGGTCGTTGATGCGACGCAGCAGGCGCAGGTCACGCCGAATCTCGCGGCGCACCCGACGTCGGGTGCGACGGCAGCGCACACCATCTCGGTGGTCTGCCCGTCGGCTTCGGCCAACATGGGCCAGGAGCTGGTGCCGGACAACCCCTTCCCGACGACCGAGTAGGAAAGCGGGGACCAACAAGGAACTACGGCAGCGGCTCCGGAGGTTCACGGGTGGTCATCAACACCCTGCCCCTTGCTCCGGAACGCTGCCAGGCAGCGATGGAGCCCTGACTTAGGCCGTCTGTCCAAACGAAAACCCTAAGTGGCGAGTTGCGTTAGACCCGCTCTTCGTCGTTGCCGACCTTCCCGGGCGGCAGGCCACCAAGGCCTGCCGCCCGTCTTTCTTGCGCGATACAGTCGACCGCGCCGTGCCCCAGCCTCCGACTGATACCTGGCAGGCCGAGATTCGGGCCGAACTGGCCAATCTCGAGGAGATCGCCCTGGCGACGAAACCGTCGTCCGGCGACCTCCCGATCCTGCGCGGCGTCGAGGTCCACGGGATCTCGATTCCGCTGCTCCGCGCGATCGGCGGCGACCACCTGATCTACCTCGACTTCAAGCAGCGCTACGACCTGGAGCGCCGGCTTCGCGAGGCGGAAGAGACCGGCCGCGCCGAGGTCGTCGCCGGCCTGCGCAAGTGCCAGCAGCGGACCGGAGTCCTGGTGGCCGATGTCTCCGGGCACAAGGTGACCGACGCCCTGGTCGCGGCCATGCTCCACCAGGCCTTCCTGCTGGGTGCGTACTACGAGCTCGACCTCTTCGGCGAGATCACCACGCGGCTCTTCGAGCACATCAACCAGCGCTTCTACAAGTCGACCACCCTGAACAAGTACCTCACCATGGTCTACGGAGAGGTGTCCGAGCAGGGCAGGTTCCGCTTCTTCTCGGCCGGCCACCCGGCGCCGCTGGTGTTCGCCGGCCGTCCGGGTCGGATCGAGCACCTGCCCGAAGACCAGCTCGTCCGCTTCCCGCCGGTCGGCATGTTCGCCTCGAACGCCTACATGGACGAGCGCGTCGACCCCGGGCCTCTCGGCTACAAGCGGCCCTACGAGGTCAGCGAGGTGGAGCTGCTCGAGGCCGGCGACCTGCTCCTGCTCTACACCGACGGCTTCGCCGAGCACGGCGGCGGCCGGTATCTCGACGAACGCGCCGAGGCGCTGCTCGAGGCCGTCCGGGCAGAGCCCGCGCCGGAGATCTGCGAGCGGCTCCGGAAGGACCTGCTCGCCTTCGCGGCGCCCGAGGACGACATCACCTTCGTGGTGGTCAAGAAGACGAAGTAGTCACACACTGGGTGCGCCGGCGTCCCCGCCGGCCCTGGCAAGAAGCCGCACACTGGGTAATGGGATGGTCCGCCCCGCACCTTTACGGCCTCTCGTTGGGGCC
>VXSP01000003.1 GCA_009837885.1 Holophagales bacterium | reverse complement strand
GCCGCACGGTGGGCGCCGGCACCGTCACCGACATCGTCGAGTAGTCGGTAACCGGGTGCGTCAGGCGATCGAGGAAGGTTGGGATTCGAGGGAACGATGAACGAGAAGATTCGCATCCGGCTCAAGGCCTTCGACTACCGCATCCTGGATACGTCGACGCACGAGATCGTCGATACGGCCCGGCGCAGCGGCGCGCGTGTGGTCGGGCCCATTCCGCTTCCGACTCACATCGCCCGCTACACGGTGAACCGTTCCCCGCATGTGGACAAGAAGTCGCGGGAGCAGTTCGAGATCCGCACCCACAAGCGGCTGCTCGACATCTTCGAGCCCACCAGTCAGACCGTCGACGCGCTGATGAAGCTGGAGCTTCCCGCCGGCGTCGATGTCGAGATCAAGGCGTTCGGTGCCTGAGGCGCCAGGGACTGAGGCACGAGACGGAGGAGAATGGGCGGTGAGCGCTGACAACAGCCAGACGAAGGGCCTGCTGGGTCGCAAGATCGGCATGACGCAGATCTACACCGAGGACGGAGCCGCGGTGCCGGTGACGGTGCTCGAGGTCGGTCCCTGCCGGGTCGTGCAGCGCAAGACGGAAGCGTCCGACGGGTATGAGGCGGTGCAGATCGGCCTGGTCGAGAACCGGCCGCCCAGACGGGTCACGGAGGCGCGCCGGGGTCACTTCAAGAAGGCCGGAGTCGATCCGATGCGCCATCTGGCAGAGCTGCGGGTCGACGCGGCGGACGAGTCGCAGCCGGGCGACGAGATCGAGGTTTCGATCTTCGAAGTCGGTTCCCGTGTCGACGTGATCGGCACCGGCAAGGGCAAGGGGTTCCAGGGCGTCATGCGCCGCCACGGCTTCGGCGGCGGCCGCGCCACCCACGGTTCGATGTTCCATCGCGCCCCCGGCTCGGTCGGGCAGTCCGCGAGTCCCTCTCGCGTGTTCCCCGGCATGCGGTTTCCCGGCCGGATGGGAGGCAAGCGGGTGACGACGAAGAAGCTCGTGGTGGTCAAGGTGGATGCCGAGAACGGCCTCCTCTATCTGCGCGGGGCGGTTCCGGGCGCCCGTAGCGGTCTGGTCATGGTCAGGAGTTCGGTCTAATGCCGGAGATCGCGGTCAGGAGTCTCGACAACGAGGCCGTCGGCAAGGTCGACTTGCCGGAGGAGGTCTTCGCCTACCCCTACAAGGAGCACCTGATCCACCTGGCGGTGGTCGCCGTGCGGGCCGCCTGGCGCGCGGGAACCCACAAGGTCAAGGGCAGGCACGAAGTCCGGGGCTCCGGGGTCAAGCCGTACCGCCAGAAGGGTACCGGCCGCTCGCGTGCCGGCAGCCGCCGCTCGCCACTCCGGCGTGGCGGTGGAGTCGTGCACGGACCTCATCCCCGCAGCCACCGCAAGAAGCTGTCCCGTAACGAGAAGCGGAACGCGCTCAAGTCGGCGCTGTCGCGGAAGCTCCTCGAGGAGCGGATCATGGTGATCGACTCGCTCGAGCTCGATAGCCACAAGACAGGCGCCTTCGCCGAGCGGATGAAGGGTCTGGGTGTCGACGGCAAGGCGCTGATCGTCGACGACCACGGCAACCGGAACCTGATGCTGGCCTCCCGAAACCATCCGCAGCTCAAGGCCGTCGATGCGATGGGCGTCAACGTCTACGACGTCGTCGACCGGGGCTACGTGCTCTTCAGCGAGAACGCGATCGGGCGTCTTTCCGACGTGCTCCAGCGGCAACGGCAACGGAACGGGAGCGAGTCATGAGAGTGCAGGACGTGCTGCGGCGCCCTTTGATCACCGAGAAGTCGACCGAGCTCCGGGATGGGAGCAACATCATCGCCTTCGTGGTCGACTCCCGTGCGAACAAGATCGAGGTGCGGAAGGCGGTCGAAACCCAGTTCGCGGGCGTCAAGGTGGCTGAGGTCCGGATCGCGAACGTGCACGGCAAGGTCCGTCGCCGCGGCCGGTTCGTCGGCCGCACCCCCGATTGGAAGAAGGCATACGTACGGCTGGCCGAGGGCCAGATCGATCTCTTCGACAACGTGTAGCGAGAGCCAGAGAGTCCAGGACATGGCGATCAAGAAACTGAAACCGACGAATCCGGCCAGCCGCTTCCAGGAGTACGCGCGGCGGGAAGAGGTCACGACCAACAAGCCGCACAAGCCCCTGGTTGAGGGCAAGAAACGGATCAGCGGCCGGAACAACAAGGGCTGGCAGACGATCTGGTTCCGGGGCGGCGGCCACAAGCGCCGCTACCGGAGGATCGACTTCCGCCGCGACAAGGTCGGCGTGCCGGCGAAGGTGGCAAGCATCGAGTACGACCCGAACCGCAGTGCGTTGATCGCCCTCCTGCACTACGCGGACGGCGAGAAGCGCTACATCCTGCACCCCCAGGGGCTCAAGGTCGGGGCCACCGTGCAGTCGGGACAGGGATCGGAGATCGATGTCGGGAACTGCCTGCCGATCCGGTTCATCCCCCTCGGCACGGTCATCCACAACATCGAACTGAAGATCGGCGCCGGCGGCCAGATGGTGCGCAGCGCGGGCGCAGGCGCCCAGTTGATGGCGAAGGAGGGGGCCTACGCCCAGATCCGGCTTCCTTCAGGAGAGGTGCGGCGGGTCCACATCGACTGTTCAGCCACGATCGGACAGGTCGGCAACACGGAGCACTCGAACATCTCGCTCGGCAAGGCGGGCCGGAATCGCTGGCGGGGCCGGCGGCCGCACAACCGCGGCGTGTCGATGAACCCGGTCGATCACCCGATGGGCGGGGGTGAGGGCAAGGCGTCGGGCGGCCGGCATCCGACGACGCCCTGGGGCAAGCCGACGAAGGGCTACAAGACGCGGAGCAACAAGCGCACGACCGGGATGATCGTCCGGCGGCGGGGACGCCGCAAGTAGGTCGGCGGCAGCAACGGAACAGAGGACAGCATGGGACGTTCACTCAAGAAGGGTTTCTTCATCGACAATCACCTGTACGACAAGGTGGCGGCGATGAACGCGACCGGTGATCGCCGGGTCATCAAGACCTGGTCGCGCCGGTCGACGATCATCCCCGACATGGTGGGGCACACCGTTGCCGTCCACAACGGCATGAAGTTCATTCCGGTCTTCGTCAGCGAGAACATGGTCGGCCACAAGCTCGGAGAGTTCGCCCAGACGCGGACTTTCCGGGGACATGCGGGCGGCAAGCGGGAGCGCAGGGCGCGTCCCCGCTAGTTCATCGAGATCCCCAGAGGCAGAAAGAAGACAATGGAAGCAATCGCCCGACTCAAGTACCTGCAGGCGTCGCCGCAGAAGGTGCGCCTGGTCGCGGATCTGATCCGCGGCCGTGACGTGGAGGAGGCCTCGACCCTGCTGCAGTTGAGCACCAAGTCGGCGGCACGGCCGGTCTACAAGTTGCTGCGGTCGGCGGTGGCCAACGCGGAGAACCGGGAGCCGGGAGTGGATGTCGGCGGTCTCTACGTCAAGGAGATCTTCGTCGACGGCGGGCCGACCCTGAAGCGGTTGCGCCCGCAGCCGATGGGCCGCGCCTTCCGCATCCTCAAGCGGCAGAGTCACGTCACGATCAAGATCGATTCCCGCGGCGGTCAGCCGGAACCGAGCCAGGACTAGGAGCGTTCATGGGTCAGAAGACACATCCCTACGGTTTTCGTCTGGTCTACAACCAGGGCTGGCACTCGCGTTGGTACGCCGAACGCGACTACGCCGGCACCCTGAAGTCGGATATCGCGTTGCGGACCGGGCTGAAGAAGCGGCTCATGCATGCCGGCGTCAGCCAGATCGACATCGAACGCGCCGCGGACAAGCTGCGGGTGACGATCTACACCTCGCGTCCGGGGATCATCATCGGCCGCAAGGGCGCGGAAGTCGACAAGTTGCGCGACGACCTGAGCCGGCAGATGGGGCAGGAAGTCCACATCAACATCCAGGAGATTCAGCGCCCGGAGCTCGACGCCCAGCTCGTCGCCGAGGGGATCGCCAACCAGCTTCTGCGCCGCATTGCCTTTCGCCGGGCGATGAAGAAGGCGATGGAGTCGGCGTTCCGTTTCGGCGCCAAGGGCGTCAAGATCATGGTGTCGGGCCGGCTGGGCGGCAACGAGATCGCGCGCACCGAGTGGTACCAGGAAGGGCGTCTGCCGCTGCACACGCTGAAGGCCGACATCGACTACGGATTCGCCGAGTCGTACACGACCTACGGTGTGATCGGAGTCAAGGTCTGGGTCTACCGGGGCGATCTCTCGCGGGAGCGCGGCCGCCGGACGGCAGCCTAGGGTCGAGCACCGGAATCCGAAGGAGTAACGAGCGATGTTGATGCCGAAGAAGGTCAAGTTCCGCAAGCACCACCGCGGCCGCCGCCGCGGCCTGGCCAAGGGCGGCAACGTGGTGTCCTTCGGCGAGTACGGGCTGCAGGCGCAGGAGGCCGGCTGGGTCACCGCGCGCCAGATCGAGGCCGCGCGAATTGCGATCACCCGTCACATCAAGCGGTCGGGCAAGGTCTGGATCCGCGTCTTCCCGGACAAGCCGATCACCAAGAAGCCACTTGAGACGAGGATGGGCAAGGGCAAGGGCAACCCGGAGGAGTGGGTTGCTGTGGTTCGCCCGGCTCGCATTCTCTACGAGCTCGAAGGGGTTTCGCCGGAACTCGCCAGGTCGGCGATGCGGCTCGCTTCCCACAAGCTTGGAATCAAGACGAAGTTCGTGGCCCGCCACGGCGTGCAGATCTGAGGGTGGCGAGTGAGATGAAGGCGAGCGAACTGAGGGATTTGACGCAGGAGGAACTGCGCCAGAAGGAGGAGGAACTGGCCGATCAGTTGTTCGCTCTGCGGCTGCAGAAGTCGATCGGACAGCTTGAGAAGCCAAGCAGGATCAGGAATGCCCGGGTCGAACTGGCGCGGGTTCTGACCGTTCTGCGCGAGAAGGCGAAGTGAATGACATGAACGCTCAGCAGGAAACAGCGCGTGGCCGCCGCCAGGTCCGGGTCGGCAAGGTCGTGAGCGCGAAGATGGACAAGACGGTCGTGGTGGCGGTCGAGAAGACGGTCATGCACCGGCTCTACCACCGACTGATGAAGAAGTCGTCCCGGTTCGTCGCCCACGATGAAGCGAACGATTGCCGCGAGGGAGACATCGTTTCTCTCGTCTCGACCCGACCGCTCTCGCGCCGCAAGCGCTGGCGTGTGCAGCGAGTCGTCAAGCGGGCGGAAGGGTAGGCAGGGCCATGATCCAGATGGGAACGATGCTCGACGTCGCCGACAACTCCGGGGCGAAGCGCATCTCTTGCATCCAGCTTCGGGGCGGTTCCTCGGGCCAGTACGGCGCGCTGGGCGACGTGATCACGGCTTCCGTCAAGGAGGCGACGCCGGAAGGCACGGTCAAGAAGGGCCAGGTCGTCCGCGCGGTCATCGTGCGCACTCGCAAGGAACGGCGCCGTCGCGACGGCAGCTACATCCGGTTCGACAACAATGCCGCGGTCCTGATCAACGAGGCGCGCGAGCCGATCGGCACCCGTGTCTTCGGCCCGGTCGCTCGTGAGCTGCGGGAGCGGCGCTTCATGCGGATCGTCTCGCTGGCGCCGGAGGTGATTTGACATGCGCCCAGGCAAGAACAGGAAGAGACTGAAGATCAAGAAGGGTGACGAGGTCATGGTCATCGCGGGCCGCAACCGCGGAACGCGCAGCCGGGTGCTGAGGGTGCTCCCGGGTTCCGAACGAGCCATCGTCGAGCGCGTGAACATGGTCAAGAAGCACGAGCGACCGAACCCGCAGCGCCAGGTCCAGGGCGGCATCCTGGAGCGGGAGGCGCCGATCCACATCTCGAATCTCAAGGTGATCTGCCCAGACACGGACAAGCCGACGCGAGTGGGCCGGCGTCGCCTCGAGGATGGCAAGCTGACCCGGTACGCGAAGGTCAGCGGAGCGGTGTTGAGCTGATGGTTCCCCGACTCAAGACCCTGTACCAGGAGGAGGTCACGAAGAGCCTCCAGCAGGAGTTCGGCATCGCCAACCCGATGGCGGTGCCCCGGCTGGAGAAGATCGTTCTCAACATGGGCATCGGCGAAGCGATCCAGAACATCAAGGTGCTGGAGAACGCCGTGCCCGAGCTGGCGCTGATCGCCGGCCAGCAGCCCGTGATCACCCGCGCCCGGAAGTCGATCGCCGCCTTCAAGCTGCGCGCGGGAATGCCGATCGGCTGCCGGGTCACCCTGCGCCGCAACCGGATGTGGCACTTCCTCGACCGGTTGATCACCGTCGCGCTGCCGCGGGTGCGGGATTTCCGCGGCATTTCGGACCGGAGCTTCGACGGCCGTGGCAGCTACACCCTGGGCATTCGCGATCACCTCATCTTCCCCGAAGTCGACTACTCCAAGAGCGACGGCTCCAAGGGCATCAACGTGACGCTCGTGACGTCCGCGGAGTCGGACGCCCAGGCACTGCATCTTCTGCGTGGCCTGGGCATGCCGTTCGCGAGTTGAGCCCGTGCCAGCAGGAACCGAGTAATCCAAGGACAGATCGATGACCGTAACCGACCCCATCGCGGACCTTCTGACGACGATCCGCAACGCCCTGATCGTCAAGCACGATCGCACCGAGGCGCCCGCCTCGAAGCTGAAGATCGCGTTGTGCCGGGTGCTGCGCGACCAGGGCTACATCAGTGACTACGAGGTGTTCGACTCGCCGCCCGGCCGGACGCTGCGGATCTTCCTTGCCTACGACAGGGAGGGTGTGCCTGCGATCACCAGGGTGCGCAAGATCAGCAAGCCGGGACGTCGCGTCTACCGCGCGGCCGACGACCTGAAGCCGGTGCTGAACGGCCTGGGAGTGGCGATCCTCTCGACATCGCAGGGCCTTCTGACCGACGCCGAGGCGCGACGGCAGCGGGTCGGCGGCGAAGTCCTGTGTGAGGTGTACTAGAAGATGTCGCGCGTAGGAAAAGCGCCGATCTCGTTGCCGGAGAAGACGACGGTCGCGGTCAACGGCGGTACGGTGACGATCGAAGGGCCGCGGGGCAAGCTGCAGCAGCCGCTCCAGCCGGGTATCGAAGTGCGGGTGGAGAACGGCGTGGTGACCCTGCACCGTTCCGGCTCGACCGGTGAGGAGCGGGCCCGGCATGGTCTTGCCCGTGCGTTGCTGGCGAACGCGGTGGTCGGCGTCACGGAGGGCTTCCGCAAGGAACTCGAGATCGTCGGCGTCGGCTATCGGGGGCAGGTCAAGGGTCGCGAGGTCCACCTGGCCCTCGGGTACTCCCACCCCGTGGTCTACCCGGTTCCGGATGGCGTCGAGGTGGCGATCGACGAACGCGCGAACCGCATCACCGTCTCCGGCAACGACAAGCAGCAGGTGGGACAGGTCGCAGCCGACCTGCGCAGCCTGCGCAAGCCGGACGCGTACAAGGGCAAGGGCATCCGCTACCGCGACGAGGAAATCCGGCTCAAGGTCGGCAAGGCGGCGGCGACCGCATAGGGAACAAGGCATGAGTGACCTGCGCAGAAAGAGAACGCTTGACCGCGGCCGCCGGAGGCAGCGGGCGCGATATCGCGTCCGCAAGAAGCTGCGTGGCTCGCAGGAAAGGCCGCGGCTGGCCGTGCACAAGAGCCGGCGTCACATATACGCCCAGTTGATCGACGATCGGTCGGGCAATACGCTTGCCTTCGCGAGTTCGCTCGAGTCGGATCTCCAGGGGGCGCTCGAGGGTGCGACGGGAAATCGCAAGGCGGCTCAGGCGGTGGGTCAGGTCCTCGCCGAGCGGGCCACCGAAAAGGGCTTCCGCGCGGTCATCTTCGACCGTGGCGGATTCCTGTATCACGGCAGGATTCAGGCGCTCGCCGACAGCGCGCGCGAGGGAGGCCTCGAGTTCTGATGGAGCGGGGGCGGCAAGAGAGCAAAGGGGTGAATAGTGGCTAGGGACACGAACAGTGGCCAGCGGAATGAACAGGTACTGGGGAATGCGCAGTGGCTAGAGATATAGATCTCGACAGCGAGTTCTTCGAGCAGGTCGTCGACATCAACCGCGTGACGAAGGTCGTCAAGGGCGGCAAGAACTTCTCGTTCACGGCCCTCGTCGTCATCGGCGACGGCGCCGGCCGCGTGGGCTACGGCTCGGGCAAGGCGAAGGAGGTCCCGGCCGCCATCCGGAAGGGCATCCAGATCGCCAAGCGCAACCTGGTGCGGGTGCCGCTTGCCGGGACCACGATCCCGCACGAGACGGTGGGCGTGTTCGGCGCCGGCCGCGTCATGTTGAAGCCGGCCTCGGAGGGGACCGGCGTGATCGCCGGCGGAGCGGTACGAGCCGTGGTCGAAGGCGCCGGCATCCAGGACATCCTGACCAAATCGCTGGGGACGACGAACCCGCAGAACGTGGTCAAGGCGACTTTCGCCGGGCTCATGTCGCTGCGCAACGAGAAGCAGGTTCGAGCGCTGCGAGGCCTGGAATCGCTCGACGGACTGCCTGGCGGTTCGACGAATGGAGGCAGTTCAACAAGTGGAGGTGCCGAGAGTGGCAGGCAAGACGATACGGATTCAGCAGGTAAGGAGCGCGATCGGGAGGCCGAGGCCGCAACGTGAGGTGCTGCGCAGCCTGGGTCTGAGGCGAATCCGTCACGTCGTCGAGCGCGAGGACACCCAGGCAGTGCGCGGCATGGTGCGGAAGATCCCGCATCTCGTCCAGGTCCTGGAGGACTGAAATGAAGCTGCACGATCTCAAACCGGCGAAGGCCAGCCGCCGCCCGCGGAAGCGGGTCGGCCGTGGTCCGGGTTCGGGCACGGGCAAGACCGCCGGACGCGGCCACAAGGGTCAGCGTTCGCGGGCCGGCTTCTCGAGGCGCGCGGGCTTCGAAGGCGGTCAGATGCCCCTGATCCGCCGGGTGCCGAAGCGCGGGTTCACGAACATCTTCCGCACCGAGTACACGGTGATCAACGTCGGCGATCTCGATGGTCTCGGCGAGACGATCGATGTCGAACTCCTGGTCTCCCGCGGACGGGTGCGCCGCGGCATGAAGCTGAAGGTCCTCGGCGACGGGAACGCGCCGTCCGGTGTGACGGTGCGGGCCCACCGGTTCAGTACCTCCGCGCGCGCCAAGATCGAAGCCGCGGGCGGCGTCTGTGAAGTGATCGGCTGACGGAGTAGCTCGTGGGCGTCGAGAGTTTCCGCAACATCTTCGCGATTCCGGATCTCCGGAATCGGGTGTTGTTCATGTTGGGCCTGCTGGCGGTCTACCGGATCGGCTGCATCATTCCGACTCCGGGCATCGACCCTCTGGCCCTGAGCGAGTTCATGGAGCAGATGCAGGGCACGGTGCTGGGGTTCGTCAACACCTTCACCGGCGGCAGTCTGGGCCGCGTGGCGCTCTTCGCCCTCGGCATCATGCCCTACATCTCGGCGTCCATCATCCTGCAACTGTTGACCGTCGTCGTGCCCTATCTCGAGAAGCTCTCCAAGGAAGGCGAGATGGGCCGGCGCAAGATCACCCAGTACACGCGCTACGGGACCGTGGTCATCTCGATCATCCAGGGGACGACGATCGCGTTCTTCCTGGAGAACCTGACCTCGCCCGGAGGCGCGAACCTCGTCCTCAACCCGGGCCTCGGGTTCAAGTTCGTCACCGTGCTTTCGCTCACGACCGGCTGCGCCTTCGTGATGTGGCTGGGCGAGCAGATCAGCGAACGGGGGATCGGGAACGGCATCTCGCTCATCATCTTCGCCGGCATCGTGGTCGGTCTGCCGGGCGCCGTGCTCGGCCTCTTCGGGCAGCTCCAGAGCGGCGCCATGTCCCTCCTCAAGATCCTGTTGCTGTCGGTCTTCATGCTCGTCGTGGTGGCCTTCATCGTCTACATGGAGAGGGCGCAGCGGCGCATCCCCGTGCAGTACGCCAAGCGGATCGTCGGTCGCAGGCAGTACGGCGGACAGAGCACCTACCTGCCGCTGCGCGTGAACACGGGCGGGGTGATTCCGGTCATCTTCGCGAGTTCCGTGGTCACCGTGCCGGCGACGGTCGCCGGGATGATCCAGTACGAGCCGATTCAGCGCATCTCCACTGCCATGCAGTGGGGTCAGCCGGTCTACTACCTGCTCTACGTGGCGGCGATCATCTTCTTCTCGTACTTCTACGTTTCGATCATCTTCAACCCGAACGACTTGGCCGAGAACATGCGCAAGTACGGCGGGTTCATCCCCGGTATCCGCTCGGGCCGGCGGACCTCCGAGTACATCGACCGCGTGCTTACGCGCCTGACCCTGGTCGGCTCCCTCTACCTTGCGGGCGTCTCCGTGCTGCCCGAGTTCATGATCGCGGGTTTTAAGGTCGGAGGCATTCCCTTTGTCGGTTCGACCCTGGACAACTACGCGCCGCTATGGCTCACCGAGGGCATGGGGATCAACTTCTACTTCGGCGGCACGTCGCTTCTGATCGTGGTCAGCGTCGCGATGGACACGCTGCAGCAGATCGAGAGCCAGTTGGTGATGCGGAACTACGAGGGCTTCATGAAGCGGGGCCGGATCCGGGGGCGCCGTGGTTGATTCGCTGCGCATCGTGCTCCTCGGAGCGCCGGGCTGCGGCAAGGGCACGCAGGCCGCGCGCCTTGCGGCGACGCTCGGCATTCCGGCTATCTCGACCGGCGACATGCTGCGTGCGGCGGTCGCCGCCGGCAGCGAGCTGGGCCGGCGGGTCGAGGGCGTAATGGCCTCGGGTGCGCTGGTCGACGACGATCTCATGGCCGAAGTGGTTCGGGACAGGCTGAGCCAGTCCGATGCGGACGCGGGCTTCCTGCTCGACGGCTATCCGCGGACCGCTCCGCAGGCCGGAACGCTCGAGGAGATCCTCAACGGGAGCCACATCGACCACGTCGTCACGATCGATGTGCCGGACGAGGAACTGGTCCAGCGCATCGTCCTTCGCGGGCGCGGCGCGGACGACCGGGAGGACGTCGTGCGGGAGCGGCTGCAGGTCTACGCGGCGCAGACCGAGCCTCTGATCGCTCACTACGAGGGCCTGGGACTGTTGCGCCGGGTGAACGGCAACGTGCCGATCGAACAGGTGACGGCCGCAATCGAGGCATCGCTGGCCGGCACGGCAAGTGCCTGACGGAAGTAGAATCGAGGATTGGCGAGGAACGAGGGGAACGCTGAAGAACGAAGGGAACGCTAGTGTGAAGAAGGAAGAGGCGATCGAAGTCGAGGCCACGGTAGTGGAGACGCTGCCGAACGCAGTCTTCAAGGTCGAGCTTGACAACAAGCATCAGGCCTTGGCCCACATCTCGGGCAAGATGCGCAAGCACTTCATCCGCATTCTTCCGGGAGACCGTGTGCTGGTCGAGCTCTCTCCCTACGATCCCGGTCGCGGCCGGATCGTCTACAGGCTGAGAACCTGACGGCCGGTTCGGTGCTCAGTGGCGTTCAGAGGAGTCAACACATGAAGGTACGAGCGTCAGTCAAGAGGATGTGTGTCAAGTGCAAGGTGGTCAGGCGCCGCGGTGTGATCCGCGTCATCTGTGAGAACCCCAAGCACAAGCAGCGGCAGGGCTGAAGAGGACCAGGAGAGTTCGCATGGCGAGAATCGCGGGGATCGATCTACCCCAGAACAAGCAGGTCGGCATCGGCCTGACCTACATCTACGGAATCGGGCGCTCACGGGCTCAGTCGCTCCTGACCGAGGCCGGCGTCGAGGCGACGGTCAAGGTCAAGGACCTGACCGAGGACGAGACCGGGCGCATTCGCCAGGTCGTCCAGGACGCCGGAGCGGTCGAGGGCGACCTGCGCAAGGAAGTCACCCAGAGCATCAAGCGGTTGATGGAGATCGGCAGCTACCGGGGGGTAAGGCATCGCAAGAGCCTGCCCGTTCGCGGTCAGCGCACGCACACCAACGCACGCACCCGAAAGGGACCGCGGCGCGCAACCGTGGCCGGCAAGAAGAAGGTCGGGAAGTAGACGAGAGGGCCAGAGAGGGCGAAGCACATGGCAAAGGCGAGAAAGGAGAAGCGCGTCGTGCCCCACGCTGTGGCGCATGTCAACGCGACCTTCAACAACACCCTGGTCTGCATCACGGATCCGGACGGCAACGTCCTGACGTGGTCGTCGTCCGGCCGCAACGGTTTCAAGGGATCGCGCAAGGGAACGCCCTTCGCCGCTCAGGTCGCTGCCCAGGCGGTCGGCTACCAGGCCAAGGACATGGGCGTGCGGACGGTCGACGTGCTGGTCAAGGGGCCGGGCGGCGGCAGGGAGTCCGCGGTCAGAGCGCTGCAGGCGACCGGCATCAGCATCCGGTCGATCCGCGACGTCACGCCGATTCCACACAACGGCTGCCGTCCCCGCAAGCGGCGCCGGGTCTGAACCCGGTTCCGCCCCCGCATTGCTAGCGAGAAATCAACGTTTCCATCTGGAACGCAATCGAGATAGGTAGGAGTGAACATGCTCTGGAAGGGATTCCAACGCCCCAAGCGCGTCGAAATCGACACCGAGACGCTGACCGACAGCTACGGAAAGTTCTCGGCCCAGCCGTTCGAACGCGGTTTCGGCGCGACGGTCGGTAATGCGCTGCGCCGCAGTCTGCTGTCGGCGATCGAAGGCGCCGCGATCACCGCGGTGCGGATCGAAGGCGCGCTGCACGAGTTCTCGTCGCTCGAGGGCGTCGTCGAGGACGTCACGGACATCATTCTCAACCTGAAGCAGGTACCGCTCCGGTCTCTCGACGGTGCGACCCGGGTGATCACCCTCGACGTCACGGGTCCGCGCGAAGTCGCCGCCGGCGACTTCGAGACGGATGCCAGCGTCGAGATCCGGGACGCGGCCAGCAGGGTGGCCACGCTCAACGAACGGGGCCGGCTCCGCCTCGAGGCGCAGGTCAAGAACGGCCGCGGCTACGTCAGCGCCGACCGCAACCTCGAGCAGTCGATGGGTATCGGCTGGATTCCGCTGGACTCGGTGCACAGTCCGGTGAAGCGCGTGAACTACCGCGTGGAAGCGGCCCGGCTCGGTCGTACGACCGACTACGAGCGGTTGATCGTGGAGGTCTGGACCGATGGCACGGTGACGCCCGAAGAGGCCATGTCCCGCGCCGGCACCCTGCTGCGCGACCACCTGACGATCTTCATCAACGCCGAGGAGAGCCTGATCACGGACACCGTAGCCGAGGAAGAGATCGACGGTGGTGACCTGGGCGTACTGCTGCACAAGGCGATCGACGACCTGGACCTGAGCGTTCGATCCGCGAACTGCCTGCGAAACGCGAACATCAACACGGTCGGCGACCTGGTGGTGCGCAGCGAGAAGGAGATGCTCGAGACCAAGAACTTCGGGCGCAAGTCCCTCGAGGAGATCCAGGAAGTTCTCGACAAGATGGGTCTGTCCTTCGGCATGGAGGTTCCCGAGAACGCGGAGAGCGGAGTCCAGGCCTAGGCGGCCGCTGAGCCGTTCTCGAGCTTCCCGGGGAAGGAGCGAAAATGCGTCACGGAGTTGGCTACAAGAAACTCGGCCGGACGACGGCCCACCGCCGGGCCATGTTCCGCAACCAGCTCGCTTCGCTGGTCGAGCACGGCCGCATCCAGACGACCCTGGCCAAGGCCAAGGCCCTGCGGCCGGTCGCCGAGAAGATGATCACCCGCGGCCGCGAGGACACCGTCCACGCCCGCCGCCTCGTCCGCCGCTGGCTCCCCAACCGCGACCACGTCAAGAAGCTCTTCGACGAGATCGCCCCCCGCTACGCCGACCGCCCGGGCGGCTACCTCCGCATCACCAAGCTCGGCCCCCGCAAGGGCGACGCCGCCGAACGCGCCGTCATCGAGTTCGTCGACACCGACGAGTAGCTGGCGCGCTACGGCGCCGGCGGAATGGCGCGACGGCGTCGGTGACACCCGCCTGCAGCGGGCCGAAGGAGGGGGTCCCTGCGGACGCTCACGCTTTCCTGGTGGAGGGGGAGCCGGCGTTCGCTTCGGTCGGCTGCGTTTCACGTCGGCGTCAGGCTCGGGCACGGCGCCGGGAGTCACTTGCCTCCAGCCCGCAGTGACCCCCTCCTGCGGCCCGCTGCAGGGCTGGAGGTCGTCGGGCGGTGCGATGCCCCGCAATCCGAGTGCCGGTGCGGCGGCCTTCTGGCCGCCACTTCGTCGTACCAGGCACACCGTAGACCGCCGCTCCGAGCAACGACGGAAGCCACGCGGCCCCCGGGCGATTCTTTGCTAATGTCCAAAGCCGGCGTCAATGAAGAGACGGCCGCGTCGGTACGGTTCTACGATTCGAGAAGAGGAGACGACAGATTGAAGAAGCCCGACACACCACCTCCCGAGGCGTTGAAGTTCCCGCCAGCGGAGTTCATGCAAAGGGACAACGATGTTCTGTACAGGATGGTCCCCGCTTGGTTGGAGATGCGCCGCGTCACGGAGTGGGTCGACTGCCAGCAGCTTGAGAAGAAACTGAATCTGCCGCCCGGAACCATAGACGGGTACTGCAAGGGCCCGGTAGTGTTGCCGGGTGGTATCGCACTCAGCTTGCCCCCTTCAAAAGAGGTTGTAGACGCAATCTACTTTGCCGCAGACGAGTCCGCTCCGGGCCTAGTGATAGAGATGCAAGCCGTGCCGCAGGGCGGTGGACTTCCGGCGATTGAAGGTATCAGTCATATCGGTGTCGCAGCGCCAAAGAAGCCAATCGACTTCTCCACTGATGGACCGAGTGACGCGGATATCCCGGCGCGCTTGACGGAGCACAGTGAGAGGAGCCGGGCGGACAAGGAGCAGCCGAAGGTCGAGTGGAGGGATGGCGAGTTCCACATCTCGTTGCCCGTCGGTGACGGCGTGATAGACGCGAAGATACGACCTAGTGTGACTTCGGTTGTTCGGATCCGAGAGGTTGGGTCGGAGGAGTGGAGTCCCGGTTTTGAGACGCCATTGGCCGGCTGCACCTTCATCGGACTGAAGCCGGACACTGAGTACGAAGTGCAGATAACACACAAGAACCAAGCTGGCGAAGGGCCCCGGCGACGCAGCGGATCAGAACGAGTCCAGAACCGCGAAGCGCTTGACTTCCGATTGGCTAGCCAGCAGGTGCCGATGGGGCACTCCCGAGTGTCGCCTTCTCGCTGCTGGACTCCCCAGGGAGCTCTCGCTAGGGCACTCTTCCTGTTAGGCGGTTGGAGCGAGAAACTTGTCGCCGTCGAAGTGGATGAGGTGGTCCGGCACCTCTGCGAGCCACACCTCGGTTTCCCACGCGATGGCCTTCATGTGCTTACGGAACTCGTCGAAGCCTGGGAAGGCGCTCACATAGATGGGCTTGGCGGGGCAGGACTTGAGGAGACCCTCGAACTCGGTGAGGCGCTTCCGGTCGACCGGGCCGTGGGACGTCACCGCCTCGATGAGGAAGAGACGGTCGCGGTGTCGGTCGTGGAGGACGATGTCCGGAAGTTTGCCGTGATCCGTGAGCGGAAGGCCGACTTCAAGCAGCCGTTGCTGGTCGACGTGGAGGTCCTTCTTGGCTGTGTCGCCAAGGTAGAGGACGTTCGCGGTGGGGGCGAATCGCGGAGCGAACTCCTCGACTACCGCCTTCTGGAGCGCGTTGTGCAACCCCGGCGAGAGCCGAACCTCTTGGCCGTCGGGGAACTGAATGGGGACCAGGGTATCTGACTGCGAGTCCTTGTACTTTTGGAGCCAAGCGGGGAGGTCGCGGCGGAAGATGAGGACGTTCGATTCCCACTCGGCGGTACCGAAGGACTGGACGACCTGAAGAGCAGCCTCACTGATGGCGTAGTGGGACTTTGGGCTGTTGGTGGGGAGGTCAGGCTCGAAGGGGTTGCGCTCTGCGACGCCCCCGAGCACGAACTGGTGGAGGACCTGGCGGCGGAACGTCTCACGGGTGTTCGGGGCGTAGTCGCGGCCGAAGTGGTCGCGGACGTGATCCATGATGCCCTTGGTCACGGTTCGGCGACTGCGTGACGCTCCCGACCAGGAGGCGTCTTGGGTCATTCCGCACAGCGCAAGCAGGGTTAGCCCCGCCATCTCGTTCGACTGCGCTGGAGGCCATCCCCAAGCCGCGGAGGATTGCTCGCGCCTCGTCAGGTTTGTCCAACGACGGACTTCCGGGGAGTGGCGGCAGACAGTGTGTCCGCGATCAGTGGGTCGAGATAGTCGATGGGGTTGGTGAGTTGCTGGACTCGCTCACCGAGTTCGACTATGAAGTCGCTCGCCGGCAGCGGCATGGCGCGTAGCTCCGTTGCGTTGACCTGAGTGTGACCGTTCAAGCACCTGAAGTAGGTGTCGAGGAGGCGGCTGTTGTAGAGCGCCGCCAAGCCCCACGCTTCTTCGTCCGTGAGCGAGCCGGCCTGTCGATAGATGTAGTTCAGGTGATTCTCAAGACCCACTTGGGGAATGGGCATGGACTGAGCAACGTAGGGCGCCGCCGAAAGGCGACGAACTTCTTCCTTCGCAGTGAAACGGCGCAAGAGGACGTAGTTGCGGTTCGGTAGGAGAAGCTTCTCGGCACCCTGACGCTTGATGTACTCCGGCTTGTGCCGATTCAACGGCCAGGAGACCTGCATCGGCCGCACGTGGTTCATCCAGAGGAGGGGAACGTGCGAGTCGGGCACTTGACCCTCGCGCTCGACCAGGTCCTTCGCGCGGAAGGGGACCACGGGTCCCGTGGAGATGCCGAGGCCGAGACTGGCCAACGTGTTCGGCCATGAGTCGACCAGATCAAGCACCCGAGCGTCCTCCTCTGAGAGGGGAAGTCGGAGTACGCGGTCGCCATTGTCGAGATCGATCACCGCCTCGAGGCTCGTGCTGCGACGGCTGGCTTCGGTCAGGTCGCGAACGCCTCGGCTGCTGGAGATCGCCAGAGGTGCTTGGCGATCCTCTGGCGGGGCCTTCAGCCGAGTACCGCGCAGAATGACGTTCTCTTGGAGTACATCGTCCCGCTCGAATGCCTCCCGGCGCGATCCGAAGGCGTGGACGAGGGTCGGCTGGATGAGGTTGAAGAAGATGCGGCGGAACTGCCGGAAGTACAGGCCGGAGGTGAAGCTCCTCGGCGTGATGGAGATGAAGTCACCTCCGGGGCGGACCAAGGCCGCACTGACCGCCATGAACAGGGCGTAGATGTTCGGCTGGCCGTAGACAACGCTCGAAGCGAGAACCGCGCGTGGGTCGCTCTTGTTGATCTTGAAGTACGGAGGGTTGGAGATGGCGATGTCGAAGTCCCGGTCGTCTGACTCGTAGGGAATCAGACTGTCTTCACGCCGAAGTGTCTCGGCGTGCGCCAACACGAAGTCCGTGGACTCGATTCGCTCCTCGAGCTTGATTCCATGCTCCTCCAGACACCAGTCCTGCAGGTAGTCGAGGACCGCCTGTAGAGGGTCGATCAACTCGGCATCGACCTCGTAGGCGACCAGCTCGATCCAGCCCGGCGGCCGGTCGCGTTCAGCGAGCGCTTCGACTGCCGCGCAACAGAGAATCCCGGTGCCGGCTGCGGGATCCAGAACGCGAAGGCGGTCACCAGTGACCCGGATCTGAGCCGCCATGAAGTCGGCGGCCGCAACAGGCGTCAAGTACAGACCGTGCTGTTTGCGGTGCGATTCTGACTTGGTGGCGACGTGGTACTCACCGATGCGATCCGCGTACTCGGTAGGTCGCTCGCCCGGAGCCGGAGGAGGGATGAAGCTGCGAGCGGTCGATTCATGGCTAGGCTCCACGACCATTACGGAATGGTAGCAAGGGTGCTCGCCGTCAGTTCTAAGCGCTGATGGACTTGGTATGAGCTGGGGGGAGAGCCCCAAGAGGCCTTCAGGGAGGCCACGGCTCCGTCCTCTGGTAGCCAACGTCCAAGCGGAGCACCGCCGACCGGAGCGAAAATCCTTCCTCTTCACTGGGAGGATGTGAGCGGCCCCTGGGACCTTCTCCCTCACCACGGCACCAAGGCCCCTCCGCCGACGTGCTTGCGACCCGCGACGCAGCCCTGTCTTCGGGTTGCTTGCTACCTGCTGGCCGTCGATCGCGGGTGGGGTCGGTCATCCGCGCGGGTCCCCGGTCCTTGGAGCCTATGTGTAGAAGGTCCCGATGTAACAGCAACCATGTCGGTAGCCGACGCCTAGCTCTTCCGTAAGGAAGTCTACGGCGTAAGTGGAATTCGACACGAAGACATGCGTCTTGCCTTCAAGGCACTCGAAGACGATGTCCCCTGCGGAGTTCTGAGTGATCGTGTTCCACCCGTCGTAGTACGTGAGGTCGGATGACGGAGCCTCGCCGACCACGATAATCGTCGGATCGATATGGGCCAACCAGTCCTTGGGCACACGGCCGCTCTTGCGACCGTGATGAGGTGCGAACAAGACGTCCGAGGCTGCGGGCGTGACGGCGTCTTGGATGTCCTCCATGAAGCCCGCCTCAAGGTCGCCCATCCACATCATCCTCGCTCCGTTCCCCACGCTGTAGCGGATGATCGGCGAGATGTTGTTGGGACTACCGCCGTCCTCCGCGTGCTCGAGGGCATTCTTGAAGTGGTCGTTGGTTAGGATTGGCCAGAGAATGTCGATGCCCGCCTGGTCGCGTTCTTCGTTGGACTCGTTCATCCATCGCCGCCTACATCCTCGGCTCAGGTAGAACGGCTTCTTGTTGTCATCACGGAGACTCTTGTAGCGTTTGAAGTCGTCGGTCTCCTCGCTTTTCGTTGCGTTGTTTTGAACGACATAGAAGTTGACGATGCTGAAGCGATCGTCGAAACTGACCAAGCCCGAAATGTGGTCTTGGTCCGGGTGAGTGGAGATGAACCGACAGACACCCTTGTCCCCGCTTTGATCCGCGATCTCGTCGAGGATGTCGTCCTGCCGGTCGTGCGGCAAACAGCAGTCGATGGCCGAGAAGTTGTCCGAGTTGTGCCGAATGTAGAACATGTCGCCGTTACCCACGGCAAGGGATTTCACGATGCTCAAGTGCGGGGCTCCAAGTCAAGTGCCGCCTCCAGGAGGCGCTGAGCGTAGCGCTCGGCGGTGAGTCGAACCGTCTTCGCGCGGACGCCGACTAGCCACCCGAGTGCAACACACGAGTTCAGAAGAGTGGTTACGAGGGGTACTGGTGGAACGGGACCATTGTCATGCCATGCCCCATAGAGGGACCATCCCGTCGCCACCAATGCGACGGTGGTGATCGCTAGGCCAGTTGGCTTCAATCCAAGCAGGTTTCGCCGAAACCCGTACTCGATGTTGGTCTTGTGGAGGAGATTGAAGCGGTCGGAATCGCGGGTCTGCCGACGGAGCTCGTCAACAGCTGAGTCGTAGAGCAGGAGCGCTTGCTCGCGGTCGCTTTCCTCCTCGTCAGCCGTTGGCACCTTGAGCCCCAACGCGCGTAGTTGGGTGTGAATCCGCTTGCGGGTGGCAGCGTTGAACTCATCGTTGTCATGCCGCAGGAATCGCGTTGTGGGCGGGCCGTCCCAGGAGTCCCACAGACTTGGCTCCAGCCGCTTTCCGAAGTCCGAGGCGACTTGGCCCATGAAGTACGGGAGAGACAGAAACACGATGGCTGACGCTCCGCCGAGCGGCAAAGTCAACCCTTCCGGGACAGTCGTGGCGACCGCCAGTACGGCCGGCGCAGCCGTGAAGTACACCGGCTGAACGCGTGCTCGCCAAGTGTAGGCATCAAACTTCATGTCCATCGTCGGTTTGGTCCGCCTTCTTCATGTGGTCCCCGAATCGCATTGGTGATTCCCCACGTGCGTGGCTGAGGAGTTCTACTCAAGTCTCGTCGCAGGGTCAATGACCGAGGGCACGCACCCTCGACGACATCCAGCCGGCCCCAAACCCGAGGAGAGGGTTCCAGGGGTTGGAGGCAGGTTCCTTCGGCCCGCTGCGGGCTGGACCGTGCCGGGAGTCGAAGCGCCGGTGGCCGTACGGCACGGGCTGGACCGTAGCCGCACCGCCAGGTTTCTTTGACAGAAGGGCGCTTTGGCGCCTCTCGGCAGTCCGGCGAGTTCCATCGCAGGATCTGCCGCCCCGGGCCAAGTCCAAGACGTTTGACAGACGGCTCCCTGGTGCATTTGGATGGGGTCCGAGCCACTGCCTCCCTGGTGACGCTTGCTAGCTCAGAGCAGAAACGCTTGACACCCGGGCAGCCGATCGACGTCATCCGTGGAGGTTGAGTCGCCCGACGACGTCCAGCCGGCCCGGGCCCGAGGAGAGGGGTCCCAGGGGGCTGGAGGCAAGTGACTCCCGGCGCGGTACCCGTAACTGACGCCGACGTGAAACGCAGCCGACCGAAGCGAGCACTCCCGTCCCGTTCACCCAGCGAGTGCGAGCGTCCCCTGGGACCCCTCTCCTCGGGCCCCCAGCCGGCGTGTGCGTCCTCCGCCGCCACGCCTCCGCCGCCGCGCCGCTAGCCGTCTTCGTCTTCGCGTTTCGCCTCGGCGATGATCTTTTCCTGGATCTGGCGGGGGACTTCTTCGTAGTGGGAGAAGGCCATCGTGAAGCTGGAGCGGCCCTGGGTCATTGAGCGGAGGGCGGGGGCGTAGGTGAGCATCTCGGCCATCGGGACGGTGGCCTTGACGACCTGGGCGTTGCCCTTGGCCTCCATGCCCTGGGGGCGGCCCCGGCGGGAGGAGAGGTCGCTCATGATGTCGCCCATGAAGTCCTCGGTCGTGTTGATGTCGACCTTCATGACCGGTTCGAGGAGGGTCGGCGCCGCCTTCGCCATCGCGTCCTTGAAGGCCAGCGAGCCCGCGACCTTGAAGGCCATCTCCGACGAGTCGACGTCGTGGTACTTGCCGTCCTGGAGGCGGACCCGGAAGTTGCCGACCGG
Source organism: Holophagales bacterium (assembly GCA_009837885.1). Classification (GTDB taxonomy): domain Bacteria; phylum Acidobacteriota; class Thermoanaerobaculia; order Multivoradales; family Multivoraceae; genus Multivorans. The sequence goes on along the minus strand of VXSP01000003.1, from coordinate 77,442 downwards.
GTAGCCGGCCAGGTAGCCGCGGCCGGCCGCTTCGAGAAGTCCCTTCTCGACCGCCGGGCGGTAGTTCTGGGGAATGGACCCGCCGAAGATCTCGTCGACGAACTCGTACTCCTCCGGGGTGGCGACCGGTTCCATCGTGATCGTGCAGTCCGCGAACTGGCCGCGGCCGCCGCTCTGTTTCTTGTGCCGGCCGTGGCCGACGGCGGTCCTCTTGATCGCTTCCCGGTAGGGCACCTTCGGCGGGTGCAGGATGACCTCGACCTTCGACCGGCTCTTCAGTTTGGACACCGCGATCTCGACGTGGAGCTGGCCGGCGCCGGAAAGCAGGAACTCCCCGGTCTGCGGGTCGCGGCCGGCGCGAAGGCTGGGATCTTCCTCGACCAGGCGAGACACCGCCTCGCCGATCTTCTCCTCGTCGCCCTTGGTCTTCGGCTCGATCGCGAACGAGATCGCCGCGACCGGGGCGGAGGGGAAGTCGAGCTTGACCGGCCGCTCGCGGCTCGTGATCGAGTCGCCGGTCGCGCTGGATTTCAGCTTGGCGACGCCGCCGACGTCGCCCTCGACGAGTCGAGGAACGTCCTCGCCGTTCTTGCCCTGCATGTGCATCAGATGGCCGATGCGTTCCGCTTCCTCGCGCCCCGCGTTCCAGTAGACCGTGTCGGAACCCATGTTCCCCGCCACGACGCGAAGAAGGGAGATGCGGCCGGTGAAGGGATCGTTCAACGTCTTGAAGAGGATCGCGCTGACCGGCGCCCCGTCGCCCCGATCCAGTTCCACGGGCTCGCCGCCGAGATCGGCCGCCGGGATCGGCGACGCGTCCACCGGCGAGGGCAGGAGTTGGACCACCGCGTCGAGCAGTGCCGAGTTGCCGATGCCGTGGCCGCCGGAGGACATGGTCACCGGGAACAGGGCACGGGACCTGATCGCGGCCTTGAGCCCCTGGATCAACTGCTCCTGGGTCAGATCGCCGTTCTCGAAGTAGGCCTCCATCAGCTCGTCGTCGCTCTCCGCGACCGCCTCGGTCAACTGGTTGCGCCAGTCGTCGATCTGGTCCGCGAGTTCCGCTGGCGGGTCGGAGGGCTGACTCCGGCCGGCGCCGTCCCGGTCGTACGTGTAGGCCTTGCGGCTCAGCAGGTCGACGACGCCGGAGAAGTCCTTGCCGGCGCCGATCGGGATCTGGACGGGCAGGGCCATGCGGTCGAAGTTCTCCTGGAGTTCCGCGATGCAGCCGGCGAAGTCGATGTTGTCGCGGTCCATCTTCGTCAGGTGGAACATCACCGGCTGCTCCATCTCGCCGGCGATCTCCCAGGCCTTTTCGGCCATGACCTGGGTCGGCGAGGCAGCGTTCACGCAGAGGAGTGCGGCGTCCGCCGCGCGCATGCCGGAACTGCTCTCGTGGACGAAAATCCCGGAACCGGGGCAGTCGATCAGATTGACCTTGTAGCTCGCGCCTCCGGCCGACCAGGGCGTGTAGCAGACGGCGAGGCCGATCGAGATGCCGCGCCGGACTTCTTCGTCGTCGAAGTCGGTGACCGTGTTCCCGTCTTCGACCCGGTTCTGCCGGTTGAAGACGCCGCCGGTGTAGAGCAGGCCGGCGAGCAGCGTCGTCTTGCCTGAGTCGTTGTGCCCGACGACGGCTAGATTGCGGATTTGTTCCGAGTTCTCGAGTTGCATCGACGCTCCCGTCGCGGTCGTGGAAACAGCCGCAGAAGATACCACGCGCGTGGCGCTCTTCGGCCCTCAGCCGGCTGCTTGCACCTCGGTCGTGCCGAGCCCTTCGAGCTGCGGCAGGAGCTCTTCCGCGGGACCGACCGCGACGATCGTCAGGCTTTCGGGAGACAGGTGGCGGCGGCAGACCTCGAGGACATCTTTGTCCGAGGTCGCGCGAACCCGTTCAGGCCAGCGGTCGTACTCGTCCCGTTCGAGATCGAAGACGGCGAGTGTCTGAAGGCGGGAGGAGAGACCCTGGATCGTCTGCAGCGTGTAGGGAAAGACGCCGACCATGTAGTTGCGGGCGTCGTCGAGTTCGGACGTATCAGGCGGTTCGGCGCACATTCGCTCGACTTCCTCGATCGTCTTCCGGCAGGCGGCGCCCGCAACATCGTTGGCCACCGCTGTCGAGATGACGAAGGGGCCGGGGCCGCGGCGGAAATCGAAGGCGCTCGAGACGCCGTAGGTGTAGCCGTGCTTCTCCCTGAGAGTGAGGTTCAGCCGGCTCATGAACTTGCCTCCGAGGATGGAGTTCGCCACCTGGAGCTGGACGCGGTCGGGGTGATGTCGCGGCACGCCGGAGTGACCGATCCGCAGTTCGGCCTGCGCGGCGCCAGGCCGGTCGACGACCACGACGCGACGCGCCGGCGGCGAAGGAGACTCGGGTTCGAGGCTCTCCGGCCTGGCGTCGAAGCGGCGGGCGCGGGCGCGGAGTTGCGGTTCGACCGTCTCCTCAATCACCCGGCGCACGCGGCCGTGCCCGAGATCGCCGACCGCGATCAGGTGGCACGAGCCTGCTGCGAGGGCACGTTCGTGGAACGCGGCAATGTCTCCCCGGGTGATCGCCTCGGTCGTTCTCCGGTCGCCGATCGCCGGGCGGGCGTAGGGGGTGTCGCCGTAGATGGCGCGGGCAAAGGCGATCCTCGCCTGCGCGGCCGGGTCGCTTCGACGCCGCTCGATCTCGGCCAGGCGCCGCCGCCGCCGGCGCTCGACTTCTTCGCCCTTGAAGGCTGGTTCCGCGGCCGCTTCGGAGACCAGCTCCAGGCCGGCGGCGACATCGTCGGCCCCGATCGTCGTGCCGACGGCCGCGTTCTCCCAGCCGCAGGAAGTCGAGATGGCGGTTCCGAGGTCCTCCGCGGCGGCGGCGAAGTCGAGCGCGTCGCGCCTCCTGGTGCCGGCGCCGCGAAGTCCGGCCGTGAACGAAGCCAGGCCGGCGCGCTCGGGAGTGTCGAGTTCGCTGCCGCCGGGCATGAGCAGCACGACGGTGACCAGACCGCAGTCCTGAACGTCGAGGGTCCAAAGCCGCGCCCCGGACTCGAGCTCTTCGGCCTCGAAGTTCGGGAAGGAGCAGCTCTTGCTGGGGCCGGGGATCGGCGGCCGGCCGCGGTCCAGTGCGGCTTGTCTCTTCGCGGTCACGACTTCGGCACCACGATGATGGCGGCACGTCGTTCCGCGGCGAGGGCGCGCCGGGCCAGGTCCCGCACCTGTTCACGGTCGACCCGGAGCAGGCGCGCGGGTTCGGAGAAGATTCTGGACGGGTCGTCGAAGTAGGTCGCCGCGCAGGAAAGGCGGTCGGCGCACAGGGCCAGATCCTGCCGGCTGTCGTGGTGTGCGAGCAGCAGGCTCCGCCGCGCTCGCTCGAGTTCCTCGGCGGTCGGACCGACCGACCGGATCTCATCGACGTGCTCGAGCACCGCTCCTTCCAGGGTCTCGGCGTTCGCCAGAGGGTCCGGCTCGCGGTTCTGGCAGGTGGCGACGATGGCGAAGGTCGCGCAGATCTCGGTGGGCAGGATGACCGTGGAGACGGACTGCGCGATCTGGCGTTCGTAGACGAGGTCGCGATGGAGGCGGCTCATCTTCCCGGAGGCGAGGATCATCGCCAGCAGCTCGCCGGCGTACCAGTCGTCGCTCCCGTAGCCGTCGACGCACCAGGCGGAGTAGCAGCGGGGCAGCTCGATCGAGTCCTCGAGGATCTCCCGCGAAGCTCCGCGGGGACCGATCTCGCTCGCCGGCTCGACGGCAGGCGGCGGCGGCAAGGGTCCGGACGGTATCTCCCCGAAGTAGCGGAGGACCTGCTCGAGAGCGGCTTCGGCGTCGATGTCTCCGGCCAGGGTGAGGACCGCGTTGTTGGGCCGGTACCAGGTCCGGAAGAAGTCCTCGACACTGCCGAGGGTAACGGCCTCCAGATCGTCCATGTAGCCGATCACCGGCCAGGCGTAGGGGTGATTGGCGCCGTTCGGGCGCCGGTAGAGGAGTTCGCTCAGACGTTCTCCGGCCATGCCGTACGGCTGGTTGTTGACCCGCTGCAGGCGTTCGTTCATGACCACCGACCGCTGGTTCTCGAACTTCTCCTCGGTGAGGGCCTCGAGCAGGAAGCCCATGCGGTCGGATTCCAGCCAGAGGCCGAGTTCCAGGTGGTTCGCGGGAAGAGTCTCGTAGTAGTTCGTGCGGTCGTACCAGGTCGAGCCGTTGGCGACGCCGCCGACCTTCTGTATGTGCTCGAAGTGGCCGTTCTCCGAGACGTTCGCCGACCCCTGGAACAGCATGTGCTCGAAGAGATGCGCCAGACCGGTACGGCCCGTCTCTTCGTTCTTCGAGCCGACGTGGTACCAGACGTTCACGGCCGCCAGGGGCAGCCGCGGGTCCTCATGGAGAACGACCCGCATGCCGTTGTCCAGTTCGTGTTGCTCGAGGTGCTCTGACATCGGCCGCGTAGTGTATGCGGCCGGGCCCGGGCGCCGCCGGCGAGGGGCGCCGCCGGTTGTCTTACGCTGGGTTTGCGTCTAGAATCGAGCATTGATGGACGACTTCCTGACCGAGCGCCAGAAGCAGATTCTCGACTTCGTCTGCGAATTCCACCAGATGCGGGGTATCGCGCCCACCCACCTGGAGATCCGCCGCCGCTTCGGCTACCGGTCCTACGGCACCGTCCACAAGCACCTGAAGCTCCTGAGGCAGAAGGGCTACCTGCGCGGCGGCTGGAATCAGAAGCGCGGCCTGGAACTGACGGAGAAGACGCTGCGCGGCCGGCGTCCGCCCGCGAACTCCGTTCCCTTCCACGGCCGGATCGCCGCCGGCAGGCCGATCGAGGCGGTGCCGGGCGTCGACGACCTGCCGGTGCCTGAGCACCTGCTCGAGCGCGGCCCGGCCGGGCGGCACTACGTCCTCGAGGTGGAGGGGGACTCGATGATCGACGACGGCATCTGCGACGGCGATCTGGTGGTGATCGCCGAGCAGGATCAGGCGCAGTCGGGGCAGGTAGTCGTCGCCCTGATCGACGACGAGGCAACGCTCAAGCGCTACTTCCCCGAAGGCGATTCCATCCGGCTGCAGCCGGCGAACCGGGAGATGGAGCCGCTCTACGTCGCCGCGGATCGACTCCGCATCCAGGGGATCGTGGTCGGGCTGATGCGCCGCTACTGATCGCTGCAGTTGGTGCAGTAGCTGCGCGGCGACCTCAACTGCCGGCGGCGACGCTGCGCTCGGCTCTGGCGCCGGGCACGCCGTAGTAGGACAGGATGCCGTTCACGATCGCCTCGGCGACCCGCTGACGGTAGGCGCGGGTCTTGATCAGGCGGCGGTCCTGATCGTTGCTCAGGTTGCAGACCTCGAGGAGGACCTTGGCCGGTATCGCGTTGAAGCGGAGTTGCGCCGGCACGTAGACGCGGCGTCCGCGCCAGATCCGATCGCGGATCGGGTTGTTGTGATGAACGCCCAGGCCGGCGCGTTGGAAGCCATCCAGCAGGTGTTCGGCGAGATCGCGCGACAGGCCCTTGCTGGTCGTCCGTTCGGTCCGGGTGAAGGAGACGCGGGGTTCGGCCCGGACTTCGCGGCGCGCGTTGTACACCCTGCCCGACTTTCCGTAGTTGTTGGTGATGCCGACCAGACCCGGAATGTAGACCATGGCGCCGTTCAGCGACGGGTGGAGAGAATCCGCGTGAATCGAGATGAAGATGACCTGACGGGGCTCGGCGCCGGCCTGGCGGCGCTGCCGGTAGATCGAGTTCGACAGGTACCACCGGAAGTTCGTCGCCACCGCCGCGTTGTCGATGCGGTATGGCGGGTCCGTGAGCACGGCGTGCCCACGGGAATGCGGCAGCACGTCGCTGTCCTGGATCCGGAACGTGGCGCCATCACGCGTGGTCGGCACGACGGTGGCGGCCGTGCGGCTCTCCAGCAGCCGCTTGGTCCGCAGCATGATGTCGTAGACGTAGGCGCTCTCCCAGATGCCACCGACGGGCGCCCCGGTGTCGCGGCCGCCGTGGCCGGCGTCGAGCACCACCGTGACCCCGTCGAGATCGAGGGCCAGCAGCTCGTTCTCGATCTGCTCGGAGGCGGAGCGCTGCGCTTCCCACTCCTGACGCTGCGGATGATCGGATGGCAGATAACGGGCCGAGAGCAGGTCGAGCGGGATCTTGACCTCGTAGCCGACGGGGAGGTCGCGCACGTCGCGGATCGCGTTGCGCTCCCTGATCTGGTCGACCAGTTCGTTCACGTCGGCGGCGAGGAGCCGGCCCGTGAATCGCATCACGACACTGGAGTAGAGGGCTTCGCCGGCCTTCAGCCGGTAGCTGGCGTAGTCGCCCTGCGCGTCGGCGCCATAGCGGACGAAGGGTCCATCGCCAGTTAAGGAACCGGCTCCGGAGTCCTCCTCCGCAACCTGGCGGGTCGCTGCGGCGGGCAGCATGCCGGCGTAGGGCTCCGAGAGCATGTCGCGCGGGATGAGAATGACCTGACCGGGGCGGATGACGTTGCTGGTCAGGTTGTTCGCCCGCCGCAGCGTCCCGTGGTTCTCGCCCGAGCCGGTGAACCACTCCGCGATGCTCCACAGGCTCTCCGACCTGGCGCCGCGCGAGGCGGAGGCGACACGGTGCCGCCAGCCGTCGGCGGTGGGCTCGTCCCTCGGCAGCAGGGCGCGAATGACGGCTTGCCGGTGTCGCGCGGGGAGCAGGTCGAAGGGCACTTTGTACCGGACGCCGCGGCGGAGTCGTTGAACGCCTCCGTTCGCCCGGCTCACGGCTGAGGCGTGCCGTGAGCTGCCGCAGAGCCGCTCGGCGAACGCCAGCAGACCTTCGTTGCGCCGTGGCTTCGCCTCGATGTGGATCTTCCCGGAGGCGGCCAGCACCGCGACCGGACTCGGCGATCCGATCTCCGGCACGGCCATGCGCCGGGTGGCCGCGTCGCTCGCCGCGGGCAGGAGCACGGCAAGGACGGTGGCCACGACGAGGGAGGCGCGCACGTTCATGCAACTGGCTCCGGCCGGCACTCGAAGCCGGTTTCCCGTTCGAACGCCCGGGCTGCCCGCAGCGCGGTGCCGTCGGCGAACGGACGCGCCAGGATCTGAAGCCCGAGGGGGAGGCCCCGGCTGTCGAGGCCGCAGGGGACCGAGATGCCCGGTATGCCGGCCAGGCTGGTCGGCGTCGTGAACACGTCCGAGAGGTACATCGCCAGCGGATCGTCGACCCGTTCACCGAGCCTGAACGCGCCGCCGGGGCTGGTCGGCGTAACCAGCAGTTCGGCTTGCTCGAAGGCCTCGGTGAATTGCTGTCGCAGAGCCCCGGCGATCCGCGCCGCGCGGCCATAGTAGGCGTCGTAGTAGCCCGAGGACAGGGCGAAAGTGCCGAGAATGATCCGGCGCTTGACCTCCGGACCGAAGCCCTCGCTGCGACTGCCCGTGTACATCTCGGTGAGCGAGCGGGCGCCGGCGGCGCGGTGGCCGTAGCGGCTGCCGTCGAAGCGGGCGAGATTCGCGCTGGCCTCGCTGTTGGCGAGCACGTAGTAGGTGGCGACAGCCGTTTCGATCAGTGGGACGCTGACCTCGACCAGCTCGGCGCCGCAGCGCGCGAGTGCCTCGAGCGCCTGTTCGAAGCGGCGCGCCGCGTCGCCCTCCAGCGAGGAGGTCCTGACCTCGCGGATGGTGCCGACCTTCAAACCCTCGATGCCGTCCTCGATTGGTTCCAGAAAGTCACCGACCGGCTCTTCGCTGCATGTGGAGTCCCGCGGGTCGGGCCCGGCTATGGTTCCGAGCGCGAGGGCCGCGTCGCGCACGTTGCGGGCGAGTGGTCCGATCTGGTCGAGCGAGGAGGCGAAGGCGACCAGACCGTAGCGCGAGACACGGCCGTAGGTCGGCTTCACGCCGACCACGCCGCAGAAGGCGGCCGGTTGCCGGATCGAGCCTCCGGTGTCCGAGCCCAGTGCGAGCGGCACCTCGGCCGCCGCGACCGCGGCCGCCGATCCACCGCTCGAGCCGCCGGGCGCCATGGTCAGGTCCCAGGGATTGCGTGTCGTGGCCAGAGCCGAGTTCTCGCACGACGAGCCCATGGCGAACTCGTCCATGTTCACGCGACCGACGGGTACGGCGTCTGCAGCCACCAGGCGCTCGACGGCGCCGGCCGTGTAGGGTGCGCGGTAGCCGGCCAGGATGCGCGAGCCGCAGTTCAGTTCGTGCCCCGCCAGGGACATGTTGTCCTTCAGGGCTGTCGGCACGCCGGCGAGCGGACCCAGGGGCAGCCCTTCGTCCCTCCGGCTGTCGATGCCGGCGGCTCGCTCGGTCGCTTCGTCCCTCCAGAGTTCGAGAAAGGCGCCAACGGAGCCGTCGACCTTCTCGATCCGGGCGAACGCTGCTTCGACCGTGTCGACCGCATTCCGTTCCCCCGAACGGATCGCGGCTGCCAGCCTCTCCGCCGTCATCGGTTGCGTCACTCGTCGCCGCCCGGCGTTGCCTTGACCTGCGGCACGAGCAGGAAGCGGTCGAGTGAGGCGGGCGCGTTGTCCAGGAACTGGTCGAGGAGTTCGCTGCCTGCCGCGGCCGCCGGCCGGGGAAGGTCGTTGTCGGCGGTGTCACTGGCCGCTTCGGTCTCTTCGAGTGAGGCGGCGCCGTCATCGACCTCCCGGAGCTGATCGATGTAGTCGACGATCTCCGAGAGCTGACCGGCGAACGTCGCTTCTTCACGGGCCGAGATCCGCAGTCTCGCCAGCTCGGCAATCCGCCGCACCTCCTCCAAGTCTAGAGACACTTCGCTATAAGTCTAGCAGGTGCGCGGGTCTGACATCCGACCGTCCGAGGACGCGCGCTCGGACTGTGACGCGCCAGCCGGGTTCTGACCCGCCGCCGCCAGGCGGCCCCTAACCGCCGGCTGGAATCGCTTCGATCGCGCGCAGGGTGAACGTCTCGCCGTCCAGTTCTACCCGAGCTCCCGGCTCGGATCCGAGCAGACGGCCGGCGAGGTCCGATTCGTACGAGATGATGCCCCGTTCCGGCGCGCTCTCCCAGGGACCGAGGATGGCCAGGGTGCGCTGTTCGCCGCTGTCCGATTCGAGCGTTGCCCGGTTGCCGATGCGCAGTCGGTCACAGGCCGCGCTCGCGACGTCGATCGGCGTCGAGCGCTGCAGGTCCTGCTGCAGTTGGGTCGCCAGGGCCGTGAGGTACTCGTGGCGTTGCCGCGCGGACTTGTACTCGAAGTTCTCGCGCAGGTCGCCAAGAGCGCGCGCCTCCTCGATCGCCTTGCGATTCGCCGGAATCTCCTCCTCGACCAGCCCCCGCAGTTTCTCGCGCTGCGCCTCGATCGAGGCCGGCAGTGCGTAGAGGTCGTCGCTGCCGCTGTCCTGGTCCGCCTGAAGGTCGGGGAACTTCAGGTGGAGAGCTGCCAGCAGGGGTTCCCGGCGGTAGTCCTCGAGCGCTGCATGACGGATCGCGACATCGGCCTGGCGGGCCTCGTCGAGGGTCAACTCCGGAAGGAGCTTGGGTGCCGTACCGCCGGAATCGAACAGGGACTTGATGCGGGCCCGGAAAGGGGCGAAGGCATCGTGCCGCAGCGCCTGGATCAGCAGGTTCAGGAGGCGGCTTTGCCGACCCTGCCGCAGCGACGGTTCTGAGGCCGCCCGTTCGACCAGCCAGGTGAAGGCGGCGGGGGTGCGGTGAGGCTGGACCTGAGCACGAGCGGCGCAACGGCTCAGTGTCTCCTCGTCCAGCACGGCGGCGATCGCATCGATCGCTTTCGTGTCGGATTCCAGCAGGAAGCGTCGTTCGAGCACCTCGAGCCAGTCATCCCGGCAGGTCGGGAGCAGGGCGTAACCCTGTTCGCGAGCGGCGCGCTGTTCGAGTGACGCGAAGAACTCCAACGGATCCGTCAGGTTCCCCAGCAGGTCCTCGGCCGGCCAGGAGGGCTCGGCGCCGAAGCGCTCGAGCGCGTAGCGGACTTCGAAGGCGAGCGCGGGATGAGCGTCCGTGAGTTTGCGGCTGAGGCGATCGAGTTCCTCAGCCATTCGCCCCCGGAGTTCCTGCGACTGGTTGGCCGCCCGCCGCAGGAGTCCGACTTTCTGGCGGTTCGGTGCGGCCTCGAACTCGCGCCACAGCGATTCCTCCGCGTCAGTTGCCTCGAGCCACTGGTAAGTCTGCCGGGGACCGCCGGAAGCCAGCACCTGCGGCTGCTTCCGCGCGCTGGTCCACCAGCTCGACCACCGGCGCTCCGGGATGATGCCGACAACGATGACCTTGACTTCGGCGCCGCTCAGCGGTCGGTCGTAACTCTTGAGGGTGCGTTCCAGCAACTCGGTGGGCTTGAGTCCCTCGAGCTGCTCCGGTTCTTCCAGCTTCTGACGGAGCACGTGCCCTTCGGGCAGCAGCTTGAGCATCTTGCCGGCCGCCCGAAACCCGACCGACACTCCCTTCGCCTTCTCCAGGTCCACCTTGAAGACGTGGAGCGGCATGTTGACCTCGGCGATTCGACCGGCGCCTCGACCTTCCATTTCCACGATGTCGCCAGGCCGGAACGCCAGAAGGTTGCGGAGCCGGTCCACCTTGTCCCAGAGCTTGTTCGCGTGCCCGCGTCCCTGATCGAGGTTGAGATCCTGGAGCAGGCCGTTCAGGTCGGACTCGCGGTCGCGGTAGAGCTCGTGCAGGGTGTCGAGAACGGTGTCGTAGACCTGTCCGCTGCGCACGAAGTAGTGCGCGGCGCCGCGGACGAGATCCAGGCGTGCGGCCCACATGCCGCGTTCCCGGAGTTGATCGTCAAGCAGTTCGAGGAGCGTTCCCACACGATCCTCTTCACCTAGTCGAACCAGGCCCTTGGTGATGGCGAGGAACTGCTCGACCTCGATCTCGCCTTCGATCGCGACCAGCCAGTCCGCTTCTACTGCGTCGATGTCACCGCGCGCCAGACTGTCTTGGGTGCTTTGCGGGATCCTCATGCGGTAGCCGGCGTGGCCTGCGGGGAGCGCGCCCGCGGCAACGGTGCGTCAACTGGACCGGTGATCGTATCAGTCGCGGCGGGTGTGAAGAGGGGTACAATGGCGCTCAGCGAATGCCACACTGGGCAGAGGCGGCGAGATGAGCGAGCAGAATCCGGCGCCTGAGGAACCTCAGGCGTCCGAGCAGGACCAGGCGCCCGAGGCCAGGCACGAACGGGAGTCCTTCGGCTCCTGGCTCCGCGGCCAGCGCGAGGTTCGCCGCGTCGACCTGGAGACGATCGCGCAGTCCAGCAAGATCAACATCCGCTACCTCGAGTTACTCGAGGAGGACCGCTTCGACCTCCTGCCCGCCTCCATCTTCGTTCGGGGCTTTCTGCGCGAGTACGCCCGGATCGTCGGCCTCGACCCGGACGAAGTCCTCAACTTCTACCTCGTCGCCTCCGCGGGCGGCGAGTACGAGGGGTCGACGGAGACGGCGGGAAGTTCCCCGTCGACCTGGCTCGTCGGGCGAACCGTGGCGATCCTCGTCGGTCTGGCGGTGGTCGCGGCGGCGATCGTCTGGTTTACCGCGATGGACCGGGATCCCGGCGAGGACATGGAGACGATGGCGCCTCCGGTGACCGAGACGGTGCCGGAACTGCCGCCGGCGCAGCCGCTGCCGGCGCGTGCCTTGCGGGTCACGATGGAGTTCCAGGGGACGAGTTGGGTGGATGTCTACGTCGATGGCGATCGAACGGTCAGCGAGCTGCGGGTTCAGGGGGAGTCCCTCACCGTCACTGCCCAGGAGGAGGTGCGGCTCACCCTGAGCAGCGTGGCTGTGGCGACGATCGAAGTGAACGGCGAGCCCTTCGAGCACGGAGCGATCGACGACGAGGAGATCGTGATCGCCGTACCGGAACAGAGCGCCACCCCGTAGCCCTTTCCCGGTCGGCGTCGAACGCTGGACTTCCGGACTGGGTAACCGTATTCTGCGGGGCCGGTGCGGCGGGGCGTAGCTCAGCCTGGTAGAGCGCACGGTTCGGGACCGTGAGGCCGGAGGTTCAAATCCTCTCGCCCCGACCATTTCCAGCCGCCGGCGGTCAAGTAGACTGTCGGCGATGAACGCTCCGAAACTGGCAGGTTCGGCGCGGCTGATCCTTGCCTTCGTCCTGATCCTTCTCCCGCTGGCGCTGCTCGCAGCCGGACCGGCGCCGGAAGGAGAGGAGGGCGTGTCCGTCGGACCGGCAGGTTCTGTCGACCCGGAAGGCGGGACGGACTCGGAGGCCGCAGAGCCAGCAGACGAGGACGCGGCCAACGCATCCGACCTCGAAGCGGAGGCCGGGCCGGAGGTCATCGTGGCGCAGATCGACTCGGCGATCCAGGTCGTCGTGGCCGAGTTCATGGAGCAGGTGACGGAGGAGGCGGATCTGGCCGGCGCCGAGGCGCTGGTCGTGGAGCTTTCGACGCCGGGCGGCGAGATGCAGGCGATGCGAGCCGTCTTCACGGCGTTTCTGGAGGCCGACACGCCGGTCGTCGTGTACGTCTCGCCGAGCGGCGCCCAGGCGGCGTCGGCCGGTTTCTTCATCCTGCTTGGCGCCGACGTTGCCGCGATGGCGCCCGGCACGAACACGGGCGCCGCCCATCCCGTGGCCGGCGGCGGCGGCGACATTCCGGGCGCGATGGGCGACAAGGTGACCCAGGACGCGGCGGCGACCGCCCGTTCGCTCGCGGCCCGCCGCGGCCGCGACCAAAAGCTCGCCGAGGAGGCGGTCACGGAGAGCAGATCGTTCTCGGCCGAGGAGGCGCTGGAAGCCGGCCTCGTCGATCTGGTCGCCCCGAGCCTGCAGTCACTGCTCGTCGACCTCGACGGCCGCGTCGTCGAGAAGGGCGGCGCCGAGAGGACGCTCAGGACCCGCGACGCCTCGGTTCGCCGGATCGAGATGTCCGCCTTCCAGCGGATCCGTTCGACCATCGCGCACCCGAACATCGCGATCCTGCTGATGTCCCTGGGCTCGATCGGCCTCATCTTCGAGATCACCCACCCGGGCGCGATCTTCCCCGGCGTGGTCGGCGCCATCTGCCTGATCCTGGGACTCTGGGCGATGTCCGTGCTGCCGATCAACTATGCCGGACTTGCGCTGCTCCTGCTGGCCGGCGTCCTCTGGGTGCTGGAGATCAAGATCCCGAGCTTCGGCATGCTGACCCTCGCCGGTGCGATCTCGTTCTGCCTCGGGGCGATGATGCTGTTCCGGGACGCCGATCCGGCGCTGCGGGCGAGCCTGAACCTGATCGTCGCGATCGGCATCACGATCGGGCTCGTGACGCTCGCCCTGGGCCGTCTGGCGCTCAAGGCGCAGTTCAGGCGGGTGGCGACCGGCAGCGAGGGTCTGCTCAACGAACTGGCTTCGGTGAGCAGCGGCATCGCCGTCGGCGCGCCGGGCAAGGTCCGGCTGCACGGCGAGATCTGGAACGCGGAAGCGGATGTGGCGGTCGCCGAGGGCGACCGCGTTCGGGTCGTCCAGGTGGACGGGATGACCCTGCGCGTCGAACCGGTCGGGGACACCTGATCACACTCTTGAAAGGACCTGAATCCGTATGACCACCCTTCCGTTCATTGGCTTCCTCGTCGTGGCGGGCCTCTTCCTGCTCACCCGGTGGATCAACATCATGGCCGAGTACGAGCGCGCCGTCGTGTTTCGGCTGGGCCGGATCCTGGAAAAGCCCAAGGGCCCCGGCCTGGTGCTCATCCTCTGGCCGATCGACCGCATGGTCAAGGTCTCGCTTCGCACGGTGGTGCTCGACGTGCCGCCCCAGGACATCATCACCAAGGACAACGTCTCCGTGAAGGTGAACGCGGTCGTCTACTTCCGAGTGCTCGAACCGACCAAGGCGATCGTGGAAGTCGAGAACTTCCTGTTCGCGACGAGTCAGTTGGCGCAGACCACGCTGCGCTCGATCCTTGGCCAGACCGAGCTCGATCAGTTGCTGAGCGAGCGGGAGACTTTGAACGACCAGCTCCAGACGGTGATCGACCAGCAGACCGACCCTTGGGGCATCAAGGTCTCCATGGTCGAGGTCAAGCACGTCGACCTGCCGCAGGAAATGCAGCGCGCGATGGCCAAGCAGGCAGAGGCGGAGCGTGAGAAGCGCGCCAAGGTGATTCACGCGAGTGGTGAGCTTCAGGCCTCCGAGTCCCTCGCCCAGGCGGCCAACGCGATCAGCGCAAATCCGGTGACGCTCCAGCTGCGCTACCTGCAGACTCTTTCGGACATCGCGACGGAGCGGAACTCGACCATTCTCTTCCCGTTGCCGCTCGAGCTGCTGAGGGCCTTCGGCTCCTTCCTGGGCGGACCGCCGCAAGAACCCAAAGAGTGAGACGCGAAGCCTACGAACCGTATGAGGTCACCCTCAGTAACACCCAGATCGCGGCGTTCGTAGCACTTCTGGTCCTGGCAATCGTGGGCGCGTTCGCCGCGGGAACGTGGTGGGGTCAGTCGAACGCCACGGACCTCGCCGAAGTGCAGGAGGAGGAACCGGTCGTCTCCGAGCCGGCTCTGCCGCCGCCGGAACCGCCTGCCGTTGCCGCGGAAACGGAGCCGGCCGAGGTCGTCCGGTTCTTCGGAGCGGCCGACGATGAAGGCGCCGGCGCCGCCGACGCTCCGAGTCAGGCTGTGGGAACCGCCCTGGTCGTCCAGGTCTTCTCGAGCGCGGACGTCGAACAGGCGGCTTCGGTGGAGCAGAAGCTGCGGGCGGACGGCCACAGCGCGTTCGTGTCGCCGCAGACGCTGGACGGTCAGGTGATGCAGCGGGTACGGGTGGGGCCGTTCGACGACCAGGCCGCGGCCGCGGCCGCGGCGGAGCAACTCGCCAAGCAGTACGGACTCGAGACCTGGATCACCCCGAACAACTGAACAGCGACGCGGTCGAACCGCGGGGGGTTCCGCGGGACGGCCGGGCGTCGCCGCTCCGGTCGCTCTGGTTCCAGCTCGCCCTGAGCGCGGGCGGTGGAGTCTGGTGGGCATTCTGCTTCGACGAGCGCCCCGGTTTGCTGGTTCCGGTCGCGGCGATAGTGCCGCTTCTCCTGATCACGGCGACGGCGCCCGGACCAGGCCGCCGTCTTTGGCTTGGCTGGCTTCACGGCACGGTGGCTTGGCTGGTCGCGGTGCCGTGGATCGCGAGCACGCTCACCCTCTATGGCGGCCTGCCGAGCGTGGCATCGGCTTCCCTTCTGACCGTCCTGGCCCTCTACCTGGGCCTCTATCACGGTGTGTTCTGTTGGCTTGCCGGTCCCGCTCTAGCCCGGCGCGATGTCCTCTCCCTGGTACTCGTGCCGGCCGTCTGGGTCAGTCTGGAGTGGGTGCGCGGGCTCGGGCCGTTCGGTTTCCCCTGGAACCTGCTGGGCTACGCTTGGGTCGATGTTCCGGGAGCGCTGGACGTCACGCGCTGGGTTGGCAGCCACGGTCTTTCCGGCCTCGTCGTGGTCTTCGGTCTCGCTCTGCTTGGGTTTGCCGACGCAAAGACCCGGCGGTTCGCGGCTGTCGCGGTTGCTGTTGTTGTTGCGCTCCTGGGGGTAGCGCGGTGGACGAACCCCGAGTGGCCGCAGCGCGCGGCCTCCGCGTTGGAGGTGCGGCTGCAGCAGCCGAACATCCACATGGAGACGGTCGAGATGCAGCAGGAGTCCGCGGGCGTGCGGCTTACCCGCATTCAGACCAACTACCAGTCGCTCTTCGCCTTCAGCAGGCTGAGCTGTGAGCCCGACACCCTGGTCGTCTGGCCTGAGAGCGCGGGCTGGCCTTACGAACTGGAGCGTGACGTCGCATTCGCCCGAGATGTCGAAGACCTCGTTGCCGGCGGGTGCTCGCTTCTCTTCAACAGCACCCGCCGCTTCGAATCCGGCGACGAAGAGGGCGCCTACAACTCCGCCTACCTGCTGACCCCCTCAGAGGGCGCCGCCGACCGCCAGATCTACGACAAGATGCACCTCGTGCCGTTTGGCGAGTACGTGCCGCTTGGCCGTCTTCTGCCACGGTTGCGCCAGCTTGCACGGAACACGGGCAGCTACTCACCGGGCAACGAAGTCCGTCTGCTTGACCACGGCGATGTCCGGCTCGGCGTCTCGATCTGCTTCGAAATCGTCTTTCCGGCGCAGGTCGCGGCGCGCGTGCGTCGGGGAGCCTCCGTGCTGGTCACGATGACGAACGACTCCTGGTACGGCCGTACCTGGGCGCCTTACCAGCACCTGCGCCCGGCCCGTTTCCGGGCGGCCGAGAACAGCCGGCCCCTGATCCGCGCGGCGATTACGGGCATCTCGGCGGTGATCAACCATCGGGGCGAGATCGAGATGATCGCGCCGATCGATGAGGTCTACGGCCTGGACACACCGGTTTTTCCGCTCGACAGGATGACCCTGTTCTCCCGCGCGCCCCTGCTCGTGCCTCTGCTTTGCGTGGCCCTTGCCGGCTTTGCCATACTGCGCCGATGATTGCGGCCGACGCGAACCGCTCGCTCTCCGATCTGAGGATCCGTCTGGACGGCCTGCGGAGGTATCTTTGACCCGGCGGAGGTCGAGGAACAGCTAGCGGCTCTCGATCACGAGATGCAGCAGCCCGGCTTCTGGGACGAGCCGAGGAAGAGCGCTCCGCTGCTGCGGCGTCGCCGCGCCCTCGAACGCCGGCGAACGACCCTGGAACGGTTGAACGCCGACCGGGATGAGATCGATGCCTGGCTCGAACTGCTGGCCGAGGATGCCCTGGGGACCGAGGACGACGCCGAGCTCGGTTCCTTCATCGATCGGGTCGGGCGCGAGTCGGCGGCGCTCGATCTGGAACTCAAGCTCTCGGGGGAGGACGACGACCGCAGCGCCCTGCTCGCGATTCATCCCGGGGAGGGAGGAACGGACTCCCAGGACTGGGCGGAGATCCTCCTGCGGATGTACCTGCGATGGGCCGAGCAGAGCGGCTTCGACGTGACGCTGCTGGAACGGCTCGACGGAGAAGAAGCGGGGCTCAAGAGCGCGACCGTGGCGGTTCGGGGCGAGTACGCCTTCGGCCGTTTGCGAGGGGAAAGCGGAGTCCATCGGCTGGTGCGGATCTCGCCCTTCGACGCGGCCAAGCGGCGCCACACCTCGTTCGCTTCCGTCTACGCGTACCCCGAGGTCGAGGACGACATCGACATCGAGGTCGAGGACAGG
Organism: Holophagales bacterium; assembly: GCA_009837885.1. Classification (GTDB taxonomy): domain Bacteria; phylum Acidobacteriota; class Thermoanaerobaculia; order Multivoradales; family Multivoraceae; genus Multivorans. The sequence continues at coordinate 60,374 of VXSP01000003.1, read as the reverse complement.
GACATCCGGATCGACACCTTCCGTTCGTCCGGGGCCGGCGGTCAGCACGTGAACGTGACGGACTCCGCGGTGCGGATCACGCACATGCCCACCGGCATCGTGGTCAGTTGCCAGAACGAGCGCAGCCAGATCAAGAACCGGTCGATGGCGATGAAGATCCTGAAGGCGCGGCTCTACGACAGGGAAGTGCAGAAGCGGCGCGAGGAGCAGGCGGAGCGCGAGGGTCAGAAGATGGAGATCGGCTTCGGGTCCCAGATCCGAAGCTACGTGCTGCACCCGTACCGCATGGTCAAGGATCACCGGACCAGGCTTGAGGTGTCGGCGGTCGAGAAGGTGCTCGACGGCGACCTCGATCCCTTCATCGACGCCTGGTTGGGCCAGCAGCTCGAAGCTTCCGATGGCGGCCAGACGTAGCGCTCTGGCGGTCGACTTCGTGTCGCCGCTGCCTCCGGTCAGGTCGGGGATCGCGGACTACAGCGTCGACCTGCTCGAGGAACTCGCACCCCTGTGCGACCTGCGCCTGGTTCGCCTGCCGGGGCAGGAGGTCGCTTCCGAGGTTCTGGACCGCTACGAGGTGATCGATGCCGGGGGGGTCGACCCGGCCCGCCGGCTGCCCTTCTACCAGATGGGCAACAACGTCTACCACGAGGGTGTCCGCCGGTTGGCTCTGGAGTCTCCGGGAGTCGTGACCGTGCACGACCTGCGCCTGCACCACCTGCTGGTCGAGTCGACCCTGGCCTCCGGCGATCTCGACTCCTACGTCAGCGGCCTCGGTGATGAGCACGGCTGGGAGGGCGCCGCCGCGGCGCTGTCGATCCGTTGGGGCGGCCACGGCCGGGCGCGGCTGTTCGAGATGCCGGCGCACCGGTCGTTGCTGCTCCGGCAGCGCGGCCTCCTGATCCACAGCAACTGGGGTCTCCGTTTCCTGGAGGAGGAGCTTGGCCAGGAGAGGGAGTTGGGACTGCGGGCCGAGGGCCGGCTGCCGCCGATGCGTCGCGTACCGATGCCGATGCCGGCGCCCGCTCTGCCCGAGCCCGAGCAGGCAGCTATCTTTCGGCGGCGAGCCGGCGTTCCCCGGTCGGCCGTGCTGATCGGCTCCTTCGGCTTCCAGACTCCGATCAAGCGGACCGACGTGCTGCTGCGCATTCTCGCCGAGCCGGGGATGGAGCAGGTGTATGCGCTGATCGTAGGAGACGTCGCGCAGGAGCTCGATCTCGGCGCTCTGGCACGAGAACTGGGGGTACAGGACCGGGTCACCATGACAGGCTTTCTCGAGCCGGCCGCCTTCCCGACCGCCATCTCCGCCTGCGACCTGTGCCTCAACCTGCGCTACCCGAGCGCGGGCGAAACCTCGGCCTCGCTGCTGCGCATCCTTGCCCTGGGCCGGGCCGCGGTGGTCTCCGACTACGCCCAGTTCGTTGAACTGCCGGACGACATCGTGATCAAGGCCCCGCTCAAGGACGACCCGGGCGCGGAGGCCGGCGCACTCGCGGGCCTGCTGCGGGATCTTCTCGCCGCGCCGGACCGGCTGGCCGGGATGGGCGCGGCGGCGCGAGCCTTCATCGAGCGCGAGCATCAGCCGGCGTCGGCGGCGCGGGCGGTCTTCGAGGCCCTGGACGAGTGGTCGCGCCTGCCGGCCGCGAAGCCGCCGGCGCCACGGCCGCCGCGCCCTCCGGCCCCCACCTCGCTGACCTGGGGGTGGCTGCCGGGACGGATCGACGTCGAAGGCTGTGACCCGCCCTGGCCGGATGGCGAGCGCCGTTCGATCGAACTCGTCGTCGCGAACACGGGCTTCGCCACCTGGCTCTCGGGTCGGAACCAGGACGGCGGCGTGGTGCTGGAGCCCCAGCTATGGAGCGGTGGCCGGGACCTGTTTCGGGGCAGACCGTGGATTCCGCTGCCGCGGGACCTGCCGCCGGGCGACGCGTGCCGGATCCCCCTCAAGATCCGGCGACCGATCGGCCGGGCGCGGCTGCGGTTCGAGCCGCACCTCTTCGGCGGCGGTTCGATGACGCTCTGCGGTGCTGTGGCTCTCGACCGCGAACTGTGAACTCCAGCCACGGCACGGTCGCGCGGCGGTGGCCCTGGATCCTGCTCGCCGGGATGCTGCTCGCCCTGTTCGCGGCGACGATGCGGTCGGATGCCGTCGTTGCCGGGGAGCGCGAAACCACGTTCCGGATGGCGGCGCTGAGCCTGGCCTGGGATGGCGACCTGGCCTACGGTCGCGCGGACTACGACCGCTACGTCCAGCTCTTCGGGGCAGAGCCTGAGGCGGTCGCCCTGGAAAGCAGCACTGGCGGCGCCCGGATCGGTTTCGCGCGGCCGCCGGTTTATGCGGTGCTGGCGGCGCCCTTCGTCCGCGTCTCGCCCCGGCGGGGGCCGGCGTTGCTGAACTGGCTGCTGCTGGCGGTTGCGGCGGCCGCCTCGGCCCTGGTGCTCGAGCGTCGCGTCGGTCCCTGGGCGCCGGCCTGGATCGCCGTGTTCGTCGCTGGCACGACGGTCTTCACGCTGTTGCCGTTGCCGTCGCCGGGGACGTTCCGCCTCGCGGTGTCGGCTCTGGCATGGGTGCTCGTCCTTCACGTGATGCCTGCCGCGGACGGGGAGCGCCACCCTTCGCGGGGCGCTCCCCACTGGTTGCGCCGGCGTCGCCGCCGGCTGTCGCCGCAGGCGGCGGACAATCCGCGCCGGACGCAAGGCCGGCGACCGCTTCGAGGCGAGGCGATTCGCTGGTCTCTCGTCGGCTTCCTGCTTGCTCTGGCCACCGTCGCTTCGGTCGACGGTTGGAGCCTGTTGCCGGCCCTGGCCGTGGCGGTCTGGCTGGCGCTGCTTCAACCGCGCCGTGGGGTCGTCCTTCTCGCCCTCGCGCTCACGGCCACGGTCACCGCAGGCGCAGCGTTCGCGACGTCGGCGCTGGCCCGTGGCGGTGCGGGTCCGGTGGAGCGGGCCGTCTTCAGTCCCTCGACCGGTTTCCCGGCCGTCGACTTCGAGCCGGCCGAGTGGCGCCCGGAGGTCGAAGCCGCCGCCCGCGCCGCACCGGTCCGCCGCGAACCGGACCTCCGGGCCGCCGCCGGCATCGAGCCGCGGACCCTGCTCCATGCGACCGCCGGCCGAACGATCGGGATCGCGCCGTACTGCGCGCCCCTGGTGTGGGCGGCGCTCTGTGGCGTGCTCGCTGGCGGTTGGCGACGGGTTGTCCTGCTTGGCGCGTTCGCGTCGGTCGCCGCGCGCGTCGTCTTCTTCCCGTTCGACCTCGGCGACGAGTCGGCGCTCGTCGGCCCCGGCGGCATCGGCGCCGTGCTGCCGATGTTCTGGTTCCTCGCCGGCCGGCTCGGCCCGGCACGGCTTGCCGCGGTGGCGGCATCCTCGGCGCTCTTCCTGTACCCGCTCTGGCTGCGGCCCGGCGCGGCGTACGGGCCACAGCCTTTGCCCGAGGGTGCCTTTCAGCGCTTCCTGCCGGCCGAGACCGGCCAACGTCCGCGAGCCGGAGAACCGGCGGACCTGTTCGCCGGTGACGTGTGGCTGCGACCCGTCGCGGGCAGGGTCACTCCGTTCGGCGAGTCGGGGCTCCTGATCGAAGGCGGGTCGGCGGAGTTTCTCGTCGCGTGGGAACCGCGCGTGGCCGGCAACCGGGAAACGCATGGCGAAGTGCGGCGGTCACGGCTCTGGATTTCCGTGGAGCGGGAGGACACGGCCCTGGAGGTCGTGGGCGGCGTAGTCGAGGAGCGCAGGCTCCTTCCATCAGGACGAGTTTCGATTCGTCTGCTCCTCGACCCATCCGTAGCGCGCCACCGGATGTGGTGGTCGCGTCGGTCCGTCGACCTGTTTCGACTGGGCCTGACCCTGGACGGCGACGAGGATCCGGCTGCGAACCACGTGGTGGGGATAGGGTCTGTTCCGTGAGCTGGATTCTCCAGGTTCAGCGTCGGCTCGAGTCTTCGAAGCGGCTACCCGCGGCGCAGGGCGGCGAAGGCACCAGCGTCGCGGTCGTCGTGCCTCTGTACGTCGAGTCGGCGGAACTCTGGACCCTGCTGCGGGAAGAGCCGAACGAGTCGCCTCCGCTCAGCTTCCCGGCCTCAGCCTTCGAGGGCGACGATCCCTGGCCGACCGTGGCTCGCCTCGGCAGCGTCGGTCTCGGTGTCGATCCGTCGCGGATACTCCGGCTCGGCGAGCTGGACGAAGTCGGCGGCAGCGGCGGCTTCCGACTGCGGGCATGCGTGGTCGCGGTTCCGTCTCCCGAGGACAATGGCAGCAACACGGAGGCGCAGAGCGTGCGGCTTCCGCTTTCTGCGCTCCGGCACCCCCGGCTGGTGGAGGAACGGACCTTCGAGATCGAGGGGCAGCAGGTGCCGCTTGCCGTCTATCACCTCGGACGGCATCGGTTGTGGGGGCCGGCCCTCGACGTGCTGCTCCAGCTTCTGGAGCTTCTGGAGCGCCCGGAAGGCGTCCGGGAGCCGCAGGTCGCCAGCCTGAACTGACTCACCCGTAGCGTTCAACGGCCCAAGCTCCTAGAATCCGCTCGATCCGACCCGCAGGATCTCTGAACCAGGGGAGAACCATGGCCGATATCGCGCGCATCGAAGAACTGCTGGGCAGTGAGGCGGAGAGCCTCCTCGGACACGTCTGCACCGGAATCCCGAAGGACCACCTGACGGTGCCGGGACCAGACATCGTCGACCGGGCGTTCGGGCCCTCCGACCGGAACAACCGCACCCTGGCGAGCCTGGAACGGCTCCTCGGGCACGGCCGTCTCGGTGGCACCGGCTACGTCTCGATCCTGCCCGTGGACCAGGGAATCGAGCACTCCGGTGCGGCCTCGTTCGCGCCGAACCCGATCTACTTCGATCCCGAGAACATCATCCGGCTGGCGATCGAGGGCGGCTGCAACGGCGTCGCGTCGACCCTGGGTGTGCTCGGCAGCATCGGCCGGCGCTACGCGCACCGGATTCCGTTCATCGTCAAGATCAACCACAACGAGAGCCTGACCTATCCCCACACCTACCACCAGGTCCTCTTCTCGCAGGTGGAGCAGGCATGGGATCTGGGCGCCACCGCGGTGGGCGCCACGGTGTACTTCGGCGCCGATGTCTGCCGCGAGGAACTGGTCGAGATCGCCGAGTGCTTCCAGCAGGCCCACGAACTCGGCATGGCGTGCATCCTCTGGTGCTACCTCCGCAACAGCGCCTTCGTCGTGGACGGCGTCGACTACCACGACTCGGCCGACCTGACCGGGCAGGCCAACCACCTCGGCGTGACGATCGAGGCGGACATCGTCAAGCAGAAGCAGGCGACGAAGAACGGCGGCTATCCGGCCGTCGGCTTCGGCAAGACCCATGACCTCGTCTACAGCGACCTGGTGTCCGACCACCCCGTCGACCTGGTGCGCTGGCAGGTCGCGAACTGCTACATGGGCCGGGTCGGGCTGATCAACTCCGGCGGTTCCTCCGGCGGCGCCGGCGACCTCGCGGCCGCCGTGCGGACGGCGGTCATCAACCGCCGCGCCGGCGGCCAGGGACTGATCTCCGGCCGCAAGGCGTTCCAGCGGCCGATGGCGGAGGGCGTCGAACTCCTGAACCACATCCAGGACGTCTACCTCTGCGACGACATCACGATCGCGTAGCCGCGGCGGACGCACCCGCCCGTCGCTCGTTCAGAGGCACCTGGGCGCCGACCCCTCCTGACCCGACTGGGCTGGACGTCGGTGCCAGGGGCCCAACGGGGAGTCTGCGACGGCTTTGGCGGCGCTGCTACGTGCGAACCAACTCCGCGATCTCCCCGTGCCGCGCCTCCGCGTCCCGCTCGCCCACCTCGATCAACGCTTGGATGTAGTCGGGCTGGAACATCAAGAGACTGAGCAGGTCCGGACTCGCCGTGTCGCGGGTACCGAGACCGCGGGTCATGAAGCGGAACGCCCTGGGCAGCCGGGGCTCGAACCGGCCGGCCAGCCGGCCGAGGTCCTCGGATGGTCGGAGCACCACGAGATCGACCAGCCGCAGCAACCCGCGCTTCGATTCCGGCAACCTTGCCAGCAGTCTGTTGACGAGTTCCAGCCGGTTCGCGTCCTGGTCGAGCTGGTCCAGGAACACCGCGTTCAGCAGCACGCCGGCGAACTGGGCCGGCGGCGGGTAGGCGGCGGCAGCGGCTCTCGGGACCGGCGGTTCATGCCGGGTCGAGACGGCGATCAGGCGGTCGCAGCCCAGGTGCAGGGCCGGCGACAGCGGCGAGGTAAGGCGGACGCCGCCGTCGCCGTGCCAGGCGTCGGCGATGCGGACGGCGGGGAAGATGAACGGCAGCGAGGCGGAGGCCAGGACGTGGTCGAGGGTCAGCCGCGCCCGCTCGGAGCGGCGCTTGGGCCGTTCCCAGGTCTCGATGTCGCGTCCCTGGACCCAGGTGACCGTGTGCCCCGTCGACCACTCGACGGTGGTCACGGCCACCGCGTCGAGCCGGCCGCGCTCCAGGTTCCGGGCGATTCCAGGCAGTACGCGGCCGTTGTCCGGTTCGACGCGCAGCACGTCCGCCAGATGGTCTCCGAGCGGCGACGCGTCGACGAGGCCGCGGACCTGGGGCCGGTAGCGCAGACCGCCCGAAGCCAGGTTCAGGAGCCAGCGGACGACGATCTTGCCCAGCGACCAGCCGTCGTCGCGGAAGACGTGATCGGGCGTCAGTTCGAGCCAGATCCGGCTGAGTTCTTCCGTCGCCTCGGCGGCGCTGCCCGGATGCGAGGCGAGGAACGAGGCGTTGATCGCGCCGGCCGAAACGCCGGTCAGTACGTCGAAGTGGAAGTCCGGAAGCCGCTTCGCCAGGTGCCGGACCAGCCCGACCTGGTAGGCCGCCCGCGCCCCGCCGCCGGTGAGGACGAGGCCGATTCGGGGCTTCCCGCCGTCGTTCCTGCGGTCGCTGCCGGCGGACTGGCGCTCGGGTGTTTCTCGTGTTGGCAGCGGCACGCGCTCAGCCCTCGATCCTGTTCTCCGGCAGCCTCGTTCAGATCAGTTCGATGCGGCTTTCAAGCCCCGGAGCACCGGCAAGCCTCCGATCCGCTGTCAACAGGGTGGTGGAGAGGGCTTCGGCCAGCGCGACGTACACCGCGTCGTACGCCGAGACGTTGTGGCGGAGTGCCCAGATGCGGTCCAGGAATCGACGATGCTCGTAGCGTTCCGCCCGAAGGTGGCGCCAGCGCCGCAGGGCTCGGGTTCCCCGGGCGGCGCCGAAGGCACCTTGGCGCACGTAGCGCCGAAGCGCGTGCGCGATCTCCAGGTCCACGACGTGAGGAACGTGGATCTCGACCGACTCGGCCGCGAGTCTAGAGCTCAGGCGGCGGCCGGGCGCGGTGTCCAACAGCATCTCGACGGCCGCGGACGCGTCGATCACCACCGGCGGGATTCTCTGGCCTCCCTCACGACATCAGCCGGGGTCTTGTCGAGCGCCACGGGGGGTTCGCTGCGAATGGCGTCCAGTACTTCCCGGCGGCTTGGCCGGCGGACGATCCGCTCGATCTCGCGCAGCACGAAGTGGGACATGGAGACTCCTTCCAGCGCGGCGCGGCTCTTCAGAAGACGATGGGTCTCTTCGGGGACGTTCCGGATCTGGAGCATCTTGGACATGATCCGAACAGTAGTTTCATGTGGAGAACATGTCAAGGCCCGGAGAGACCGACGGCGGAAGTGGCGCCCCCGGTGATAGGAATGGAAGCAGTGGAACTGACGTTGGAGCACGCGCTGCCGGACTGGACCAGAACGAGCTGACCGACGATGGAACTGGGCAACGGTGCAACGATCCGCTCCCTCTATCTGGGGCGAGTGAGCTACGAGGCCGGTGTCGAGCTGCAGCACCGGCTCCGGCGGCAGCTTTTGGACGGCGAACCCGATGCCTCGGACACCTTGCTCCTGCTCGAACATCCGCCGACCTACACGGTCGGCCGGAACTGCGACCGGAGCGACGTCCTGGCGGATCCCGACTGGCTGCGGCAGCGGAGAATCGCGGTCGCCGAGTGCGACCGCGGCGGGCGCGCGACCTACCATGGCCCGGGACAGCTCGTCGGCTACCCGGTCCTCGATCTGAGGGCGGATCGGCGAAACGTCCGCGGCTATGTCCGGGACCTTCAGGAGGTCCTGGTCCGCACGTTGGCGACGTTCGGCGTCGCCGCAGTGGGCGGCGAAGAGCGGGAGCGCATCGGCGTGTGGGTCGGTCGCCGGAAGATCGCCTCGATCGGCATTCACCTGCGGCGCTGGGTCACCACGCATGGCTTTGCGCTGAATGTCTGCACCGACCTTGACGACTTCGCCGGCATCCTCTCCTGCGGCTTCGATGCCGGTGTGATGACTTCGATCGAGGAGCTCACCGGTCGCCGGCCTGGTCTGCAAGACGTCGCCGGGTGCTGCGCGGAGAACTTCGCGCGTGTCTTCGAGCGCCGTCTCACTCCGGTAGAGCCGGCCGGGATCGGCTTCGAGCCGGCGTTGCGCGCGGCTAGGATCCGGGACGATACGCGGCCGCTTGAGAGTCGGTCGCCCGAGTTGTAACGCGCATGGACGAACTCGTTCCCATCGGCGCTCCGCCGCCCGTCGGCGGCGTGTCGCGCCTGCCGCGGCCGGACTGGCTGCGCATCCGGCTACGCACGCCGGAGCCCTACCACCGCGTTCGCCGGATGATGGAAGGTCTGAACCTGAACACGGTGTGCGAGGAGGCGCGCTGTCCGAACATCTACGAGTGCTGGGGCGAGCACGGCACGGCGACGTTCATGATCCTGGGCGACACCTGCACGCGCCGCTGCGGGTTCTGCGCGGTCCACACGGGCCGGCCCGCTGCCGGTGTCGACGCGGGCGAGCCGGCCCGGGTGGCGGAAGCCGCGACGGCCATGGGCCTGCGTCATGTGGTGGTCACTTCGGTGGATCGGGATGACCTTGCGGACGGCGGCGCCGGGCACTTTGCCGAGACCATTCGCGCGATTCGGGAGCAGCTTCCCGGGGCCGCGGTCGAGGTTCTGACGCCGGACTTCCGGGGCGTGGAGGATGCGCTCGACATCGTGCTTGCCGAGCGCCCGGAGGTCTTCTCTCACAACATGGAGACAGTTCCCCGGCTCTACCGGCAGGCCCGTCCCGGCAGCAGCTACGAGCGAAGCTTGGCGCTGCTGGCGGAGGCGGCGGCCAGACGCGACGGCGGAGGCTACGAGGGCAAGGTGAAGACGGGTCTGATGGTCGGCCTGGGCGAGACGACGGTCGAGCTCGAAGCGACGATCCGGGACATCCGGTCGGCGGGAACCGGGATCCTCACGATCGGCCAGTACCTGCAGCCGACCCGCGACCACCTGCCGGTCGACCGCTACGTGCATCCGGACGAGTTCGCCCGACTGCGCCGTTTCGCTCTCGGTCTGGGCTTCAGCCACTGCGAATCGGGCCCCCTGGTACGCAGCAGCTACCACGCCCACGAGCACGTCGGCGCTCCGGCCGCCGGCCCTTGATGGAGACGCCATGACGGTCTTCTCCAGGGTCGTCGGCTGGTCCCTGCCGCTGATGCCGCCGCCGCTGGTGCGCTGGGCGGCCGCGCCGTACGTGGCCGGCGACGAGCCGGCGGACGCCCTCGACTGCGCCGCCGCGCTCAACCGCCGCGGGCTTGCCGGGACCCTGGCGCTGCTCGGCGAGGAGATCGACAGCGCGGAACTCGCTACCGAGGGAACGGGGCTCTACCTGGACCTCGTCGACGCGCTCGCCGACCGCGGTCTCGACTGCAATGTCTCCGTCAAGCTCACCCTGCTGGGCCTCAAGGTCTCCCGCTCCCTCTGCCGCGATCACCTCTTCGAGCTGGTGACGCGGGCCGAGGCCCGCGGCAACTTCGTCCGCATCGACATGGAGGACCACACCTGCACGACGGCCACCCTGGACCTCTACCGGGAGGCCGTGGCCGCCTCGCGAACGCGCGCCGCGGTTGGAGGTCCGACGGGTTCCGGCGCCGGTGGCGACGCGGTCGGCGTCGTGCTCCAGGCCTACCTGCACCGCACCCTCGCCGACATCGCGGCGCTGCCCGAGCGCGCCAACGTACGCCTGTGCAAGGGCATCTACGTCGAGCCGCCCAGCGTGGCGATCCAGGACTACGGCAAGGTGCGCCGGAACTTCCTGGCCTGCCTCGAGGCTCTGTTCGACCGCGGCGCCTACGTCGGCATCGCCACCCACGACGACTACCTGCTCCGGCAATCGGCGGCGATGATCGAGCGTCGCGGCCTCGCGGGCGACCGCTACGAGTTCCAGATGCTGCTGGGGGTGACCGAGGAACGGCGCGACCGGCTGGCGAGGGCCGGGCACCGCGTGCGCATCTACGTTCCCTACGGACGTCAGTGGTACGCCTACTCGACCCGCCGCCTGCGCGAGAACCCGAGCATCGCCGGCCACGTGGCGAGGGCGTTCTTCCTGCGCCTGATGCGCGGGCAGACGGGCACCGACTGGGGCAAGTAGGGCAGAATCGTCGCCTTCCGCGAGCGCGCCAGCTTCGCGGTTCATCTCAGAGGGAGACGGGAAGGTGACTGCGAGTATCGACAGGGACGCTGCCCGAAGCGGCGAAGCCCGCGTCGCCGTGATCGGCGCGGGCGAGATGGGCCGGACGTTGATCGGCGGCTGGCTGGACGCCGGCGCCGTCGCTACGGAGTCCATCTTCGCGACCGCCGGGCACGAAGAGCGGATCGCGGCCGTGAGCGAGAGGTTCGGCATCGAGGGCGCGGTGGACAACCGCCGCGCCGCCGAGTTCGGAGACATCGTGCTGCTGGCGGTCAAGCCGCAAACGGCGGACGAGGTGCTGGCGGAGATCGGCGACCTGCTCCATCCGGGCCAGATCCTCGTCTCCATTCTCGCTTCGGTCCGAACCTCCTACATCGAGGATCGCGTGCCGGCCGAGGTTCCGGTCGTGCGTGCCATGCCGAACACGCCGAGCCGGGTCGCCGCCGGGATGACCGCGCTCTGTGCCGGCCGCTTCGCGTCGCCCGAACACGTGGAACTGGCGGAGCGGCTGTTCCGGCCACTGGGCCGCACGGTCGTCGCCGACGAGAAGCACATGGACGCGATCACCGGGCTCTCCGCCTCCGGTCCGGCCTTCCTGTACATCGTGATCGAGGCGCTTGCCGAGGGCGGCGTGAAGGCGGGGCTGCCACGCAAGATGGCGATCGAACTCGCGGCCCAGAGCTGTCTCGGCGCCGGCAAGATGGTGATCGACACGGACCGGCATCCCGCCCTGCTCAAGGACGAGGTGACGACGCCGGCGGGTTGCACCGTCGACGGCATTCTGCGCCTGGAGGAGGGCGGCCTCCGGGTGACGCTGATCAAGGCGATCATCGAGGCGGCCGCGCGCGCCCGCGAACTCGTGCCCGACGAGTAGGGACGCCCATGCTTCGCTCCCTGCACGTCCGGAACCTGGCCGTGATCGAACGAGCGGAGCTCGAGTTCGGGCCCGGGCTGAACGTGGTCACCGGCGAGACGGGAGCGGGTAAATCCCTGGTCGTCGATTCGCTTTCGCTGCTCGCCGGGGGGCGCGCGAGTTCGGAGATGATCCGCACGGGCGCCGGTACGCTGGCGGTCAGCGGCGTCTTCGAGCCTTCGGGCGCCGCATGGCGCGGTCAGCTCGAAGAGGCCGGTGTGCCGGTGGACGGCGACGAACTCCTGGTGCGTCGGGAGGTCACCCGGGAGGGGCGGAACCGCGTGTTCGTTAACGACCATCCGGTCACCGCGAGACTGCTCTCGACCGTCGCCCACGGTCTGATCCGCATCTTCGGCCAGCGGGACGAACTCGGCATGCTGTCCGCCGACCTCCAGCGGGCCTGGCTCGACCGCTCCGGCGGCGACTCGCTGACGGCACTGGTCGATTCATGCCGCGAGGCCTGGGACGCCTACCGCGAGGCCGCCGACCGGCTCGAGCGGCTCTCCCTGGACGACCAGCTTCGCCAGGAACGGATCGATCTCCTGAAGTTCCAGACTTCGGAAATCGACGCCGCGCGTCTGCTGCCCGGCGAGGACGAAGAGCTACGGGCCGAGCGCGACGTACTCCGCCACGCCGAGGCGATCGCGGGCGCGCTCCACCGGGCGATCGCCCTGCTCAGCGATGACGAACTGGCGGTCGACGGTCGGGTCGCGCAGGCCGGAAACGCGCTTTCGGACATCTCGCGCTGGCAGCCGGAGGCCGGGTCCTGGGTCGAGACCCTGACCGAGGTCGGCGCGACCGTGAACGACCTCGCGCAGGAACTGCGGAGCCGGGCGGCTGGCTGCGAGTCGGATCCGGCTCGCCTGAACCAGATCGAGGAGCGGTTGAGCGCGATCGAGCGTCTGACCCGCAAGCACGGCGGAAGCAGTTCGGATGTCCTGGAGCACGGCCGCCGCCTGGCGGAGGAACTGTTCGAGCTGGAAACCGCGGATGTGCGCCGGGAGGAGGTGGAGCAGGAAGCCGCTGCACGCCTCGCCGAGTACGCCGGCCGGGCCGAGGCGCTCTCAGCTGCCCGGCGCGAACGGTCCGGCGCCCTCGAGCGTGAGGTTCTCGGTCACCTGCTGGACCTGGCCTTCGAGCGGGCTGCGTTCGAGGTCGAGATCACCCGGGAGCTTCGCGACGGCAGCCCGCTCGAGCTCGATGGCGAGCGGATCGCTTTCGACGCCCAGGGCGTCGACCGGGTCACCTACCGGTTCAGCGCGAATCCGGGCGAGGATCTGCGGCCGCTGTCGCGGGTCGCTTCGGGCGGTGAGCTTGCGCGCCTGTTCCTGGCGCTCCAGACCGCGGTTCGGGGGGGCGGCCCGGCCGAGGGTTCGACCCTGGTGTTCGACGAAGTGGACTCCGGCGTCGGCGGCGCCGAAGCGGCGATCGTCGGCCGCAAGCTCCAGCGCCTCGCCGACGGCGGCCAGATCCTGGCGGTGACTCACCTGCCCCAGGTAGCGTCCCGCGGTAACCGGCACCTCGAGGTGAAGAAAGAGGTCAACGCCGGCCGTACCCGAGTCGACGTCCACCGCCTCGACCACGAACACCGCATCGAAGAAGTCGCCCGCATGCTCGCCGGCGAACACGTCACGGACGCCTCCCGCTCCGCCGCCGCGGAACTGCTCGCCGCTGGGGTGGAGTAGGCGGGTAGGCCGCCCTCATCGGGTCCGGAAGGGGGGAGGGTCCCAGGGGACGCTCACGCTTTCCCGGTGAGTGGGACGGAAGCGCTCGCTTGGGTCGGCTGCCCTTCACGTCGGCCTCGGTCGGCGTAGCGGCGCCGGGCGTCGGTTGCCTCCAGCCCCCTGGGACCCTCCCCCCTTCCGGCCCCAATGCGGGCTGGGCGTCTTGCCCATCGGTCCCCACTGTCGGTGGGCCGGCCTTCTGGCACCAGGTCCCACACTGGGTGCGCCGGCGTCCTCGCCGGCCGCCGCCGGAGGCGGCCAGAGAAACGTCGCCGGCCTTGGCCGGCGTCCGCTTGGCCGCAGTCCTGGGAGCAGCGCTAGGCTCATCGCCCATGCTCGACGTATGGCCCTGGGACGGCGACCTGAACGAGGTGAGAGCGGCTCTCGCCGCCGGGAGGATCCTGGCGATACCAACCGAATCCTCTTACGGCCTGGCCGTGGATCCGCGCTCTGCGAGTGGCGCCGAGGCGATCTACCGGCTCAAGGAACGCGAACGCGGCAAGCCGCTGCCGGTCGTGGCGGCGAGCGTCGAACAGGCCCTCGACCTCGGTGTCGAACCGAACGAGGTGATCCGTCTCGCCGAAGCGCACTGGCCGGCGGCGCTCACTGTCGTGGCGCCGCTTCGCGCCGGCGTGTCCGTGTCGGCGGCCGCCGGGGGAGGCACGCTGGCGGTGCGGGTGCCGGACCACGACCGACTCCGTGCACTCCTCCAGGCTCTCGGTCATCCGCTGACCGCGACCAGCGCGAACCGGAGCGGTGAGCCGCCCGCGTGCGACCTGGCGGACCTTGAACCGATCCTCCACGCCGCCGGCGCGCTGGTGATCGGCGGTGAGCGGACCCCCGGGGGGCTGGCATCCACCGTGGTATCTTGGACTTCCGCCGGTTTGCGGGTGTTGCGCCGCGGGCGCTTCGAGTTCTGATCCCGCGGCCCGCGCAGTCGTCAGGTCCAAGACTCAAAGACCGTGAGCCGATCCGCCGTTTCCCTCGTCGCGCTCCTTTGCGCTTGGAACCTGCCGGAAGCGACACGGGCAGAGGCTCAGGAGCCCGTCGCCGCGTCACGCACCGAAGGAGCCCCCGCGGTCGACCTGGACGGTGACGAGATCGGGGTCGACGAGGTTTCCCGCGGCCAGACCGGCTACGGCCTGTCCGTGTTCGCCGGCAGCGAGCCGGAGCGCTTCGGTGTCGAGGTCGTCGGCGTCCTGCGGGAGATGGACCCCGGTACGAGTTTCATCGTTGCCCGGTTGAGCGGCAAGGGGCTCGAGGAGTCGGGCGTGGTGGCCGGAATGAGCGGCAGTCCGGTCTACATCGACGACCGCCTTGCCGGCGCCGTGGCCTATTCCTGGGCGTTCACCAGCGAGGCCCTGGCGTTGATCACGCCGATCGCCGCGATGCGGCAGTTGAGTGCGCTCGATCCGGGCGAAGCGGCTGGCGGCTCGCTTGGCCTGTCCGCTCCGGGAGCGCCCGCGCGGTTCGAGCGCTCGGTGCGGCAGATCCTCGAACCTCCGGAGAACGTTGTCGAGGCGGTCCACGAAATCGTGGCCGAGCAGCTGGGCGCTTTGCTGGCTCCAGCCAACTGGGGCGGCCGCGGCGCCTCGATCGCCACGCTCGGCTTCGGCGAGCCGGTGCGGCGGATGCTCGCCGCCGCTCCAGCCGGGCGCGCCGAACCTTCCGAAGCACCCGAACTCGGCGCCGGCAGCGCGGTCGCGGGCGTCCTGATCGACGGCGACCTGAAGCTCGCCGTCGGCGGCACGGTGACCCGGGTGGAAGACGGTGAAGTGCTGGCAATGGGCCACCCCTATCTCGGCGTCGGACCGCTGGGAGTGCCGATGGCCACGGTCGAGGTAGTGGGGGTCGTTCCCCGGCTCAACAGCTCGACCCGGCTCAGCAACATAGGTCCGGTGGTCGGCGCCTTCGACCAGGACCGCTTCGCCGGGCTCAGGGGCACGCTCGGGGCCGAGGCCCGGACGATCCCGATGACGATCGACGTCGCGACGCCGAACGGCGAGTCTCGCCGTTTCGATCTCCGCCTCGCCGACCTGCCGATCATGTTGCCGTCGCTGGTCGGCATCCCGACCATGCAGGCGCTCAATTCGGCCTCCTACGGCGCCGGCGAAAGCAGCCTCGACATGACCGGCACCCTGCGCCTGCGCGGCCACGCCGACGTGCCGCTGCGCCAGGTCTTCGACGGCTCGAACCCCGGCGTCCGCGCCGCCTTCTACCTGATCGCCCTGGTGGGCGCCTTGGTCCACTCGGACTACGAGGCGGTGGAGGTGGAGGGCATCGACCTGACTCTGACGCAGCGCCACGCTCCGCGCACGATCACGATCGAGCGGGCCCAGGCATCGTCCACCCGGGTCCGCGCGGGCGACACGGTCCAGGTCGTCTTCGATCTGCGCCGGCATCGCGGTGATCGCTTCCAGGAGACGCTGGACGTGGTGGTGCCCGAGGACCGGCGCCCCGGCCGCTACTACCTGTTCGTGGGCGACGGCGTCAGCATCGACGCCGCCCGGCTCCAGCTTCAGCCAGGCAAGGCTTCCTCTCTCGAGGACGAACTGAAGCTGCTGCGGTCCTTCCAGTCCCAGAGCCGGCTCGCCGCGCTCGGCGTCGTACCGGCGCGCGGGCTGATCGTCCAGGGTCGGCCGATGCCGGACCTCCCGGCTACCGTGCGGTCGATCTGGCAGGCGTCGCCGCTGCAGGGGGAGCCGCGAGCCCTGAACCTGGCGATCGTCAGCGAAGACGGTCGCGATCTCGGCACGCCGCTCGACGGTCTGTTCCGGATCGACCTCCAGATCCTGCCGGGTACGACGCCGTGAGGAGCCGCCACCGTACCGCCGCGGCGATGGCCGCGGCCGCTAGCTTGCTGCTCGCCGGCGCCGGAACGGCCGCCGCCTCGGAGGTCCAGATCTGGCGCGCCGACAGCCAGACCGCCTTCCTTGCCGGCGAACTCGTCGACGTCAGCGTCGATCGCCTGGGCGTGCTCAGGCTGGCGCAGCGCGCGGAGCAGTTCGCCACCCTTTCCGAGCCCTTCCTGTTCTCCTTCGCCGGTGCCAACGGCCGCTTCGCGGCCGGGACCGGCAACTCGGGCAAGGTGCTCGAGATCAGCGCCGGCGCCGATGCCCGCTCGGTCGCGGAACTCTTCGCGGCCGAGGAACCCGAGATCTTCGCGGTCTGGGTCGACGGCGACGGTGTCGTCTACGCCGGCTCGTCGCCGGACGGCAAGGTGTATCGCAAGCGCCCGGACGGGGAAGTCGAGGTCGTCTTCGACCCGGAGGCGAAGTACATCTGGGCGCTCCTGGGCGACGGCGACGGCGGTCTGCTGGTGGGCACCGGCCCCGAAGGCAAGCTCCATCGTGTCGACCTCGGAAGCGGCGAGTCGACCCTGCTCTATGACAGCACGGATCTGCACATCCGCTCGCTCGCGCGGCGCGCGGACGGCACGCTGTTCGCCGGCACGGCTGGCGAGGGTCTCCTGCTGGAGATCGACACCGAGGGAGCGGCCCGCACCCTCTACGACGCGGCCGGGCCGGAGGTGCTGGCGATCGTTCCGGCCGAGGAAGGCGCCTTCTACGCGACCGCCCTGGCGTCCGAGGCGAGCTTCGTCGACCTGAGCAGCGCGCGGCGATCCTCTTCGAGCGGCTCGTCGAGCAACGGGAGTAGCGGCTCCGGCGGCACCAGCGGCAGTTCGACGGAATCGAACGATCAGACGACCCAGGTCACGGCCCAGGCCGGGGCGATCTCGGTCGGCAGCCGCGCCGCCTCCTTCACGGGGCCCCGCTCGGAGGTGCTGCGGATCGATGGGAGCGGTTCGGTCGAGTCGATCTGGAAGTTCGAGGCAGAGACCGTGTACGCCCTGAGCTACCAGCAGGGCAGGCTCTGGGTCGCCACCGGCCAGGAGGGCAAGCTGTTCAGCTACCAGAACGAGCAGATGGTGCTGGAGAAGGACCTGGACCAGGGCCAGATCGTCGGACTCGCGGAGGGGCCCGCGGGCCCCGTCTTCGCGAGCACCAACGCGGCGGCCGTCTACGGTTTCGTCGGCGGCGGGTCCGCCGGGCTGGCGGAGCGGGGCACGGTCACCGCCAAGCCCCTCGACGCGTCGTCGGTGGCGAGCTTCGGCTCGATTCGCTGGCGCGGCCGTGCCGGCGACGGGGTCGACGTCGCGCTCTCCGCGCGCAGCGGCATGAGCTCGACGCCGGACGAGACCTGGTCCGGGTGGACCACGGCCTCCGTGGCGCGGGAGGCGCCGCTCTCCGACCTGCCGCCGGGCCGGTACCTGCAGTGGCGGGCCGAACTTCGCGGCAGCGGCGACCGGACCCCCGAGGTCGTGGCGGTCGAGGTCACCTACCGCCAGCACAACCGCAAGCCGGAGGTCAAGAAGCTGGAGGTGCTGCCCGCGGGCACGATCCTGGTGCCGACGAACTTCAACCCCTCGAACCAGGCCTACGAACCGGCGCACCCGAACCGCGACCGCATCTTCACCGTCGTCGGCGACCCCGCGCAGACCCAGAGAGGCTCCACCAAGACCCTCTGGAAGCTTGGCTACAGGACCCTGCGCTGGGAGGCCGAGGATCCGAACAAGGACCGTCTCCGCTACCGGCTCTCCTTCGCCCGGGAGGCGGCTCTGGCGGAAGCCGGCGCGAACGGCGAGGACGAGGAGGGTCTGTGGCTCGAGGTGGCGGACGATCTGAAGGCGACGTTCTTCAGCTTCGATGCCACGGTGCTGCCGGACGGCGTCTACCGCTTCCGGGTGGAAGCCAGCGACCGGCTGGATAACGTCGCCGGTGAGGAGCTGGAGGCGGAGGAGATATCGGCCGCGGTGGTCGTCGACCACAGCCCGGCCCGGCTCGTCTCCGCGACCCGCGACGGCGACGGGGTGACCGTGGTGGTCGAGGACGCCTGGAGCCCGCTGCGCGAAGCGGTGACCAGCGTCGACGCCGACGAGTGGCGTTCCGTCCGGGTCGAGGACGGCCTCCTCGACAGCCAGCGCGAGACGCTCTCCATCGTTGCTCCGGAAGGCGCCCGGCTGCTGCTCCTGCGGCTGACCGACGCCGCCCACAACGTGACCACGGTCGACCTCTCAGGCCATCTCGGGAGCGGCCAATGACGCAGAGAATCGGCGTCTTTCCGGGTTCCTTTGACCCGGTCCACAACGGCCACCTCGATCTGATCGAGCGCGCTCGCCGGCTGTTCGATGTGCTCTACATCGCCGTCCTGTACAACGAGCAGAAGCAGGCCCTGTTCTCGGTGGAGGAACGGATCGATCTCCTGCGCGACCTGGTCGGGGATTCCGGCGATTGCCGGGTCGAGAGCTTCAGCGGCCTCCTCGTCGACTACGCCCGCGAACGGAACGCCACCGCCGTCGTCCGCGGCCTCCGCTCCGGCGCCGACTTCGACTACGAACTGCCGATGACCCTCATGAACCGCCGCCTCGCTCCCGGCATCGACACGATCTTCCTGCTGCCGGCGCCGGAGTGGATCTACCTCTCGAGCCGGCTGACCAAGGAGGTCGGTAGCCTCGACGGTAACCTGTCGGGCGTCGTGCCGCCCGCGGTGCTGGAGGCGCTGCGCCGGAAGCTGGGCTGAGGGACGCGCGCCCTCCGACGCCCTACAACGACTTCGGGCCGACCTTCCCGGTCGAGGTCAGGTTCGTTCCCGTCAAGGGGTCGTGCACCGTGATCACGTACGAGTGTTCGCGGCGGCGTAGCCGTAGCTCGGTCTCGTAGTAGAAGATCTGGCCCGGCTCCGGTTCCTGGGCGCCGGCAATGGGGACTTTCTCGAAGGACACTTCGGAGCGGTTGCCGGCTTCGTCCATCGCCGTCACGCGAATCTCCACCACGCTGAGCCATTCGCCGGCCACGGGCAGGAGCTGGATCTCGTCGAGGGGGATCGCCACCTCGACTTGCATGGACATCTTGCGGCGGCCGGCGCGGACCGGTTCGGAAAAGTGCACCTGGAGCGGCAGCGCATCGGGCGGATCGCCGAACAGTAGGGCGGCCTTCGCCGTCATGTCGAGCTCGTG
Source organism: Holophagales bacterium (assembly GCA_009837885.1). Classification (GTDB taxonomy): domain Bacteria; phylum Acidobacteriota; class Thermoanaerobaculia; order Multivoradales; family Multivoraceae; genus Multivorans. The sequence continues at coordinate 41,243 of VXSP01000003.1, read as the reverse complement.
GTCGCGCGACATGTCCACGTAGCCCTCGCGCGTGCGGGCGTCGAGGTCGGCTCGGCCCACCAGCCGCACCGCGATCTCGTGGAACCTGTTGTCCTCACGGCGCTGGGGCGCGAAGCCGAGCCAGTAGTACGAGCGCGTGTCCGCCACCACGCTGGCCAACGCGATGTCGCGGCGCGCGTTGACCAGCGGCATGCCTCCGGTCGAGGAGGCGAGCAGGTGCAGAGCACTGTGGATGGTGTCTTCTTTCTGGAGTGCACCCGGCGCCGCACCGATCGTGTCGGGCTGAGCGTTGGCGCCGAATCCTCTCGACGCGTCGCCGAAGAAGTCTCTGGTGAGGCCCGGCACGTCCACCGGATAGAGCGAGAACCCGATCAGGTTCGCGGTCGACACCAGTGGACCGTAGAGGTCGTGCTGGCTCATCACCCTGCGGTCGACGGAGAGTCTGCTGTCTTCCGACAACGTGTCCCGGGCGAAGATCTCCACCGACCCCGGCCAGCCACCGGCGAGCAGCAGCATGACCTTGCGGCCGGGCCGGTTGGCGAACCGGCGCATCGTGGCCATCGCCGCCAGCACGGAACTCTCCAACTGGTTGCTCAGCTTCTCCCTGTAGGAGAGGTCCATTCGGGAGACGTCGCCGCTCAGGCCCGATGAGGCCTGCTGCCCTGATCCGAGCAGTCCGCTCTGATCTCTGCCTGCTTCGTGTTCGACCATCAGTTGCCGGTCCTGAGTGACCTGACTGCGTGCCGAGAGTTGCAGCACGCCGTGGGATGGCCGAGAGCGCGCCCGGTCCAGCGCGTCCTGGAAGTCGGCTGCCGAGTCCGTCCAGGCCGTCAATGTCTCGGCGGTCTGGCCGTCGTAGGCGACGGCGGCGATCCGGTCTGCCGGGCCGAGTTCTCCAAAGTCGTCCGCCAGGCGGTCGAGCACCCTGTTCCGGTCGCGCTCGATCGAGAAGAGGTCGTCGATGAAGATCAGGAAGTTCGTGCCGACCGGCGCGTTCAGATCCAGGGCGGGCACCCCGTCGATGTCGCCTGCCGCTCCACCTGCGGCGAAGCCGTCCTCGATCTCCGTGAAGTAGTCGATCGGCGTCGGCTTGCCGTTGACCAGGAGTTCGAAGTCCGAGGGCTTCAGGCCCTGGACGCGGTTGCCCTGACGGTCGGTGACGACGACCTCGACGTTCACGACGCGAACGTCGATCGTCTCCGAGAACACCTCCGGGATTTCCACCTCCTGGCCCGGTACCGGTGCCGTCGCCCACAGGAAGGCCGCGAGAAGCCAGGCGACCTGGAGGGTTCGCCGGGACTTCACCGAGGTTCGCCGCCCGGCTCTAGTGAGCGGCCGCCGACTTCCGTGGGCTTACCGCCCACCGTTCAGTTGGCGCCGCGGTGGACGCTGCCGCCGGCGTCGACGGTCCAGGTGTCGGTGCCGTGGATCAACTGATCGAGGGTCTGCGGCCGCGCCGTCGTCAACTCGTCGATCTGGTCGATGACGCCGGCGTCGTACGTGGGGGCATCGACCGCGCGGAGGACGCCCAGCGGGACCGGGAAGTCGCCGAGGCCGTCGCCGGTCGAGATGCTTGCCATCTGGAACGCCAGGGACGGATTCGCGTGCTTCTCGTCCCATACGAGGCAGTCGTCGGCGCTCTTGCCGTTGCCGAGTTCGATGACCTCGAAGTCCGTCCCGGTGAAACGCAGGCCCTTGTCCTGGTTGTCGCCGAACACCAGAGGCTTGCCGTGCTCGAGGTAGAGACCGTTCTGCTGCCGGCCCGTCTTGTCGGTCAGGGCGGCGAAGGCCTTGTCGTTGTAGATGTTGCAGTTCTGCATCACCTCGACGAACGCCGAGCCCTTGTGCGCCGCCGCCCGCTTCAACACCTCCTTGAGATGGGGCATGAAGATGTCGACGCTGCGCGCGACGAACGTGGCGCCGGCGCCGATCGCGATGTTCAGCGGGTTGAAGGGGAAGTCGACCGAGCCGTGGGGCGTCGACTTCGTGCGCTTGCCAAGTTCGCTGGTGGGCGAGTACTGCCCCTTCGTCAGGCCGTAGACCCGGTTGTTGAACAGCAGGATCTTGACGTTCACGTTCCGGCGGAGCGTGTGGATCAGGTGGTTGCCGCCGATCGACAGGGCGTCGCCGTCGCCGGTGACGACCCAGACGTCGAGGTCCGGCCGGGTCATCTTGATGCCGGTCGCCACCGCCGGCGCGCGGCCGTGAATGGAGTGGAAGCCGTACGTGTTCATGTAGTACGGGAAGCGGCTGGAACAGCCGATCCCGGACACGATGACGAACTTCTCGCGGGGGATTCCCAGCTCCGGGAACACCTGCTGGACGGCTGAGAGGATGGCGTAGTCGCCGCAGCCGGGACACCAGCGGACTTCCTGATCGCTCTGGAAGTCCTTTCGGGTCAGCGGCGTCGCTTCGGTTGTCGGCATGTCCACGTCAAGCTCCGGCCATCTGCTGGATCCGATGGAGGATCTCGTCCCGCGTGAAGGGCTTGCCTTCGACCTTGGAGTAGGTCTCGATGTCCTTCAGGTAGCGGGCGCGCAGCAGCAGGGCCAACTGGCCCAGGTTCATCTCGGGCACGAGGACGCGCTCGAAGCGATCGAGCACGTCGCCCAGGTTGCGCGGGAAGGGGTTGAGGTGCTTCAGGTGGGCGCGACTGACCGTGAGACCGTCGGCCCATGCCTGGTTCACGGCGCCGGTGATGGCGCCCAGCGTGCTGCCCCAGCCGAGGACGAGGAGCTTGCCGCTCTGCGGTCCTTCGACCTCGATCTCGGGGATCTCGTTCGCGATGCGGGCGACCTTCTCGGCTCGGAGCCGCACCATGTGGTCGTGGTTCTCCGGCTCGTAGTTCACGTTCCCAGTGACGTCTTCCTTCTCGAGACCGCCGATCCGGTGCTCGAGCCCCGGCGTGCCCGGGATCGCCCACGGTCGGGCCAGGGTTTCCTGGTTCCGCATGTAGGGCATGAAGCCCTCGGCGTCCTGGTGGAAGTCGACGCGGAGGTCGGGAAGGTCCTCGACCTCGGGGATGCGCCACGGTTCTGCGCCGTTCGCGATGTAGCCGTCCGAGAGCAGCACGACCGGAGTCATGTATTTCGTCGCCAGTCGCACCGCCTCGAGGGCCGTATCGAAGCAGTCGGCGGGCGAGGACGCGGCGATCACCGGCACCGGCGATTCGTTGTTGCGCCCGAACATGACCTGCAGCAGGTCCGCCTGCTCCGTCTTCGTGGGCAGACCGGTGGAGGGCCCGCCGCGCTGGATGTCGCAGATCACCAGCGGCAGCTCGACCATCACGGCGAGGTTGATGCCCTCGGCCTTGAGCGCGATACCGGGTCCGCTCGAGCAACTGACGCCGAGCGCTCCGCCGAAGGAGGCGCCGATCGCGGAGCAGACCGCGGCGATCTCGTCCTCGGCCTGGTAGGTGGTGACGCCGAAGTGCTTGTAGGTCGCCAGCTCGTGGAGCACGTCGCTCGCCGGTGTGATCGGGTAGGCGCCGAGGAACAGGGGCAGGCCGCTCCGGCGGCTCGCCGCGACCAGACCGATCGCCAGCGCCGAGTTGCCATGGATGCTGCGGTAGGTGCCGGGCTCGAGCTTGGCCGGCTCCACGTCGTACCGCACCTGGAAGGCGTCGGTGATGTCGCAGAAGTTCCAGCCCGCCTTCATCACCTTGACGTTCGCCTCGGCAATCTCGGGCCGGCGGCGGAACTTGACCCGCAGCCAGTCGATCGTCGGTTCAAGGGGCCGGCTGAACAGCCAGTAGATCATCCCCAGGGCGAGGAAGTTCTTGCACCGGTCCTTGGAGCGGACGTCGAGTTCGCTCTCCTCCAGCGCCCGCCGGGTCATCGTGGTCAGGGCGACCTGGTACAGCCGGAAGGCGTTCAGGCTGTCGTCCTCGAGCGGGTTCGACTCGTAGCCGGCGCGCTTCAGGTTGCGCGGCGTGAACTCGTCCGTGTTGACGATGATCACGCCGTTGTCGCGCAGGTCGCGCAGGTTCGCCTTGAGTGCGGCCGGGTTCATGGCGACCAGTACGTCCGGAGCGTCGCCGGGCGTGTGGATGTCGTGGTCGGCGATCCGGACCTGGAACGCGGAAACGCCCGGCAGCGTCCCCGCCGGGGCCCGGATCTCGGCCGGGAAGTCCGGCAGCGTCGACAGGTCGTTGCCGATCAGAGCCGACGTGTTCGTGAACTGGGTCCCGGTGAGCTGCATGCCGTCGCCCGAGTCGCCGGCGAAGCGAATGACGACGTCGGAGACCCTGGCTTCAGCGGCCTTGCCGGCATCCGTCTGCCCTGCGATCGGGAGGGTCATGGTGGTTCTTGGGATGTGGCAGCCGGGCGCTATCGGGGGGCGGAACCTCTGCCCGCCGCCGCGCCTGGGGGCTCCGTCCGCGGGACAGTCTGGAGGCAGATAGTACCATGACGCTGCCCCGCGGATCGGCGAGAACCCCAGGTGCCCAGTCGCGAGAAAAGAGCGAGTCGAAGCAGGCCATGGCGGCGAGTCGCCTGGCTGTCCGGGGCGGCTCTCGCGCTGGCGCTCTCGATCGTCACGGTGTCACTGGATGCGCCCGTGGCGCTCGACTTGCTTGCCTGGACCCTGATCACGATCGTCGGGGGTGCAATCGGCTGGACACTCGTGGTCTGGCTGCAGCGCCGGTTGCTGTGGCGGGTGGGCCGGCGACTCGCCTTCAGCTATGTGCTGTTGGGTCTGCTGCCGTTCCTGCTCAGCCTGGTGCTGGTCATCGTCGCGGCATACCTGCTGTCCGGCTTCTTCCTCGGCCATCTCTACCGCGAAGCGGCGATCGGTCTCCACGAGGAACTCGAGGCGGTGTCCGGGTTCCTTCTCCAGCCTCTCGAGATGGGGCTCCTGGATCCTTCCGCACTGCCTGCCGCGCAGGGGGGCGCCGCGCTCGCGTACTACCGGGACGGCGTCCGGGCGGGTGGGGATCCGCGGGCGCCGGCGTCCTTTCCCGCGTGGCTGGAGACGGACGAGGCAACCGATGGGCAACCGCGGCGGAGCAGGATTCCGCCGCTCGTCGTACTTCCCGACGGTGCGGCCACGTTTGCAGCGGTCTTGCGCCGGGGGCCCTCGGGAGTCGTTGCGTTCTACGATCCGGCGGCCAGGGGGCTGCTGGAACGGGAGCTGAGCCGCCGAAGCGACGTCTGGACGTTGCTCCGCGGCCCCGGCGAGACGGACGGCGCGGGCTGGACGGTCCAGATCGGCGGCGGCACGCAGTTCATGTTGCAGCCGCTGGCGCGGACCGGGGGCGGCGAGGAACGGGAGGCGTTCTTCGAGTCCCTGAACGCCAGTTCTCCACTCAGCATCGTCAGTGTCGAGATGGCCGGGCCGCTCCATGCGTTCGCCGACGGCGCGCCGGTGTCGCCGCCGGTCTCGGTGTCGTTGGCGGCGACGCAGCCGATCGTCTTCCGCCATCTCTTCTCGGCCTCGAGCCAGGTGGACACGCTGGGCTGGTTCTTCTTCGGCTTTGCCACTTTCATGCTCTTCGACGTCTTCATCGCGGCGACGGTCATGGCCATGTTCATGATCCTCGGGCTCAGCCGGGCCGTGAACCGGTTGAGCGCGGCCACCGGGGCCGTGCAGGCGGGCGACTTCTCGGCCCGCATCCCGGTGCGGCGCAAGGATCAGCTCGGGGCGCTCCAGCGTTCGTTCAACGAGATGGCGGCGGGCCTGGAGCGCCTGATCGCCGAGCGCACGGCCCGGCGTGCCCTCGAGCGGGAACTCGAGTTCGCGCGCGAAGTCCAGAAGAACCTCATTCCGGGCCAGGGACTTCAGGTGGAGGGGGTCGAGTTCGCCACCTTCTTCGAGCCCTCGGCCGCGATCGGCGGCGACTACTTCGACATCCTCGAGCTTCCTGGCGAGTGGGAAGGGGACAGGGGCCGGCTTGGCGTGGTCATCGCGGACGTGGCCGGCCACGGCCTCTCGGCCGGTCTCCGCATGGCGATGCTCAAGGCCGGCCTGCTCACCCTGGTGGAGGAGGGCAAACCGGCCCGGCAGTTGCTTCCCGCTCTGGACGGCCTGGTGCGCAAGGAGAGCGACCGCGTGTTCGTCACCGCGAGTCTCTCCCTGATCGACGTGTCGACCGGCGTCATCGAGATGACGAACGCCGGCCATCCTCCCGCCTACCTCCTGCGGAACGGCGAGATCGAGGAGATCCTGCTTTCCGGGTCCCCGCTCGGCGCGCTCGGCGCGGACTACGGCTTCCGGCGCTTCGAACTCGAGCCCGGCGACGTCATGGTCTGGCTCTCGGACGGCTTCATCGAGGCCGCGGACGCCGACGGCGAGGTCTTCGGCTACGAGCGCACGATCGACTCCCTCAAGGGTTCGGCCGACAGCGCGATGGAAGTGCGGGACCGCATTCTCGGCGACATCCGCCGCTACACCGAAGGCGTGGGCGCCGAGGACGATCTGACTCTGGTCGTGATGCGCTACCAGCCGGCGGCGGCGGCCTCCGGGACGCCGGTTGACCAGGAGCTGCTGCGGGCGGCCGGCGGCTGAGGAGAAGCGGTGCGCGTCGTCGTCCGGGTCGCCCTGGCGGCCACGGTTCTGCTGGCCGGCGCGGCGGCGGCCGGCGCCGAACTCGCGATTCTGACCAACGGCCACCACTACAAGGTGGCCGGGTGGGAAGTTCAGCACCGTGGCGAGGTCGTGGGCGCCGAGCGGATCCGGCTGATCCTCGAGGGCGGCGGCGCGGTAACCCTGCCGCTGATCCAGGTCGAGCGCATCGTCGATGACGAGATCGTCGAGGAGCCGCCGCCGGACTCACCGGCTGAACCCGGTTTCACGTTCGACTACCGGGCCGGGCAGACGGCGCCGGCGACGCCCTACGGGGAGCTCTTCCTCCAGGTCGGCCGCGAGCACGAGCTGAATCCTGAGCTGCTGGCGGCTCTGGCGCGGGCCGAGTCGAACTACGATCCGGCCGCCGTGTCCTCCAAGGGCGCCCGCGGGCTGCTTCAGTTGATGCCGGCGACCGCCGAGCGGTTCGGAGTGTCGCCGCGGGAGCTTCACGACCCGGCCCGAAACGTCCTGGCGGCGGCCCGTTACCTGACCTGGCTCCGCCGCCGCTTCGAGGACGATCTGCCGCGCGTGCTCGCCGGCTACAACGCCGGCGAAGGCGCCGTCGACGCCCACGACGGCGTCCCGCCCTACCGCGAGACGGTGACCTTCATCGGCCGCGTCTACGGCTTCCTCGGCCTGTAGCCGTCACCAGTCGGTGGTCACACACTGGGTACGCCGGCGTCCCCGCCGGCAGCAAGCGCGATGCCGCGAAGCGGCGAGCCCGAGCTACTCGCGCCTTTACCGCGCCCGCGGGTGGTACTCGTCGTACAGCGTCCGCAGGCGGTGCTCGTGAATGTGCGTGTAGATCTGCGTCGTCGTGATGTTCGCGTGGCCGAGCATTACCTGGACGGCGCGCAGGTCGGCGCCGTGTTCCAGCAGGTGGGTGGCGAAGCTGTGCCGCAGAACATGGGGGGAGAGATCGGTTATCCCGGCCCCCAGGCCGTGGTTCCTGAGCAGCTTCCAGAAGCCCTGCCGGGTCAGTCCGCTGCCGCGATAGCTGACGAAGACGACATCGTGCCTGCCTTTCGCCATCACCGGCCGCACCTCGCGGAGGTAGCGGTGAAGCCAGTTCTCGGCCGATTCGCCGACCGGCACCACCCGTTCCCTGGCCCCCTTGCCGAACGCGATGAGGTAGCCGGCGTCGAGCTGAAGCTGGGTCCGTTCGAGGCCGACCATCTCGCTGACGCGCAAGCCGGTGGCGTAGAGCAGCTCGATCATCGTGCGGTCGCGGACCCCCGCCGGACGGCTTGTGTCCGGGGCGTCGAGCAGCGCCTCGACCTGATGTTCGCGCAGCACCTTGGGGAGCCGGCGCGGCAGTCTGGGCGGGTAGAGATTGACCGCCGGATTGTCGCCCCGGTCGCCCTCGTTGACCAGGAAGGCGTAGAACCGGCGCATCGAGACCAGGGCGCGGCTCACCGAGCGGGGCGACAGCCCGTCCCGGCGCAGGCGCCGCAGGTGCTGTCCGAGCTGATCGACGGATGCCGTCAACAGGTCGCCGCCGGCGTCCTCCAGGTTGCCCGCCAGCCGCGTCAGGTCGCGCCGGTAGGCGTCGACCGTGTGCTGGGAGAGGCCCCGCTCCACCAGCAGTCCGTCGAGATAGCGGTCCAGCGTCCGCTCGCTCTCGGACACCCTGGCGGGCCTGCTCAGCGTGTTCGTAGCGGCCATTCCTATAGCCAACAATCTATCAGTCGGTTCACACTGGGTGCGCCGGCGCCCTCGCCGGCATCAGGCGCGATGCCGCGGACCCGGGTGGCGCGGTCCGCGCCACACGCGAACCACTCCGTGCGCCCGTCATTCGGGCGCACGGATGGCAGCGGCGAGCGCGAGTCGCGCCGCGTTACGATTCGCCAATGACCAAACGAACCACCGCCGCTACCCTTTGCCCGCTTCTCCTTCTTGGCATCGCCGCCTGCACCCAGCCGGCCGCCCAGCCCGACACCGCGACCCAGCTCGCCACCTGGATCGCCGACCTCTCCGACGACGCGATGGAGGGCCGCGGCCCCGGTACCGCCGGTGACGTCATGGCCCGGCAGTACATCGCCGACGTGATGGCCGGCATGGGTCTCGAACCCGCCGCCGCGGACGGCGGTTGGGAGCAGCCGTTCGACATCGTCAGCATCGACTCCACCGTGCCCGAAACCTGGACCTTCACTTCGGGCAGCGGCGACACCGCCGAGTTCGCCTTCTGGGACGAGTTCATCGCCCACAGCGGCGTGCAGTCCGAGCAGGCTGCGATCGAAGACGCCGAGGTGGTGTTCGTCGGCTACGGCATCCGGGCGCCCGAGTACGACTGGGACGACTACGGCGACGCCGATCTCGCCGGCAAGGTGCTGGTCATGCTGAACAACGACCCGGACTGGGATCCGAACCTGTTCGAGGGTGACCTTCGGCTCTACTACGGTCGCTGGACCTACAAGTACGAGAGCGCCGCGGCCCAGGGTGCGGCCGGCGCGATCATCATCCACACGACGCCCTCGGCCGGCTACCCGTTCCAGGTCGTGCAGACCTCCTGGACGGGTCCGCAGTTCGAGTTGCCCGACGAGGGTGAACCCCGCACCCAGATCAACGCCTGGCTGACGGAAGAGGCGTCACGCCGCCTGTTCGACCTCGCCGGCGTCGACTACGACGAGACCCTGGAGTCGGCCCGGAGCGCCGACTTCAGTCCCGTGCCCCTCGGCCTGTCGACGAGCCTGGCGCTCACCAGCACGGTCAGCAGCGAGCGGACGGCCAACGTGCTCGGCGCGCTGCCGGGCAGCGACCCGGAGCTCGCCGACGAGTGGATCGTCTTCACGGCCCACCACGACCACCTCGGCGTTTCGCCGGACGAGAGCCTGGAAGACCGCATCTACAACGGCGCCCTCGACAACGCGGCCGGGGTCGCCCAAGTGCTCGCGATCGCCAGCAAGCTGGCGTCGCAGGAACCCGGCCCGAGCCGCTCCATGCTGTTCGCGCTCGTCGGCGCCGAGGAGCAGGGCCTGCTCGGGTCCGAGTACTACGCCGCCCACCCGACCGTGCCCCCCGGCAAGATGGCCGCGAACATCAACTACGACGGCGGCAACCAGTGGGGCCGGACCCGCGACGTGACCTACATCGGCTACGGCAAGTCGAGCCTGGACGCGGTCGTCGAGGCCGCCGCCGCCGAACAGGGCCGCACCGTTCTGCCCGACCAGTTCCCCGCCAACGGCTACTTCTACCGCTCGGACCAGTTGAACTTCGCCCGGATGGGCGTGCCGGCGATCTACCTCGACAACGGCACCGACTTCATCGACCGGCCCGAGGGCTGGGGTAGCGAGGTGCTGCAGGCCTGGACCGAGAACATCTACCACCAGGTGTCCGACGAGTACCAGCCGATGAACGAGGAAGGCGAGGGCTGGAACTTCGACGGCATGGTCGACGATGTCGAACTCGGCCTCGCCTGTGCCCGCGCCATATCCGAGAACCCCGAGCTCCCGTCCTGGAGCCCCGGCGACGAGTTCGAAGCCGCGAGGCTGGCGGCGCTTGCCGCCGTCGCTGGCGAGTAGGGGCGCGTCGGTTGCACCTGCCTATCCGGAGCTGCACACTGACATACGATGGGACGATCGATCGTGGTACCGTTGTACGGCCATGACTCAAGTAACCCTCTCACCCAAGTACCAGGTCGTCATCCCACTTGAGATCCGCACCGCTCTGCGGCTCGAGCCAGGTCAGAAGATCCAGGCGTTTCGCGTGGGCAAGACCATCAGTCTGGTCCCGGTCAAGCCAATGCGCGAGTCTCGGGGCCTTCTCAAGGGCATCGATACGACGGTCGACCGTGACCCTGATCGACTGTGAACGTCGTCGATTCGTCTGCGTGGCTCGAGTTCCTCGCCGACTCTGAGCGCGCGGACTTGTATGAGGAGCCCATCCTCGACACAAGAAGGCTCCTCGTGCCTGTGATCTGCCTCTACGAGGTGTTCAGGGTCACGTCCCGGCAGCGTTCCGAGGTCGAGGCCCTGAAGGCCATTGCGGCCATGCAGCAAGGCCGGGTCGTCGCTTTGTCTGCCGAACTCGCCCTCCACGCAGCCCAGTTGTCCCTCAGGTACTCCCTTCCGATGGCCGACGCCTCGATCCTCGCAACTGCCTACTCCGAGGACGCGAAACTATGGACCCAGGACGCGGACTTCGAGGGGCTGCCGGGCGTGCGCTACTTCCCCAGGTAGCCGCGCCCAGTATGGAAGTGCGGCGACAAGACTCGCATCGGCGTAGCATGAGGGCCTGCTAGCCTTGTCGCGTCGGTCGGGCGTGCCCCGACGTTGGGAACCACGATGAGCGAAGCCCGAATAGCCGCCCGCGAACCCGCGAAGATCGAACTTGAGGCCGGCACCTACTGGTGGTGCCGCTGTGGCCGGTCAGAGAACCAGCCTTTCTGCGACGGGTCGCACCGGGGCACCGAATTCGAACCGATGCGCCTCACGCTGGAGGCCGATCGGCGGGTCGCCCTGTGTCAGTGCAAGCGCAGCGACAGGATGCCGCACTGCGACGGCAGTCACCGCTTCCTGGATTGAGCGGCTCAGCCGGGCACGATCTCCGCATCGTGCCCGCACCACACCAGGCCTGACACCAGCTTCGGTAGAAACCGCGTCGACTTGGGCGGCAGCAGGTCGCCGTCCTCAGTAGCCAGTGCGAACTGCTTCGGGGTCATCGGCGGCAGGAAGACGCCGGCGGTGATCTCCGAGCGCTCCAGCAGGGAGACGATCTCGTCGGGGTCGGCTTCGTAGGCGATGCTGCCGTCGGTGGCGGACTCGATCGGCACGCCGGTGGTCTTCAGCAGGTGATGGTGGAGGAGGACGGCGGGCAGGTTCGCCTTGCGGCCGGGAGTGTCGGCCGGGGCGGCGTCCGGGTCGAGGGTCCAGAGTTCGGGGGCCTCGTCGCCCTGGAACCAGACGGCGAGCGCCGGCTGGGGGGCCGCTGCCACGCGGGCGGCGATCTCGTCTCCCGCCGTCGCCTCCAGCGGCTCCCTGACCAGCGGCAGGGCGGACATCGCCTCGCGGTCGACCTCCACACGGATACCGCGGTGGACGGGGTCGATCCGCAGGTTCGCGGATGCCAGGCTGGTCAGCACGACCATCTTGCACGCCGCGGCGGTGCCGCTCTCAGCGCCCTCTTCGGCTGCGTAGGTCTGCGCCACCTGGGTGCGATGGTGGCCGTCGGCGATGGCGGCGCGGGCGCCTGCCAGCGCGCCGGCGTAGGCGGCGATCCGCTCGGGGTCGGTGATCCGGTAGAGCGTGTGGACATCGCCGGTCCAGGGATCGGTGTGGTCGACCAGGGCGTCGCCCGCGCCGCCGCCGCAGTCCTCGGCGAGCAGGTGTTCCAGGGTGCCGTCGTCTTCGGCGAGGTAGAAGACGGGCTCGATGTCGATCCGGGTGAGCCGCAGCAGGTCCAGGCGCTCGGCGATCGACTTCGCGACGGTCTGTTCGTGCGGCCAGAGGTCGCCTTCGCGTCCCGGCTCGACGCCAACCAGCGCGCACAGGCCGAGACGGCTCGCGCCGTCGGGCTCGGTGATCGCGTACGGATAGACCGATGGCGCTTCGTCCCTGGTGACGACGCCCTGCTCGAGCCACTCGCGATGAAGCGCCGCCGACTGCTCGTGCGTTGTCCTGGCTTGGTCGCCGGCGGGCTTCGTCACCCGGGCGAACTGGTGCGGCGACTGCGCGTGCAGGCGGTCGCGCAGGGTCTCGTCGATCTGGTCGAAGGGAGGCGCCGCCTGCGCGGCGGCATCGACCACGGCGGAGTTGTAGCGGTAGCCCTGGAAGGCGTAGAGCTTCATGTCGGCTCCTGGAGTACGGGCGTGGAGGGGTGCTGTTTCAGGCGGCGCGGTTGCCGTCGCTGGTCGCGTCGGCCGAGCCGGACGCGGACTCGCTTCGGATCGCGAGGCTACCGTCCTCCACGTCGATCAGCACGCAGTCGCCTGGGCCGATGTCGCCGCCGACCAGGGCGCGGCCGACGCGGGTCTCGACCTCGCGCTGCAGGTAGCGCTTGAGGGGCCGCGCGCCGTAGACCGGGTCGTAACCGGCGCGGGCGGTGAACTCGCGCGCCGACGGACTCAGCTCGAGGCCGATGCCCTGTTCGCTGAGGCGCTTCGCCAGGTCGGCGGTGAGCAGGTCGACGATCTGCTCGATTTCGGAGACGGTGAGCGGCGAGAACAGCACGACCTCGTCGATCCGGTTCAGGAACTCGGGTCGCATGGAGCGGCGGAGCTCGCTCATCACCGCGTCCCGGGCGGCGTCCGTGATCTCGCCCGCCGGCGTCACGCCTTCTAGCAGGATGGGCGAGCCCATGTTCGAGGTCATGATGACGACAGTGTTCTTGAAGTCGACGGTGCGCCCCTGGGAGTCGGTGATCCGGCCGTCGTCGAGGACCTGGAGCAGCACGTTGAAGACGTCCCGATGGGCCTTTTCGATCTCGTCGAAGAGGACGACCGCGTAGGGCTTGCGCCGCACGGCTTCGGTCAACTGGCCGCCGTCCTCGTGGCCGACGTAGCCCGGCGGTGCGCCCACCAGCCGCGAAACGGTGTGCCGCTCCATGTACTCACTCATGTCGATCCGGACGATGTTGTCCTCGGTGTCGAACAGGGCCTCCGCGAGGGTCTTGGCGAGTTCCGTCTTGCCGACGCCGGTGGGGCCGAGGAACAGGAAGGAGCCGATCGGTCGCCGCGGATCCTTGATCCCCGAACGGGCGCGGATCACGGCGTCCGCCACGAGCTGGACGGCCTCGTCCTGGCCGATCACACGGCGGTGGAGGATCTCGTCGAGCCGCAGCAGCTTCTCGCGCTCTCCCTCGACCAGGCGGGTGACGGGCACGCCCGTCCACTTCGACACGATCTCCGCGATCTCGTTGTCGGTCACTTCCTCTCGCAGCAGTCGTCCCGCTCCGTCCGTCTCGCCGGTGGCCTGCTCCTGGGTTTCGAGTTTCGCCATCAGCCCCGGCAGCACTCCATGGCGGAGTTCGGCGGCCCGGTTCAGGTCGTACTGGCGCTCGGCCACTTCGATCTCGTGCCGAACCTGCTCGACCTGCTCGCGCACCTTCCGTTCGTCGTCGATCGCGGCCTTCTCGCTCTCCCACTGGCTGCGCATGGCGGCGGTCCTGGTGCGCAGGTCGGCGAGTTCCCGCCGCAGGGTCTGGAGACGCTTCCTGCTCGACTTGTCGGTCTCCTTGTTGAGCGCCGCCTCCTCGATCTCGAGCCGCATGACGCGCCGGGTCGCTTGGTCGAGCTCGGCGGGGAGAGAGTCGATCTCGGTGCGGATGAGGGCGCAGGCCTCGTCGACGAGGTCGATCGCCTTGTCGGGCAGGAAGCGGTCCGAGACGTAGCGGTCCGAGAGGGTGGCCGCGGCGACCAGGGCGTTGTCCTGGATGCGGACGCCGTGGTGCACCTCGAACCGTTCGCGCAGGCCGCGCAGGATGGACACCGTGTCCTCGACCGACGGCGCGTCGACGACGATCGGCTGGAAGCGCCGCTCCAGCGCCGCGTCCTTCTCGATGTACCTGCGGTACTCGTCGAGCGTCGTGGCGCCGATGCAGTGGAGTTCGCCCCGGGCGAGCATCGGTTTCAGCAGGTTGCCGGCGTCGGTGGAGCCCTCCGTGCGGCCGGCGCCGACGATGTTGTGGACTTCGTCGATGAACAGGAGAATGCGACCCTCGCTCTGGGCGATCTCGTTCAGCACTGCCTTCAAGCGCTCCTCGAACTCGCCGCGGTACTTGGCGCCGGCGAGCAGCGATCCGAGGTCGAGCGAGAACACGCTCCGGTCCTTGAGCCATTCCGGCACGTCGCCGCGGACGATGCGCTGGGCCAGTCCCTCGACGATCGCCGTCTTGCCGACTCCGGGTTCGCCGATCAGTACCGGGTTGTTCTTCGTTTTGCGGGACAGGATGCGGATCGCCCGGCGGATCTCCGAGTCGCGGCCGATGACCGGGTCCGTCTTGCCGATGCGCGCCTGGGCGACCAGATCGACGCCATACTTCTCGAGCGCTTCGTAGGCCGTTTCCGGGTGGTTGCTGGTCACCCGGTGCGATCCGCGGACGGACTTGAGCGCGTCCAGCAGCGGCTGCCGGGTCAGGCCGGCTTCCGCGAGTGCCTGGGCGGCGCCGTCCTTGCCCTCGAGGGCGGCGAGCAGCAGGTGCTCGACGGAGACGTACTCGTCGCCGAACGTGCCGGCTTCGTCTTCGGCCCGCGCGAGGAGTTGCTCCAGGTCACCCGTGATGTAGATCTTGCCGGCCTCGCCGCGGCCCGTCGAGACTTTGGGCCGACGTTCCAGGTCGTCCTCGATCCTGGTCCGCAGCGCGCCGGCGTCGACTTCGAGGCGATTCAGGATCCGCGGCGCCAGACCGTCCTGCTGCTCGAGCAGAGCCAGCAGGAGATGGCTCGCGTCCACCTGCTGGTGGCCGAGGCGCCGCGCCCGGTCCTGGGCCGCGGTGAGCGCTTCCTGCGACTTGATGGTCAGCTTGTTCGGGTCCATGTCGTTCAGGTTCTCCTGCCTGGCGAACTCAAGTGTCGTTGCGGGTGGTGCCCGAGGCGTCACAGGACGGCTCGAACGCGGACGTCTCGGCCAACTGCTCGAACAGGGCTCTCTCCTCGTCGGTCAATTCGGTGGGAACGACGACCTGGATCTCGGCGAGCAGGTCGCCGTCTGGCCCCTTCGGGTTGGGCAGACCGCGGCCGCGCAGTCGCATCTTCCGCCCGGTGGATGAACCGGCGGGGAGCCGCGCCTCGGCGGTTCCGCCCAGCGTCGGAATCCGAACCTTGCCGCCGAGTGCCGCCGTCCACGGTGAGACCGGCACGTCGCAGTGGAGGTCGCGGTCGCGGCGCCGGAAGACGGGATGCGGCAGGGCTTCGACCCGGAGCAACAGGTCGCCGTCCGGTCCGCCCGCGCCCTTTCCGCCCTGGCCGCCGAGCCGGATCGACTGGCCCGGCAGCACGCCCTTCGGGATCCGGACTTCGAGTCTCCGCGTCCGGCCGTTGGAACGGTCGAGGAACTCGATCGTCTGCGGGCCGCCCTCCGCCAGGCTCTCGAGGCTGAGCTGCAGCGAGACCTCGTGGTTCCGGCCCCGGCGAGGAGGGGACCAGGTCGACTGCCGGCCGCCGCCGGGAAAGCCCTGGGGTCCCGCGCCGCCGAAGAGCATGTCGAAGAAAGAGCTGAAGCCGGAGCCGCCGCCCGCGCTCCGGAACTCGAATCGACTGTCGCCGCCGCCGAAGTCGAAATGGAAGCCCTCCCAGCCGGGGGGCGGAGCGCCTCCGGTCCGGACCTGCTTCCAGGCGGCGCCGTACTGGTCGTACTTGCCGCGCTTGTCCGGATCCTTCAGCACCTCGTAGGCCTCGCCGACTTCCTTGAAGCGGGCCTCGGCGCCCGGGTCCCTGTTGACGTCCGGGTGGAACTGGCGCGCCAGCTTGCGGTAGGCCTTCTGGATGTCGGCGGCCGTCGCTTCCTTGTCGACGCCGAGCGTCTGGTAGTAGTCCTTGTACTCCACGTGGTTCCCTGTTCTGAGCGCGGGCCTGAGCGATTTCGACCCAACTTCGGCAGAGAGTTTAGTCTAACTCACTCAACTTTGGAAGCACAAGGACGCCGGCCTTGCGGCCGGCTCGGTTTCTTCCCCGGGTCAAAGGACCCGGGGCCACATGCACGAAGGGCGCGACTTGCGTCGCGCCCCTGGGAACCCGCCTGGATCGGCTCAGCCCATCACGGCGGGTCGAAGCCGAACGCCGTGTAGTTCAGCGCGATGTACTTCTCCTGACCCTCGGGAACTTCCTCCAGGGGCAGGATCGCCTGCACCGGGCAGGCATCGACGCACAGGCCGCAGTCGATGCACTCCTCCGGGTGAATCAGGAGCAGTTCCCAGTCGTCATCGTCGTAGATGCAGTCGACGGGGCAGACATCGACGCACGACGTGTCCTTCACGCCGATACAGGGTTCGAAGATGATGTGGGTCATCGGACTCTTCCTCGCGGGCCGCGCGCCGCCCGGGGCTCTTGCCCTGACGGCGTTGAAACGCGGCAGACAGTAACAGAGTCGCCCTCAGGAGGAAAGACGCTCGGCGGCGGTAAAGCGGCCCGGGAGCATGACTTCAGGGATGCTCAGCCAGGGGTCGTCAGGCTGCTGATCGAGCACCAGCGGCGGGATCATCCTGGCGGTGAGCGGGGCCAGCAGGATGCCGTTGCGGAAGTGGCCGGTAGCGACGTGCAGTCTCTCGCTCAATCGGCCGACGATGGGCCAGGGGTCGGGCGTACCGGGCCGCAAGCCGGCCCAGTGTTCGACGGGCTCACGGTCCTTCAGGGTGGGCAGCACGGCGGCGGCCCCCGTCGCCAGATCCGCGCTGACTTCGTCGGTCAGGCTGAGATCGAAGCCGGCGTGTTCGACGGAGGCGCCGATCAGCAGGCGCCCGCCGGCCCGGCGCACGGCATAGAACGCCGGCGTACGGATGGCGCCTGTGAACGGCCAGTCGATTCCGTCGAAGGCGATCATCTGACCCTTGACGGGGACGATGGGGAGTGCCGGCAACCCGTGGACCCGGGGAGTCCAGGCGCCGCCGCAGACGACGACGGCGCCGGCGGCGCGCTCGAAGTCATCACCCGACGCGACGACCTGCCCGGGCGCCTCGGCGACGCGCTCGACCGTGGCGCGGTGGACGACGACGTTCCGGTGGCGCAGCGCCGCCGCCGCGGCCGTCGTAGCCAGCCGGTTGTCGACCCGATGCTCCCCCGGCAGCAGCAGCGCTTCCTCGATCCCGGGGCGCAGATCGGGCACCAGCTCGCGCAGCTCGGCCCGATCGAGATCCCGGGCCGTTTCGCCCAGGCCAAGCGCTTGGGCCTTGATCCGGTCGAGCACCTTGCGACCGTCCGGATCGAGGACCGGCAGGAGAGAGCCGGAGTCGTCGTAGTCGATCGACATGCCGCTCTCCCGTTCGAGCGCGGGCGCCAGATCGCGCCAGAGGTTGCGTGACCGAACCGAGATCCTGGCGAACGCCTGGTCGGCGATGCTCTCCGCGATCGGCGCGATCATCCCGGCCGCGTTGGGCGATGCCGCGCCCTCCTGGCGGTCGTCGACGACCTCGATCTGGGCGCCCGCGAGGGCGAGCTCGCGAGCGATCAGCAGCCCGATCAGGCCGCCGCCGACCACGAGGACATCGGGCCGCGGCCCCGCGCCCGAGGCATCCCGCCGCGCCATCAGTTGTCGGCCAGCGCTTCCGCGTGCAACCGGGCGCGCGGAGCGATCTCCGACCCGGCGTCAGCTCCGAGCCGCCCGCGTTCGGTCGAGGCGAGCGCCTCGAAGACGGCGCGGGCCCGCGGTCGATACTCGTCCCGCCCCTCCTCCGCGAGGATGGTCAGGGCCAGTCCCAGCATGTACTGGACCGTGTCGCGGCCGAGTCCGCTGCGGCCGGGGGCCTCGATTGTCCGGAGCTGGCGGACGGCAGCCGTCGGGTCGCCGCCGGCCAGCAGCAGGTTCGCCAGATCGAGTTCCAGCAGCCACCGCGGGATGTCTCCGGCGCGCTCCAGCTCCTGGTGCAGTCGGGCAGCGACCGCGGACGGCAGAAGATCGGGATCGAACGCGTCGAGCAGGGTCCATCCCCATTCCGGTTCGACGCGGCGGACCGTGACTCCGCCCTCGCCGCGGGTGACGAGTTCGATCGCATCGCCGGCTTCGAGGCGTTCAACGGCGTTCGTCAACTGGATCGTGGAAGACGCCGGTTCGCCGGCGATCGTGACGACTTCCATGCCAGGCACGAGCCCCGCCGCCGCGGCTGGACCGCCCGGCTCCACCGTGGCCACGATCGGCACGCCTCCTGCCCGGGAGTCGATTAGCGTGGCGCCGAACCGGGGCGTCCGTTGCCCGAGGTCCGGATCGAGGGCCGCCGCCAGTCGTTGCAGCGCGCCCTCCTCGAGCCGCCGGTTCTCGATCCGCAGAGTCCGTACGTCGGGAGACGGCGGTCCGGGGACGGCCGGCCACCACCACAGGTCGACCGCGTCGGCGACCAGGTCGTCGTTCAGGACGGCGACGACGTAGAGCGCGGCCGGCAACCTCGCCTGGACCTGGCCCTGGATCGCGGTCCAGTCGAGTTCTCGTTGGGCCGCGCTCCGGGCACGCAACGTGTCGGCGCCGACGCCCAGATCGGCGAGCAGGCCCGTCCCCTCGGCGCCCCGATCGAGGACGGTGTATGTGCCGGCGCCGCGGAAGGCGTCGAGCGCGAGCTCGACGGCGCGAACGCCGGCGGGGTCGTCGCCGAGCACGCCAAGGTAGACGAGCGCCGGCCGGAGCTGGATCTCGATGTCGACCCGGCGCCGGTCCTCGGCGACCACCGAGGTTTCGAAGTAGCCGAGCGTGCCGTGGGTCACCGACAGGTCGTACGCACCCGGCGGCAGGCGAACCTGGGGCGGGGACTTCGACCAGTCGGGCCTGAGCACTCGACCGTTGCCGAGGACACTTGCGCCTTCCGTCAGACCGACCAGGCCGACTACCGCTTCCTCGCGCTCCAGGACGATCGGCGGCAGCTCGTAGTCCACCAGGTCGGGGAGCTGAAGACTGGTGCGGAAGCTCCGGAAGCCGTCCTTTTCGATGTCGATCCGGTAACGGCCGGCCGGTAGATCATCGAGCCACAGTTCGCGCGAGAAGTCCTCGGGTGGGTGGTCGGAGGCCGCCCCTTCCGGCCGGAACCAGGGCTCGGCCTGGCCCTCGGTCAGTCCGCGTTCGATCCCGTTGACGAGCACGGCGGCGCCGGTCGGGGCGGTGCGCAGGCGGACGACCGCGCTGTCGCGCTCCAGTTCGACCTCGACCTCCAGGTCCCGTCCCCCGGCGATGGCGAAGGCGGCGGTGGTCTGCAGATAGCCGGGGCGGGACACCTGTGCCAGGTAGGAGCCGGCCAGCATCGCGGTGGGCTCCGGCGGCACGAACGGCTCGGGTTCGGGCTCGGCTCCCTCCTCGGAAGCGGGGTCGCCGGACTCGGCTGCAACGTCGCCCTCGACGGCCGGCTCCTCCTCCGCGCCTTCGCTTTCGGCCGCGCCTTCCTCGGCGGGCGGCGGCTCGGGGGGTGGCGCGGCGTTCTCGAACGCCAGGTCGCCGACGCGGATCTCCGCATCCAGCGGCATGACCAGGAAAGAAACGCGGCCGACGAGTTCTTCCTTCCGGCCCTGCAACCGGTCCGTCAGTTGCCTGCCGGCGGTCTCCGCGTTCAGTTCGAACAGCGGGTCGAGCCGGATGATCCGGTCGAGAGCCTGGTCGGCGCCCTCCCGATCCTCCAGCGTCCAGCGGGCGGCGGCCAGGTAGAGCCAGGCAGTGCGCAAAGTCTCGAAGAGCCGTGGGTCGTCGGCGGCGAGGTTCCGTCCTCCTCCCGCGGCGAGCGGTTCGAGAGTGTCGATCACCTCCTGCAGCAGCGGAACGGCGGCCTCGGAGTCGCCGCCGGCATAGATGTCGCCGGCCTCGCTCAGAGCGGCCGCGGCCTGGGGCGGCAGTCGTGTCGACCGCTCGATCTCGAGGTCGCTTCGGCCGATCTCCTGCACCCCGATTCGTTGCGCGGAAGCAGCGCCGTTGAAGCCGGCCAGGACCGTCAGAACGGCCGCGACGGCGAAGAGGCGACGGAACATCCTCAACTACTCCAGGACCAGCACCTGGCCGAGCCGGCTGTCGGCGATGAAGATCCGGGCCTGACCGTCCACCGCGACGTCCTCCGGCGTTCGCAGCTCCTGGCTGCCTGGCAGGACGGGCCCGAGGGCGGCCAGCGGCGTGGCGACCGGATCGTAGACGAGGACCTGCAGCGTCCCGGCGTCGAGCACGTAGCGGTTGCCGAACGCGTCGACGGCGAGCGCGACGGGTCGTCTCCAGTCGGCCCGGAAGGCTTCCTCGAAGCGCCCATCGGCGGCGAACCGCAACACGGAGGGCGGTGTCGAGCGGGCGCCGGCGTCGAGCACGTGGATGGCGCCGTCCCGGCCCACCGCCAGGTCGATGGGCTGGTTAAGCGCGGCAACGCGCAGGGTCTCGAGCGGCCGGCCCTGAGGGTCGTAGCGGAGGACCTCCGCGGAGCGCCGCGAGAGCACGGTCCAGTTGCCGAAGTCGTCGCGGTGGGCGGCCACGATGCGGTCCAGGTCGCCGCCGCCGATCCGGTCGAAGGAGACGGTCCGGGGGTCCTCCATCCCGGTCACGCCGTCGGAGGTGACGACGCCGGGGAAGCGCCCCGCGGCGTGGCTCGGCCGGACGGCGCCGCGCAGGTCGCGGGCGGAAACCGGCGCTCCCGCGGCGTCGAGGATCGCGGCCCGGTTCGTCTCCGTGACGACGAGTCGGCCGTCGGCCCCGGTGGCGACGCCGCGGGGCCGCTCGATGCCGGCTCGAGCCGGCAGGTAGCTGCGGGAATCGAGCCAGCGCTCCTGGCCCGCGAGTGGCCGCAGGATCAGACGATGGATCAGGGTCATCCGTTCGAGCGCGTCGCCGGCGACGTTGCCGCCCCCGCCGGTCCCGCCGGTCCCGCCGAGCGTGCCCTCCCGGGCCAGCCGCAGGTGCCGGGCGGCGTTCCGCCAGTCGCCTCGCATCAGCAGCAGATCACCGAGCTCGAAGTGGGCGCGCGCCGTCCACTCGCTCCCGGCTTCGCGCTCCAGCACCCGCAGAAGCTCACCGGCGGCTTGCCGTTCGACGCCGGTGCGGCGGCCGAGCGCGGCAGCTTCAACCAGCGCCCGGCCGCGGAGCTGGAGCCGGGGGTGTTCGCTGCGCGGGAAACGCCGGGGGACCTCCAGGAAGCGCTCGCGCGCCCGCGCGAGATCGTCGACGCTCGCGGCGTCACGGGCAGCGGCAAGGGCGGCCTCGACGAGTGCGGCAGCTTCCCGTTCGGTCGCTTCGTCCTGCGCCGGCAGAACCGCCGCGAACAGGGTCAGGCCGACGGCGGCCCCCGCCCGGAAGCTCCTAGGCGTCGAGCTCTTCTTCGAGCCGCTCGTCACTGAGCCGTCGGGCGGTTGGCGAGAGGGGGGCGTGGGTGAGGATCTGACTGGCGCGCGCAATCGCCTTCGCCGCGTCGCCCAGATCCTGGTAGATGACCATCTCCTTGTAGAGCAGGTCCGCCAACTGGTTCAGCCGCTCCTCGACCTCTCCGGCGTGGGGCCCTTCGGGGAAGCGCTCGAGGTACTCCGAACCGCTCGTGATGTCGTCGTAGCTGCCGGCCAGCTTGCGCAGGCGATCCTCGGCCCGCTCACCCAGTTCCGGGTCGCGCTCCTGGAGCGCCAGGTGTTGCAGGGAGCCGAGGCGGGTGAGCACCGGCGTCAGGTTGTGCAGTCCACGCTGGGCGGCGGCGGCGGGACTGTCGCCGTCCTCGGCGATCTCGCCGGTGGGCTCCGATTCCCAGGCCTTGAGGAAGTTCTCCACGGCGTCGGTTTCGCGGCCGAGCCGGCTGTAGGCGGTGCCAAGCAACAGCGCCACCTTTGGTGTACGTGGGGAGTCGGGATAGTTCGAGAGAAAGGCCTCGAGGAACGGGGTCTCGAACACACCGCGGTCGAGGATGTCGATCGACTGGGCGTACAGTTCCTCGCTCTGGCGACGGAGTTCGGCGAGTTCCTGGGTGAGCACGACGAGGAAAGGCGAATCGGGGGCCAGGGCGCGAACGGTCTCCATCTCCTGGCGATAGGCGGCGGTCAGGCTGCCGTAATCCCTCGACGTTGCCAGCCGTTCGAGTTCCCGGCCGCGCAGTTCGTGCAGCGTCTCCAGCCGTAGCGACTCGGCTGCCGGCCCGGCGGGCCAGGCGTTGAGAGCCATGGTCTTCACGAACCGCAGCGCCGGCGGCACACGCGTCGACTCCGGCGGGCCGGGTCGGCCGAGCCGCTTCGACGGGTTCGCCGCGAAGTCGAGCAGGCTCTTCTGGGTCGCCTGACGGTAGACCTCGACCTCTTCGCCCGGCGCTGCCTCAAGCGTCGCGAGATAGCGGCCACGAGCCGTGGCGGCCTGCACCCGCGAGTCGAAGAAGGGGTGCGTCTGCCAGTAGCCGTACGCTTTCGACTGCGGGATGCGTTCACCCATCCTGGCCATCAGCAGGCTGAGCGCGTTGGGATCGTAGCCCGCGGCCGCGGCGAAACGCTGGCCCTCCTCGTCGCTCTCGTCCTCGTGCTCGCGCGAGTAACTGCGCATGACGAGTTCGGTGATGGCCATGCCGCCGACCAGCGCGGCCTGGGCCGCCGCCTCGGTCGGACTCTGGTCGCGGGTGTAGCCGTAGGGGCCGACGTACCCGTCCTCCCGGTCGGAGGCGCTCGCCGCGATCAGCCCCACTCCGAGGAGCGAACTCAGGAGGTTGAGTCTCGTCGCCCTCTTCTTCTGCTTCAGGAAGTGCTCGGACGTGACATGAGCGATTTCGTGGCCGAGCAGCGTGGCGAGCATGTCGTCGGACAGGCCCAGGTCGAGCATTCCCTTGGTCACGAAGATCTGGCCTGCCGGGAGGGCGAAGGCGTTGGGGATCGGCGTGTCGACGACCGCGAAGGTGAAGGGGTAGCTGTCGAAGTCCGCGTGGTAGGCAACCTCGTAGCCGATCCGGTTGACCCGTTCCTGCGCTTCCGCATCGTCCAGCAGCCCGTACTGCTTTACCGCCTCCGCCGCGGCCGCCACGCTTTTCTCGAACAGGGCGGGATTCGCGATCTCGACCGCCGGCGCCGCGTTCGCCGCGGTCAGAATGAAGGCCAGCGCGGCGGCGATCGCGGACCGCGTCACGCTGCCGGTTCGGGACGATTCGTGTGCGCGCTTCATGGGGGGACCAACGGGCGCGGAACTTCGCAGATTCCACCCGAGCGCCCCATGACGGCCGCTCGGGCTGGGACGCGTGTGGCGCGCAACGCGCCACACGGGTTCCGCAACGCCATAGGATACCCCCGTGGCGGCGTCACAGGCGCGGGAAGCCTTGGCGGCCGCGGCCCGTAGCCGCCGCGGTCACGAGCCGTGGCTGTTCTATCCGCGGGACGGGCGCTGGCGCTGGTGGTCCTTCGAGCGCGGATGGACCGAAGTCGAGCGTTGGCGGGCCGTGCTGGAACGGGACGAGGGACCGGCCGCTGGCGACGTTCCGGCGCCCGAGTCGTCGCCGGAGGCCCTCTGCTTTCACGTTGCGGCCTCGGCCGGTGATTCCGCGGACGCGATCGTCGTATTCGACCGTCTGCTCGCGCGCGGTGCTTTGGCGCGGGAGATCGTCGTCGTCACGCCGCCGGCGCGAGCGGAAGCGGCGACGCCGACGCCGGCGGACCGTCTCGCGCGGTTGTGGCTCGACTGGTGCTGCGCGCACCTGGCGGTGCTGGCGCTCGAGCCGAGCCGCCGCGCCCTGGCCGGCTCGGTGCTGTGGTGCCGGCCGACGACGCTGCTCGTGGACGCGGAGCAGGAAAGGTCGCTGGCCGCGGCGGTCGTGGAGCGGAGCGGGGGACGGGATCGCAAGGCGGCCGGGCTGCTCGACCGGTTGCGTCTCCTTCTGGTTGCCGCCGCTGGCGGGGACGACGAAGGCGAGGTGACGCCGCCGGAAGCTCGTTGGCGGGCGTGGGGTGTCGAGCGCCGCGTAGTGGGGGAGCGCGAGATCGGCCGTTGATACAGTGCCGGCTGGTGAACACTGCCAGGCCATTCGTCCGGTTCGCGCCGCTGATCCTGATCGCGGCGTTCGCCGCGCAGCCTGTCGCCGGCGCCGGCTTCGCGGTCAAGATGGCGACGCTCTCGCCCGACGGCTCGCCGTGGGACGGCTTCTTCGAGACGATGGGCAGGGACTGGGAGACCGGTACCGACGGCCGGGTCACTCTCACGATCTATCCCGGCGGCGTCGCGGGCGACGAGCCGGACATCCTGCGCAAGATGAAGATCGGCCAGTACCACGCGGCCGCTCTCTCGGTGGCCGGCCTGGCCGACATCTCGAAGGACTTCACCGTCTTCGAGATCCCCCTGTTCTTCCACGACGAACAGGAGATGTTCCATGTGCTGCGGGAGCTGACCCCCGGCCTGCGCGAGACGTTGGACGAGGAGGGCTTCGTGCTCTTGGGCTGGGGCTACGTCGGCCAGGTCCACTTCTTCACGAACGAGCTGGCGCGTACGGTCGAGGAGATGCAGCGGCTCAAGATCTTCACCTGGGCCGGCGACGAGGCGATGACGAGCTGGTGGCGTGAGGGCGGCTTCAAGCCGGTGGCGCTGGCGGCCACCGACATCGTCACCGGGCTCCAGACCGGCATGATCGACGCGCTCGCCGTGCCGCCGATCTACGCGATGCAGGTCCAGTTCTTCAAGCAGGCCAAGTACTTCGCCGACATTCCGCTGATTCCGATGATGGGGGCGATCCTCGTTACCAAACGCGCATGGAACCGGATCTCCGACGAGGATCGGAAGGTGATGATCAAGGCCGGTCAGCGGGCGGAGGACCGGATCTTCGAGACGATTCCGACCCTGGAACAAACGGCGGTCGGGTTGATGGGCGGTCAGGGCCTGGAAGTCGTACCGATCGTGGGCACCGAGGTCGAGGACGACTGGGTGGAGATCGCCAACGACTTCGCGGCCAGCATGCGCGGGAACACCGTTCCGGAAGCGATCTTCGACCGAGCCACGGCGGTTCGGGACGCCTATCGCCGGCAGTCTTCGGTTGACTGAGAGCGCCACCGCGGTCCGTCCCTGGGCCCCGGTGCGCTTCCTCCACCGGCTGGAGGACGGTGTCTCGATCGTCCTGCTCGGCGCGATGGTGCTCCTGCCCCTCGCGGAGATCGTCGTCCGCCAGCTCGGCACCGGCATTCCGGGCGCGCTTCCGTTCGAGCAGCACCTGACCCTGTGGGTCGCGTTCCTGGGAGCGGCCCTGGCGGCAAGAGAAGGACGCCTGCTCGCCCTGGCCACGGGCAACTTCCTGCCGGAAGGCAGGTTTCGGGCGGTGGCCGCCGTGTTTACCGGCGGCATCAGCGCGATGATCGCGACCCTGCTGGGCACGGCCAGTCTCGACCTGGTCCAGATCGAACGCGAGGGCGGCATCGAGATGGCGGCCGGGGTGCCGGTCTGGGTGGGCCAGGCGGTCATGCCCGTCGGCTTCGCGATCCTGGCCCTGCGCCTGGCCTGGAAGTCGTCGGATCTGTGGATGGGCCGAGCCATGGCCGGGTTCGGCATCCTGCTCGGCCTGTGGATCGGCGCCAACGCCGACTCCTTTGCCGATCGAGCGGCCACGCCGTGGCTGGTTCTGATCCTGGCTTCGACTCTCCTCGGCGGCCCCATCTTCGCCGCCCTCGGCGGCGCGGCGTTGTTCCTGTTCCTTTCCGACTTCGTGCCGCTCGCAGCGGTCCCGGCGGAGAGCTACCGGCTCGCCGTGTCGCCGACCCTGGCGGCGATCCCGCTGTTCACGCTGACCGGATTCCTGCTCGCCGAGGGCGGGGCGTCGGAGAGGCTGCTCAGGGTGTTTCGCGCCCTTTTCGGCTGGGTGCCGGGCAGCACCGCCGTGGTGTGCGCCGTCGTTTGCGCGTTCTTCACCGTCTTCACGGGCGGTTCGGGCGTCACCATCCTGGCTTTGGGCGGCGTGCTCTTCACCGCGCTTTCGGCGGATGGCTACCGTGAGCGCTTCTCTCTCGGCCTGCTTACCGCCTCCGGTTCGCTCGGCCTTCTGCTGCCGATGGCTTTGCCGCTCATCCTCTTCGGCATCGTCGCTGAGGTACCGATCGAAGACCTGTTCATTGGCGGGATCGTCCCAGGGCTCCTCCTGATCGCGTTGATCGCGCTTTGGGGCGTCAGGGAGGCCCTGCGCGGCGGAATCGGCAAGGCCCGTACTTCGGCAGGGGTGGACGACCGCGGGATTGGGGATGTCAATCGGGAGCGGTTCCCATCCGTGGCTCGACGGCGCCTGCCGGTCGTCTGGGAGCGGTTGCCGCCGGTAGTGAAGCGCTTCCTGTGCAGCGAGTTCGTGCGCGCGCTTTGGGGCGGCAAGTGGGAGCTGCTGCTACCTATCGTCGTCGTTGGTTCGTTCTTCAGCGGCTACGCGACCCTGGTCGAGACCGCGGCGTTGGCGGCTCTCTACGCCTTCGTCGTCCAGTGCCTGGTGCACCGCGACGTGAGGCTCGGCAAGCCCCTTCTCGCCGTCTTCCGGCAATGCGCGGTGCTGGTAGGCGGCGTGCTGATCATCCTGGTGGCGGCCATGGGTCTGACGAACTGGCTGGTCGACGCCCAGGCGGCTCAGGATCTCGTCGAGCTGGTGCAGAACAACATCGAGTCGAAGATCGTCTTCCTGCTCGCGCTCAACGTCTTCCTGCTGCTGGTCGGCTGCCTGATGGACATCTTCTCGGCCACCGTCGTCGTCGTGCCGTTGATCATCCCGCTCGGTCTGGCCTTCGGTGTCGACCCGATCCACCTCGGGATCATCTTCGTTGCCAACCTGGAGCTCGGCTACCTGACGCCGCCGGTGGGCCTCAACCTGTTCCTGGCGTCCTACCGCTTCGAACGGCCGTTGCTCGCCGTCTATCGGGCCGCCGTTCCGGCGCTGGTCATCCTCGGTATCGGCGTGCTGCTGATTACCTACGTGCCGGGGCTCACCCTGGGCCTGCTCGACCTGCTGGGGAGAACATAATGGAGCGTCGAGCTTGCAGATGAACTGGAAGCGTTTGCAGAGCATCGCCGTCGTCTGGTCGGCTGTCTTCCTGGGGCTGGCGGTCCTGACGATCGTCGGCGTCCACATCATTCCCCGTGACATCCCGGGCCTGGTCTGGGTTCTCCATGTGCTGGTGGCGGCGATTGGCTTCGTGTCCGGCATCGCAGCGACCCGGCGCCGGGCCGAGATCGACGTCGAGCGCTGGCAGCGCGTGGACGACTCCGACCTCACCTCAGGCGAGCGGGAACATGCGCACCGCGAGGCCGAATCCCAGTTGCGACGGGCGAGCGCCCAGTTCCTTCTCGCCGGCGTGACCCTTGGCGGCTGGCTCGCCTACCAGTTGCGCTCCGAGCGCCCCGAGGCGGGCGCGGCGGTCACCCGGGTTCTTGGCGGCGAGACGCCGGATGTGGCGTCCCCGGACCAGACCCTGACCGAGGCCCTCGCGGCCGAGCCCGTGTACACGCTGAGCCCCTCCGATCTGCTGATCGCGACGCCGCTGATCGCGTTCGGCCTCGGCATGCTGTGGGCGCGCTACCAGGCTGGTCGATCCGGCTAGCGGGGCAACTCGTAGACCAGGAGGGGCGGCCGCGGATCGAAGTAGTTGTGATCGACGGTCACGTAGGCGGAACCGTCCAGCACGGCGATATCAGACGATTCTCCGGCGTCGATGCCCCAGACGTCCAGGACCCGCCAGACGATCGGATCGACTCGCAGGATGGAGGAGTAGTTCTCGGTTACGAGGTAGACGGACGAGGCGTCCGCGGTGATCCCGGAGACCAGCAGGCCGTCGGCGCTGCGTCCGGGCCGCAGGTAAGCGCCGAGATCGAGTTGGTGCCGATCGCCCGTGCCGAGATTCCAGATGTCGAGACCATCGTCCGCGGTGGCAAGGAGGTCGGTGCCGAACCGGGTGATTCCGGTGAACTCCAGGTTCTCGAGACCGTCCGGCAACGCCGTTGATTCGCCGGGTTGCCACCGCTCCTCGTCGTACCGCCACGACCTGAGTGCTCCCAACTCGCCGATGCCGAGGAGCCGGTTCCGGTCTACGGCAATGCCCTCCAGACGTCCCTGCCGCAGGATCAACGGGCCGCCCAGCAAGCGGCTTACCGGTCGAGCCTCGACGCCCGTATGCGACAGCGTGAACAGCTCCGCCTGATCCGTGCTGACGTAGATGTGTTGACCGTCGACGTGGAGCCCGGAAGCCTGCTCCAGCGACTCCGGCAACGGCATCCGCTCCTTCGCTCTCAGGGCGCCGGAAAGGACCAGGGGTCCTGCGGTGGGGTCGGTCGGCAGATTGTCGGAGCCGACGTCTCCCAGAACGTCGAAGACGATGAAGATGCCGAATCGCGTGGTCGTCAGAACCAGGAGCAAGCCGACGAGGACCGCCGCCGCGATCGCCTTCTTCATCGCCGCCCCCGTGTCTGGTTGCTAGCGCAGCCGAGCCACCGTGGCGCCCCAACCACCCCCGCCCGGCCCGCCACTCCTGAACGAGACGACCCGCGGATCCCGCTCCAGCACTTTCCGAACGATCTGCCGCTGCACACCGATGCCGCGCCCGTGGACGATCCGCACCTCCCGGAACCCCTTCTCGTACGCAGCATCCAGGTAGCTCTCGACGACATCCTTCACCTCGCGCGGCTGAAACGGATGCAGGTCCATCTCATCCCCGATGGGAACTTCTACGACATCGTCGGGCTGAAGTTCGTCTGCTTCGAGTTCAGACGGGGTTTCCGGAGCCATGATTGATAGTAGACCGCCCTGCGCGCTGTGGATAGCGACTCGCGCTGGGTCCGGAGTCCGGCTCATTCCTGAAGAGATACGGGCTGGGGTTGTTCAGAGAGACTCGCGCAGTGAGGGGATCGGGGAGGGAGGCTCCCAGCGGGCACAGCGGCCCGTGGTTAGACGCCACCTGCATTCGACCGGCGATGCATCGCGCCTGGCGTCGTTGCTCCTCAGGCAGATACAGCCCGGTATGTGTTCTTCGTCGCGCCTAGCCAGACGCGCGCCTCACCGGTCTCGGTGCCACGGTGGAGTCTAACCACGGGCCGCGAGCCAAGCGACATGCAACGGTTAGGAGTTTGCGAGGGCGACCGAAGCGAGCGCTCCGCTCAGAACAGCTTCAGTACGGCGATGAAGGCGCTCCAGCCGTCGTCCGGGCCGGCGAGGGCGTGGCCTATGTCCATGTTGACGACGGTGCCCCAGGGGCCGATGAAGGTGCCGACGATGCCGGCGCCGGCGAGGAGTTCGCGGTCGAGGCCGGAGGCGGGGTCGGTGGCCCAGGCGGCGTCGCCGACGAGGTCGATGCGGAAGATCTCGCCGAGCTCGAAGCCGTAGCTCACATGGGCGGCGGCGGCGCGTTCGGCGCGCACCTTGTCGCTCTGGTAGCCGTGGACGTTGACGTCCGAGAAGAAGCCGAACTCGTACTTGCTGAAGCGGTCGAGGTCGCTGCCGTCGACGTACTCGAGGGCCACGCCGAACTTCTGGAACTTCGGTAGATGCCAGGTCTTGGCGACGCCGATGTTCCAGAGCGTGTAGCTGTCCGGAGTCAGGTTGGCGGCGCCCAGGCCCCAGGGCTGCCACTCGTCCCGCAGGTTCCACGAGCCGCCGGCGACGAGCCGGTAGCCCGAGCGGATGTAACGAACGATGGCGCCGACGCTGTGGCTCAGGTGGTCCGAGGGCAGAACGAAGTCCTCGCCCGTTTCGTCGGCGCGCTGGAAGTTGTTCCAGGACAGCTCGTAGCGGAGGTCGAGCTTGACGAAGCTGCCGAGCGGCCGGCCCAGGCTGAAGTCGATGTTCGGAAGCAGCCGCTCGACGTTCTCCGTCGGCGATTCGACGCCTTCCCGGTAGAGCACGTCCTCGCCGGCGAAGGCAAGCGCGAAGACGTCGACGCCGGCGTCCCAGCGGGAGCCGAACAGGCTTGGGTTGGCGATGTCGGCGAGGATGAGCGGCCCGGCGATGAACAGGTCGGCCTGGGTGCCCGTGCCCCGCCAGTCGAAGGACAGCCAGTTGACGCCGCCCAGCGGCAGCGGGCCGTCCTGGGCCTCGTCGTAGAAGGCGCCGCCGAGGAGGAACATCCGTGTCTTGTCGTCCTCCTTGACCACGCGTTCGCCGGTCTCCTGGTCTAGCTCCAGGTAGCGGAGGCCTGCCTCCGTGTCGCGCACCATCGTCGCTTCTGAGGCCAGGGTCGCGTCGCGTCGCGTGTCGAAGTCGGCCGGGTTGATCCGGATCCCGGTCAGCTCGATCTCCCGTTCGACGATCGTCGTCGCGTTCAGGACCGAGAACAACTGCTGGCCGATGACCCGCGTCGGCAGCCAGTAGGACGACCGCTCCCACGCCGCCGGCTGTCCGCCGGCGTCGACCGGGGTGTAGAACGTGGTCTCGTCGTTGGACAGCACGTCGCCGGTCAGTCCGAGCTGAACCGCGCGGGTCTTCACCCGCGCGTAGATCTCACGGTCCACCCAGACCGTGCCGCGAAACAGGCTGCGGCCCTCGATCAGAGCCTCCGCCGGTTCGAAGTCGACCACCCATGTGTCTCGGCCTTCCACCGTCGCCGTGCCCCGCAGGCGGTAGCGGTACTCCCTGGTGAACGTGATCTCGGCCGGCATCGCCGCCGCCTTCTCCGGCTGGATCAGGGGGATCTCGGGGATCCGCTTGCGTCGCCAGCGGATGCCGTTGACGTAGAAGTTGTCCCAGGCCCAGTCGAAGCCCGCGCCCTGGCGGAAGAAGAAGGGGCCCTGGAAGGTCGCGTCGACCGACTGGACGCCGGTGCCGAGCTGGAACCGGAGCGACGTCGTGTTCGTGGCGCTGTAGTTCGCTACCCGACGTGATTGATCGTCTTCGAAGGCCTGCAGCCGCCGCAGGATCTCGCCGACCGGGATGCGGCGGGTGTCGGCGACCGTCAGCGCCTCCTCGACGCTCTCGGCGCCGTCGAGCCCGACCGCCAGGTCCCGCTCCAGGCGGAACACGAAGGGCTCGGCGGCGTCCCTCAGTTCGAGTTCATAGCCGTTGCGGGTGCGGCGTCCGCCGAAGACGAGGTCTGACTCGCCGGTCGCCGGGTCGAAGCGCGCCGGCGACCCGATCTGCCGGTCGCTGAAGCGGAGCGTGAACGGTCCGCCCCCGGTGGGTGGCGACACGACGATTCGCAGGCTCAGGTCCTCTCCGCGGACGAAGCTCCAGGCCTCGGCGCCGGCGGGAGTGGAGTAGGGATCGTAGGTGACGTCGCCCGAGAACTCCTGGGCGATCAGTCGTGCTGCGCGAACCGTGGCCGCGTCGGCGCCGGCCTCGCCGGAGAGCGCGAACAGGGAGAGCGAAGCGCCCGCTTCCGCCTCGGCCGCGGCTCGCACCAGTGTCGCTCCTTCACCGCCCGCGGTTGCGGCGTTCGGCTCGAGCGCGACCAGCGCGTCCGGGTCGAGCTCCCGGATGAGGTCCTTCAGTTCGGCGACTCCAGCGGCGCCGGCTCCCTGGCCGGGCCGGAACGCGACTCCGTCGAGATAGGCGTCGAGTTCCTGGGCGTACAGCGCCCGGACCAGTTCGGGGTCAGGCGGCAGCGGCTCGGTGACGACGGCGGCGTCCGGCTGCGCGCCCGAAACGGCGACCGATGCCCGCTTGAGTGCGAGCGCGTACTCCTGGACAGCCTGCGGCTCGTTGAGGAGCT
Organism: Holophagales bacterium; assembly: GCA_009837885.1. Classification (GTDB taxonomy): domain Bacteria; phylum Acidobacteriota; class Thermoanaerobaculia; order Multivoradales; family Multivoraceae; genus Multivorans. The sequence goes on along the minus strand of VXSP01000003.1, from coordinate 9,490 downwards.
CCCCCTGCCAGTTCAACTGAAACAGGGCACCGGCCGTCGCGGTGCGGGCGAGGTCGGCGAGCCGCTCGAGCTCCGCCGTCAGGTCGTCGCCCCGCTCGGCCGGAGGTGGCGGCGCGGCGAATCGAACCGCGTACCACGGCAGCGCACCCGCGGCCCGGAGCGCCGAGGCCGCCTCGCGCGCGGCCGGTACCGCTGCGTCGTCGGCCAGCTCCACCGGCCATTTGACGACCAGTATCGCCTCCTCGGGCAATGCCGGCAGCGTGCCCAGCAGGTCCGCCATGGCGCCCGGGTCGTCGGTCGCCAGACCGACGCACGGGTTGCAGGGCAACTGTCCGAAGGCGGGCAAGGTCACAGCGAACACAACGGTCGCGGCGGTAGGGAGTCGCTTCGTCATAGCTCGTTGGTTCCTCCAGCCCGATGGCAGACCTTAGCCCGGATAACACTGGCGTGCGGCTCAGATTCCCGCACCCATGAGGGAGCCCAGCAGTGTTCGGGTACGGAGCCGGCCATCTAAGGTCTCGGCTCGCGGCTGCCGTACAGCAGACCGAGCCGGCAGGTAGATCCAGCCGGCAGCTTCGCAGTCTGCCCTTCCCGCGCCGTTCCCAACGTAGGCACGGCGGTCAGAGCATGCGACCGGAGTTCCGGCGGACCGGGGCGCGAACTGCGGCCCGGGCTCGGCTCAGGACCGTAGGCTCTCGCCCGACGACTCGTGAAGCCGAAGCACCAACACCCGCCCCAAGTCCCGGTTCAGGCTCTACCGCCGATCCAAGAAAGGCCGGAGAACCGCTCACGCGCAGAGAGACTGAGAATGAGACTCTCGAGCCGACCGGCGCCGTCTTCCCCCTTGATGGCCGGTAGCTCTCTGAACTCTGCCTGGGAACAGGACAACAGGATCTTGCCGCTCTTGATGACGGCGAGGTGAGTGGACACCCGCTCGACGTAGTCGAGCATGTGGGAGGTCAGGAAGACGGCGGTGCCGTTCTGCTCAGCCATCTGCTGCAGAATCGAGATGACGGTACGGGCGCTCAGGGCGTCCATGCCCTCGAAGGGCTCGTCGAGGAACAGCGCCCGTGGCCCGTGAAGTGTCGCCGCCGCAAGGCGGATCTTCTTCTTCATGCCGTGGGAGTAGGTGGTGATTGGTCGCTTGGCGGCACCCTCGAGGTCGAAGACCGCGAGCGCCTCGTCGGTCCTCTGTCCGGCGTCGCCTCGGTCCAGGCCGTAAATGCGCGCGTACGAGAGCAGTAACTCCTCCCCGGTGAGGCTCTCAAAGAGGTCGCTGTGGTCCGGCACAATCCCGAGTTGCTGCTTGAGTTCAGTGTCGTTGATGTCGAGCGGCCTGCCGAGGAGCCGGACAGAGCCCTTCGTCGGCTCCACCAGCCCCGTCAACATCGACCATGTCGTCGTCTTTCCGGCCCCGTTCGGTCCGACGAACCCCAGAATCTGCCCCCTCCGCACGTCCAGGTCGACGCCGTCCACGACCACATGGCCTCCGTACGAGCGGGTCAGGCCCTCTGCCTTGACGGCTTCCACCGCGGCTACTCGAGTGGGGTCGCCACCGCACCAAGGCTCGCCGTCGCGACCATGAAGGCCGTCCCAGCCGTCCAGAAGATAGAGGCAAGCCAAGCCGCTTGGGTCCGCGAAAGGCCGAAGACCGCGACAGCCCCTAGACAAAGCAGCGCCATCTGCCAGACCGTGAACGGTGTGATGTTCTCGTACATGGCATTAAGAGCAGCGCTTTCGGTGGAAAGGAGCAGGTTGGGGCCCAACGCAGTACAAGAGGGCGCGCAGGGACTCTGAGGACCGCCAGTCGTCGCGAGGACGAGAACTCCGGTCACCTGTGCCAAGACGTTGATCACCCCCAGGTGGGCCGCCAACGAGAAGGCTTGGGCGAAGCGTCCGGTGCCTCCGAACGCCAGAACCAGGAGCCAGATCACCACGGCCGCGACAAGCCACTCGGCCACCAGGAAGACGGGCGACAGGGCCAGCGTCGCATAGTAGAAGATCGGGGCGGCCGCGGCAGCCTGTTCGTCTACGCCCTCCAAAGCCGTCGATGTGGCGGCGAGTACAGAGTCTCGGCTTGGCAGGGCCAGGAGAATACTAGCGCCAGCAACCACAAGGAAGACACCCACCCACGGTCTTCGAGTCCGGATGATCGCGAGGCTTGTCGGCGGCGAAATGACGATGCTGACCATGGACCGAATCCACTCGCTCCCGTACGTCTTGTTCACGTTCTGGCTCCTGTCGCGGTTGCACCGTCCGGTGTCTCCAGGAAGTGCCGAACACCGCGTGATTGGATCACCCGCCGCTGCCACATCCACGACAGGCCTCCCAGCGCGGCGGAGAGCAGAAAGGCGGCTAGCGCCACGATAGCGGCCAGCCGCGATGCAACTGTTCGCTCTGACGACAAGGTAAGGGCCGTCAGAATCACCGCGAGGGCTGGCAGTGGCACGAGGCCCATTGCAACGACTCTGGAGAAACCCGTGTCCCAGGGATTCTCGAGAGTTCGCCGCTTGGGCCAATAGAGTTGAAGGAGGCTCGCTCCCGCATCGGCTAACACGACCCCTGACGCCGCCAAGCAGACCCCGGTGCTCAACGCGAGCAGATCCACCTGGCCCGCTCCGAAGAAGGCCATCGCCAGAACGACTAGAACGACCGGGGTTCCCAAGATCACCGGCACCCTACTCAAGCTGCGGAACACTTGAAACGGCTCCAAGGGAAGAACAAGCGACTCACGCCACACCTGACTTGTCGCCGGCGGCAGATCGGTTCGCACACCGTTGAGAAACACGGCCGAGAGCACTGAACTCACAGGGAGCGCGAGCGCGACCGTTTCGGAGAACATCAATCCGGTCGAGAGACTGAGGGCTAGTGCGATGCACATGATCAACAACCACCGAGCGCGGGCGAACCGCAGCGTGCATTCGGTCTCGATCAGAGTCAGGGACGACGCCGGCGCGAGAGACCGCAGTCCGCGGAGTACGCTGGCTACCGGCACTACCCTGGACGCGACGTGGCCTTGACCGGCAGGGCGCCTTGTGCTGGCCGTGAGTAGAACCTTCCACTCCACAAGCGCCAAGACACCCAATACGAGCAACAGACAGCCGAGCCTGAGCACGTTCTTCATCGTCAGGCCGGGGTCCTCAAAAATGCTCGCCAACATCCCGGGCGGAGTGAAACTCGCCGCTTCGAGTAGCGTCGAGCCCCGAAACGCTGTCGCCACGGCGTCGATGCCGGTCTCTCCCGTCAGAAGGTTCGCAACCAGGAAGATGCCCTGGAACACCATCAGAAACACAACAAACAGAGCAAGTGAGCCGACCACACTCTCGACGTACTGATCTCCCTTGATGGCCAGAATCGCAATGGTACGGCCGAGGATCCACAGCACTGCCAATGTGCTCAGAAGGGAGAGAGCGAAACCCGCGACCCCACCTGACCGGGCGACCAGGAGGTAAGCCGCGGCCGGTCCGAGTCCGATCAGCCACAAGCCACAGGAGCTAAGCGCAAAGCGGATGCCGTACAACTCTCGGAAACCAAGAGGCAGCGTGAGAAGCGGCCGAAGATCGACCAGCCAGACGATGGGCGTTCGCAAAAGCAGTTGCGCCGTCAGGCAGGAGAGCGCGACAGCACTGAAGACGAAGGTCAGGACGCTACGCCGTAGGGTGTCGTCCTCAATGAGGAACAGTAGCGGAAGCAAAAGGAAGGAGGCCAGGGAGGCGATGGCGACGACAAGGACCAGAAGGCCGATCATCCCGCTCGTCGAGCGACCTTGGACGCGCCAGAGAAGCCGGACGACCAGGAACAAGCGATCGAGTTGAACTCTCGACCGAACTGCCATCACCATCGCCTCCCGGCGATGTCGCCGATCTGTCGTTCCTCTCTGCCTGGAACTTTCATCGCGGAGTGAGTTTACTCGGCGGCGAAGGTCCAAGGTGTTTCAGGGAAGAGCACAGATGGCGTGGGGACGAGCGATCCTGGCTCTAGGGACGGCACGGTCCCAGAGAGGTGGATTCGTCTCCCCTTCCAGTGTCGCCGAAGGCGGCGATACTGAGGCTCACTTGCAGATGGCAGCGCCAACCAGCGGAGCGGCCACTCCCGCGACCAACGCGACCGGATTGGCCGTCGCCGCCCCAAAGAACTTGAGCCCGACGCCGATGGCGAGCACCGTGCCCCAACAACCGCCCTTGCCTGTCCCCTCGACGGAGACCAACTCGGCGTCGGTGAGAATCGTCGGGGCGTTTTCGTCGAGATCGGCCGGCGCGGCGATGGCGGCGGTGGCCACCAGGAGCGAGAGCACGGCTACGATGGAAATGAAATGCTTCATGGAAGAAGTCCTTTCTTGGTTGAATCTACGTTGGAAACTCGGAACACAGGTCGGGTTCTTGGGCCAAGCAGATCACAGCGATCCACCAGGACCATTAGATCGTCTACATGATGTGCCCCCCTTACGCCGATGCTGGGGAGACGAACTTGGCGTCGGGTGCGCCGTGCGTCTTGCGTTCGAAAACCATGATCACGCCTGTCCATGAACGGGTGAAGGCTCTGGCCCCCATCTTCAGGCGACCTACTGAGGGATCGTCGACGAGGAACTCGTCGCCTGCACTGCGAACGACGACGAAGTGGTTCTCATCCATGTGGGCGATGACCGGCATCGGAAGAACACGGAGCTCTCCGATGGAGAGCCTCATCCCAGTCGCAACGAGACTCCGTGCTTCGGCGACGCGCTTGAGAGCCAGGAGATTCGTACCGGAAGTTCCAAGGCCAGCAGCGAGTGCGATCTCCTCGACATCGCTCGCAATCTGGTAGTGATCAAAGATCATCTTGAGAGCCGCCGGTCCGCAGTCGAGACGACCGCTCTGCCGAACGACAGCGCCGTCGTCGGGAACAGGCCAGACCAAGCGAGTCGAAGCGGAGTACGCCAAACAGGCCACGAGGACCGCGAGGCCCGCTGCGGCGATGCAGGCGGTCGGGGGAAGACGCCCCTTGGAGCAGCGGTCAGTGAGCATCGACTGGCCTTCCCAGGAGGGACCGCCATCGGGATTCGGTTCGCTCGCCGGTCACCACGGCCTGGACACGGGAGTTCTCGTCGAGCAGGAACACGACGGGTACATGAATGACGCCGAAACCGTGGGAGATGGACGAGTCCGGATCGGCAATCTCGTGATAGCGACCGTCCCCTTGGGCGGTCGTCGCCGTCGTGGCCTGAGCAACCACGGCGATCAGGTCGAAGTCGCGCTCAGTGGCCAGGGGCCGTAGCTCGGTGATCGTTCTGTCGCAACTGCCGCAGCCTGCTCGTGCGAAAGCGACCACGCGCATCCGACCCGGTGACGGGGGTAGATGCTCACCTGCACCAAGCCCCGGCACTGCCGGGAACACGGTGCCGACCTCCGGTTGCCTGGATCGGCGGTCCTGGAGTGCTCCTTCAAACCAGAAGAGTCCAGCGAGGGGCAACACGACGGCTGCGGACACGGACACGAGCGCCCAGCGTTGCCGATTCACGCTCTTGGACCCTCAGCGAGCTTTCCTGGACGCGGCTCGCGACCGCTGCCGGTATGTTTCGCCCGTCGGTGCGGGCCTGAAACGCGGGAGGTCATCTGTATCTGGATCAAGTCGGCGGGACGTTAGTCCCTGTCTAGGGCCGTTACCGGCCGTTGTTCGCGGCCTGCTGCGGCCGAGGGAGAAGGGGATGTTTCCGCGCTCAGTTGATGACTGACGCCCCGCTCAGCAGGGGAGCTAGGAGCAGTGAAATCAAGCCACTCTCTAACCGCCGAAAACGACATCTCCGTACGCAGGGCGATTCAGACTTCCCTGTCTGTAAGCACTCGTCGGGCGTACGGGGCCGCCTGGCGGAGATTCGCCGCCTACTGCGACCAGCTCGGACTAGACCCGCTGGCGGCAACACCTGACGATGTCGCCAGGTTCATCGTGAGAATGGCCTCGATCCCGCGCTCTCCGAGAGCCACGACGAAGAAGGGCAAGCCGCTTGCGCTGGGGTCGATCAGGATCCTCGTGGCCGCGATCAACAGGAGGTATCGCGACGAGAGCCGGCCTTCGCCAGCAAACGACCCGCAAGTCGCCAGCGTCCTTCGAGGACTCGGTCAGCTTCTGCCTACACAGCCGAGGCAGGTCAGGGCGCTGCGAGAGTTCGATCTCCACCGCATGCTGAAGTACTGCGATGATCTGGCGCGCCAACGGCCGTATCGGACGAGGGCGGCCCGGGACGCCGCAGTTCTCGCGATCGGTTTCGCCGGTGCTCTGCGACGGTCCGAGATCTGCGGCCTCCGAGTCGCCGACATCGACTTCATGGAACCGCATGGCGCGCTCGTTCACATCCGCAGATCGAAGACGGACCAAACGGGCGAAGGCCAGACGGTCGCGATACCGGATGGTGACCTGATTCAGCCAGTGAAGCGGATGAGGGCGTGGTTGGACGTGTCCGGCATTACGTCTGGCCCGCTACTTCAAACGCTTCGACGTGGCGGCGCCATCCGGGGGCGCAAGATGGACCCGTCGGACATCGCCCGTATCGTGAAGCGGTACGCCGAAGCTGTCGGACTCGACCCGTCGGAGTACTCGGGGCACTCCCTGAGGGCCGGATTCGTGACCAGCGCTGCCATCCATCGGGCGCGCCTGGACAAGATCATGGAGGTCACCAGACACACTAGCCCCCGCACGGTCCTTCGCTACATCCGGCAGGCGAACGCGTTCGAGGACCATGCAGGCGCGGCGTTTCTTTGAGCGACTTGGGGATCGCGAGGAGAGCGGGCTCGTCCCCATAGCGCGAGGGAAGCGCGATTTCACACGCTCGATACACGGAGATATGGGGGCATTTGGGCTTGTACCAGGTGCTTGAGAAGGCGGCTTCCGTTCCCGAGCGCGACGGAATCGTGATTCAGCACTTGACAACGGCCCTTACCGAGCGCTGGTAGCCGCGAACACCGCGATGGAGTTCAGGTGCCGGGCAGCCACATTGCCTCTGGGCTTACCGTCCTGAGGACGACGTGGCGCCGGACCGGCCGCCATTGACGGCCCTGAGGGGCACCATCCGCTCTTCAGTCAACAACTATCGAGGCGTGAATGTTCCGTTGCCCTGCGCCAGGGCGAGTGACCTTCGCCTCCTCGGAAGAGTCCGGCTACTCGGCGGCCCGGCGCCAGAACTCCTCCGCCAGATCGCCCGCGAGGACGATCTCGGGGCGCAGTTCGATGTCGAAGCGGTCCCGCACGGCCCGGTGAGCCTCGATCATCAGATCGAGGACGTCGGCCGCTCGGGCGTTCTCCCGGTTGACGATCACGTTCGCGTGGCGCCGGCTGATCTCGGCGCCGCCGCTGCTCGCGCCCTTGAGACCGCAGGCTTCGATCAGCCGGCCGGCGAAGTCGCCCTCGGGGTTGCGGAACACGGAGCCGGCATTCGGCTTGCCCGACGGCAGGCTCTCCCAGCGGCGCCGGTTCAGTTCGTCGATCCGCTTGAGAGCCGCGTCGCCGTCTCCGCGGCGGAGCCGGAACTCGGCGCGGGTGACGATCGCCTCGGTTCCCTGGAGGCTCGTCGTCCGGTAGCCCGGCTCGAGGTCCTCGGTGGCCAGGGTTTCGACGGTCCGGCCGGGCCGCGCCACGCGCACCTCGGCGAGGACGTCCCGGATCTCCGTGCCGTAGCAGCCAGCGTTCATGACGACCGCGCCGCCGACGGTGGACGGAAAACCGGACAGCGCCTCGAGACCGAGCAGACCCTGCTTGGCCGTGTCCCGGGCCAGCCTGGCGAGGGTTACGCCGGCACCGGCCCGCACCGTTTCACCGTCGACCTCGACCTGTTCCAGCTCCCCGCGGAGGCGGCAGACGATGTCCCGCATGCCGCCGTCCGGGAAGAGGACGTTCGAGCCGTGGCCGTGGAGGTGTAGTTGCAGCGCGGCCTCCCGGGCGAGGGTCAGTACTTCGGTGAGCGCCGCCTCGGACTCGACCCGCACGAAGAGCTCGGCCGGGCCGCCGATCCGCAGGGTGGTGACGGAACCGAGGCGCACCGCCCCACGGACCTCGACGCCGGGGATCGAGGCGAGCCGATCCCGTGTTTTCAGGTTGACGCCCTCGGGGGGCTGCAATACGCTGACCGCGCCCTTGTCGATGCTGGCTGTCACGTTCTTCCGCGCCACGTCGCCGAGCGTCCGCGGCGGCCAACTCCCGACCTCCGTTCAACCGTCTGACGATCCAGGGGAGCGCCGAACCGGTCGCGCGGGAGTATAGCCACGCGCACTCTCCGGCCATGCCGGAACGGCGCCGTGACGGTCTCCAGGGCGTGACGCTCGCAACCCATCTGGCACGCCAAGCCTCCACCACACCCTCAGGAGAAAGCAACCCATGAAGCAGGCCCGCGCGAATGCACAGAAGGGAGCCGGCCGCAAGGAGGCCATCTCGGGCGCGCTCACCCAGATCGAACGGCAGTTCGGCAAGGGCGCGATCATGCGCCTCGGCGAACAGGAGAACCTCGGCATCGAGTCGATCTCGACCGGATCGCTCGCCGTCGACCATGCAATTGGCACCGGCGGTTTCCCACGGGGCCGCGTTGTCGAGGTCTACGGCCCGGAGTCGAGCGGCAAGACGACGCTGGCCCTCTCGGTCACCGGCCAGGCTCAGCGCGCGGGCGGCACCGCGGCCTTCATCGATGCCGAGCATGCCCTCGACGCCGAGTACGCGGAGAAGATCGGCGTCAACATCGACGAACTCCTCGTCTCCCAGCCTGACAGCGGCGAGCAGGCGCTCGAAATCGCCGAGATGCTCGTGCGCTCGAACGCGCTCGACATCGTGGTCATCGACTCGGTCGCCGCGCTCGTGCCGCGGGCCGAACTCGAAGGCGAGATGGGCGACTCCCACGTCGGCCTGCAGGCGCGGCTCATGTCCCAGGCGCTCCGAAAGCTGACCGCGATCGTCGCCAAGTCGAGGACGACCCTCGTCTTCATCAACCAGATCCGCGAGAAGATCGGCGTCATGTTCGGATCGCCCGAGACGACCACCGGCGGCCGCGCGCTCAAGTTCTACTCTTCCGTCCGAATCGATATCCGGCGCATCGCCGCGCTCAAGGACGGCGACCAGGTCGTCGGCTCACGGGTCCGCGTCAAGGTCGTCAAGAACAAGGTCGCCCCGCCCTTCCGGGTCGCCGAGTTCGACATCGACTACGGCGAAGGCATCTCCCGCGTCGGCGAGTTGATCGACCTCGGCATCCAGCACAAGCGGGTCATGAAGAGCGGCGCCTGGTTCTCCGCCGGCGACACCAGGCTCGGCCAGGGCCGCGAGAACGCCAAGCAGTTCCTCCGCGACAACGCCGACCTCGCCGACGACATCGAAAGCCACCTCCGCTCCGAACTCGGCCTGCCACCCATCGTCGTTGCCGCCTCCGGCGACCAGGCCGCCGCTGCCGGGTAGCGGCGTCTGCAGTTCGACGTCGGTGCTTACCCGTCCGCGTCGGGATGCGGGGGAGGGTCCCAGCGGACGCTCACCCCTTCCTGGT
>VXSP01000002.1 GCA_009837885.1 Holophagales bacterium | reverse complement strand
GCGTGACGATCCCGTCCAGCGCGAACTCCGCGCGAATCTCGTCGTCCATGAAGAAGGTCTGGGCGACCGGACCGGGATCGGCGAGCCCTGTGGTCTCCACCAACACGTAGTCGAACTTGTCTCGGCGCTTCATGAGGTTGCCGAGCACGCGAATCAGGTCTCCGCGCACCGTGCAGCAGATGCAGCCGTTCGACATCTCGAAGATCTCCTCGTCAGCGTTGATGACGAGCGCCTGGTCGATGCCGACCTCTCCGAACTCATTTTCGATCACGGCGATGCGTTTGCCGTGTTCCTCCCTCAGGATCCGGTTCAGCAGGGTCGTCTTGCCGGAGCCGAGGAAGCCGGTGAGGATCGTGACAGGGATCTTCTGGGGTGCGTTCATCTAGTCCTCCTGGGGGTGGTTACGAAGCAGGGTTGGTGGCGTTGTGACACTTTGAGGTCCCTTACAGGACCACTGCCTGACCGCGCAGCGCCCGGGCGGCTACAAGGATGAGAAGGGTGGCCACGACCAGCGCCGCGAGGTCTGCCAGTACGCCCGCCTGGAAGGCGCCGCCCGATTCACGAAACTGAAAGCCCGGCATATTGTCGTATTCGGCGAGCGTGACCAGAGCATCGCGATCCAGGTAGCTCTTGAACATGAGTCGAAGTTCCAATTGGGCTGTGCGCGCCTGGCTCTCGAAGGCGAGCGCGCGGTCGGCATCCGAGCCGGCGATGCGGTCCAGCGCATCCTGCACGGCGACCGACGGCAGGAAGAATCGCATCGTGTCGAGCAGATGACGCCGCGCGTCCCTCGCCTGCTGATGCGCCGCGATCATCGGCGCAAGTTCGCGGTCGAGGGCGACGCGATCGGCGTAGACGTCTCGCAGGCGATCGGGAATCCTGGGCGCCGGCACGCGCACAGGCGTCGGATTGGCCTCGCGATAGAGGCGCTGGCGCTCGGTCATCTCGGTCGTTCGGGCCTTCAGGTCGGTGGCGAACCGCATTTCCGACGGCGCCGGTGCGGCCAGATCGACGGCTGCCAGGCTCAGCGACGGCGTCATGACCACGACCAACAGCCAGACGGCGCCGGCGGCGATCGCCGCCTCGGTCGAGCGACGGGCAACGAGGCTGATGATCACTGCGATCGCCAGCCAGAAGCCACCATAGGCCAGCACCGACAGCGCCAGGGCCATGAGGCCTATCGGTTCTCGGGCCCCGGCCCAGGCGGCAACAGCCAGGATGACGGCCGTCGAGGGCAGCAGCACCACCAGGCCACGGGCCAGCGCCTTCACGGCGATCACCGGCCCGACGGCGACGGGCTGCGACAGCACCATCGCGGCGACGCCGCGCTCGCGCTCACCCGACCACAGGTCATAGGTGGTGGCGAGGATGACTAGCGGCAGCAGGAATACGACAACAAAGGCCAGGTCGAACCGGCCCGCGGCGCGCACGGTCGGACTGCCGATATCCGCCCACACGCGCCTGAAGAGGTACGTGTAGTCACCCAGCGGAAAAGTCTCAGCAGTGAAAGGGTAGGCATCCGCCTGGCCGACCGACAGCGGCGCCATCGCGGTGGGCGCCAGCACAGGCTGCGTTATCGGCAGGATCACCGATGGGTAGGACTGGGCGACGAAGTGGCGACCGTCTCCCGTCAACCACGCCTGGTCCGCTGCCTTGATCAGACCGATGGCTGCCTCCCGCTCCTGGACCCAGTCGGCGCCATTCCACGCCGCATAGGCGCTCAACCCCAACAGCAGAATCAACAGCGCCGGCAGGGCGCGGTCACGAAGGAGACGGCGGACCTCACAGCCCGCGATGGCAAAGCTGCTCACGAACGGCGGCCCAGACGCGGGGCCGAGGCGGCAGCCAGGCTGATGGCGAGCACGGTCCAAACCAGCAGGATGGCGAGGTTGGGTGCCTGCGCCCCCGCAACTTCGGACAGGCTCACTGTACGCGGCGCATAGACGACATCACGCGTGATGGTCGCAATATCGGCTAGGTGGTATCGCTCGCCGGGCGGCGGTTTGTTGGCCGCAACCTCCTGGTTCAGTGTCTGGACCAGGCGATAGCGATAGTCCTCGACGCCGCGCAGGTAGGTCAGGTGGGCTCCGAAGTCGGTGCCGGCAAAGGCGCGCGACCAGGGTTGCAGGGCAACGGCCGGTGAGATGCTGGCGAATGCGCGCTGCAGGACCTCCTGCCGGTGATACACGGCGTAGAGCTGCTCGAAGTGCCGGTTGTAGGTCGCAGTGGAGTTCTCCTCGGCAAACTCCAGCGAGACGCCCCGGAAGTTGACCGGCAGGTCCTCGACGTCGCTGACCTGATGGCGCGCCAGGAGTTCGTCCCTGAGAGCATTCAGTCGCTCGTCGGCGGGATCGTGACCGTCGACGCCGTTTTCCGCCTCCTCGGTGACAGCCGCTCTGAACTCGGGGGCGGATGGCGTGGGTGCCAGGGTCTCAGTCACGGCGGGTGCGACGCGCGGCACGAGCAGGGTGGATACTGCCCAGAAACCAAGCAGGACGACCAGGGCGGTCCGTGCTGAAGCGAACAGGGCCGACGCGGCAACGGTGACGGCGCAGAACACCAGCAGGTAAAGCGCATAGGCACCGCCGATGGCCGCAAGTCCCACGAGTTCGGCCTCGCTCACGCCCTGCAGGAGGATCGCCGGAAGGCTCACGCCGATCATGACGATCACCAGCAATCCTGCCGCAGTTGCCAAAGCGACCAGCCGACCCCCGACCAGCACCGAGGCCGAGGCCCCGGCGGCCAGTTCCTGGCGAAGCCGTGTCCTGGCGACCTCGCCGGACATGGCAGCGAAGCCGGCGAGGATGATCAGCAGGGGCGCGACGATCTGCAGGGTCCAGGCCGCCGAGAATCCACCGAAGCGGCTGAGGGCGGCGCCTCCCTCGATCGGCCTGTGCCGGGCCGGGTTCTGCGCATGGCCCTCGATGAACACCGATGTTCCGACGAAGTCGGACAGTCCCGGATCGAAGGCCGCCAGCGGCCGTACCGGTGCGGGCACGGCGCGGCCCACATGGGCGGCGTCGTGAGGATCGATCACGCCCTGGCTGTCCCAGAGCAGAGCCTCCTCCTCAGCGACAGCGCGTCGCTCCTCGGTCTGGCCAGACAAACGAGCCGCGCTCGTGGCCACCGAAGCGCCGGCGAGGAGAAGTACCGAGAGCGCGAGCCAGAGCAAGCGCCGCTCACGCCACATCAGGGTGAGCTGCGTCGCGGCTACGCCGAGAGTACGGAAGAACATCGCTCTCCAAACAACACGCGCGGGAAGTCAACTGTTGTTCGGGTCACATCGCTCGATCGCCGACCTACCACTCATGTGTCATGGTCAGGGAGACAAAACGTCCCAGCGCGGTGGCATTGGTGGGATCGTAGCCCGTACCACGGGCATTATCGATGAATGGTGGGTCCGTATCAAAGAGGTTCTGTACGTTCAAGGTGAGGTCTGTCCCTCCCACAAGGCTGTATTCGAGGTTCAAGTCCACGGTGGTCCAGGAATCCACCTTCGGGTCAGTTTGGTTTGAAGGGTCGACATAGCTATCCACATAGTTCACGAAGACACCGCCCGTCCAATCTCCCCGGGTCCATGCGGCGCCACTGCGAATCTTGAGATCGACAGGAAGATAGACCACGTTCAGCGCGTCGACTTCGGGGGCCGCACGCGTCACTTGGCGCGTGGAATCGATGATGTACCAGGCCGCAAGGCTCAGGTTGATGCGGCTGTGACCAGCATCGATGCCGTACGAGGCGTCAAGATCGACACCCTCTTGTGAGGTGATCGCATTATTGCGGACCCGATTGTCGAGGATGACCTCTGCAACTTCCGGGTTAAGGTCGCGGGGCCACGCATACACTCCAAAGCCGGATAGCCCAAGTTGCAGAGCTTCCTGAATCTGCTGGGCCGTCGGGTTGAAGGTCAGGATGTCAGCGTATGGCTCGGTGGACTGGGAGAAGAGGATAAAGGGGCTACCTGTATAGCCGCGATCGATCCGGTCGGAATAGTCGATCTGATAGTAGTTCGCTCGCACCGTGAGACTTGGCATCGCTTGTGGCGTAAATGAAAAGCCGCCCGTCCACGTCTCCGCGCGCTCGGGGCCGAGGTCGGGATTGCCATTTGAGAGCTCCAGGATGATAGTGCTGCCGGCCGGTGCATTCGGATTGGGTACGCCATAAGCAAAGGCGACGTTGTTCGTCCGCATGTCCTCGAACACGGGCGCGCGATACGAGCGTCCGTAGCTCGTGCGGAACGCCAGCCCGTCAGTTGCCTCCCACAACAAGCCGTACTTCGGATTGGTCGCGGAGCCGAAGTCGCTGTAGTCGTCGTAGCGGGCCGCGAGCGTCAGTGCGAGGTTGCGCGCGCCCGGGCGGTCGTTCAGCAGTGGAATGCTCAACTCGCCAAAGGCGGCAGTAACGTCCCGAATCGGGTTGATATTGGGTTCGAGCTCGCGGAAGTCGTCGAAGTCGTACTCGTCGCGTCGATAGCTGGCCCCGACAGCGACACGCACGGCGCCGGCGGGGAGCGTGAACAGGTCGCCATCCGCGATCAGATCCAGGTAGCCGATGCTCGAGTTCATGTCCGTTGGGGGCGCCGTGTCCGCCACTCCGTTTTCAATGGTGGTCCGCTCATATCTCACGTCGCTCTGTCCGTACCCGGTGTTCACCCGCATCTGCCACTGACGCGGCAGATCGAGAGTAAGGCCGGCGAAGAGGTCGTACTGCTGAGTCCGGGGGAACAGGTTGGTGACGTCCCAGGGACTTGCAATCGTCGTATCCATCTCGCGCTTGGCGAAGGAGCCGGTCAGGTTGAGGGTGAGGACGTCGTTGATCTGCTGAAGGCCATCGAGGTACACGCTGTGGCGTTTCGAACCCGGATAGAGATCGTAGGGGCTGTATGCGACGTTGCTCGAGAAGTCCTTGTCCAACGCGGAGAGGTTCTCCTGCTCCAGAAACTCATAGGTCGCCAGGGCCTGGCCGTCGTCCCAGGACCAGCCCGCGGCCTGCGATACCTGGTATTCACTCATTCCGCCCGTGGTGACGGCGCCAGAGCGCAGCTTGGTCTCGTACCCTGTGAAACCGCGTCGCATCACGATATTGACGACGCCGCCGACGGCGTCAGCCCCGTAGATGGCCGAGGCGCCATCCGTCAGGATTTCCACCCGCTCCACGGCACTCAGCGGAATCAGCGACACGTCGACGTACTGATATCGATTCGATGAGCTCACACGATGTCCGTTGATCAGGGTCAATGTCGTACCCGTGCCGAGGCCGCGCAGGTTGATCGTCGACCCCTGACCGAAGTTGTTGCCGGTGTCGCGATCCACTCCCAGGTTTCCCACGTTGGCGCCGTTGGCGCCGCCGCCGAAGTGTTGCGGCAACTCCTCGAAGAACTGCTGCATCGTGACGGCACCGGTGCGGTCGATGTCTTCCTTGTCGAAGATGATCACTGGAGATGAGCCGCCCGCTGAAATGCCACGGATATGGCTGCCGATGACGACAAGCTCCTCCTCCAGTGGTTCGGTATTGGCGATGGAGGTGGAGTCCTCGTCCGACGCAGCTTCAGGCGCACTTGAATCATCCGAAGTCTGGCCGAATGTCGGGACACTTGGATGCCACGCGAGGATGATGCTGGCGGCCAGCAACGCGTTGAGTCTGACTTTGGACATGATTCTTCCTACCTTTCTACTTCGAATCCCCATGCCGTGCAGACCTCGACCAGGTCCTTGGCGTCAACGGCATCCATGGGTTTGTGCAGCTTGTACTGAAGCTGTGGCGCATCGGGCCGAAGCAGGCCGATCGCGGTTTCGAGGGGGGCGCAGTCTTCTTCGAGACAAGCCAGCTCTGTGACCGTGACCGTCACGTCATCGGAGAGGCTCAGCGCTTCGCGCAATGCCCTCTTGATACGTCGAGCCTGTTCGAGGTTCGGGGAGCGTGGTGATGTCCTGATCAACATAGGCTCTGTTCTCCTTCCAGACGGCGAGACCAGCCCGGATGAGCCACGGTTTCGACAGCCCTTCTGCCGTAGACCCATCGAAGAGCACCCGCCGGTCTTGCAGCAGGATGACGCGCGTTGCCTGGGACGGCAGTGAGTGAAGACAGTGGGTTGCCCAGACGCACGTAGCGTTCGTTCGGCGAACTGCCTCAGCAACGAGCGTGCGCAGCTCAAGGGCCGCGACGGGATCGAGCCCGGCCGTGGGCTCGTCGAGGAGCAGCAACTCGGGCTCGAGAACGAGGAGACCGGCGAGCGCAACGCGACGCTGCTCCCCGAAACTGAGCTGATGACACGGGCGCTGCAGCAGATGGTCGATGCGCAAGGCCATCGCCACCTCGCGGGATCGACATCGCGCCTCCTCTGGCTCGACGCCGCGGCGAAGCAGGCCCCAGGCGATGTCCTCGGCAACTGTGCTTGCGATGAAGTGGTGCTCCGGGTTCTGGCAGAGAAGGGCCACGCGTCCGTGGAGCCGGGCGCTGAGCGTCGTATCGGGCGACACTCGGTTTCCCATGCGCGTCATCGTTCCTTGCGCGGGTCCGTCGAGCCCCGCGAGCAGGCGCAACAGGCTCGACTTCCCGGCCCCACTTGGTCCAAGCACGAGCAGCCACTCTGTTCTTTCGAGGCGAAGTTCGAGCTGCTGGAGCACGAGGTGTCCACCGCGTTCGACGTCGATGGCATCGAGGTGGACGCCGTCATGAGCCCGAACGTCTTCGCTGGAGGCACTACGCAGCAGTGCGTTCTCCTCGGAGCGTTCGAGGCGCGTGAAGGCGTGCAGGGCGCCTTCGCCGACCAGCGGTCCCCAGGCGGCGACAGGCAAGCGCGGTGACCCCAGGCGCACACGGGCCGCGTCACGCCGCTGGACCCACTCACGCTGGGCGAGAACACCGTGCATGAGCGCGTGGTCGAGGCTGGCCACGACGCCCTCGGGAGTCCGAATCCGAAGCAGGAGTTGTCGCAGCGACGCCCAGTCGACCTGAGTGCCCAGCCAGAGGATCCAGATGGCGCCGCACAGGACCCTGGCGCCTGTTTGGACGATGACGTCCGTGTTGGCATCCAGGGCGACCCCGCCGAGCAGTGCCAGCGCCACGACCGCCAGGGTCCACGCGAGGGCAGGCTTGATCCTGCGGCGTCCATGGGCATGTGCGACCAGCAGAAGCACCGCGCCGATCCCGGAGCCGGTCAGGGAGAGGGCGGTACTCTGCGCGCCTGCGTTGACGGTCAGCACGCTGCCGGTCAGCGCGATACCCAATGGCGCAACCCATGGGGGCTGAGGGCGCTCAAAGAACAGGGAGTGTTCAGCGTGGAAGTGCATCTCGCCGTCTTCCGAGAAGTCGTTCCCAGCTGCGCCCCGCGACGAATCCCAGCCCGAAGAGGATGAGGACGGACATCGCGAGCCCGACCTCCCCCTGGCTCAGGTCGACGATGCTCCCTGTGGGCGGTCGCCCCGCCTCTTCCGCGGTCGCACCGAACACGGTTCCGTCGACACCTTCATAGGCACATCCCGACAGGCCGAGCAGGAGCAGGAGGCCGACGGACGCAACGGGCGCGGACAGGGTGCGAGAGCCTCCTCTCAGCGAGTTCGGCAGGAGGTCTGGCCGGCGTGTGGCCAACAGCCGTACGATGCCGACGGAGGCGACGGCTTCAAGCACCGCCAGGGGGATCTGGACCGGGGCCAACCCGACCAGCACCGCGCCGAAGGTCGTTGCAGGCGCCGCCACATCGGACAACGCCGCGGCGAGCACCACGGCGTCCGCCACGTACACACTCAGGCCACCGACGCCGCATGCGAGACCTAGGCTGAAAACCCCGTGGACACCGAGCCGGCGGAGCAAGGCCCAGAGCCCAACGGTCGTCAGAGGCCCCAGCAGTCCGAGGGTCAGGATATTGACTCCCAGTGTCGTCAGCCCGCCGTGAGCAAAGAAGACCGCCTGCAGCAAGAGCACGAAGAACGTGGGCCACACGATGCGGGGAACGCCGACGATCAGGGCGAGCACCGGCGTCAGGCAGATGTGGCTGGTTACGCCTGCGACGGGAACCGGTAGCGGCAGCAGAGTGCCGGCGAAGAGCAGGCTCGTGGCGCCCGCCATGATGACCGTGGAAGACGGTTTCTCGCGTCGCGTTCGTTGCTCGTCACGAAGGCTCCAGACCACGGCGGGTGCGGCCAGGGCACTCCAGGCCACAGCATGGCTCAGCGGTAGCACGCCTTCCGCCAGGTGCATCAGCGCTCTCCCCGGCGTGGGCGGCCGTCATGCCGCATTGCCACACGCATCGCAGGTTCCGAGCAGGACCACTTCGTGTCCCGTCAGCTGAAACCCGTCGGGGACCAGGGACTCGAGGCCGTCGACGCAGCCGTAGAGGTCGAACGCGTGGTCGCAGGTCGAGCAAAGAAAGTAGTGGTGATGCTCGCGGTCCTTGGGCTCGTACCGAACGCCGCCGCCCAACAGCTCGACCGACTCCAGCATGCCTTCCTCAACACCCCGTTGGAGGGCGCGGTACACCGTGGCGAGACCGACACCCGTTCCACTCAGGCGGCTCCACAGTTCCCTGGCGGACAGGGGGCCGTCCGCCTCGGCAAGGGCTCGCAGGACGGTCAGTTGCTGCTTGGCTCTCTCCATGGAGAGATGATATTCGATTCTCAGTTATCTGCAAGCCCTCTCTGGGTACGGGAACTCAGGTACCATTTAGCGTGATTGCGCGAACGCTTGGTTTTCGTGCGAGAAGCGCTCGTGTTGAGGGCTCTGTGCTGATCGCGATGGTCGTCCTCGCCAGCGCCACGTCGGTGGCCCTGGCCCAAGCGACGGGGACGCAAATCAGGGAGCCACTGCCGCTCGAAGTCACGGTCTCCCTGCACGGTCACAACACACGCTCGCCGATCAACTTCTCGCCCGACGGAGCCTGGATCGCCCACACGGTCCAGACGGACGAGACCGTGCCGCGGGGCTCAGGGGGAAGGTACGCCGAGACCGGCTTCCCGTTCGGCGAGGGGGAATCCCGCATGGAGGCGACGGTGACCAGGCTCGCGGACTCCGAGTCGATACGACTGGGTGGCGAACACAGCTCCAGTTGGGCGGGGATCTGGTCGCCCGACGGCAAGTTGGTGGCCTTCTACTCGGACGAGGGTGGCGAGGCCGGTCTGTGGATCTGGGATGCAAGCGCACGTCGGGCCGAGCGCCTGGGAAGCGTGCTCGTGCGTCCGTTCTTCGGATTCGAGACGCCGCGATGGAGTCCTGACAGCGGTGCGATCCTGGTCAAGATCCTGCCGAGCGGCCAATCCATCGCCTCCGCCAACGAACTGCACCGGGCTCCCCAAGCCGCTCCAGTCCGGTTTCCGGACACCGGGCCGGATGCGCCCTCGGTATGGGTGCGGCGGGTCGATGCCTCGGTTGATTCGAGCGATCCGCCCGACGTGGAGTCGTCGTCCGAGCGCCGGCCACCCAGCGGCGACGTTCGCGCTTGGGAAACAGATCTGGCCCTTGTCCATTTGGACGGCAAGGTGACGCGCCTCGTCGCGCGGAGGGCGATAAGGGACTACGCGTTCTCCCCCGACGGTCGACACGTTGCGTTCACCGTGGAGAAGGGATTCGAGCCAGCGAGCCAGCAGCCCAACCTGGATGTGATCGTCCACGAGGTTGCCACCGGCCGGACGCGGACTCTTGGCACCAATGTGCGGCTCCGCTATGGCATTGAATGGGGTTGGTCGCCGGACAGCCGCCATGTCGCGTGGTTCCCGGCGGGATCGTCCGCCCGCGCTGCGGCTGCCGCCGGCGAACCTGGACGGCTGATGGTTGTTTCCATCTCCGACGGCCACCTCACCGAGATCGGTGAGGCCCATGCACCGAGTCTTGACCCAGGCAGTGGTTACTTGAGGCCCATATGGGACTCGGCCGGGGAGCGGGTGTATGGGGTCGGAGACGGCGATCTGTGGGAGGCTTCGCTCAGCACCGGCGCGCTCCGCCGCTTGACGGACATTCCAGGTTGGCGGATTAGCGTAGTCGTAGCCGGTCCGCATGACGAGACTGTGTGGACGACCGATGAAGGTCGGACTCTCTGGGTAGTCGCACGCGACGAGAGCGGCGGGGAGTCCGGGATCTTTGCCGTCGATCGCATCTCCGGCGCGAGCCGTGCCGCGCTTACCGAGCGGAAGTGGTACTTGGGGATCCTGAACGTCGATGGGAGCAGCGAGACCGGCGAGCTTGCCTTCGTGTCCACCGACCAGAAGCACCTGTGGGACATTTGGACGTTCGACACGCGCACTGGAGCTTCCAGCCAGCGGTCCCGGATCAACCCGGGCCTGCAACGTTACGAGCTGGGTTCCGCCAGGCTCATTGAGTGGCAGAGCCGGGACGGCGAGCCGCTGGCGGGGTCACTCCTGCTTCCTCCCGGATACCGGGAGGGCGAGCGGTTGCCCGTCGTCACATGGGTCTACGGAGGTGTTCGCGGATCACGCTACAGTCGTCGCGGTTCAGCCTCCATCAACCGGTTCGGGATGGTGACCGGCGCGGCGTTCAACATGCATGTGCTGGCCACCAGGGGTTACGCCGTCTTCTTCCCGGATGTGCCGATCCGCGTGGGGTCGCCCATCGCGGACGTGATGGAGTCCGTAATGACGGGCGTGGACGCCGTGATCGAGCAAGGCTACGCCGACCCAGAGCGGCTCGCCCTCATGGGTCAGAGCTACGGCGCGTACAACGTCCTCGGCATCATCACGCGGACGCACCGTTTCAAGGCCGCGGTGATTACGGCTGCCGTCACTCACCCGGATCTGTTCGCAGCCTACGTTGGGGGGGTGCATCGCCCGGGTTACTACGAGCAGGGCCAGGGCCACATGGGGGGCAGCATCTGGGAGTTTCCCGAGCGCTACCGTGAGAACTCGCCGTTGTTCGCCTTCGACCGCATCGACACCCCGCTTCTGATCGGGCAGGGCGAGCTTGACGGCGACCTGGTGCCCTCCGAGGCAATCTTCATCGCCCTGGAGCGGCTTCAGAAGCCCGTCGAGTACCGCGTGTATCGGGGTGAATGGCATGTGATCACGCAGCGGGCCAATGTGATCGACTTCTGGGAGCGTCGCCTTGAGTTCCTGGCGGAGCACTTGAGTCTCGAGATCGGCGAGCGTGGAGCGGTAGTTGGGATGAGGCCGCAGCCCAGTCGTTGATGGCCTGCTGGGTGCACGAGGTGCCGTCGGAGGGACGGGCAGGGAGACTGGGGGCTGAGTCAGACGGCCGGCGGATCGACCTGCGGTGACAACGTAGCGCCGACAGCTAACGCTGGAAGCCCGCACCCCGATCCTGGAACAGGCTGTCCAGCAACGCCCGTGCGCGTGAGTGCAGGCGCTCCCCAGGGAACACTTGCCGGTAGATCCGGATCGCTTCCTCCGGACCTTCCAACTCCAGGTCGTTGCAGAGCAGCGCGACGTCCTCTCGGTCTCGCTCCCGTGCGCTCCTCAGCTTCATTGCCAACAGGTGGCTGGCCGACGCGCCGGTCACCGTCAGGTAGGGACTCTCATACAGCGTCTTCGCCCGCGCGTCGTCCGCAAGAGGCATCCACGCCGTTGCCTGCTCGTTCAACCAGGTATCTGGCAGTCCGTGCCTCAATCCGACCGTACGCACCGCCAGCGAGAGCTGATGGTGCCCGGAGGCGATCCGCGCATCCACGTCCCTGGTCGTTCGCTCCCGGTCGAACGCCAGGCTCATCGCCGCCCCCCCGACCACGTAGACCTGCGCGCGCGTCCGGCCGAACCGCAGTTCCTCGGACAGCTCGTCGAACAGCTCTAGGATTCGGTCACGGCCGAGGGGCCCAGTCATGCCGTTCTCCGCCGCGGTCATCCAGGTCCCGCGGGTCCGGGATCGCGCCGTGCCGAAGGAACGCGGCTGGCGCGAACATCAGTGCCTCCATCCGGATCACCGGAACCGGTGACAGCACCCACGGACTGTCGAGAAACCGCTCCGGTTCGTCCACCCAGGCCGGCTGCTCATGCCCGTGAAGTCTCGCCAGGTGCTCCACCATCGCGGCCAGGAGGGCGTCCCACTTCGTGTGCGTCAGCGGCACGCGTTCCGCCAGTACCCTTCGCTGGTCGGCCGCGCTTAAGGCGAGAAACTCACGCGGCAGACCGCCCACGATCCACCGTTGGATATCGCTCTCCGGCCAGCCTTCTTCGATCCCGACAACGAAGTCCGCCAGGGAGAACCGCCGTAGCCCGGTCGGGGCATCCCTGGTCCGGCCGGTGTGTCCTCCGTCCACCTCGCCATCCTCCGGTTCGATCCCCGCCAATTCGCGCGCCAAAATCGTAACACCTGCCTGTGCAGGGGCTAGTCAGGACGGTAGAGCTTGCCGTCGACTTCGAGTTCCCAGTCCAGCATGCGGTCGCCGTCGAAGATGTACCGGCCCTGCGGTTTCAGGCCGCTGAGGGAGTGGGGCAACCAGAGCCGGTCGTCCTCCCACATCTCGTCGTAGGGGATGGCGTCCAGGTCCGTCCACATGGGCGTGGCTTCCTCGGTTTCGCGGAGTTCACCGCGGTACCCGCACGCCGTGAACGCGTAGACGTGGATGGAGTAGCCGTCGACGAACTGGAACAGGTTCTCGCCCCTGTACTCGAGGTCGAGTGGCGTGATGCCGACCTCTTCCTCGACTTCGCGGACCGCGCAGACGATCGGTTCTTCGCCGGGTTCGAGGCGGCCGCCGGGACCGTTCACTTTGCCCGCTCCTAGGCCCCGCTTCTTGCGGATCAGGAGCACCCGGCTGTCTTCGAGGACGAAGGTCAGCGTTGCCTTGTCGACTGCGCGCCACGACCGCCAGTCGATGTCGGCGACCTTCCTCTTGCCCGCGGCTTCGCGCACCGCCGGCATCGTAGCGGAGGAGCGGGCTACCGCCCCAAGACGCCTCGCCTGCGGCTCGGAGTCTTGGCCCATCCCACCGCGTCCAGCGGTCCGGCCTTCGGCGCGTACCGCTACACTGCGTCGCCTATGAGATTCGGACTCAGGTACTGCAACACGGGTCGCTTCGTCGACCCCGGCCTGGCGGTGGAGTTGGCGGTTGCCGCGGACGAGGCGGGCTTCGAGTCGATCTGGACGGTGGAACACACAGTCGTGCCCGGCGGGTACGAATCGGCCTATCCGTATTCACCGGACGGCAAGATGGCAGGCGGCCGGGATGATTTCGACCTCCCCGATCCGTTGATCTGGATGGCCTACGTCGCTTCGCGGACGCGGCGGATCCGGCTCGCGACGGGCATCCTGATCGTGCCCCAGCACAACCCGGTCGTGGCGGCCAAGCAGATCGCGACGTTCGATCACATGACCGGAGGGCGTCTGCTGCTGGGCATCGGCGTCGGCTGGTTGAAGGAGGAGTTCGATGCGATCGGCGCCTCCTTCGCCGATCGCGGACGGCGCACGGACGAGTACATCGAGGCGATGCGGGAGCTCTGGGGCGCGGAGCGGCCGACCTACCACGGTGACTTCGTCCACTTCGACGCCGCCTACTGCCGTCCGCAGCCGGTGGGCGGCAGCGTTCCGATCATCGTCGGCGGCCACTCGAAGCCGGCGGCGCGACGCGCGGGCCGGCTGGGAGACGGGTTCTTCCCCGCGCGGGGGGCCTCGGCCGAACTGATCGGCCTCGCCCGGGACGTGGCCGCCGAGCATGGCCGCGACCCGGACGCGGTCGAGATCACCACCGGCATCGGCGAAGATCTGTCGAGCCTGCAGTCGCTCGCCGAGTTGGGCGTCGCCCGCGTCCTGGTACCGGTGGCGCGGATGCCCGGGATGGGACTGCATCTCGGACGGCCGGAGAACGCGCAGGCGGTGATGGAGCAACTCCGTGAAGCCGCACCGTAGCTTCTTTCGCGCTAGTGTTCGAGGTCTGCGACTCTCAACGCCATCGACCGTCCTTCTCGCGGCGCTCCTCGTTGCGGGATGTTCCGCCCCCGGCGGCGAGCCGCCCTGGCACTCGGTCCACCTGACCTGGCAGGGCGACACGTCGACGACGATGACCGTGAACCTGGTCGTCGAGGCGGACGGCTCGGACCAGAGACTGCCAGGGGCGGCAAGCGTCGAATGGCGTCCGTCGGGGACGGAGGGTCAGGCCTCCTCGGTTGCGGGGACAGCCGTCGAGATTGAAGGCGTCCCGGGCGTTCGCGTGTTCCACTTTGAGTTGCGCGACCTGGAACCCGGCGCCAGCTACGACTTCACGACAACGGCCGAGGGCCGGCCCCTGGGCAACGTGCGCAGCTTCCGTACCGTGCCGCGCGATGGTCCGGTCCGTCTGGCGGCGGGCGGCGACGTTGGCACGGAACCGCTTTCGCTGGCGCTTCTGGCTGAGGCGTCGCGGCGGTCGCCGCACATGCTCGTCATCGGCGGCGACCTGGCGTACGCGAACGGGCTCGTTTCGAGGTGGCCGCGCTGGCGGACGTGGCTCGAGTACGTCACCGAAGCACTGATCACGCCGGAGGGCCACACGGTTCCGATGGTGCTGGCGATCGGCAACCACGAGGTCAACGTCGGCCGCGACGGCGGGGTTCCCGTGTCGGCGCCGGCGGAGCAGAAGGCGCCGTTCTTCTTCGGGCTGTTCGCCCAGAACCAGGCGCCCGGGAACTCCGCCGACGCCGGTGGCGCGACGTACTTTCGCCGCGGCCTGGGCGCCGCTGGCGCGCTCTACGTCCTGGACACCGGCCACCTCGTTGCCCACGCAGACCAGGCAGCGTGGCTGGAGGCCCACATGGAGGCCGACGCGGATCTGCCGAACAGGCTCGCGCTCTACCACGTCCCTCTCTATCCGGCTCACCGGTCTTACGAGGCTTCGGCCAGGGCGCGCGAAGCGTGGGAGGGGGTCTTCGATCGGGGCCGGTTGACGGTGGCGCTGGAGAACCACGATCACGTCCTCAAGCGCAGCCATCCGATCCGGCTCGGAGAGGTCGTCGGGAAGGACGAGGGCGTGCTCTACCTCGGCGACGGCACGATGGGCGTGGACGCACGGACCGTCGACGCCGAGGAACGCTGGTACATCGAGCGCTCGGCGAGCGAGCCGCACTTCTGGATGGCCGAGCTGTCCGGCGAGGGAGCGATCTACCGCGCCTTCGACGAGGAGGGCCGGTTGCTCGACCTCGTGACGACGGGTGAGGTCGAGACGCCGCCCGACGCGGAGAGCGTCGAGCTGGAGCTCGACCGGGTCATCGAGGAATCCGCCGACGCGGCCTAGGCTCCCCAGCCCTGCTTCACTGCCCCTTACGCAGGTAGCGGTCGCACCAGTTCAGCATCTCGGCTACGACATGTAGCACCGACTCCCGCGCCGCGTAGCCGTGGGACTCGTGGGGCATCGTGACGTAGCGCACCGTGGCGCCGTGGCCCTTGAGCGCCTGGTAGAAGCGCTCGGACTGGATCGGGAAGGTGCCGGAGTTGTTGTCGATCTCGCCGTGGGTGAGCAGGATCGGCTCGTTCACCTTGTCGGCGTGGAAGAACGGCGACATCGCGGCGTAGATGTGCTGGGCTTCCCAGAAGGTGCGGCGTTCGTTCTGGAAGCCGAACGGGGTGAGTGACCGGTTGTAGGCGCCGCTGCGGGCGATGCCGGCCGCGAACAGGTCGGAGTGGGCGAGCAGGTTGGCGGTCATGAAGGCGCCGTAGCTGTGGCCTCCGATGGCGATCCGGTCGGGGTCGGCGACGCCGAGTTCGACGACCTTGTCGATCGCCGCCTTCGCGCTCGAGACGAGCTGCTCGACGTAGCTGTCGTTCGCCGTCTCGCCCTCGCCGACGATCGGCATCGTCGGCCCGTCAAGGATCGCGTAGCCCTGGGTCAGCAGCAGTAGGTGGGAGGCGCCGCGCAGGGTGGTGAAACGGTGGGGCGAGCCGGTCACCTGGCTCGCCGCGTTGGGGTTCGTGTACTCGCGCGGATAGGCCCAGAGCAGCATCGGCGGGCGGTCGCCCTCCTGGTAGCCGGGCGGCAGGTAGAGGGTCGCCGACAGGCCGACTCCGTCCTCGCGCTCGTAGGTCAGCAGCCGCTTTTCGACCTGCCGGAGGATCGGCGCCGGGTCGCTGAAGTCGGTCAGGGCGCGCCGGTCGCCTGTCGAGAGGTCCGTCGCGAAGTAGTTGGGCGGCTCCGTGGTGCTCTCGCGGCGGGTCAGGAGTGAACCGCCGTCCGCCGCAAGGACGGCGACCGCCGTTTCGTAGGTCCCGGCGTCGCTGCGGAACAGCCGCTCCGTCTCCAGCGTGTCGAGGTTCAGACGGTCGACGAAGGGCAGGTCGCCTTCGGGCGAGGCGCCGCGGCCCACGAGGTAGATGTTGTCTCCGTCCTGCAAGACCACGGAGCTGGCGGTGCCGCCCCCAGGCCGCTGCCATGGGAAGCCCGGATCGCCGTAGCGGTCCTCGGCGCTGCGGTCGAACAGCGTCCGCGGCTCGTCGCCGCCGACATCGAGCAAGGAGGTACGGAACCAGCGGGTCTCGCGGTCGTACTCGTTGACCAGGGCGGTGCCGTCGGCTGTCCAGCCGATCCCCGTGAAGCGGTACTCCGTGCGGGTCAGCTCCCGCGGTTCGCCGTCGAACGGCGCGTCGACCGCGAACAGATGGTCGCGGTGCGGAACCTCGGCCTTCGGGTCGCCGCCGTCCTGCGCCTCGCTCCAGACGAGCGTGGCCGGCGCCGTGGGATTCCAGCGGTGACCTCGCGGCCCGGTGGGAACGCCGCCGATCGGCACGGCGTCGGCGAGCGGCAGGTTCGCCACGGTTGCGACCTTGCCGCCGTCCCGGGTCCACACTTCAACTGCACGCGGGAAGCGGCTCGCCGGATGTAGCCAGGAGAAGGGACGCTCGAGCCGCTCGACGAGCACCTGGCGGCTGTCCGGAGCGCCGGAGACACGCATGAAGAGGCCGGGCTCGCCGATCTGGGTCCGCTTCCCGGTGGCCAGGTCGACTGTCTCGATCCGGCTCGTGAAGTGGTACTCGAACAGCGCTTCGTCGTGGGCGTTCGCGAGCAGGTCCTGGTAGGTGCGTACCGGCGACAGGCGCCCATCGTGCTCCTGGATGTTCGGTCCGTCGGGCTGGCGCGGCGGCGACGGCGGCGCGCCCCTTCCGGGCACCCGGAAGCGGCAGAGCACGCCGCTCGAATCGAACAGCCATTCGCACGGGTTCCCCCACGTCGCATTGAGCGATGCCGAAGTAAGCGCTCTCGGCTTGCCGCTCCCGATGTCGACGACCCAGAGTTCGATCCCCGTGTCGCGGAGGACGGCCCAGGAGAGGTGAGAGCCATCGGGCGAGAACTGCGGCCAGCCGAGCGTCGTCCCGTGCGGCGCTTCGATGCGGACGCCGGTGTCGACCGGCTCGCCGTCGATCGGGCGGATCGTCAATGCCGCCGTCTCAGGCGCCCGCCAGGGCCCGCTGTTGCGCGGGTCGATCCGGTAGCCCGCCAGACGCTCCAGCGGCCGCGCCTGCCAGGAGATCGGCGGCATGCTCCGTCGCTCCGTCAGCACGATGATGTCCCGGTTCGGGCTCACCAGCACGCCGGGAGTCGGCGGCGCGTCCAGGATGTCGACGATCTCCCGCGGCGGGGTGAGATAGCCGTCGGCGGAACCGGGGTGCGACTGTGCCGCGGCTCCGCCGGCGAGGCCGGCAGCGAGAAGAAGGCACACGATGGCGATAGCTGGTCTCACGGCGAACTCCTCCGGTTGGATTGTTGTACGTTACCGACCGGACCCACGCTGTGCGCACTTGACTCCGCTTTCTCGTCTGGTCTATGTTGGACCACATTCAAAGCGGGAGAGCGCCGTGGCCGTAGAGCAGACCGATTCGCAACGAGCCTGGACAGTAGCCGAGGCGAAGGCGCGGCTGTCGGAGATTCTGCGGCTCGCCGAGGAGCAGGGGCCGCAGCAGATCGGCAAGCGCAACACGTTCATCGTGGTGCCGAAGCGGGAGTGGGACCGGCGAACCACTCCCAGGAAACCACTTGGGCAGTGGCTGGTCGAGCATGCACCTCGCGGGATCGAGTTGGAATTGCCCGATCGGAAGGACGAGCCGGAACGCGAGATCCCCTTCCAGGGGGACGAGTGGGACTGCGAGGACTGGGAGTGAGAGGGTTCCTCCTCGACACGAACGTCGTCTCCGAAGTCGTCAGGCCCGCACCCGATCTTCAGGTCGTTGCGTTCATGAACTCGGGCCTGGACCTCTGGCTTTCAGCGATCGTCATTCACGAGTTGGACTTTGGTCTGGAACTGATGCAGCCGGGACGGCGAAGGCGGCAGATGGGCCGGTACCTGTCCGCGATTCAGACCGAGCACGAGGGCCGTCTGATCGCGGTCGGGGGTCGTGAGGCGACGCATGCGGCGAGACTGCGGGCACGAGCTCGCAGGTCCGGGCGTACCGCGACGGCGACGGACGCCCTGATCGCCGGAACGGCGGCCGTTCACGATCTCGTGGTCGCGACGAGAGATGTGGCCGACTTCCGCGCGCTGGGCGTCGATGTCGTCAGTCCCTGGGAGCCCCTGTAAGGGAGGCGGCGCGGTGCGACCAGGCCGTCCGTCCTTAGGGCCGGCAACGGAACGCCGCGACGTCGGTGATCGCATCGG
>VXSP01000032.1:85108-103203 GCA_009837885.1 Holophagales bacterium | reverse complement strand
TTGTTTATATTCCACGGGGGGGGTTGCGGGGGGGGGGTCGGGGGTGGTTGCGTGCGTCCTCTCCACCACCAGGCTGACGCCGATCGCCTTGAGGCCCCTGTCGATCTGGGAGCGGTTGCCCATGCGGGGATCCACCCAGCCCTCGTAGTCCGTGCCTTCCGCGACCGGCAGGCTCCGGTACCTGATCTGCGTCACGTGGACGGCGTCGCCGTTGCGGTCCACGTCCGCCTCGTCCTCCGTCGTGTAGTGGTCGCCGCCGAGGCGCTTTTGCGTGTCCGTGTTCCACTCGATCCCGACCCAGTGGCTACCGCGCGCGAGCAGTTTGCCGACGAGAGCGCCTCTCAGGAGGATGCAGCGATCATCTCCAGCGCGCCTGATGTCCGATTCGATGGTGTAGAGCAGCCCACTCCGGTTACCCGGGTTGCTGATCCGGTTCTCCACCACGTTGCGGTAGAAGCGCAGCTTGAAGTCCACGGACCTGCTCAGGTCGCCATCCGGCCGGAGGAAGCAGACCCTCGCGCTGACCACGGCGCTGTTTGCCGGCACCTCGAAGCGCTGCGCCCACTCATACGTGCCGGGGCCCGAAGCCGGGTCGAGGAAGGCTCGGCCATCCTCGAAGTTCTCGAACATCCCGTCGTCATACTGAAGCGTGTCCCTGACGTGAGTAGCCTGTACGACCCCGGACGGGGTCTCGGCCAGCGTTGCCCGAACGGTCGTTGCTCTGTCCGAGGGGGACGACTCGCCGGCTCGCAGCACCTGCTCCCGGTCCAGCAGGTCGATTCCCGTCTGGGCCAGGAGCGGCGTCGAAGCGAACGCCATCAGGCTCGTCAGGCAGATGAGATTTCGTGTGGTACGGCGGCTCATTCTCATGGTCTTCCCTTTCCGGCGGAGCACCCCGGTGTTGACTGGGAAATCTATAGGTCCCAGTAGATTACGCTCAACTTATAGAAAAATGCAAATCGACAAGAAATGATCACGGAGTCGCTGCGGGCAGAAGCCGCGCGGAACCCGGCGCACCGACAGGTCTGCTAGGGCGCCACGCAGGAGAAGGCCTCTTTGTCCTGCACGGGCAGGAAGCCCGTACCGACGGGGTTCTCGTAGACCTGCACCCTGTCGGTCTCGGTGTCCGTGACGGTCATCGTCACGCCGACGTCCGTCAGGCCGGCCGCGAACACCCAGCGGTGGCCGTTGAAGGCGCAGCCGTCGAGCACCTTCAGCACCATCTCGACGTTGCTCGGATCGAAGAACCAGTAGAGGCCCGTGTCTCCCGTCAGCGGCCAGGCGACGGCTTCGCCCGTTTCACCGTCCGGCTTCTCCCAGGTTGCCTGGACCGCGTAGCGGCCGTTCTCGAGGCAGAGCGTCCGTTCGTCGGGCACGCAACTGCCGGCGGCGTTCTGTGCGAGCCCGACCTGGAAGGGCGCCGGCCGCCCGAACCCTGCCTCGGTCGAGGCAGCCGCCAGGTCCATGCCGCCGCGCAGCGCCTCCAACTCCTCGTCCGCGAGCAGGTACCGGCTCTCGCCGTAGAGGTTGGCGCCCTGGGGACAGACGGCGAAGGTGTCCTGGTCCTGGACCTGCCGGAAGGCGGTGCCCGGCGGGTTGTAGTAGGTGGCGGCGACGCCGGTTTCCGAGTCAATCACCTTCATGATGACCTCGACGTCGGTCAGTCCGCCGGCGAACACCCAGTAGCGCTGGTTGAAGGAGCAGCCGTCGAGGACCTTGACCACCACTTCGACGTTGTCCGCGTTGAAGAACCACGAGTACCCCGTGTCGTTCGTCAGCGGCACGGCGGCGCCCGGGCCGGCGTCGTCCGCCGACTCCCACTGGAGTTCGACGCGGAAGCGACCCTGGTTCAGGCACACCGTGTCGCCGTCCTCGACACACTCCGCGACTTCGGCGAGCGTCGTGGCGCCGACTTCGAGCGTGGGGCTCGAACTGCCGCGGTTGTTCGTGGCGACGACCTGGTACGCGCGGAAGGACGCGGGAGGGATGTCCTCGATGACCACGGACGTCGTGTTCGCCGGCAGAACGGCGATGCGCATGAACTCGCTGTCGACCATCCGCTCGTGGATCTCGAAGCCGGTCTCGTCGCCGGAGCGGTCCTGCCAGCGGAGTTCCAGTTCCGTCTGGCTGATCGCGGTGACGGCCAGGTCGGTTGGCGCCGCCGGACCCACCGGGCCGACCGGGCCGGTCAGGGGATAGAGGAAGCGCACCGCGTTGCGGTCGTCGCGGTTGAGCGCACCGCCCCGGCCGTCGCCGTGGGCGGTCGCGCGCATGATCGCCTGATCGGTCAACTCGTTGCAGGGGCCGCTGGCTTCGTCACCGCAGGAGTGGCCGATGCCGAGGACGTGACCCAGCTCGTGGGTCATGATCTCGTCGTGGGCCCGGCGCGGGTTCGGCTTGCGGGCCAGCCACTCGCCGTATCCGTCCTGAGTCACGATGTTGGCCTCGATGAACTCGTAGGCCACCGCGCGCCCGCCTCGCGGTACCGGGTGCGGCGGGTCGGACGCGCCGCAGTAGAAGTACGCGGCCGTGATGGCGAGGACGCCGCCGAAGTCCGGAACGAACGAGCCCAGAATCTGGTCTTGCGGATCCTCGAAGCCGATCGAGTTCTCGCCGTTCGGCGCCAGCGTGAACTCCTCGTTCGTGAAGCCGCTCTGGACCAGGTGCGCCCGGCTTCTGGGATCCCCGTTCCAGGCCCGCATGCCGGCCAGCACCGAGGACCGGCCCCCGCCCGGGGCGCCCGGCTGGCCGCTTTCCTGAACCACCATGTCGACGCTGTCGCCGCGCTCGAAGCTGCGCCAGCGCAGCCGGATTCCGGGGCGCTCGCAGGAAGCCGGGGCGCGTGTCAGGTTGTAGGGCGACGCGACCAACACCGGACCATCGGCCAGGTCCGCCGCGAAGTAGTCCGCCGGCTGCTCACGGCCGGCCGCGTGGTCGGCGATCCAGCGCCGGAACGGCTCCGCGTGGCGTGGCAGGCGCGCCCGAATCCGCTCATTCGATTGGGTGTCGCCGGGCGGCGGCGCCACCTGCTGCAACGACGGTTCCCGCATGAGCAGCGTCCGGCCTCCTGCCTGCACCTCGAAGAACATGCCGAGCGCAAGCTCCGCGGTGCGGTAGACGCCCTCGACCGGGTCGAGGAAGAGCAGCATCCGGTCTCCCTCGACGAGATCGGGAAGCCCCATGATCCGCGCAGCCATGCCGCCGGTGCCGATCCCCCCGGGCTGGCGAACGACGATCGTGCCGCCGGGGACGAATCCCTTCAGCACTTCCTCGACCTGGAACATGAAGTCGGTCGAGGGGACGCCTTCCACGGGCGCCGGTTCGGCGGCGATGACTTCGCCGAACACGATGACGGGGGATCGATCGACCATGCCCTCGTCGGTGGGCATGACGTAGACGAGGGCTTGCGCGGCGGGGGCGAGGAGGAGCAGGGCGACCGCCGCCAGAAGGTCGATGAGACGATGGTTGGACATGGCAAAGCCCGCCGCCCAGAGTGGACGGGCGAGGGAAAAGCGCGCGGATTCTAGCATCCTCAGGGGTTTCGCGGTGTTTCCGTTCGGGAGGAACACAGGCTTCAACCCGTTTCGGAACGGCGGGATTCCCGCTCAGGAGAGCAGTTGGCCGGCTCTCGCCGTCAACTCGTCCAGCCTGGCGCCGAGCTCGAGCCGCGCCTCCTCGCGCTCCGCGGGCGTCGATCTTCGGTGGAGCGCCATCGGCTCGCCGACCGCGACCGCAACGCGGGCGAAGGGCGCGCCGATCCTCATGCGGTCCCAGCTTCGCACGCTGAACCCGCGGGCGGCGGCGATGCCGGTGGGGACGATCGGCGCGCCCGACGTCGCCGCCAGTGCGATGCCGCCGGGCTTGGCCTCGCGGGCCGGACCGCGCGGACCGTCGGGCATGAGGAGCAGGGTCGACCGATGCCTGCGGAGCTCGCCGTAGAGGTGGAGGGCCGCGTCGCGGCCGCCCCGCGAGGTCGAGCCGCGGGTGACACGGATGCCCCAGGCCTTGCCGATCCGCGCCGACAGCTCACCGTCGGCGGAGTGGCTGGCGAGGATGGACACCGGTCCGCCGGCGGGCAGCAGGAACCGGCGCACCAGCAGCAGGGAGAGCGCCGTCTGCTCGTGCCAGCAGGCGAGCATGGCCGGCGGCTGGAGCGCCCGCTCCAGGTGCTCGCGGCCCTCGAGGTGCCGGAGGCGCCAGGTCGCGGTCACGGCCTGGGAGAGGAACCGCAACGCCACGGCTGCCGGCGCCAGGGCGGCGCCGCGGACCTTCATGGGCTCAGCCGTGGAACTGCAGGTCGTAGAGGCGCTTGTAGGCGCCGCCCAGTTCCAGCAGTTGTTCGTGGGTGCCCTCCTCGACGATCGAGCCGCGGTCCAGGACGACGATCCGGTCGGCGCGCACGACGGTCGACAGCCGGTGCGCGATGACCAGGGCGGTGCGGCCCTCCATCAGGTTGTAGATCGCCCGCTGCACGACGACCTCGGACTCCGTGTCGAGGTGGGAAGTCGCTTCGTCGAGGATAAGGATGGGAGCGTTCTTGAGCAGCGCCCGGGCGATCGCGAGCCGCTGGCGCTGACCGCCGGAGAGGTTCTGTCCGCCCTCGCCGATCACCGTGTCGTAACCCTCGGGCATCGCCATGATGAAGTCGTCGGCGTAGGCGGCGGCCGCCGCCATCCGCACCTCCTCGAGCGGCAGGTCGTCGCGGCCGTAGGCG
Organism: Holophagales bacterium; assembly: GCA_009837885.1. Classification (GTDB taxonomy): domain Bacteria; phylum Acidobacteriota; class Thermoanaerobaculia; order Multivoradales; family Multivoraceae; genus Multivorans. The sequence goes on along the minus strand of VXSP01000032.1, from coordinate 98,489 downwards.
ATGTTGTTCCGCACCGAGTCGTTGAACAGCACCGTCTCCTGGGTGACGATGCCGATCAGCGAGCGCAGGTTCTGGAGCGGCAGGGCGCGGATGTCGACGTCGTCGATCAGGACCTGGCCCGAGACCGGGTCGAAGAAGCGCGGCAGCAGGTTGACCAGCGTCGACTTGCCGGCGCCCGAGGCACCCACGAGGGCCACGACCTCGCCGCGATGGAGGTCGAGCCGGATGCCGGAGAGGACCCCCTTGCCGTGGCCGGTGTCCTCGTAGTCGAAGGAGACGTCGTCGAAGCGGATGCCCTGCTGGAGGCCGGAGATCGGGGGTGCCGTGGGGCGGTCGACGATGTCGCTCTTGATCTGCATCAGGCTGTGGACCCGCTTGCCGCAGGCGACGGCTTCCTGGAGCACCAGGTTCACCTTGTTGAGTTTCCTGATCGGGTCGTACATCAGGAAGAGAACGACCAGGAACTGAAAGAAGAGCGTGAAGGTGAGTCGTCCATCCCGGATCATGAGACCCGCCGATATGACGAGCGCCGCGCCTCCGACCGCCGCCAGCGCCTCGATGACCGGGCTCGAAACGGTGGACAGAAACTGTGCGCGCAGGTTGGCCAGGAGGTGGCCGCGAGTCGCCCGCTCGAAGCGGCGGCACTCAAACTCCTCCATGCCGAACGCCTTGACCACCCGGTTGCCCCGGATGCCCTCGGACAGGAATCCCGAGAGATCCGCCATCCGCTCCTGGCTGCGATGGGTGACCTTCCGCATCCCCTTGCCGAAGCGGGCCAGCAGATAGCCGAAGACCGGCACCGCGAACAGCGACACGATCGCCATCGTGAAATGGATCGCCAGCAGATACGCCGCGTACAGCAGCAGCAGGGCGACGGACATGAAGATGTCGAACAGCCGGGCCGCGACCGCGTTCTGGAGCTTGGCGACGTCGCTGACCACGCGGCTGTACAGCTCGCCCGATGTGTGCTTCTGATGGAAGCGGCTGGACTGGTGGATGATGTGGCGGTAGAGGTCGTTGCGGATGTCGGTCGTGAGCCCCAGGCCGGCGCGCTGGAAGGAGTAGCCCGAAACGAAGGCCATCAGGCTGCGAAAGAGCAGAACCAGCACCAGCAGAATCGGCGAGAAGAAGACCTCCCCCCGGCCCTCGACACCGGCCGCTTCCTTGACGTCAGCGTAAAGGTCCGCGGCTGCCGCCCGGAGGCGCTCCGTGCGCGCCTCGATGGAGCCGCGCACCCGTCCCAGGGGACCTGCGCCTTCCCCCTCGACAGGTCCACCCCCCGGGCTGACCGTCCTGAACTCGGCCCTGACCTCTTCCTCGGAGGCACCGAGGACTTCCTGGAACATCGGATTGATCAGCCCGACGAAGGCGGCTGTGGCGATGCTGAAGAAGAGGATCCCGACGAGAGCCAGGAGTCCCCAGTGCACGTAGCGGCGCGCGTATCGCAGGAAGAACGCGAGAAGTTCCATGCGCGGAGCAGCATACTTTGTGCCGGGTGTGCGGCTGCGGTAGGTGTCGGTGCGCCGACACCACCGACGCGCACCCAGCTACGGCAGAATGTCGCCGATGGCGGAGTCACCCCAGGACCGGGCCGCGTGGCTGCGGGAGGAACTCCAGCGGCACGAGCGCCTGTACTACGGCGAAGCGAAGCCCGAGATCAGCGACCGCGACTTCGACCGGCTGATGGCGGAACTGGCGGCGATCGAGGAGAAGCACCCGGAGCTGCGGACCGCCGACAGCCCGACCCGGCGGGTCGGGGGCGAGCCGACGGAGGGCTTCGAGCAGGTCGAGCACGAGCCGCCGATGCTCTCGCTCGACAACACGTACGACCACGACGAACTCGAGGAGTGGGTCGAGCGGCTGACGCGTCTTCTTCCCGACACCGGGTTCGAGTTCATCTGCGAACTCAAGGTCGACGGCGTCTCGCTGTCCCTTCTCTACGAGGATGGCGTCCTGACCCAGGCCGCGACCCGCGGCAACGGCCGGGTCGGCGACCTGGTGACCGAGAACGCGCGCACGATCCGGACGCTGCCGCTGAGGTTGCCGGCGGCCGCGCCCGCCCGGCTGCTGGTGCGGGCCGAAACCTACATGCGCCGGAGCACGTTCGTCGCCCTCAATGAAGAGCGCGCAGCGGCCGGCCAGGAGCTGTACGCGAACCCCCGCAACACGACCGCCGGCACGGTGCGGCTGCTCGACAGCCGGGACGTCGCGCGGAGGCGGCTGGACCTGGCCTGCTACGAGTGGGTTCAACCCGCCGGCGACGACGCCGAAGAGCGCCCGTCGCACGGCGAGAGCCTCGCCGCCCTGGCCGGTCTCGGTCTGCCGGTCAACGATTCATGGCGCCGCTGCAAGGGCCTCGACGAGGTCGTCGCCTACTGCGACGACTGGCAGGAGAAGCGCGGGGAACTCGACTTCGAGATCGACGGAGTGGTCGTCAAGGTCGACGACCCGGAGCTGAGGGACCGCCTCGGCGCCACCGCCAAGGCACCGCGCTGGGCGGTGGCGTTCAAGTTCGAAGCCGAGCAGGCCGAGACGGTGGTCCGGGCGATCAACGCCCAGGTCGGCCGCACCGGCGCGGTGACGCCGGTCGCCGAACTCGAACCGGTGCTGGTCGCCGGCACGACGGTGAAGCGCGCGACGCTCCACAACTACGAGGACCTGGCGCGCAAGGACGTCCGCGTCGGCGACGCGGTCGTGATCGAGAAGGGCGGCGACATCATCCCCAAGGTGGTGTCGGTGTTCGAGGACCGGCGGGGCCCGGAATCGAAGCCGTTCGCGCCGCCCACGGAGTGCCCGGTCTGCGGCGAGAAGCTGTACCAGCCGGAGGAGGAGGCGCTGCTTCGCTGCGTCAACGCCGCCTGTCCGGCGGTCGTGCGCGAGGCGATCCGCCACTTCGCCTCCCGCAACGCGATGGACATCGAGGGGATGGGCGACTGGCTCGTCGGCGAACTCGTCGGCGGCGGCCTGGTGCGCGACCCCGCGGACCTGTACGGCCTGACGGTCGAGCAACTTGCCGATCTCAAGAAGACGAACGACGCCCGGCTGGGCGAGAAGGCGGCGGCGCGGACCGTCGCCAGCCTGCCGGAATCGAAGCAGCGCTCACTCAGCCGCCTGATCTACGCGCTCGGCATCCGCTTCGTCGGCGACAGCACGGCGTCGCTCCTCGCCCGTCGCTTCCGGACCGTCGACGGCCTGGCCGCCGCGTCGGCCGAGGAGCTCGAGGAGGTCGACGAGATCGGCGCGCGGATCGCGGAATCGGTCCGGGCCTTCTTCGACTCCGAACGGAACCAGGTCCTGCTCCGCCGCCTGAAGGAAGCGGGTCTCGAGTTCGAGGAGGAGGACGCGGCGGCGGACGAAAACGTCGACCAGCCACTGGAAGGCCAGGTTTTCGTCCTGACCGGCACGCTCGAAGGCATGACCCGCAACGAGGCCGGCGCCCGGATCAAGGCGCTCGGCGGCAAGGTCACCGGCTCGGTCAGCAGCCGGACGACCTACCTGGTCGCCGGCGAGAAGGCGGGCTCGAAGCTCCGCAAGGCGGAGCAGTTGGGCGTCGAGGTGCTGACCGAGGCGGGGTTGGAGAATCTACTGTCCAGCAACCGCTAGCTCAGAGAAAAGCGGTTTGGTCGTGGTACGGTGCGGCATGCCCCGCCACGCAACCACCCGAAGAGTAGAAGGAGGTCCATCCAGTGACGCACAACACGAGGCAGCGTGTCTGAACCGCTGGAGAAGAAGAGCGGCAACGGGGACCAGGAGGAACGGGCTAACGGCGACGAACTGAGAGTAACCGGATCGGGCACGATCTACGTGAAGGACCCCGAAGCCTTCATCACCAGCCAGCGAGTTCAGAAGACGATCTCGGACGTCAACAAGGCCCTCGAGCGGGTCAACGTCGCCGAGAAGCGCGAGTAGTTGCCGGCCCTAGAGTTCTTTGTTCCGGCTCTTGCCGGCTACTTGTTCCTGCGTCTGACGAACGCGTGGAAGTTCGGTCTCCGGCGCGAGTCCGGCTATCACGTCGTTTTCAGATCGACGTTGACCGGACTGCTTCTCTACGCGATGGCAGCCGCTACCGCGCAGTGGTGTCCGTACCTGTACAGCTGGATCGACGGTCTTCCGGCGTGGTCCGAGCGGGGCATCAGCAAAGCGGCCGTTGGCAGCCTGGCGCTCGCGGCGGTGGCTTCCGTCGTCGTGAACCGCTTCTATGGACCGCTGAAGGCTCGCCAGCGCCTAGCCGACAAGAAGGGAGATCTGGTTGACGTTCTGATCTTTGACGCCTTCGAGGAAGGCAGCCTCATCGAAGTAGCCTTCCCCACTGGCAAGACCTACTTGGGGCTGATTCTCAGGAGCAGCACAGCCGATGACGGCAGCGACACCGGAATTCAACTGGTGCCCGTGCTGAGTGGCTACAGGGACGAGAACCAGCGACTACGCCTGACCACCAGCTACGCTCGAGTCCTACGGGAGCGGTGGCACCAACTGGCAATCGCCATTCGTTGCTCTGAATTGAAGTGGCTCCGACGATTCGACACGGACCTGTATCCCTGGGACGATGACGAGCCGCCCCGTATTCTCACTGTCAACGAGAACACGCCATCGCTCAGCTAGCTGTAGCGGGGACGCGAGACCAGCGGCTTTCGGCCAGCCCCGGCTACCAACCGGCCGGCCGTAGGCTGCGCCCTCAGGCGATCACATGGCAGGCGACCAGACCAGGGCGCTGGCCAGATCGCGGACCCGCCGCGGACCCGGATCTTCCGGGCGCCATGCGGCTTCCAGCAGCTCCGCCGGGCTCCGGCCGTCCAGCAGCGTGCGCGGTCGATCGAACCAGCGCCGTACGCCGACGTCGTTGTAGGCCCCCGCAAGATCGCCCGCGACCAGGGCCAGAAAGTGCAAGCGCGCGGCAACGGGGTCAGGTACCGCCCTTTCGCCCGCCAAGTAGCGTCGCAGGTTCACGGTTGAGACCTGCAACAGTCTGGCAAGGAGTTCACGCCCCAGCAGCTTGTCGAGCCGAGGTCCCTCCGATGACCGAATCGTCGAAGCCTCCATAGATACGAACCGTATCCGAGTCGGAGCCAGAGCCAGAGCGTCCACGCAACCGACTGCGGCGGACCTGTTACGGCCTTGGCGTTCTCGGCCCGGCTAGGATGCCCGCCATGGCCGCAGCCCCCTGGGTCATCGTCATCGACGACGAGGCCGGTTCCCGCCAGTCCATGGCGATCGCCCTGGAGCGAGCCGGACTCCGTGTGCGCGTGTTCGACGACGCGGAGCCGGCGCTCGCCTTCGTCGAACGGGAGTCGAAGGTGCGGCTGGCGGTCTGCGATCTCCGCATGCCGGGCATGGACGGCCTGGCGTTCCTGAACCGGGTGCGGGCCCAGGAACTCGACCTGGCGGTGATCCTGGTGACCGGCTTCGGCACGATCGAGTCGGCGGTCGAGGCGATGCGGGTCGGCGCCGACGACTACCTGACCAAGCCGGTCGACCTCTACGAGCTGCGGAGCCGCGTTCTCAAGCTGATCGAGAACTGGCAGTTGCGGGACGAGGTGACGAACCTGCGCGAGATGCTCGACGAGCGTTTCGGCTTCGACGCCATCGTGGGCCAGTCCTCGGCGATGGAGCACCTGTTCCAGCGGATGCACCAGGTCGCGCCGAGCCGGGCCTCGGTGCTGATCCTGGGCGAGAGCGGCACCGGCAAGGAGCTGGTGGCGAAGGCCCTGCACCAGGCGAGCTCCCGGCGCCAGGAGAGGTTCCTGGCGCTCAACTGCGGCGCGATTCCGAACGAGATTCTGGAGAGCGAGCTGTTCGGCCACGAGAAGGGGTCCTTCACCGGCGCCGTCGGGCGCAAGATCGGCAAGTTCGAGCTGGCCGCCCGCGGGACCCTGTTCCTGGACGAGATCAGCGAGCTGATCCCGGAACTCCAGGTCAAGCTGCTGCGGGTGCTCGAAGAGCGCCAGATCATGCGGGTCGGCGGCAGCAGGATGCTCGATGTCGACTTCCGGTTGCTCGCTGCGACGAACCGCAACCTGGAGGAGGCGGTCGATCAGGGCGTCTTCCGGGAGGATCTCTACTACCGGCTCAAGGTGGTGACGCTGCGCATTCCGCCGCTGCGGGATCGCATCGACGACCTGCCGCTGCTCGCCGACCACTTCCTGAGAGAGTTCGCGGCCCGCGAGGGCAAGCCGGAGATGCAGCTATCGGGCAGAGCCCTTTCCTGCCTCGCCCGGAACCGCTGGCAGGGGAACGTGCGCGAACTGCGCAACGTGCTCGAGACGGTCGCGGTCTTCCACGGCGGCGGCCGGATCGAGGTCGGCGATCTTCCCGAGGAGATTCGCCAGGCGGCCGAGGCGCCGGCCGAAGCCGCCGTCCAGACCGCCTTCGGCGAACCGCGGACGATGGCCGAGATCGAGCGTCACGCGATCCTGCAGACGCTGGACCGCACCGGCGGCAAGCGGGCCGAGGCAGCGCGGCTGCTGGGGATCGGCGTGCGGACGCTGCAGCGGAAGCTGAAGGACTATCGGGAGCGGGGGTTGGCGGGGGGATGAGACCGTGACCCACCTCTCCGTCAACGTCGACCACGTCGCCACGCTGCGGCAGGCGCGACTTGCCGGTTACCCGAGCCCTCTCGAAGCCGCCCGGCTCGCCGAGGAGGCCGGCGCATTCGGCATCACCGTGCATCTGCGCCAGGACCGCCGCCACATCCAGGATCAGGATGTCGCTGACCTCCGCGAGGCGGTCGAGGGCCGGCTCAACCTGGAGATCGCGGCCGAGGAGCCGATGCTCCAGTTCGCGGAGCGGATCCGGCCCCATCAGGTGACGCTCGTGCCGGAGCGACCGGACGAGGTGACGACGGAGGGCGGGCTCGATCTCATCGGACGCGGTGAGCAGGTGCGCCGCGCCGCAAGCCGCCTGGTCAAAGCCAGCATACGCGTAGCCGTCTTCGTCGACCCTGATCTGGAACAGCTCGCCGCGCTCGACGACCAGGACGACGTCACCGGCTTCGAGCTGAACACCGACGCCTACACGCGCGCCTCGGGCGCCAACGCGGACGCCGAGTTCGCGAAGATCGAAGCGGCTGCCGAGCGCGGGCTGGCCGCCGGCCGAGAGGCCTATGCGGGGCACGGCCTGACCGTCGCCAACGTCGGCCGGGTCGCGGCGCTCGCAGGAATCAGCGAGTTGAACATCGGGCACTCGATCGTGTCGCGGGCGGTGTTGATCGGGATGCCGGCGGCGGTGGCCGAGATGCTGGAGGCGATGCGCGCGGGTTAGGCGACTCGGGCTCGCCGCTCCGCGGCATCGCGCTTATGCCGGCCAGAAGGCCGGCGCACCGACACGACCGACACCACCGGCAGGTTACGTGCCGAGTTCGGCTTCGAGGACGCTGGTGATGCTGCCGCAGAGTTCTTCGATGCGGGCCTGGTCGGGGCCTTCGATCATCACTCGCGCGAGGGCTTCGGTGCCGCTGTAGCGGAGCAGGACGCGGCCTGAGGTTCCGAGTTCGCGCTCGACGGACGCGACGGCTTCGCTGAGGCCGGGGACGCTCTCGAGCGGCTGCTTCTCGCGCACCCTGACGTTGCGCAGGGTCTGCGGGAAGCGGCGGAAACCGGCGGCCAGGTCGGCGAGCGGGCGGCCGGACGCGGCGACGATTGCCGCGACCGCGGCGGCGGTGAGCAGGCCGTCGCCGGTCGTGCCGAGTTCGAGATCGACCAGGTGGCCGGACTGTTCGCCGCCGAGACGGATGCCTTCGCGCCGCATGACCTCGACGACCTCGCGGTCGCCGACGCCGCAGCGAACGACGTCGACGTTCCCGGCTTCGAGCGCCTTCTCCAGGCCCATGTTCGACATCGTCGTGGCGACGATGCGGCGGCCGGGGAGTTCGTCGCGGGCCGCGAGGTGCGTGGCCCGGACGTAGAGCAGGATGTCGCCGTCGCAGATGCGTCCGCGGTGGTCGCAGAGCAGGGCGCGGTCGGCGTCGCCGTCGACAGCGACGCCGAGGTCGCTGCCGGTGGCGCGGGTGAAGGCCGCGATGCGCCCGGTGCAGGTGGAGCCGCAGTCGAGGTTGATGTTCCGGCCGTCCGGCCGGTCGCAGGTGACGGCGCAGTCGGCGCCCAGGCCGGCGAAGAGTCGCTCGGCGTACGGGGCGGCGGCGCCGTTCGCGGCGTCGACGGCGATCCGCAGGCCGGCGAGGGGGCGGTTCGGCGGCAGCGAGGCGGCGAGGTGGTCGAGGTAGCGGTCGGCGAGTTCGGGTTCGTCGTGGAGTTGGTCGCCGGCAGACCCGCGCACCCAGTCTGCGATCCGGTCTTCGATCGCCTGCTCGACGGATGGATCGACCTTGAAGCCGTCCGCTCCGATCAGCTTGACGCCGTTGTCGGTGTACGGGTTGTGACTGGCCGAGACGACGATGCCTCCGGCGGCGCCCAGCTCGGTGACGAGGTACGCGACCGCCGGGGTGGGCACGACGCCGGCCGAGCGCACTTCGCAGCCCGCGGCGCGGATGGCCGCGGCGAGCCAGCCGGTGATCTCGGCGCGGCTGGCGCGGGTGTCGCCGCCGAGGATCAACACCCCGTCGCCGCACAGGCGGGCGAAGCAGTAGCCGACGGCCTGGACGGTGGGCCGGTCGAGCGGCGGCGTGCCGAAGACGGCGCGCATGCCGTCCGTGCCGAACAGGCGCGGCGTCAATTGCCCGCGCCGGAAGCTTGGGGCTGCCTGGAAATCATCGGCACGAACACGTCGACGATGGTCGGGAACTCGACCCGGACGTGTTCGCTGGCGAACCGCACCCGCACCTGCCTGGCCGTGAAGTCGAGCCCGCGTCCCGTGAGGTCGATGGGCCCGGCCAGCGCGAACTCCAGCTTGTTGATCTCGGAGCGGGCGCCCTGCACGGTGACCTCCTCCGGCTCGATCCGGACGTTCTCGTCGTCGACGCTGATGCCGCCGATCGGTTCGCCGATCCAGGCCACCTGCACCGGCACCGCGACCGAGATCTCCTCGTCGACGTTCAGGACGAGGCGATCCGGCGTCACGGCCACGACCTGGACCTGGTCGTCGGGCAGCACGACGTCTTCGGCGGCCAGCACGACCTCGACTTCCCGCGGGCCGCTGTAGGGACCGGCGGCGAACACGTCGTCGGGCAACGGAACCTGGACGCGGACCTGATCGAGTTCCAGGGAATCGATCAGCTCGTCGTTCCCGCGAATGCGGACCTGAACCCCTTCGGGCTCGAAGCTCAGCACCGTCAGACCCTCGTGATCGGGGATCGTGAGGCGCCCCGCCACGTTCGCCTCGATCGGCGGCGTCGTGATCTCGCGCAGGCGCGGGCAGAACGACGCGGGCAGCCAGATGCCGATCGCGATCACGACCGCGAGGGCGCGGAACGTCCAGCGATTGCCGTTCTCGCTCATCCCGAAGGCCTTGTCGTGCCGGGCGCCAGCAACAGTTCGAAGAGCTGGTTGCGCAACTCGCGCAGGGTGAGGTCGCCGCTGAGGCGACCCTCGTGCGCGATCGAGATCTTACCGGTCTCCTCCGAGACGACGATCACCACCGCGTCCGTCTCCTCGGTGATGCCGATCGCGGCGCGGTGCCGGGTGCCGTGCTCGATGGAAACGCCCGCGCTGGTGGTCAGCGGCAGAAAGCAGGCCGCGGCGGCGATGCGGTCCTTCTGAACGATCACGGCGCCATCGTGGAGCGGCGTGTCGCGGGAGAAGACCGTCAGCAGCAGGTCGTGAGAAACCGCCGCGTCGAGGACGATGCCGTTCTCGGCGTAGTCCCGCAGACCGTCGATCCGCTCGACCACGATCAGCGCGCCCAGCTTCCGGACCGACAGGGCCTGCGCCGCGATGACGATCTCCTCGATCCCGGACTCGTCCGTCTGGTCCGTCGTCAGGCGCAGCAACGGATTGCGGCCGACACGGGCGAGCGCTCTCCGGATCGGGTTCTGGAACAGGACGACGATGGCGATCGGCAGCGCCGGCAACAGGTAGTTCAGCGAAGCCTGCAGCGTGTCCAGGCGAAGCAGCGCCGCGATCCACGCCGCCCCGGCCAGGACCAGGATGCCGGCCAGGATGCGAACGCCCCCGGTGCCGCGGATCAGGAGCAGGAGGTTGTAGACGACGAGGCCGACCACCAGGAGGTCGACCAGGTCCCTCCAACCGAGAAGTCCGAGCGGTTGCGCCAGGTCCGCCGTCGCTAACGCTCCGGCTTGGGCATCGGCAGGGGAACCGGGTCGGGTTCCTGCCGCTCCGCGATCGTTGCGGGTTCGGGCGTGCCGGCCACGTCGGGCGCCGGCGTTTCATCCGCGGCGGGGGCCTCCTGACCTTCGTCCGGCGGCTCCAGGTCGGGGATCGGGGTCGTCGGCCGCGCCGGCGTCAGATCCTGGCCCGTGGCCTCGAGGATCAACTGGTAGACCCGGTCGCCCTCGATCGATTCGAACTCGAGCAGTTCCCTGGCCAGCGACTCCAGCAACTCGCGGTGCTCGGAGAGGATGTCGCGGGCCTTGTCGTAGCCGCGCTGGACGATGGCCTGGATCTCGGTGTCGATCGACTGGGCGGTGCTGTCCGAGTAGTCGGAGCGCTGGCTGAAGTCGCGGCCCAGGAACACCGGCTCGCTCTTCTCGCCGAAGTTGAGCGGGCCCAGGTCCGACATGCCCCACTCGCAGACCATCTGCCGGGCCATGTCCGTGGCGCGCTCGATGTCGTTGCCGGCGCCGGTGGTGATGTCGTCCTGCGACAGTTCCTCGGCGACCCGCCCGCCCATGAGGATCGCGATCTGGGCGTCGACGTACTTGCGGCGGTAGGTGTGCTTGTCCTCGGTCGGGAGCTGCATCGTCAGCCCGAGGGCGCGGCCGCGGGGGATGATCGTGATCTTGTGCAGGGGATCGGCCTCGGGCATGAAGGCGGCGACCAGGGCGTGGCCGGCCTCGTGGTAGGCGGTGACCTCCTTCTCCTGCTCGGTGAGCATCATGGTCTTGCGCTCGGCGCCCATGATCACCTTGTCCTTGGCGAACTCGAAGGAGGCCATGTCGACCTTCTTGTGGTTGCGCCGCGCCGCGATCAGGGCCGCCTCGTTGACGAGGTTGGCGAGGTCGGCGCCGGAGAAGCCGGGCGTGCCGCGCGCCAGCACCTGGAGATCGACGTCGGGGTCGAGCGGGATGTTGCGGCTGTGGACCTGGAGGATGCCCAGGCGGCCGGCGATGTCCGGCCGGTCGACGACGACGCGGCGGTCGAAACGGCCGGGCCGCAGCAGCGCCGGGTCGAGCACGTCCGGCCGGTTGGTGGCCGCGATCAGGATGACGCCCTCGTTCGTCTCGAAGCCGTCCATCTCGACCAGCAACTGGTTCAGGGTCTGCTCGCGCTCGTCGTGACCGCCGCCGAGGCCGGCGCCGCGGTGGCGGCCGACGGCGTCGATCTCGTCGATGAAGATGATGCAGGGGGCGTTCTTCTTGCCCTGCTCGAACAGGTCGCGCACCCGGCTGGCGCCGACGCCGACGAACATCTCGACGAAGTCCGAACCGGAGATCGAGAAGAACGGCACGCTCGCTTCGCCCGCGATCGCCCGCGCCAGCAACGTCTTGCCGGTGCCCGGGGGGCCCATCAGCAGCACGCCCTTGGGAATCCGGCCGCCGAGCTTCTGGAACTTCTGCGGCTCCTTCAGGAACTCGACGATCTCGGACAGTTCCTCCTTCGCCTCCTCGACCCCGGCCACGTCCTTGAACGTGACCTTCTTGCCGCTCGCGTTCAGCAGCTTGGCCTTGCTCTTGCCGAAGGAGAGGGCGCGGTTGCCGCCGCTCTGCATCTGGCGCATGAAGAAGATCCAGAGCCCGACGATCAGCAGCAGCGGACCCCAGGTCATCAGGACCATCGTCAAGGTGTTCTGCTTGACTTCCTCGACCTCGATGCGCACCCCCTGCTCGCGGAGCAGGGCCATGAGCACCGCGGAATCCTCCGGCAGCACCTGGGTGGTGAAGCTGCCGTCGCCGACGCCGTCGCGCGGCCGGGTCTTGTAGGTGCCGGTGACCCTGCCGTCCGTGTCGATCTTGACCTCTTCCACGCGGCCCTTCCCGACATCGTCGAAGAAGTCGCTGTAGACGATCGCGCCGCGCCGCGCCGCACCCTGGTTGAACAGGTTGAAGATGAGGATCACCATCACGAAGATGGCGGCCCACAGGAGGAGGTTCTTGAGCGTTGCGTTCATTTTTCTGAGCCGGGCCTCATATACGAACGGTTGCCCGGAAGGTTGTCATTCCCGCCCCCTGACTTCAAGGGATCCAATCCCTTGATTCTCCGGGGGAGGTGGACGCAGCACCCGGAGCCGGTCGCGACTCTGCTCCCAGCGCCAGCCGCCGCCGCAGTCGCAGCCGACCGACCGTCCCCTCGACCTGCGTCGATCGAGCTGCCGTACCAGCTCCCGCCGGGCGTTCCGCGTCGGCGGATAGGCCGCGCCCGCCAGGCGGTGCAAACGGGCCAGCGCCGCCGGCCACAGCGACGCCGGCAGCCGCATGAGCGCGTCGACCTCGACCTCGCAGGACTGGTCGCCGGAACGCGGCGCCAGGGCTTCGTCGAGCAGCCGGCGCACGGTGGGCTCGGCCCCGCGGGCGGCCCGGGCCAGACGGACGAGGCGGTCGCCGAGGTCGGGGGTCTCCGCCGCGAGGACCGGGAACAGACGGCGGCGGACGAAGTTGCGCCGCGGACCGGAGTCGCGGTTGGTCGGATCGTCGACGGGCTCGACGCCGTTCAGGGCCGCGTAGTCCCGCAGACAGCCGGGTTCGAGCTCCAGCAGGGGCCGGAGCAGCGGCAGCCCGAGCCGGTTCGAGACCGGCCGCATCGCCCCGAGGCCGGCGGTGCCGCTGCCGAAGAGGATGCGGAGAAGCACCGTCTCGGCCTGGTCGAGACGATGGTGAGCGGTCAGGATCGCGGCTGCCTGAAGCGAGCGGGCGGCGCCGGCGAGCAGCCGGTAGCGCTCGGCGCGGGCCCACTCCTCCAGGCTTCGGCCCGGCGGCAGGGAGCGCGCGACGTGGACCTCGAAGGGAACCCCGAGGCGGCCGGCGATGCGGCCGGCCGCCCGGGCCCGCCGGACGGAGCCGTCGTCCAGCCGGTGGTCGACGTGGACGGCCACGGGCTTCCAGCCGAACCGGGGCGCGCCGAGTTGCATGGCGCGCAGCAGCGCCGTCGAGTCGGGGCCGCCCGAGAAGGCGACGGCCACTGGAGCGTCGCGGACCGTTCGGGCGAGTTCCGGGCGGCGGGCGAAGAACGCGGCTACGGCGGCGTCGACCGGTTGAACGGTCATCGTCGCGCCCCGGCGGACCGCGGAAGCGAGAAGTGGTGGCGGTGGAGGGACTCGAACCCCCGACACAGCGGATATGAGCCGCTTGCTCTAACCGGCTGAGCTACACCGCCGG
>VXSP01000032.1:0-85008 GCA_009837885.1 Holophagales bacterium | reverse complement strand
CCCCGACACAGCGGATATGAGCCGCTTGCTCTAACCGGCTGAGCTACACCGCCGGGTGGACGCGGAACCCTAACGCGAAAAGGAGCCGGCCTGGCGGCCGGCGCGTCTTCCGGCCGCCTGCGGCGGCAGCGGGTCAGAGGACCCGCGCACCGACAGTTAGTCAGGGGCCGGGCTTGCGCAGCGAGTCCTGACAGCTCCGGAACTGACCGAAGAAGCTGCGCATCGACTCGGACAACGCCTCGTCGTTCAACCGGTAGATCACGTTCTGGCCGCGCCTCTGGTCGATCACCAGGTCGGCTTCCTTGAGCACGGACAGGTGGCGCGAGATGGTCGGCTGGGAGAGGTCGAACTCGCCCACGATGTCGCCGACGCATCGCTGCTCGTCTTCCAGGAGCCGGAGTATGTTCTGCCGGGTCGAGTCGGACAGCGCCTTGAAGACCTTCGTCATGTGACGGGAGCGCCGGTCGCGAGGCTCGAGGCCGCTCAGCGAGCCGCCCAGGCGTACAGGCCGATCGCCCATGCGTACGGGTCGATGTTCTGTCTTCTGGTCCACGATCAGGTATCTCCAGGGAATGAAGAGAGTTAGCCATTATGGCATAACTTGAGCCCGAAGTGGGGCTTCAGGCGCCCGAAGCGAGCCGTGCCGGCATGAGAAGGCCCCTGCGACGGAGCTCCCGGCGCATTCGGCTGAGCACCGTCGCCACGGTGGCCGGCGCCAGTTGGACCACGCGCGCCGCCTCGCGGGAATTCCACCCGTCGACCACCATGCGCTCCGTGAGCCAGATGTCGCGCCGGGCAGTGTCGCCGGGTCTGGCGACACACCGGCACTCGCGACGGAACCGGCGGCGAAGCTCCTGCGCGTAGATGAGGTCGAGAGGACTGGAGGCCCGGCTCGGAAGGTCGAAGCCGTCGACGTTCTCGGCGAGCGCATCGAGGGCATCGATGCTGAGTTCGATCGCCGGACCGCGCTTGAGCGCCCGGCGGGCGCGCAACCAGTCGATCAGGGTGCTCCGGGCGACCCGGCGCAGGTAGGACCGGATGGTCGTTTCGGATCGTCCGCGGCAGCCACGCAACACGCGGCGATCGTTCTGAAGCAGGCGTACGTAGGTCTCCTGGATCACTTCGTCGAGGAGATCCCGGTTCAGGTACACGCCGTAGCTCCGTCCGAGGCCGGAGAGGGTGCTCCGCAACATCGGGTCGACATGCCGAACGAGGGATGCCCAATCCGCATCCCGGGCGACGCACTGGCGCCAGAGCACAGGGAAGTCGCGCGGCTCCCCGCTCTGCTGGTGGTAAGTCTGTGGGGTCATCTTCCGCTCCATTCAAGTGGAGCGGAGGCGCCCGGGGCCTACTCAGGGTTTGGCGAGGGCGGTGGAGCGTAGCACTCCCCGCGCACCCCGTGGGGCTTAACGCATCTTCTCTTCGACGAACTCGACGTGGCGGCGGATCTTCGGGTCGTACTTCTTCAGCTTCAGCTTCTCCTGGCCGAGCTTCTTGTTCTTCGTCGTCGTGTAGAAGTACCCGGTACCGGCGCTCGATACGAGCTTGATCTTGTCTCTCACGTCGTCACCTCAACATGCGGTCCGGCGGCTTCGAGGGCTGGGAGCGGAATGGCGGGGCCGACGGGACTCGAACCCGCGACCTCCGGCGTGACAGGCCGGCATTCTAACCAGCTGAACTACGACCCCGTACGTCCGTCCTCGTCGTGTATCCCTCGATGCTACGTCCTGTTCCCTGATCGCGCGTACTCCGGAACCTCCGTGGTGGGAGGTGGGGGATTCGAACCCGCGACCCCCTGCGTGTAAAGCAGGTGCTCTACCCCTGAGCTAACCTCCCCGGCGGCGACCCTTCGGCCGTCCGGCGGACATCGCAGGCCGCGGGATCTTAGGGCAGGCGGGGAGCGTCGTCAATGAACGCCCGGGCAGCCTCACTCGTGGCACAATCGCGGCGGCAGAACCACCTTCCCCTGAGGAGTACTCACTCATGCACGAAGTTCCCGATCTGGCCTACCCGTTCGACGCTCTCGAGCCCCACATCGACGCGCGGACGATGGAGATACACCACGACAAGCACCACGCGGCCTACGTGGCCAACCTGAACGGGGCGCTCGAAGGCCGCGACGACCTCGCGGCGAGGAGCGTCGAGAACCTGCTCAGCAACTTCGACGAGGTGCCGGACTCCATCAAGGGCGCCGTGCGCAACCACGGCGGCGGCCACGCCAACCACTCGCTGTTCTGGTCCGTCATGAGCCCGAACGGCGGCGGCGCGCCGAGCGGCGACCTGGCCACCGCCATCGACATCCGTTTCGGCAGCTTCGACCAGTTGAAGGAGCGCTTCGTCAGCGCCGCCATGGGTCAGTTCGGCAGCGGCTGGGGCTGGCTGGTGAGCGGCGACGACGGCCTGGCCGTGATCGCACGGCCCAACCAGGACTCACCGCTGATGGAGGGCCTGACGCCCCTGCTCGGAGTCGACGTCTGGGAGCACGCCTACTACCTGAACTACCAGAACCGGCGGCTGGACTACCTGAACGCCTTCTGGAACGTGGTTGACTGGGAGGCCGTGGCGGCGCGGTTTCGCGGGTAAACCACTGGGTACGCGGGTTTTCTGACCCACGAACCCGGAGCTTACTGGGCTACGAAACCGGTGCCGCGGCTGCCGCCGCGGGTGCGGCGGTCCTGCTGCATGCGGCGCTCCAGCAGCTCCTCCGCTTCGTCGAGGAGTTCGAGCGCCCGCGCGAGCTGGTTGTCGAGCTGGCGTTCGGCCTTGAAGCCCTCGGTCAGGCCGAACGCGGTGTTGAAGATCTCGTAGCGGAGCCGGATGCGGGCGTGGCGCTCGACGGCGGAATCCTCGAGCGCCTCGTCGAGTTCCTCGGCGGTGACGAGATCCTCCTCGACGATCCAGTTCCAGAAGCGCTCCAGGTAGTCGTCGGGCACCCGCCAGTCGGTGGAGTCGACGCCCTCGGGCACGCCCTGCTCGAAGGGGAAGCGGTGGAATCCGCTCTGGATTCGCAGGCGGGTAATGACAGGCGGATCGTCTTCCAGTTCGACGACGTAGTCGGGGGTCACGCCGCCGCCGCCGTAGACCTTTCGGCCGAGATCGGTGTAGAAGACGGGGCGTTCTTCCTCGTCCCGCGGATCGAGTAACGGCGCCGGCTCCCCGGGTCCAGGCTCTTCCTCGTCTTCGTCGCCGTTGTCGCCGTTCGCGTCGTACCCGGTGTAGTAGTCCCAGTACGAGGAGTAGTCGCGCTGGATCAGCCGCCCCGCCGGCGTGTAGTACCGGGCCGTCGTCAGGGCCAGACCGGCGCCGTAGGACAGCTCGTAGACCGTCTGCACCAGGCCCTTGCCCCAGGTCGACTCCCCGACGACCAGGCCCACGTCGTGATCCTGGATGGCCCCGGAGACGATCTCGGAGGCGGAGGCGGAACTGCCGTTCACGAGCACGACGATCGGCAGGCCGAGCGGCTCGTGGCGGCCCGTGGAACGGTACGCCTGGTGGGAACTGTCGATCCGGCCCCGGGTCTGGACGATCGTCGTACCGGGCGGCACGAACTGGTCGGAGACCGCGATCGCCTGATCGAGCAGGCCGCCGCCGTTGTACCGGAGGTCCAGGATCAACCGCCGCATGCCCTGTTCCCTGAGCTCGGCCAGGGCCCGCGCGACCTCTCCGCCGGTCGACCGGGAGAAGTCCGTGATCCAGAGGAAGCCGGTGTCCGGCGTCAGCATGTGGACGTGGCGCACGGTCTCCTGCGGGATCTCGGCCCGCGTCACCGTGACCTCCAGCGGTTCGTCCAGGCCGGGACGAAGCAGCGTCACCGTGACGTCCGTTCCCTTCGGTCCCTTGAGCTTCCGGATCGCCTCGTTCGGGTTCATCTCCTCCGTCGGCTCGCCGTTGATCAGGTGGATGATGTCGCCGGCCCGGATGCCCTTCTCGTAGCCCGGCGTGCCCTCGATCGGCGAGATCACGGTCAGGCGGTTGTTGCGCGTTCCAACGTAGATGCCCAAGCCGTAGAAGGAACTCTGCTGGCGCTCCCGCATCGAGTCGTAGGCCACGGGCGGCAGAAAGCTCGTGTGCGGATCGAGGTTGCGCAGCATGCCCCCGATCGAGGCGTAGACGAGGTCCCGATATGTGACATCGTCGACGGCGTAGTTCGCGTGGGCCGCCTCGATCAGATCCGTGTAGAGGCGGACCTGGGCCACCTGTTCCGCGTCGATCGCCAGCAGGTTGTGGCCCGCGAGCCCGCCGACGACCACGGCCGCGGCGAAGAGAAGGAGTGCCAGATTGCGCCAGGGTTGCTTCACGAGAAGCCGGGAGTGTACCAGCGAGCGGGCGGGGCGTCGCTGGAGCGGCGGCGGCGTGGCGGCGTGGCAGCGTGGCAGCGTGGCGGCGGTGGACGCGGCCGCCCGTCTTGGGGCAGGAGGGGTCGGCGCCCAGGTGACGCGCGCGCTTGAGAGGAGATGGGGAGAGCGGCGCTGCCGCGAAGCGGTGTGCGCGAGTCAGTCTCCTTCCTCCTCCTCGATCCGCTTGCGGCGCCGCTGGACCAGCGCCGAGGCGCCGACGCCGACGAGGTAGAGCAGCACCGTGGGGCCCGCCACGATCGTCATGTTCACCGCGTCCGGCGTCGGCGTGATCACCGCGGAGACGACGATGATGATGAGCACCGCCCAGCGGAAGTGCCGCATCAGGAACCGTGGCGTGACCACGCCGAGCTGCGACAGCATGAAGATGACGATGGGAAGCTGGAACATGACCGCCAGACCGAGCAGCACGTTGACCGCGAAGCTGAAGTAACGCTCGATCCGGATGTCGGCGTCCCAGTTGGCGTTGAGGCCCATGTTGACCAGGAACTCGGTCGCGAAGGGCAGGGCGACGAAGTAGCCGAAGGCGCCGCCGCCGATGAAGAAGAGAGAACCGAAGAAGATGAAGGGGATCGCGTAGCGCTTCTCGCGGCGGTAGAGGCCGGGCGCGACGAAACCCCAAAGCTGGGCGACGAGATAGGGCGAGGTGACGAAGACGGCGGCCAGCAGCGCTACCTTCACCTGCACGATGAAGGGGTCCGCGACGCCGTCGAAGACGAGCTGGTCGACGTGGGGCTCGATCGGTTTTGCGAGCAGGTTGTAGATCCGCTCGGCGAACGCGAAGCAGCCGAAGAACGCGACCACGACGACGATCAGCGTGCGCAGGATGCGGCGGCGCAGCTCGTCGAGGTGCTCGAGCAGCGTCATCCGCGGGAGTTCTTCTTCCTCCTCCTCGGCTCTCCGCTTGCCCAGCCTCGTCTCGGGCAACCGCTCCGGTTCCGGCGCTTCAGGCGTCTGGACCGGAGCGTCGTCGTCAGACTGCGGGGTCACTCGGGGCCCCGGCGCCCGATTCGCGCGGTTTCTTCGAACTGCCCGGGTCCGACACGCTCGCGCTTCTCCTGGGAGTTTCGATCCGGCGCGCCGGCGCGGGCCGCTTCTCCTCGTCGAGTTCGACGTCGATCGACCGCTTCAGGTCGCTCGTTGCGCGCCGGAACTCCGCCATGCCGCGGCCCAGCGTGCGGCCGAGCTCGGGCAGCTTCCTGGGACCGAAGATGAGCAGGGCCGCCGCCATGATCAACAACATCTCCTGCATGCCGATCGGGCCGAACATGGCCTGGCATGATACGCCAATGCGTGCCGCATGCGGATCGAGGAGGAGTACGAAGACCGACTCGCGCATGCCGCTTCGTAGCTGCGCCTGATGCCGGCCGGAAGGCCGGCGCACCGACACCCCGCACCCAAACGACGCCCAAGGCCCCCGTCGGGCAACGACGACCAGCCCAGTCGGGGCAGGAGGGGTCGGCGCCCAGGTGCCTCTGAACGAGCGACTGCCGGCGACGTTGCATCTACCGACGCCCAACCGAAGCGAGTGAAGCGGAGCAAGCGCAACCCTCCCCATCTCCTCTCAAGCGCGCGCGTCACCTGGGCGCCGACCCCTCCTGCCCCAAGACGGGCGGGTGCGTCCACCGCCGCCGCCACGCCGACGACGCAACGAGCTAGGAGACGGGGCCGAGGGCTTCGATGATGCGGTCGACGAGCTCGCGGGCGGCGCCGCGGCCGCCGCGGGCGTCGAGCACGAGGTCGACGTTGTCGCGGACTTCCTGCACGGCGTCGGCCGGGGCCGCGGACAGGCCCGCGGCGCGGAGCACCGGCAGGTCGACCAGGTCGTCGCCGACGTAGGCGACCTCGGACGCTTCGAGCCCGCGGCGCTCCAGCAGGTCGGCGAACGCCGCAGCCTTGTCGCGGCAGCCCAGGAGGACCTCGTCGAAGCCCAGGTGGGCGGCGCGGCGCTCGACGGCGGGAGAGTCTCGTCGGGCGCTCAGAAGACCCATCCCGAGGCCGGCCTCGCGGGCGCGACGGACGGCCAGGCCGTCCCGGGTATCGAACGCCACGGCCACCTCGTCGCCGACGTAGTAGAGCCGGCCGTCGGTGAGCACGCCGTCGACATCGAAGAGCAGGAAACGCAACCGCAGAACGACGGAGGAGAGCATGGACGACATGGGCGCCTCGAGCAGTTAACGCAACCGCAGAACGACAGAGGAGAGCATGGAAGAACTCCGCGGGGCTACTTCCGGCGCAGGCCCCAGAGGTCGTGAATGTGCACCAGGCCCTCGAGACGGCCGTCGGCGTGACAGATGAACAGGGACGTGATGCGGTGCCGCTCCATCGCCTCCAGGGCGACCGTGACCAGGGCGTCCGCCGGGATCCTCTTGGGATCGGGTGTCATGTAGTGGCCAACCGAGCGGTCCAGGAAGGCGCCGCCGCTAGCGCCCACGGCCGGCTCGGTGTTCAGCAACCGCCGCAGATCGCCGTCGGAGATCACGCCGCAGAGGCCGCCGGCGTCGTCGATGACGGCCGTGATGCCGAACGACTTCTCGGTCATCTCGAACAGCGCCTCGCGCAGGGCGGCTTCGAGCCCCACTCGCGGCAGGGAGTCGCCGCGGTGCATGACCTGCTCCACGGTCATCAGGCGGCGGCCGAGCTCGCCGCCGGGATGAAGCGTCGCGAAGTCCTCCAGCGTGAAGCCGCGGGCCTCGAGCAGGGCCATCGCCAGCGCGTCGCCCAGGGCCAGGGTGGCGGTGGTCGACGCGGTGGGGGCCAGGTTCAGGGGGCAGGCCTCCTGGTCGATCGCGGCCGAGAGGTGCAGATCGGCCCGCTCGGCGATCGTGCTCCGGACGGCGCCGGTGATCGCGATGAGGGGAACGCCGCGGCGATGCAGCACGTCGATCATCTTGAGCAGTTCTTCCGTGCCGCCGGACGAAGAGGCGGCCAGGACGACGTCGCCCGGCACGATCATGCCGAGGTCGCCGTGGATGGCCTCCGCCGGGTGGATGAAGAGGGCGGGGGTTCCGGTCGAGGACAGGGTCGCCGCCACCTTCTTCATCACGTGGCCGCTCTTGCCCATGCCGGTGCAGACCACGCGTCCCCGGCAGTCGCGCATCCGCCGAACGGCTTCGGCGAAGTCGTCGCCGAGCTGCTCGATGAGGCCCTCGATCGCCGCCGCTTCGATCTCCAGCACCTTGCGGGCGATCTCCAGGCTGCGCTCCCCGCCGGCCGCCGTCGCGACCCGTTCGGCCACCTTCGGGCCGCTCACACCCAGGGCCCCTCGGCGTTTCGCGAACGGTGGATCTCGAGCGCGGACAGAAGCAGGTTCTCGGCCCGCTGGAGCGGCAACTGCGTCTCCCGGTCGCAGCGCGCGCTGTCCGGATCGGGGTGCACCTCCAGGTAGAGGCCGACTGCGCCGGCGGCGATGGCGGCCCGGGTCAGCGGCTCGGCGAAGCGACGGTCGCCGCCGCTCTCCTGCTCCCGCGCCCCGGGAAGCTGCAGCGAGTGGGTCACGTCATAGAGGACGGCGATTCCGTGCTCGGCCAGGATCCGGAAGCTCCGCATGTCGACGACCAGGTTGTGGTAGCCAAAGGAGCTGCCGCGCTCGGTGACGGCGACCCGCGCGTTGCCGGTCGCCCGCGCCTTGTCGACCGTTCTCGCCATGTCGGCGGGGGCCATGAACTGCCCCTTCTTCACGAGGAGGGGCCGGCCGGTCGCCGCGGCCTCGACCACGAGGTCGGTCTGCCGGCAGAGGAAGGCCGGGATCTGGAGCACGTCGCACACTTCGGCGGCGGCGCCGCAGTGCCCCGGCTCGTGGACGTCGGTCAGCACGGAGAGGCCGGTGGCCGCCTTGACCTCCTCGAGCGCCTTGAGCCCCTCGCGAAGTCCGGGACCGCGGAAGCTGTCGCCCGAGCTGCGGTTCGCCTTGTCGAAGGAGGACTTGAAGATCAGCGGCAGACCCAGACGATGGCTCATCGCCTGGAGTTCCTGGCCGAAGCCGACCAGCCAGTCGCGGCCCTCGATCACGCAGGGACCGGCGATCACCGGCAGCGCGCCGCCGCCGAGCGCGACCCCCGGCGCTAGCTCGAAGCCGTCTGCCAAGACGTCCTCAGTTCGCCTCGGCGCTGTCCGCCGGCAACTCGTCGCCGGCGCTCGCCGAGGCGGCCGCGCTCCGCTCCCTCTGTTCCACCGCGGCGCGAATGTAGGACACGAAGAGCGGATGCGGGTCGGTCGGCCGCGAGCGGTACTCGGGGTGGAACTGGCAGCCGAGGAACCAGGGATGGTCCGGCAGCTCGACGATCTCGACGAACTTGCCGTCCGGGCTCCGGCCGGAGACCACCACGCCGGCTTCCTGGAGCGCGCCCAGGTACTTCTGGTTGACTTCGTAGCGGTGACGGTGGCGCTCCTGGATCAGCATCCGGCCCTCCGCCTCCTGAGCCGACCCGGCGAAGACCTCGGCCGCCAGGGTGCCTTCCTCGACCAGGCAGGGATAGGCGCCGAGCCGCATCGTGCCGCCCATCTCCTCGACTCCGAGCAGGTCGCGCAGCTTGTAGATCACCGGATCGGCGGCCGCTTCGTCGAACTCCGTCGAGTGGGCGCCCACGAGGCCGCACGCGTTGCGGGACATCTCGATCACCATGCACTGCATCCCCAGGCAGATGCCGAACATCGGCACCTGCTTCTCGCGGGCGTAGCGGATCGCCCGGATCTTGCCCTCCACGCCGCGGGGGCCGAAGCCGATCGGAACCAGCAGGCCGTCGACCTCGAACAGTTCCTGCGGCCAGGACTCCGCCTCCAGGTCCTCCGCGTTGATGTAGACCAACTGAACCTCGACGTCGTTGGCGATGCCGCCGTGCATCAGCGCCTCGTTCAGGCTCTTGTAGGCGTCGGGCAGTTCGACGTACTTGCCCACGATGCCGATCCGCACCCGGCCGCGCGGGTTGCGGATGCGGTCGACCATCCGTTCCCAGCCGGCCAGGTTGCGCGGCGAACCCGGCAGGTTCAGCAGGTCGAGGAGCGACTCGTCCAGGCCCTCGCGACAGAACATCAGTGGCACTTCGTAGATCGTGTCGACGTCGCGGGCGGCGACGACGTTGCGCGCGTCGACGTTGCAGAACAGGGCGATCTTCGCCTTCGTCTCCGCCGGCAGGTCGCGGTCCACCCGGCAGAGCAGGATGTCCGGCGAGATGCCGATCGCCCGCAGTTCCCGAACGGAGTGCTGGGTCGGCTTCGTCTTCTGTTCGTCGGAGGCGGCGATGTACGGCACCAGGGTGAGATGGAGGTTGACGGCGTTGTTGCGGCCGAGTTCCTGGCGGAACTGGCGGATCGCCTCCAGGAAGGGCAGGGACTCGATGTCGCCCACCGTGCCGCCGATCTCGACCAGGACGACGTCGGCGTCGCCGGCCACCCGCCGCATCCCGGCCTTGATCTCGTCCGTCACGTGGGGAATCACCTGGACCGTGTTGCCCAGGTAGTCCCCACGCCGCTCCTTGTTGATCACGGCCTCGTAGATCTTGCCGGTCGTGTAGTTGTGCTTCTTGCTCGTGCTGCAGGTCGTGAAGCGCTCGTAGTGCCCGAGGTCGAGATCCGCCTCGGCGCCGTCGTCGGTCACGAAGACCTCGCCGTGCTGGTAGGGCGACATGGTGCCCGGATCGACATTGACGTACGGGTCGAGCTTCATCAGTTCGACCGAGAAACCGCGCGCCTCGAGGATCGCCCCGACCGACGATGCGGCGACGCCCTTGCCCAGGGACGACACGACGCCGCCGGTGATGAAGATGTACTTGGCCATGGCGTTGAACCTCGTCTTGTCTGTCAGCCACTCACTCGGGCGAGCATCCGGCGCTCGGCCAGCGCCAGATCCATCGGCGTGTCGACCCCCAGGGGCGCCTCGTCGACCGGCAGCACGCGGATGCGGATGCCGTTCTCCAGCGCGCGAAGCTGCTCCAGGCCTTCACAGCGCTCGAGCGGGGTCCGCTCCAGGGCGGCGAGCCGCAGGAGCACGCTCCGCCGGTAACCGTAGACGCCCACGTGCAACCGGACCGGCGCGGCCGGCTCCCCTTCCTCCACAGATTGCCGGCAGAAGGGAATCCCCGCGCGGCTGAAGTACAGGGCGTAGCCGTCGCCCCCGCAGACGACCTTCACCTGGTTCGGATCGCGCAGCGCATCCTCGTCGACCTCGGCGGCCAGCGTCGCCATTTCCTCGCCGGGATGAGCGCGAAGGTGCGATGCGAGCCCGGTGATCGCCGCCGGATCGAGCAGCGGCTCGTCGCCCTGCACGTTGATCACGGCATCCGCCCGCCACTCGCGAGCCGCCCAGGCGATCCGGTCGGTGCCGCTCCTGCAGTCCTCGGGGGTCATCTCGCAGTGACCGCCGAAGCGTTCCACCGCGCGGCGGATCTCCTCGTGGTCGGTCAGCACGACGACGGCGTCGAGGCCCGAGGCCTCGCTCGCTCGCCGGTAGACGTGCTCGATCATCGGTCGGCCGCAGATCGGTAGCAGAGCCTTCCTGGGCAGTCGGATCGAGTCATAGCGGGCGGGAATGGCGCAGACGACACCGGCCGCGTCTGCTACGAGTCCAGCACTCGACACGGCCCACACTAACCGCGCGCCGCGCCGGGGGTCAAACCAGCCGGCTGTAGGCTCGCGCCGTGAAGGACGGGCTCCGATCGCAGGCCGCGCGGACGTTGCTGCCCCTCGCGCTGCTGGCCGCGGGATTCGCGCAACCGGGCTGCATCAGGGCGCCGGCGGCGACCGGCGCCGCGGAGTGGATCTGGGCCGACGGAATCGGCGCGGACCCGGGCCGGCCGGCCGCCTACGTGTTGCTCCGCGACTTCGAGCTGCCGGCGGCGCCCGAGGCGGCGGCGCGGCTGTTCGTCGCCGCCGATCGCGAGTACGCGGTGCACCTGAACGGGCACCAGATCGCCCGGGGCGAGTACCGGCGGGGTGAACCGATCGACGAGTTTCAGGTCGCCCACCTGCTGCGCGCGGGCTCGAACCGCCTGACGATCGAGGCACGGACGCCCCACGGCGACGGCGGCCTCCTCGCCGGCATCGAACTCGACGACGGCTCCATTCCGGTGGTGACGGAAGGCGAGTGGCGGTTCACTACAGCCTGGGATCCCCGGCTGGTCAAGGGAGAGACAGCGCTCGCCGACGCCGGCCCGGCGCTCCGACCGGTCCGGGTCTGGGGCCGGCCGCCGGTCGGACGCTGGGGCAGGGTGAGCCGCGGCGAACTGCGGAGGCCCGATCAGATATGGGGCGCCTCCGGGCCCTGGCGCATCGTTCGGGTGACCGCGTCGCCGGGCCTCGAGGTCGAGCCCGGACTGCGGTCCTCACACAGGGTCGACTTCGGCAGGGAGGTCGCCGGCGTGCTCGAACTCGACTTGCGGCCGCCAGCGGCTGATGTCCAGCGGGAACTGCGCACCTGCCTCGCCGGCGACTGCGAGCGGCGGCCCCTGGTGCTGACACCCGGCAGGCCGGCCTGGCGCGATTCGGGCCGGCGCAGCTTCGACACGGTGATCGTCACCGGCGTACCCGGGCTGCGGGCAGCCCGGGTGCGGCGGTAAAAGGTCGCCGCTTCGCGGCGGCGTTTCCTGGCTGCCTGCGGCGGCAGCGCGTGAGAACCGTGCACCCGGTTACGGTTCTTCCCAGTCGATGCCCGGCGGCGGTTCGAAGCGGCCGGGCGGCGCGCCGGACCGGTAGTCGCCGACCACGAACCGGTTTTCGTTGCGCTGGGCGTCTTGGTAGGTCAGTTCCCGCAACCGCTGGTCTTCGGCGTCGATCACCACCTGTACTTCGACCACGTCCTCGCTCGGTTCGAGCGGCCGCAGAACGAGGCGCAGGCGGTTCGCTTCCGCCGCGTCCAGCTCCGCCTCGTACCGGTCCCGGAGGTCGCTGGCCGAGAGCAGGAAGAAGTCGAGTCCGGGCGCGGGCTGTTCCGAGAGGTCGTAGCGCTGCCCGACGGGCTCGCCGGGATTCCAGTGATGGACCGTGCGCCCGCAGAGCAGGAACGCCTTCTCGAAGGGCGGGGAGTAGTCCCAGCGCAGGCAGCCCGGCAGGTCGATGGCGAGGCTGCCGCGCTCGGTCTCGCCGTCCTCGGGCGCGAAGCCGAAAGGCACGAAGGTCTGCACGAAGCCCGCCGACAACGGACCCGAGTCCTCGAGCCCTCGCCGGAAGCCGTCGAGGACCTGCCACGGGTCGTCGGCGGCCGGCGCCGGCGCCGCGGCCAACCCGAACGCCGAGGCGACGACGATCGCCAGCGCCGCCGCCCGGACGCGTGACATCAGTGCTTGAAGTGACGCCGGCCGGTGAGCAGCATCGCGATGCCATGCTCGTCGGCGGCGGCGACGATCTCGTCGTCGCGCACCGAGCCGCCCGGCTGGGCGATCGCGGTCACGCCGGCGTCGGCCAGGGTGTCGACGCCGTCGCGGAAGGGGAAGAAGGCGTCGGAGGCCGCCACCGTCCCTGCGAGGTCCAGTTGCGCCTTGTCCAGAGCGATCCGGCAGGAGTCGACTCGGCTCATCTGGCCGGCGCCGATGCCCACCGTCTGGTGCTCGTTGGTGACGACGATCGCGTTCGACTTCGTCGCCCTGCAGACCTTCCACGCGAAGTCGAGGGCGCGAAGCTGGGCCGCGTCCGGCTGAGCCCGGGTCGGACACTTCCAGCCGGCCGGTTCTTCCGGCGCCGCGTCGATCTGCTGGCCGAGGAAGCCGCCCTCGATCGCCCGCAGCTCCCACTCGCCGGGGACGGGCGAGAAGGCGGGGCATTCGAGCAGGCGCAGGTTCTTCTTCCGGCCGAGCCACTCGAGCGCGGCCGGCTCGTAGGCGGGCGCCGTCACGACTTCTACGAACAGCTTCGCCATCGCTTCCGCTAGCGCGCCGTCGAACGGCCGGTTGACGGCGATGATCGAACCGAAGGCCGACACCGGATCGCAGGCCAGCGCCCGTTCGTAGGCCTCGACCAGCGTGCCGCCGCGACCGACGCCGCAGGGGTTGTTGTGCTTGACGATGACCACCGTCGGGTCTTCCTCCGGACCGGCGAACAGCGCCGACAGCTTGCGCGCCGCGTCGGCGTCGAGCAGGTTGTTCCACGAGAGTTCCTTGCCCTGAAGCTGGCGGAAGCCGCCAAACACCCCGCCCCCGCCGACCTGCCGGTAGACCGCGGCAGCCTGGTGCGGGTTCTCGCCATAGCGCGGCTGTAGCACCCGCTCGAGTTCCAGACGCACCGTGCCCGGGAGCGCGTCGGGCCCAGCGCCGTTGGCCAGCCAGTCGGCGATCGCGGCATCGTAGCTCCGCGTGTGCCGGAAGGCCTTCAGCGCGAGCCCGCGGCGGACGTCGTCGGACAGGCCGCCCTCGCTCTCGAGCGCCGCGAGCACGACCGGGTAGTCCGACGGGTCGACCACGACGGCGACGTTGGCGAAGTTCTTGGCCGCCGCCCGGACCATGCTGGGCCCGCCGATGTCGATCATCTCGATGGTTCCGTCCACCGACGCGTCCGCCGACGCCGCGGCCTCCTCGAACGGGTAGAGGTTGACCGCCACCAGGTCGATCGGCGGGATCTCGTGCTCTTCGAGTTCGTCCCGGTGTTCCGAACGCCGGCGGTCGGCGAGGATGCCGCCGAAGATCCTTGGATGCAGGCTCTTGACCCGGCCGTGGAGGATCTCCGGGTGGCCGGTGATCTCGGACACCGCGGTCACCGGCACACCGCCTTCCGCGAGTTGCCGCGCCGTCCCGCCGGTGGAGATGATCTCGACACCCAGCTTCGCCAGACCCGACCCGAGATCCTCCAGCCCCGTCTTGTCGAAGACCGAAACCAGTGCGCGGCGAACGGGGAGCATCGGCGTCGGCGCAGCGTAGCACGCGGGAGCCGTCGCGTTGACGGGCTTGGTGCCTCTTGGTAGAACACCCTGCTCTACCGTGCGACGCCTCACGCGCGACTCTGCCCAGGTAGCTCAGTTGGTAGAGCACCTGACTGAAAATCAGGGTGTCGGTGGTTCGAATCCGCCCCTGGGCACCACGCACGCGAGCCCGGCGAAGGACTGCGTTTCGACACGCCGCCGTGCGGGATCCCGAGAATCCGCAGCAATTCCGCAACGGCTTCCAGAGCTTCCCAACCGGCGTCCGTGAACTGCAACTGACGGCAACGAAAACAGTTACGGCCGCACCGGGAGACTCGTCCCGGTACCGCCGAGAAACGCAGTCTTGACACACCCTTCATGCGGCCTGTACGTTGTTTCGCGGATAGGGACTGTGACCAAGAATCGCATCCTGATCCACCGGTCCTGAGACGCGACCTTCGGATCGGAGCCTGAGAAGGGCGAAAGTCACGTTCGCGTGGTGGGCGCCCCTTGAAGGCGAAGGTTGGAAGGTCACGACTCGGAAGCCGGGCTCGGCGGCAGGGGCCGCTGGGAATTCGGGGAACCGGAGGCGCAAGCCGAAGGGAAACCAGATTCCGAAAAGCCCCAGTCACTGAGTGGCTCCCGTGGCCGAAAGTCTTCCCGGGAGCGGCGCCGAAGGGCGAAAGCCGGACGGAGGCGCGACTGGGGAGGCGGCTTCAGGGAAGCGGATGGCCGGAAGTTGCCCGGCAGCAACGAAAGGCCAACCGGTAACTGAAGTGCTTCGGTCGGCAGGCCCTACGGGGGCTTCGTCGTGAGACCCGACCAGTCGAGCGACGGAGTGCCCCGGAGGCGTCAGGTCGGCAGAAGTCAGGCCTTCGGCGAGACGTCCGGCAGGTGGCGCGCTCGCGCTCCAGGATCCATGCCCGCCAAGCTGTAGAGGTCCAGGAGATGCGAAACGCGAGGGTGAGAGGCTGAGGTCGATTCGGGTGAAAATCCTGAAGCGGTCCCTATCCTCTTTTTTTGGCCCGGCGGAAACCTAGCACGGAACGCCCGTAAGTGCAACCCCGTCAGTAACTTACGCGCCCCGCCCGCCGCCCGTCCCGCACCTCGGCGGTCAGAAACTGGTCAGCCAAGCGTCACGCATCGTCTGGAATGCTGCGGCCGCAGTGTCCTTTAGAGTTATCGAAAACTCGGAGCAGGGACCCTCCGCCCCACGTAGCAGTCAAGAAACCAGCCCATGCAGCGCGGTAACGGCACGTCGCAAGAGGCAGCGCCCAGGCGCGGCAGGAGCCGGGGCACCGTCGGCGGCCTGTCGCGCCGCCTGCGTTTCGGCAGGTTCGAGTTCGACCCTGAGACGCTCGAACTGCACAGCGACGAGGACACGACTCGGCTCCAGCCCCAGCCGGCCAGGCTGCTTCACCTGCTGATCGCCAGTCGCGGCGCCGTCGTATCGCGCGACGCTGTCCGGCGTCACCTCTGGCCCGACGAAATCCACGTCGAGTTCGACCAGAGCATGAACTCCTGTGTCAAGCGCATTCGCGTGGCGCTCGGGGACAGCGCGGATGCTCCCAGCTACATCGAAACGCTTCCGCGAATCGGCTATCGGTTCCTGCAGCCCGTCAGCGAAGTCCGCGACGGTGACCCGCCGCTTCCGGACGCGCCGGACGTACCGGACGCACCGGAAGCACCGGAAGCGCCGACCGTCTCCAGGCCCCGCCCGCGGTCGCGACGGATGGCGGTCGCGGTGCTCGCGGCGGTGGGCGCTGCCGTCAGCATCATCCTCACGGTCCTGGTCTGGCACGCCCTGGACTCCCGGCCCGGTACCGCGGACGAGGCGCCGCGCCACGTGCTGGCGGTCCTGCCCTTCGCCGCCCTCGAGAACTGGACCGGGGCCGAGCCCTTCCGTCAGGCCCTGGCCCAGGAACTCATCACCTCGCTTGCCCGCCAGGGCTCGCGGAACCTGGCGGTCGTGGCCCAGGACGCCGGGCCGGATGTCGATACCGGCGCGTCGGTGCCCGGCGTCAACGCCGACTACGTCCTCGACGGCCGCGTTCAGCGCGAAGAGGGCAGGCTCCGGGTGTGGGCGCGGCTCCTGCTCGCGAAGGACGGCACCGTGCTGTGGACCGAGGCCTACGACGGCCCGGAGGACGAGGTTCTCGCGTTCCAGACCGAAGTGAGCGCGCGAATCGGCGACGCCGTCCTCGGCCGGCTGGCGCAGCTCGCAAGCTCCTAGCGCCAGGAACCGGGGCGGCCGGGCAAGTCGACTGCCGCGGTCAGTTCACTCAGAAAGCGCGTCCGCGCGACCTCTTCGGCTCCGAAGCGCAGGAGGTGCTCGGTGACCTGCTGGCAATCGATGAACTCGAAACCCCATTCCCGCAGACGGTCGACCAGGTGGACCAGGGCGACCTTGGAGGCGTTCGAATGCCGCGCGAACATCGACTCGCCGAAGAACGCGCCGCCGACCGCGACCCCGTAGAGGCCGCCGGCCAACTCGCCGTCCGCCAGACACTCGACCGAGTGAGCGAAACCCCGGCGGTGAAGGCGATCGAACGCATCGATCAGCGGCCGGGTGATCCAGGTGCCCGGCCTGCCCGGACGGTCCTCGGCGCAGGCGGTCATGACTTCCCGAAAGCGCGCGTCGAACGTGACCTCGAAGCGGCCGTGGCGCAACTCCTTGCGGAGGCTTCGCGAAACGCGGAACCGCTCCGGATAGAGCACCAGCCGCGGGTCGGGCGAGAACCAGAGCATGGGACCGTCGACGCCCAGGAGCGGCCAGGGGAAGATGCCCGCCCGGTACCCGGCCAGCACGCGCTCGGGTTCGAGATCGCCGCCCACAGCCAGCAGGCCGCTCGGATCCGCCAGCTCCGGTGGCGGAAAGTCCAGGCTCCGCTCGTCGAGCAGGAAGGGGCCCGGCCGGTTCATTGACGGCAGCTCACACGTTGAACCGGAAGTGAACGACCTCGCCGTCGCACACCGCGTATCCCCGGCCCTCCAGACGCAACGTTCCACGATCCCGGCAGGCCGCCATCGAACCGGCGTCGATGAGTTCCCGCGAGTCGACGACTTCCGCGCGGATGAAGCCGCGCTCGATGTCCGAGTGAACGGCTCCCGCCGCGGCTCCAGCCGTGTCGCCGCGGCGGATAGTCCAGGCACGCACCTCATCCTCGCCGACGGTGAAGAAGGAGATCAGCCCCAGGAGACCGTAGCCCGCCCGCACCACGCGCACCGCGCTGGGCTCGTCCAGACCCGCCTCAGCCAGAAAGGCGCCGCGATCCTCCGGCTCGAGACGCGAGATCTCCTCTTCGAGGGCTGCACTGACGGCCAGCCCGCCGGCGCCGGGCGGAAGCTCGAGGCCGGCGATGGCATCCCGGTCGCCCGCCGCCTCTTCGTCGACGTTCAGCACCACCAGCATCGGCTTCAGCGACAGCAGTCCGTAGCCCCGTAGCTGCTTCTCTTCATCGTCGCCGAACTCCATCGAACGCAGCGACGTCTCCGCTTCGAGCGCGGGAAGAACATACTCCGACAGCAGCGCGCGCTCGCGCTTCTCCCGGTCGGTGAGGCCACGCTTCCGGGCCTGGACCAGGCGCTCGAGCCGGCGCTCGACCAGTTCATAGTCCGCGAGGATCAGTTCCAGGTCGACCGCGGCGATATCCCGCGCCGGGTCGACGCCGCCCGCCGGGTGGACAAGCTCCGGATCCTCGAACGCGCGCACCACGTGAACGAGGGCGTCCATCATCCGCAGCTCGGCCAGGTCGAGCGTCTCGCCCCGGCCGCGGTCGATGCCCGGGACGTCCACGAACCGCACCTGCGCCGGCACGTAGCGCCGCGGGCTGTAGAGCTCGCGGAGCCGCTCGAGGCGCGGGTCGTCGACGTGCGCGACGCCGAGGTTCGTCGTCCGGGAGGCCTTGAACTTCCC
Source organism: Holophagales bacterium (assembly GCA_009837885.1). Lineage (GTDB taxonomy): Bacteria > Acidobacteriota > Thermoanaerobaculia > Multivoradales > Multivoraceae > Multivorans. The sequence goes on along the minus strand of VXSP01000032.1, from coordinate 66,914 downwards.
GGTCTCCTGGCGTGAAGCCGTCAACGCATTGAAGAGCGCCGTCTTGCCCGCCTTCGGCAGGCCGAGGATGCCGAGCTGCATCCGCCACGCCCTTCAGACGCCGGCGCCGAAGTTGGCGGCGAGGATGGCCAGGTCCTCGCCGTCGACCTGGCCGCTGCCGTCGACGTCGGCGTCGGAGTCGTAGCGCCGCGATCTCGCGCCGGCGCCGAACGCCAGGCCGAGGCGGATCAGATCCGAGCCGGTGACCCGTCCGTCACGGTCCACGTCGCCCGGCGGAACGACCGCGCCGACCACCTGGAAGCGCCCGAGCAGCCGGTTGTAGACGTTCCCGTTCAGGTCCCACGCGCGAAGAGTCATCGTGACCACGCCTCTCAGGGGGACCGGCGGCTTGTAACTCCAGTGCAGGCGCCGTCCATCGTCGTCCACGACGGGGGCCGGCGCGGGCGCGCCGTCGACCACGAGGTTTGCCGATCCTTCCGCGATGCCGCTGCCGAAGTCCCGCATCTCCACTTCCACCGTGGCTTCGGCCGGAACCTCGCTCGCGCCGTGCGCCGGCGCGAGCCGGGTAGGCACGGGCGGCACGGTATCCGTCCCGAGGAGCGCGTCGGCGAAGACCGTGGCCAGCAAGTCGTAGCCCGGACCGTTCGGGTGGCCTACAGGGTCTTCCTCGCCCGCGTAGTAGTAGTCGCGGAACAGCCGTGCCCGGGTGCTGAACACCTCGAACGGATCGACCAGGCCGCGGCCCTGTTGCGCGGCCAGCCGACGGATCGCCTGCACGAGGTCCTGGTTCTCCACGTTGTTCGGGTCGAAGCGGGCATTCGGCAGGCGGGGTATCAACGTCGCGTGGTAGGGGGTCCGGCCGGCATCGGCCGCCCGCGAGGCCATCAGGTCCAGGTTGAAGAGGGTCGTCTCCGGCGAGATGTCCCGGCTGATGTCGTTCGTGCCTTCCATCAGCAGCAGGCAGTCACCGGGCTCGGCGAGCACCTCATCGATGCGCGCCAGCCCCTCCGGCGTCCGCTCGGCGCCCACGCCGCGGTTGTCGACGGCAAGCCCCGAAACCAGTTCCTCCAGGCGCGGCGGGTAGCCTGGCGCGTCCCGCTCCGGATCGTCACCGACGCCGGCCGTGATGCTGTCGCCGAATGCCTTGCAGCGGGTCGGGGCCTGAGCGGTTGCGCCCACGCCGAAAGCGATCGCGATGACAGCGGTCGCGGCGACGAGCCGGAGCGCCCGCGGGGCGCTGCCAGGGGGCCGGATGAGGAAGTTACCGGTCAAAGGGCGGCCATCCTACAAAGCGCCGTTTCCGACCGCCCAACTGTTCCTTCTCCCCGAATTATGTGCTATTGTGCATGTTTGCACATCCAGTCAGTCTTTCCTGTACTCGGGCCCCTCGCACCCTGAGAGGAGAAGAACGGAATGATGAGGCAAACCTTCGGTCTGATTCTCGCAGCGGCACTCGGAGTTCCCGCCGCTCTTTCGGCACAGGGCACGTCCTACGTTCTGATCGGCGACAGCGACGACTCCAGGGAAGTTCTGCTCAGCGTTCACAACCCGACCGCCCAGGGTCAGAGCTTCGACGTTCTCCCGATCGCGGCGGGAACCAACGGCGTCCACCGCTCGACTCCCCCGACCCGCATCCACGTTCCGGCCGGACGCACGATCGTCTACTCCGATCTCGCCGAAGGCGGACCCTCGATGGTCGAACTCACGGCCCACGGCGAGTTGACGTTCCAGGCCTATCTGAAGCCCCTGAACTCACTTGGCAGCCGGGTCGGTCTGCGCCAGCAGATCCCGATCGTCGACTCGAGGAGCCTCATCCGCGGCGGTACCTGGGCCTACGTGAGCGGACTGCGCCGCGACTCCTACGATCGCTCCGACTACGCGATCCTGAACCTCTCCCACTCGACCAACAAGTGCGAGCACCGCGTCCGCAGCCGCGAGGGCTACTGGACCCGGGAGTCGAGCATCCTGAACCACCCGCCCCTGTCGCTGACGTACGTGGCCGACGTGCTCGCGGTGGTCGGGGTGGAGTTGGGCGACCGCTACACGATCTCGACCAACTGCGGCGACAGCTTCTACGTCGCGGCACTCGTCTCGGACGACCGTAACGACAGGCTGACCGTGCTGGAACCATCGCAGAGCGGCGTATCCAGCCTGAGGCCGCCCGGGTACGGCGAGCCGCCGCCGACGCCCAATCCCGGGACGCCGGATCCGCCACCCTCTTCCGGCTGCACCCAGGGATGGGTCTGCGTCGACCTGAAGGGCACCTTTCACCGCGCCACGACGGCCCGGCCCAGCTACGAGACCAGGCTGGACACCCCGCCGGGAACGTACCGGCGCGTGGTGTTTCGCTTCAAGGTCCACCACGGCGGCTGGAACCGCGTTTCATCCCGCAACCAGAACCTGTTCTGGCTGGCTCGCGAGAAGCACGTAGACCTGTTCGGCTTCGGAGTCGCCAGGGGCCCAGGCGGCCCACCCCAGGTCTTCTACCGCACGGACTGGGGCATCAACCACGTGAACAAGCAGCGGGTCGTCAAGCACTACCTGATGCAGGCCGGCCAGACCTACGACGTGGTCTACGACTTCGACGCCGCGGCCGGTCGCATCACGCTGACCCTGACCGACTCGAACGGGAACGAGGTCATGAGATCCGAAGGGCAACCCAACATCTCCGAGATCCCCTTCGCCCAGGGCCAGCGGATCGCGGTCGGTTTCGGCTTCCGCGGAGAGCATGACAACGAGCCCGCGCAGCCCGGCTGGCGCTGGTCCGACCTGCACATCGAACTGCTGCCCAGGTAGCCGGGCCGCGCCTCCGCCATAAGGTAGCCGGCATGAGGCGACGTCCGGCGGCCGGAAAGCGACTGGCGGCGGCGATCCTCGCGGCTTCCCTGTGGGGAGGCTGCACCGAGGCGCCGCCGGTCCACCGCGGACCCATCGTGCTGATCACGATCGACGCGCTGCGCGCCGATCTGGTCGGCACCGGCTTGCTGCCGAACCTGGATGCGCTCGCCGCCGAAGCGGACTGGGCCGGCACGGCGATCACGACGTCGAGCTGGACGGTGCCGTCGATGGCGTCCCTGTTCACCGGCCAGCAACCCTGGCGTCACGGCAGTTGGCACAGCGCCCGCGCCCACCTGCGCGACGACGTGCCGACCCTGCCCGAGATCCTCCGTGAACTCGGCTACGAGAACGCGGCCTTCCGTTCGAACAGTTGGCTCACCCAGACCTTCGGCTACGTCCGCGGCTTCGACCGCTTCGGTCCGGTGAGCCGTATGGAACGGGTCACGGAAGTCCTGGCGGCGCTCGACGGCGGACAGCAGTTCGTGTGGATGCACCTGCTGCCGCCGCACGCGCCCTACCGCCGCCACGGCCGCTATCTCGATCGCCTGGAGGCGCCGCGCGACGACCTGCCGGAGCGCATCACACCGCTCGAGATGCGGCCGTTCGCGGATCCGGACAGGCCCCTCGATCCGGATCAGCGGGAAAGGGCGTGGCAGCTCTACCAACTGACCGCCGCTCACGCGGACAGCGAGGTCGGGCGGATGCTGGACGCGCTGCGTGACAGCGGCCACTTCGACGAGGCCCTGATCGCCGTGACCTCCGATCACGGCGAGGAGTTCGGCGAGAACGGCCAGGTCCTGCACGGCAACAGCCTGCACCGGGTGCTGATCGAGGTGCCGCTGATCGTCAAGCTGCCGGCGGACTGGCACCGCGCGATCGACCCCGGCGCGACCGTGGCCAACCACCGCCTGTTCTCTACGCTGATCGAAGCCGCCGGCGGCACGCCGCCGGCCGGCAGCCCGCCCAGCCTGTTCGAACCCAGCGCGGACGGCGCCCTGTCCGAGCTCTACCTGGGCAACGGCGTGAACCGGATGTCCCTGGTCGAGGGGGACCGCCAGCTCATGTGGACCAGCCGCTTCGCGCCCTCGGAGGAGCGCTACCACGACGCGATGCTGGCGCTGGCCGGCGGCGAGCCGCCGTCACCGCTGGCGGAAGCGCCGGAGGAGCTGACCGCTCGCCTCGAACGGGAGTTCGAGAACGCGCCGCCGCTCATGGGAGCGCCCGGAACGCGTCCCGGCCTCCAGGCCTACGAGTGGGAAGTCGGCGGCGCGGTCGAGCCGGGCGCCGCCGAGGACGACTTCGCGCGCCGGTTGCAGGACCGCTGGCAAGCGGAGAACGGCTCCGACCTGGCCGCCAGGCTCGCCGAGCGGGGCGAGCCCGAGATCAGTCCGGAAGAGATGGAACGGCTACGCGCGCTGGGCTACGTCGTGACGTCGCGCAAGCCGGCGCCGGACCGGGAGTAGGGCGCCACAGCCTGCCGCCCTCTCGGTGCGCGGGTCCTCTGACCCGCTGCCGCCGGAGGCGGCCAGAAGAGCGGGCCGCGAAGCGGCCACGACTCTCCGCTACAGCCGCGGCTTGCTGGCCGGCCGCAGCCGCAGGTCGTAGACCTCGGCCGACGGCGGCAGCGCGGCGGCGTCGACGATCGCGGTCGCCACGTCCGCGGGATCGAGGAAGCGCTCCGCGTCGTAGCGCTGGCCGAGACTCCGGCAGACCTCCCGCTGCATCCGGCCGCGTGTCCTTCCGGGGTAGACGCTCAGCACCCGCACGCCGTCGGCGTTCACTTCGGCGCGCAGGCCGTCGGCGACCGCCCGCAGCGCGTGCTTGCTCGCGGCGTAGGCGGCGCTGCCGGCGCCCGCCCCGAGGCCCGCCGTCGAGTTGACGAACACGACCAGACCACGGCGGGCACGGAGCGCGGGCAACAGTCGCCGGGTCAGGAGGTACGGAGCGCGGACGTTGACCGCGAACTGGAGGTCGAGGTCCTCGATCGGCGCCGATTCGAGCGGACCCGCGCGGAAAACGCCGGCGGCGTGAACGAACAGGTCCACGCCATCGCCCAGCGACTCGGCGGACGCGCCGGCCTGCGCGACAGCCGGCTGGCCGGTGAGGTCTCCGGCGAGGGTCCGAACGGCGCAGCCTTGCGTCTCGAGTTCCTCACCGATCGCCCGCAGCCGCGCCTCGTCCCGGCCCAGGAGCAGCAGGGACGCCCCTTCCGCGGCGAGCGTCCGGGCGATCGCCCCGCCGATCGCGCCGGTGGCCCCGGCCACGACCGCTATCCGATCGGCGAACCTCGACACGGGGCGGAGCTTACCGGCCGGTAAGCTGCGGTTGATGCCGAGGTCGCTTCGCCTGACGCTGACGATCCTCGCCCTGGCCGGCGCGTCTCCTGGTGGAATCGCCGCCGACGGGCTCACCGCCTACCGCGGATCGGCCTGGGCGCACCTGCAGGCGACCGCCGAACCGCCCGTCCTTTGGCTGGGAACCGAACGCTCCGTGGAGTTGCCCGCGGCCGGAGCGGCTGACGTCGCCCGCTACGACGACCTGGTCCTGATCGAGCCGCAACCCGACGGCCCGGAACCTGACGGAAGGGCGGAGTGGGCGGTCGCGGGCGTCGCCCGCGGCGCGGACGGCCAGCGCTTCCTGCTGTACGCCGGTCGCGGCGGGGAAGTGACCGCTCTGCCGGCGCCGGAACGCCCGCGACAGGAGAACCGGCTCGCCTCGGCCCGGTGGCTCGCATCGGGCGGACCAGAGCCGCTGCACGGCCTTGCCTGGCTCGAAGCGAGCCGTCCCCGCGGCCAGGAGGTCTGGCTGGCGCCCTGGCGCAACGGCGCCTTCGAGCCTCCCGTCCGGCTGGTCGCGGACGGCCCCGGTTCCCAGACCGCTCTGGACGCGGCGGTGCTCGCCGACGGTTCCTGGCTGCTCGTCTGGTGCGCTTTCGACGGCGAGGACGACGAACTCGTCTGGCGGCGACGGCAAGCGGACGGGAGCTGGGTCGGCGGCCGCGTCTCGCCCGACAACGGCGTGCCCGACATCACGCCGCGGCTCCGGGTCACCCGGGACGGCGCCGCGGTCGCCTGGAGCCGCTACGACGGCCGCGTCTACCGGGTGCGGACGGCGCGCTTCGAAGACGGTCGCTGGAGCGGCGAGGACTGGGCAGGTCCCGCCGACTCTCTCTACCCGGAATGGGCCGGCGGCGACGACACGCTGCTCTACCTCGAGGGCGCGAGCCGGACCTGGACCGCGGCCGGGCCGGCTTCGGCGCTGCGCTTCGAGGCGGCGACATCGACGGCGCCCGTTCTCGACCGCGACTCCACGTCGGGGCGCCTGCGCGCGCTCTGGCCCGGGACGTCCGGCTGGCGCGCCGAACCCGGGTCTGCCGGGGTACGGCCGTGAGGAGCGCCATCCGGGCACTGGCCGCGCCTTTCCGGGCCCGGCTCCAGGACCGCGAAGGGCTGTTCGCGAGCCGCACCGCGACTGTGACCCTGGCGGCCCTGAGCCTGTTCCTCCTCGCGGTGCCGTTGACCATCGGCAAACCCGGCCAGCCGGCGACGCTCAAGGCGGACGAATCGGCGTACTACCTGATGGCGCTCAGCCTGGCGCGCGACTTCGACCTCAGCTACGAGCCCGCCGACGGCGACCGGCTGCTCGAGGAGTTCCCGTTCAGTTCGACCGGCAACCTGATCCTGATGACCTCGGACGGCTGGCAGACCGTCCACTACGGCAAGCCGCTGGCCTACCCGCTGTTCGGAGCGCCTTTCGCCGCCCTGTGGGGCGCGAACGGGCTGCTCTTCCTCAACATGGCGCTGTTCGTCGCCATGCTGTGGCTGGCCGCGATGTTCCTGGCGCGCCGCGCCTCGCCCGCCGTCGCCGCCACCTTCGCATGCGGCGTCCTGCTGCTCTCGGCCTGCTCGCGCTACGTGTTCTGGCTCCAGCCGGAGGTGTTCAACATGTTCGGCGTCTTCGGCGCCCTCTACTGGGGCTTCGAGAACCGCCGGCGCGCCTGGTGGCTGACCGTTCTCTCCGGCGTGTTGCTGGCGCTGCCGGCCTACAACAAGCCGATGTTCGCCGCGATCGCCCTGCCGCTGGCCGGCGCCTGGCTCCTGCGGCGGCAGTGGCGTACGGCCGCCCTCTGGATCGCCGGCTTCGCGGCCTCGCTGACGCTGCTTTCGGCGATGTCGCTCGGATGGACGGGCCAGTTGCTGCCTTACCTCGGCTCCGACGTGCGGGCGGCGGTGCGCGTGTGCGAGCCGGGCGGATGGCCGCCGGAGATCGTCGAGGCCCGCCGGGTCGCGGCCGGAGCCACGCCTGCGACCGGCGAAGCGGCCGCCGCGGTGACCATCCCGGAATCACCGACCGGCAACACGTTCTCCTGGCTCTTCCGCATTCCCCGCCAGTCGTTCGGCGAAGTGGTCGAGAACGTCGGCTACTTCCTGGTCGGCCGCCATGCGGGGCTCATGCCCTACCACCCGTTCGCGGTCATCGCTTTCGGCCTGTTCCTGTTCAGCGGCCGCCGCGACCGGGACCGCTGGCTGCTGGTCCTGGCCCTGGCCGTGATCGCCGGCTACTTCCTGCTCTTCATCGGCTGGAACTGGCAGGGCGGCGGCGGCTTCATCGGCAACCGCTACTTCGTCAGCGTGATGCCGGCCTTCCTCTTCCTCGTGCCGGGCCGGATCCCGCCGTGGACGCTGCCGGCCGGTTTCCTGGCCGCCGGCCTGTTCGTCGGCGCGATGGTTCTGGCGCCCTTCGGGGTCAACGTGCCCGCGCCGACGCTGCAGGCGCACACCCGCAACGCTCCGTTGCGCTACCTGCCGTTCGAGTTCTCGCTGCGCAACGTGCCCGGCTACGAGCGGAGGAGCATCGCCGGCACGACGATCCTGGGCCGGGCCGACCGGGTGCTGGAACGCGGCGGTTCCTGGTGGGTCGCCGCCCGCGGACCGAGCGAGCTGTTCATCGAGTCCCGGCACCGGTTCGACAGCCTGGGGCTCTTCGTCACTTCGCCCGTGGCGCCGAATCGCGTGCGCCTGCGGCTCGACGGCGGTCCGCCGGTCGACGTGGAGTTCGCCGAGGCCGGCCGGCGCCAGCGGGTGACTCTCGCTTCGTCCAGGCCGCACAAGACGCGAAGGCGCGACGGCCACCGCAGCTACGTCCACCGCCTGCGCGTCGAGACGGACCGCGGCGCGCCGACTGTCTGGACCAGGGTGCGGCCGCCGGCCCCGTGCGCCGTCTACGCCTGGAACCGCGAAACGGAAGAGACCTTCTACCTCGGCGCCGAACTGCGCTTCCTCGGCAGCGAGGAGCACATGAACGCGGAGGTCTTCGCGGCGCGGATCGGAACCGTCGGCCTGACACCGGCCACGCTTCCGGCCGGTGCGGAAGTCGAACTCCCGGTGGGCGTGACGAACGAGTCCCAGGTCACCTGGCGCCGCCAGGGCTACGTCGGAGTGAACCTCGCGTCCCGCTGGCGGCAGGGGATCGCGACGGCCGAAGGCGAGGAGCCCGGCCCCCGGATCGCCCCGGAAGGCCGCCGCAGCCTGTTGCCGAACCTGGGTCCGGGCGGCTTCGAGACGGTGATGCTGCGGGTTCGAGCACCGGACGAACCGGGCGACTACACGCTGGAGATCGACCTCGTCTACGAGCACGTCGCCTGGTTCGAGCAGCGCGGCGTCGTGCCGCTACGGCTGCCGATCCGGGTGGAGGCGCCCGCCATGCCGGAGTGAGGCGCGCTCGCGATCAGGCCAGCTCTTCCAGCAGACAGGCTTCGAGCAGCGCGTCGGCCGCCTCGCCGACGATGCCTGGCGGCAAGCCGGAGCGTTCAGCGATGTCCTCCAGGGAGTGCTCGCCGTCGCTCTGGTTGAGCACCCACAGCATGGCGATCTCGAAGTCCTTGCGGCCGGCGCCGCCGAGGCCGCCGTAGAGGCCGCGGCGGCCGAGCTGGGGTTCGCCGAAGGGCTCGAGGTTGCGATAGCGGCGGCCGCCGGCGCGCTTCCGGCCGCCTTCGGCGGGGGCCGGCGGGGGCGCCGGCGCAGGCAGCCCCTCTTCCAGCACGGCGGCGGTCGCCAGATACGCCGCCAGCGAGCCGGCGAGAGCTTCCGCGCCGATGAACGAGAGATCGTCTGCGGAGGTGTGGTACTCGGGGTAGCGGCCCCAGGGGGTGCGGGTCAGGACGCCGACGGGCAGGTCGAAGCCGGGGGAGCAGTACTGGCGTTCGTCGTAGCCGAAGGGGAAGAAGTCCTCGGTGACGAGGTCCTCGCCGAGGCCGGCCAGCGCGGCGGCGACGACGCGGTCGATCTCGAGGTCACCGCGGCGGCTCCTCTTGTAGTGGAAGGCTCCCCCGTCGCCCAGGTTCGCGGCGATCAGGCCGTGGCGGAAGGTGTCGAGTCGGTCGCGGTTCCGGGCCAGCCAGGCGATCGCGCCGATGGCGCCCGGGGCGAACAGGAAGCGATAGCTGTAGCGGCGCTCGGGTACGGCGGCCAGCGCTTCGGCCAGGTGGACCGCGACCGCGATCCCCGAGAGGTTGTCGTTGGCGAGTTGCGGGTGGCAGACGTGGCTGGAGATGAGGACCTCTTCGGCGCTCGAGCCGGGCAGCAGGCACTCGGCCCAGGTCATCGAGCCGTCCTCGAGCGAGGCGTCGACGAGCACCTCGTACTCGCCGGCGGGCAGGGAAGCGAGGAGTCGGTGGGGCAGACAGAAGCCCCAGGTTTCCTCGTAGTAGGAGGTGCGGTAGGGGATGAGGTCCGGCCGTTCCGGCAGGCTGTGCAGGTGCGGTCGCAACTCGTCGAGCGACATCTTGCGGTGAACCGGGGTGCTGTAGCCGACGAGGTGGAGGCTGTGGTCCGCGAGGTCGACGACACGGCGGCCCGAGGGATCGCGAATCCACGCCTCGCGCGGGTTCCACTCCCGCGGCACGGTCCAGTCGAGGACCGTCGTGCCGGTCGGGAGTTCGTGGACGTCGAGCGGGATGCGGCGGGCGATCCGTTCGAGCGTCGCGCGGACGCCGTCGCCGGTGAGGCTGCGGCGGATGGGGTAGAGCTCGGCGGCAAGGTCCATCATCGACCGGCCGGCCGCCTCGCGGTCGAGGGCGGTGAAGGCCTGCCGGATGGTGGACATGGACCTATTCTGCGCGAAGCCTGAATGGAGCCGGTCTGGCGGCCGGCGCGCCTCACTGGCCGCCTGCGGCGGCAGCCGGCGGGGACGCCCCGGCGCACCCAGTGTGCGGCGGCGACCGCTACAGGTACCCCATCGCCTTCAGGCGCTCGATCTCCTGCCGCGTCCGCTCGACGTCGGTGCCGCCCACCGTGTCGACCGGCTGCCACGCGTCGCGGTAGGTCGCCACGCGCCCGGACGGGCCCACATCGAGCGGCGCCTCGAACGCCTCGTTCAGCACCCTGCCCTCCGCATCCTCCGGCACCGGCAACCCGAGCAACGCCAGCACCGTCGGAAACACATCGAACACATGGCTGCTCTCCAGCCGGTGGCCGCGGCGGATGCCGGGGCCGTACATCAGCAGAACCCCGTCCGGACCGTGCCGGTGCTGCGTGTACAGCCGGTGAACGAAGGTCGGTGACTGGCCGTGGTCGGAGGCGACAACGAAGACGGTCTCCGGGCCCAGGAGCCGGCGGAGTTCGCCGACCAGGCCGTCGATCCGCCGGTAGACGTCGGCCACGGCCTCCCCGTGCTCCTCGATGCCCGCCGATGAGACGAACGGGAACAACTCCGGCTCCGCCCAGCGCCAGCGCTGGTGCGAGACGGTGTCCGGCTCGTGGGTGTAGAGGTTGAGGAAGCGCGGCGTCGGTTCGCCCCGCGCGGCGCGGTGCTCCAGCAGAGCGATCACGGCCCGGTGCTGCCAGTCGAGGTCCGGCCGGCCGGCGGCCGCGTCCAGGACCTTCTGGGGCACATCCGGCGGCTGGGCGAACCACTCGAGCGTCGTGTCCGCGGCGCCGGACGCCGCCAGCGTGTCGTTCAGGCCGTAGCCGAGGAGCCGGCTCGACGGCTCGAGCATCTGCTGGGCCGGGAACGAGTAGAAGTAGCCGTCGACGACGACCGTCGGCAGGCCGGCCCGATCCGCGATCTCCCAGATCGGCGGCGACGCCAGGTCGAGCCGGTTGACGAAGCGCCGCGAGATCCCCGGCGCCCCGGCCACCAGGTCGATCAGCTCCTTGAAGCTGGTGCGGTGAACCGGAAACAGGCCGGCGCCCGAACCCGGAAACCGAATCCGGTAGAAGTCGTGGACGCCGTGCCGCCGGGGCGTCTCGCCGGTGTAGATCGACGCCCAGATCACCGCGGAGTTGGCGTCGCTGATCGTCCCGAGGCGGCTCGACGTGCCCTCGCGGACGAACTCCGCCAGATTCGGCAGCTCGCCGTCGTCGATCAGGTCCTGGAGCATGTCGGGGTCCACCCCGTCGAAGCCCAGCAGGGCCACCGGCGGCCCGTCGCCGGCGACCAGCGCCGTCGGGTCGAAGGACGCCGTCCTTTCCTCCGGAGCGAGCCGGAACGCGAGCGGCAGCACCACATGGGCCACGACCAGGGCCAGCGCGAGCGCGCCCACCAGCCGCGGCAGTCGACCAGAGGCGGCGAGACGGGCCGCCCGAGCCGCAAGCGCCCAGGTGACGATCCAGATGACTCCGCCGGTCAGGACGCCGGCCACGGCAAGAAACAGCATCATGCTCCGGAAGCCGCCGGGCGTGAACCAGGGGACCTGCCCGTAGGTCAGGCCGTAGAACAGGACGAGCTCGAGGAAAACGAGATTGAAGAGGCAGGCGGCGAAGACGACCGGGTTGCCCGCGGGCCTGCGGCGCAGTTGGGCGAGCGTCCGCCACAGCAACCCCAGACCGCCGAAAGCGGCGGCCGCCCAGACCCCGTAGAGCAACGCGAACAGCAGGAGCGCGGCGACTCCGGTGACGGCGCTTTCCGTCCGGTTGTGCACCAGGTGCGCAAGCGAGATCGGCCCGCCGAACAGCAGCGCGCCGAACAACAGACCGGCGCTCAGGTCGCGGCCGCAGGCGACCAGCGACTCGCGAACGAAGGAAGCGGCGCCAGCACGTTCGGCCACGGGCCGGGATGATACGGCAGCGATGGCCCGTCGCTGCTAGGGTCGCGCTCCCCGTGTCGGCGCGATGCGGGCCGAACCGCGAGTTGCCTGAAGGAACTGGACATGGCGAACGTAGCCGTCGTCGGCATGCAGTGGGGCGACGAGGGCAAGGGGAAGATCATCGATCTCCTGTGCCCCGCCTTCGACGCCGTGGTCCGCTTCCAGGGCGGAAACAACGCCGGCCACACGGTGAAGTTCGGCAGCGGCGAGGGCGACGAGCACTTCGCGTTGCACCTGATTCCCTCCGGCATCCTGCACGAGGGAGTGGCCTGCTACCTGGGCAACGGTATGGTGATCAACCCGGACGCCTTTCTCGCCGAGGTCGCCCAACTGGAGCGACGAGGCATCGAAACGGCCGGCCGGCTGCGGCTTTCCGACCGGGCGCACGCCCTGACGCCGGTGCACGTGGCGCTCGACATCGTCCGCGAGGAGGCTCGGGGAGCGAACCGAATCGGCACGACGGCCAAGGGCATCGGCCCAGCCTACGAGAGCAAGATCGGCCGCACCGGCATCCGCCTGGCGGAACTCGTCGCCGGCGGCGAGGCGATGATGAACCGGCAGATCGTACGAGTCGCGGACTTCGAGCGCGGCGCCGCCGAAGGCGCCGAACTGGACCCCGAAGCCGCCGCCGAAGACTTCACCCGCTGGGCGGAACGCCTGTCCCCCTACCTCTGCGACCTGTCGGTCGAGCTGGACGATCTGATGCGGACCGGCGGCACTGTCCTCTTCGAGGGCGCGCAGGGCGCCCTGCTCGACGTCGACCACGGGACCTACCCCTACGTGACGAGTTCGAACTCGACCACCGGCGGCGCCGCGACCGGCAGCGGCGTGCCGCCGACGGCGATCGACGGCGCGATCGGGGTGGTCAAGGCGTACACGACGCGGGTCGGCGAAGGGCCGATGCCCACCGAGCTGTTCGACGACGTGGGAAGCCACCTGCGGGACCGCGGACACGAGTTCGGCACGACGACCGGCCGGCCCCGGCGCTGCGGCTGGCTCGACCTGGTCGTCCTGCGCCACGCAAGCCGGGTCAACGGCGCGCGCTGCCTGGCGCTGACGAAGATCGACGTGCTCGACGAACTGGACGAACTCCAGGTCTGCGTCGCCTACCGCATCGGCGGCGAAGTCGTGCGCGACCTGCCGGCGGTGACCGAGCGGCTGGAAGCCGCCGAGCCGGTCTACCGCACGTTCCCCGGCTGGAAGCAGGACACGCGGGGCGTGCTCGACCGGCGCGACCTGCCACAGGCCGCGTTCGACTACATCGACTTCCTGGAGCAGGAACTCGAGGCGACCGCGGATCTCATCTCCTCCGGCCCGAGGCGCGAGGAAACCGTCGTCAGCGGCGGTGGAACGCTCCAGGGGTGGCTGGGGGAGCGTTTCGGGGCAGTGCAGGCGGCGGTCGGCGGCTAGCCGGATTCCGCCTACGGCGGATGCCGGCCGGAGGGCCGGCGCACCGACAGGCCGGCACGTCCCCCCGGGCGTATACTGCGCCGGGCCGTTAGCTCAGTTGGTAGAGCAGTGGACTTTTAATCCAAGGGTCGGGGGTTCGATCCCCTCACGGCCCACCACGGCGACCCCTGCGCCAGAGGAATCGCAGCATGCGAGTCACTTCGACCACCGCACTGATCTTCGTTGGCGCGCTCGCCGCGACGTTGGCGGCGCCGGCGGCGGCCGGCGGCGGCGACCGCGGCGCCCTGCTCGAACGAATCGACGGCCTCGTCTCCGACTCGATGGAGGCCACGCAGACGCCCGGCATCTCCGTGGCGGTCCAGCACCGCGGCGAGCTGATCCTGGCCCGCGGCTACGGCCTCGCCGATGTCGAGAATCGCGTGCCTGCGACCGAGCACACCGTCTACCGCATCGGTTCCGTCACCAAGCAGTTCACCGCGGCGGCGGTGATGAAGCTGGTCGAGCAGGGGAAGGTCGCCCTCGACGACCCGATGACGAAGCACTTCCCCGACTACCCGGTCGGCGAGTTCCACATCACGGTAGGCCAGTTGCTCGATCACACGAGTGGCATCAAGGGCTACACCGAGATGCCGGCGTTCTGGGAGCAGGGGCGGCTCGATCTCTCCCACGAGCAGATGATCGAGTTGTTCTCCGCCGAGCCGTACGAGTTCGAGCCGGGCGACCGCTACCAGTACAACAACTCCGGCTACTACCTGGCGGGCCTGCTGGTCGAGAAGGCAAGCGGCAAGTCGTACGCGGAGTACCTCGAGGAGACGTTCTTCCGGCCGCTCGGGATGCGGGAGTCGCACTACCTCTACAACGACCCGATCGTGCCCAACCGCGCCGAGGGCTACCGGGTCGAGGACGGCGTCCTGCTGAACGATGAGCCGCTGTCCATGCACCTGCCGTTCGCGGCCGGGGCGCTCGGCTCCAGCGTCCTCGACCTGGTGCGCTGGATGGTGGCGCTCGGCGCCGGCGACGTGGTCGGGCCGGACGGGCTCGAGGCGATGACGACCCGGCGACGGTTGCCCCGCGGCGAGGAGATCGGCTACGGCCTCGGCCTGTTCGTCGGTGAGATGGCCGGCCACCGACTGATCGAACACGCCGGCGGCATCAACGGCTTCCTGAGCCAGCTCGCCTGGTACCCCGACGACGATCTGATCGTCGCCGTGCTCGCGAACAGCCGCTCCGCCGAGCCCGGCCCCCTGCAGGCCCGGATCGCGCGAGCGGTGCTGGGCGTGCCGGAACCGGACTACGCTCCGGTCGCGCTCGAAGAGGACGAACTCCAGCGCTACGCCGGCGTCTACGACTTCGGCCGCAACCCCCTCCCCGTTCAGATCGAGGACGGCAAGCTCCAGATCTTCGGCAGGGAAACCGTGCCGATCGGTGAGCACCGCTTCGTCGGCACCCGGGACCAGGACCAGATGGCGGTCTTCGAGGTCGATTCGGAGACGGGCGCAGCCACCCACCTCCGACTCGAACGCTGGGGTCAGGTGCAGCGCGGGCAACGGGCCGGCGCGGAGCCGTAGAAGGACGTTCCACCACGTGGAAACGGCTCGCCCTTGCAAAACAGAAACGGATTTCTATTCTGCGCAGCCGCAGTACGATTGCGCGCCATGCGATCCGATCGAAGGGCCTTGTCCTACGCCGCACCGCTGGCCGCGACGCTGCTGTTCGTTGCGGCCTGCGGCCCGACCGACGAGGACTGGCCCGTCTACCTGGGCGACCCGGGCCGCCAGCACTACAGCCCGCTGACCGGGATCGACCGGGAGAACGTGAGCCAGCTCGAGGTCGCCTGGGTCTACGACGCGGGCGAGCCGCGCGGCCCCGGCGCCACGATGTACACGAGCCCCCTGGTCGTCGACGGGGTGCTCTACGCGCTCTCGCCCCATCTCGACGCGTTCGCGCTCGACGCGGCGACCGGCGAGGAGATCTGGCGCACGAACCTCGAGCTTTCCGGCAACGCCCAGCGTGGCCTCATGTGGTGGGAAGGCGGCGCCGACCGGCGTCTCTTCTACACCCACGGCAAGGACCTGATCGCGCTCGACGCCGCCGACGGCGGTCTGGTCGAGACCTTCGGCGACGGCGGCCTGCTCGACCTGACGCCGGACGTCGACCGGGCCGGCGTCCTCTTCGTAACGGTGCCGGGCGTCGTCTTCGAGGACAAGCTGATCCTCGGCTTCTCGACGAACGAGGACGCGAACGCGTTCCCGGGCTCGATCCGGGCGTTCAGCGCGGTTGACGGCAGCCTGGTCTGGCAGTTCGACACGATTCCGAAGCCCGGCGACACGGGCGCCGAGACCTGGGCCGAGGGCTCGCTCGAGCGCGCCGGCGGGGCCAACGTCTGGACCGGCATGGCGCTGGACGAAGAGCGCGGCATCGTGTTCGCGCCGACCGGCTCGGCGACTCCCGACTTCTACGGCGCGAGCCGTCCCGGCGACAACCTGTTCTCCGACTCCCTGGTGGCGGTCGACGCGCGCACCGGCGAGTTGCTGTGGCATTTCCAGGTCGTCCGCCACGACCTGTGGGACAAGGACAATCCGTCCCCGCCGACCCTGGTCCAGCTCGAGCGCGACGGCCGCACGATCGACGCGGTCGCCATCACGACGAAGACGGGGCAGCTCTACGTGTTCGACCGCGAGACGGGCGAGTCGATTCACCCGATCCACGAGATCGAGACGCCGATACCGAGCACCCTGCCGGGCGAGGTGACGTCGCCGACGCAGCCGATGTCGGAGGTGGTCATCAGCCGGCAGAACTTCGAGATCACCAACCGGACGCCGGAAGCGCGCGCGTTCGTCGAGGAGCGGATCAAGGACTGGGACCTGCGGCCCTGGGCGCCGCCGAAGGTCGGCACCGTGCTTTTCAC
This sequence comes from Holophagales bacterium, assembly GCA_009837885.1. GTDB lineage: Bacteria > Acidobacteriota > Thermoanaerobaculia > Multivoradales > Multivoraceae > Multivorans. The sequence goes on along the minus strand of VXSP01000032.1, from coordinate 50,673 downwards.
GCCGTGGTACGACGGCGGCGGCGAATGGGGCGGCTCGGCGTTCGATCCGAACACGGGCCACCTGATCGTCAACGCGAACGATGTCGCCGGCATTCTGGAGCTCACCGAGGTGCCGGTCGGCTTCAGCCGCTACGGCACCTATGCGCTCCACTGCGGCCGTTGCCATGGACAGAAGCTCGAAGGCACCGACATGGGCGGCCCCCTGCTCGGCGTCGGCGACCGCCTGTCGCGCGACGAGATGCGCCGGATCATCCGCGAAGGCAGCGGCCGGATGGAGGGTTTCGCCCACCTCAACCGGATCGAACTGGGCGCCATCGAGGCCTACATCCTGTCGCCGGAGCCGGAAGAGGACGAGCCCAGAGGCGAGGTCGCCTACGCGCTCGGCGGCTACGTCTACCTCCGCGATCACGAGAACCTGCCCGGCAACGCGCCGCCCTGGGGCACGCTCAACTCGATCGACCTCGCGACGGGCGAGATCGCCTGGAAGATTCCCTTCGGCGACTATCCCTCGCACCCCGGCCTCGGCTTCGGCGCGGTGAACTACGGCGGCCCGGTGGTCACGGCGTCGGGCCTCATCTTCATCGGCGCGACGCCGGACGAGATGTTCCGCGCCTACGACACCCGGAACGGCGAGATCCTCTGGGAGACGAAGCTCTCGGCCGCGGGCTACGCGACGCCGGCCGTCTACAGCGTGGACGGCAGGCAGTACGTCGTGATCGCCGCCGGCGGAGGCCGGACAGGCGGGCCTTCCGGGGGCGAGTACATCGCGTTCAGCCTGCCGGAGTAGACTGGCGGGATCGTCGGTCCCGGCAGAAAGTTGTTGCGGCCGGGGAAAAATGCGGCTAGTTTACCCGCGTGTACGACCGACTGCTGGCTCCGATCCTCCGGTCATCGCGACGTAGCGCCCTCGTTCTCGGTCCGCGCCAGGTCGGCAAGTCGACTCTGCTCGCGACGCTTGACCCGGACCTGGTCGTTAACCTGGCCGACCCGGGAGCTTTTCGCGACTATGTAGCCCGGCCCGAGCGCCTCTCTCGGGAACTCGCCTCTGCGCCTGAGGAGACGACAACGGTGTTCCTCGACGAGGTACAGCGAGTCCCGGCTCTACTCGATGCCGTCCAGGTGCTGCTCGACCAGAGGCCGCCACGCTTCCGGTTCCTCCTGTCCGGATCGAGCGCCCGCAAGCTACGCCGCGGACAGGCCAACCTACTACCGGGGCGCGTCCACGTCCACCACCTGCACCCGCTGCTCGTCTCCGAACTGGGCTCCGACTTCAATCTGGAGCGAGTCCTCGCCCACGGCAGCTTGCCCGGAATCTACGCAGAGGCCGACAAGGCGACACGCGCGCTCGACCTGAGGAGCTACGTCGACACGTACCTGCGCGCCGAGATCCAGGCCGAGGTCCTGGTCCGTGACGTCGGTGGCTTTGCCCGCCTGCTCGATCTGGCCGCGGCCGCATCGGGCCGCATTCTCAACATGAACTCCCTGTGCAAGGACGCCGGCATTCCATATGAGACCGCCCGCCGCTACGTCGATGTCCTCGACGACACCTTGGTCGCCTTCCGCGTCCCCGCCTGGAGCGGCTCAGACCGATCGTCGCTGGTCCGCCACGGCAAGCTCTTCCTGTTCGACCTCGGCGTACGGAACGCCCTGCTCCGCCGGCCGCTGGATCGTCCGCTCGACGACGAGCGAGGCCTGCTGCTCGAGCACCTCGTGGCCTACGAGCTGCAACGCCGGCTCGGCACGCTATGGCCGGAGGCGGCTCTCCACCACTACCGAACCCGCCACGGCGCCGAGGTCGACTTCGTGCTGGAAGTAGGCCGCGAAGTCTGGGGGATCGAAGTCAAGGCGAGTCGCCGCGCCGACCGCTCCGCGCTTCGCGGCTTCCGCTCCCTGGCCCAGAGGACCGACCGCCTGAAGCGTCGGATCGTCGTCTATCTGGGAGACCGGCCGCAGCGGATCGAGGACGTGGAAGTGTTGCCGTTCGAGGAGTTCGCGGGGGCGTTGCCCGCGTAGGAAGGAGCCGCGAAGCGGCGCAGCCCCGGAGAACCAGCCGCCGGCCGGAGGACGGCGACCTTGCTAGCCGTCCAAAAGCCGCCGGGCGCGGTCAGCGATCGCGGCGGCGTTGATGCCGAGGTTCTCCACCAGGTCACCGTAGGGCGCCGAGGCGCCGAAGCGGTCGAGGCCGAGGACATCGCCGTCGGCGCCGGTCCAGCGCTCCCAGCCCAGGGTCGCGGCGGCTTCGACGGCGAGCCGGCGGCGGACGCCGGGTGGCAGTACCTGGTCGCGGACCTCCTGCGGCTGCGCGGCGAAGGCCTCCCAGGACGGCATGCTGACGACGCGGGCGGCGTGGCCTTCGGCGGTGAGTTCGGCCGCGGCCTCCAGCGTTGGCGCCACCTCGGAGCCGGTGGCGATCAGGATCAGGTCGGGTTCGCCGGCGCAGTCGCTGACGACATAGGCGCCGCGGCTTACTCCCTCCAACGCGCCGTCGGCGGTCGCTTCGAGCACGGGGAGCTTCTGGCGCGTGAGGACCAGGGCGCAGGGGCCCGGCGTCTCGAGGGCCAGCGCCCAGGCGGCGGCGGTCTCGTTCGCGTCGGCCGGGCGGACGACGACGAGGCCCGGCACCGCGCGCAGGTGGGCCAGGTGCTCGATCGGCTGGTGGGTCGGACCGTCCTCGCCCAGGAACACGGAGTCGTGGGTGAAGACGTAGATCGCGCGGAGCTCCATCAGCGCGGCCAGCCGCAGGCTCGGCTTGAGGTAGTCCAGGAAGCAGAGGAAGGTGCCGCCGTAGGGCCGGAACAGCCCGGAGAGCGCCAGGCCGTTCATCGCCGCGGCCATCGCGTGCTCGCGCACGCCGAAGCGGAAGTGGCGCGTCGGCGAACCGGCGACGTAGTCGCCCTCGCCTTCGAGCAGCGTGTTGTTCGAGCCGGTCAGGTCGGCCGAGCCGCCAGCGAGCTCGGGCACAAGGTCCTTGAGCGCGTTGAGCGTGACCCCGGAGGCGGAACGCGTGGCGATCGGGCCGGCGTCGGGATCGAAACGCGGGAGGGCATCGCGCCAGCCGTCCGGCAGGCCGACGGCCAGACGGCGGTCCAGCTCGGCCGCCGCCTCCGGGTACTCGTCGCGGTAGGACCCGAGCAGTCCCTGCCACTCGGCGGCAGCCTCGGACCCGAAGTCGGCCGCCGGCGCAAAGGCCGCGCGGGCCGCCTCGGGAACCAGGAACTCGGGCTCGAGCGGCCAGCCAAGGGCTTCCTTGGTCGCCACAACTTCGTCCGCGCCCAGCGGCGCTCCGTGGGAGGCGGCGCTGTCCTGCTTGTTCGGGCTGCCGTAGCCAATGTGGGTACGAACCTGGATCAGGCTAGGGCGGTCGGTCTCCGCCAGCGCCGCATCGAACGCCGCATCGAGAGCATCGATGTCGTTGCCGTCCTCGACCGACAGCGTGTGCCAGCCGTACGCCTTGTAGCGGCCGAGCACGTCCTCGCTGAAGCTGAGGTCGGTCGGGCCGTCGATCGTGATCCGGTTCGCGTCGTAGAGCACATTCAGCTTGCCGAGGCCCAGGTGACCGGCCATCGAGCAGGCCTCGGAGGCGACGCCCTCCATCAGGTCGCCGTCGCTGGCCAGGACCCAGGTCCGGTGGTTGAACAGAACGTGGCCCGGACGGTTGAAACGCACCGCCAGGAGCTGCTCGGCGATCGCCATGCCGACGGCGGCCGAGATGCCCTGGCCGAGCGGGCCGGTCGTCACCTCGACGCCGGGCGTCAGGCCGTGCTCCGGGTGTCCCGGAGTCAAGGAGCCGTACTGGCGGAAGTTCCGGATCTCGTCGAGACTCAGGTCGTAGCCGGCCAGGTGCAGCAGGCCGTAGATCAGCGCCGACGCGTGGCCGCAGGAAAGGACAAAGCGGTCCCGGTTCGGCCACTGGGGATCCCTGGGCGCGAAGCGCAGGTACTTCGTCCACAGCAGCGCCGCCATCGCCGCCTGGCCCATCGGCGCGCCGGGATGGCCGCTGTTCGCCCGCTCGACCATGTCGACGGCGAGGAAGCGCAGCGTGTCCGTCGCGACGTCCAGCGGCTGACGCTGGGGAGGCCCACCGGTCTCGGGCGTTCCGGCGGCCTCGACCTGACTCATCGACGCGTGGTTCCTGTGGGTCGTGGGCGCGGCGGACGAAGGCGTGGCGAGGGGCCGGTCAAGCGGCGCCAAGCATACACGTCGCGGCTTAGGGCTCCCGCAAGCTGGCAAAGCTACGGGAGCACGGGTTCTCCACGTCGAATTGGGCGAGTTCGACCGCGCGCGCCACGGCATCCTTCACTGCATCGGGGGTGTCAGGGTCGTCGGCATCGAAGCCCACGAGGTCACTCAAATCGATCCCCATCGTCTCGAGGTGCAGGCTCACAAGGGCGTCCCCGCGCAGGACGTTCTGCAGCCCGGCGTTCACGCGCGCGGCCCCCCGGACAAGCCGCGGATACGCCTCCAGGTGCGGGAGCACCTGATTGTCGTGCAGGTAGTAGAACTCGTTCAGCGGAATGTTCGGCTGAAGCCCCTCCTCGATCTGCTGGACGACGGCGACGTGCTGCCGCAGCTTCTCCAGTTCGCCGTGCAGGGACGCCACGAGCATCTCGAAGTCGCAGGTCAGAGCTTCGCGGTACTTCAGCGCGACCTCCTGTTCGCGCTCGGCCTCCTGCCGGTTGCCGAGGAGGAAGGCCAGGTAGACGCCGACGAAAACGACCAGGAGTTCGATCGCGAAGAACGGCAGGTTCCTCCGCAACCTGGCGCCGAACCCCGAAAGAGCCGCCGGGGTCTCAGCCATCTCGTCTTCCTCGGCGCGCCGCAACCGGTTCCAGAACATGACGGAGGCGATATCGGCCCGTCAGGAACCGGAGATTCTCAGGGCCTTGAATCAAGATAGCGGTCGACCGCCTTCTCGAGCGCGGCGCTTCGCAGTCCGTTCTCCTTCGCGCGGGTGCGGGCCTCTTCCCGGTCCACGCCCTTCCCGGCGACCAGGTAGGCGTAGTACAGGGCGCCGACCCGGTTGCCCGAGGCGCAGTGGACGAGCACCGGGCCGTCCACCTTGTCCATCGCTTCGATGAAGCGCTCGAAGGTCTCGGGCAGCGCCAGCCGTTCCGCGTCTACCGGCAGGTTCAGGTAGGGAACGTCGAGGCTCTGCAGCGCGGCCGGCTCGTCGAAGCCCCGGTTCTCGCCTTCGGCGCGCAGGTCCAGAACGAAGGACAGGCCGTCGGCGGCCATCGCCTTGAGCTGGTCCTCGGTCGGCTGGCCGCCGAAGAGGACGCCCGGTTCCGGGTGCTTCGCGCCGCGCAGGCCGTGGTCCTTCTGTTCGGCAAGGGCGGCCGTCGCGGCGACGATCAGGACCAAGGTGGAAAACGCAGTCACAGGGGAAGAACGTCGCATCAAAGAGCCTCCGACGGATGCCGGCGGGGACGCCGGCGCACCCAGTGTTTGCATCAGAAGAACCCCAATTCCAGTTTCGCGGCCTCGCTCATCATCGCCGGGTTCCACGTCGGATCCCAGACCACCTCGACTTCGGCGTCTTCGACGCCCTCGACGTCGCGAACCGTACGCTCCACGTCGCCGGGCAGCGACTCGGCGACCGGGCAGTGCGGCGAGGTCAGGGTCATCTGCAGCTTGACGTGTGCTTTCTCATCGATCCGCACGTCGTAGATCAGGCCGAGCTCGTAGATGTCGACCGGGATCTCCGGGTCGTAGACCGTCTTGAGCGCCTCAACGATGCGGGCCTCGAGGGCTGCCGTGTCCACCTGGACTCCGCTCGCGGCGATGTCGTCCATTGTCCGTTTCCTCCCGTCCGACGGTACAGCCTACTCGGTGGACACCGTCTCCGAGTCCCCACCCTCGAGCGCCGCCCGGAGAGCGTGCCACGCCAGCGTCGCGCATTTGATCCGCACCGGGTAGTCCTTGACGCCGCTCAGGACCTCCAGCTTGCCGAGGTCGACGCCGGCCGCCCCGTTGCCGTCGCCGGTCATCAACTTCAGGAAAGAAGCGATCAGCGCCTCCGCCTGCGGCCGTTCGAGCCCGCGGACGGCCTCGGTCATCAGGGAAGCCGAAGCGGTCGAGATCGCGCAGCCGACACCCTCGAAGGTCACGGCGTCGACAACGTCGCCGTCAGTGCGCAGGTAGACCTTCACCTGATCGCCGCAGAGCGGGTTGTACCCCTCGGCGGAGGCACACACCGGCTCCAGGGCGCCGAAGTTCCGGGGCGCGCGGTAGTGGTCGAGGATGACCTGCTGGTAGAGATCGCGAAGATCAGACATGACTGCCGGTGGGACCTACCCTACGCCCATCAGCCGAAGATTCGCCGCACTTCGTGCAGGCCGGAGACGAGCAGGTCGACTTCCTCGTGGGTGTTGTACAGCCCGAACGAGGCCCGCACCGTGGCCGGGACGCCGAGCCGGTCCATCAGCGGTTGCGCGCAGTGGTGGCCGGCGCGGATCGCCACCCCCTGCTCGTCGAGAATCGTTGCCACATCGTGGGGATGGGCGCCATCGATCTCCAGGGAAACGACGGCCGCGCGGTGCGACGCGGCGCCCTTGCCGTGCCCCAGCACCCTAACCCAAGGGAGGTCGTCCAGTACTTCCACAGTATGGGAGAGCAGTTCCTGCTCGTGCCGCTCGATCCGATCCAGACCGACCGACTCCAGGAACTCGACCGCGACACCCAGGCCGATCGCCGGCGCGATCGCAGGCGTTCCCGCCTCGAACCGCTGCGGCGGCGCCGCGTACTCGCTGCGCTCGAAGGTGACCCGCGTGATCATCGCACCGCCGCCGTGGTACGGAGGCATGGCCGCGAGCAGCTCGCGCCGGCCCCAGAGCACGCCGATGCTGCCGGGGCCGTACATCTTGTGGCCCGAGAAGGCGTAGAAGTCGCAGCCGAGCGCGGCGACGTCGACAGTCATGTGCGGCACCGCCTGCGCGCCGTCGACGACCACGGCCGCGTCCGAGCGGGCACGGGTCAGCTCGACCACGGCCGGGATGTCGTTGACCGTGCCGAGCGCATTCGAGACGTGGGTCACAGCGACCACCCGGGTGCGCTCGTTGAGCATGCCGGCGAACGCCTCCAGATCGAGTTCACCGTCGTCGGTGATCGGCGCGGCGCGCACCCGGGCGCCGGTCTGCTCGCAGACGAGCTGCCAGGGGACGATGTTCGAGTGGTGCTCCATCTCGGTCAGCAGCACTTCGTCGCCGGGCGCAAGAAGCGGCCGGCCGTAGCTCTGGGCAACCAGGTTCAGGCTCTCGGTCGTGCCACGCGTGAAGACGACCTCATGGCTGTCCGGAGCGCCGATGAAGCGGGCTACCTTGCCGCGCGCCGCCTCATACGCGTCGGTCGACAGCTCGGACAGCGCGTGGACGCCGCGGTGGGCGTTGGCGTAGTAGGTGCGGTAGCAGTCGTTGACCGCGTCGATCACGACCTCCGGCCGCTGCGCGCTGGCGGCGTTGTCGAGGTAGACCAGCCGGTGGCCGTGAACCTCCCGGGCGAGGATCGGAAACGAGGCGCGCAGCCGCTCGACATCGAGAGCACCGGCCGCCGGTGGCCGCTCCCCGTCTGCCAAGGGCGCCGGAGCCGTCATCTGCCTACCGCGTTCCGCCGCCGTTCAGGCTCGCGAGCAAGCGACCCTCCAGGTCCTGCCGGAGCGGCTCATGGGACGCCTTCTCGACCAGCTCCCGGGCGAAGGCGTAGACCAGCATCGCGTGGGCCTGTTCGCGGCCGATGCCGCGGGAGCGGAGGTAGAAGAGCGCTTCGTCGTCGAGACGGCCGATCGTCGAACCGTGCGTGCAGCGCACGTCGTCGGCGAAGATCTCGAGCTGCGGATTACTGTTGGCGAGCGCCGACTTCGACAGGAGCAGGTTGCGGTTGGTCTGCTTGGCGTCCGTCTTCTGCGCCGCCTGATGCACGTAGATCCGGCCGTTGAACACCGAGCGCGCGCGGCCGTCGAGGACGCCCTTGTAGAGCTGGTGGCTGGTCGTGTGCGGCTGACGGTGCTCGACCCGCATGTGGTTGTCGACGAACTGGGAGCCGGCGACGACGTAGAGGCCGTCGAGCGTGCAGTGGGCGCCCTCGCCGTCCAGCAGCCCCACCGTGTCGTTCCTGACCAGGCCGCCCCCAAAGGCGAGGGACGATGAGTCGAAAGACGCGGAGCGCTCGAGCCGCGCGTACTGGAAGCCCAGGTGGAACGCGTCGGTCGCGTCCGCCTGGAGCCGGGTGTGGTGGAGTACGGAGCCCGCGCCGCAGACGAACTCCGACACCGGACAGACGAAGTAGCCGCCGGCTCTCGGGTTGACAGCGGCGAAGGTCTCGATCACCGAAGCCTGGCTGTTCTCGCCGGCGATGACCAGCAATCGCGGAAAGCTGACCTCGACGGCGGGCGTTTCGCCGCCCGAGTCCGCGGTGCGCGCCGCGGGAGCGTTGAGCCAGAGCACCTGCAACGGCTGCTCGACGACGGCTCCATCCGGAATCACGATCGCCGCGCCGTCCTGGAAGAGCCCGGTGTTGAGGGCCGCGAACGGATGCACGCCCGCGTCGGCGCTGCACGAGGCGCGGCCGGAGGCGTGGGCGCCGAGATGCTCCAGGACCGGTTCCGTGTCGCCGCCGGCGTCGAGTTCCGCCAGGGCCACCGCGGTGACCTGCCTCGGCGGCGACGAGACCTCCGGCACATAGCGGCCGTTCACGAACACCATCCGGGGACAGTCCGGATAGAGAAAGCGGGCGGCCTCGCCGCCCTGGAGCGGGCGCCGCGAAGCGGCTGCCGGCGCCGCGCGCAGCAGCGAACCGAGGTTCGTCTGCCGCCACTCCTCGTTGCGGGCGGTCGGGAAGCCGGCGGCCTCGAAGCGCTCGATCGCCTCCTGACGCCGCGCACGCAGAACCTCCGGCTCGCCGCTGCGGCGAGCGTAGAGATCGAGGTATGGCGCGGTGGAGCGGCCGCTGACGACGGTCACGGGTTCAGACTCCGGACGAACCGTTGGTCAGGCCGGTGTAGCCCTTCTCCTCGAGCTCGAGCGCCAGCTCGCTGCCGCCGGAGCGGACGATCCGCCCATCCAGGAGCACGTGAACGTGGTCGGGCACGATGTAGTTCAGCAGTCGCTGGTAGTGGGTGATGACGACGAATGCCCGGTCCTCGCTCCTCAGCGCGTTGACCCCGGCCGCCACCGTCTTCAGCGCGTCGATGTCCAGCCCGGAGTCCGTCTCGTCGAGGACGGCCAGCCGGGGTTCGAGCACCGCCATCTGGAGGATCTCGTTCCGCTTCTTCTCGCCGCCCGAGAAGCCCTCGTTGACGGGACGCCGCAACAGCGCCTCGTCCACGTCGACCAGTTCCGCGCGCTTGCGCAGCAACTGAAGAAAGTCCATGGCGTCGAGTTCGTCCTCGCCCCTGGCCTTCCGGATCGCGTTGAGCGCGGCCTTGAGGAAGTAGCTGTTGCCGACGCCCGGGATCTCGACCGGGTACTGGAAGGCGAGGAAGAGGCCGGCATGGGCCCGCTCTTCAGGGGCCATTTCCTGCAAGTCGTCGCCATCCAGTTCCAGCGAACCGGCCGTGACGTCGTAGTCCTCCCGGCCCGCGAGCACCTGGGCCAGTGTGCTCTTGCCCGAGCCGTTCGGCCCCATCACCGCGTGGACCTCGCCGGCGTTCACCTCGAGATCCACACCCTTCAGGATTTCCTGTTCTTCGACCTTCGCGTGAAGGTCACTCACCCTCAGCATTGCTGTATCTCTCCGTGCGGCGTCTTTCCGGCCGCTTGCGGTCCTGGCCAACCCCGGCCCCCCGAAGGGTCAGCCGACGCTGCCCTCGAGGCTGACCTCGAGCAGCTTCTGTGCCTCCACGGCGAACTCCATCGGGAGTTCGCGGAACACTTCCTTGCAGAACCCGTTGACGATCATGGAAACGGCATCCTCGGTGTCGATGCCGCGCTGGTTGCAGTAGAAGATCTGGTCTTCGCCGATCTTCGACGTCGACGCCTCGTGCTCCATCTGGGCACTCGGATTGGCGACGTCGATGTAGGGGAACGTGTGGGCCCCGCAGCGGTCCCCGATCAGCATCGAGTCGCACTGCGAGAAGTTACGGGCGTCCTCGGCCGAGCGGAGGATCCGCACCGACCCGCGGTAGGTGTTCTGGCCTTCGCCGGCCGAGATCCCCTTGGAGATGATCGTGCTCGAGGTGCGCTTGCCGACGTGGACCATCTTGGTCCCCGTGTCGGCCTGCTGGCGGTTGTTCGACACGGCGACCGAGTAGAACTCGCCCACCGAGTCGTCGCCCCTGAGGATGCAGCTCGGGTACTTCCAGGTCACCGCCGAACCGGTCTCGACCTGCGTCCAGGAGATCTTGCTGCGCCGGCCATCGCAGAGGCCGCGCTTGGTCACGAAGTTGTAGATGCCGCCAACGCCTTCCTTGTCGCCCGGGTACCAGTTCTGCACCGTGGAGTACTTGATCTGGGCGTCTTCGTGGGCGATCAGCTCGACCACGGCCGCGTGCAACTGATTCTCGTCGCGCATCGGCGCGGTGCAACCCTCCAGGTAGCTGACGTAGCTGCCTTCGTCCGCGATGATCAGGGTGCGTTCGAACTGGCCCGTGTTCATCGCGTTGATCCGGAAGTAGGTCGAGAGCTCCATCGGACAGCGCACGCCCTTCGGGATGTAGACGAAGGAGCCGTCCGAGAACACGGCCGAGTTCAGCGCGGCGAAGAAGTTGTCCCGCCGCGGCACGACGGTGCCGAGGTACTTCCGCACCAGTTCCGGGTGATCCTGGACCGCCTCGGAGAAGGAGCAGAAGATGACGCCGAGCTCCGCCAGTTTCTCGCGGAACGTCGTCGCCACGGAGACGCTGTCGAACACCGCGTCGACCGCCACGCCCGCCAGCATCTCCTGCTCCCTGAGCGGGATGCCGAGCTTCTCGTAGGTGGCCAGGATCTCGGGATCGATCTCGTCGAGGCTCTTGGGCCGGTCGTCGTCGCTCTTCGGCGCCGCGTAGTAGCAGATCGACTGGTAGTCGATCGGCTCGTAGCGCACGTTCGCCCACGTCGGCTCGACCATCTTCTGCCAGCCCCGGTAGGCCTGAAGCCGCCAGTCGAGCAACCACTGCGGCTCGTTCTTCTTCGCCGAGATGAAGGCGATGATCTCCTCGCTCAGGCCCGGCGGCGCGGTCTCCTGCTCGACGTCGGTGACGAAGCCGTACTCGTAGTCGCGCTCGGCGAGCGCTCCGATCGTGTCGGTCGCGGTCGGCATCAGGCGTTGCTCCCCAGCGGAATGAGGGTGGAGGCGGCGGGCCGGCCGGCAGCAAAGTCCGGGCGCGCCATGTCCTCGATCGTAACCTCTTCGAGGGCTTTGCGAACAGCCCGGTCGATCCGTTGCCAGTTCTCCCGAACCCGGCAGAACGCCTCGTAGGAACACTCCTGGTCCGAGTGCTCGCTGCACTCGGTCAGGGCTATCGGACCCTCGAGCGCGAAGATCACGTGCGCGACGCTGATCTCCGCCGCCGGACGCGCGAGTTCGTAGCCTCCGTGCACGCCACGGTGAGAAACCAGCAGGCCGGCCCTGGCGAGCATCTTGAGGATCTTGCTCACCATCGCCGGCGGCAGATGCGTCTGCAGCGCCAGCTCAGCCGCCGCAGTCTGGCCGGTCAGGGCCAGTTGGCTCATCAGGACGATCCCGTAGTCGGCTTGTCTGGTCAGACGGATCATGGCAGTGCAACGGGGACCCATATGGTCCCGATTGCGAGAGTAGCAGCTTGCGCCGTGGAGCGCTACGGGCGAGCCCGCCCTGCGCTACCGTGTGGGTCGCCGTGATGAATTCGGCTGCCGTTCCCATCTACTTCGACGTCTTCGGCGCGATCGTCATGATCTGGTGCGGGCTCACCGTGCCGGTCCTGATCTACGGCCTGGTGGGCAAGGACCGGACCGGCCGGGTAGGCGGCCGGGGCTGGGGGCCGAAGGTCGACCCGCGCTGGGGCTGGCTCCTCATGGAGCTCTCGGCCCTGGCTGTCTTCCCCGTCGTCTACTTCGCGGCCGGGGAGCGTCACCGGGTCGGCAACGTCCTGGTCGGTCTCTGGCTTGTCCACTACGTGCACCGCACCCTGGTCTGGCCGTGGGTCGTCCAGCGCCAGGCGCGTCCGTTCCCAGCCGTCACGGCCGCCTCCGGCTTCTGCTTCAACCTCGTCAACGGCCTGCTCCTGGGCTGGTTCATGGCCCGGCTCGCCGACTATCCGGAGGACTGGTTCTCCGACCCGCGTTTCCAGGCCGGGGCCGCTCTCTTCGCCTTCGGGGCGATTCTCAACATCTCCTCCGACTACCGCCTGTCGGCCCTACGAGCCAGGGCCTCGGGCGGCGCTGTCCTGCCGCGCGGCGGCGCCTTCGACTCCGTCTCCTGCCCCAACCTGGCCGGAGAGATCGTCGAGTGGATCGGCTTCGCGCTGATGAGCTGGTCGTTACCGGGTCTGGCGTTCGCGTTGTGGACGGCGGCCAACCTGGTCCCAAGGGCACTGTGGCGTCACCGCTGGTACCGGGAGAGATTCCCCGACTACCCCTCGAAGCGCCGGGCGCTCTTCCCCGGCCTGCTCTGAGGCCGGGCCTCAGTCGTTCCCGTCTGCGCCGGACGCCGGCGCCAGACGTTCCGCTTCGCGGCTGTCGCCGAGCAACACGGCCACCCAGCGGAACTCCTCCGTGTTCTCGAGCAGGATCTTGACCACCATCGTCAGCGGCACGGACAGCAGCATCCCGACCGGTCCCCACACCCAACCCCAGAAGACGAGGGACAGGACGACCACCAGGGTCGAGAGACCGAGCCGCCGTCCCAGGAGCGGCGGTTCGATGAAGTTGCCGATCACCATGTTGACGACCAGGTAGCCCAGGGCGACGAGCAACGCCCGGCCGACGCCGATCTGGACCATGGCCAGGAGGGTCGTCGGCACCGCCGCGATGATCGACCCGAGGTTCGGGATGAAGTTGAGGACGAAGGCCACGAGCCCCCAGAACACCGCGAACTCGACGCCAAGCACGCCGACCCAGATGCCGATCAGCAGGCCCGTGGCCAGACTGATCACCGTCTTGATCCCCATGTAGTGCTGGATGTCGTGCATGGCGCGGGCGAAGCGCGCCTCGGCGCCGGCGCTGCCGAAGGCCGCGCGCACCTTGGGACCGAACGTCGCCGCCTCGAAGAGGGTGAAGATGACGACCAGCGAAATGACGAGGAACGACGAGAGGGCGGCCGTCGTCGCCCGCAGGGTCCGGTTCACGAAGTCGACCAGGAAGCCGGGCTCGAAACGCGAGAACAACGCCTGCGACAGGGAGTCGTCGCCCGCCCACCAATTGGCGACGGGCACCCCCCGGTCCTCCAGCCACTCGCCGCCATCTTCGATCCACTCGGTGAGGGTGGACTGGATCTCGCCCATCTCGCCCGCGACCTGGTTCGCGGTGGAACCGACCAGATAGCCGGCAAGGGCGATGACCAGCAGATCCATCAGGATCGTGCCGAGGACGGCGACAATCATCGGCAGGCGTTGCTGCAGCCAGGTCAGAACAGGCAGGCTGATCGCGGCGATGAAGACCGCGACCAGCAACGGGATCATGATCGAAGACGCGGCCCGGAGACCGGCGACCAGGACGACGACGCAGGCCGCGACGACCAGGAGCCGGATCGGCGCCCCGAAGTCGCGGATCGGTTCGCTTGGATTCGCAGCCATCGCTCGACCAGAGTGTAGCCGCGTCACGGCCGCGCGAAGGCGGCCGCTGCACGCGCCCCGAGGAGTCCTTCGGCGTCAGCCTGCGGCGGCTCGGTGGTCCTCGACCAGACCGTCGACGACCGCCGGCTCGGCCAGCGTCGTCGTATCGCCGAGATCGTCGTACTCCCCGGCGGCGATCTTGCGCAGCACGCGGCGCATGATCTTGCCGGAGCGGGTCTTGGGCAGGCCGGCGGCGACGTGGATGTGGTCCGGGGTGGCGATCGGTCCGATCACCGTGCGCACCTGCTGGCGCAGTTCCGCCACCAGCTCCGCCCGTTCCCGGTTCTCCGCCTCCGGCGTGATCAGCACGTAGGCGTAGATGCCGACGCCCTTGATCTCGTGCGGGCAGCCGACGACGGCGGCCTCGGCCACGGCGTCGTGCGCGACGAGGGCGCTCTCGATCTCGGCCGTGCCCAGCCGGTGCCCCGACACGTTGAGCACGTCGTCGACGCGGCCGGTGATCCAGTAGTAACCGTTCTCGTCCCGCCGGCAGCCGTCGCCGGTGAAGTACATGCCCGAGTAGGTGCTGAAGTAGGTCTCGACGAAGCGCTGGTGGTCGCCGTAGATCGTCCGCGCCTGCCCGGGCCAGGAGCGCTTCAGGCACAGGTTGCCGCTCCGGTCGTTGCCCTCGAGCTCGTTGCCGTCGGCGTCCACCAGCACCGGCTCGACGCCGAAGAACGGAAGGGTCGCCGAGCCGGGCACGAGCGGCGTGGCGCCGGGCAGCGGAGTGATCAGGATGCCGCCCGTCTCCGTCTGCCACCAGGTGTCGACGACCGGACACTGGCCGTTCCCGACCACGTCGTGGTACCAGTTCCAGACCTCGGGGTTGATCGGTTCGCCGACCGAACCGAGAACCCGCAGCGAACCGCGGTCGTAGGCCGTGACCCACTGGTCGCCCTCGCGGGCGATCGCCCGCAGCGCGGTCGGGGCGGTGTAGAAGAGAGTCACCCCCAGGTCGTCGACGACCTGCCAGTAGCGGCCCGGGTCCGGATAGGTCGGCACCGACTCGAACATCACGCTGGTCGCGCCGTTGGCCAGCGGGCCGTAAACGATGTAGCTGTGACCGGTCACCCAGCCGATGTCCGCGGCGCAGAAGTGGATGTCGTCATCGTGGTGGTCGAAGATCAGCCGGTGGGTCATCGAGGCGTAAAGCAGATAGCCGCCGGTGGTGTGGAGCACGCCCTTGGGCTTGCCGGTCGAGCCGCTGGTGTAGAGCACGAAGAGCGGCGCCTCGGCGTCGAGCCGGGCCACCGGCGCGGTCGCCCGCTGCTTCGCCGTCTCCTCGTGGAGCCACAGGTCGCGCCCCGGAGTCATCGCGACCTCGGTGTCCGTGCGCCGCGCGACCAGCATGTGCTCGACCAGGTCCAGGCCCTCGACGGCCCGATCGCAGGTCGCCTTCAGCGGGATCGTCCGGCCGCCGCGCAGGCCCTCGTTCGCGGTCACCAGCAGCCGGCAGCCGGCGTCGACGATCCGCTCCCGCAGGCTGTCGGCCGAGAAACCGGCGAAGACCACCGAATGCACCGCGCCGACCCGCGCGCAGGCGAGCATCGTGTAGGCCAGCTCCGGGATCATCGGCAGGTAGATGCAGACCCGGTCGCCCGCGCCGATCCCGAGCGAGGTCAGTACATTGGCGATCCGGCAGACGTTGCGCTTCAGTTCGCGGTAGCTGATCCGGTGGTAGCGGCCCGGCTCGTCCTCGACCCAGATCAGGGCGGTCTTGTCGGGCCGGGCGGCGGCGTGGCGGTCGACGCAGTTGGCGCAGGCGTTCAGCACGCCGTCCTCGAACCAGGCGAAGTCGACGGCCTCGAAGTCCCAGCGTCCCGCCGACCGCGGCTCGGTGAACCAGTCCAGGGAGCGGGTCTGTTCGAGCCAGAAGCCGTCCGGATCCTCGATCGACTGCCGGTAGAGCTTCCGGTAGGCGTCCAGGCCGTCGACGTGGGCGCGGCCGCTGTCCGAGATGGCGGTCTTGACGGGGATCATCCGACTCTCCTTTGCCGGCCTCTCGACATCTAGACCGCGACGCGCGGCGCCGCCGCCTGCACGGCCTTCGAGGCGCTGCAACCCAGCCCTTCGAAGTTGTCGGTGAACATCCGGGCCAGCCGGCGCGCGTACTGATCGTACGCCTGGGGATCGCTCCAGCCCTGTCGCGGGTCGAGCACGTCGCCCGGCACGCCTTCGATGGCCGTGGGATACGCCAGACCGAAGACGGGATGGGTGCGCACGGGCGTGCCGGTCAGGCTGCCGTCGAGTGCCGCGTGGATCATCCTCCGCGTGTAGGCCAGCTTGATCCGGCTGCCCTGGCCGTAGGGCCCCCTGGTCCATCCGGTGTTGACGAGCCAGACGTCGACGCCGTGGCGCCGCACCTTCTCGCCCAGCAGGTCCGCGTAGGTCGACGCCGGAAGCGGCATGAACGGGGCGCCGAAACAGGCGCTGAACGTCGCGGACGGCTCGGTCACGCCGCGCTCGGTACCGGCGACCTTCGCCGTGTAGCCCGAGAGGAAGTGGTACATCGCCTGCGACTCGTCGAGGCGGCTGATCGGCGGCAGGACGCCGAACGCGTCGCAGGTCAGGAAGATGACCGACGTCGGGTGCCCCGCGTTGCCGCCGACATCGACGTGCTCCAGGTGGCTGAGGGGATAGCTGGCCCGGGTGTTCTCGGTGCGGGAGTCGTCGTCGAGGTCGAGTTCCCGCGTCCGGGGATCGAAGACGACGTTCTCGAGCACGGTGCCGAAGCGCCGGGTGGTGGCGTAGATCTCCGGTTCGCCCAGAGGATCGAGCCGAATGACCTTGGCGTAGCAGCCGCCCTCGATGTTGAAGATGCCGCGGTCGGACCAGCCGTGCTCGTCGTCGCCGATGAGGGTGCGCTCCGGATCGGCCGAGAGGGTCGTCTTGCCGGTGCCCGAGAGGCCGAAGAACAGGGCGCAGTCCGACGGGTCCGCGCCGTAGTTCGCGCTGCAGTGCATGCTCAGCACACCGCGTTGCGGCATCAGGAAGTTCATCACGCTGAACATCGACTTCTTCATCTCGCCGGCGTACTCGCTGCCCCCGATCAGGGTCAGGTGCCGCTCCAGGTCGAGAGCGATGAAGGTCGTGCTGTTCGTGCCGTCGGTCGCCGGGTCGGCCAGCACGCTGGGGATGTCGACGACGGTGTAATCCGGCCTGAAGTCCTCGAGCTCCGCGTCGTTCGCCGCGCGCAGGAACATGTTGCGGACGAACAGGCTGTGCCAGGCGCGCTCGCTGATCACCCGCACGTTCAGGCGGCAGGCCGGATCCGCGCCGGCGAAGCCGTCGAACACGAACAGGTCGCGGTCCGCGGCCGCGGCCAGCATCTTGCGGTGGAGGCGGTCGAAGTGCTCCGGCGCGAGGGGCTTGTTCACCGGCCCCCAGTCCACCAGGTCCGCCGACGGCGCGCGGCGCACGACGAACCGGTCGTTCGGAGACCGCCCCGTATGCTCGCCGGTCGACGCGACGAGCGGCCCCTCGGCGGCGATCGCGGCCTCGCCGCGCCGAACCGCTTCCTCGTAGAGCCTGGCCACGCTCAGACGCCGGTGAACGACGCGCCGATTGGCTGACAGAAACTCCTCCGAAACCTCGACCATCTCAACTACCTCGCCACGGTCGAGAGCGAGAAGCGTCCCGCCTCACCGTCCAGGCCACAAGCAGTGGCTCCTCGGGAGGGATTCGAACCCCCAACATTTCGGTTAACAGCCGAACGCTCTACCGTTGAGCTACCGAGGAAGAATCCGCCTCAAGGCAAACAGCGGCGGGCGACACGGAGTTCATCTTAGGGAGGCTTGAAGCCGACTGTCAAACCCCGCGCGGGTGGCCCGCTACAGGCGATTGCGGTAGGGGCTCAGTCGCCCCGCGCGGCTCGGATGACGCAGCTTGCGGAGCGCCTTCGATTCGATCTGCCGGATCCGCTCGCGCGTCACGTTGAACGACCGCCCCACGTCCTCCAGCGTCGACTCGGCGCCGTCACCGACTCCGAAGCGCATCCGCAGCACGAGTTCCTCCCGCGGGCTCAGCGTCTGCAGGACCGCGGCGGTCTGCTCGCTGAGGTTCTTCAGGAGCAGCGTGTCGATTGGCGAGACGGCGCTCGCGTCCTCGATGAAGTCGCCGAGCGAGGAGTCCGCCTCTTCCCCGATCGGCGTCTCGAGCGAGATCGGTTCCAGCGCGATCTTCATGATCTCGCGGACGTGGGACGGCTCCATGTCCATCTGCTCGGCGATTTCGGCGACGGTGGGCTCCCGGCCCAGCTCCTGGACCATCGCGCGGCTGGTCCGCGTGAGCTTGTTGATCGTGTCGATCATGTGGACCGGGATGCGAATGGTCCTTGCCTGGTCGGCGATCGCTCGCGTGATCGCCTGGCGGATCCACCAGGTCGCGTAGGTCGAGAACTTGTAGCCGCGGCGATACTCGAACTTCTCGACCGCGCGGATCAGTCCGATGTTGCCGTCCTGAATCAGGTCGAGGAGCTGCAGCCCGCGGTTGGTGTACTTCTTGGCGATGGACACGACCAGGCGAAGGTTCGCCAGGATCATCTCGGAGCGCGCCTGCTCGCAGATCGCCTCGCCTCGCCGCACCTTGTTCAGCGTCGCGGTCACCTGCGCGAGGGTCGTGCCGTAGCGCTCTTCCGACGCCCGGAGACGCGCTCGGTACTTCTCGATCCGGCGCCGCTGCAAAGCGCCCAGTTCCGAGTCGCGCTCCCGGTCGAGCGCGATCTGTGCGCGGCGGATGTCCCGGTCGTGGCGCGAGATCTCCGCGTAGAGCTGCTTGAGGATCTCGACCAGTCGGCTGCGTGTCTGAGCCGTCAACTCGATTGAGCGGATCTGCTCGGTGATCTTGCCCGCCGTGCGATCGATCTCACGTTCGATCTCCGCGAACCGGTCGCTGCCTGGCCGGCAGCGTTCGCTCTGCCGCCGCAGGCGGCGCACTTGCCGGTCGAGCGTCTCGATCGCCCGGAAGATCCCGAGGTTCTTCTCGATCCGGTCCCTGGCGCTCTGGTCGAGATGGGCGCCGCCATCGGCCAGAAGCTCCCGCATCAGGCGCCGGTCGCGACGCGCCAGCTCGTTGATCCGCAGCAACTCTCGCAGCACGACCGGGTTGTCGCAAAGCGCCTCGAACACGATCCACTCGCCGCGCTCGATCCGTTTGGCGATCTCCACCTCGCCTTCCCGATCGAGCAGATCGACTCGCCCCATCTCCCGCAGGTAGACCCGGACGGGATCCGTCGTCCGGTCCTGGTGCGCGAGAACGGCGGGTTCCGGCTCGCTCCGTTCGACGCCGCCGATCGCCGGCAGCGGATCGGCGTCGACGACGTTGACGAAGGCCGCCGGCCGCCGGATCACTCCCGTGCCCATCGCCCCCAAGCGTGACCAGATCGCGTCCATGTCCCGCGGCTCGGCGAGCAGTTCCTCGGGCAGCCGGGTCTCGAGCTCGTCCTGAAGCAGGTAGCCCTTCTCGCGACCCAAGTTGAAGATGCCGCGGACCGAGCTGTGGCGCTGCTCGATCGGCTCGATCTCCCCGGCCCGCACGGCCGCGGTGTTCAGGGCCACGACATCTCCTCAGCGCCCCGACGGCCGGTAGAGCTCGCGGCTGAGCTGCTGCTTCTCCTCGATCATCCGGTGCAGGGTCTCCATGTCACCTTCACGCTGTGCGCGATTGATCTCCCGGGCAAGCAGATTGAGCCGCTGTCGGGCGAAACGTCGACCCAACTCGGCGAGACTGACTCGAAGCTCCGATTCATCAGATTCAGAGAAGGCAGACGACCGTTGTAACAAAAGCCCGGCGATCCGGTCAACAGGTCGATCGGTCTCGTTGTCCGTCCCGCGCCGGCGTCCCAGGACGTCCACGAGAGCGCCGGAATCGATCCGCTTCGCTCCGGCTTGGGCCTGCTCGCGCATGGCCTCGTAAATGGCGCGCAGGGCGGGATCGAAGAAGGCATCCGGCGCCGGCCATTCGATACCGCGCAGGTCCGGGGCGGCGGCAGTCAGACGCAGCACCTGCTCCTCGATCGAGGCGGTCACCGGAGAACGCGGTCGCGCGGCCGGTTCGGGTGAGTCCGTGGCAGCCGGCTTCTCCGCGGCGAGGGACTCACGCAGGAGCACGTCGACCTTGACTCCGAGGCGCTCGGCGGCGGTCTCGAAGTAGCCCCTTCTCGCGATCGGGTCGCCGACCCGGTCGATCAGCGTCCGCACCCGGGCGGCCTCGCGGGCGCGCAACCGCGGGTCGAGCTCGCCGCGGCTGGGCAAATCGTCGATCTCGATCGCCACCGCATCCCGGGCGCCGGTAACGGTGGCCCTCACCGCCTCGGGGCCCTCGTCGAGCCGCAGCGAATCCGGATCCTGGCCCGCCGGAAACAGCGCGCGGCGGACGTTGAGCCCGGCCTCGAGCATCAGCCCCGACGCCTTGCGGGCCGCCTCGATGCCGGCGCGGTCGCCGTCGTAGCCCAGGACCACCTCGTCGGTGTAGCGGGACAGCAGCCGCACCTGCTGCCCCGTGAGCGCCGTCCCCATGCTCGCGACCGCCCAGTCGATGCCGGACGCCGCGGCGCCCATGACGTCGAAGTAGCCCTCGACCAGGAGCGCCCGGCCCTGTTCCCGGATGCCGCGGCGGGCGGCGTCGAGGCCGTAGAGCAGGGTGCCCTTCCGGAAGTGGTCCGTCTCGTTCGTGTTGACGTACTTGGCCTGGTCGTCGCCGAGCGTGCGCCCGCCGAACGCCAGCAGGCGGCCGGCGGGCGACCGGATGGGGAACATCAGCCGGTTGCGGAACCGGTCGTAGGGACGGTCCGGCGCCTTCGGGCTGCGGGCGATCAGCCCAGCGGCCTCGAGGTCGGGGACCGGGATGCGTCGGCCCAGATCCTCGATCATCGTCCGCCAGTCGTCGGGTGCGTAGCCGACGCCGAAACGG
This sequence comes from Holophagales bacterium, assembly GCA_009837885.1. Lineage (GTDB taxonomy): Bacteria > Acidobacteriota > Thermoanaerobaculia > Multivoradales > Multivoraceae > Multivorans. Next base: position 30,041 of record VXSP01000032.1, on the reverse strand, counting down.
GCGATCAGCTCTGACGGCACCTTGCGCCGCTGGAGGTACTGCTGCGGCACGGCCTCCTTCCTGAGCTTCGCCCGGAAGAAGTCGTAGGCGGCGTCGAGCGCCGCCTGGATGCGCTCGGAGCGGTCGGGCCGGCCGTCGGCGTCTGGCCCGGAGGCGCGCTGCAGAGGAATCCCGTAGCGCCGGGCCATGTGCTCGATCGTGGTGGCAAAGGTGTCGCCCGTGAGTTCCATGTGAAAGCGCAGCGCGTCGCCGCCGGCGCCGCAGCCGAAGCAGTAGTAGAGCTTGCGCTCGGGGTCGAGCGACAGCGAAGGCGTCTTCTCCTTGTGGAAGGGACAGAGCGCCACGAAGCGCTGGCCACGGCGCTCGACCTTCGTGTGCTCGCTGACGAGGTCGATGATGTCGACCGCCTCGCGCACCGCGTCCACCGCCTCATCGGTGAGCCTGGAGCGCCGCTGCACGACCGCTCATGCTACAGCGCCGGTAGCCCGTCTTGGGCCAGAAGGGGTCCGCTCCCAGGTGACGCGCGCGCTCGAGAGGAGATGGGAGGGGTTGCGCTTGCTCCGCTTCACTCGCTCCGGTTAGGCGTCGGCCTCCGGGGGGAATCGGCCGTCGCTCGTTCAGAGGCACCTGGGAGCGGACCCCTTCTGGCCCAAGACGGGCGCGTGGCGTCGTCAGCGGAGGAGGACTTCGGTGGCGCCGTCGCCGCCGGCGGAGGGCGGAGCGGGATCGAAACCGGCGACGGCCGGGTGGCTTCGCAGGTGCTCGCGAACGGCCCGGCGCAGCCGGCCGCTGCCGTGGCCGTGGACCACCCGGACCCGCTCGTGGCCGGCCGCCAAGGCGCGGTCCAGGTAGGCGTCGAGGGATTCCAGAGCCGGTTCGACCTGTTGGCCGATGAGCAGCAGTTCCGGCTCCACCGGGTCGGCCTGCGACCGCTGGACCCGGACCCGGCCGGGCGCGGACCGTTCTCCGCCGGCTACCACCGCGAGGTCGGCGCTCGGCGTCCGGACCCGCTTGCCGCGGACCAGCACGGTCGCCTGGTCGCCGCGAAGCTCCACGAGCTCACCCAGCCAGCCCAGCGAGCGGTGACGGACGCGGGCGCCGAGGGTCAGGGGACGCTGCTCATCCGGCTGCGGCCGTTCCTCCGGTTCGCGACCCGGCGGCGCGTCGATGTCGCCGGCCGCCAGGGAGGTGCGATCGGCCGCCGCCGACAGGTCCCGGTCGAGTTCTCCGTGCAGGGACGAAGCCGCCCGGGCGAAGGCCCGCTTGCCGGGTCCCCGGGGCGTCGACGACAACTCGGCCAGGGCCTCATCCAGCCGGCGGCGATTCGCCCGGCGCAGCGCGTCGACCTCGCGCCCGAGGGTCTGTTCCAGCCGCTGCCTGGCCGCCCGCAGCGCCTCCTGCCGGGTTTCGAAGCGGGCGCGGGCCGTCTCGGTCTCGGCGCTCAGCCGGGTGAGCTCCGCCTCCCGTTCCAGCAGGCGCTCGCGAAGGCGTTCGTTGCGTTCCAGCACGCGCCGCAACTTCTGGTGCTCGGAGCCCAGGAAGTGCTCGGCCCGTTCGAGCCAGGCCGGCGGAAGGCCGAGGCGGCGTGCCAGCGCCAGCGCCTGGCTGCCTCCGGGAGGACCGACGACCAGCCGGTACGTGGGCAGTCCGTTCTCCGGGTCGAAACCCATCGCGGCGCAGGAGGCCGCCTGCGACTCGAGAGCGGCGGCGGCGAGTTGCGTGAGGTGCGTCGTCAGAATGCCGAGCGAGCCGCGCTCGACCAAACCCTCGAGAAGAGCGATGCCGAGCGCGGCGCCCTCCTCCGGGTTCGTGCCGGCGCCGACCTCGTCGAGCAGGACCAGGGTCGAGGGCCCGGCCCGGCGCCACACTTCGCGCAGGCGCAGCAGCCGGGCGCTGAACGTCGACTGCTCGTCGAGGACGCTCTGCTCGTCACCGACCACCGCCACGACGTGGTCGAGGATCGGCAGGCGGCTTTCCCGCGCGGCGGGAACCGGCAGGCCGGCCTGGTTCATCAGGCACAGCAGCCCCACCGTCTTCAGGGCGACCGTCTTGCCGCCGGCGTTCGGACCGGTCAGGACCAGCGTACGGTGATCGTCGAGCTTCAGGTCGAGCGGCACGACGACGCCGCGGTTGCCGGCCGCTCCCAGCGCCGACTCCCGGCGGTCGGCGAGCAGCGGGTCGAGCAGCGGGTGGCGAGCGCCCCGGAGTTCGAGCAGCGGCGCCCTCCCGGCCGGACCGTCCGATGCGACCGTGGCGAGCGCGGCGTCGACGGCGACGGCGAAACGCGCCGCCGCCTGCATCGCGTCGACGGCGGCGAGGAAGTCGATGCGCGCGACGATCGCCGGGGCGAGAACCTGCACCTGCGCAACCAGCTCGGCCAGGATGCGGGTGCGCTCGATGTCCCGGTCGGAGGCGATCCGCTCCAGTTCGTCGTTGCCCTCGACCACCTCCGACGGTTCGAAGTAGAAGCTCCTGCCCGAGGCGGAACGGCCCCTGACCAGACCGGGGAGGCGTCCGCGGCTGCCGGAGGGCAGAAGCACCGAAAGCCGGCCGCCCCGCATGGGAGTCGAATCGTCCGCCAGGGCGTTGGCGTGCTCCCGCACGTAGACCTGAAGCGAAGCCTCGACCGAGGCCTGGGTGCGCCGCGCGTCCCGGACAAGCGTCCGCAGGCGCGGCGTCGCGTCGTCCCGCACCTCGCCGCGACGGTCCAGCATGCGGCGTAGACGGTTCGCCAGCGCGGCGCAGCCTGCGATCTGCTGGCCCGGCGCCGCGGCTTCCGCGGCGCCGGCCTCCATCAGTCGCAGCGTCTCGACCTCGGCGGCGCACTGGGGCGTGGCCTCGAAGTTCTCGAGCCGTCCCAGAACCTCTTCGCTGGCCTCGATCGACGCCGCCAGGTCGAGCAGCCCCGGCCCGCCCAGACCCCGGCCGTCCCCGTCGAGGTGTTCGCGCAGGTCGAGGAGGCCGTCGAGGGACGGCACCAGGACGCCGCCCTCTTCGATGTCGCGGGCGATCTCCGCATAGCGAACCCGGCGCCGTTCGATCTCGCCGCGGTCGGTCGCCGGCTCGATCGCCCGCACCGACTGGCTGCCGGCGTCCGTCGAGGCGAAGCCCGCGAGAACGGCGAGCAGCGACGGGAACTCGAGTGCCTCGGACGTAGCGCCGCTGCAACAATCCATACTTCAGCTCGGCGCCGCGATCGCCAAGCTCGGCGCAGCGACTTCGCTGCGCGGACTCCCTAGGCGAGGCCGGCGCGACGCTCTTCAGCCAGGCGCCGCAGCATCTTCTTGCGCGCCTGCATGACCTTGCGCTTCCGCTTGACCGACGGCTTCTCGAAGTGCTGGCGCTTCTTGAGCTCGGTCAGAATGCCTTCCTTCTCGCACTTCCGCTTGAAGCGGCGAAGCGCGTTCTCGAAGCTCTCGTCCTCGCGTACCTGCACGACCGGCATGAAGTGATCTCGTTCCCGTGGTTTGCGGGCTCGCGCCCGGATAGCCCGAAGCAGACGACGCACGTCAGCCCGCGAGCGTTGCGGATTCTGCACGAGCCCGCCCGCCCCGTCAAGGGCGGCGGGCCGCCTACTCTTCTTCTTCCCGGCCCTCGACCGCGTTGGCGTCGGTGCGGTAGACCTTCCTGTCGCCCTCGCGGAAGAACACCCCGGCAGCAGCGCCGTCACCGTGTTCTTCGGGGTTCTTCGGGTAGAACCAGGCGAAGACGTTCTCCGTGTCGAACTCTCGAACGTTGCGGTGGAAGACCTTGCCGAGAAGCGCTTCGACCTCGGCCTCGGTCATCCCTCGCTTGACCTCCGCCAGACGCTCGGCGGTGATGTAGCGCGCTTCCTGGTACTCGGCCAGCCGCGCCTGGAGATCGGCGTTGTCGGGATCGACGCCGAGGGCCCGCTCGAGGATCTCGACCGCCCTGCGGTAGTCGCCACCCTTGACCACGTACTCCTCCGCCAGGTACATGTCCTCGCCACTCTTCATCGCGAAGGCGTTGCGCTGCTCCTCGGTCATTTCGCCGCCGAGTTCCCACTCCGCCTCGTTGATGTAGTTGACCAGCTTGGTCGAAAACGCCTCGCCGTCGCTGCCGACCTCGTTGTCGAGCGCTTCGACCGACGCGTCCAGGGCCTCGACGTCGTCTTCCTCGCCCGGCGCGGCAACCCGCGCGCGGAGCCCCGCCAGTTCGTCGCGCTTGGCGTTCAGGGCCGCCTGATCCTCCTGCAGTTCGGCCCACGCATCGGCGCGCGCGGCGGCGACCCGCTCCTCCTCCGAGGGGCCGCATGCGACCAGAGCGGCGAACAGAACGATGACCGAGGCGCCGGCGGCAAACCCCGCCCGGCCCGGCCGCCCGATTGGAGTGGATCTCGACATTCTGGCGCCTCCTTGGACCGCTTGTTGCGTGTCGCGGACTATACCCCAAGCCAGGTCGCGACAGGGCACCCAGGAAGCGGCATCGTGGGGCTATACTGCGGCACTGCGCTCGGGTGCCCTGAGGGTCCATAGCTCAGCGGTTAGAGCATCCGGCTCATAACCGGCAGGTCCCTGGTTCGAATCCAGGTGGACCCACACCGCGAACTGCGGAGCCTGCGATCGCTAACTCACTGGAACCTCTGACAATCGGCGCATGGAAAGAGTCCTCGACACGATCGTAGATCTGCAGCAGGCGAGCGTGGAACTCGCGCACAGCCGCGCCCTGCTGGACGGGGTTCCCGAATCGATGCAGGAACTCCACGACCAGTACGAGCATCAACGCAGCGAGATCGAACGGCTCGAGCAGGAGTGGCAGCAGGCCGAACTCGAGCGCCGCGCCGCGGAAACGGAAGCGGCGACGGGCAAGGAGAGCATCGAGCGCTACCAGGAACAGATCGCCCGCGTGACGACGCAGCGCGAGTACGGCGCCCTTCTGAGCGAGATCGACACCGTGCGCGCCAGGATGCGGGAAGCGGACGACGAGGCGCTGCAGGCCATCGAACGCCAGGACGAAGCGTCGACGCAGCTCGACGAGATCCGTGGCGCGTTCGAGACCCTGAACGAGCAGTACCAGGAGCAGCTCGCCGTTTGGGAAGAGCAGAAGCCCGAGATGCGCAAGCGGGTCGAAGCGCTGGAGGGGCAGATCGAGGTGTTCCGCGAACGCCTCCCGCCCGCCGCCCTGCTCCAGTACGAGCGCCTGTTCGACCGCCACGGCGGGGCGCCCCTGGCGGCCATCGGAGTCGTGGAGAGCACCGGCGCTCCCATCCGGCACTGCTCGTTCTGCAACTACCGGATCAGGCCCCAGGTCGTCGTGCAGATTCAGACCCAGGGCGCGCTCGTGCCCTGCGACTCCTGCCAGCGGATTCTGTACCTGGACGACGGAGAGGCCGGCTGAACGAGGCGCCGGGGAAGCCCGCGGCCAACCCTGACGCGGCGGTAGCCGAACGCTACGCGGAGATAGTGGAGCGGCTGGCGGAGGCATGCAGGCAGGCGGGCAGGCAGCCGGATGACGTCGCCCTGGTCGGCGCCTGCAAGCGTCAGCCGCTCCAGCGCATCGCCGGGGCGCTGGACGCAGGTCTCCGCATCCTCGGCGAGAACCACGTCCAGGAAGGCGAGGCTCACCGCGCGGCGCTGCTCGAAGCAGGCTATGGCGACCGGGTTGCCTGGCATCTGATCGGACCGCTGCAGACGAACAAGGCGGCCCGCGCCTGCGATGTCTTCGACGTGTTCGAAGCGGTCGACCGGCCGAAGATCGCCGGGCGGCTCGACCGCGTGCTCGGCAGCCGGGGGCTCGGCGTCCGCGGCTGCCTGCTGGAAGTGAACATCGGCCGCGAACCCAGCAAGCACGGGTTCCTGCCCGAGGACACGGAAGCGATGGTGCGCCTGGGCGAACTCGACCATCTGCGGGTCGGCGGCCTGATGGCGATTCCGCCCCAGCGCTCCGGCGCGCGCGAGTTCCGGTCCGACTTCGCGGCGCTCAGGCGCCTGCGGGACCGGCTGGCCCGGGACGGCCTCTTCGGAGACCGGGAGGGGTGGCTGTCGATGGGCATGAGCGCCGACTTCGAGGTCGCGGTCCTCGAGGGCGCCACCCACGTGCGGATCGGTTCCGCGTTGTTCGGTCCCCGACCGTCGCGATAGTGCGGCGCGCTTCCAGAGCCCGCCGCTTCGCGTCGGATGCCGGCGGGAACCCGTGTGGCGCGATCCGCGCCACACGCGTCACAGTCCGTGCGCCCGTCATCGGGTGCACGGATGACACGCCGGCGCACCCAGTGCGCGCCGCGCGGTGTTACCGTTCTCTCCTTGGAAACCCTTTCTGATCTGGTCCGGGTCGTCGCCGAGCGCTACGGCGAACGCGAGGCCCTGCTGTCCATCCGGCGCCATCGCCGGACGGAGTCGTTCTCCGCCCGGGAGTTCGTGGACGCCGTCTGCCGGACCGCGAAGGCGCTCGAGTCGCGGGGCGTGGGCAAGGGCGACCGCGTGGCGCTGTTCGCCACCAACCGCCCGGAGTGGCACATCGTCGACTTCGCCTGCCACCTGGTGGGCGCCGTGTCCGTGCCGATCTATCCCACCCTCAACGCGCCCCAGGTCGCCTACATCCTGCTCGACAGCGGCGCCGGCTGGGTCTTCTACGACGACAAGGCGAAACGGGACCTGCTCGCCGGCATCGTTCCGCACGGCAACGGCGAGGACGCCGGAGGCGGCAACGAGCAGCGGGGGCTGCGGATGGTGGCGCTGGACGCGGACGCCGCCGCCCCCGGCGGCACCCATCTCGAAGCCCTGATCGCCGGCACGCCGCCAGCCACGGACGCCGACCTGGCGGCATTCAGCGGGCGGGTCGGCCAGGACGACACGGCGAGCATCATCTACACCTCCGGCACCACCGGCGACCCCAAGGGCGTCGTCCTGTCGCACCGAAACTTCGTCTCGAACATCCTGGCCTGCCAGGAGCTCTACCCGCTGGGAGAGGAGGATCAGGCGCTCTCCTTCCTGCCGCTATCCCACGTCTTCGAGCGCACCGTCGACTATCTCTTCTTCTACCGCGGGGTGTCGATCCACTACTCCCCCGCGATCGAGCGGGTCGCCGGCCTGATGCCGGACGTGCGGCCCACCGTCCTGTGCTCGGTGCCCCGGCTCTACGAGAGTGCCTACCTGCGCATCCAGAACCTGTTCGCGAGCCAGCCGCCGGCCCGCCGCCGGCTGATCGGCTGGGCCCTGAAGGTCGGCAAGCGGCGGGCGGAGCGCGGCGGGGCGGCGCTCCAGGGCCTGCTCGCCGACCGGCTGGTGTTCCGCAAGATCAAGCAGCGCTTCGGAGGCCGCCTGCGCTTCGCCATCTCCGGCGGCGCCGCGATCGCCAACGAAGTCGCCGAGTTTTTCGACGCGATCGGCATTCGCCTCTACCAGGGCTATGGACTGACCGAGACCGCGCCGGTTCTGGCCGTGGAGTACCCCGGCGCTTCCCGCCGCGGCTCGGTCGGCAAGGCCGCTCCCGGGGTCGAGCTGCGCATCGCGGACGACGGCGAGATCCTCGCCCGCACCGAGGGCCTGATGCAGGGCTACTGGAAGAAGCCCCAGGACACCGCCGAGGCGATCGACCTGGACGGCTGGTTCCACACCGGCGACATCGGCCGCCTCGACGACGACGGCTACCTCTACATCACGGACCGCAAGAAGGACCTTCTGGTGACGAGCGGCGGCAAGAACGTCGCGCCCCAGCCGATCGAGCAGATGCTGATCACGCACCCCGCGATCGCCCAGGTGGTCGTGGTCGGCGACGGCTACCCGTACCTCAACGCGCTGATCGTGCCCAACTACGCGGAGCCGCCGGCGCCGTTCACCGGCATGGATCCCTCGGAACTCCGGCAGGACCCGCGCCTCCAGGAGCTGGTACAGGGCGTACTCGACCGCGCCAACGAGCGGCTGCCGACCCACGAGCGCGTGCGCCGGTTCCGACTGCTCGAGCGCGAACTGACGCTAGAGGAGGGCGAGATCACGCCTACGCTGAAGGTCCGCAGGCAGATCGTCAACGAGCGCTACCGCGACGTGATCGCCTCGATGTACCTCAAGAGCCAGCGCGTAGGCTGAACGGGTGCAATCGACACTCGTTCGCTTCGATTGCATCGAGAGCCAGCGCGTCAGTTGACGCGACTCGACTGTTCCGTCGGGTCGGGCGCCTCCTCGATCACCCCGTGGACCTCTTCATAGCGCCGCAGATTCGTGCCCAGGGCCCGGATGATCCGCTTGAGATGCCCGGGGCTGGTCACGATCCGGGCGCTGACGATGCCCTGGGGCGGAACCACGTTGATGAAGTCGAGGATGAACTCCTCGCGCGTGTGGGTGATGCGCAGCAGGTTGGAGTAGGCCCCCTTGAGTTCGGCGTCGCCGATCTTGACGTTGATCGACGAAGACGGATCCTGGTCGCCCGGTACTTCCTTGGGTTGGTCGCTCATTCGATTCTCCGTTGATCTCCGGCCTGGCGGCCGGGCGAGAGCCAGTCGATGTCGGTCCGCGCGCCCATCGTCTCCACCTGCCACTCATGGTCGGGCAGGTAGAGGCCGATGCTCCTCTGCTGTGTGCTCTCCGCCACCGTGAACCGGAGCGCCCGGCGGCGGTAATCGTACGCCCTGCCGTCGCGGGCGTGAACCGCGACATCCACCGTGTACTCGCCAGGCGCCAGCCGCAGCTCCGGACAGACGAGCCGCACCCGCACCGGCCCGGCCAGAGAGCGCGGCTGGTAGCCGGCCAGATCGGTGTTCGTGCCCCAGCAGTCGACGCCCCGCGGCGTCTTGACGCCGACGCCGAAGACGAAGTCGGACAGGTCCTCCTTCGGCTCGACGTCGAGCTCGAAGGCCACGGCTTCCCCGCAACGGACGTGGTAGCGCTCCTGCCGCTCCTCGCCGGCCAGCAGGCGCGCCGCCACGATCTCGGCCTGCCCCGAGCCCCAGCGCCCGACCTCTTCGGCAGCGTCCGCGGACGCCGTCGGGTCCTGTCCGCCTTCATCCGCCAGACGGCGACGGTCGTGGGCCTCGCCCTCGCGCGCCGCCACCGACTCCAGGTAGGCGTCGATGACCCGTCGCGTCGACCCCAGACCGCGGATCCGTCCGCCGTCCAGCCATATCGCCCGGTCGCAGATCTCATCGATCAGCGTCATCGTGTGGCTGACCACGAGCAGGGTGCCGCCGCCGGCCAGGTGCTCCTCGATCCGCGCCAGACAACGATGAACGAACTCCTCGTCGCCGACGGCGAGGACCTCGTCGACCAGGAGGACTTCCGGGTCGGTGTGAATGGCGACCGAGAAGCCGAGCCGGACGTACATGCCGGAGGAGTAGTACTTGATCGGCTCTTCGATGAAGTCGCCGAGGCCCGCGAACTCCACGATGTCGTCGTAGCGCTGCTCGATCCGGCGCCGGCTCAGTCCGAGCAGCGCCCCGTTGATGAAGATGTTCTCGCGGCCGGAGATCTCGGGGTGAAAGCCCGCGCCGAGCTCGATCAGGGCCGCGACCCGCCCGTTCACCGAGAGTTCCCCGGAGGTCGGCGGCAGCAGGCCGGCCACCAGCTTGATCAGCGTCGACTTGCCCGAACCGTTGCCGCCGATGATCCCCACCGCCTCGCCGGCGGCGACCTCGAAACTGACGTCGGTCAGGGCCTCGACGACTTCCGCCGAGGCCAGGCCCCCGGTCAGGCTGCCCTCGAGCAGCGCGCTCTTCAGCGTCCGCAGCCGGTAGCCGCCGGCGGCGCGCCGGTAGCGCTTGCACAGGCCGCTCGCCGCGACTGCCGGGGGACTCAACTCAGACCGCCTCGGCCAGGGTGTCGGAGAGGCGCGAGAAGAGGCCGGCGCCCAGCACCCAGGACACCGCGGCGATCGCGGCCATGATCGCCCACACATGGGGTTCGGGCAGGCGGCCGAAGAACAGAAGGTCCTGGGTCGCGGTCGTGAAAGAGGTCATCGGGTTCAGTTGCACGACCTTCGCGAACTGCGGCGGCAGATCGCTCAGGGTGTAGATGATCGGCGCCAGGAAGAACGCCAGGACGAGCAGATTGCCGAGGAGATCCCGCACGTCCTTGAAGTGAACGCACAGAGCCGCCAGCGCGAAGGCGAGACCGGCGACCATGACCAGCTCGATCGCGAGAACCGCGGGCAGCAGGACGGCCGTCCAGCCCGAGATCGGATAGCCGAGCAGGCGGCCGGCGACCAGCGCGACACCGACGATCGGCAGCGCCAGGAGGAAGTGCACCAGGTTCGCCGTCACCGCCACCGCCGGCAGCACCTCGACGGGAAACACCGCCTTCCGGATCAGGCCGCCGTTGGCGGTGAGGGACGTGCAGCCTTCGAGCAGCGAGGTGGAGACCCAGATCCAGGGGAACAGGCCGGTCACGAGGAACACCCCGTAGGGCTCGACCGCCACCAGGTCCGAGCGCTTCAGGATCATGCCGAACACGAAGGAGTAGACGGCGAGCAGCAGGAGCGGATTGAGCAGGGACCACAGGAACCCCAGGACGCTTCCCCTGTAGCGCGCGCGCAGCTCCCGCATGACCAGGGTCCAGAGCAGGCTGCGGTAGCGGACCAGTGATCGGGCCACATCGACCATTGCCGCGAGCATCTTAGTTGGGTTCGCGGGGCTCGCCGACGGGACGAAGCGATCGTCCGGTTCTTCGACGCACCTCGAGTTCAGCCGGCCGGGCCGGCGGTCTCGCACTCGAGGTACACGGGAGCCCCGCCGAGCACGGCGGGAACCCGCTCGAGGTCCCGGCCGTCGCGGTCGCGCACCGCCCGCACCTCCCTTCGGGGGTTGTAGGAGCGACCGCGATCGCCCAGGGCCCATACGACCCGGATCTCGCGGCCACCACGGAGCGCCCGGTAGCCGCGCAGCCCGGACGGCATCCGCAGGCGCAGGACCTCCGTGCCGGCCAGCTCGCGCTGCAGTTGACGGAGCGCGAGCCAGGCAGGACGCTGCCGGAGGCCATCGCCCCGGGGATCGAGCAGGCCGTAGCCCGCGGCCGCCAACTGCCACCAGTAGACGCGCTCCGCCAGGCCGCTGCCCAGGGCCTCCAGCGCGTAGCGGACCAGGTAGCTGGCCTGGGCGTCCTCGTCCACCGCGACGTCGCGGCCCGCGGGCGCGTGCGGACCCTCCGCGAGCGGCCAGTTGAACTCGGTGACCCAGCTCCGGCCCGACGCGCAGTCCGGGGCCCTGCGAGCCAGGGAACCCAGAACCGCCAGCTTGCCGGCGAGGTCGAAGCCGAGCTGGCGGTTCTCGGGCGCACCCCGCCGGTCGACGTAGAGCTGGCTGGCCAGAATGTCGAAGCGGCGCTCCGGCAGCCCCGAGTGAATCAGTCCGGCTGTCGCGTGAGGCTCGAAGTCGATCACCGCGGGGGCGAGAACGCAGGCGTCGGAGCACTCAGCCCGCACCGCGGCGGCGCCGGCTTCCAGCAGGCTCCAGTAGTCCCCGGGTCGCCAGACGCCCCACTTGCTGCGATTGGGCGCCTGACCGATCAGAAACCGGCGTCCGCAGGGCGCGAGCGCGGCCGCCGCTTCCTCGACCCGCCGCCGCCAGAGGCCGGCGTCCCGGACCAGCGAGCGGTCCTGGCTGAACTGGAACACCAGGTCGACGGGCCGTTCGCGACTGCGTAGTGTCTGCGCCAGTTCCAGCAGGCCGGGGTCGACGCCCTGCCAGAGGTGGAAGCGCAGGAGCACGTTGTCGACTCCGAGATCGTCGATCGCCCCCGCCAGGGAAGCGACCGGCACCGAGCCGGGGCCGACCGCGACGCCAAGGCCGCCGAAGGCAACCGGTGCCGGTGCGCGGTCGAGGGCACGCCGTCTGCTGCGCGCCTCCACGACCGACCGGAACAGCGGCGCGGCCGATCGAAGCAGCGGCCGCGCGTGGTGGCCGGCGTCGCGCAGGCGCACGCCGAGGCGCTGGCCGCGACTGGCCTGCTGGTGGGGCTGATCGGTCAGTGGATCCCAGACCGTGCGCTCGGTGGCCGTCGCCCCCCGTGCCGCGTCGGGGACGTGGGGGTGGGCGCGCCGGCGCGGCAGCAGGAGATCGGCCAGACGACGCAGGCCCCGGCGCGCGCCCTGCTTCGAACCCAGCTTGAAACGGAAGCCGCGGTGGCAGATCTCGAACCAGATCCGCTGAAACCGCGGCAGCCCGCCGGGCCGGTAGCCGGCCAGGTACTCGACCCGGTCCTCCGGCCGCAGCACCGGCATCCGGCTGAGGTCCCTCAGTCGCTGACTGGTCGACAGCCGTCGCCGGAAACGGGCGCGGTTCAGGTCGACCAGGAACAGTTCCGCGTCGGTCGTCGGCTCCGAGAGGAGGACGTTGCCGGAGGTCAGGTCCCTGAACCAGACGCCGTGGCGGTGCAACTCCGCCGCCAGCGCGCCGACCCGTCGCAACAGAGTCGGAGCGTGGATTCCGGGAAACTGCTCGGCTGCGGTGCCGGCGTTCAGGGCGCGCAGGACGTAGCGCAGCTCCAGCGCCTCCGGCACGAGGCGGCAGACGTACCAGGCCGGGCCGCCGATGGAGTTCGATTCCGCATGGAGGAGCGGCTCCGGCGTCGGGATGCCGAGACGACGGAGCCGGCGCGCGGCCCGGAAGCTCAGACGAGCCCGGCTGCCGCGCCGGCGCCGGCGGAGCCGCGCGCGCAGATCGTCATGCCGGAACTGCTTGACGACCACGGCCGTCTCGGCGGCCTCGGCGGCGAGCCGCCAGCGGGCTTCGTACAGGTAGCTGCGGCCCCAGTGCAGGCTGCGCCGGCCGCTCCCGGGGTCGAGCAGCCGGCGCACGGTCTCCTCGAAGCCGGTGTCCGGCGCCCCGTCCACCGCGGCCGGGGCAGCCGCGCCGGTGAGGTCGTCGAACTCGAACCGGCGTTCCGGTCCTTCCGCCTCGCGGGTCAAGACCCTTCGATCTCGGTGACGACGAAGTGCTCGCGATGCAGGTCCGGATCCGCCCGCAGCAAGATGGGCGCCTCGAAGGCTCCCTGCATGCCGTCCAGCACGTCCGACTCGGAGCCGTTCAGCCCGTCCAGCACCGCCGGGTGAACCCGTACCGCTACCTGGCGGCAGCCGCGACCGGCATGCGCCAGACAGCTTCGCCGCAACTCCAGGCAGATCGTGGCGACGGACTTGATCCGGCCCCTGCCCCGGCAGGTCGGGCAGGGCCCCGTGAGCGCCCTCTCCAGGTTCTCGCGACGCCGCTGCCGGGTGATCTGGACCAGGCCGAACTCGGAGATCTCGAGCACCCGCTTCCGGGCGCGGTCCTTCCGCAGTTCCGCCTCGAGCCGCTCGAAGACCGTGCGACGATCCTCTCCGCGCTCCATGTCGATCAGGTCGATGACGAGGATGCCGGACAGGTCCCGCAGCCGGATCTGGCGGACGGCCTCCGCGACCGCCTCGAGATTGGTCCGGAGGACCGTGTCGCGGAAACTCCCGATGCCCCCGACGGCGCCGGCGCCGACGTCGCGGCCGGAGTTCACGTCGATGGCGACCAGTGCCTCGGTCTGGTTGATGACCAGGTGGCCGCCCGACGGCAGCGGCGCCCTCGGCTCCAGCGCGGCGTCGACGCCGGCGTCGATGCGGTAGCGATCGAACAGGCCGCGCCGGCTCCGCTCGAGCCTGGTCAGGAGTTCCGGCTGGACCCGCCCGAGGTAGTCGCGGATGACCCGGTGAGCATCGGCGCCGTCGACCAGGAGGGTGCCGAAGTCCTCCCCGAAGTGGTCGCGAATCACCCGTACGGCCAGTTCTTCCTCCCGGTGGACCAGGGCCGGTGCCGCGGACCCGGCCGCCCGCTCCTCGATTTCCCGCCAGACGTCCGCGAGGATTTCGTACTCCCTCGCGAGGACCTCCGCCGGCGCCCCCGCCGCGGCCGTGCGCACGATGCATCCCGTCGCTTCGAGCGTCTCGCCCCAGTGTTCCAGGGCCGTCGTCTCCAGGCGCGTCCGCTCGTCGGGATCTTCGATCCTCCTGGAGATCCCCAACCGGCCAGCCAAAGGCGTCAGCACCAGGTAGCGGCCCGGAAGAGTGATCTCGGTGGTGATCCGCGGCCCCTTGTCCGCCAGTCCCTCCCTGGCGATCTGAACGACGACTTCCTGGCCCCGGCGCGGAATCCCGCCGCGGCTCGGGCCGCCGTCTTCCCCGGACGCTCCCGACTCGTCACCCGCCATCCCCTCGAGGTACAGGTAGGCGTCCCGCTCCAGCCCCAGGTCGACGAAGGCCGCCCTCATGCCGGGAAGAACCCGCCGCACTCTCCCTTTGTAGATGTTGCCGGCGAGACCGCGGCCCCGATGCCGCTCGACGAAGAACTCCACCAGCCGGCCGGCCTCCAGGACGGCGAGGCGGGTCTGGTGCGGATCGCCTTCGACCAGAAGCTCCCTGTTCATTTCGCTGCCGGCGGAAAGCCCCGGACGGCTCAGATGTTGACGAACCGCCGTATGTCGAGGCCGATCATCAACCCGGTGGCCGCACAACAGAAGAGCATGAAGGAGCCGCCGTAGCTGAGGAAGGGCAGCGGGATGCCGGTGATCGGAAGCAGGCCGACCACCATCGCCGTATTGTAGAGAACGTGGCCCGCCATGAAGGCGAGCAGGCCGACGACGAGCAGCAAGCCGGCCGGGTCTCGCGCCGCCAGGGCCACGCGCACGCCGTTCCCCAGGTAGAGCAGGAGCAGCCCCAGCACGACGGTGACGCCCATGAAGCCGTACTCCTCGCCCAGCACGGCGAACACGAAGTCGGTGTGAGGCGTCGGCAGGAACTGCAGATTGGACTGCGTGCCCTCGCCGTATCCCTTGCCCAGCATCTGACCCGACCCGATGGCGATGCGGCTCTGGCGCACCTGGTATCCCGACCCGAGCGGATCCGCGTGGGGCCTGAAGAAGCTCGACATCCGGTCCTTCTGGTAGTCCTGCAGGGCGAAGATCCAGATGGCGCCCGCGACCACCGCGGCCACCCCCAGCGCGATCAGGGCGGGACGGAGCCTGAGGCCAGCCACGACGGCCATCGCGGCGAGCATGGGCACGAACATCAGGGCGCCGCCCATGTCCGGCTGCATGGCGATCAGCAGGACGGGCACGACGACGAGGGCCGAGGCCGCCCACAGCCAGCCGCGAGGCGCCACCGGCGCCTGTGCTTCCGCCATGTGTCGGGCCAGCAGGAGGACGGTCGCGATCTTGCAGAAATCGGACGGCTGACCGCCGAAACCGCCGATGCCGATCCAGCTCCGGGCCCCGCCCGCTTCGTGGCCGAAGAAGGTCACCGCCGCGAGCGCCGCGACCGCCGCCAGGTAGATCCAGAAGGCGTAGCGGAGCAGGAACGAATAGTCGACGGCCGCGGCCGCTGCCATGACCAGCAGACCCAGGCCGACCCACGCCGCCTGGCGTACTTCGTAGTCGGTGCTCATGTCGGCCGAAGCACTGGAAATGACGACCAGGCCGATCGCCGACAGCGCCAGCGCCGATCCACCGAGCAGCCAGGAGACGGACCGGACCCGGCGTACCAGGGTCCACCGATCAGGTCTTGTCGGCAGCACGGAAATAGCTCTCATGGATCTCTCTCGCCAGCGGCGCCGCCGCTTCCGAGCCTCTGCCGCCGTTCTCGACGAACACGACGACGACCAGTTCCGGCGCCTCCACCGGAGCGTAGGAGGTGAACCAGGCGTGGTCGGCCTGCTCGGGCGGGAGGTCCTCGGAGCGGGTCCAGGTCGCCTGCGCGACGACCTGGGCGGTGCCCGTCTTGCCCGCGACGGTCACGACCGGCGTTCTGGCGCTGCGTCCCGTTCCGTTCTCGACGACATTGGCGAGCGCTTCCGCGACGAAGGAAATCACCTCGCCGTCCAGACCGAGCGGCTCCGGAGGTTCCCCGCCGCCGGCGATCAGGTACGGGCGCACCCGGAGCCCACCGTTCGCCACCGCCGCGGTCATCACCGCCACCTGCAGCGGCGAGGTCAGCAGCGGCCCCTGGCCAATCGCCACCGAGACCGTTTCGCCCGGGTACCACGGGTAGCCCCGGCGATTCCTGCTCCATTCGGGATCGGGCACCAGCCCCTCGCTCTCGCCGGGCAGTTCGACTCCCGTCCGGTCGCCCAGCCCGAGCCGCCGGGCGTAGGCGGCAATCGTCTCGATTCCGATCTTGATGCCCTGCCGGTAGAAGTAGATGTCGCAGGAGTGCTGCAGGGCCTCGCGCAGATTGACGAATCCGTGTCCCCTCGACTGCCAGCAGCGCCAGCGCCGGTCGTAGAGCCGGGTCGCACCGTTGCAGTAGATCCGTTCCTCCGGGCGAAGCAGGCCCTCCGCCAGACCCGCCAGCACCATCGCGATCTTGAACACCGAGCCCGGCGGGTAGGTGTTCTGGATCGCGCGGTTCTGGAGCGGCTTTCCCGGCCCGTCGACGATCCGGTCCCAGTCCTGCTGGCTGAGCCTGCCGCCGAAGCGATTCGGATCGAAGGAAGGAGACGAGACCATCGCCCGGACCGCGCCGTCACGGGGGTCGAGCGCGACGATCGCGCCGACCTTGTCCGCCAGCAGGTTCTCGGCCAACTGCTGCAGCGGCAGATCGATCGTCAGGGTGACGGACTCGCCGGGCTCCGCGTCCGTCCGCTGCACGTCCTCGCCCATCAGCCGGCCGCGGCTGTCGACGACCACGATCCGCTCCCCGTGGTTTCCCCGCAGACGCCGATCCCGCAGCAGCTCCACGCCGCTGCGGCCGACCAGGTCCCCGGACGCCAGGGAGTCGTCCCGGTCATGTTCGGCGGGAGTCGGTTCACCGAGGTAACCCACGACATGGGCAGTCTGGAAACTGTGCCGGTACAGGCGGCGCCTCGACGTGGAGATCTCGAACTCCGGGTGCTCGGGTACCGAGACCTCGAACCGGGCGACCTGGGTCAACTCCAGGTCCTCGGCGAGCAGTACGGGCACCTCGCGGGCCACGCCCCGGTGACGCTCCAGCGCGGCCCTGAGTTCCCGCTCCTCCCGGCCGAGGATCTCGGCCGCGAAGGCCAGGCTGACGCCAGGATCCGTGCTCCTGCTCCGGTCGATCATCAAGCGAAACGTGGGCGTGTTCTCGACCAGAATCCGCCCCGATCGGTCATGGATCAGGCCCCTCGGCGCGTCCAGCCGCAGCACGCGCAACCGGTTGTTCTCGGCCAGCCGTTCGTAGTGCTCAGCCCGAATGATCTGGTGATACCAGTAGGCGCCGAGCACGACCGCCAGGCACAGGCCCAGCGCGCCGCACAGCCACTTGAGGCGGGCAGCCATGTTCAGAAGGACCCAGTCCGAGCTGTGCTCCCGGGTGGGGTTCCGGAGACTCATCGTGTGGCCTTCGCGGTCACCGCAACCGCGACCTTCCCTCCTTCAGTGTACGCCGTTCATCCACCCAGGCCTGGGCCCGGTTGAACAGCCACAGGCCCGGCACGCCGATGGCGGTCGTCGCGACCACGCGCAGCGAAACGGCGCCGCCACTGGGCTCGCCGACTTCCAGAACCATGAGCAGGCCGAGGACGATCGCCTGATGAACGAGCGTGCCGACGGCGACCAGGAGCGACGCCACCAGCCGCTGGCTGGTCACGATGCGCTGCGACAGCCGGGCGACTCCGTAGCCCACGACGCAGCAGGCGAGAGCGTGAAGGCCGAACGGCGAGGCGCTCAGCGTGTCCTGGACCAGGCCGGCGGCCAGGCCGCCCACAACACCCTGGAGCGAGTTGCCCGCCAGGCTGCTCAGGATGACCAGGAGCACGAACAGGTCGATCGTCCGGCCTGCCGCCGGAAGCACTTCGGCCAGGAGCAGCTCGACCAGCGACACCAGGGCCAGACTGGCGCCGAACCTAGCGGCCCACGGCATCCGCGCCGTCCATGACCGCCTCGGGCACCGGGTCGCGGCGCCACACGAAGGCATGGCTGAGCGAACCGAGATCCACACGCGGGGCGACCTTGATCTCGTGGAAGTGATCGCCGCTGGACTCGACGGAGGTGACCGTGCCGATCGGGATGCCGCGCGGGAAGACGCCGTCGATGCCCGCCGTAACCACACGATCTCCCGGGCGGACATCGACCTGCACCGGTACGTACGCGAGCGAGAGCACGCCGGCTTCCTCCGTGCCCCGAACGATGCCCTGACGGCGCGTGCGCTCGATCATCGCTCCCACCGAAGAGTCTAGATCCGTGACCAGCAGCACGCGGGCATAGTCGCCCTCGGCGGAAACGACGCGACCCAGCAAACCGTCGACCGTGGTCACGGGCCGCCGCGCCCACTCCTCCTTCGCGTTTCCGCGAGGCAAGCGCACGATGGCGCTGCGCCGCCACGAGTGGTAGTCGACGTAAACAACGTCCGCCAGCAACAACTCGCTCTCCGGCGGCCGCGCGTAACCGAGCGGCTCCGAAAGCAGATCCACCTCCAGTTCGGCGCCAAGCGCCGCGGCGTGGGCCGCCTCGAGCTCCCTCAGCCGGCTTCGCAGTTCCTCGTTCTCGCGTTCCAGCCGGGCCCTCGTCCGCCACCCCTGCCGCACCCTGTCCGCGACATCGGCGGCCGCGGCGACCAGGCCTTTCGCCGGGGCCTCGACCCACAGCGCGACATCGGCCGCGCGCTCCGGCGACTGCGCGGTCAGGGACGCAACGAGAAGGGTCACCGCGACGGCGAACAGGATGGCGATCCGACGCTCGCTCATCTCGGTGAAACGCCCCTCAGCGAACCGAAACCCTGCGCAGCAGATCGATGTCCCGCAGCACCCGGCCGGCGCCAAGCACGACGGAAGCAAGCGGATCCTCCGCGGCGAAGACCGGCAGTCCGGTCTCCTCGCGCAGCCGCTGGTCCAGCGAGTGAAGCAGCGCACCGCCGCCCGACAGCACGATGCCCTTGTCCATCACGTCGGCCGAGAGTTCCGGCGGCATCCGTTCGAGGGCCTGCAGCACGGAGTTCACGATCTGCTGCACGGGTTCCTCGAGCGCTTCCCGGATCTCGCTGTCGGAGATCCTGAGGCTGCGAGGCACGCCGCGCACGAGATCCCGCCCCTTGATGTCCATGTAGAGGGCCTTCTGGAGCGGAAAGGCGGAGCCGATCTCGACCTTGATCCTCTCGGCGGTCCGCTCGCCGACCAGCATGTTGTGCTTGCGCTTCAGGTGCTGGGCGATCGCATCGTCCATCGCGTTCCCGGCCACCCGCAGCGAACGGCTGTAGACCGTCCCGGAGAGCGAGATGACGGCGACGTCGCTGGTGCCGCCGCCAATGTCGACGATCATGTTGCCCGTCGGCTCCGTGATCGGCAGGCCGGCGCCGATGGCCGCCATCATCGCCTGCTCGACCAGGAAGACCTCCGAGGCGCCGGCGCTCATCGCCGACTCCCGCACCGCCCGTTTCTCCACCGGCGTGATCTCGGAAGGCACGCCGATCACGATCCGCGGGCGGGCCAGACGGCGGCCGTGATGCGCCTTGCGGATGAAGTGCTTGAGCATGTGCTCGGTCATCTCGAAGTCGGCGATCACGCCGTCCTTCATCGGCCGCACGAGGAACAGGATGCCTGGCGTGCGTCCGAGCATCTCCTTGGCCTCGGTGCCGACCGCCTCGATGCGGTTGCTCTGGCTGTTGACGACGACGACCGACGGCTCGCGCACGACGATGCCGTTCGCCTGGGTGAAGACGAGCGTGTTGGCCGTCCCCAGGTCGATGGCCAGGTCGCTGGAGAACCACTGCAGGAAACGCATTCGGGATGGACCTCGGAGAGCGATCATAACCGCCGCGGGATCGTCCGATCCTGTTACCATGCAAGCTCTTCTGCGTCCTGCCGGGCGCCGGGGTCAAGATCATGCTCAACGTCATCCGCAAAAACATCAAGAGCTTCTATCCGCTGGCCATCGGGCTGGCCGGTGTGTTCGTGCTCCTCGTCTTCACCGACTTCCGGTCGCTGGAGGGCACTCGCGTCAACCCGGACGCCGCCATCCTGGGCGGCGACAGCATCACTTTCGCCGAGTTCGAACGCAGCTACCGGAACGCCGAGAACCGCTACCGGGAGATCTACGGCGACGCATTCAACGCCGATCTCGCGGACCAGCTCCAGTTGCCGATTCAGGCTCTTGAATCCCTGATCAACGACCGCCTTCTCATCATGGAGGCGGAACGGATGGGGCTGACCGTCAGCGACGAAGAGCTGCAGGATGAGATCCTCTCCGTGCCCGCCCTGACCGACGGAGCCGGCAACTTCATCGGCGCGCGGCAGTACCAGGATCTCCTGCGCGCGAACCGGCTGAGGGTGGACGACTTCGAGTCCGACCTGCGCAGTTCCATACTCGTGCGGAAGCTGCAGGCGGCGCTGACCGAGGTCGCCCACGTTTCAGACGCGGAGGTGGAACTGCGCGCCCGCGAGGTCGCCGAACGCGCCGCGATCCGCTACTTCCAGGTGCCGGCCAGCCGCTTCGCCGACGAGGCCGAGCCCTCGAGCGAGGAGGCCGCGGCCTACTTCGAGGAGCACCGCGACGAATTCAAGCTCCCCGAGCGACGGCGTGTGGGCTACCTCCTGGTCAGCACGAACACGGTCCGGGCCGAACTCGAGGTGACCGACGACGAGGTCCGGAGCTACTACGAGGACAACCCGGACCAGTTCGAGATCCCTGAGCAGGTTCGGGCCAGCCACATCCTCCTGCTCGAGAACAGCGAACGCGACGCGGAGCAGGCGCGCAGCCTGCTGAACCGGTTGCGCGGCCGTGTCGAGGCCGGAGAGGACTTCGCGGTGCTGGCCCGGGAGTACTCGGACGACGAGGCGACGAAGGAGACCGGCGGCGATCTGGGCTACTTCGGCCGCGGCGCGATGACGCAGGCCTTCGAAGAGGCCGCGTTCGGCGCCGCGAGCGGCGAGCTGGTCGGACCGGTCGAGAACCAGCTCGGCCCGCGCCCCGCGCATCACCTGATCCAGGTCCACGAGCGCCGCGAAGGCGGACGTCAGACCCTCGAGGAGGTCAGCAACCTGATCCGCGTCCAGCTCCTCGCCACCCGGGCCGAAGAGGAAGCGAGGAGCCGGATCGACACCCTGCACGAGCGGCTGGCCGGCGAGTCGTTCGCGGGCGAGGACGAAGTCCGCGAACTGGCCGCCGCCGAAGCGCTCGTCTATGCCAGCACGGAGCCCTTCGGCGAAGACGACGCCGTGGCCGGCATCGGCCGGAACTTCAACTTCAGCTCCGCGGCGTTCGGTCTCGAGACCGGCGCCTGGTCCGAACCCGTCCGCATCGCGGCCGGCTGGGCGCTCCTGTCCGTGCTCGAGGTCCTGCCGCCCCGCGACTCGGAGTTCGCGGAAGTCGAAACGGACGTCCGGGAGGTCGTCCGCGGCCAGAAGGAGAGCGAGCTGCTGGCGGCTGCGCTCACCGACGCCCGGGGGCGCGTCGAGAACGGGTTGAGCTTGGACGACGCGGCCGAGGAGTTCGATGCGGTGATCGAGGAGAGCGGAAGCTTCGGCCTGCGCGAGCCGATCGGCACGCTTGGCGCAATGCCCGAGCTGTCGAGCGCGGCTTTCGCGCTCTCCGCCGGCGAAACAGGCGGCCCGGTCGACACTCCGTTCGGCGCCGTCCTGTTCGAGGTCACCGAGCGCGAGTCCTTCGATCCCGCGCTGTTCGACCCGGAAACGACACGGAACGAGCTACTGGCCGAGCGGAACCTGACGATGCTCCAGTCCCTTCTACAGCAGCTCCGCGAGGAGGTCGGCGTCCGCTACACCCAGGACTTCATCGAGAACTTCGGTCTGGCCGAGACCGAGGCGGCCGGCACCTGACCGCGGCGCGGCACTCCAGAGCGGCTTGATCGGCTATCTGCGCGGGCGCCGCCTGGCCCTCGAGCCCGAACGCCTGGTGCTCGACACCAACGGCGTCGGCTACGCCGTGCGAATCCCCCTGTCGACCTACTTCGAGCTGGACAAGCTCGACCCGGCTGCCGAGATCGGCCTGTTCATCCATACCCACGTCCGCGCCGACGCGATCGAGCTGTTCGGCTTCTGGACCGAGGCCGAACGGACCGTGTTCGAGCATTGTCTCGCCGTCAGCGGCGTCGGCCCCCGGCTGGCCCAGGTCGTCCTGTCCGGCGGTTCCACGACGGACCTGCTGAACGCCATCGGCGGCGGCAACGTGGCGGCCCTGACCCGGATCCCGGGCATCGGCCGCAAGACCGCCGAACGGATGGTCCTGGAACTCAGGGAAAAGGCGAAGACGCTGCTGGCCGAGGCCGGCGCCGAACCGCCGCCGGCCGAGCCCGAAGCCGGCCGCGAGGACGAGCAGGAGCAGGCCGTCAGCGCCCTGGTCAACCTCGGCTACCGCGCGTCCGAGGCGCAACGCGCCGTCTCACGGGTGCTAGCGGAAGAACCCGAGATGGACTTCCAGGAACTCCTGCGCCGCAGCCTGCGGCAGCTTTCCCGGCTCTGACGACCGGGAAGGCGTCGGGCGTACCCGCCCGGTCGGGGCACGAGGGGGTCAGCTCCCAGGGTGACGCGGGCGTTTGAGAGGAGATGGAGAGGGTTGCGCCCGCTCCGCTTCACTCGCTCCGGTTGGCTTCGGACGTCCGTGGCGTCGGTGGCCGTCGCTCGTTCAGAGGCACCTGGGCGCAGACCCCCTCGTGCCCCAACCGGGCTGGACGTTGTTGCCGAGGGGCCACAGCCCTGTCGTCCGGGCTGTGCCAATAGGGCGGATCAGAAGACCCGTGCACCCCGGCCAGAGCGACCTAGAAGAGCGTGTTGTGGACGGGCAGGTCCAGGTGTTCGTACGCTCGCTTGGTGGCCACGCGGCCACGGCGGGTGCGCTGGAGGAATCCCTTCTGGACCAGATACGGCTCGTAGAAGTCCTCGATCGTGCCCTCGTCCTCCCCGACCGATGCCGCGAGCGCCTTCAGGCCGGCCGGGCCGCCGCCGTACTGCTCGATCAGGAGTTCCATGATCCGGCGGTCGATCTTGTCCAGGCCCTGCTCGTCGACTTCCTGCTGAAGGAGAGCCTGGTTGGCGGTGTCGCGGTCGATCCGTCCGTCCGCTTCGATCTGCGCGTAGTCGCGCACCCGGCGCAGCAGCCGGTTCGCGATCCTGGGGGTGCCGCGGCTGCGCCGGGCGATCTCGTCGGCGCCGCCCAGATCGACGGGCACCTCGAGCAGCTCGGCCGAGCGCTGGATGATCACGCTGAGGACATCCGGACCGTAGAAGTCGAGCCGGTGGACGATGCCGAAACGCCCCTGCAGCGGCGGGGTGATGAGGCCGGCGCGAGTGGTGGCGCCAACCAGCGTGAAGCGGGGCAGATCGATGCGCACCGTCTTGGCCATCGGCCCGGCACCGATCACCAGATCGAGCTGGAAGTCCTCCAGCGCCGGGTAGAGGATCTCCTCGACCGTCGGGCCGAGACGGTGGATCTCGTCGATGAAAAGGACATCTCCGGGTTCGAGGTTGGTCAGAATCGCCGCCAGATCGCCCGCCCGCTCCAGTACTGGACCGGAGGTGGACCGCAACGTCGAGCCCATCTCCCTGGCGATGATGTGCGCCAGGGTCGTCTTGCCCAGCCCGGGGGGCCCGAAGAGCAGCACGTGGTCCAGCGCTTCGCCCCGCCGGCGCGCCGCCTGCATGTAGATGTCGAGCAGCTCGACGATCTTCTCCTGGCCCAGATACTCGCTCAGCCGCTGCGGTCGAAGCGACGGTTCGACGCGCCGATCGTCGGCGTCCCGGGCGGGTGAGAGAACGCTCTCTTCACCGTCGGTGCCGCCCGTTCCGACCATAGGTGGATGGTATCGCGCCCCCCAAGCAGCGTCCGCCTGCGGCGGATGCGGACCAGGAAGTCCGCACACCCAGAGAAGGTCGGTGTTCTACCCGAAGGGCCAGCCAAGCAGCAACGACGTCCAGCCCGTGTCGGGGCCGGAGGGGGTCTGCGCCCAGGTGCCTCTGAACGAGCGACTGCCGCCGCCCTCCCATGAACCGACGACAAACCGAAGCGAGTGAAGCGGAGCGAGCGCAATCCTCCCCATCTCCTCTCAAGCGCTCGCGTCACCCTGGGAGCAGACCCCCTCCGGCCCCGACACGGGCGGGTACGCCCAAAGCCGTAGCGTCGACTGTCTCTGGGGTGTACGCTATTGCGCCTTTCGCGCCCCGCGACGACGACGTGACTCCCACAGCATCCGACCATGAAGGTACTCAAGTTTGGCGGCTCTTCCGTGGCCGACGCCAGCCGCCTGCAGGCGGCGGCGCGGATCGTCGAACGGCAACTCGACGGTTGTCCGGGGGACGGTGCGGTGGTGGTGTCCGCCCTTGGCGGGGTGACGGACCGCCTGCTGGCACTGGCGGCGGGCGCTGTCGAGGGCAACGGGGGCGCTGAGCCGGCGCGCGAGGCGGCCTCGCTTCGCGAGCACCACCTGAAGGTCGCGGCCGAGGTCGCGGCCGGGACCGACCTGCCGGCTCTCCGGGCGGCCATCGAGGAACTGTGCGACGGCCTGGTCCGGGAACTCGGAGACTGCGAACGGACCGGGGTCACCGCGGAGCGGCCGCGGGAAGCCTGGATCGACCGGATCGTCTGCCATGGCGAGCTCCTGTCGACCCAGCTTCTGGCGGCGGCGCTCCGCGCCCGGGGCCTGCCGGCCGAGGCTTGCGACGCCCGTCCGCTGGTGCGGACCGACCGTTCCTTCCAGGCGGCGCTGGTCGCGCTCGAGCCGACGATGAACGCGATCGCAGCCCACTTCGCCAACCTCGGCGGGAACGGACCGCTGCAGGTGGTCACCGGCTTTCTCGGCAGCACGCCGGAGGGCGAGACGACGACCTTGGGCCGCAGCGGTTCCGACCTGACGGCTTCTCTCGTCGGCGCCGCGCTCGACGCCGAGCGGATCGAGATCTGGACCGACGTCCCCGGCGTGATGACGGCCGATCCGAGACGCGTCGAAGACGCCCTGCCGATCCCGCGGTTGAGCTACGAGGAGATGCTCGAGCTCTCCCACTTCGGCGCCAAGGTGGTCTATCCGCCGACGGTCACCCCGGCCCGCCGCAAGGCCATTCCCCTGCTCGTTCGCAGCACCCTGGACCCGGAGCACCCCGGAACCCTGGTCGACGCCGGCAGGGACCGGCAGCGGGCGCGTGGAACGGCGGTCACCGGCATCTCCTCGATCGACGACGTCCACCTGATGCTCCTGGTCGGCGACAACCTGGTCGGGACCCCGGGTGTCGCCGCGCGGCTCTTCGACGCGCTGGCGGCGAGCGGAGCCAGCGCGATCCTGATCTCGCAGGCGTCGAGCGAGCACTCGATCTGCTTCGCGGTCGAGCCCGGGGTTTCCGAAGCGGCGAGGAAGGCGGTGGACGCGGAGTTCCAGACGGAGATCGAGACCGGATCGGTGCGGCCCATCAGGGTTGAGCGCGACCAGTCGATCGTCGCGGTGGTGGGCGACGGCATGCGCGATCGGCCCGGCATCGCCGGACGCGTGTTCGGCATCCTGGGCCGGCGCGGCGTCAACGTGAGGGCGGTGGCCCAGGGTTCGTCCGAGCGCAACATCTCGATGGTCGTCGCCAGGGCCGACGAGGGACGCGCGGTGCGCTGGATCCACCGGGAGTTCTTCCGTGGCTCCGCCTCCGGCCGGCTCGCGCTCTACGTCCTCGGCGTCGGCGGCGTCGGATCGGCGCTGCTGCGCCAGCTCGCCGCCGAGCGGGACGCGCTCGAGCAGCGTGGCATCGACCTGCAGTTGCGGGGACTGGCGAGCTCGCGTTTCATGGAACTCGCGGCGCGCAGGGGCGGCAGGCGCCTGGACCCCGGCGCCGCCGAAGGCCCGGACGGCTGGCGCAGCGCCCTGGAGCAGGGCGGCGAAACGGCGGACCTCGACCGCTTCCTGGAGCACCTCGGCGAGACCGCTGCCGGCGGCGGCCGGACGATTCTGGTCGATGTCACGGCGAGCGGCGCGATGAGCGCCGTCTACCACCGCGCGCTCGCCGCCGGCGCCGCGGTGGTCAGCGCGAACAAGCTGCCCTTCGCGGGGCCGATCGCGGACTTCCGCGCGTTCCGTGCCGACGGCGAGGCGAACGTCTTTCACGAGGCGACCGTGGGCGCCGGCCTGCCGGTGCTCCACACCGTCGACCTGCTGCTGGGCGCGGGCGATCCGATCGAGTCCGTCTCGGGCGTCTTCTCCGGAACGCTGGCCTACCTCACCGGCGAGCTGAGCGCGCGGCAGGTGTGGAGCGACGCCGTGCGCCGGGCTCACCGGCTGGGCTACACGGAACCGGATCCGCGCGACGATCTCGGCGGCCTGGACGTGGCCCGCAAGCTGCTCATCCTGGCCCGGCTGTGCGGCGCCGATCTCGAAATGGACGACGTCGACGTGGCGCCCATGCTCGACCGGCCCGACCTCGCGGACCTGCCGCTTGAGGACTACTGGCAGCGCCTCGCCTCAGCGGACGAGGAGATGGCGGCCCGCTTCGCCGAGGCCAGGTCCGCGGGACTCGAACTCGCCTATCTCGCCGAGCTCGACACGAACGGCGAGGGAGCGACGGCCCGGGTCGGCCTGCAGGCCGTACCGTCCGACCATCCGGTGGCCGGAATGCCGGCATCGGACAACATGTTCGTCTTCCGGAGCCAGCGCTACAATGCCCGGCCGCTGATCGTCCAGGGACCCGGCGCCGGGACCGAACTCACCGCCGGCGGCGTGTTCGGCGACATCCTGCGCGCCTGGGCCGAGCGGGGAGCCTCACCATGACAACCCGCAACGAACCCCTCCGCGCCGCCGTCCTCGGTGCGACCGGCACCGTGGGCCAGCGCTTCGTCACCCTGCTGGCGGAGCACCCGTGGTTCGAGTTGACGGCGTTGGCCGCTTCCGAGCGCTCGGCCGGGAAGGCCTACCGCGACGCGGTGACCTGGATTCAGACCCGGCCGATCGACGACGCGGTGGCGGCCATGCCCGTGCAGACGATCGACGAACTGATGGACCGCGACTTCGACATCGTCTTCTCGGCCCTGGACGCCCGCGTGGCGAGAGATGTCGAGCCCCGGTTCGCCCGCCGCTGCCTGGTCGTCACCAACGCCAGCGCCCACCGCATGGACGCGGACGTCCCGCTGCTCGTGCCCGAGGTGAACCCGGACCACCTCTCTCTGCTGGCTCCGCCCGAGGGCGGCCCAACCCTTCCCGAAGGCAGAGCGCTTCCGGCCGGCATCGTCGCCAACCCGAACTGCTCGACGATCGGCCTGGTGCTGGCGCTCAAGCCCCTGGCCGACGCCTTCGGCTTCGAGCGGATCTCGGTCGTGACCCTGCAGGCGGTGTCCGGCGCCGGGCTGCCCGGCATCTCGAGCTACCAGATCCTGGACAACGTGATCCCCTGGATTTCCAGCGAAGAGGAGAAGCTCGAGATCGAGACCGGCAAGATCCTGGGCCGGTTGAGCGGCGGGACGATCGAGCCCGCCGAGGTCGCCGTCTCCGCCCAGTGCAACCGCGTTCCCGTGGTCGACGGACACACGCTCTGCATATCGGTCGACCTCAAGGGCGAGCCGGCGATGGAGGACGTCCGGGAAGCCTGGCGGAGCTTCCGCGCCGAGCCGCAGGAACGCGGCTTGCCGTCGGCGCCGGCGCAACCGACCGTCTACCTCGGCGACGACGAGCCGCCCCAGACCCGCGTCCACCGCGACCTCGGCCAGGGGATGACGACCTCCATCGGCAGGCTGCGGGAGTGTCCGATTCTCGGCTACCGATTCGTCGCCCTCTCGCACAACACCCTGCGGGGCGCCGCCGGCGGGGCGCTGCTCGCCGCCGAGCTAGCCGTCGCCCGCTGCGGGCAACGGGCCGCCAGATGACGAAGTTGATGAGGGCCTTCGCCGCGCCCTCGGTTTCGAACAAGAAGAGCTGCGTATGCCACAGTTGGTGAGGGCCTTCGCCCCGGCCTCGGTGTCCAACATAGCCTGCGGATTCGACATTCTGGGCTTCGCCCTGCAATCGGAGGGCGACGGCCGCCTGGGCCCGGGAGACGTCGTCACCGCCCGCGAGCGCGAGCTGCCCGCCGGCGCCGGCGGGCACGGCCCGGTCCGCATCACGGCGGTCGCCGGCGACGAAGGCCGTCTGCCGCTCGAGGCGGAGCGCAACACAGCCGCCGTCGCCGCGACGGCGCTGGTCGACGGCGAGGCGCCGGGCGCGGCCGTCGACCTCGAGATCGAGAAGCGCATGCCGCTGGAGAGCGGCCTGGGCTCGAGCGCCGCGAGCGCCGTGGCGGCGGTGGTCGCGGTCGACGCGCTGTTCGGCCTGGAGCTGCCGGCCGCTGCCCTGCTGCGCTACGCGGTCGCCGGCGAGATCCTCGCAAGCGGCGGCGCGCACGCGGACAACCTGGCCCCTTCCCTGCTCGGCGGGCTCGTCCTGGTCCGCTCGCTCGATCCCGAGCCGGACGTGATCGACCTGCCGGTGCCCGAGGGCCTGACCTGCGCTCTCGTCCGGCCCCACGCCGAGGTGAACACGAAGGAGTCCCGGGCCCGCCTGGCGCGCCACCTGCCGCTCGATCGCGCCGTGACCCAGTGGGGCAACGCCGCCGCGCTGGTGGCGGCGCTCTATCGTTCCGACCTGGAACTCCTGTCCCGCGCCCTGGTCGACGTCGTCGCCGAGCCCGTCCGCGCGCCGGCCGTGCCCGGCTTCGACGTCGCCAAGGCGGCCGCGATCGATGCCGGCGCGCTGGGTTGCAGCCTCTCGGGCAGCGGCCCCGCGCTGTTCGCCCTGTGTGACGGCCAGGTCCGCGCCAGGCAGGTGGCGGCAGCCATGGCGGACGCGTTCGAGTCCTCCGCGGGTGTCGACTGCGACCGGCTCGTCGCGCCCCTGCCGGCGCCGGGCGCGCGCGTCATCGACGGCGAGGCGTAACGTGCGCTTCATCAGCACGGCGGGCAGGACCTCACCGGTTACCCTCGCCAAGGCGCTGCTCGAAGGGCCGGCCCCGGACGGCGGCCTGTTCGTGCCCGAGCGGCTGGAGCCCCTGAGCGCCGGGGATCTGGCGCTTCTGCAACTGATGCCACTGACCGGCATCTCCGCCATCCTCGGCCGTCGCCTGTACGGCTCCGAGGTCCCGGAAGACGAACTCGCGGCGCTGCTCGAGGACGCCCTCGACTTCCCGATCCCGCTCACTCCGATAGAGCCCGGTATCCACTGCCTGGAGCTGTTCCACGGGCCGACCCTCGCCTTCAAGGACGTCGCCTCGCGGGTCATGGCCCGCCTGATGGCGCGGTTCGCGATGGTGGCCGGCGACGCGGAAATCACCGTGATCGTGGCGACCAGCGGCGACACCGGCAGCGCCGTGGCCCACGCCTTCAGCGGCGTCGCCGGGTTCCGGGTCTGTGTGCTGTACCCGAACGGCCTGGTCACCGAGGCGCAGCGGCGCCTGTTCACGACCCTGGGCGGCAACGTGACCGCGGTCGCGGTCGAAGGCACCTTCGACGATTGCCAGGGCCTGGCCCGGGAGGCTTTCGCCGACGGCGAGCTGCGCCGGCAGCGGCCTCTCGCCTCGGCCAACTCGATCAACATCGGCCGGCTGCTTCCCCAGGTCTTCTACTACTTCCATGCCTGGGCGCAGCTTCCCTCGCCGCCGCTCGACGACGCCGGCGAACCGCTGGTGTTCTCGACGCCGAGCGGCAATTTCGGCAACCTGACCGCCGGCCTGATCGCGAAGCGGATCGGCCTGCCCGTCTCCCGGTTCGTGGCGGCGACCAACGTGAACGACGTCGTGCCGGCCTACCTCCGGAGCGGCGACTACCTGCCGCGCGGTTCGGTCGCCACGATCTCGAACGCGATGGACGTCGGCAATCCGAGCAACTTCGCCCGCATCGTCCATCTCTACTCCAGCGCTGGCGAGCCGCTCGAGGGCATCCGCCGCGACCTCGCGGGACACGCCTTCGACGACGACGCGACCCGGCGCGCCATGCGGGACGTTCACGACCGCACCGGCTACCTGCTCGACCCACACACCGCCGTCGGCTACCTGGGCCTCAAGGCGGAACTCGAAGCCCAGGGCAGCGGCACCGGCATCGTCCTCGCCACCGCTCACCCCGCCAAGTTCGCCGAAACCGTCAAGACCACCATCGGCATCGACCCGTCCCCCCCCCCCCCCCCCCCACCCCCCCCCCCCCCCCCCCCGCGCCGCCAAGGCGGACCCGCCCGCGACGCGG
>VXSP01000034.1 GCA_009837885.1 Holophagales bacterium | reverse complement strand
CGGTCCCGGCCGGCCACGTCCACGGCCTGCCGGTCGGCGTCTCGTTCTTCGGCGCGGCCTGGAGCGAGCCGACGATGATCCGCATCGCCTGGGCCTTCGAGCAGGCCGCACCGCATCGCCGGCCGCCGCGGTTCCGCGCCAGCGTCGACGAGGCCTGAGCGCGCGCTAGGCCCGCATCGCGCGGTAGCACTTCCGCAGCTCGTCGACGAAGACATCCGGCACCTCGAAGGCGGCGAAGTGTCCGCCCTTCTCGAGCCGGTTCCAGTAGACGAGCTGCCGGTACCGGCGCTCAGCCCAGCGCCGGGAGGAGCGGAAGATCTCCTTGGGGAAGATGCTGCAGCCGACCGGAATCTCGACCGGATCGCCGCCGCCCCTGCCGAAGCTCTCCCAATAGAGCCGCCCCGAAGAAGCGCCGCAGGCCGGCAACCAGTACATCATCACGTTGTCGAGCAACTGGTCGCGCGTCAGCACGTTCTCCGGGTGGCCGTCGCAGTCCATCCAGGACCAGAACTTCTCGATGATCCAGGCCGCCTGACCGGCCGGCGAATCCACCAGGCCGTAGCCAAGGGTCTGCGGCCGGGTCGACTGCTGCTTGGAGTAGCCGGAGTCCCAGTCCTGGTAGTGCTGGAGCCCGGCGAGGGCGTCCTTCTCGATGTCCGTCAGGTCGTCCATCGTGCTCCGGTCCACGCCCGAGGTCGGCATGTTCAGGTGGATGCCGTGGCAGTGCTCGTGGTCCTGGATCGCGATCGCCGTGCTCACCGCCGCTCCCCAGTCGCCGCCCTGGGCGAAGTACCACTCGTAGCCGAGCCGCGACATGACTTCGGCCCAGGCGTCGGCGATCTTCTCCACGCTCCAGCCGGCCTGGGCTGGCTTGTCCGAGAATCCGAACCCCGGCAGGGCGGGAACGACCAGGTGAAAGGCGTCCTCCTCGGAGCCGCCGTGAGCGGTCGGATCGAGCAGCGGCTCGAGCACGTCGAGGAACTCGACGATCGAGCCCGGCCAGCCGTGGGTCATGACCAGCGGCGCCGCCCCCCGGTGCTTCGAACGCAGGTGGAGGAAGTGGATGCCCAGACCGTCGATCTCGGTCCTGAACTGGTCGAGGTCGTTCAGGCGGCCTTCCAGGCGGCGCCAGTCGTAGGAGGAAGCCCAGTACTCGCACACCTCCTTCGTGTAGGCGAGCGGAATGCCCTGGGTCCAGTCGTCGACTGTCTCGCGTTCGGGCCAGCGGGTGTTGCCGAGCCTCTGGCGAAGGTCGGTCAGTTCCTCTTCGTCGATCTCGATGCGGTAGGGCGTGATGTCGGTCATGCGCGGACGCTAGCACTACCGCGCAGGCTCCTAGAAGCCGATGCGGGCTCCGACCGAGACGGTCTCGATGTCGCCGCCGATGGACTCGAAGCGCCCGACGAGACTGAGACGGCCGAGGAGCTGGAACTCCGCGCCGACGCCGTAGACCAGGTCTTCCTCGTCCAGGTCGTCGAGGGTGACGTCGAAGTCGTCCAGCGCGTCCTCCAGATCGGCGCCCCACGACACGATGCCGACCTTCGCGAAGACGGAGATGCGGCCGGTGATCGCGTACTGGGGCACGATGGCCACCGACAGGACGTTGATCTTGCCGCGGATCGGAATGTCCGAGCAGGGCACGCCCTCCGCGCAGGGTCGGACCGCTCCGTCGACTTCCGACAGGTCGTGATAGCCGGCCTCGACGGCGAAGTTGTCGTTGAACCTGAAGCCGATTTCGTACGCCCGCGAGTTGCCGTCGCCATCGAGGATCTGGTCGAGAGCGTCGTCGGCGTTGACTTCGACGTCCGTGCGGCCGAGGTGGAAGCCGAAGTAGAGCTCACGCTCGGCGGCTGCCGGAGACGCGGTCAGCAACATCACGAGCGCGAGCGCGCCGGGCGCCGCCGTGGACAGGAAACGGGGCATCGAAGAACGGCGTTCCATCATCGTGGCCTCCCGGAAAGACGGCACAGGAAGTCGTGCGCCAAAGCATACAGGAATGGCTATAGATCGGTTCCGTGGACCGGGAGCCCCAGGGCGCGGCAGCAGTCCTGAAACCGGGGCTTCGCGCCAGCGCACCCAGTCTCTGCCGCGCAAGCTCCGTGGCCGGAGGGAATGAAGTAGCGTCGGCGGCCGATGAGCGATCCCGTGTGCCTGATCTCCGGCGTCGGCCCCGGCACCGGGGCGGCTCTCGCCCGGCGATTCGCCTCCGGCGGCTACCGGGTGGCGATGCTGGCCCGCAACGAAGACCGGCTGCGCGCCCTGGAGTCCGAGGTCGAGGGCACGCGCGCCTACGTCTGCGACGTCTCGGACTCCGAGGCCGTGCGCGAGACAGTGGGCAGGGTGCGTGGCGATCTCGGCGCGCCGACGGTCCTCGTACACAACGCCGTAGGCGGCGCCTTCGGCGATTTCCTGGAGATCGAGCCCGAGCAGTTGCGCGCGAACTTCGAGGTCAACGTGATGGGGCTTCTTTACCTTGCCCGCGCTTTGGCACCGGCGATGATCGAGGCCGGGCGGGGGGCGATCATGGTCACCGGGAACACCTCCGCGCGCCGCGGCGTACCGCGTTTCGCCGGGTTCGCGCCGACCAAGGCGGGACAGCGCATCCTGGCGGAATCGATGGCGCGGAGCCTGGGACCCCAGGGCGTCCACGTAGCGTACTTCGTGATCGACGCGGTGATCGACCTGGAGTGGACGCGGCGGTGGAGGCCCGACGAGCCCGATGACTTCTTCATCAAGCCGGAAGCGATCGCGGAGAACGTCTGGTACGTGGCCCACCAGGATCCGTCGGCATGGAGCTTCGAGGTCGAACTCAGGCCCTATGGCGAGCGCTGGTAACGGCCAGTCCGATCAAGGCGCCGTGGTAACTTGGACCGGCAGATGAAACGTCCCTTCCTGGCTCTTCCGAGCGCATTCCTGATCGTCTTTGGCGTCGCGTCCTGCGGCGGAGGGAGCACCGCGCCGGCGCCGGACGAGGCACCGGATGCCGACGTCGCGGTTTCCGCGGACGCAGAAGACGACGGGTGGGGACTCCGGAACGACCCTGTGGCGCAGCGGGTCGAACCGTTCCAGATCTTCGACAACCTCTACTACGTCGGCATCGAGTGGGTGTCGTCCTATCTCCTGGTGACGACGGACGGCCTGATCCTGATCGGATCGCTGTATGGCGACTTCATCGACAACGCAATCGACGGCATCCGCGCCGTGGGCTTTGATCCTTCGGATCTGAAGTACGTCCTGGTGACCCACGGCCACTTCGACCATGTCGGCGGCGCGGCGAGGTTCCAGGAGACCTACGGCGCACGGGTCGGCATGACTGAAGCCGACTGGGAGCTGGCTGAACAGCCGCCGAGTGATCCCCGCTACGAGATCGACGTTCCGGTGCGCGACATGGTGATCGCGGATGGCGACACCCTGCAGTTGGGCGACACGGAGATCCGCTTCTACGTCACCCCCGGCCATACCGAGGGCGTCCTTTCGATGGAGTTCCCGGCGCGGGACGGCGGGGAAGAGCATCGGGCGTTCGTCTTCGGTGGCGTGGGCCTCAACTTCGAGGGAGTCCACCGGACGAACCTCTACCTGGACAGCGTGGCCCGGATCCGGAGGCTCGCCGGCGAGGAGGGCGATCC
Organism: Holophagales bacterium; assembly: GCA_009837885.1. Classification (GTDB taxonomy): domain Bacteria; phylum Acidobacteriota; class Thermoanaerobaculia; order Multivoradales; family Multivoraceae; genus Multivorans. The sequence goes on along the minus strand of VXSP01000034.1, from coordinate 105,439 downwards.
GATCGAAGTCAACATCACGAACCACGCCGAGATGGGCAGGATCTTCGAGCGAGCGGAGCGGTTGGCGGCGCGTGGTTCCTCGGATTCCCATCCCTTCGTCGATCCGCAGGGTTATCTCGATTGGCTGGCTGAGCTGCAGCGAAACGCCGAGCACAAGCTGACCGTCGAGCGCGAGCTGGCCGGCGAGTAGGTGAAGAGCTTCGAGTTGATGCCGCGTTTCCAGAACGCGGTGGCGGGGTTCGATCTGTTCCACCGGGAGGACCCGGCGACGGCGACGGTGGACGGCGAACGGGTGCCACGGGAGCTGGCGTACTCGCGACGGATGGCTGCCTGGGTCGAACGGCTCGATCCGGAGGCCGGTGAGATTCTGGTGCTCGCTGCCCATTGCCAGCACTTGCGTCGCTTCAGCCTGCCGCGGACGGACTATCCTGAGGGACGCAAGGGCTACCTCGCCTGGCGGCGCGCGGCCGCGCTGGAACATGCCCGCCTGGCGGGCGCGGTGCTGCGCGATGCGGGCTACCGCCGGGAGCAGATGGAACGGGTCCAGAACCTCGTGCTCAAGCGTGCGGGCCGGAGCGCCGCCGAGGAGATGCAGACGCTGGAGGACGCGGCCTGCCTGGTGTTCCTGGAACACGACCTGGAGGCGCTGGCCGGCCGTCTGGGTCCGGAAAAGACGGCTGAAGTGCTCGCCAGGACCTGGCCCAAGATGTCGGCCGCCGGCCGCGAGGCCGCGGCGGCGCTGGAACTGAAGCCGGAACTGCGGGCGCTCGTCGAGCGCGCCCTGCGTGCGCCGGCTTGACTGTCGGTGCGCCGGCCGTCAGCCGGTTCTAAGCGTCAGCCGCTCTCGGGGCTCCCCGATCCGCTTCACCTCGACCGGACCATCGCCATCGCGGACGCCGGCTTCGGCCAGCGCCCGCCGGAAGGCGCCGGAGAGCGTCAGGGCCGTCTCCTCGTCGGAAGGAACCAGCCGGTCGTTGACCCGCAACTCGAGCCTGTGGCGGTCGAAAGCGACCCGGCCGTCGAGTTGAGGCTCGGCTTCGATCAGGTCGCAGGCGCGGAAGGCGCAGTCGAGCAACGACCGAAGCCGGTGGTCGAGGCTGCCGATACTCGCGAGCTCCGCTCCGGATTCGTGGCGTCGGCTGTAGAGCAGGCCCGGCTCGCCCCGGCTCAGATCGTACGCGTAGATCGCGTCGTGGCCCACGAGCAGCACGCCCGGTCCCTCGTGGACGTGGCTGTAGTCGGCGACGTCGATCAGGAGTTCGGGCAGAACCCGCTCCGTGATCCAGCGGTGAAAGACCGGGATGAACTCCTCCGGCTCCGCCGCCGACGCGCCCCTGGCGAGAACCTTCAGGTCCAGCTTGACCAGATGGTCCAGGGTGTGGCCCTGCGCGCCTTCCATGTCCATCAAGCGACCTTTGCGGCCTGGATCTCGGAGATCCGCTGGTTGCAGGCGTGGGCCGCCTCGATGAACAACTGGGCCTCCTCGATCCGGCGATGCGCCTCCTCGCCGGAGTCGGTCTCGGCGTCGCCGTGGATACGGAACAGGTAGTTCGCGAACTTCGCGCCGGCGTACGGGTCGAAGAACAGCTCCGTGTCGTAGAAGCGGGTGCGGAACTCGCCGACGATCTCCTCCGGAGCCGTGCCGATGTCGATGTTCTCGGTCGTGATCAGCGCGCGCGCAGCCTGGAGCATCGCCGCGTATGCCTTCTCCGCGGCGGCTTCGGCGGCGCCCCGGTCGAGTTCGAGCAGACCCTGAAAGACCTCGCGCTCGGCGGCGGAGAGACCGAACTCGACCGCGGTCACGACCTCGCCGGCGCACTCGCCGACACCGAGGTCGCCGATCGTGTACTCGCGCGGATCGCCCCAGTCGGAGTAGAGAGTGCGATCTTCCAGGTAGGTGGGCAGCTTCGTCAGGTCGTCGAGGAGTTGGCGGATGCGGGCCTTGCCGACCCGGGCGATGAAGTTCTGAAAGCTCTCACCTTTCTCCCGCTCGGTCACGTACAGACCGGCGAGCCGTTCGACCGCCTCGGGAATGCGCTTGGCCGGCACCGCGACCACGGCGAGACCGTAGGAACCCGCGTTCTCGGTCCACTGGCCGCCGAGAATGACCTGGAAGTGGGGAATGGTGCGGCCATCGCTCTTGCGGCTGACGCCGTAGAAGCCGATGTCGGCGACGTGGTGCTGACCGCAGGAGTTAAAGCAGCCGGAAACCTTGATCCGCAGATCCTTGACCGCCTCGTCGGCAAGCACGCCGGTGGTCCTGATCGAGGTGGCGATCCGCTTGCGCAGTTCACCCGCAAGTCCACGTGACGCCGAGATCCCCAGCTTGCAGGTGTCGGTGCCGGGGCAGGCGGTGACGTCGACGAGGGAGGATGCGCCGGGCTCGCCCAGGCCTTGTTCCCGTAGTTCGGCGTAGAGCGCCGGCAGGTCCGCCTCGCTGATGTTGCGGAGCAGGATGTTCTGCTCGACCGTGTTCCGCACATGGCCGCCGTTGTACCGGCGTGCGGTGTCGGCGAGCGCCCGCAACTGGGTCGAGGTCAGATCGCCCAGAGGCAGGTTGATGGCGGCGGTCACGTAGCCGGTTTGCCGCTGGCGCTGAACGTTCGAACCGAGCCACTCCGCGAAGCCATCCGGCCGCGGCCCCGGTTCCAGCTTTGCCGCCGGCCGCGTCGGCGCCTCGTCCGTGACCGAGAGGTCGTCCAGGTAGGCGGTCCAGCGATCGTCGGCAGGCAGGACCGCGAGTTCCTCGTCAACCAGGCGGGTGAACTCCTCGATGCCGAGCTTGGCGACGAGGAACTTGACTCGGGCCCGCGCCCGGTTCCGCTTCTCGCCGAGCCGCCCGAAGACGCGGCAGACGGCCTGGGCCAGGGGCAGAAGTTCGTCCTCGCGCACGAAGTCGCGGAGCACCTTCGCCTGGTACGGCACGGCTCCCAGGCCTCCGCCGACGTAGACCCTGAAGCCGCGTTCCGTGCCGCTGCTCGTGCCGTTGCCGGTCTCTCGCACCTGGGCGACGACGCCGAGGTCGTGCATGTTGGCGAGTCCGCAGGCGTGCTGCTCGCAGCCGGAGAAGGCGATCTTGAACTTGCGGCCGAAGTCCTGCGCGTCCTTGTGGCCGAGCAGGAAGTGGGTCAGCGCGTGGGCGTAGGGCGAGACGTCGAACGGTTCGTCCCTGCAGACGCCGGCCATCGGGCAGGCCGTCACGTTGCGCACCGAGTTGCCGCAGGCCTCCTGGGTCGTGATGTCGACCGCGGCCAGGCGGCGCATGATGTCCGGCGTGTCGTCGATGTGGATGAAGTGGAGCTGGATGTCCTGGCGCGTGGTGACGTGGGCGATGCTGTCCGAGTACTCCTCGGCGAGGTCGGCGAGTACCTCCATCTGCTCCCCGTTCATCGCGCCGAACGGGATCTTGATCCGCAGCATCCCGGGGGCGTCCCAGACCGTGTTGGGGCCCTTGGTCAGGTCACCGCACGGATACTCGAGAGCCCGGCTGGCGATGCCGTCGTGGCGCTGGCCGTTGTCGTAGCGCTGGCCGTAGACGCCGCGGCGGAGGCGCGTCTCGGCGAACACCTTGTCGTCGATCTTGCCCTGGCGCTTCTGTTCGAGCTGGGTTTCGTAGATCTCGATCTGTTCGTCGAGGTGGCGTGGAATCCAGCGCTCGAGTCGGGCCTTCCAGGAGGCGGTTCCATTCGCGGTTGGCTGGCTCATGGCGTGTTCTCGTCAGGTGCTGCGAGCGAGGCGTTCAGCCCGGCTGCGGTGCCGCTCGTCGTATTCGTGACCATAACAGTCACATTAGTCAACATTCTACGCAAAACCGGCAGCGAACGTTGCGCGCCGGGACAAGGGTCCGAGGACGACTGCCTGTTCGGCGGGCGGTCCGGCTACATCAGATCGCTGAAGTGGATCGGCTTGGGGAAGTCGGCGGAGGCGGCGCGGATCTTCTCGCCAAGGGCCGCTACATCCCACGGATCCTGGTCGTTCGGCCGGCTGGCGATCTCAAGCGACTGCCAGGCCAGGAGCGATACCTTGTTGCCGCCGACCGCGAAGATGCGGCCCGTGATGTCGGCGGCGTCGTCGGTGCAGAGCCAGACAACGGCCGGCGACACCTTCTCCGGCGCCAGCGGCTCGGCGGTCGTCTCCGGCATGATGTCTTCCGTCAGGCGGGACCAGGCCGCGGGGGCGAGCAGGTTCACCGTCACGCCGTACTTCGCGCCCTCAAGCGCCAGGCAGCGCATGAAGCCGGCCATCCCCGCCTTCGCGGCGCCGTAGTTCGTCTGGCCGAAGTTGCCGAGCAGGCCCGAAGTCGAACTCGTCATGATGATGCGGCCGCCGGATTCCTGCTCGATCATCTGGTCGTAGGCGGCCTTCGTGACCAGGTACGTGCCGCGCAGGTGGACGTCGAGGACGACGTCCCACATGTCGTCGGTCATGTTCTTGAACGACTTGTCGCGCAGGATGCCGGCGTTGTTGATCGCGATGTCGAGCTTGCCGAACTCGTCCACGGCGCGCTGGACCATCGCCCGGGCGGCATCGCCGTCGGACACCGAACCGTAGTCGGCGACCGCCCGGCCGCCGGCGTCACGGATCTCCTGGGCCACCTGGTCGGCCATCGCGGTGCCCGCGCCGGTGCCGTCCCGCGCTCCGCCCAGATCGTTGACCACGACCGCGGCGCCTTCCTCCGCAAGCAGGAGCGCGTGTGTCCGGCCCAGACCGCCGCCAGCGCCGGTAACGAGTGCAACCTTTCCGTCGAGCAGACCCATGATGCGTATCCCTTCCTTCGTCTCTTCGTGTTTCGCTCTGCAGAAGCGCGCGAAGTGTACCCGGTAGAGTCCCCTTGATGCCCGTATCGCTAACGGGAGCGCTCTTGATCGTGTGCCTTCTCATGCCGCCCGGCAGCGCGATCGCCCAGCCGACCCCGGCGCAGCACAAAGAAGAGCCCAGCGCGGCGATGTTGTTGCGGCAGGCGAGCGTCCACGAGTCTCGTGGCGACTATGAGGCAGCCATCGCCGGCTATGACCGGGCGATCGAGGCTGAGCCTCGGAACTGGCAGCTCTACCTCATGCGGGGGTCGGCGCGGTTCAAGGACGGCCGGATCGAAGCCTCGATCGAGGACTTCGATCAGGTCGTGGCTCTGGAGCCTTCACAGGGTCCGTACCTCTGGCAGCGGGGCATCTCGTACTACTACGCCGGGAGGTTCGTTGACTGCCGGGGCCAGTTCGAGCGGCACCGGCTGGTCAATCCGAACGACGTGGAGAACGCGGTGTGGCACTTGCTCTGCGTCGCGGCCGAGGAGGGTCTGGAGGCTGCACAAGAATCGATGCTGCCGGTCGGCCCGGACGCGCGCCGGCCGATGAAGGAGGTCGACGCGCTGTTCCGGGGCGAGGGGAGTGTCGCGGAGGTCGAGGCCGCGGTGCGGGAAGAAGGTTCCGGCGCGCGCTTCTACGCCGATCTGTACCTGGGGCTCTACTACGAGCTCGTGGGCGAAGCGGAGAAGGCCGCAGTCTCGATCGAGCGCGCCGCGTCCTTAGCCAATCGCGGGTACATGGTCGAGGTGGCGCGAGTCCACCGCGGGCGTTTCCGGGACAGGCTGCATTGAGGTTCGGGCGGACGTCGCGCTGCGGACGATCGAGGCGACCGGTAGGAGGAACCTCTTGCGCCGAAGCAGCAGGGGTGTGCGCCCTTGTTTGCGTCACTGCTCGATTGCCTCGATAGGCCTGCTAGGTCCTGTGGGTAGTGGTCTTGGGCAACCGGGGTATCCCGAATGGGAGATGCGCGAGCCGTTCGTCCTGTTGTCGGTATCGGCTTGGCGCGGACGGTTCGGCGGGGCACGGAGGACTCGGGCTGGTTCTTCGATACCTCCTGAATGGGAGATGCGCAAGCCCGCGATCTTGGCTAAAAGAAGAAGCCGATGGCCAGGTCGCTTCCTCTTGTTGCCGCGATGGGCATCGTCTTGGCCGCTTGGGCGCCGGCGGTCTGGGCGCAACCGGGCATCGAGGAGGTGGCGGCTCCGTCGCTCCCCGGCCTGGCGCCGCTGAGCGAGGTGGCCGTCCTCGAGGTCCCGCGGACGGCGTCCGTGGAGAGCCGGTCGATGATCGGTCCGGACGTCCCGGACGGTCCGTTCGTGTTCGCGGACCCGTTCGCGGTGGCGGTCGGTCCGTCGACTCACGGCCGTTGGGAGGTCACGACGGACGAACAGACGGCCGTGTGGCGTCTGCGCGTCGTCTCGGAGGGGGCTGTATCGCTGAACTTCGGCTTCGCGCGTTACCGGATGCCGGCGGACGGCCGGCTGCGGATCCACACGCCGGACGGCAGTGAGGTCGTCGGCCCATACACGGAGGCGGACAACGAGGAGCACGGCGAGCTGTGGACGCCGGTGCTGCCGGGCGGCGAGGCGGTCATCGAGGTGGCCGTGCCGGTCGGCCGCCTCGGCGAGGTTGAACTTGAGATCGGGTCGGTCAACCGGGGGCTTCGCGACCTGCGAGGAGTCTTCAGAGAGGTCTTCATCGGAGGTCGCGCCGCCTGCAACATCGACGTGGCTTGCAAATCGGGGGATCCGTACCGGGATCAGATCGGTAGCGTGGGCCTCATGCAGTACGGCGGAACCGGCGGCTGTTCGGGCGTCCTGCTGAACAACACGGCGGAGGACGGCAAGCCCTACTTCCTGACGGCTTTTCACTGCGGCTTCCGTTCCGACCCGGAGGCAAACGCGCGCAGCGTCGTCATCTACTGGAACTTCGAGAAGCCCGGTTGCGGCAGCGGGAGCGGATCGCGGTCGCAGACGCAAAGCGGCGCGCACTACCGGTCGGGGCACGGCGCCGCCGACATCGCGCTGATCGAGCTGGACGACGCCCTGGACCCGGCCCACGAACTGTTCCTGGCGGGCTGGGACCGCAGCGGTTCGGTGGTCGGCTTTCCGACCGCCGTGCACCACGCGGCGGCCGACGTCAAGTCGATCACCCCGTTCAGCGCGCCGGCGTTCCCGGGCAGCGACGCCTCCTACGCCAGCGTATGGGCGTCGGGCGGGGGCATCATCCAGAACGGTTCGTCGGGTTCGCCGATGTTCGACGACGTCGGCCGGGTCGCCGGCACTACGTCGGGTGTCGGAAGTGGATCCGGTTGTCATGGCGGCAGGTACTACGCGGGCCGACTCGGCAGCGCCTGGGCGAGCCTCGGGTCGTGGCTGGATCCGGCTTCGACGGGTGCGACCTCGCTCGACGGGATCGAGGCGGACACGGGGCCTCTCAGCCTCCGCGCGCTCGACGACAAGGCGGTGAAGGCGCCGGGCGACGGCGAGCCTGCGGAGGCGCTGGCGGTCGACGTGGCGCCGTTCTTCTGGAGCCGCGGCGGTTCCCTCGCGTACACGGCGAGCTCGTCGGACGAGTCGGCGGCGACGGTTTCGGTGTCGGGTTCGGTGGTCACTCTGACGCCGGTGGCGGCGGGCAGCTCGACGATCACGGTGACGGCGGCGGACGCCGGGGATTCGAGCCGCTCGGTGACGGCAACATTCCTGGTCACGGTCGGGAGCAACCGTTCGCCGGAGCCCTCGGGGGCGTTGGCGGATCGCTCGTTGAACGAGGGCGGCGTGTCCCAGGTGGCGCTGACGAGCGCGTTCACGGACGGCGACGGCGACGCGCTGACGTACGCGGCGTCGTCGACGGACACGTCCGTGGCGACGGTGGCGCTCTCGGGTTCGTCGGTCGTTGTGACGGCGGTGAACGGCCCGGGCACGGCGACGATCGACGTGGCGGCGACGGACGCCAGCGGTTCCGGTACGCGAGCGCGCCACCGCTTCGATGTGACGGTGCTGAACGAGCCGCCGCGGGCGGTCGGCTCGCTCGCCGGGGTAACGCTCCACGTCGGCGAAGGCAACGAGGTGCTGGACCTGGTGGAGGCGTTCACGGAGCCGGAGGGCGAGGCGTTGACCTACCGTGTTTGGTCGTCGGCGTCGTCGGTTGCCCGTGCCACGCTCTCGGGTTCGCAGCTCACGTTGATTCCGGAGAGCCCCGGCAACGCGACGTTCACGGTGTGGGCGAGGGAGCGAGCGGCTAGGTACGCGTCGGCGACGCAGACGCTCGACGTGCTGGTGAAGGCCGAGCGGGGCCTGGTCCTTTCGACTCGTGCGTTGACGCTGCTGGAGGGTCGACGGGCCACCTATACGGTGAGGCTCAAATCCGAGCCCGAGGGCGAGGTGAAGATCGCGCCGTCGGTGTCTGGCGGCAAGGCGACGGTGTCTCCCTCGTCGCTGAAGTTCGACGCGACGGACTGGGAGACGGCGCAAACGGTGACGGTCGAGGGTGTGGAGGACGCGGACTCGGAGAGGGAGTCGGCGACGATCAGTCACGCCGTGAGCGGCGCCAACTACGATGCGATTACGGCCCCTTCGGTGAGCCTCACGGTGCTCGACGACGAAGCGCCGCCGGTTGTTTCGCTCGCTGCGGTGTCGGCCGCGGAGGACGCCGGCGCGATGACGTTCGAGGTGACGCTGTCGCACGCAGCCGATGTCGAGGTGCTGGTGGACTACGCGACGTCGGACTTCTTCGGCGCCCGGGCGGGTGCGGACTACACGGCGACGAGCGGGACGCTGGCGTTCCCGGCCGGAACGACCTCCCGGCAGGTCGTCGTGGACATCACGGACGATGATGAGTTCGGGGAAGAGGAAGAGACCTTCGTGTTGACCATTGAGAATGCCCGCAACGCGACTATTCTGGGCGACAACACTTCGGCTCTTTCGGCTACCGGGACGATCGTGGACGACGACGGGCCGCTCGTCCGGGCCTCCTGGCTGCAAAAGCATCGCCGCCATGAGGTAGAGGAAGATCGTGACGACGTGTTCGTGGGCGTGCACCTCGGGCTTGACCGGCATCCCGAGCGGCAAGTGACGATCCGCGTGGAGGGAACGCCCGACGGTGGAGCCGACGAAACCGACTACGAGATCCCGACTTCGACAGCAAGGGTCGTCTTCCCGTACAAAGGGGGCGGCAGCGTTATCGAGGCCCGCACCCGCATCAAGGCGATCGACGACGACTTCGACGACGATTGCGAATCAGTGATCCTCAAGTTGGTATCGGAATCGCCGGGCGTAACCGTCGACGACGGTGAAATGAGGGTCTGGATCGTCGACAACGACGGTGCGTCGCGCGATTGCGGCAGCGGCGGGGGTTCACCACCAGGCGGTGGTGGCGGCGGACCGTCCCCTCCGCCGGAGCCCGAGCCGCCGTCCCCGCCGCGGTCCCGGCCGCCGACCGCGGAGTTCACGGTCGAGGGAGCGACCTGCGACGGCGAGTTCTGCCGCGCGGTGGCCGGCGAGGCGCTGCGCTTCACGGACACCAGCACCGGCACGGTGCGCTTCCGCCGCTGGGAGTTCGGCGACGGCGACACGTCCCGCTCCGGCCGACCGGTCCACGTCTGGTCCACGCCGGGCTTCCACGAGGTGACGCTGGAGGTGAGCGACGGCACGTCGCCCTCGACGGTGCGGCGGACGTTCCTGGTCACGGCGGCGGAACCAGCGGGGACGTGTGTTGCCGACGTGGACACACTCTGCCTGCAGGACTCCCGCTACGCGGTGACGGTGGAATGGCGCGACGGCGAAGGCGGTGCCGGTTCGGGCCGGGTGGTCCACGCGGGCACGAACGACTCGGGGATGTTCAGCTTCTTCGACCGCTCCAACTGGGAGGTGCTGATCAAGGTGCTCGACGGCTGCGCCGCGAACGGTCACGTATGGGTGTTCGGCGGGTCGACGACGGACCTGGGCTACGCGATCCGGGTGACGGACACGTCGACGGGCGTCGTGAAGCAGTACCGCAACGAGCCGGGCACGGCTGCTGCTGCGATCACGGACGTCGAGGCGTTCCCGGGCGTTTGCCGGCGTTAGGCGGCCGTAGCTGGTTTTTCTCGCTCGAGATGAGGGCGTCCGGCGCTCCCGCCTCATTCCTTGTCTCCGGCCAGAGGGCCGGGTCTTCCGGACCCTGGTCGAACTTCATCGCCCACGGAACGCTCTCGTCCTCCTGGTAGGCGAAGCTCATCGGCGACGGAGGCTAACCGTCCTGGTCCGCGATCGCCCACAGGTGACCGTCGGTGCGGATGTACCAGACGCCGCCGACGAGGGCGGGCGAGGCGATCGTCCGTTCGCCGATGCGATTCACGTGGAGGAGCTTGAAGTCCGGCCCTTCCTTGATGACGAAGGTCTCGCCGTTGTCGTTGGTGAAGAAGATCTTGCCGTCGAAGGCGACCGGGGCGGCGGAGAAGCCCTCGCGCATCCGCTCGCCCAGGCGTTCCTGCCAGAGCACTTCGCCGCTCTTCGCCTCGTAGACGGTGATCACGCTCGCCATGTCGTTGACCATGTAGAGGTAGTCGCCGACCAGCATCGGGGCGACGACGAAGGGCGATCCCTTCGCCGCGGTCCAGACGATGCGGCTGTCTGTTACGTCGCCGTCGCCGCCGGGGCGGATCGCCAGAGTCGGACCGGCGCGGCCGGAGGTACTGAACAGCAGGTCGTGGCCGACCACGGGGCTCGGGATGACCTCGAAGGTCGTGCCGCTGGCCCGCCACAGCTCGCGGCCGTCCTCGGGCGCGTAGGCGATCACGTGGTGCTGGCTGTTGACGACGATCTCGTCTCGGTCCTCGCCGTTGTCGGTGGTGACCGAGATCGCTGCCGGCGAGCTCCAGCCCACCTGCGTGTCCCGCCCGGTGCGCCACAGCTCTTCGCCGGTGCGGCGGTCGAAGGCAGCGATGAAGGACGCAGCGCGCTGCTGCTCCTGCACGACGATGAGACGCTCGCCGTGCAGAAGCGGCGACGAGGCGGTGCCGTGGAATGCGCTCAACTCGCCGAACGAGTTGTGCCAGACGATCTCGCCGTCCATGTCGAGCGCCAGCAGGCCGTGGTTGCCTAGGTAGGCATAGACGCGCTCGCCGTCGGTGGTGGGTGTCGACGAGGCGTGGCCGTTCTTCGGGTAGGCGCGCTCCGGATTCGCGGCGGGCGCCGCGGTGGCCCAGAGCTTCATGCCGGTAGCCCGGTCGAAGGCGAGCACCGAGCGCCTGGCGCCGGCCGCTTCGGCGGTGGTGAGGAAGATGCGGTCGCCCCAGACGATCGGCGAGGAGTTGCCCTTGCCGGGGACGGCGACCTTCCAGCGCACGTTCTCCTCCGGGCCCCAACGGTCGACGTAGCCGCTGCCCGTGACCTCGCCCTGGCCGCTCGGACCGCGCCACTGCGGCCAGGTGGTGGACGGGTCGGCGTCGGCCGGCGTCATCCGCGCCAGTTCATTGGCGGCGGCGGGGTCGGCGGCAAGTGCCGTGAAGAGAAAGGCGAAGGCGAACAGGCGAGTCGGCGTCATGCGAAGCATGCTTGAAGAAGTCGTGTGGCTCATACCGGAATGATAGAACCTGCCGCGAGTCGGAACCCACTGGAGCAGCATGGAAATGAGCAACACCTTTCGAGCGGTCGTCGTCGACAGGGTCGACGATCAGCACACCGCCGGCCTGCGGGACCTGACGCTGGGCGATCTGCCCGAGCGCGACGTGCTGGTCGATGTCGAGTACTCGACCCTGAACTACAAGGACGGCCTGGCGATCACGGGCGCGGCGCCGATCTGCCGTTCGGTGCCGATGGTTTGCGGCGTCGATCTGGCCGGTACGGTGACGGAATCCGCTTCGGACTCGTTCACCCCGGGCGACCGCGTGCTGGTCAACGGTTACGGGCTGAGCGAGAGCCATTGGGGCGGCTACTCCCAGAAGGCGAGGTTGAAGTCCGACTGGCTTGTGCCGGTGCCGGACGCCTTCACCAACCAGCAGGCGATGGCGATCGGAACCGCCGGCTACACGGCGATGCTGTGCGTGATGGCGCTGCAGGACCATGGTGTGACGCCGGAGAGCGGCGACGTCGTGGTCACGGGCGCGGCCGGAGGCGTGGGCTCGGTGGCGGTGGCGCTGCTGGCGCGGGCCGGCTACCGGGTGATCGCCTCCACCGGGCGCGAGGCGGAGCATGGCTACCTGAGCAGTCTGGGCGCCGCCGACTTCATCGCCCGCGAAACGCTGTCGGCGAAGCCGCGGCCGATCGGCCGGGAGAGTTGGGCCGGTGCGGTCGACGTCGTTGGCTCGACGACGCTGGCGAACCTGATCGCCCAGACCCGCTACGGCGGCTGCGTGGCCGCCTGCGGGCTGGCCGGCGGCATGGACCTGCCGTCGAGCGTGTACCCCTTCATTCTGCGCGGCGTCGTCCTGGCGGGCGTCGACTCCGTCATGGCGCCCATGGATCTGCGCCAGGAGGCCTGGCGCCGGCTGGCGGCCGAGCTTCCCGCCGACCTGCTGTCCGAGATGACGTCGGTCGAGCCGATGAGCCGGATCGAGGAACTGGCGGCGTCGATCCTGGCGGGTCGGACGCGCGGCCGCGTCGTGATCGACGTGAACGTCTAGATGCACGTCGGCGGGAACTGGGTGCGCCGGCGTGACATCCGTGCGCCCGATGACGGGCGCACGGACTGTGACGCGGCTGGCGCGAGGACGCGCCAGCCGGGTTCCCGCCGGCATCCGGCGCGAAGCGCCGGTCTCCGGGACTTCTGCCGCGCTTGGAACAGCTTGCGAGGCCGAATCAGCCACGCCCTGTGCGCCGCACTAGGCGCCGTCGTCGCCCTGTGGCTGGTGGCCCCGGTTTCGATCTCCGCTCAGGACAGCGAGTGGCCGGTGACCACCGGCGACAAGGGCGGTCAGCGTTACTCGCCGCTCGACCAGATCGATGCGGGCAACGTCGGCGAGCTCGAGATCGCCTGGCGCTGGTCATCGCCCGACAACGATCGCGTTGCGGAGGATCGCCGGTTGCGCAGCCGCCGCATGCAGCCCGGCGGCCACCAGGTCACGCCGATCAAGATCGGCGACCGCCTGTACGCAACCACCGGCCTGAGCCAGATCGCCGCGCTCGATCCGGCGACCGGCGAGACCGAGTGGGTCTACGATCCGGAGGCCTACGACGCCGGCCGTCCCACGAATCTCGGCTTCGTTCACCGGGGCGCCAGCTACTGGCCGGGGAGGCCAGCCGGCGACGGCGCGGAGGCGGTGCCCGCGCGGCTCTTCTACGGCACCGGCGACGCCCGGCTCCTGGCCGTCGACCCGTTCACCGGCGAACCGGTCGGCAGCTTTGGCGACGGCGGAGCGGTCGACCTGACCGAAGGTCTGCGCCGCGAGGTCAGGCGGCACCGCGCCTACGCCGTCAGTTCGCCGGTCATGGTCTGCCGCGACACGGTGATCGTGGGCGCGTCGATATCGGACGCCCCGAACCACCCCGACGCACCGCCTGGAGACGTCCGCGGCTTCGATCCGGTCACCGGTGAGCTGCGCTGGACCTTCCACTCGATTCCGCAACCGGGTGAATACGGGCACGAGACCTGGGAGAACGACTCCTGGCAGTACACGGGCAACGCGAACGTGTGGACGCTGATCACCGCGGACGAGGAACTCGGGCTCGTCTACCTGCCCTTCGGCACGCCGACGAACGACTGGTATGGCGGCCACCGGCTGGGCGACAACCTGTTCGCGGAGAGCCTGGTGGCGCTCGACTGCGGGACCGGCGAGCGCAAGTGGCACTTCCAGGCGATCCGTCACGGCCTCTGGGACTACGACCTGGTGACCCCGCCCATCCTCGGCGAGATCGAGGTCGACGGCCGGGAACTCAAGGTCGCCGCGCAGCTCAGCAAGCAGGGCTTCGTCTACGTCTTCGATGCCGACAGCGGCGATCCCGTGTGGCCGATCGAGCAAAGGCCGGTGCCGCGGAGCACCGTTCCGGGCGAGCGCTCGGCGCCGACCCAGCCGTTTCCGACCAAGCCGCCCGCGTACGAGCGCCAGGGCATGCACGAGGGCCAGTTGCTCGATCTCACGCCGGAGATCCTGGCGCGCGCGAAGGAGATCCTGGAGCAGTACGACTACGGTCCGCTCTACACGCCTCCCTCGCTACGGGGTACCTGGCAGGTGCCCGGCTGGGGCGGCGGCGCGAGCTGGCCCGGCGGCGCCTTCGATCCGGAGACCGGCTGGCTCTATGTGCCGTCGTTCACCGTGCCGGTCGTGCTGACGATCAAGAAGCCGGACCCGAACCGGTCATCCTTCGACTACATCGGTTCGATCCAGACGCGCCCGCCGGGTCCCTTCGGGCTGCCGATCGTCAAGCCGCCCTATAGCCGTGTGACGGCCTACGACCTGAACCGGGGTGAGATCGAGTGGATGCGGCCGCTGGGACGGGGGCCGACCGGGCATCCGGCGATCCGCGATCTGGACCTGGAGCCGATGGGCTCGGGCTCGCGCGCCCACGTGCTGCTGACGCCGGAGTTGCTGTTCGTGGGACTGGAGGCGACGGTCCACCCGGACGCCGAGATGGAGACCGAATCGATGGACCTCGAGTCGTCGGCGCTCGAGGAACTGGCCGTGGCGGACGAGGAGCAGGCGGCGATACTCGCCGAGATCGCGGCGAGCCGCGACTGGCGCTTCGAACCGTCGACCTTCTCGGCTCTGGACAAGACGACTGGCGAGACGGTCTGGTCGGTGGAGATCGAGGCCGGCGTCGGCGGGTCGCCCATGACCTACCTGCACGGGGGCCGCCAGTACGTGGTTCTCGCCGTAGGCGGCAGCGGTGTGCCGTCGGAGTTGATCGCCTTCGCGTTGCCCTAGTGCCCGGACACCACCCTGCGTCTCCCGGGGACGCGGGCTGCCTGTATGCATCCGTACCATGCGCCGGCACCGCCGGTGCAACGACCGGGGAGCAACGCCGTACAATGACCCGACAGCGACGACATGCACAATCCGAGGAGAGTGACCAATGAAGCGAGCGGCAAACGGTACGGCGCCGAGTCTCCGGCTGACAGGAGCGGCCTGCGCCTTCCTGCTGGCGTCGGCAGGGGGAGCGGCGATGGCCAGTGACCTGATGGATCGCGTGGAGCACGGCTACGCCGACTCGAACGGCGTGAAGATCCACTACGCCACGATCGGCGAAGGACCGCTGGTCGTGATGATCCACGGCTTCCCGGACTTCTGGTACTCGTGGCGGCACCAGATGGAGGAGTTGTCGAGCGACTTCCAGGTCGTCGCGATCGACCAGCGTGGTTACAACAAGAGCGATCAGCCCGACGGCGACGAGAACTACGACATGCGCTACCTGGTCGGCGACGTGGCGGCCGTGATCCGTCACCTCGGCCGCGACAAGGCGACGATCGTCGGGCACGACTGGGGCGGCGCGGTCGCCTGGCAGTTCGCGTTTCACGTGCCCCAGATGACCGAGCGGCTGATCATCCTGAACCTCCCGCACCCGAACGGCATGGGCCGGGAACTCGCGAACAATCCGGAGCAGCAGCAGAACAGCGGCTACGCCCGCAAGTTCCAGGAGGGCAGCGCTAGCGACCCGGACATCCTCTTCGGCATGCCGATGACCCCGCAGACCCTGTCGTTCTGGGTGCAGGACGAGGAGGCGAAGAAGCACTACGAGGCGGCGTTCGAACGCTCAGACTTCGACGCGATGCTGGCCTACTACAAGCAGAACTACCCGCGCGAAGGCGGTGGCGGCATCGGCCAGGCGGAGGGCCAGGAAACGCCCCGCCTCGGCATGCCGGTGCTCCAGTTCCACGGCCTGGACGACACGGCGCTGCACTCGGACGGCCTGAACAACACCTGGGACTGGCTGGACAGCGACCTGACCTTGGTCACCGTGCCGGGCGCGAACCACTTCGTCCAGGAGGACGCGGCCGACCTCGTCTCGACGACGATGAAGTGGTGGCTCCTGTCGCGGGTGGAGTAGGGCGGCCGGCAGGTGCCGGACCTACCAGCGCGGGCGCGTGCTGACGTAGGCCGGGTCGTCCGTCAGTTGCACGACCTGACCTGTCTCGATCTCGATCTTCCAGATCTCCCAGTTCCCGGAGCGGTCCGACTCGAACACGATCCAGCGGCCGTCGCGGGAGAACCAAGGGTGGCCGTCGTTGGCGTCGGACATGGTGAGGCGGCGCTGGTTCGAGCCGTCGATGTCGGCGAGGAAGACGTCGTCCGTCGGGCCGGTCTGGTTCGTCTGCCAGGCGATCGTCCGCCCGTCGGGTGAGACGGCGGGCCGGCGATGCCGATGATCCCGGTCGGTGAGCGCGGTGTACGTACCCTGGCCGTAGCCGTCGAAGCGGATGATCGCGATCTCCATTCGCCGTTCGCCGTTCTCGGGCTCGTCTTCGGCCTGGAACAGGACGGCCCGTCCGAGGCCGACACCGTTGCCAACCGCGAGCGTCGTCGTGTTCGAGGCGTCGATCTGGCGGCGGTCGCTCAGCTCGAGGATCAGGCCCTTGTTGAAGCCATCGCCCTCAGGACAGTTCCGGGCGTAGACGAGCTGCCGGGTGATCGGCGAGATGCTGGCGTGGTGAACGGCGCAGCCCTCGACTTCGCGCAGCACTTCGCGTTCGCCGGTCGCGAGGTCTTCGCGGAAGATCCGGGCGCCGGCCTCAACGCCGGCTTCGGCGTCGGTGAACTCGGCGTAGACGACGTTCTTGAGGTCGGAGGTGAGGGAGGGATGATCCAGGTGTTGGGGAACACCCTTCCGCACCAGACGCACGCTGCTGCCGTCGCCCTCCATGATCCAGATGTCGGCCCCGCCGTAGAAGCCGGGGATGGTGGGCGTGGCGCCGGTGTTCGCGAAGCGCTGGAAGACGATCGGCGCCGTGAACGCCGGCTCCGCCAACGCTGGTGAGTCGGCGTTCTCGCCGGACGGAGGCGCCTCGTTGACGCCGCAGCCGAGCGCCGTCGCCGCGAGAACGAGATACGCGACGACGGCCGGCGAGCGGTTCACCGGTTCCTACCCGGTTGGCAGGGTGGCCGGGGTCTCGTTCTCGGCCGGCGTGCCGATCATCTCGCCCGGACCCATGTCCATCCGCAGGGTGCCGTCCTCCTGGATGGAACCCTTGAGCTGCATCGTGTTGCCGGGCGTCTCCGCGGTGGCTGTCACGTTGTTGCCGTCCCAGACGATGTCGACAATCGGCGCCGGCAGGACGAGGGTGCCGAACTGGACGAACCAGCCGCCCGGGACGCCGCCGCGGGGTAGGAGCATGGCGGTCGGCTCGGGTCCCTTGTCCGGCTGGCGCTGTACGTCGAAGCGCCACGCCTGACCGGGGTGGGTCTGGGCCAGTTCCGCCAGCTTGGCGATCACCGGGCTGGCCGGCTTCGGACTGACGCCTTCGGCTGCCACGAAGTCGACGAAGCCGATCAGCATTTCGTCGGTCGAGTCGGTGCCCCAAGTCACGTCGATCGTTGGATCGGGGTTGTGAGGGTTGTCGGCCGAGTTGTCCCAGTGGGCGGTGACTTCGATCCGGGTGCCGGCCGGCAGCGCCACCGGCTCGACGAACCCGTAGCCCGTCTGCCAGTTGAAGTCGTAGCGGCTGACGCTGAGCAGCTCCTTCTGGCCGCCGTCGGGCAGGTGCGCCGTGTACTTCATGTCCTTGCCGCGGTAGTGCATGTGGGGCGTTAGCGAACGGATGACGACGTCCTCGGTGAAGACGTGGTTCGCGCGCGCCTGGTAGTTCGGGTCGCCGGCGGGGATCCTGAACGTGGAGTTCATGACCCAGAGGTTGATCAGTTCCTTCTCGACCTCGTCCGGCTCGGCGAACCAGATGCCGATGCGGGTCTTGTCGGTCGAGGCCGTGCCGTTCGGGTGGTAGTGGAAGTCGCCGAGCAGGTTCTGGCCCGCGGGCAACAGACGGGCGGTTCCGGGCGGGAATTGGTTCGGCCTCGCGCCGGCGGCCCAGGCGTCGATCCAGGCGTCCTGGATATCGCTGCCGGGCGCGGCCCGCCAGAGGATGAAGTGGTGGACGACTTCGCGGTCGCCGGGCTGGACCTCGACCGCCTTGATCCAGCGGTCCTCCTCGAAGCCGGTTTCGACCGGGATCATGGCGAACTCGTCGGGACCGTCGGCAGTGACCTCGAACGGGTCGAACTCGTAGACCCAGTCCGGTTCGCCGAAGGCCCAGCCGCCCTCTCGCGCCGGCGCTTTGTAGACGGGTTCGTCTCCGTCGCCGCGGGGAGCGCCGCTACCGGCCCAGCGGGTGATCGCCTCGATCTCCGCGTCGCTCAGCGAGATGTCGTTCGTGAAGGGGCCGTAGCCCGGGTCGGCGTCCCAGGGCGGCATGTCGCGGTTCTCGACCGCCCGGGCGATCGAGCGCGCCCAGGGGCGCACCTCGCGGTAGGTGCGCAGCGACATCGGCGCGATTTCTTCCGGCTGGTGGCAGGAAGCGCAGTTCTGGTGGAGGATCGGCGCGATGTCGTCGACGAAGGTGGGCTGTTCCAGGTTCAGGGCGTGGCTCGCGGCGGGGATGGCGAGCACCGCGACGGCGGCAACCACTGTCGTGTGGTGGCGCAGGGGAATCCGGTTCATATCTGGTCCTCGAGAGGGGGTTTGAACGTGTTCGTGGAAACACGGCGGCCGCCGGATGCGTTTACAACTCAGGGCGTTGCACCCGGTGACCGCGATGGTTTCGACAGTACCCGACTATACGGCGCTCGTGGCTTCGGGTTGCGGCTTCCGGCCAGATCGCGGTGCTACGCTCGGCGGCATGTTTCCGGTTCGATCGACACACAGGCGAGGCTTCCTTCCGGCGGCGGTTCTTTTCGTGTCGAGCCTTTGCTGGACCGACGGCCTCGCGGCCCAGAACGTGCTCTCCAGGGCGCTCCAGGAACGTGTTCAGGAGAATCCGCACACGACCGAAGCAGACGTCGAGGCCGGGGCGCGCGTGTTTCGCCGGAGTTGCTCGCTCTGCCACGGCGCCGACGGTACCGGCGGCGACGGCCCCGACCTGACGCGCGGCGTGTTCCGTCACGGCAGCAGCGATGCGGCGCTGTTCCGCAACATCCTGACCGGCATCCCGAACACGGGCATGGGCGGCATCTACCAGCCGGACAGGTCGATTTGGCAGGTCGTGTCCTACGTAAGGTCGCTCAGCCGGGCCGTTGGCGAGGAAGAGGTGCCGGGCGATCCGCGACGTGGACGGATGCTGTACATGACCCGCGGCTCCTGCTCCGACTGTCACCGCCTGAACGGCTCGGGCGGCCGGCTCGGTCCCGATCTGTCCGACCTGGGCTGGCGGCGGGCGCCGGACCACATCGGCGCGTCGATCACCGATCCTTCCGCGGCGATGGACGCCGACTACCGGACGGTCGAAGTCAGGACCAGGGACGGGGGGATCGTCCGGGGCGTGTTGCGCAACGAGGATCGCTACTCGATCCAGTTCCTGGACGAGTTCGAGAACCTCCGCTCCTTCCAGAAGACGGATCTGGCAGCGATCGACAAACCGGAGGAGTCGTTGATGCCGCCCCTCGCCAGCTTCTTCCGCGGCCGGGATCTCGACGATCTCGTCGCCTACCTCTACTCACTGCGGCCGGAGTGACGATGAAGAACACTGGGTGCGCCGGCGCCCCCGCCGGCATCCGGCGCGCAGCGCCGGCTCTGAAGAGGCCGTTCGCGGCTGTCGCTTTCCTGGCGCTCGCACTTGCGGCTGGCATCCTGTCCGCTCAGGGCGGGGTTTCCTACGAACAGTTGAAGGCGGCGTCGGACGACCCGGGTAGCTGGCTCATGTACTCGGGCGAGTACAACAGCCAGCGTTTCAGCCGCCTCGACGAGATCGACCGTTCGAACGCCGGGGAGCTCCAGCTCCGCTGGGTCCACCAGATGCCGACGCTGGGACGGCTGGAGACGACGCCGCTGGTGATCGACGAGGTGATGTACGCGACGACGCCCGACAACGTCGTGCGTGCTCTCGACGCGCGCACCGGCCAGCAGTACTGGTCCTACGCTCACGAATTGCCGGACCAGCTCGCCCTCTGCTGCGGCAAGCAGAACCGGGGCGTGGCCATTCGCGGCGACCGGCTCTACCTGGGCACGGTCGACGCGCACCTGGTCTCCCTGGACGCCAAGACCGGCGCGGTGATCTGGGACACGGAGGTGGGTAGCCCGCGGACGGGGCAGTCGATCACGGCGGCGCCGATGGTCATCCGCGACCTGGTCATCACGGGAATCGGGGGCGGTGAGTACGGCATCCGGGGATTCCTCGACGCCTACGACGCGGACACGGGCGAACTGCGCTGGCGTACCTACACGATTCCCGGGCCGGGCGAACCCGGCAACGAGACCTGGGAGGGCGACTCCTGGAAGACGGGCGGCGCGCCGACCTGGATGACCGGCTCATACGACCCGGAACTCGATCTGCTCTATTGGGGGACGGGCAATCCGGGGCCGGACTGGAACGGCGAGGACCGCGAAGGCGACAACCTGCACTCGGACTCGGTGCTGGCGATCCGGCCGGACACGGGAGAGATCGTCTGGACCTTCCAGTTCACGCCGCACGACGTCCACGACTGGGACGCCTGCCAGGTGCCGATTCTGTTCGACGCGGAGTACCAGGGTGAGCAGCGCAAGCTGATGGCCTTCGCCAACCGGAACGCCTTCTTCTACCTGCTGGACCGCGAAACCGGGGAGTTCCTGTTCGCGCGCGAGTTCGCGCGGCAGACGTGGGCCGAGGGAATCGACCAGGACACCGGCAGGCCGATCCGGGTACCGAACATGTTCCCCAGCGAGGAAGGGACCCTGGTGGCGCCGACGATCGGCGGCGCCGCGAACTGGTTCTCGCCCACCTACAGCCCCGACACGGGCCTGTTCTACATCCAGGCCTACGACGCTGAGATGCTCTACTACATGGCCGAGGCCGAGTACGAAGAGGGCGAACTCTTCGTCGGCGGCTACGGCAAGCCGGCCGGGCCCGGCGATCAGTACGTCAGCGCGGTGCGGGCACTCGATCCGCTGACCGGCGACAGGAAGTGGGAGTACCAGGTCCAGCCCCGGTCCACGTCCGGCCTGCTCGCCACCAAGGGAGGCCTGGTGTTCGGCGGCAGCGTGGCGGGTATCTTCTACGCCCTCGACGCCGAGACCGGCGAGGAGCTCTGGCATCGCCGCCTGGGCGGCAGCGTCCACGCGGCGCCGATCAGCTACGAAGCCGGCGGCCAGCAGCATGTGACGATCGCAGCCGGACGGGCGCTGTTCACGTTCGCGTTGCCTGCCGAGTGAGAGTCGGCTGACAAGCCTCCGGCTATCCGTGTAAGCTCCAGCGTTTGCCGGACATGAGCGTACCTTCAGAACTGGGGATCACGGACCTCGGGGAGCGGCCGACCGTCGGTGAGGTCCAGCGATGAACGTGTTCCCTGATCTCCCTCTGGAGGACCTGCGGGCTGAGGTTGAACCCAAGGCTCTGGGTCGCCAGCTTGGCGAGCGGGACCGCCCCATGCTCGACGCGGTCGAGGACCAGGGACAGGCCAAGATCAGCCAGTTCATCGCCCAGAAGAAGAACGAAGCAGTCCAGCTACGAGACGAGAGGCTGACGGAGATCGACAAAGGCCTGGCCGAGCTTGACCACCCGCTGCTTCCCGGCGCGTTGGAGAGCGTTGCGCAGAAGGCGCTCGCCGAGTTCCAGGACGCGGAGCAAAGGCATGCCACAAACTTGCGGAGCGATCTTCAGGAGTGGAAGAAGCGACGAGAGGACTTCCTGGACTTCAAGGAAGAGAACGGCATCAGCCGGGAACCGGACTATCACTCGCCCTTCAGGCGGGGGATGGGTGGAATCGGTCTCTTTGTCCTCCTGGTTGCGGAGAGCTTCATCAACGGTGGTTTCCTCGCGGAAGGAAGTGAGGGAGGGATGAGAGCCGGCTGGACTCTGGCGGGAGGCTTCAGTCTGGTCAACATTCTCCTCCCGTTTGCTCTCTTCGGTCCGGTGAGTCGCTACGTTCGGCATGTGAGGCCCGTTCTCAAGATTGCCGGCGCACTGAGTCTTTTGGCGTGGGTCCTGATGGCCTTGGCTCTCAACTTTGGGCTTGCCCACTATCGAGAGGCTTCCGAGGCGCTAGTGGAGGATCCGGACGCAGTGATGGTGGCTCGTCTGTTCACGCAGCCTTTCGGCTTGGAGACTGCAGCTTCCTGGCTGCTCCTTGTTCTGGGTCTGGGCTTCTCCGTGCTTGCCTTCTACGAGGGATGGAAGTTCTGGGGGGACGCGTATCCCGGCTACCGGGATGTGCATATGAGGATGACGGAGGCTAGGGAGAGGCTTGACGATTTGAGGGACGAGGCTGGGGACGAGTTGAAGGAGGTCCGGCAGAAGTGGCTCGGCACGGCGCAGGAAACCTTGGACCGCGCGCGAACGCAGCCCGCGGAAACCCGCCGGCTGCTGAAGAGCGAGGGAGACCTTCTCTCCGCGTTCGAGGACCACCTTGAGCGACTGCAGAGCTACGGCGCCATGCTGGTGGAGGAGTACCGCGTGGCCAACCACGCCGTGCGCAGCGACGGTGCGGTGCCCGCATCCCATGTCGGTGCCTGGATGCTAGATCCTGCCCCTCCACATCGTGTGCGGACGTGGGAGCCCCGCATGGTGGACGATTCGGCGCTTGCAACGCTCCAGGCGGAGCATGTGGAAACCGTTCGCGTGCTGAACACGCAGTGGGAGACGGCTCAGCAGCGGCTCGGGCTCGCCAGCCAGAACCCCGGCGGCGAGAATGCCGCGCCGTAACAGCCGGCGGTCCCGTCGCGGGCGGCGCTCCGGTCAACTCTCGAATCGAGAGAAACGCCAGCTTGGCGCGGCCTTGCTCTTCGCCGCTGTCGTCTTGTTCCTGTTCGTCCGCTACGTACTACTTGTACCCGGTCCTCCCGGGCGCGACCCCGACACTGGCTGTCCAGAGACAGGCCCAAGTGCGCTGACCGCGATCATGATCGACGCGACGGATCGGATCGGAGCGATCAGCCGTGCAGACGTGCTGGTGCGCTTGGAAGAGTATGTCGCGGCGAGCCGCGAGGACGAGATGGTCATCGGATTCGAGGCCAGGCCGGTGGGCGAAGAGATCGACGAGCCACTGCTGACGGTCTGCCATCCCGGCGACCCGGAGAAGGCGAGCGAGTGGACCGAGAATCCCCGACTCATCCGGCGGCGGCTTGAGGAGCGGTTTCGGCAACCGCTCGAGGCTCTGTTCCGGGAACTGCTCGGCCGTGAGGAAGCGCCAACGTCGCCGCTCATGGAGAGCGTCCAGAGTGTCGCCGTTTCCTATCTCGGCCGCGAGGAGTACATGGACATCCCGAAGCGGTTGACCCTTGTGTCCGACCTGATGCAGCACAGCGAGTACCTGTCCTTCTTTCGCCAGCCGGTCGACTACGACGCGTTCGCTAGGAGTCATGGCGCAGACGCGTTGAGCACGGATCTGCGGGGAACCGCGGTCGAGATTCTCTTCGTGCAACGGAGGGCTCACGGCCGGCTCTCGGACACTCGGAGTCTCATCGACTTCTGGGAGCGTTGGATCGAGGACCAGGGCGGTTTCGTGGAGCGGGTGGTCCGAATCGACGGGATGAACTGATCGTGCCGGGCCGTCGTCGCGGCCGCGATCGGGATCTGAACCCGCGCGCGGCCTTCCTGTTGTTCGCGGGCGGAGGGGGGCTTCTCCTGGGGCTCCTGAAGCTCGCAACGAGTAGCTGGCTTCCCCCGGTCGCCCTTTCGCTGTTCCTGATCGTCGCTTACGGTTTCGTCCTCTGGGACAGGGAGCTGAAGGGCCCGAAGTTCGAGCACGCGGGGGACAATCTCTACTACGTCGGTTTCCTCTACACGCTGATCTCACTCGTGGTGTCGCTTTACCGGTTCACCAGCGACGGGTACGAGGACATCGTCGCGGGCTTCGGTGTCGCTCTGAGTAGCACTGTCGTTGGTCTGATCGGCCGCGTGGTTGTGAATCAGTCGTTCGCCGCCGAACCGGCCCAGGTGGAGGCTGCTGCCCGCCGGAATCTAGTAGACGCCCACCGCGCGCTCCGGCGCGAAATGGACTACTCAATCGAGGACTATAGGAGGTTCCGCGAGGACCTGGGCGAGCTGCGGGAGTCCGTCGAGCGAGCGAAGGGGGTTGCGGCGGCTGAGAGCAAGGCGTTGGCGGATGAGACCGCCAGGCTCGAGGATCTCCGCGGCTTGGGCTCGAGGCTGGAGAAGGCGGCCGAAGGCGCCATCGGAAAGATTGCCGAACGACAGGACGAACTGGCGGTCCACATGAAGGAGGAGGCGATGACGACCTTTCGGAACGTCGCCTCTCAACAGGAAGGCCTGAGCGAGGGCATGGCCGCGGCCCAGCGGGATGTCTTGGATCGAGTCGCGGCTCGCCTGGACGAAGCGGCGTCTTCGTTGGCGCGAACGATCGAAACGAAGGAGCAGGAGATCGAAGCCCAGGCAAGTGCGCTGCGGAGCGCGGTGGACCGGTCGCTGGAGAGCTTTCGCGCCGCGGACTTCGAGCGCGAGGTCGCCACGCGCGTTCTGGATCCCGCGGAGATTCGCCTGCGTCAACTGATCGACGGGATCCAACCTCTGGTCGAGAGTCTGGGAAGCACGCAGGCGGGGCAGGAACGGGCGGTCGCGGAGACCGGGCGGACTCTCCAGCAGTTGTCCCGGGCGTTCGCCCAGAATGAGGACTTGGCGGGCCGCTACCGGGACGCCGCCGACTCGTTGGCAAAGGCGGCGAGTGCCTTGGAGTCCCTTCCCGAGCAGTTTGAGCGGCAATCGGCGCGCTCGGAAACCGTAGCTCGCGAGGCAGCGGCCACGGGGGAACACCTTCGGCGGATCGGCGACACGCTCGAGAGCGCAAGCGCGTCCCTGGCCTCCGCTGCCGAGTCGTCGTCGAAGCGCAGGCGCGGCCTCTTCGGTCTTCTTCGTCAAAACTGAACCGGATGGCGTTCGACGACAGTCCCTCGGAAACGGGTCGCGCCTTCCCACGTGGTCTCGTCCTCGGTTTCACGATGGCCGAGATCGCGATCCTGATCATCTTCGTCTTGCTGCTTGTGCTGGCCGCGATGCTGGCGCGTGAGTCGGACAGACGCGAAGAGGCGGAGTCGGAGTTGGAGCGGTACGGGGAGATGCGGGCGATCTTCGAGGAGGAAGAAGTGCCGGCGGATCCGGCGATTCTGCGGTCGTACCTGGTGGAGCGCGTCGAACGACATCACGCGGCCGACAATTGGCGGGTGCTGGTCCGCGAACTTGAGCAAACGGCCTCTGAGCCTTCCGCGCAACAACTCCTTGATCGGATCCAGCGGTCGGAGGTCGGGACGATGTCGCCGGCCGAGGTAGAGGAGTTGCAGGCGGCGCGGCGCGCCGTCGAGCAGGCGGATGCCTACGCCGACCTCGAACAGGCGCTTCAGGAGGCTGGGGTCTCGCCTTCGCCGGGAGAGATCCGGGACATGGCGGCTGCGATGCATGCCGCGGACGAGCAGGGAATGACGCCCGCGGAAGTTCGGGACGCCATCGAGAACCGCGCCGTCTGGGATGAGGCCGTTGACGACGCAGGCCTGTCGGCCGAGCCGGAAGAATTGAGGGATCTGCTGGATGCGGTCAGGGCTGCCTCCGAACAGGATTTGTCGCCGGAGCAGGTGGCTGACGCCGTCGAGGCGGGGGGTCGTCTTGCCCGGGCTCTGGATAGCGAGGGGGGCGAAACAACAGAGGAGGCGATCGAGGAAGTCGTTCAGGATGCGCGTCGCTGGCGCGAACTGGGCGAAGAGGAGGCGGCGCTGGGAGACCGGCTTGAACAGGCGTTGGAAGAGCGCGACCGAGAGCGCGAGAGGGCCGAGAACCTGGAGGCTCGCGTTCGGTCTCTAGGCGGCGGTTTGGTTCACCCAAGCTGTTGGCGGCAAGATGACGGCAGGACCGCCTATCTCTTCGACGTCGTTCTGACCCCAAGCGGCCTGGTGGTCGACTTCGCCGCAGTGCCGCAAGGAGTCGTGTTCGACCCGTCCGATCGCGTGCTTGGCTCTGTCGTGGATGCGCGCGCCTCTCTGCCGGTGGGCAGCATCGCTCGGCGGGAGCGGTTGTCGCCAGAGGAGTTCGTGCGCCAGACTGCTCGGGTTCACGATTGGAGCAGGGACAGCGAGCCCGAGTGCCGCTTTGTTGTCCGTGTCTTCGACCGCACCGCGCCAGACCAGAAGGACCTTTTCAAGGTCCAGTTGCAGGCGGTCGAGCAGCCCTTCTACAAGTTGCTCATGGAGAGTTCCACTCCGCCGTCCGGTTTGGCGCGGGCAGTGGACGAGTAGGCGTCGGGCCAAGCCTCTGCGCGGCTCAGCCGAAGGAGCGTGGTTCGAAGCCGGGGCCGTTCTCGATGCGTGCGCGACCCTCGACGACTCGGATGAGGAACAACCCCACGCGCTCCGCGTGCCGCCTCGCCTCGTCCTCGCAATCCAGATAGGCCAGCGCGCCGTGGATCTTCCGGCCTCGGTAGGTGGGCAGCCAGTCGAGGAGCTCGGACAAGACGGTCAGGAAGCTCTGGATCCACTCGAGCCGCATGGTCGTCTCCAGGGAGACGACGACGACTTCGTTCTCGGTCATCGCCATGGGTCCAGTGGCGAACACCTTGCCGCCGCGCTCAACGTGCCAACCCCCGCAGGTCCACTGCACTTCCATGCCGCGAGCCTCCAGCGCGTCCGCTAGTCCGCCCCGGATCAGAGCGTCCTCAAGCCCCCAGAACTCCAACAGGCCGTCGCGCGTGGCTCCCTCCAGCCGACGATTCGCATGCGTTCGGTCGACCGACGTCGGGTCTGACTGGTTGTTGCGGGTGCTGGTCTTCGTTCTCCTATTGCGACGCACGGTTCAGGAAGTCGTCCGCGTCGCGGCACTCCCAGGCCAGACGGATCAGTGCGACCGCGTCCAGCGCCGGATCCGGCTCGTCGAGCCAGGACCGGAGGCCGGGCGTGATCGCAAGGGAGCGCGCTTCGAACGCGTCGTGAACCGCGTTTCGCACGATGTCGAGTCGCTCGTCGGCCCGGCCCTCGGCGTGACCTTCCGCGCGGCCTTCGACCCGACCTTTCTCCCGCCCCTCGGCCCGTTCCTGGCGCAGCAGGGGATCATCGTCGGGGCCCGTGCCGCCGGCGGCGGCGAGCGTATCGGCCACTCGGCCCGCGATCCCGACGGTCTCCGGGGAGGGCTCGGTCTCGTTCAGCGCTCGGTGGATCTGCTCGGCGGTCCAGCCCGGGAACGCCCGGCTCGAAGGCGCCTCGACGTAGCGGCCGCCTTCCAGCACGTGAATCGTGAGGGCCGAGCCGCGGCTCCTGGGACGGTAGCGCCAACCGGTGTCGGGCACTTCGATCCAGACCTCCGGGAAACCCCAGGACTCGTAGACGCCGAGCTTGTAGCGCCTCGCGTCGGTGCTGTAGTCGACCTCTAGGACGACATCGGGAAGGCGGTGGACGCCGGCTTCGATCCACCGGTCTTCGGGGGCGTCCGCGGTTCGCAGGTAGACGCTCTCGTCGGCCTGCATGACGCGGCGATGGCTCTTCCCGTCGCGCACGACGAGGTCGGCCGATCCCACGACCGTAATCGCCGCGCCGCGCCGCATCCCGATCAGCGCCATGAGACGGGTCAGACGCCGGGCACCGTACTCGTGAAAGGTGGTTGTCGGCTCCGCGATGAAGGCTGCTTCGTTCCGGGCGTCCCAGTACTCGATGCGGCCCTCGTAGTCCTCGATCTCGTCGCGCGGGATCCGTACCTCGCGGCAGCCGGGAAAGTCGGCTGCGCGGGGCGGGGGAGGGTCGGCGGGAACTCGTCGAGCGGGCTTGGCGGCCGGTTCAGCCATGTGCCGAGTCTATGCGCCGAACCCGGTCCCGTGCGTGCGCTCGACGGCGTTACGCGCACGCCGTACGTCGCTCAGGATCGTTCGATGGGCTGCGCCGGCTACTGTTGCGCCTTCAAGCGCGCGGCACAGACGCCGCAGAGTTCGTAGCGCTCTACGGCCTCGTTGGTCGGCATCGGGATCCGGCTTCTGCTCAGGAAGCGGCAGCCGTCCAGGTGGTACTTCCTGCCGGTTCTGGTGACGTAGACCGTGGCCGGAAGGCCGGCCGGCGTCTCCCTCCGAGCTTCCGCGGACGAGCCGTCGCCGCCATCGGGAGCGCCGCCGCGACCGCCGACAACTTCGCCCCACAAGCCTCTCCGGTTGTCACGGGCCTCTCGCTCGAACTGCCGGAACGCTTCCATGTGCCGGAACGGAAAGCGCGTGTAGGCGTGGCCGTAGCCGCGGCGGATGATCTCGGCGTTCACGAACGTCCCGTCCGCCAGGTACACGTAAGCCAGCGTGCGACCGTAGCGATCCTGCCGTTCCTGGTCGTACTCGAGCCGCACCCGCTTTCCCTCGAGCAGCCCCTTCGTGAAGGCGCTCGCCTCCTTGCCGAAGAACTCGACCGGCCGGTTCGGGTGGACGGTCTCCGGCGTGTCGACCCCGATCAGGCGGACCCGGCCCACGCCCTCGACGATGATCGTGTCGCCGTCGACGACCCGCTCTACGAGTTGGGCCGCCGCACTGGTAGCGACCAGGAGGCCGAACAGAAACGCGATTCCACGGCGGGCGGCGATTGGATGGCGGAGCAGGGGGCGCACTTCGCGAGGGCGCACCGAAGGCGTCCACGCGGAGTGGCGCCGCCGACGAGCCAGAAGTCAAGGACGTTTGACGCTTGAACCGGTGCATTCTGCAAGCCGGCAAGGTGCTTTGTCCAGGCTGCGGGCTCGTCGACACAGGCTGCCGTCGCGGCTTTCCGTCCATGTCAGAGGGGGGACGGTGCCCCGTGGCCGGTCAAAGGCGGCGTTGCCCGAGGCCGGTAGGTGCTACTCCGGGTACTCGGCGAAACAGGGGATGCTCTCGTCGAGAGGGCTCCAGGGCGCCCTGGAGCCGACGAAGATGTTCACGGCCGGCTTGACTTCCGGGTCGCCGTCAAGCGATCCGGCCGGAATCTGCATCCCGCCGGGATCCCGGAGCCGGGGCACCAGGCTGCCGCAGTGGCGGCAGAACGCGGTGCCCTTGACGTCCGCTTCCGGCATCTTGTAGTCCACGACCGATTCGCTCCCAGTCAGCCAGCTGAAGGCGTCCTCGGCGACGAAGACGAACGTGCCGTAGGCGGCGCTCGTCTGGCGGCGGCACCGGGAGCAGTGGCAATTCACCATGCGATCCGGTGGGCCGTCGAACTCGTAGGTCACGACGCCGCAGAGACAGCTACCGAGCGTGGCGCCGCGTGTGGCAGGCTCCCGAACCGGCTTCTCGATGCCGGGCGGAGCCCCCCAGTCGGGCGGGTACTCGTCGTGCTGGGGCAGATCGTCGACGATCGTGTGCCAGGGCGCCTTCGAGCCGGCGAAGATGTGCAGCGTGGGCCGGATGCGTGGGTCCTCGGCGACGCTGCCCATCGTGACGAGCGCCACGGGGCCGCCTTCCGGGTTGGCCGGCGCGGCGGAGCCACAGCGCGGGCAGAAGTGGCGGAACCCGTGCTCTGACGACTGGTAGTGGACGATCTTGTCCTGGCCGCGCGTCCAGCGGAAGAACTTCGGGTCGACCGCGCCGAAGCTGGCGTAGGCCGAACCGTGGAACTTCCTGCACACGGAGCAGTGGCAGTGGGCGATCTCCAGCAGGTCGCCATCGACCTCGAATGCGACGTCCTCGCAGAGACAGGTGCCCGTGAGCATGACTCAACGATCCGTGCCGCGCGGTCGGTTCTCGGTCAACAGACTGTGGAGTGCGTGCGTTGCCTCGTCGCGAAGGTCGGGGTCGGAGCCTGCGAGCGTACTCCGTTCACCTGATGGTGACCCGACTCCGCTACCAAGGCGGTGGCGCACCTTCCCCGGGCAGACACGAGGGCTGCCCGCAAGGGGCATTTGGAAGCTGCGCCAAGCAGGAAGCTAGCACGTTGGACAACGTTGACACTCTCGCCAGCGGCGAGTAGGTTCCCGGAAACGTTACCGGAGGTGGACGTGGCCGAGCCTGCAACGAGAAAGACGTCGAAGGAGCGAGTGAGGCGCCATCGCAGAAAGGCGCTGGCCGAAGGCTCGAAGAGGGTCGAAGTGACGGTGCCGGCCGAGGACGCGGAGTTGATCCGGGCGGTCGCGCGAACTCTCCGGGAAGGAGGCAGGGCGGGAACGGTGCTTCGGCGGCGCCTTGCCGACCTTGCCTCGGCGCCGCGGATCAGGACTGCGGCGGATCTGTTCGCCTCGTTGCGTTCGACGTTTCCGGCCGGCATGGAGTTGGAGTTCGAGCGCGACCGCTCTCCCGGCCGTCCGGTCGACCTGGAGTGACCTTCCTGCTCGACACGAACGTCGTCAGCGAGACGGTCAAGCCGAGGCCCGGGCGGCCGGTCGACGATTGGTTGGCGGGGCGCTTGGCGACGGACCTCTATCTCTCGGCCATAACACTCGGAGAGATTGTCCGCGGCGCCCGCAGGCTAGGGGACGAAAGAAGGCGTCGCGCCTACGAGGTATGGATCGAACGTCAACTGTTGCGGGACTTCAGGGGTCGCATCCTTCCCTTCGACGTGGAGGCGGCGACGATCTGGGGCGAGATACTGGCAGCCGGAGATCGCGCGGGGCTGACGCTTCCAGCCGTCGACGCGCAGATCGCGGCGGTCGCGCGCCGCCACGGCATGACGGTCGTAACGCGGAACGTCCGCGACTTCTCGCTGATGAACGTGCCGCTGTTGAACCCCTGGTCGGAGCAGGCCGGCTAGCGACGCGTCCCGACCGGGCGCCGTGGCGCCTGGCTTGTCCCGCGGGACCTCACTCTCCTTACGGTAGGTTCCCTCCATGCGGCGTGGAGTTGTAGCAGCGGCGTGCCTGTCTAGTGCCTGCCTGCTGCCGCTGCCGTTCGCGGTTGCCGACGACGACGCGCACGTCGTCGTTGCGTTCGCCGCGGAGCCGACGCAGATCGACCCCACGCGGACCTCGGCCGGCGTCGACCAGTACTTCATGGCGCTGTTCTACGAGCAGCTACTGACGGCGGGGCCGGACCTCAGGCAACGGAACTGGCTGGCCGAGTCCTGGCGGCTCTTCGAGCGCGACGGAGTGTGGCTGGTCGGCGTCGAGTTGCGGCGAGGTGTCCGCTTCCACAACGGCGACGAACTGACGGCGCACGATCTCCGGTACAGCTATCTCCGCCAGAGGGATCCGGGCCTGTCGCGGCAGGCCGGGCGCTGGCGGCACGTGGCCGACGTGCGCGTGCTCGGCGACTACGAAGTGGAGATCGTCTTCAAGGGTCTGCCGGACTCGGCGCTGCTGCCGCTCAACCTCGACCTCTGGGCGATCCCGCGCCGCTACTACGAGGAGGTCGGGAACGAAGGGGTGCAGGCGCATCCGATCGGCACCGGACCCTGGAAGTTCGTGTCGCGCAGCGTGCGCGAGGAGATCGTCGTCGAGCGGTTCGACGACTACTGGGACGCCGATTCGCTGCCGGGCATCCGCCGGCTGACGATCAAGATCATCCCTGAGGACACGACCCGGGTCGCCGCCTTCAAGACCGGCGCCGTCGACTGGATCGACGCGGTACCGCCGGCCCAGGTCGCCGACTTCGAGCGCACGCCCGGCGTGAAGGTCGCCTCACTGCCGACGAGCAACAACCTGTTTCTCGCGTTGAACGCTCTGGACGCGAGAAGTCCGTTGGGAGATGTCCGCGTGCGCCAGGCCGTGGCGCACGCGGTCGACTTCGACGCGATCATCCGGTACATCCTCCACGGGCAGGGCATCCGGACGGTCCAGGTGACGCCGGGGGCGCCCGGCCACGACCCAGCGCTGAAGGCGTACGTCTTCGATCCGGACCGTTCCCGCGAGCTGCTGCGGCAGGCCGGCTATGGCCGTGGCATCAACGTGAACTGCTACAACCTGACCACGCCGCGCGAGCCGTATCTCAAGGAAGTAGGCGAGGCGATGTTCGCCTACCTGACCGCCGCCGGCATCCGCTGCCGGATCGTTCAGCTCGAGTACGGCGCCTGGATCAACCTCGGCCGCCGGGACGCCCGTCCCGAGATGGACGGCATCGCGAGCTGGATGTGGGGCCACGGCGCCCTCGGCGATCCGACCGACCCGTGGGGTGGCCACCTCCACTCGTATGGCGACGGTTGGGGCTGGTACTCGTACCACGACGACCCGGAGCTGGACGAGTTGGTCGAGACTCTGCGTGTGACAGTCGAGCCGGAGGCGAAGGAGGCGCTGATCCGGGAAATCGCCCGGCTCAAGCACGAGCGGGTGGCCGGCGGCGTGCCGACCTACCGGCCGCTCGTGACCCTGGCCTGGCGGGACACGCTGCGCTTCGTGCCCTGGCCGCAAGCGAACTGGCGGATGATGCGGGACATCGCGTTGGCGGCAAGAGGATCCGACGGGGCGGAATCGCCCGGTCCGTGAACCCGACGAAGCGATGCGCGCCTACCTGATCCGCCGTCTCTGGCAGGGCGCGGTGGCGGTGCTCGGCGCGCTCGTGATCGTCTTCGTGGCGCAGCGCCTGGCCGGGGATCCGGTAGCCCTGCTGCTGCCGATGGATGCTTCGGAGGAGGATTTCGCCGCGATGCGCGAGGCCCTGGGGCTCGACCGGCCGCTGCCGGTCCAGTTCCTCGTCTTCCTGCGCGACGCGTTCACGGGCGACTTCGGCGAGTCGTACCAGTGGCAGGCGCCGGCAATGGCACTGCTGCTCGAGCGGCTGCCGGCGACCCTGGAACTGGCGCTGGCGGGACTCGTCTTCGCGTTGCTCCTCGCCGTGCCGCTGGGCGTGATGTCCGCCGTCTATCGTGGCCGGTGGGTCGACCGTCTGGCGAAAGTGCTGGCCCTGCTCGGTCAGGCGATGCCGGGATTCTGGGTCGGCCTCCTGCTCATCCTGTTCCTCGCCGTGAGGCTCCAGTGGCTGCCGGCCTTCGGCCGCGAGGGACCGCTTCACCTCGTTCTCCCGGCGATCGCTCTGGGCTGGTACCCGGTTGCCGCGATGACGCGTACCCTGCGCTCGTCGATGCTCGACATCCTGGACAGCGACTACATCCGCACCGGCCGGGTGATGGGGCTGCCGGAACGCACCGTCATCTGGCGCTACGCGCTGCGCAATGCCGCCGTGCCCCTGGCGACGATGATCGGCGTCTACTTCGCGAACATGCTCGGCGGCGCGTTCGTCATCGAGGTCGTGTTCGCCTGGCCGGGCGTCGGACGAGCGGTGGTCGACGCCGTCTTCGCGCGCGACTTCCCGGTGGTGCAGGCAGGCGTCCTGTTGTCGGCGGTCATCTTCGTCGTCGTGAACCTCCTCGTCGACCTGAGCTACGGCCTGATCGATCCGAGGATCCGCCATGGCTGAGCGGCGCGAAGCACGGGTGACATCCGATCACCCGAAGACGGGCGCTCGGACTGTGACGCTGGTGGCGCGAGGACGCGCCACCAGGGTTCCCGTTGTCTCCTGCGTGGTTCTCGGCCTGGTCCTGCTGTGCGCCGTCGCGGGACCGTGGTTCGCGCCTCACGAGGCCTCCGAGATCGCGCTCGCCGAGTCGATGACGCCGCCGTTCTGGCGGGCCGGCGGCAGCCTCGACTATCCGCTCGGAACGGACATGCTGGGCCGCGACATCCTGAGCCGGATCATCGCGGGCGCCCGCGTCTCGGTGACGGTGGCGATCTACGCCATTGCCCTCTCCGGCGGCATCGGCGCCGCGTTGGGCATCTCGGCGGGCTACTTCGGCGGGATCGTCGACGCGGTGATCTCGCGGTTGATCGACATCCAGATGTCGATCCCGGCGATTCCGCTCGCCATGCTGTTCGCCGCCGTGCTGCCGCCCGGCGAGGGAATGGTCATCACGATCATCGTCCTGACCTACTGGACGTGGTATGCGCGGATCGTCCGCGGCGAGGTGCTCGGCCTGCGCGAGCGGGACTTCATCACCGTGGCCAAGGTCGCGGGCGTGTCGAGTCCGATGATCCTGATCCGGCACCTGACCCCGAACGTTCTGAACACGCTGCTCGTGCTGGCAACGCTCCAGTTCGGCAGCGTGATCGTCTTCGAGGCAGGGCTGAGCTTCCTGGGGCTCGGCATCCAGCCGCCCCAGGTGTCGTGGGGCGGGATGCTCGCCGACGGACGCAACTTCATCGAGGTCGCCTGGTGGCTGATCACGATGCCGGGGCTTGCGATCATGGCTTCGTGTCTGGCGTCGAACCTGCTGGGCGACTGGTTGAGGGACACGTTCGATCCGAAACGGCGGTTGACGTAGTGGGCGGCGTGAACGAAGCCGGACTGGAAGCCTGGGGCTGGGCGCAGGACTTCGCCGAGTCCTGCGGCCGGTTCCTGGAGTCGGCGGGTGCGCCCGAGCACCTGTTCCCGGCGCGCGTGGTCTCGATATCGCGAGGCGTGTTCCACGTTGCCGCGGCGGAGGGTGAGATCGACGCCCGGGTCCTGAAGCGTGTTCGGACTTCGGTCAGCGGCCCGCCAGCGGTCGGCGACTGGGTGGTGGTCGAGTCCTTCTCGGTTCCCGGCGTCGATCCGAGGATCGTCCATGTGCTCGATCGCCGGAGCCGGCTGTCGCGCAAGGCGGCGGGCGCGCGGACACAGGAGCAGGTCGTGGCCGCGAACGTCGACGCGGTGTTCCTGGTGATGGGCCTCGACGGCGACTTCAACCCGCGGCGCCTCGAGCGCTTCGTCGCCATGGTCAGGGAGAGCGGCGCGGAGCCCGTCGTCGTGCTGACCAAGGCGGACCTCTGCGCCGACCCGGAGGCCGGACGCGCGCAGGCCGAGCTGGCGGCGCCGGCAACGATGGTCGTTGTGGTCAATGCCCTCGCGGGCGAGAACCTGGAACCGCTCGCGGAGCATCTGGCGGCCGGCAGGACCGTGGCCATGGTCGGCTCGTCGGGCGCGGGCAAGTCCACCCTGCTCAACGCCCTCTGCGGCGAGGTCGTGATGCGTACCGCTCCGGTCAGGGAGAGCGACGACCGCGGCCGCCACACGACGACCCATCGCCGGCTGGTTCAGTTGCCTGGCGGCGGTCTGCTGATCGACAACCCTGGAATCCGGGAACTTCAGCTCTGGGCCGAGGATGAGGGCAGCCTGGAGGAGACGTTCGACGACATCGAGGAACTCGCCGTCGGCTGCCGCTTCCGCGACTGCGGCCACGGACAGGAGCCCGGCTGCGCGGTCCAGGCGGCGGTCCGGGACGGCTCACTGGACCCGGCCCGGCTACGCAACTACAACGACCTCCGCGAAGAGCAGCGCCGGCTCGAGCAGCGCCGCGACGAAGCGTCCCGCCGCGCCGAGGACCGTCGGCTGGGCGCCTTCTACAAGTCGGTCCAGCAGGCGAAGAAGAACCGGCGCTGGTAGCCGGCGTGGGCTACCAGGACGCGAAGCGCCGGCGCACGAGGGGCGCGGTCAGCGTGGACAGGGACTCCCTCTGCACGCCGTCGGCGTCGAAGTTGTCCGGCGCGAGCCAGCGCTCGTAGCAGGAACGCAGTTCTTCCCAGTCCCGGTCGATGATCGCGAACCACGCCGTGTCCCGGTTCCGGCCGCGGAAGATCGTGGCTTGCCGGAACACGCCTTCGAAAGTGAAGCCGAG
The DNA here is from genome assembly GCA_009837885.1 of Holophagales bacterium. Classification (GTDB taxonomy): domain Bacteria; phylum Acidobacteriota; class Thermoanaerobaculia; order Multivoradales; family Multivoraceae; genus Multivorans. The sequence continues at coordinate 70,095 of VXSP01000034.1, read as the reverse complement.
CCGCTCGGCGGCCGCAATGGAGGCTGCGTTCAGGCGGTCGCACTTCCACTCGTAGCGCCGGTACCCGAGTTCGAAGGCGTTCCGCATCATCAGATTCATCGCCTCGGTGGCGGCCGTGGACCGCTGCATCCGGGGCGGGTAGCAGATGTTCCCGACCTCGATCGAGCCCACGGCGGGGGCGATTCGCAGATACGACGCGACGCCGGCCGCTTGCCCGTCCGCTTCGTCCACGATGGCGAAGAAGAGCCGGTCTTCGCGTGCCGCCGCGGCTTCGGCCCATGACCGGAGGTCGGCGCGTGAGGCGAACGGACCGTAGCTGAGGTACGTCCAGATCCGGCCTTCGACATCGGCGGCGGTCGCTTCGTACAGGTCATCGGCGTGACGCGCGGGATCGAGCGGCTCAACACGACAGTGGCGTCCCACCAGCGAACTGCGAGAGGGAGGCGGCGGGGCGTTCCAGCCGTCGAGCACGGGCCCGACCTGCTGGCCGAGAGGATTCAGGGTCGAGCGGCTCATCGGAGTTGGGAGCGGCGGGGCCTCCGCCGCAACGCGAGCCTAGACGAGTCCCCCGTTGGCCTCCGTATACTCCCAAGCATGTCCGTGACGCTGCTTGAACAGCCGCCGCCGACCGTGCCCAGCGAGCCTGGCCCCTATCGCCGGGCCGACTACGCCGCACTTCCCGACGAGCCCCGCTGCGAATTGATCCATGGCAGGTTCTACTTGAGTCCGAGTCCGATCCGCCTTCATCAGGTGGTCGTTGCTCGCATCTGGCGTCTGCTGGACGACGTTGCCGAAGCGACGGGAGGCGAGGCCATCGTCGCACCGATGGATGTTCACCTAGCCGATCACACCGTAGCGCAGCCAGACGTCCTCTACGTCTCCCCAGACAGGCGGGAGGTTCTCCAGGACTGGATCGAGGGCGCGCCCGATCTGGTGGTCGAGGTGCTGTCGCCGAGCACGGTGCGCATGGACCGGGTGCTGAAACTGAGCCGCTACGCCGAGGCAGGCGTCCGGGAGTACTGGCTCGTCGACCCCGTCGCCCGAACATTCGAAATCAGAGTGAACGATGGCGGTCGCTTCGTCGCCCATGCGCCAACCGGCGGAAGCTGGACCTCTCCGGTGGTGGCCGGCGCTGAACTGGACGTCGAGGCGTTCTGGTCCGCCGTCGAGCGGACGTTCGGGCCTACGTAGCCGGCGACGGACTGTCCCGGGAAGGGGTCGGCGCTCGCCGATTCAGTCCGCCGTCAAACCGGCGATTCGGTGCGCGAGGTCGCGGAGTCGGGCGACGATCGAGTCCACGACATGGTCGAGTTCGACGCCGGTGGGCAGGTGGAACGGAACGAAATCCGTTCCGTCCCTACCGACCACGATCTCGTCCCGAAGGCGTTTTCTGACTTTCTTTAGCGGGAGAGTTCCTTTCCACTCGTGCAGTTGTAACCAGACGGGAGTCTCGCGATACAGAGACCACGCTGTGTAGTGAACGCAGAGACGAACGCCTACGAGTTTGCCATTCACCCAGGTACCATCGTCTTGGACTCCCAGTTCAAGGGACCGTCCGTAGCCGTCCGTAGCCGGGGCAGCGGTTCCGGCCCACTTCAGGAGTCCCTTTGCCTCGGCCCTGTCGACAGCCTTATTGATGATCGTGTGGAGGTTCATCAGGCGTCGTGGCAGGTCGGGCCCGAACTCACCGGGCCTGAGCGGCACGAACGCGGCTTCATCCTGTCGCTCGCAGAGCCCGTTCAACTCCCGAATACTGGTGACCGCGGCGATGTCGCCAGCAGCGCTGGCGCGGTGCTCCGCTGCCTCCAGCAGCGTCCTCCAGGACGTCAGGATCAGGCGCTTGCCGTCGACAGCCGCAGTTCTTGCGTCACCAGCGTCGGCTGTCCACTCGAACTCCTGTTTCGCGCGCCGCTCCAGTTCCGGCCAGAGTGCGTCGAGTCGCGCCTCTGGCGCCACGAACAGCAGGGTGCCGCCAGTGGGCAGGCGCTTCAGATAAGCGTTTGGCTGGTTCGGCGTCAGCCCTGCCCAGAACTTCGCTTCGACCAGGAGCCGCTCGTCTCCGCCACTGTCCCAGCCGACCAGATCGGGTCGTTCGCCGTCGTCACCGCCGACCTGGGTGGCGACTCGGCTGAGCTCCTCCCCCTTGGCGCCGCCTGATCGGAGCAGGCCCAGGAGCCCGGCCCTGGAAGCCTCCGATGTCGAGAGGATGTAGCCGAGCGCCTCGACGGCGATATCTTCCGTATTGCCTCTGAACCGGGAAGACAGATACGCCAGCAAGGACCCGTAGTTCGACATGCAGGCGTAGAGTGTAGCCGCGCGTACCCACCCGGTGTCCGGACGCAGGAACCCCGGCAGGGCTCTCCGGAAGATCAGACCTTTCGTGGCCTCATCCGGGCCCGACTCCCCGGGTTCCCAGGCGTGGAGGGCCGTTGAAGAGGATGAAGGAGGCGACAGGAAGTCAGTCGTCGTCGGCGGAGAGTTCCAGGACGCGAAAGTCGCCGTGTTTCGAGGAGGCGGCGGGGGCCGGAGCCAGTTCGGGCGCCTCACCCAGACCTGCGGCTTCATAGAAGCCCGCGGGGTCACGGTAGAAGGTCAGGACCGCCCGGCCTCCGGGCGCGAGCAGGCGCTGCGTCTTGGCGACGACATCAGTGCCGGTGACGTAGGACGCGCTGCCGAACATGGCGACGATCGTGTCGAACCGCAGGGCGGTCTCGTAGTCCTCGAAGGTCGTGCGCAGCAGCGTCGCGTGCGCGTCGTAGTCCGGGTGCTTGAGCCTGAACTTGGCGAGCATGCCGAAGCTCGGATCGATGCCGACGTACTTCTTGCGGTCGATGTCCCGATAGCGATAGTCGACGAACAGACCGGTGCCGCAGCCGATGTCGAGTACGCGGCCCCGGGGCTGGGCGAGTTCGTAGTGCGCTTCCCGTTCTTTCTGCAGCGCCCACTCGCCGCCCCAAGGCGAGTCGTAGCCTTGCGCCGCCGCGTCATACCGGGACCAGTAGGCGCCGTGCCAGCAATACTGGCGGTTGATCAGCGTGGTCTCCCTGTGGCTCGCTCCCATCGTCCAGTACTGGAAGCCGTTGACGTCCAGGTAGCGCTGCTTCCTCTTGTAGAAGGGCCGCACGACCTCGTGCTGCCGCATCGCCGCCACGGTTCGGAGGAACTGCTCTTCGTCCTTCCACTGCTTCCGCAGCGTGTAGTAGTGCGGAATGCCGGCCATCGTGGCCGCGTACCGGTACGGGGCGGACTCGAGGCTTTCGACCAGGTCGGAAGGAAGGATGCGGAGGGGCGGTGCAGGCACTCCCACGATCTAACCGAACAGCCCCTTCGCCGCTTTCGCCTCCGGCGCTAGCCAGGCGGCGGCGCAGTAGGCGGCGAAGGAGATCGCCATCGCCGGGAAGACGGCGTGCATGCCCCGGATGTCGAGCAGCATCCACAGGCCCAGCGTCGCGCCGCCGGCGGTGAAGGACCACAGCGCCGCCGCACCGTTGCCGCGGCGCCAGGTCAGGCCCAGAGCCAAAGACGGCAGGAAACAGGCGGCGTAGAGGGCGCCGGAGAAGGAGGTCAACTCGACGATTCCGCCCGGCGGATCGATGGCGAGAATCGCGGTGATGGCCGCGAACAGCACGACGCAGACGCGGGTGTTGCGGACGGCGTGGCGGTCGTCGGCCGGAACCAGCAGGCCGAGCAGGTCGCGCTGGAAGGTCGACGCCATCACGAGGAGGACGCTGTCGAGTGAGGACATGGCGGCGGAGACGAGGGCGAGGAACAGCAGCGCCTGCACGACCGGCGGGAAGATCGCCGGGTCGCTGAGCATCATCGGGATGACCTGGTCGGTGTCGGCGATGCCCTGGCCGACGATGAAGTGGGCGTAGAGCCCGAGCGGCGCCAGCAGGCTGAACACGATGAGGAAGCTCAGGGTCGACACGACCAGGCCGCTTCTCGCGGCGGTCTCGGTCTCCAGGGCGTAGAAGCGCGAGAGCTGGCGCGGTTCGACGATCAGCTTGACGGTGGAAGCGAAGACGACGCCGATCAGCATCCCGAGTGGCTGGGCCGTGTCCCAGCGGACGAGCGAGCCGTCGCCGATCTGCGCCAGGTCGACGAGCCGGCCGATGCCCCCGGCGGCGCGGGTGATCAGGAAGAACATGAGCACCGCGGCCATCGTCATCAGCATGCCCTGGAGGAAATCGGTCCGCGCCACGGAGTGGAAGCCGCCGATCATCGTGTAGAGACAGACGATCAGGACGACGACGAAGAGCGACAGGCCGTAGCTCAGGTCGAGCAGCTCGACGAGCAGTGAGCCGATGCCCTTGAACACCGCGGTCATGTACAGGAAGCTGGAGAAGATGACGATCAGGGCGGCGACGAAGCGGGCCGGCCGGCTGTTGAAGCGGAAGCCGATGTAGTCCGGGATGGTCACCGAGCCAAGGGTCTCGGTCACGCCGCGCAGACGCGGCGCCAGCCACGCCCAGGCGACGAAGGAGAGGACGACCGCGGTCGGGATGATCAGGAGCCAGGCGATGCCGGAGGCGTAAGCCCGCCCGGCGAAGCCGATGAAGCTGTTCGTGCTGGCGTAGGTGGCGAAGAAGGAGACGCCCAGGATGATGCCGCCGAGCGACCGGCCGCCGACCAGGAAGTCGGCGAGATCGCGCGTCCGCCGCTGCCCGATCAATGCGTGGTGGACCAGGACGCCCGTGTAGAGGGCGAACAGGACGAGGATCAGCGCGTGTTCACGGAGCCACATGGGGCCGTCCTCAGGGCCGATGCCCGGATGGAGGAGTGCGATGGGCCGGCCGGGGGCGCCGGCTCACAGGCCCATCTGGTCCAGGTACCAGCCGTCGAAAACCTGGATGCAGGCTTCGCTCTCTTCGAAGGCGGTGGGGCGGTAGCCGCGCGACGAAACGCCCAACTGCGTGCGCGCGCAGATCTCCCAGTCCTGGCTGTTGACGAGGTGCCAGAAGTCCACGGCGTCGCTCGGGTCGAAGTCGGGGGCCGCGACCGCCTCGGGGTCGAACAGCCACTCGCAGACGACTCGCGTGCGATCGGTGGCGATCGGCCAGAGAGTGTGGGTCACGACGTAGTCCCGGTGCAGGCTGATCAGCAGGTTGGGGTACACGTTGTAGTACTGCACCGAGGTCCGGTCGGAGACTTCGATCGCCGGAAGGTCGGGCCGGTTGCTGCGCCCGGTCGCCGTCATCGAGTTGCAGCCGTCGTTCAGCGTCATCGGACCGCCGACGAAGAAGCGGCCGGTCTCCAGGTTGCCGCCGTTCCGGTAGTCCGACACGCGGTTCAACTCCGGGTGGACGACGGCGCAGTGGTAGCACTCGTTGTAGTTCTCGCACAGGATCTTCCAGTTCGCCTGCGCTTCGTACTCGTGGCGGTCGCCCCGGACCAACCGGTCCAGGGTGAAGCGGGACAGGTCCGGCAGGTCGGCGGCGACTTCGGCGAGCGGCGGCCCGTCGGCCGCCAGGGACAGGAAGAAGAAGCCGTCCATCGCGTCGATTCGCACCGGCACCAGGCCGGCGCTTCCGGCGTCGAAGTCGTTCCCCATGTGCGGCGCGCCGACCAGCCGGCCGTCGAGGCCGTAGGTCCAGGCGTGATAGGGGCACTGGAAGACCCTGGTCCGGCCGGCGCACTCGTCGACGACGCGCGACCCCCGGTGGCGGCAGACGTTGAAGAAGGCGGCCAGTTCCTGAGTTGTCCCCTTTGCCGTACCGTTGCCGTTCGATCCGACTCCGGCGTCGCCGGCCGCGGTCCGCACCGCGATCACCGATTCGCCGCCGATCTCGCGGGTCACGAACCGCCCCGGTTCGTCCAGTTCCTCGAGCCGTCCGCCGCACACCCACATGCGCGAGAAGATGCGCTCCATCTCATCGCTGAAGACGGCGGGTTCGGTGTAGAGGCGGCCGTCCAGCGGCCGGCTAGCCTTGCGCGGAACCATGGTCGAATCCATGGGGCGAATCCTACAGGCCGCGTGTGCCATCATCCGGCCGTGCCGCGTCTCTTCCTGCTCGCGATCCTGCTCGGCGCGTCCACGGTCCCCGTTGCGATCCACGCCCAGGAGGCCGGGGAGACGGCGCCGCCCGCGGTGGAGCCGGCCGCGGAATTCGACGAAGAGCTGGTGGTGGTCGGCAGCCGGGCACGGCCGCGGTCGGTGACCGAGTCGTCCGTCCCGATCGACGCCATTCCGGTCGAGGATGTCGTCAGCCAGGGCGCCAGCACGCTGGACTACCAGTTGCGGAACCTGGTGCCCTCGTTCAACGTCGCGACGCATCCGATCAGCGGCGCCGCGTCGCTGGTGCGGCCGGCGAGCCTGCGCAACCTGGCGCACGACCACACGCTCGTGCTCGTGAACGGCAAGCGCCGGCACCGCTCGGCGATCCTGGTCTGGTTCGGGGGCGTGACCGACGGCACCCAGGGGCCGGACATCTCGACCATCCCGGCGACCGCGCTGCGCCAGGTCGAGGTGCTGCGCGACGGCGCCTCGGCTCAGTACGGCTCCGACGCGATTGCCGGCGTGATGAACTTCCTGCTCAAGGACGCTCCGTCGGGCGGCAGCCTGGAGGTCAAGAGCGGCGTCTACGGCGCGGGCGACGGCCAGGCGTACGCGATCGCCGGCGACGTGGGACTGCCGCTGGGGGAGAACGGCTTCGCCCATCTGAGCATGGAGTACGGCAACGCCGACCCGACCAGCCGCAGCGTGCAGCGCGCCGACGCGGCGGCGCTGATCGCCGCCGGCAACACGCACGTCCGCGACCCGGCTCAGATCTGGGGCGACTCGGAGTATGAGGACGACCTGAAGCTGTTCGCCAACTTCGGCAAGTTGCTCGGGAACGGCGCGCAGGTCTACGGGCACGCCAACTACGCCGACAAGACGGCAACGCAGGGCTTCTACTACCGCAATCCCAACACGCGCGCCAACATCTTCAGCCTGGACGGCGGCCGCACGCTGCTCATCGGCGACGTCCTCGACGCGCAGGACGGCGTGCGGGACGGATCGGCAGGCTGTCCTACGGTGACGATCACCGACGACCGGCCGGACCCGGACGCGCTGGCGCAGGTCTTCGCCGATCCGAACTGCTTCTCCTTCCAGGAGATCGCCCCGGGCGGCTTCACGCCGTACTTCAGCGGCGTGATGACCGACATGTCGGCCGTGGCCGGGGTGCGCCGGAGCACGAAGAGCGGTTTCACCTGGGACGCCAGTGCCAGCTACGGCTCTCACGAAGCGGACTTCTTCCTGTTCAACACGGTCAACGCCTCGCTGGGGCCGCACAGTCCGCGCGACTTCGATCCGGGCGTCTACCGGCAGGCCGAACTCAACCTGAACTTCGACGTCTCCTACGCGGTCTCCGAGCTCGTTCATCTGGCCGGGGGCGCCGAGTGGCGCGACGAGCGCTTCACCATCCGCTCCGGGGAGCTGCCGTCGTGGCAGGTCGGACCGTACGCGGCCCAGGGCTTCGTTTCCGGCTCCAACGGTTTCCCGGGGTTCCCCGACTACACGGCCGGGACCTGGAGCCGCGCCAACACCGCGGTGTACGGCGACCTGGAGCTGCGGGATCCGGACGGCCGGTGGACGCTCGGCGGCGCGCTGCGATTTGAGCACTTCGACGTCTTCGGTGACACGACGAACGGAAAGCTCTCGGCCCGCTACGCGCTGACGGACACGGTTTCCGTGCGCGGCGGCGTCAGCACCGGCTTCCGGGCGCCGACGCCGGGTCAGCAGAACGTGTTCAACGTGCAGTCGACGATCAACCCGGAGACGCTCGATCTGGTCGACAGCGCCACGGTGCCGTCGACCTTCCGCGCCGCCCAGTTCCGGGGCGGCCAGCCCCTGGAGCCCGAGACCTCGACCAACGTGACGGCCGGGCTGGTGGTCGACACCGGGCCGTTCACGTTGACGGCGGACACCTACCACATCGACGTCGACCGGCGGCTCGCCCTGTCGCAGTTCTTCACACTGGCCGAGGAAGAGCGCGCCCTGCTCCTCTCGGAAGGCATCACCTCGGCGCGGACGCTGTCTTCGTTCCGGTTCTTCATCAACGACTTCTCGTCGCGGACCCGGGGGATCGACATCGTTTCGACCTGGACGCCGCTGGCCCTGGGCGGCAACACGGTGTTCAGCCTGGCGCTGAACCACACGGAGACGGAGATCACGAAGGACTCCGAACTGCTTGGTCCCGGCGACGTGCTCGCCCTGGAACGGGGCGTGCCGGAGACACGGTGGAACCTGGCCGTTAGCCATGGCATAGGGCGGGTCGGCCTGCTCGGACGCCTCCACTACTTCGGATCCTGGGTGGACCACATCGACGCCCGCTCCGTGCGCCGGGCCGATGCGCCGGTCCTGGGCGGCCGGTACATCCTCGACCTGGAGGTCAGCGTCCCCCTGGTGCCCGACACCACGCTTTCGATCGGCGGCCAGAACGTCTTCGACACGTTTTCGGATCGCATGGACCTGTTCGCCGCGCAGTTCGGCCTGCCTTACAGTCAGTTCACACCCTGGGGCCTGGGCGGCGGCTACTACTACGCTCGCCTCAACTACCGCTGGGGCAGATAGGAGCGGCGGTCCATGCCGCGCCGGGCTCCGCAGGGAACGCAGGCCGTCCAGCGGGCGCTGGCCCTGCTCCGCTCGTTCACACCCGAGGCGCCGGAGCACCGCCTGTCGGAACTGGCGGCGGCGCACGGGCTTCATCCGTCGACGACGCATCGGTTGCTCGGCGTGCTGGAGGCGGAGGGTCTGATCGGACGCAGTCCGGACAGCCAGGCCTACCGGTGGCTGCCGGGCGCCCCCGGCGCCGGAGATGCCCGGCCGTCACCGCCACACAACGGCCTGCGGCCGCTCGAACCGTTGCGGACGCCGTTCCATCGCCGCACGGAGGCACAGTGCGAGAGCGACGCCTGGCGCGACTGGTCGGGCTACACGTGCGTCGAAACCTACGAGCCGACGCCTGAACGCGAGTACTGGGCGGTCCGTAACGCGGCCGGCCTGATCGACGTCTCGCCGCTGTTCAAGTACGAGATCGCGGGCCCTGACGCGGAACGGCTGCTGGACCGGGTCATGACGCGCGACTTCACGAAGTGCCGCACGGGCCGGGTGATGTATTCCTCCTGGTGCAACGAGGACGGACACCTGTTGCAGGACGGCAACGTGCAGCGCCTTGCGCCGGAGCGCTTCCTGGTCAGCGCGGCGGAGCCCTGCCTGCGCTGGTTCGAGGACTGCGGCTGGGGCATGAACGTCGAGGTGCGGGACGTCTCGGAAGAGATCGGCGTGCTGGCGCTCCAGGGGCCGCGGGCGCGGGCGGTAGCCGAGGCGGCCACGACGGGAGTCGACTTCGGCGCGATGCGCTACTTCGACCTCACGACCGGCGAGGTCGGCCCGGGCGCCGGAGGCGCCCCGGTTATCGTGACCCGCACCGGCTACACGGGCGATCTCGGCTACGAGTTCTGGGTGGCCGCCGAGCACGCGGAAGGGCTGTGGGACGCTCTCGTCGAGGCGGGCCAGGACCACGGGCTGCTGCCCGCGGGGCTCCTGGCGCTCGACATGGTGCGGGTCGAAGCCGGACTGGTGCTGATCGATGTGGACTACGTGTCCGCGTCCCACGCCGAGATCGAGGTGCTGAAGGTCACGCCGGCAGAGGCGGGACTCGGGTTCACCGTCAAGCTCGACAAGGAGGTCGACTTCGTGGGCCGTCGCGCGCTCGAACTGGAACGCGACCGCGGACCCGCCTGGGCCATGGTCGGCCTCGAGGTCGACTGGTTCGAGCTGGAGCGGCTGTGGTCCGAGATCGACCTCCGCCCGCAGGTCGTGGGCCAGCCGGCGTCCAGGGAGCCGACGCCGGTGTTCGCGCCCGGAGGGTGGCAGGTCGGCCAATGCACGAGCCGGTTCTTCTCGCCACTGCTCAAGAAGTACATCGGCCTCGCCACGGTGCACGCCGACGCGGCCGCCCTGGGGACGGAGCTCGACGTCGAGGTCGCCGTCGGCTACGGCCGGCGCCGGGCACGGGCGCGAGTCGTCCGTCGGCCGTTCTTCAATCCGGCGCGCAAGACGGCGGTCGATCCGATGCCCGGGGTTGACGAGTGACCGATGCGATCGTTGTCGGCGCCGGCCACAACGGCCTGGTGGCCGCGGCCTACCTCGCCCGAGCCGGCCTTGACGTCGTGGTACTGGAATCCTCTCCCGAGATCGGCGGCGCCACCCGCAGCGAGGAGGCCTTCCCGGGCTTCCGGTTCAGCGTGTTCTCCTACCTGGTGTCGCTGCTGCGGCCGGAGGTCATCCACGAACTCGACCTGGTGCGCCACGGCCTGTTCCTCGTTCCTACCGCGAGCACCCTGAACCCCTTGCCGGGGGGCGACTGCCTGTTTCGCGAGGCGGATCCGCAGCGGACCTATCGCCACATCGCCCGCCACTCCCGGCGCGATGCCGAGGCGCTGTTCGAGTACAAGCTCGAGATGCGCCGCATGGGCCACCTGATGTACCGGCTTCAGCGGGCGGCGCCCGACGAACTGGCCGCGGCGATAGGTGACCGGGTCGCCGAGAGTGCGGAGCACCTGGACGTCGAGGTGTCGGCGGAGGTCGCCGACATCGCCCGTTACTTCCTCGACCTGCCCGCGGCCCGGTTGCGCTCCTTCGTGCAGATGCTGACGATGAGTTCCGCCGACTTCCTGGGCCAGTGGTTCGGGTCCGACGTGCTGAAGGCCGCACTCTCGAGTTCCAGCATCATCGGTTCCATGCTGTCTCCGCGCACGCCGGGCTCGGCCTACGTGCTGCTGCACCACTACATGGGCGAGATCGACGGGATCTACCGGGAGTGGGGCTTCCAGAAGGGCGGCACCGGGGCAGTGGCGGCGACGATCGCCAGGGCGGCGCAAAGCCACGGCGCCGAGATCCGGACGCAAAGCCCCGTGGCGCGAGTGCTGGCTCGTGACGGCCGGGCTGCCGGCGTCGTGCTGGCGAACGGCGACGAGGTCCGTGCAGGTGTCGTCATGTCGTCGGCGGCGCCGCAGATCAGCCTCGGCCGTCTGCTCGACCCGGAAGACGTCCCGGGCGGCGCCGGCGCCGGACTCGTGGAACGGGCCGCGCGGTGGCAGAGCGGCGGTTGCGCCGGCAAGGTGAACCTCGCCATCTCCGGCTTGCCACGGTTCGAGTGCATGCCGGAGCCCGGCCCCCACCTCTCGGGCGGGATCACGATCGCCCCTGGTCTCGACTACGTCGACCGCGCCTACGACGACGCGAAGTACGGCGGCTTCTCGGAGCGACCGTTCATCGACATGATCATCCCGTCCGTCCTCGATCCGGACATGGCGCCGCCGGGCAAGCACGTCCTGTCCTGCTTCGTGCAGTACGCGCCGTACGAACTGGCGGCCGGCCCCTGGGACGACGGCCGGCGCGAAGCCTTCGGCGATGCCGTGGTCCGCGTTCTCGCCGAGTACGCGCCCGGTATCGAGGACAAGATCCTGCACCGGCAGGTGCTCGTGCCGCCGGACATCGAGGCGATCGCCGGCATCCCCGGGGGCAACATCTTCCACGGCGAGCTGCGGCTGTCGCAGTTGTTCCTGTTGCGCCCCGACCCGGCTGCCGCGGCCTTCCGGACGCCCTTGCCCGGCTACTACCTCTGCGGCTCGTCGACGCAGTTTGGCGGCGGCATCTCCGGCGGTCCCGCCCGTCTGGCCGCGCTCCGGGCGCTGGACGATCTGCGGACGGCCGAAACAGCCGCCGGTGGGGCTGCGGAGACGCCTTGAACGGCCGTGTAGCCATCGTCGGCGGCGGCCACAACGGACTGGTCGCCGCGGCGCTCCTGGCGCGATCCGGGCGGGAGGTCGTTCTGCTCGAGGCGCGCCCGGAACTCGGCGGGCTGGCGTCGACGCGGGAGCTCATCCCCGGCCACCGGGTCGATGCGGGCAGCCACGACCTGGGGATGTTCCGACGTTCCGTGATGGAGGAGTTGGAGCTTGCCGGGCACGGGTTGGAGTTGATCGAAGCTCCGGCGGTAGCCGCCGTTCCGGCGACCGCCGGTTCGAGCGCCGTCGTGCTCTGGCCCGAAGTCGGGCGCACCGTGGAGGGGCTGGGCGGGGTCAGCCGTCGCGACGCGGCTGCCTGGCCCGGCTTCGTGTTCGAGTTGGCCGAGCGCGCGGCGGTGCTTGAGCCACTCCTCTCCAGGCCGTTGGAACTCGGCGACATGGGACGCCTCCTCATCGCGCCGGAGCTGATGCGGGCGCTGTCCTCGCCGCTCGACGAGTCGCTGCGCGAGCGGTTCGAGACCCCGTCGCTGCTGGCCGGGCTCTGCGGAGTGGCGCTCCCCGCGACCGGCCTGGGGCCCCGCGCCAACGGGACTGGCTGGCCGTTGCTCTTCCACTGCGCCCTGGGGGGTTCCGACCGACTGGCGCCGGTAGTGCGCGCTCAGGGCGGCGCCGGGGCTCTGGCCTCCGCCCTGGCCGCTTCGGCGGCCGCGTCGGGTGCGGAGATCCGGACCGGCGCTTCCGTCTCCCGGATCCTTGTCGATTCAGGCCGCGTCGCCGGCGTGCGGTTGACGGACGGCGAACGGATCGAAGCGGGGGCCGTCATCTCGACCGCGACGCCGTCCGTCACCTTCCTCGATCTGATCGGCGCGCCGCTCCTCGAACCTGGCTTCGTGCGGCGGCTGCTCAACGTCAAGTACCGCGGCGCCGCGGCGAGACTTGCCCTGTCGCTCGACGGGCTGCCGGCGTTCCGCGGGCTCGAGCGGCCGGCGCTGACCGGCCGGATCGTGCTCGCGGAGCAACCGGACGACATCGAGCGGGCGGCCGATGCCGCGAAGTACCGCCGGCTGCCGGACCGCCCGTGGATCGAGGCGGCGCTGCCGACGGCTCTCGATCCGTCGCTGGCCCCCTCGGGACGGCACCTGTTGCTGGCGACGGTCCACCATCTGCCGTTCGACCTCGAGGGCGGCTGGGAGGCAGGCCGTCCGGAGCTGTTGGCCCGGATGGCGGACGAACTCGAGCGGTGGGCGCCAGGCATCGGCGGCCTGGTCCGGGAGCACGCGCTGCTGCTGCCCACGGACTTCGAGGCGGACTACGGCGCTACGGCCGGCGGGCTCCATCACGGCGAGATGAACCCATCCCAGAGCTTGTGGCTTCGACCGACGGCGTCGGCCTGGGCGGGCGAGCCGCTGCCCGCCTCTGGCCTGTGGCTGGGCGGCGCCGGTTGCCATCCCGGCGGCGGTCTCACCGGCCTGCCCGGGATGATTGCTGCGGTCTCCCTGCTCAGGCGATAACCTCGCGCGACCTGACCTACGCCACGCCGCCCGATCGCGAAGCCCAGATTGTGCTCGCCGCATCGGCAGTCTCCGGAGATCATCGATGAAGAACTTCCTTCCCTTCGTGTTCGCGCTCGGCACGGCGCTCTGCTGGGGCCTCTACGGCCCGGTCCTGGGCAGGGCGCGCCTGGTGGACGAGACGATGTCGCCGTTCAAGCCCTATGTCGGCATCGGCATCGCCTATCTCGTCATCGCGATCGTCGGCGGCCTGATCGGCATGAGAGTGATGGGCGACAGCTTCGAACCGACCGGGCCGTCGGGCATCTGGGGGCTCTACGCCGGCACCCTCGGCGCGCTGGGAGCGCTCTCGCTGACGCTCGCCATGTTCAGCGGCGGAGCGCGGATTCCCTATGCCGTCATGCCGGTCGTGTTCGGCGGCGCGGTCACCGTCACGGCGCTCTTCACGCTGTATCGCGGCCGGGGCCAGCTCGAGGTGAGTCCCCTGCTCTGGGTCGGCATTGGCGGCATGCTGATCTCGGTCATCCTGATCACGACGAACACGCCGCACCCCGGGCCGCCGGGCGGCGGCCACGGCGAGTCCACCGAGCATGCGGCTTCAGCGGCCGGCGGCGGCGATAGCAGGCCGGCGGGGTAGCTACGCTCGCCGGGCGCCGAGGGCGACCCGGAGCGGCTTCACCATGTGGGCGCCGTAGCCGACGAGAAACAGCGCCGACGCGATCAGGTGCAGCGTGATCCAGGTTTGCCGCCAGAGGTCGCCGACGGCGGTCTGGATCAGGTAGCCGGAGACGATCATCGGGGCACAGCCCAGCAGCAGGGCCAGGCCGCTCGGGCGACGGTCGCGGACGCCGCGCCGGTAGTGCCGCCAGACGTGGTCCCGCCAGATCAGGCCGACGGCGAAGACGAGCAGGGGCGCCGTCCAGAGGTGCAGGTGCTGGAGGTGCGGCTGCCACGGGTGGCCGACGATCGCGAACTCGTCGGCCGGCTCCATGAGGTAGCGCATCCAGGCGTAGACGAGGCCCGTACCGCCGACCAGCAACGTCGACGTGTGAACGGTCCAGGCGGTCAGGCGGTTCATGGCACGAGTTCGCCGTCCTGAAACAGGTCCTTGCTGAGCACCTGATCGAGCGCCAGGATCCTTCGTACCGCATCGGTCGTGGCGCGGGCGGTCAGGGTGGCGCCGGTCACAGCGTGGATCGACCGTTTCAGGCGCAGTCTCGAGTCGAGCCGCAGGTTGAGAAACTGGTCGTACCAGCTCCGGCGGGGGATGTACTCCTCCGGTTCGAGGAAGGACATGATCTCCAGGCGTGCGACCCGGCCCTCGGCGTCGACCACGACCATCACCGTCTCGGCCAGCGTGCGGACCCGGTGAACATCGAAGTACGCGACGCCCCCGCAATCGGAGCGGTAGCGAACGACGAGCCGTGAGTCGATCCTGGCGCCGGCCAGATCGGCGGCGCGTCGTCGTTCGTCCCGCGTGAGGTAGAGGGTCTCGCGAGCTACCTCGCAGTCCGGGAAGGCAAGTTCCAGTGCTTCTTCGCGGGTCAGGAACACGCCGCCGACGGCCGGCTGCGGCTCCCATAGCGAGAACACCAGAGTGACGGCTGCCGCGGCCGCGAGCGAGGCGCGGCGGCTGGTCGCGTCGAGACTCACGACGTGGCGTTTCTGCCGCGCAGGCTCCTAGAAGAGGTAGCCCATGGCCAGGTTCCACTCGTCGAACCCGGTGCCGCCGGGGTTGGTCCAGTCCTGATAGCCGACCTTGAAGACCAGCCGGTCGATGGGCTGCCAGGCGGCGCCCCAGGTCAGGATCTCGCGGTCAAAGATCGGGTCGCTCTCGAATCCGGCCGGAACGCGGACCTGGGTGTCGATCGACTCGACCCGGACGAAGGGCGACAGCGAAGCGCGCCCGCCTCGGCGGGCGAGAACGTCGTAGGCCAGCTCGAGGTAGTGGCCCTCCAGGCGTTCGCCGATCGAGTCGCTGCCGGTTATGCCCAGCGCCGCGTTCAGGCGGGCCGCGTCGCCGACGTCACCCTGGGTCCACAAGCCGCGTAACCGGAAGCCCCGGTGACTCCAGTCGAAGTGGAAGTCGAGGATCTCGGTGCGGGCGTCGATCGTGGCGCCGGCTGGGTCGAGGAGTCCCTGGCCGGAGTTCCCGACGTAGGCGGAGACGCCGACGATCAGGCCGGGCGTCGCGGTGTAGTCCAGTCGGCCGGTCCAGGCGAAGTCCTCCGCTTGGGCCTTGGCGCCCTTCTGGCGTCCGCCACGGAGGCCGTTGGAACTGAAGCCGGCGCCCTTGAGGCCGTTGACCACGTAGCTCCGGTAGGAGAAGGGCCCCACGTCGCCGAAGATGCCGGCGCCGTTCTCGCGCCAGGTACTGGGGATCAGGACCTGCTCCACGTAAGGGCGCTCCGCGCTCGGAAAGAGAGTGGGCTCGTGCAGTTCATTGAGCCAACCCATGGGGAGCAGCAGGATTCCCGTGCGGAAGTTCAACTGCGGCTTCCAGAGGTAGTCGATGTACGCAAACTCGACCGACGCGCTGCCGGACTTGGATGTCGAGGCGTGTTCGAACTCGATCTCCGAGTTGAACACCCACCGCTCGTCGAACTTGTAGCCGACGTAGACGATGGCGCGCAGGAAGTCGATCGTGTCGCCGAAGCCGGTCGGTTCGCCGCCTTCGCGCTTGCTGGCGTAGCTCTCGAAGACCATTTCGCCGTAGCCGCCGATCGACAGGCCTTCCTCCACCCGATAGACCTTCGATGCGGCGATGCCCAGGCCGTAGAGGCCTTCGTCGGCCTCGGCTCCCGGGGTCGCCGCCGAGCCGAGGTTGATCTTCTCGATCTCCTCGGCGAGAACCTCGATCTGCCTTTCCAGTTCGGCCACTCGCTTGTCGGGCGCCTGGGCGGCGAGCTCGGCGATTGCCCGCCGCAGGGTCTCGATTCGCTCCTCGAGCGTCGCGATGCGCTCTTCGGTGGAGTCCTGGGCGGCCGCGGGGCCGGCCGGCAGGACGAATGCGGCCAGTGCCGCGAACAGCAGCAGCGATCCCGGTCCGGCCCTTCGAGAGTTGGTCTTCATTCGCTTCGCCTGCCCTCCAGGTTTCGCCAGGCAGCGACGCTGCCTCTCGGCGAGTCCGGAGATAGTGGATCGTATTGGTCCTATTTGTCAAGGACCGACCAAGCGCTGAGAATCGTGGCCGCTTCGCGGCCCGCTTGTCTGGCCGCCTCCGGCGCGCGTCTACCGGGGATCAGAAGACCCCCGGCTACGGACCCGCGCACTCAGCGCACCGGTGCCGGCGAGGGCGAGAGACCTACTCGACGACGCGGGTACCCGTCGTCTCCATATCGCCGAAGTCGGTCGCGAACGCGCCGGAGATCGCGTCGCCCTCGACCATGCCGGTGAAGACCATGCGGAGCTGCTGGCCGCCGGCGTCGATCTCCATGGTGAAGCCCAGGGTGCCGTCGTCGTTCCAGGAGACGTCCGTTCCCTCGACGTCGCCCTGAGGCGAAGTCATCATCGCCGTGAGAGCACTGGCGTCGCCACCTACGATCAGGGTGGGCTCCTGCGTTCCCAGTGGCGTTTCGATCGAGAGGTTCCAGGAACCGACGGCGGCGGGCAGTGCCGGCGCGCCGTAGCCGCTGCACGCGAACGTGAGGAGGGCGGCGACGAGGGCCAGGAGCAGGGTGTAGCGGAGTTTCCCGGTTTGGGGGGTCATGGTGGCCTTTCCGGTCCCCGGCGGGACCCGTGTCGTTCGAAACGTTGCCTGGAGCGTCCGATCGCTCCGTAGTCAGGATCGCGTAGGCGGCGAATGATAGCCGAGGAACGGGATCGGTGGCGCTACTCGTTCTCCAACCGGCGGCGCATGTCGTCGAACATGGCCAGGTCGGCGAGCGATGGTTCCGGGTTGTGCAGGTCGAGGCTGGCGAGCCTGTCGCGCACGATGTCGGCGACCGCCCAGCGCATGTACGGCTTGCTGTCGGCCGGAATCGCGTACCACGGCGCGTGGCTTCTGGTGGTCGAGCGGATAGCTTCGCCGTAGGCGCTCATGTAGTCGTTCCAGAACCCGCGTTCGCGCACGTCGCTGATCGCAAACTTCCAGTGTTTGTCCGGGCGGTCGAGGCGGCGCAGGAAGCGCGCCTTCTGCTCGTCTCGCGAGATGTTCAGGAAGAACTTGAGGATGACGGTGCCGTTTCGCGCCAGGTGCCGCTCGTGTTCGACGATCGATTCCATGCGTTGCTGCCACAGGCCGTTCGGGTCCAGGTGGGGCAGGTTCTGCTTCTCCAGCAACTCGGGATGGACGCGTACGACGAGAACCTCCTCGTAGTAGCTGCGGTTGAAGACGCCGATGCGGCCGCGCTCGGGCAGGCTGCGGGCGGTGCGCCAGAGGAAGTCGTGATCGAGCTCTTCGCTTGAGGGTTGCTTGAAGTTGAACACCTGGCAGCCCGCCGGGTTGACGCCGGTAAGCAGGGCGTTGATCGTGCTGTCCTTGCCGGCGGCGTCCATGGCCTGGAAGACGAGCAGCAGTGCGTAGCGGTTCTCGGCGTAGAGCAGCCTCTGCAGGCGGCTGATGTCGCGCACGGCGCGCCGGCGCAGCTTTCGCAGTTCGTTGTGGCCGGGCGCGTCCGGCGGTGGCGCCGTGGCCCATTCCCGCGGATCGAAGCGTTTCGTCCCCTCGGGGACCAGGTAACGCTGAGCCGGCTTCGCGGTCTCGTGGAGAACGCCTTCAGGGCCGTCTTGGGGCATCAAGCACCTAGGATACTCGTACGGATGAACCGGGTCAGGAGGTGATCGTGACGAAGCGAACACATCGACGCGAGTTTCTCAAGACCGTGGGCGCGGCGACGGCCGGTGTGGCCGTTGCGTGCAGCCTGCGGTCCGAGAGGGATCTGGACCGGATGCCCAACGTCGTCTTCATCCTGGCCGACGACATGGGCTACGGCGACATTACCGGTCTGAACCGTGACTCGCGGATTCCGACCGCGAACATCGATCGGCTGATCCGCGAGGGCCGGTACTTCACCGACGCCCACTCGCCTTCGGCCCTATGCACGCCCACCCGCTACGGCGTGCTCACCGGCCGCTACTGCTTCCGTACGCGAGTGAAACGCAGCGTGCTTTGGGGCTACAGCCGCCACCTGATCGAACCCGAGCGCACGACGGTCGCTTCGCTTCTGAAGGAACGCGGCTACCGGACCCACTGCATCGGCAAGTGGCACCTGGGGATGGACATGCCGGCGCGGGGTGGCGGCGGTTTCGCCGAGGGCGACGAGGTCGTCGACCAGCGCTCCTACACCGGCGACGTCGACTGGGCGGGCCGCATCGAGAACGGACCGGTCGCCAACGGCTTCGACACGTTCTACGGCATCTCGGCTTCCCTCGACATGCATCCCTACATCTACATCGAGGACGATCGCTTCGTGGGGGAGTGCACGGTCGAGAACGACCTGCTCTTCATCACCGAGGACACCCGTGAGGAACGCTACGGCGACAACCTCGGTCCGGCCCACGCGGACTTCCGTGCCGATGAGGTGATGCCGAAGCTGACCCGGCGCACCGTGGAGACGATCGAAGCCCAGAACGCCGACGAGCCCTTCTTCGTGTTTCTGGGGCTCACCGCTCCCCACATCCCGATCGTGCCGTCGGAGAGGTTCCGCGGATTGAGCGAACTCGGGCCCTACGGCGACTTCTGTCTCGAGGTCGACGACACCGTGGGGCAGGTGCTGGATGCCCTCGACCGCAAGGGCGTCGCCGACGACACACTGGTCATCTTCACCGCCGACAACGGGTGTGCACCCTACATCGGGGTCGAGGAGATGAACGAGCAGGGGCACTACCCCAGCTACGTCTACAGGGGCTACAAGTCGGACATCTACGAGGGCGGCCACCGCATACCGTTCGCCGCCCGCTGGCCGCGTCGGATCCCGGCGGGAACCCACTCCGACGAGATCATCTGCCTGACGGACCTGCTGGCGACGTGCGCCGGCCTCACCGGCACGAGGCTCGGGGAAGGTGCCGGGGAAGACGGCTACGACATTCTCCCGGCGCTCCTCGGCGAACCTCTGTCCGCACCGATCCGTGAGGCGACCGTGTACCAGGCGGGCGACGGCTCGTACGCGATCCGGCAGGGCCGCTGGAAGCTGGAGGACACGCCGAGCTCCGGCGGCTACTACCGCGTGTCACGCGAAGAGGCCCGCGAGTCCGGCCTGCCGGAGATCCAGCTCTACGATCTGTTCGCGGACATCGGGGAACGCACGAACGTCTACGCCGAGCATCCCGACGTCGTGGAACACCTGACGGCCCTCCTCGAGAAGTACAAGCGCCAGGACCGCAGCGCGCCCGTGCTGTAGCGCCTTGGCTACTCCACGTTCGTGGTGGGAAGGAAACCTGCGAGCTCGTCGACAACGGGGGCGTACTCCGGCACGGAAGCCAGGTTGGTCCACTCGTTCGGGTCGGTGTCGTGGTCGTACAGCTCCTGGCCGCCGTCGTGGTACTCGATGTAGCGCCAGCGTTCGGTGCGTACGGAGTGGTTCCCATAGCCGTATGTCGTCAGTACGGGTCGTGGCCACTCCGACTCGGGGTTCTCGAGCAGGGGCACGAGGCTCTGGCCGTCCAGCCCGCGGCGGCTGGGGACTCCGGCTAGCTCGACCAGAGTCGGGTACAGGTCGATCAGGCTGACCGGGCGTGGACTCGTGGCGCCGCGCCGGGTTGACGCCGGCATGGAGATGATCAACGTCGTGCGGGTAGCCACTTCCCAGAGTGCGTGCTTCCGCCAGTGCTGCTTCTGGCCGAGATGCCAGCCGTGGTCTCCCCAGAGCACGACGATCGTGTTGGCGGCGTGCTCGCTCTCGTCCAGGGCGTCCAGTAGCCGGCCGACGTGCGCGTCGACGAAGCTGATCGTGGCCAGGTAGCTCTGCACCGCCCGGTGCCACTGGTCGTGCTTCAGCACCATGGCGTGGTCCTCGCCGTGCCGGCTGAAGTTGCGGGAGTCCGAGACCGCGTACACCTCCGTCGCGAGTTTCTTCCCGAACGCCGGAAGGTCGTCCCGGTCGCTGTCCAGCGTCGCCGGCAGTTCGATGGCCTCCAGTGGGTGCATGTCGAAGTACTTCCTCGGCACGTACCAGGGCAGGTGGGGCTTGGTGAAGCCGCAGGCCAGGAAGAAGGGCTTCCCGTGCGCCTTGTTCAGCTCGCCGATCGTCCAGTCCACGATCTTGACGTCGAACATCTCGGAGTCGTCCATGTCGAGCGGTCCCCAGGGTGCCCACGCGGACTCCGGGACATGCTCCTGCCGTTCCCCGATGTGCCGGGCGCCCCTCGGCCGCGCCGACGTGTAGTACTCGTCCCAGGAGTCCGGATCGCCGGCGCGCGTTCCATGGAAGATCTTGCCGCCGCCCCGCGTGGAGTAGCCGTGCGCTTTCAGGTGCTGCATCAGGGTCACCGCGTCGGGCAACTTCTCGCGAAACCGCTCGCCGTTGCCGTAGACGCCGGATTTCGACGGCAGGACGCCCGACAGCAGACTGACGCGGGAGGGGTTGCAGAGGGGCGCGGTCGCATAGGCCCTGGTGAACGACACGCCGCGACGCGCCAGGCGATCGATGTTCGGCGTGCTCGCCTGCGGGTGGCCGGCCAGGTGGCCGACCCAGTCGTTCAGGTCGTCGACGGCGATGAAGAGAATGTTGGGAGGCCGGTCCTGCGCGGGCGCGGGCGCGGCGACGAGCACCGACAGAGCGATGAGCGATGCAGCGACTGGGAACCTGTGCATGCTGCCTCCCGACCTTCGAGAACCGGCCCTACTATAGGGCTGGATCGAGCCGCTAAAGTCATGGCGTGAAGCAGAGCCGTCGTACATTCAAGGAGAAACAGATGAGCAGAGTCGACTGGTACTACCACCGCAACGGCTGAACGAGCTGCAAGAGAGCGTCCAAGTTGATGGACGCACGCGGCGCGGAGATAGCGGACAGGACCCCGGCGAGCCGGAAGCTGGGGAGAGCGGACGCGGAGGCGCTACTCGCCGACGCGCAGACTCTCTACGTGGCCAAGGGCCGCAAGCAGTCGGAGCTGCCGGCCTCTGACCCGGGCGCGCCCGATCTGATGCTCGGCCCGACGGGCAACCTGCGGGCACCGGTGGTCAGGGTGGGGCGGACGCTGATCGTGGGCTACCACGAAGAGGCGCTTACCCAGGCCCTCGGCTGATCAGTTGTAGCTCAGTGGCCTGACGTCCTCGGGGTCGTCGCCCTCGAACAGCAAGCGGCCGTCGACGAAGCGGGCGCTGGGAAGCGCGACCGCCAGCACCTCGCCCAACTGTTCGACGGCGTGGACCGTCAGTGTCTCCAGGACATCGGCGGGCAGGTCCTCCAGGTCGGCCTCGTTCTGCTTCGGCAGCACGATCTCCCGGATGCCGGCGCGTACCGCGCCCAGCACCTTCTCCTTGACGCCGCCGATCGGTAGCACGCGCCCGGAGAGCGTGATCTCTCCGGTCATCGCGATGCGTGCCTTCGCTGGCCGGCCGGAAAGCGCGGAGACCAGGGCGGCGGCCATCGTCACGCCGGCAGAGGGGCCGTCCTTGGGGATCGCCCCGGCCGGGACGTGGACGTGCACGTCGGTCTCGAAACTCCCGGGCGGGATCCGCAGCGCCTCGGCGTTCGACTTCGCGTAGGTCCAGGCCGCCCGCGCCGACTCCTTCATCACGTCGCCGAGCTGGCCGGTGAGCTGGAGTTCACCCTTGCCGCTCGTCGTCTCGACCTCGACGAACATGATGTCGCCGCCGACCGGCGTGTAGTACATCCCGGTGGCGACTCCGACCGCGTCCTGTTCGAGGGCCCGCTCCGGCCGTACGCGGGGACGGCCCAGGAACTCCCGTACCTCGGTGGCGCCGACGTCCGTCGTCGCGACCTGTTCGGCGGCATCCTCGGAGCCGTCGCCCGACTCTTCAGGCGTCGACGCGAGCTTGCGCGCGACCTTGCGCACCATGCGGCCGAGTTCCCGCTCCAGTTGCCGGACACCGGCTTCGTGGGTGTAGTGGGAAATCACTTCGCCCAGCGCCTCGTCGCCGACCTCGATCTGGTCGGGTGACAGGCCGCCGTTGCGCACGGCCCGCGGCAGCAGGAACTGGCGGGCGATGCCGAGCTTCTCGCGCTCGGTGTAGCCGGAGAACTCGACGGTTTCCATCCGGTCGCGCAGCGGCGCCGGGATGTTCTGGGTGAAGTTCGCGGTGGCGATGAACAGCACCTGGCTCAGGTCGTAGGGGACGCCGAGGTAGTGGTCGATGAAGGCGCTGTTCTGCGCCGGGTCGAGCACCTCGAGCAGAGCGGCCGAGGGGTCGCCCTGGAGCGAGGCGCCGAGCTTGTCGACCTCGTCGAGCAGGAAGACGGGGTTCTTGACCCCGGCCTGTTTCATGCCGTGGAGGATGCGGCCGGGCATCGAGCCGACGTAGGTGCGCCGGTGGCCCCGGATGTCCGCCTCGTCACGAGCACCGCCGAGCGAGACGCGGACGTACTCGCGGCCCATGGCGCGCGCGATGGACTTCGCGATCGACGTCTTGCCGACGCCGGGAGGGCCGGCGAACAGCAGGATCGGGCTGCGGCCGGTGCGCGGGTCTTCTGACCCGCTACCGTCGGCGGCGGCTTGAGAATCGCCTCCGGCCTCAGCCGGCGTCCTTTCGGCCGTCTCGGTCTCTTCTTCCGCTTCCGGCTCTTCCCGCCGCGCTCGCCGGTCGTGCATGACGCGCACCGCCAGGAACTCGAGAATGCGGTCCTTCACGTCGTCGAGGCCGTAGTGGTCCTCGTCCAGGATGCGGGCCGCGTCGGCGAGGTCGAGCCGTTCCTCGCTCAGTTCGCTCCAGGGCAGTTCGCACACCGTCTCGATGTAAGTGCGGATGACCTGGGACTCCATCGACTCGCGGCCCATGCGCTCCAGCCGCCGGAACTCGCGTTCGACTTCCTTGCGGGCCGCCTCTGGCAGCTCCAGGTCCTCGACGCGAGCCTTGAGTTCCTCGAGATCGTCCGCGCCGTCGTCGTCGCCGAGTTCCTTGCGAATCGCCTTCAACTGCTCGCGGAGGTACATCTCGCGCTGGCGGTCGCCGAGTTCCTCCTGGACCTGGGTGTTGATGTCCTCCTGGGCGTCGAGGACCTTGATCCGCCGCTGGACCAGCGTCAGGACCCGGCGCATCCGCTCCTCGACCCCGAGGGTCTCGAGCATGGACTGGTGGTCGCTGGCCGGGAGTTCGAGATGGCCCGCCACCAGATCGGCGAGCCGGCCGGAGTCGGTGACCGCGCGCAGCGTCTTCGTGATGACGTCGTTCGGGATACCGGACCGGGCGCCCAGCTCGGCGGCGCGGCTTCGGAGTTCCTCGTCGAGGGCGACGAAGGCGAGGTCCTTCGGGTCCAGCGGCAGCAGTTCCTGCGCGGGCGACACGGTGGCGACGAGGTGCTCGTCCCCCTCGTCGATGCGCAGCACGATACCGCGGTGGAGTCCGACGACGACCGCCTGCGTGCCGCGCAGGCCGTGCTGGAGTTGGACGACCCGGGCGACGACGCCGATCGTGTGCAGGCCGAGGGGGTCGACCTCTTCGCTCTTCTCGCGCTGAAGCAGGGCGAAGAACGTGCGCTCCGGATGCTCGGCGGCGGCCTGGATCGCGCTCAGGGTTTCGGCCCGTCCGATCTCCATCGGCATCGTGACCCCCGGGTAGACGACCATGTCGCGGAGGACGATGACGGGCAACTCCGGTTTGGGCGCCGTCGCCCGCGTGGCCAGCGGCGCTTCCGGCAGCGGCTGTTCTTCGGGCGGCGCGTTCGCCTCCGGCTCCTGGTTCTCGTGCCGATCGTCGGGTTCAGTCATGGGTCGGGTGCCTCGCGGTTCAGGGCGGTGGTTTTGCCTGTGTCCGCCGGAACGGAACTGCCACGGGATCTTATTCCATTTCGCTTAGGTTGTACATATCTTAGTGTCTTTTCATAAAGCTCGACGGGACAACCACTCCTCCTTGTGTCGCCAGCGGTCGTTCAGCCACTTCGTCACCTCGTCCGGCTTAACGGCAGCTATTGGGATCGTCTCCCACGCCACCTCCACCAACCCCGCGGCGCCGCCCAGGAACTCCCAGAACGTGGAGGGCCGCGGGTAGACGAGCGTCAGGTCCACGATCGAGCCGCCGCCCGGGGCGAGCGCTTCGATCATGGCGGCGAGGCCGCCGGCGCGGGGTGGCAGCAGGTGCTCGTACTGGGGAGCAATCCCGGACGCTCCGTGCCCGTCGCCGAAATCGCGTTTGTTTGCAGCCCGCTTGGCGACGGTGAAGCGCGTCCCCTCGGCGAACGACAGGATGGCCGCGGGAAACTCGAGCAGGGCCGCTGCTGCCTCGGTCACCCGGCGGCGGTCGTCGCCTCGCCGGCTCCCGGCGTCGATCCCGCGCTGTGCCTGGCGGCGGAGCACCGGGAAGTCGAAGGCGAGGATGATCAGGCCGAAGATCGGCACGTACAGGAGTTCACGCTTGCACAGGAAGGTGACGATTGGACCGCCGGTGGCGATGAGGCTTTGGACCAGGAAGATGTCGGCCCAGGAACGGTGGTTCGAAAGGACGATGTGAGGTCTGGTCGGATCGAGGCTCAGTGCGCGGACGTGCCAAGAGGCGCGGGAGATGCGCCGCAGCAGCACGTTGTCGACACGCACGGCGGCCCGATAGATGCGCGCGGCGGCTCGCCGGAACCACGGTCGCGTCCGCGGCGCGGCCTTGGCGGGCAGCAGGACGAGCAGCAGCAGCGCCCAGAAGGTCAGGTTCAGCGTGATGGCGGCGAGGCAGGTCGCCGCCCTCAGGTGCTGCGGCGCCGTCAAGTCCTGCGCGGGGGCCGGAGCAGCAGCGTGTTCGTGCGGCGGACGTAGTCCCGGTAGCCGGGATCGTCGCGCCATTTCCGGTTCGCCCGCGCTTCGAGCATCCGGACGCCGCTGATCCTGGTCAGGAGCAGCCACACGAAGATCGGCGACACCAGCGTCGCCAGTTGCCAGCCCTCGAGTGCCGGTGCCGCGATCACCGCGATGCCGATCCACAGCACGATCTCGCCGAAGTAGTTCGGGTGGCGCGACCAGGCCCAGAGCCCCGACGTGATGTACCGGTCCCGGTTCTCCGGTATCGCGCGGAAGCGGGTCTTCTGGGCGTCGGCGGTCACTTCGACCACGAAGCCGAGAGTCCACAGGACCAGCCCGGTTGCGAGGGTCCAGTCCGGCGGCGTGCCTTCCCTCGCGAGCAGCGCCGCTAGCGCCGGTGCCGCGGTCAAGGACACCCACAGGCCCTGGAGCGTCCAGGTCATCAGGAAGACGGGGAAGTTTGGCTTGATCTGCCGGAAGCGCCGATCCTCGCCGTCCCGGCGGACGCGCAGGAAGAGGAAGGGACCCAGCCTCAACGCCCACACCCCGATGGCCGCGGCGATGACGAGCGACCGCGGGTCGAAGCCGCCGCGGATCAGCAGGGCGCCCGCGGTCACGACCAGGAAGGTGATGCTCCCGGTCAGGTCGAAGAATCGCTCCGTCTGGAGGAACCAGGCCGGAGTGAACGCGATCCACTGGACAGCGAAGGCCGCGGCGACGACCGCCGCGAAAGCCGGCAGCCCGCCCACCTCCACGCCGTGGCTGCCGCCGGCGGCCGCCATCAGCGCACCGGCAACGAGCGCCCCGGCGATGCCCAGGTAGGGGAGGGACTTCGGCATCAACGGAACCTAGCAGCCGGATGCCAGCGCGGTGCGGACTGGGTGCGCCGGCGTCCCCGTCGGCATCCGCCGAAGGCGGAATCCGGACCTGCCGTAGTCCTAGTACGGCATGTCGTCGTCGCCGAGACCGAAGTGGTGTCCGAGCTCGTGCACGAGTGTGTCGCGCACCTCGCGCACGACATCCGCCTCCGTGTCGCAGATCCACAGGATCGGCAGACGGTAGATCACGACACGGTCGGGCAGGGAGCTGTAGCCGCTGCCCCGTTCGTCGAGCGGCACGCCGTGGTAGAGGCCCAGCAGGTCGTCCTCC
The DNA here is from genome assembly GCA_009837885.1 of Holophagales bacterium. Classification (GTDB taxonomy): domain Bacteria; phylum Acidobacteriota; class Thermoanaerobaculia; order Multivoradales; family Multivoraceae; genus Multivorans. Next base: position 43,858 of record VXSP01000034.1, on the reverse strand, counting down.
TCCGGGTCGAGCCCGACCAGGCGCAGATCCTCCTCGCTCGGCTCCTCTTCCACGACGACGGCGACGTTGTCGATCAGCTCGGCGAACGCCGGCGGAAGCGTGTCCAGGGCACGCGACAGCAGGTACTCGAACCGCGGCAGGTCGACCTCGATCATGCGGCGGTTAGCCTGTCAGGCGCCGTGCCGGACTGCTAGGGTCCCGCCCGAAAGAGTCGAGCGCTTCCGTGACCGATCCCAGACGACGTCCGAACATGAGCGACGATCCGCTGGCGCCGGGAGAAGCGGCCAGGAACGCACTGACCCTTCACGAGCTCGTCGTGGCCGCGCGCCGGAACCTGGACGGCAACGTCTGGGACTACCTGGTCGGCGGCGCCGAGACCGAGACGAGCGTGAAGCGGAACCGGCAGGCGCTGGACTCCGTGGCCTTCCGGCCGCGGGTGCTGACCGACGTGTCCGAAGTCCGCGCCGGCGGGTCGCTGCTCGGCCACGATCTCCGCATTCCCGTGATCCTGGCGCCGATCGGCTCGCTGCAACTGTTCGAGGAAGGCGGCGGCGCCACCGCCGGCAAGGCGGCCGAGGAGTTCGGGATCATGAACTTCGTCAGCTCGGTGTGCCTGCCCGGTCTCGAGGGGACGGCCGAAGCGTCCGACTCGGCCAAGGTCTACCAGCTCTACCTGGCCGACGACGAAGACTGGATGCGGGGCCTGATTCGCCGGGCCGTTGCGGCCGGCTACAACGGCTTCTGCCTGACCGTCGACACCCAGGTCTACAGCCGCCGGGAGCGGGACCTGCTGAAGCGCTGGCGGCCGCCCTCGGTCGGCGAAGCGACCACTCGCGTAGCGCCGCTCAACTACCAGGCGCGGATGACCTGGGACCTGGTCAAGCGGATCAAGGACGAGTTCGATATCCCGCTGATCCTCAAGGGCATCGCCACGGCCGAGGACGCGGGGCTCGCGTGCGAGCACGGCGTCGACGTGGTCTACGTCTCGAACCACGGCGGTCGCCAGCTCGACCACTGCCGCGGCACCCTCGACACCCTGCCGGAGGTCGTGAAGGAAGTCGATGGCCGCACCGAGGTCGTCGTCGACGGCGGCTTCATGCGCGGCACGGACGTGGTCAAGGCCAGGGTTCTGGGCGCCGACGCGGTCGGCATCGGCCGCCTCGAGGCCATCGCCATGGCCGCCGGCGGCCGCGAAGGCGTCGTCCGCATGCTCGGGATCCTCGAGCACGAGATCGTCACCTGCCTCGGCCTGCTCGGCGTCACCGGCTGGGACGAACTCGACGCCTCCTGCCTCCACCGCGCCCTGCCGGTCGATCCTCCGGACGTCCTCGGCGCCTTTCCGTTCCTGGACCTGGACTACCCGTACCCCTGAGCCTGCGGGGGCGCCGGAAGCGCCCGCCGGCCCGGCCGCCCGTCCGGCACGGGCTGTAGGCTGGCGACGCGCATGGAAGAAGCTCTGCTTCTGCGGCGGATACGGGAGGAGTTTCCCAACGTCACCTGGACGTCGCACCGGTACCTGACGCACGGCTGGGACCATGCCGTCCTGATCCTCGACGAGGCGCTCGTCTTCCGGGCTCCCAGGGCCGCCCGGGCGAACCGGGATGCGCTGGCGAACGAAGCCAGGCTGCTTCGCCACCTTCAGCCGAGGGTCGACGTCGGCATCCCCGACTACGTCTACGAGTCCGCCGACGGCTCGTTCGCCGGCTACGGACTTCTCGCCGGTCGGGAGCTGGACGTCGCCACCTTCAGCGGCCTCTCCGATACGGCAAGGGAACGGATAGCGGAACAGCTCGCCGCGTTCCTCACCACGGTCCACGAGACCCCGAAGTCGGTCGCCCGCGAGTGCGACGTGTCCGAGCAGGACCCGCGGAAGGACCACGAGGACCTCGTTCGTGACGTCGAAACGCTCGTGCTACCACGCCTCGCATCGCACGAAGTCGAGGTCATCCGTGCCTTCCTGACCGAGCTGGCCGCCGAAGTGAAACCGACCCGCCCGGCGGCGCTCGTGCACGGCGATCTGGCCGGCGAGCACATACTCTGGGACGCGGACCGGCGACAGGTCAACATCATCGACTTCGGCGACCGCTCCATCGGAGACCCCGCCCTCGACTTCGCCGGACTGCTTGCCTACGGGCAGCGGTTCGCCCAATGCGTCGCGGACCAGTACCGCGGACCGAAGGATGAGAGGAAGCTGTGGCGGGCGCAGTTGTACTTCCGCCGGATGGCACTGGAGTCAATGGTGTACGCGCTGCAGGGCTACCCATGCACGTTCGAGGAAGGCTACGCGGAGTTCAGGGCGCGGTTCCGGGTGTAAGCGTCGCGCTCTCCCCCAGGCGCGTTCAAGGCGCCTCGTCTCGTCCTCATCGTCCCTGGCGGCGCTTGCCTCACCGACAGTCCGGTACGCATGGCACGACGGTCTCTACGACGAGGCGGGCGGCTGCCCGTGCTTCCGAGGCATCGGACTCGCGGTAGAAATCGGAAGGCGTCAGATCCTCCGCGCCGTAGAAGGCGAGTTCCCGGTCGCGCCTCAGGCTGCGGGATGTCCGCGAGAGTTCGTCCAGGCGTTCAAGCACCGGCGCTGGCAGTCGAGCCCGTTCGGCCTCCAGCACGTCGGCCACGTCGTGGAGGCGGGGCGGGTCGACGCCGACCGAGCGAAGCAGACCCTTGAGGCCGAGTTCAACGATCTCCTGCGACTCGCGGACGACGTCGGCCCAACTCTGAGCCTCGTACAGCACATCGAGCGTGGGGAGGCGGGCCCGCGCCCGACGGACGTAGTCGGCCGCCAGAGCACGATTGCGCATCAGGCCGCCGTCCAGTAGGGCTGTCCGTGGACGATGCGGCGGCAAAGCCGCCCTTCGGCAATCTCGCGGCGCATGCGGGCGAGGTGGGCGGACGTTCCGCCGTCGTGGTCGAACAGGACTTCGCCTGCGATTGCCGCCTCCGCCCAGAGTCCGCTCATGCTGTCTTCGGCGGGCGAATGGACGAAGTGGGGGTCGACCGGTCGTTGACCGGGCGACGCCGGGGAGCCGGCGTCCCAGGCTTTGTAGAGGCCGCGGTTCAGTCGGACGCCGCGGTCGACGACGACAAGGACATCGAGGTCTGAGCCTGCGGCCGCCTCGCCCCGAACCACGGAGCCATGCAGTACGACCGCTCGGAGGCGGTCGCCAGCGACCGCGACGGCCTGGTTTACGAGCGCGGCTGCTTCAGGATGGCGGCTGCCCCCCGACGCGAGCCGGCGGACGCAGTACTCGTTCAGCGACAGGCCCGCGGATCGGGCCGCCCCATGGAGTGTGGCATGGAGTGCTGCCGGCATCCGGAGCAGGAATCGACCCGACTTCGCGGGCTGTGACGATTGCGAGTTCGACAGCGTAGCCATCGCGTCGCCGATGGTATCACTGATGTCTTGTCTTTGGTATCGAGGCTGCCGCCCGGGCGCTACGCCGTCGGATCGTCGCTGATCTGGACCACCATCTTGCCGGTGTTCTCGCCGCGGAAGAGGCCCATGAACGCCTCCGGGGCGTTCTCGAGGCCGGAGACGATCGTCTCGCGGTAGGCGACCTTGCCTTCCGCGATCCAGCCGGCGACATCGCGGACGAAGTCGGCACGGCGGTCCATGTGGTCCGAGACGATGAAGCCCTGCATCTTGAGGCGTTTGGGGATGATCGAGATGAGGGTCCTCGGTCCTGGGCGGGGCTCCTCGTCGTTGTAGTGGGCGATCATCCCGCACACGGGAATGCGGCCGAACATGTTCATGTGCAGCAGGACGGCCTCGAGCGTCGCTCCGCCGACGTTCTCGAAGTAGACGTCGATGCCGTCCGGGCAGGTCTCGCTCAGGGACCGGTTCAGGTCGTCGTGGTAGTCGAAGGCGGCGTCGTAACCGAGATCGGAGACCAGGTGCTCGACCTTTTCCGGTGAGCCGGCGCTGCCGACCGCGCGGCACCCCTTGATCTTCGCGATCTGGCCGACCAGGCTGCCGACCGCACCCGCCGCGGCCGACACGAACACGGTCTCGCCTTCCTTCGGTTCGCCGAGGTCGAGCAGGCCGACGTAGGCGGTCATCCCCGGCATGCCGAGCACGCCGAGGAAGGCGGACAGCGGCGCGCCGTGAGTGTCGAGCTTCTGCAGTTCCGTCGCGTGGGCGGCAAAGTGGCTGCGCCAGCCGAAACGGCTCGATACCAGGTCGCCCGGCGAGAGGGCGTCCGTGTTCGACTCCTCGACGACTCCCACGGCGCCGCCGTCGAGCGCCTTGCCGATGGCGAACGGCGGCGTGTAGGACTTGATGTCCCGCATGCGGCCCCGCATGTACGGGTCGACCGACATGTAGACGTTGCGCACGAGCGCCTGACCGGCGCCCGCGGCCGGCATCCCGGTTTCGGCGAGTTCGAAGTTCGCCGCCTCGGGTTCGCCGGCGGGGCGGGAAGCGAGGCGGATTTCCTGGCTGCGGTCGGACATCTTTCGTCGTGCTCCGGAAGGGGTCAGTCGATGATCGCCTGGTAGGCGAGGTTGCGGAACTCCGTGCCGTAGGTCAGGCCGGCGTGGGGGAGGATCTGGATCATGAACACGGCGACCATTTCTTCGTCGGGGTCGATCCAGAAGCGGGTACCCGCGGCGCCGCCCCAACTGTAGTCACCGGGAGAACCCAGCGCGCCGTTGATGCCGGGGTTCGTGTTCACCCGGAAGGTGAGCCCGAACCCGTCGCCCGGCCCCATCAACTGGCCGACCCGCGGCATGTCGCCGATGTGGTCGGACGACAGCAGTTTGACGGACTTCGGGCTCAGCAACTGACCGCCGTCGTAGCGGCCGCCGTCGAGCAGCATCTGGACCATCCGGTAGTAGTCGGTGGTGGTCGAGACCAGGCCCGCGCCGCCGTAGAAGATCTTCGGCTTCTTGAGGTAGGAGTCCTGCGGCGGCGCGCTGGAGCGCATGACGGTGCCGTCGCCCGCCTCGCGGTCAGGCGTGTAGAGCACGGCCAGCCGGTCCTCGGTGCCCGGGCGGACGTAGAACGCGGTGTCCTTCATCCCCAGCGGTTTGAAGATCTCCTCTTCGAGGAAGACGTCGAAGGTCTGGCCGGAGATGACCTCGACCAGGCGGCCCAGGACGTCCATGCCGTAGCCGTAGCGCCACACCGTACCGGGGTGGTCGTGAAGCGGCGCCTGGCCCAGCTTGTCGACGAACTCCTCGAGAGTCTGGTCGCGGTTGCCGACGCCGAGTTCGGCGTAGTACATGCCGCCGCGCGCGTTGCGCGGACCGCCGTAGCTGATGCCGGCGCTATGCGTCAGCAGGTCCTGAACCGTCATGTCGCGGTTCGCGGGGACGAGTTGCATGCGCGGATCGCCGGTCGGGTCGACGCTCCATTCGGTGACTTCCAGGTCACCGAGGGCCGGAATCCAGCGCGAGGCGGGCGTGCGCAGCGGGAAGCCGTACTTCTCGTGGAGGATCATCACGGCAACGCCGGTCACCGCCTTGGACATCGAGTAGATGCGGAAGAGCGCATCCTTCGGCATCGGTTCCTTCGTCTCGAGGTCCCGGTAGCCGTAGGTGTTGAAGTACGCGATCTCACCGCGGCGGGCGATCAGACCGGTGGCTCCGGCGACCTTGCCGGCCTCGATGTAGCCGTTCATCGCCGCGTCGATGCGGGCGAGCCGTTCGGCCGACAGGCCAACCTGCTCCGGCTTCGAGATCGTGACCTCGGGGTCGGCGGCCGTCAGCGGCGCTGCGGCGGCCAGGGTCAGGGCGAGCAGCGCTGCGACCGCAGGCCGCCAGGGTGAGAGCATCCCTCTCTTCATCGTCGTCTCCTCTTGCGTGGATCGTGAAGTGCGGCCGATCGTAACGGAGCCGCGAATGGCGCTGCTACAGTGGCGCGGAATCCCGACCAGACAGATGCCGGTACCCATCCCACCGCTGCGCGAGGAGAACCTGCCCGAGCGCAAGCTCTCCTTCTGGCAGCTCGCCGGCCCCGGCGCGATCATGATCGGCCTTGCGATCGGCGCCGGCGAACTCGCGGTCTGGCCCTGGGTGACGGCCAAGTTCGGCGCGGTCATGATCTGGGCGGCGGCGCTCGGCGTCTTCCTCCAGCTCTGGATCAACATCGAGATCGGCCGCTGGGCGGTGGTCACCGGCGAGCACCCGTACACGTCGTACGCGCGGATGTCGATGGGAGTCATCTACGCCTTCCTGTCGCTCGGCTTCGTCGGGCTGTTCCTCCCGGGCTGGGCGCGGATGTCGGGAGCGGCGCTCAAGGCGCTCTTCTTCGGACCCGACGGCCCGGGCCCGGAGTGGTTCTGGACCGCCGTGACGTTCGGACTCATCGCTCTGATCCTGTTCGGACCCAAGCAGATGTACAAGGCGGTCGAACGGGCGATCGGGATCATGGTGCTGGTCATCACGATCGGGCTGATCTACGTCGCGTTCTCGGTCGGCACCTGGGACGCGATCAAGGAGATGGGCCGGGGACTCATCAACTTCGGTCACATCGAACTCGACGACCAGTTCACCTTCGCCCGCTTCTTCGGCGCGGTCGTCTTCGCCGGCATCGGCGGCGCCGGCAACCTCTGGTACGCCTTCTACCTGCGGGACAAGAACATCGGGATGGGGGGCCGTATCCCGGTGCTGGCGAACCCGCTGCGCGTCCACGAGACGGCCGAAGTGCAGACGGGCTACCGCTACGTCGAGACCCCCGAGAACGCGAGCCGGTTCAGGCGCTGGATGCGCTACGTGATCCAGGACCAGGTCATCTTCTTCTGGCTCGGCAACACGTTCACGATGTTCCTGTTCATGTTCGGGGCGCTCACCGTCCTGCGACCGGCGGGCATCGTTCCCGAGGAGGGCCAGATCGTCTGGGACATGTCGGTCATCCTGGAGACCAGTCTCGGCACGTTCGGCCGCTACGTGTTCCTGCTGATCGGCATGGCGGCGCTGTTCAGTTCCCAACTCGGCGCCGTCGACGGCGGCGCCCGCACCTGGTCCTACCTTCTCGGCTCCATGTTCAAGTTCGGCCAGAAGCGCACCCAGAGCCAGTGGTACCTGACCTTCGCGATCATGTTCATGGTCGCCGGCACCGCCTCGACCGCCTTCTTCGAGCTCACCGGCGTCTCCGCGCTCGGCTTCATCTTCAACTCCGCGCTTCTGGGCGGTTTCGCGATGGCGGTCTACGTACCGCTGACTCTCTACGTGAATCTGACGAAGTTGCCGAAGTCCGCCCGGCCGAAGGCGCTCAACGTCGTGATGATGCTGATCGCATCAGCCGTGTACGTGTCGTTCACCCTGTTCACGATCTGGGGCCTGATCTTCGGGTGACGACCGTCTTGCGGACGCGGCAGTCAAGCGCTTCTGGCGCGTGGCCTCCTACTTTCCTTGTCCAGCGCCGGCAGTATCAGCAGGGGAATCAGCGCGAAGATGCCGGCGACCAAGCACAACAGAAACCACAGCAACTGACTCCTCTTCTTTCTCACCGCGAGGGCCCACCCTACGACCGACCAGAAAAGGCCGGTCATCAACCACAACTCGGATAGCCCGATGGTCGGCATCACGTGCTCCGTCCCAGGCAGATCGTCAGGCGGCCGCGGCATCTCCGGTCGGGGGCTAGCGCTATCGACTCCACCGCCCACTTCGCTCCCTCCGGCGTCACGGGGTGCCGTCCGGGTCCTGCGCGCCGCCCTTGTTGATCCGCTCGAAGGGGTCGCGGAGTTCCGCGTGATCGTCGACCGCGAGTTGCAGGCTGGCCTCGACGTAGATGGCCTTCGCTTCAGCCAGCGAGACCTGCCGGCCGTCTTCTGCGCTTGCCAGCCCTTGGGCCACTGAGCGAAGGAACGACCGTTCCTCTTCCTCTGCCTCGTACTGCTCCAGTGATTGAAGGACCGCGACTCCTCGGCCCCGGGATGTCAGGAGGATCGGTCGACCTGATCTCGCGGCCCGTTGGACTACGGCGTCGGGGTTGACCTTGACGTCGCCGAGCGGCACGACGTCCTTGGGGAGTTGGGTCGAGTGCGCTCGAGGCGGACTAGCTTCCTTCATGGTTCGCGAGTGTAGTCCCTGGAAGACAAGCCTGGGGTGAGCCAATCTCGCCGGTTTAGTTGGGCAGCCCGCCGGCCTCTGCGACGGGCCTGGCGGTGCGCCGTTGTCTATAGCGACATGCGCATAAGATAAAACGGCGGACTGAGTCCGTCATGGTCCACGAGGGGGTCGACGCGAATGGTCGCCTCCCGAGGAGGCTGTCCTGGACCCCAATCGAGAGACGCAATTGGCGCGAATCGTCATTCTGAGGCGACCCGGCGACGTACTCCCGTACGTGGCCGACATAGTAGCCATGGCCGACGCTCACAGGCACGAGCTGGGCTTCCTTCGTAACGCGGTCTATCGCGAGTCGGCGGAACGGCGCCGGCTCTGGGTCGCCGTTCAGGCCAGCAGCGGCGAGATCGCCGGATTCCTCCACTTCGGGGGCACCTACCCGCAGTTGAAGGTGAAGCAGATCTTCACGCCCGAAACTGCACGACGACAGGGAGTAGCGCAGCAGCTCCTGAGCGAACTCGTTCGCTACGGCGAGAAGCACTCCATGCTCGGCATAACTGCTCGCGTGGGCGCGGATCTCCCGGCGAACCACTTCTGGGTGCGCAACGGCTTCTCGCTTCACCATACGGAACCCGGCGGCAGGACGAGCAAGCGGGAGATCAACGTCTACCTGCGCGAACTCGACGGTCCGTCGCTCTTCCGCAAGGCGTCCCCACCGGTCGACAGCCGCCCGTCAGCGGCCGAGGCGCTCACGTTTCGCAGCCGCCCGCGACTTCAAGCTGCTCGTTGGGTGCTCGACCTGAACGTCGTGCTCGACGCTGCCCGTCAGCGCGACGAAGGCCAATCGTGGTCGTTGCTGGGAGCAGTTCCCGTCGTCGTTACCGCCGAACTGATCCGGGAGTTGGAGAGGACGTCCGTTGGCCCGGGAGAGGACCGCCTCCTGCGCTCGGCTCGCGGGCTCCCGCGCCTTCGTGAACCCCCATCAGATCAGGTTGCTCGGCTGACGACCTCATTGCGAGAGACTTTAGGGCTTGCCGAGGACGCCACCAGCAAGCGCGGCATCACCGACACCTCGGATCTTCGTCACCTTGCGGCATGCATTTACTACCGGGCCCACGGCTTCGTCACACGAGACGGTCGGATCCTTCAGCACGCCGACGCTCTGCGGAGCCAGTACGGCCTCAGAGTGGCCGCACCGGCGGAGCTGGTGCCGCCAGTTCTTACCGATCCCGACACCGAGCCCGAGGCATCTCCGGTGACCGTCGAGTTCGACCACAGCGTTCTCTTGGGACGCTCGCTGACCGACGAGGACCACGAGGACTCGGCACGGTTCCTCAAGAGCCTCGGTTTGGGCCATGACCGCTTGGGCGACCTCCTGGATCCGGGCACGACTCAACAGCCCGCAGAGCATCGCGTGGTCCGTGTGGGGGGCAGGGTTCTTGGCTTGGCGGCTCTGAGGCCGCCACCCATCGTCGGCCAGTCATGGATCGCGCACGTCTACGTCGAGGAAGACCACGCCGAGTCGCTTGTCGCTGCCGAGCACCTCTTCGACTGGCTCGTAAGGCCCCGAACCCACAATAGGCTCTATCGAATCGACCTGTACTCTGGACCGGGTCAGCTCGCTACCAAACAGGTTGCGCTCGACTGTGGCTTTCGTCGGGTGGGAACCGGCGAGGAGAGCCCCGGCGCTCCGCTCTCGAAGACGGTCTTCGGTGGCTTCGTGCTACCCGACGGCTGGCAGGTGTTCACTGCCGACTTTGAGGAGCAAACCGGGCTGCGGCTGGCAACGAACATGCCCTCGTGGCGAGAGCTGAACCGCAGTGGGGTCGAAGTCAGACCGCCGAACGGCCCAGGCAATCGAATCCCGCTCTTCGACTTCGAGACGCTCATCTCTCCCGGCTTGCTCCTGCCCATCGGCAGACCAGGCGTGGTCGTTCCCATTCAGCCGGGCTATGCTGCTCAACTGCTCCCTCCCACCGTCAGTCAGGCGTCGCTTCTACCGGAACGGGAAGCCGCTCTGCGGCTTGAACGGGCGTACTTCTTCCGTGCCGGTAGGCACGAACTGGTCTCCCGCGGAACGGTCATCGTCTTCTACCTCAGTGATCCGAGGATGGCCGCGGCTGCTGTGGCTCGTGCCACGTTCTCGGCAACTCTCTCAAAGGAGGAGGCTGTGGCAACCCTCAGCCGCCAGGGAGTCCTTTCACCTGACGACATCGAGGCCCGCGCCGACGCTCGCGGGCAAGTGACGGCGTTCACCTTCGACAGCCTGACCGGCATTCCCCGGCCCATCTCCTACAACGAACTCAAGAGGTTGGATTGCGTCGGCCCGGCGAACTTCGTCGCGGCGGAAGCAATCTCCCACGAGCAACTCCTGAGGATCGCCTTAGCTGGCCTCGGAGAGTCGAGCCCATGACCGACATCCTCATGTCGATCAAGCCGCCGTACGTCGACTTGATCGTGTCGGGTTGCAAGACGGTCGAGATCCGCAAACGAGCAGTGCGCGCACCGGCGGGAGCGCGAATCTGGATCTACGCCACGAGCCCGCGCCAGCAGGTCGTAGCGTCCGCCCGGCTCGAAGCAGTGGCCCTCGACACGGCGGACGGGATCTGGAGCGCGTTCGGAGAACGGGTCGGCATCGACCGACGAGAGTTCGACGCCTATGTCGGCGAAGCCGAAGTCGTTGCCGCACTGTGCCTGACGGAGGTCACGGTGCTGGACGCACCTGTATGCCCGCAGGGCGAAGCGCCGGCCTTCCGGCCGCCGCAGTCATACGCGTTCCTTCACGATCCCGAACTCCTCGCGGTGTTGGAAGCGAGGTGTGGCGCGGAGCGCTCAGCCGCCGAAACGTCAGGGGCCATTCCTCGGCCCAACTAGGCTCCTCAAACGACCGTAGCCTTCGTCATTGAGGCGGGTTTCGAGCCGGCGCATCGACACGCGGAACGGCTCCCTCATGCTCCTCGGTCTGAGGCGAACTCTCGTTCGCAGTAGGGTTGCAGCGTGATTCCGGCCAAGAAACTGACCACGGCGGTGGAGTCCTATCTCACTGACCTGCGGCGTCTTCGCGCGTCGGGCGGCGCGACTGGGGAGCGATCGAGCTACGTGCCGCTCGCCAACCTGTTGAACGCGATCGGTGGGTCGCTCAAGCCGAAGGTGTTCTGCGTCATCGAGCTCGCGGACCACGGATCGGGCCATCCCGACATGGGGCTCTACGCGGCGAAGCAGGTCCGGAAGGGCGAGCCGCGGGAGGGTCAGATTCCCGAGCGCGGAGTCGTGGAAGTCAAGTCGGCCAAGGTGGCCCTAGGCACGAGTGAAGTACGCGAGCAGGTGAACCGCTACTGGTCCCGCTATCGCCTCGTGCTCGTCACGAACTTGAGGGAGTTTGAACTCGTTGGCCGGCGCTCCTCGGGCGACGAGGTCAAGTTGGAGACCTTCAGCCTGGCGGCGACTGAGGCGGACTTCCAGGATCTCCTCGAGAAGCCGCGGGCGTCAGCGCTCAAGGTCGGAAGGGGCTTGGGCGAGTACCTTGCGCGCGCCCTGTCGCACCGGGCCGCGGTGGCCGATCCACAAGACCTGGCCTGGCTGCTGGCTTCCTACGCACGCGACGGCCTTGAGCGGGTAGAGCGAGCGGGGGATTCACCGTCGCTTGGCACCGTTCGCTCGGCGCTGGAGGAGGCGCTTGGGGTGAGGTTCGAGGGCGAGAGGGGAACGCGGTTCTTCCACTCGACGCTGGTGCAGACGCTCTTCTACGGGGTCTTCTCCGCCTGGGTTCTGTGGTCGCGGCAGGCGCCACGGGGCAGCGTGTTCGACTGGCGGACCGCCGTCTGGCATCTGCGAGCGCCGGTCTTGCGGGCGCTCTTCCAGCAGCTTGCCGATCCGGGACGCCTCGGAGCGCTCGGCTTGATCGAAGTGCTGGACTGGACGGCAGCCGCTCTGAATCGGGTGGATCGCCCGGCGTTCTTCGCCAGCTTCAACGAGGGCGAGGCGGTTCCCTACTTCTACGAACCTTTCCTGCAGGCCTTCGATCCGGCGCTCCGTAAGCAGTTGGGCGTCTGGTACACGCCTACCGAAGTGGTGCAGTACATGGTCGCGCGTGTAGACAAGGCGCTCCGGGACGATCTGGACACTCCCGACGGTCTGGCTGCGGACAACGTCTACGTCCTCGACCCCTGCTGCGGCACAGGAGCCTATCTTGCCGAGGTACTGAGGCGCACCGCCGCGAATCTCGAAGGACGGGGACTCGGCGCGCTCGCCGGCGCCCGCGTCAAGCAGGCCGCCACGGAGCGCGTCTTCGGCTTCGAGATCATGCCGGCACCGTTCGTGATCGCTCATCTACAGGTCGGCTTGACGATGCAGGACCTGGACGCCCCCCTCGCCGAGGACGGGTCCGAACGTGCTGGTGTGTTCCTGACCAACGCCCTTACGGGCTGGGAACCGAGAACGAACAAACCGCTCCCGTTCCCCGAACTGGAGGAGGAGCGTGACCGGGCGGAGAAGGTGAAGCAGGAGACACCAATCCTGGTCATCTTGGGCAATCCTCCGTACAACGGCTTTCCCGGCGTCGCCGTGGGAAGGGAAGAGCGCGAACTCACCGACGCGTACCGCTCCGCGAAACGTGTGCGACAGCCTGAGGGCCAGGGACTAAACGATCTCTACGTGCGCTTCTTCCGCATGGCGGAGAGACGGATCGCCGAGCGCACGGGCCAAGGCATCGTCTGCTTCATCTCCAACTACTCGTGGCTGGACGGCATGTCTTTCACCGCAATGCGTGAACGGTACGTCGAGGCCTTCGATGTCATACGGGTCGACTGTCTGAACGGCGACAGCCGCAAGACCGGCAAGATCGCGCCGGACGGTTCCCCCGACCCGAGTATCTTCTCGACCGAGAGCAATCGGGAGGGAATCAAGGTCGGCACGGCGGTCGCGACGCTCGTGCGGAAGGTGGAACACGTGCCCGCACAGGAGGTGAGCTTCCGACAACTCTGGGGCCGGAGGAAGCGGGAGGAGCTTCTCGTAACGTCTGACGTGGAGCCCGAGGTGCTGTACGAGAAGATCGAACCCTCGCTTCCGCTGGGCATGCCTTTCCTGCGAACGACGGTCGACGACCGTTGGTTCGATTGGCCGGCTTTGCCCGACCTGTTCCCGGTGTCGTTCCCTGGCGTCAAGACAAGTCGCGATGGATTCCTCGTCGATGTAGATCTCGGTCGGTTGCGTGCGCGCATCGTCGACTACTTCGACCCGGACTTGAGCCACGAGGAGATTGAGCGGCGCTATCCGCGAGTTATGAAGAGTGCCGCTCGGTTCGATCCCCGTGGTGTGCGCGAAGCGTTGCTAAGGCGGGGTGGGCCAGACGAAGACGGGTTCGTTCGTTTCGCCTACAGGCCGTTCGACACTCGGTGGCTCTACTGGGAGAAGGACACCAAGCTACTTGACGAGAAGAGGGCTGACTATCGGCGGCATGTCTTCGAGGGGAATCTATGGCTGGAAGCCCGAGGACTGGAAACCAAGGAGGAGTTTTCACGCGGAACCCTGACCGGCACGCTAGCCGATAACTTCGGTAACGGCCTCTCGAGCTGGTACCCGGCGTGGTTGCTGGAGGACAGGATCTCTGAGTCTGGCGACCTGGGGCCGACTCGTCGAGCCAACCTGTCGCCCACGGCACGGCGGTACGTTAACGCCCTTGGTGCGACCCATGGCGACTTGTTTCACTATGTCTTGGCTACGCTGCACGATACCGCGTACCGGGCCGCCAACGCAGGAGCGCTACGAATGGAGTGGCCGCGGATCCCACTGCCGGGCTGGCCGGAGGGCACCGGAGACCGCGCGGCGAGACGCTTCGCTGCAGGTGTGGAGCGCGGCCGGCGACTCGCTCGGCTGCTGGACCCCGAAGCCCCGGTTCCCGGCGTGACGACCGGCGCTCTACGGCCCGAGCTTCGGCGATTCGCCGTCCCGACAACTGGCGACGGACGGCAGATGACCGGGGACGACTTCGCCCTCACTGCCGGCTGGGGCTACCTTGGCTCGGGTCAAGCCGTCATGCCGGCTTCCGGCCGGGTTGTGGAGCGCCGCTACGATGTCCGAGAGCGGAGCGCACTGGGCGAAGCGGCCTCCGTACTCGGGGAAAGCACGTTCGACGTCTACCTGAACCCCCGGGCCTACTGGCGCAACGTCCCCGCCGTGGTCTGGAACTACCGTCTTGGTGGCCATCAAGTCTTGAAGAAGTGGCTCTCCTACCGGGAGCGGCCGGTCTTCGGCCGTGATCTCAAGCCGGAGGAAGTCAGCTACTTCGCTGAGACGGTACGCCGGATTGGGGGCCTGCTTCTGCTGGGTCGGGCGTAGCTTGGGCAACTCCTACCGTCATTCCCCAGTCTCCTCAGTGTCCGAGGAGACTGGGTTCCAGAAGGGAGAGAGCACGAGCTTTATCGTGAGCCACCATGCGTAGATCGGGTACACGCCGAAGGCTGTCTCCGCGTCACTCAGCAGACCATGAGCGACTGAGTTCCGGAGATTCGCGCCACCGGGTTGGGTAAACAGGAGTTCGAGTTCGAACTTGACGTCCGAACCGAGTACCTCGGAAGACCGAGGAAGTGAGAGAAGGGAGCTCAGTCCCTTTTCGACTTGTATCCCTTTGTCGTCCAGATGTGTGGTCTCGACGCCGGCTCGATTGAGGTGAAACCGGACCATGTTCTCGATCTGAGGTGACAATAGATGGAGGGCCGTTGCGAAGTCTCCGTCGTAGCCTGCGAACAGAGCTTTGCCGAAGAGAACCGACCGTCCAGGCGGCACGATGGCAGCTTGGCTAGCCAGTTCTATGAACTCGATCTCACGAATCCGGTGCTCGAAACGGAGGACTTCGAGTGCGGGCAGGATGGTACCTTGAGTTACAAGTGCAGCGTGGATCCCGTACTCTTGCAACATCCGGTCGCGGATGGCGGTTTCATCGGACTTCGTCAGCGTATCGCCCAGATGGGCAGGGGGACTCTTGGCTACGACGCGTCCGTCGCGGTTCATCGTGACGGCAGGGAAGAGCATCGCTGGGATTGGATGCTTTCGCAGGATCTCGATGGCTCGGTCTCGCGATTCGTGGGCGTTCGACCAGTCGACGAGATTGGAGAGCGCGGTGAGCGCCTCGATGCTGCCTTTGCCGGAGACGGCTTCGCGTGCCCGTCGGACAAGGTGGGAGATGTCGATTCCCGGACCGTCTTTCTCGGTCAACTCGTCGACAGCTCGCTTCCCAAAGTCGCGTAGACGTGCCTGCAGGTGTTCGAGGCGTTCGTTCACGTCGTGAGTCTCGCGACGCTTGTTCGGAATGGTCCGGTACGTCTGAATTGCTTTCTCGACGAAGGTGGCGGCGACTCCGTGACTTGGATCAGCGGATGACAGGCGACACTCGGCCTCCCTGATCCAGCACTCCGCTTCGGCAGCCGTCGTAGCCGTAGCGTGGGACTCGTCGCCGAGGGACATGAACCAATGCTGCGCTTCATGGAGGTAGCTTCGTCCCCGATGGAACTCACCTTGGCCGGCGAACGCATGACCTAGAGACTCGAGTCTTGTCGCGACACGGAGCGCGTTATCGTGACCAAGCCCGTTCGCTCGCATCAGCCCAGCCAACTTGACTGCGAGGAAACCGTGTTCTTCTGTCGCGGAGTCAAATGCCTGTAGAACGGACGCCTCCATTTCCTCGCCGTGCTTCCCGGCAGCCACCTTGGTAAGGCGCGCGAGAACCAGCACCCTTTGCCAGCAATCCAGGCCGTCGCGGAGCCAGGTCTCTACGTTCAGCGGCACTGCTCTGTAGCTATCGATGGCGAGCAATGCGAACTTGCCGCTTCGGGGTTCTTGCACTAGCCAGACAAGGTCTGCCAAGCGCGCCTTCAGAAGATGCGCACCAAGTACACAGCTCTCCATCGAAGTGACCGCACTGGCGAGGAACGCCGTGTCGTTTGCTGTCAACTCATCGGGCGAGAAGGAGCTTCCGCCAGGGGATGAGAATCGAGGCCCAAAGGGCTCGACTCTGTCCGGTGAGAACGTCATGGAGCAGGCATCGGCGAGGAGCCAGAGTGCTTTGGCCCGGCGGTCGTTCTCCTCCGCATCGCTGGCGGCCTTCCGGAAGGCATTGCTGATCGAGGAGTAGGCCCATGGATCGGCGGATCGCAGTACGTCCTGCCAGCCGCAGTCGGTGAAGTCTGCTTCTGTGAGCACGAGATCCGAGGGGTAACGAGGATGAAACATGGGGACTCGATCTTCGTTAGTGCGATACGGGCAGGCGGCGCTCAACGCTCGGCTCTACCTGGCGGTGGCTCGGGTCAGAGCCTCCGGTTGGCTTTAGCGAGATCGTAGGCGCTCTGCATCCGGACCCAATGCCCGGCGTCGCTCCAACCTAGGCCCTCCAGCGCGAGCGCAAGACGTGGCGAAAGACCCGCTCTACCGTTGATGACACGGGAGAGACTGCTACGGGTCACACCCAGGCGGGCCGCGGCATCCGCGACCGTCCAACCTTCGGCTTCAATCGCGTCCCGGACGATCTCACCCGGGTGGGGAGGGTCGTACATCGCGGACATGGCGGCGCCTCCTCTTGCGTAGTTGCCAGGGGCGGCGGAATCGTAGCCGGTCGCGACTTCTGACGGCTACGTGCGGGACGCCCGCATACCCTGGAGTTGGCTACGCCGGGCTCTTGCGTGAATCGGTGCGCCTAGCCGGTGAACCGCAACAGGGCCGCGCCCCAGTGAAAGCCGGCGCCGAAGGAGGTCAGCAGCACCAGGTCGCCCGGCGAGATGCGGCCCTTGCTGTGCGCTTCCCAGAGCGCCAGGGGAACCGATGCCGAGCCAGTGTTCCCGTACTCCTGGAGGTTCGTGTAGACCTTCTCCATCGGCACGGACAGGTTCTTCGCGACCGCCTGGACGATGCGCAGGTTCGCCTGGTGGGGCACGATCATTGCCACGTCCTCGAGCTTTGCGCCCACGGCTTCCAGCACGTCGAGGCCGACCTCCGACATGCGGTGGACGGCGTGACGGAACACCGCCCGGCCCTCCATGATCAGCTTCAGATGCTCTTCCTTCTGTGCGTACTCGAGGCTGAACGGCTTGCGGGTACCGCCGATCTCAAGCGTCAGGATGCTCCACTGGCTGCCGTCGGTGCCGGTCCTGGCGCCGAGGATCTCGGCCATCTGCGGTCCGCGCTCGACGATCACGCCGGCCGCGGCGTCGCCGAACAGTACGCACGTCTCGCGGATCTTCCAGCTCACCAGACGCGTGATCAGCTCGACCCCGATGACGAGCACCCGGCGGGTGCCGGTCAGCACCCGCGAACGGGCGACGTCCATCGCCTGCACGAAGCCGGCGCAGCCGCTGCCGCCCAGGTCGTAGGAAGGGACTTCGCGGGCGCCGAGCTTGCGCTGGACGAAGGAGGCCGTATCCGGGGTGTAGACCTCCGGAGTATCCGTGGCGACGATGATCTCGTCGATGCCCTCGGGGCCGATACCGCGGCTCTCAAGTGCCGATCTGGCGGCGGCCGTTGCCAGGTCGGCGGTGGACTCGTCCTCGGCCGCGACGCGCCGCCGGTGGATGCCGGTGCGTTCAACGATCCACTCGTCGGAAGTGTCTACGTATCGGGTCCACTCCTCGTTCGTCATCACGCGCTCCGGCACGTAACCGCCGAAGCCGCTGATACCTACGGCCGTGTCCGTCAAAGGGGCCTTCCTCTCATTGCCAGAAGTGGCAGGGCGTTGGGCGCACGGTACCACCTTTCCCGGTTACGGACCGAGGCCCGTGCCGGACGGGCAGCGGCGGGAATAGACTCGACTCCGCCGGATTCTCGTCCGCTGGCATCAGGCGGCGGGAAGCCGGGACGAACCGCGAACGACGGGCGGCTCAGATCGTGGCCAACATCCTCCAGATCAACCTCGATGACTTGCTCCACTGCCGAAGCGTGGAGTCGGCGCGCGTGGAGTTCAAGGAGTCGTGGAATCCAGAGAGCACCGGACCGCAAGTGCTGCGGACGATCTGCGCGTTCGCGAACGATCTCCAGAACCTCAACGGGGGCTACATCGTCATCGGCGTCGGTGAAGAAGGCGGTCACGCGGTCCTTCCGCCGTCGGGCCTCGCGCCCGAGAAGGTCGAGGCGGCGCAGAAGTGGATTCGCGGTAACTGCCAACGCCTCGATCCTCCGTACTCTCCGATCCTGTCGCCCGAAACGTTCGGCGACCGGCTCATTCTCGTAGTCCGGGTAGCGGCAAGCGACATGCGTCCCCATCGGGGGCCTTCGGCGGACCACAAGCGCGGTCGGTACTGGGTTCGCCTCGGTGCCGAGACGGTCGACGCCGAGCAAAGAGGCGACATGCTCCGGTCGCTCATTGAACAGACCAACCGGGTGCCTTGGGACGACCGCGCGGCTCGGGATGCTGAAGTGGAAGATATCCGGGAAGCTAAGGTCCGGGAGTACCTGCGGGATGTGCGCAGCGGTCTCCTCGAAGAGTCGGATCACCGGGCGATCTACCGGCGTATGCGGATTACCGCTCGTGCTAACGGCCATGAAGTGCCGAAGAACGCTGGGCTGCTCCTGTTCTCTGCTGATCCGACGCGCTGGTTTCGGGGCGCGACTATCGAAGTGGTTCAGTTCGCTGCGGATCGTGCGGGCGACGTGCAAGAGGAGCATGTCTTCCGGGGCGGGCTTGCCGACCAGCTTCGCGACTGTCTGAATCACCTTGAGAATCTCTCGACCTCGCACCTCCAGAAGCGCCCCGACCGTAGTCAAGTGCGGGGTTGGGTGAGCTATCCGCTGCCCGCTTTGCGGGAGACTCTGGTCAATGCTGCCTACCACCGCGGATACGACGTCGACCAACCGGAACCGGTCAAGGTGTATCTCTATCCGGGTCGTGTCGAGGTCATCAGCTATCCCGGTCCGGTGGCCGGGATCGAGCCAAGTCACCTGGTAGCCGGCGCTCAGATGACGCCGGTGCCCGCTCGAAACCGCCGTATTGGTGAGTTCCTGAAGGAACTCGGGCTCGCCGAGGGGAGACTGACGGGTCTTCCCAAGGTGTTTCGGACCATGGAGGAGAACGGGTCGCCCCCGCCGAGCTTCGACTTCGATGAAGAACGGACCTACTTTCGGGCCACCCTGCCCGCTCACCCGGAGTACGTAGCGCTTTCGACTTTGCGGGATGCGGCTCACCTCCGAGCAGTGGGCGAGACCGAAGAGGCGCTTCGCCGTATCGAGGCCGCGTGGGAGTCGAATCCGGCTTCAGCCGTCCTCGCGTCGGAGATGATCCGTTCCTACGCGGGCCGCGATGAGATCGAGCGTGCGGAAGATGTGCTAGCCACGTGCGTCAAGAGGGGAGCGGCGGGGGCGATTCCCCACGTTAGAAACGCGCTGATCGACCTCTTGGTGAACACCGGCGAAGAGGACCGGGCGCGTCGACTGCTCCAGCGGCGTGACGGGCCGGTGTTCGGCCAGGATGCCATCGATACCGCCATTCTCGCGCGGCGTCTCAGAGAGCCTGAGGCGGCACATCGGTACTTTGAGCGGGCCGGAGAAGCCGTGGACGGCGACCCGAGGGCCTTGCACGAGTTCGCGCAGACCAAGATGTACCTCGCGGGGAAGGTGCGCATGAAGCGGCGGAGTCTCAACCGCAGATTCCTCAACGAAGCGCGGTCTCTGCTGGAGCGAGTGATCCAGCTCGATGCATCGCCCACCCGCCACGCCTGGGCATGGCGGGACCTTGCGCGGACACGCAACTGGCTCCGCCTCCCGCTTCGGGAAGTCGAGGACGCCTACGCAAAGGCGATGAGTCTGTTGCCGGATGAGCGGAGGTTTGTCGAGGAACTGGCGCAGTTGCGTAGGTTCCGGCGCCGGTGACCGCCGCCGTTTAGTCGTCGTCGCCCAGTACTTCCTCGATCACCTCGTCCGTGTCGGCGCCGCACACAGGCGGGGACCGGCGGTAGGTCACCGGCGTCTCGGACATCCTGATCGGGTTGGCGACGACCGGCACGCTGCCGCGGCCGGACAGCGGATGCGGCATGTCGATCGTCATGCCGCGGGCCTCGGCCTGGTCCGATGCGAGCGCTTCGGCCAGGTCGTGGATCGGTCCACCGGGCACGCCGCGGGCTTCCAGGCCGGCCAGCACCTCTGCGCTGCTCAGCTCGCGCACGAGATCCGACAGCCGGGCCACCAGCTCGTCCCGGTGGGCGAGCCGGCCGGCGTTCGTCCGGTAGCGCTCGTCCGCCGCCAGTTCGGGGGCGCCGAGCAGATCGCAGAACCGCTCGTACTGGGAGTCGTTGCCGACGGCGACGATCACGTGCCCGTCGGCGGTCTCGAAGACGCCGTAGGGGACGATGTTCGGGTGCTCGTTGCCGCGCCGCTCCGGCACCTCGCCGGAGACCAGGTAGTTCGATCCCTCGTTGACCAGCCAGGCCATCTGGGCGTCGACCAGGGCGACGTCGATGTGCTGGCCCCGGCCGGTGCGGTCGCGGTGCCGCAGCGCCGCCAGGATCGCGGTCGCCGCGTACATTCCGCACATGATGTCGGCGATGCCGACGCCGACCTTCATCGGTTCTCCGTCCGGCGCGCCGGTCAAGCTCATGATGCCGCCGTAACCCTGCGCCAGCAGGTCGTAGCCGGCGCGGTGCGCGTTCGGTCCGGTCTGGCCGAAGCCGGTGATCGAGCAGTAGACGAGTCCCGGCAGTTCATCCCTGAGGTCGTCGTAGCCGAGACCGTAGCGGCTGAGTGCCCCGACCTTGAAGTTCTCGATCAGGACGTCCGAGCGGGCAGCGAGCCGCCGGACCAGGCCGGCGCCCTCGGTGGTCGCGAGATCGATCGCGATCGAGCGCTTGTTCCGGTTGGCGCACAGGTAGTACGCACTCTCGCTCGTGTCTTCGCCGTTCGCGTCCTTCACGAAGGGCGGACCCCAGCCGCGCGTGTCGTCGCCCCGGCCGGGACGTTCGATCTTGATCACGTCCGCGCCGAGGTCGCCGAGCAGTTGGGTGCACGTCGGCCCGGCCAGGATGCGGGTCAGGTCGAGGATCCGGAGTCCGTCGAGGGCGGGCATGGCTGCGGCGCGTCCACCGGTCGGCGCCGGACGCGGATGGCAGCCGTAGCATACGATCCTCTCTCTATGCGGAAGTTCGATGTGGTCGTGGTTGGAGCCGGCTTCGCTGGTCTCTACATGGTCTACCGTCTGCGCGGCCTGGGGTTCACGGTCCGGGCGTTCGAGGCCGGCGACGGCGTGGGTGGTACCTGGTACTGGAACCGCTATCCGGGCGCCCGCTGCGATGTCGAGAGCCTGGAGTACTCGTACCAGTTCTCGGAGGAACTCCAGCAGGAGTGGTCGTGGAGTGAACGCTACTCGGGCCAACCGGAGATCCTGCGCTACGCGAACCATGTAGCCGACCGCTTCGACCTCCGGCGAGAGATCGAGTTCAACCGCCGCGTGGTGTCGGCTCACTTCGACGAGGAGGCTTCGGGGTGGCGGATCGAGGTCGCGCACGCGAGCGAGTCGGCCGCGGCGGCCCTCGACGGCGATGGCGCCGGCAACGGCAGAGGCGGCGAGACCATCTTCGCCCGCTACGTCGTGATGGCCACGGGTTGCCTGTCGGCGGCGAACCTGCCCGACTTCGAGGGCATCGAGGAGTTCGAGGGCGCGAAGTACCACACCGGCGCCTGGCCGCACGACGGCGTCGACTTCACCGGGCTCCGGGTGGGGATCGTCGGCACGGGGTCGTCAGCGATCCAGGCGATTCCGGTGATCGCCGAAGAGGCGGCCCACCTGACCGTCTTCCAGCGCACGCCGAACTACTCCATTCCGGCTCGCAACGGCGCGATGGACCTCGAGCGGGAAGCCGAGGTCAAGGCGGAGTACCCTGCATTCCGGGAGCGCAACAGACAGATGCCGGCCGGGCTGGGCGCCGACATGAACCCGATGCACGACGAGTTCGCGGAGGTGTCCCCGGAGGAACGGCGGCGGCGTCTGGAAGAGCGCTGGGAGTACGGCGGCTTCTCCTTCATGGCCTCCTTCGCCGACATGCTGATGAGCCAAGAGGCGAACGACGCTGCCGCCGGGTTCGTGCGCGAGAAGATCCGCGGCATCGTGGACAATCCCGAGGTTGCCGACCTGCTGAGCCCGGCAAACGTGATCGGCTGCAAGCGGATCTGTCTCGACAGCGGCTACTTCGAGACGTTCAACCGGTCCAACGTCAGCCTGGTCGACGTGAGCTCCGAACCGATCGAGAAGATCACGGAGTCCGGGCTTCGCACTGGTGGCCGGGAGTTCGAGCTGGATGCGATCGTCTTCGCAACGGGCTTCGACGCGATGACCGGCGCGCTCGCCCGCATCGACATCCGGGGCCGCGGCGGGTGGGCCCTGCGCTCGAAGTGGGAGGACGGCCCCCGCGCCTACCTCGGCCTGGGCGTGGCCGGGTTCCCCAACCTGTTCGTGATCACCGGCCCCGGGAGCCCGTCCGTGCTCTCCAACATGCTGCCGTCGATCGAGCAGCACGTGGACTGGATCGCCGACTGCATGGCCTGGATGCGGAACCGCGGCCATGCCGCGATCGAGGCGACTCCGGAGGCCGAGAACGAGTGGGTCGCCCACGTCGGCGAGGTCGCCGGCGCGACTCTCTATCCCACGTGCAACTCCTGGTACCTGGGGGCCAACGTGCCGGGCAAGCCGCGAGTGTTCATGCCCTACCTGGGCTTTCCTCCCTACGTGGAGAAGTGCGACGCTGTCGCAGCCAACGACTATGAGGGGTTCGAACTGTCATGAGATACAGAACCTGCCTCGTTTCTCTTTCCCTGGCATTCTGGTTTATGGCGTCGCTGCTGGCCGCGACGCCTGTCGACGCGCAGCTACAGGTTGAGCCCGCCGCCGGGGTCATCCAGGACACCGTCGACGTCGAGGTCGTCAACATCGACGTCCACGTCACCGATCGTCAGGGCGCTCCGGTCACCGGGCTCGAACTCTCCAACTTCCAGGTGTTCGAGAACGGCGAACGGGTCGAGCCGGTGAACTTCTACGAAGTCGTCCGGGAGGACCCGGACGCGACGGCGCCGATCTGGCTCGTCCTCTACTTCGATCAGCACAACATGCTGTCTGCGAACCGCGACCGGGCACTGACGGAACTGGAGGTCGACCTGCCGACGGTGCTCGAGGACCGCCGGGTGCGGATCATGGTCGCCGCGCACGACCAGGAGCCGCGCGTGATTCAGGGCTTCACCCGGAACTGGGGGGCGATCCGGAGCGCGCTTAACGGTCTGAGGGGCCAGCGGACGGTCGGCGACGAGCGGGACGGCCTCCGGCAGAGCGCTCAACTCTCCGTCACGGACATCTTTCACCGGATGCGCAGCCGCGATCGACTCGACCGCCAGAACGCGGGCCTCGCTATCGACGCCCTGTTGGGCGAGATGAGGACGTACGCCCGCGAGGTCTACAACGATTCGGAGGCCAGCTTCGAGGCGCTCGGGAACTTCGTGCGCACGCTGGCCTGGCTCGAGGGTCGCAAGGCGCTCGTCTTCGTCTCCGACGGCATCGCCGAGCGGCCCCTCGGTACCCTGATGGAGCACGTCCAGGACTTGCTCACGGGCGGCGCCAGCGACGCCGGCGCCCTGGTCGAGCGGGCGGGCGGCGGTCAGGCCGGCGGCGCGCCCGGCACGGGCGGCATCTTCGACCGTGATGCGAGCATGGAGGTCGGCCGCCTGCAACAGGAGGTCGAGCAGTTCCGGGCGACCGCGACGATTCAGGCCATCGTCGCCGAGGCCAACACCTACGGCGTCACGCTGTTCGCGGCCAAGCCGCCGCCGGGCGACGCCGCGACGAGCGCCAGGCGCTCCAGGGGGCGCGGCGCGCTGATGGAGGTCTCGGACCGCCGGGAAGCGCTTCACAACCTGGCCGAAGGGACCGGCGGGTTCGGTCGCACCGGCGGCGGGAGGCTGACCGGCGTGCTGGCCCAGGCCGTCGGCGGCATGCAGTCGTACTACTCGCTCGGGCTCTCTTCGGCGAACAAGGTCGAGGGCGAGTTCACGTCGATCGAGGTGCGAGTGCGCGGAGTGAGGGGCGCCTCGGCCGACTACCGCCGGAGCTACGTCAAGAAAGGGGTCCGGTCGCGCATCTCGGAGCGGGCGCTGGCGGCGGCCTACGTCGGTGAGAGCGACAACCCGCACGGGATGGAGGTGAACGTCGACGCGATCATGCCCGTCGAAGGCCAGGACCTGTACGACGTGCAGATGTGGATCGAGTTTCCGATCAAGAGCGTGGAACTGGTCGAGATCGACGGCGTTCACCGCTCCGCCACGCGGCTGGTCGTCGTGGCGATGGACGACGAAGACGAGTTGACCGCGGCGCAGCACCTGGAGGTGCCGCTCGAGGTGCCCGCGGAAGCTCTGGCGGAGGCCCTGGAAAGCCACTATCGGGCCGGCCTGAGAATTCGTCTGCCCGGGGGCCGCCACCGGATCGCGCTCGGACTCTGGGACCAGGCGGCGCGGTCGGGGTCCGTGTTGACCGACGCCTTGACCGTGGGGGGATAGCGATGAAGAACCTGTTCGACGTTGCCGGCAAGGTGGCGGTGGTCACCGGGGGCTCCCGCGGCATCGGGGCGATGATCGCGCGCGGTTACGTCGAGAACGGCGTGCGCACCTACATCAGTTCACGGAAGGCTCCCGTCTGCGACGCGATGGCAGACGAGCTTTCGGCGTACGGCGAGTGTGTTTCGCTACCGAACGACCTGTCGACGATCGAAGGAGTGGAGCGCTTCTGCGCCGAGTTGCGGGAACGCGAAGAGAGGATTCACATCCTGGTGAACAACGCCGGCGCCGCCTGGGGAGCGCCGCTCGAGGAGTTCCCTGAGTCCGGCTGGGACAAGGTGATGGACATCAACCTGAAGGGCCCGTTCTACCTGACCGTCAAGCTGCTCCCCGAGTTGCGCGCCGCGGCCACGGAGGACGATCCGGCGCGGGTGATCAACATCGCCTCGATCGACGGCCTGCACGTGAACCCGCAGGAGCACTACCCCTACAGCGCCAGCAAGGCCGGCATGATCCACCTGACCCGAGCCCTCGCGCGCCGCCTCGCGCCTGAGGACATCACGGTGAACGCCGTCTGCCCGGGGCCGTTCGAGAGCAAGATGATGGAGTACAACCTGCGGAAGTTCGGCGACGAGATCCGCGCCCGGAACCCCCGCAAGCGGATCGGCACGCCGGAAGACATGGCCGGCGTTTCGATCTACCTGGCGTCCCGCGCCGCGGCCTACGTCACCGGCGCCGCCATCCCGGTCGACGGCGGCATCTTCGCGGTGAGCTGAGGGCGTCGGCCTGCTTCAGTCGTCGTCGGCGCCGAGGCTGCACATGCCGTTGCCCTTGGCGGCGATGTAGAGGAACACGAAGCAGAAGAGAACGGCGGCCTCCCCGCGGTTCACCAGCGGGAACAGGTAGTGCAGGATGCCGGGGTCTTCGACCGGCCGGAACACGTGGCCGAGGAAGTAGGCGAAGGCCATCAGGCCGCTGGCGAGGAAGGCGACGGGTCGGGTGAACAGGCCGACCATGATCAATGCGCCGCCGATCAGCTCGATGGGCCCGGCGATGTAGAGGATGAAGCCGGGCGCCTCAGGAGTCGGAAGGGGAAAGCCGAGCAGCTTCTGCGCCCCGTGCCAGAGGAAGAGGAAGCCGGCGACGATGCGCATCGCGGCGTAGGTCTGGGGCTGGCAGTTCTTGAGCGACTCGAGCATCGCGTTCCTCCCTGGGCTGTTGTGGTGTGGGGCTAGCCTACCGTCCGGTTCGGGCGTCTACCGGCGACAGGATGTCTTCGTCCCTGGTCGCGATCAGCAGCCGGTGCGGCCGGTCCTTGATCAGGCTGCGTTCGAAGGGGACGATGCGGAGTGCCCAGTTGCGAAGGGCCGGGAACGCCTCGAAGTTCCGGTGGATCGTGAAGATGCCGACGGTTGGGCCGTGCGAAACCGCCTCGAACTCGCTCCAGAAGTCGGCGAGCGACCAGTGGAAGCCGGCGGCGTAGAAGGAGTACACGACGTCGTAGGGACCGGGCAGAGCGTCCAGGCGGTGATGGAGTTCGTGGGCGTCGAAGACGCGGAAGTGCGGCACCTCGTTGTGCTCCAGCACCTGGCGCAACGTCGTGAGATCGCCGCAGAAGGAGCGGTCGGTCCGTTCCCCGCTCCGGGGATAGTCGATCCGGGGACCGTCGCCGTCGTAGAGGTGGAACTCCGTGTCGTTCCAGTCGAGCGCGCGCCGGAAGAAGGCGGTCGACCGGCCCAGGCCGCAGCCGATGTCGAGCGCCTTGCCGGGGCGCGGCATGGCGCGGAGCACGGGCTCAGCGGCGTCGAACTCGCCCCAGCAGGACCCGTTCTGGGTCAGCTCCCAGAACGACCGCGAGGTCTCTCCGGGTGCAAGGTGAAACTGCGGTGACAGGCGGGAGATCGCGGCCACCATCTCCGCGGTCATCGGCGGCGCCCGGAAGTGCCGTTCCCGGTCCCGGAAGCGCGGGTGGATGTCGGCCGCCGAGAGCTCGCGACCGGTGCGCTTGCGCCACTCGGCGCGCAGCCGCGGCAACAGGAAGCTGACGTCCACCGGCAGGCGGCGCTAGCGGCGGACGCGGATCGGGAAGGGTGGCTTCGCCGGCTCTGCCGGCGGGTTCGCCTCCAGTTGCTCGAGGACCATCTCGATCGCCTTCTCGAGCTGCGGGTCGCGGCCGGCGATGATGTCCGCGGGCCACTGCTCGACATCGACGTCGGGCGGCACGCCGACGTTTTCGACCACGAAGCCGTTCTCGGTCCAGATCGCCAGGTTCGGGGCGGTGACGAAGCCGCCGTCCATCAGGATGGGGAAGCCGAGCGTGCCGACCAGACCGCCCCAGGTCCGCTTGCCGACCAGCGGGCCGAGGCCGAGCTTGCGGAACATCCAGGGCAGCAGGTCGCCGCCGGAGCCGGCCGTCTCGTCGATGATCATGACCTTCGGCCCCAGGATCGCGCCGCTGGGCGTACGGAAGTCGGCGCCGTAGCGGGTCGCCCAGTGGCTGATGTACGGGCGCCGCAGGTGGTCGATGTAGTAGTCCGCGACCTGGCCGCCGCCGTTGAATCGCTCGTCGACGATCAGGGCCTGCTTGTGAACCTGCGGGAAGAAGTAGCGCTTGAAGTAGGTGTGGCCGAGGGTCGTCGTGTTCGGCACGTAGACGTAGGCGACCCGGCCGTCGGTGGCCTCGTCGACCTTGGCCAGGTTGCCCTCGACCCACTCCCGGTTGCGGAGCGCCGACTCGTTCGGGATCGGCACCACGGACACGGTGCGCGAACCGGAGCCGTCCGCGTTCGGACCGACCGTGATGTCCGTGATCTTGCCGGCCGTGTTCTCGAAGCGCGCGAAGACGTTGTCGGAGGCTTCGAGGTCGACGCCGTTGACGGCAAGCAGATACTCGCCGGCGGAAACCGAGACGCCCGGCTCGGTGAGCGGCGCCCGCAGTTCGGGGTTCCAGTTCAGGCCGCCCAGCACGTGTGCGAACCGGTAGCGGCCGTCGGCGATCTCGAAGTCGGCGCCGAGCAGGCCTCCGCCCACACGTTCCGGGTCGGCTCGCCGGTCGCCGCCGCCGACCCGGTGGTGGCCGACCGCGATCTCGCTGCACATCCAGCGCAGCACCTTGTTCAGGTCGGCGCGGGTGGCGATGTCGGTCAGGAAGCCGCTGTACTTCTCGGCCATCGCCGGCCAGTCGGCTCCGTGCATGCCCGGGTCGTAGAAGTAGTCGCGGTTGATCCGCCAGACCTCGTCGTAGATCTGCCTCCACTCGGCGCGCGGATCGATGCGGACGGTGAGCTTGTCGACCGCCATGGCGCTCTGCGCGCGGTCGATCTTGCCGCCGGCGTTTGCGATGCCGAAGTCGTTCTGGCCGGCGTAGAGCAGCTTCTTGCCGTCGGCGCTCAGCGAGAAGCCGCCGACGCCGGAGAGCAGCACCGTTTCCTCGCGATCCTCCAGGTTGAAGAGGACGAGATCGCCGCCACCCCCGCCGAACCGGCCCGCGGGCTGCGAGCGGAGATAGTAGAGCTTGCCCGCTTCGCCGGCTTCCAGGTTGCTGTAGCCGCCGGCCCGGACCGGCAGGGCGAGGATGCGCTGGTTCAGGCCTTCGAAGTCGATCTCGACCTGTGGCCCTTCGGCGTCTTCACCGTCGCTGTCGGCTTCCGCTTCGGCCTCGGTTTCGTCGCCTTCCTCGGCTTTCGCGTCGTCCTCGTCGGATTCCACGGCCTCCTCGTCGCTCTCCGCGGCAAGCGGCGATTCGCCGTCCCGGCGGAGTACCGCGAGATAGATCGCGCTCGACAGTTCCATGTCCGCGTTCGACATGGCGAACCAGTGCTTCACAGGACCAGCGTCGGTCGAGGCGCGGAAGTACAGATAGTCGCCGCTCCGGTCGAAGACGGGTTCGCCGACTTCGCTCAGCCCGTCGGTCACCGGGTGGGATGTTCCGGCTTCCACGTCGTAGACGAAGACCTGCTGCATGTAAGAGCGCGTGTTCAGGGTGTAGGCGACGTACCGTGAGTCCGGCGCCCAGGAGTGGCCGGGTCGGGGCGGGAAGGACGGGCCGTAGTAGTACTCGCTCGCCACCTTCGCCACGTCGCCGCTGTCGAGATCGATGACGAACAGGCTCATCGAGTTGTCGACGTAGCTGATCCGCTCGCCGTCAGGCGACCACTCGGGGCCGTGGTAGAAGCCGTTGCCGCCGCGTTCGCCGCCCAGCTCGTAGCGGCGAACATCGCCGCTCTCCTGGTCGCGGACGTGGAGTCCGTACTCGCCGCCCTCGTCCGAGAAGAAGGCGATGCTGGCGCCATCGGGCGACCAGGAAGGGTCGCGCTCGTGGACGCCGGGAGTGCGGGTCAGGTTGCGGGCGTCACCCTTCCTGGCCGGCAGGGTCAGCACCTCGCCCCGATAGCCGAACGCGGCGCGGGCGCCAGTGGGAGAGATGGACGCGCTGCGGATGTTCTCGGGCCCTTCGACCCAACGAGGCCGGGTCTCGGTCAGGTCGGCCGCGACGCCGATCCGCAGGCGCTGATGACGGTCCGAGGCGGGATCGTAGACGTGCAGGTAGCCGCCCTGTTCGTAGATCACCGTGTCGACGGAACCCGAGAGATCCTCGACGTGGAAGTCCTCGAACTCGGAGTGCCGGACGATCTCGCCGCTGCCCGTGTCGAAGGAGTAGAGGTTGAACTCGCCGTCCCGGTCGGAGCGGAAGAAGACCCGGTTGCCGATCCAGGTCGGGTCCGTGTCGTTCGAGCGGCCTTCGGGTTGCGGGATCGTCTGTACCGAGTGGTCGCCCGTGTCGTAGATCCAGATTCTCGATGTCGTGCCGCCGCGGTAGTTCTTCCACTGCTCGAAGCGCTCGGGGGTGGGGATGTAGGCGATGCGGCTGCCGTCGGGCGAGTAGCTCGCGCGCAGCCCGTGCGGGATCGGCAGCTTCGCGGGCAGCCCGCCGGTGAGCGGCACGGTGAAGAGCTGGAAGTGACGGTTCGTGAACATGCTGCGCTGGGAAGCGAACAGCACGGCCGAACCGTCGACGGTGAAGCCCTGGACCAGATCGGCGCCCGGGTGCCAGGTGAGCCGCTTCGGTTCGCCGCCCGCGGCGGGCATGACGAAGACGTCGATGTTGCCGTCGTATTCGGCGCTGAATGCGACCAGAGTGCCGTCGGGAGAGAAGCGGGGACCGGTCTCCGTCCCCTCGTGGGAGGTCAGCCGCCGCGGACTGGAACCGTCGCGGCCGGCGATCCAGAGGTCGCCGGCATAGGCGAACGCCACGTGGTCCGCGCTCACTGCGGGCTGGGACAGCAGCCTGGTGTCCGTGACGTCGATCGCGTGAAGGGCGGTTGCCAGCGTTCCGGCTGCAACGGCGACGATGGCAGGGGTCAGAAAGCGGATCCTGTTGGCGGTTGGTTTCATGTCGGTCCCTCGCAAGTCGAGTCGGTCCTGGCGGTTTGCGGCTGGTACTCTGCCACGATGCGCAACAAGACAGTTGGTTCTCCTGATACTGCCCGGATTCCGCGGCGGCAGTTCCTCACCGGGGGCGCTGCGGCGGCAACCGCGCTTGCCGTCGGCGCGGTTCCGGGGACGTCCGCTTCCCGAGCCGCTCAGCCTGCAGACGGAGGCGCATTCCAGCTCAAGTACGCGCCCCACTTCGGGATGTTCCGGCACCACGCCGGCGACGACCACATCGACCAGCTCCGCTTCATGCACGACGAGGGGTTCCGCGCCCTCGAGGACAACGGCATGGGCGGTCGCGAGCCGGCGCTCCAGGAGAAGATCGCCGCGGAGCTGGATCGCCTGGGAATGGAGATGGGCGTCTTCGTGGCCCACACCTCCTGGGGCGGCGTGAGTTTCGCCTCCTCCGACTCTTCGGCCCGTGAGGCGATCGAGGCGGACATGAGGAAGGCGGTCGAGGTCGGGAAAAGGGTGAACGCGACATGGTGCACCGTCGTCCCGGGCCAGCTCGATCCGGGCCTCGAGTGGGAGTACCAGACAGCGAACGTGATCGAGAACCTGAAGCGGGCCGCGGCGATCCTCGAGCCGGCCGGGCTCGTGGCTGTGCTGGAGCCGCTCAACCACTGGACGAACCACCCCGGTGTCTTCTTGACCGGGATCCCTCAGGCGTACCAGATCTGCAAGGCGGTCGGATCGCCCTCGGTCAAGATCCTCGACGACCTCTACCATCAGCAGATCACGGAAGGGAACCTGATCCCGAACCTAGACCGGGCCTGGGACGAGATCGCCTACATCCAGGTCGGCGACAACCCGGGGCGCAAGGAACCGACGACGGGCGAGATCAACTACCTCAACGTGTTCCGGCACCTGAAGAGCAAGGGCTTTGACGGCATCGTGGGCATGGAGCACGGGAACTCGAAGCCGGGCCGGGAAGGCGAGCGGGCGGTGATCGACGCTTACCGGGAGTGCGACGCCTGAGCACCGGGCGCGGTTTGGGCGTGACCGTCGGCGGGCTGTTCGAGTATGCCTGCCACAAAGGCAAATGGGCGGTCCCGAACGTGCTGAGCGGCGCCCGGGCCGAAGAAGCCCGGGCCGCCGTTGAGGACTGAGAGCGCCGAAACCTACTGGCCGACGCCGAACGGCAGGACGCCCATCTGGTTGTCCCACATCACGACGATCGCGCCGCCGGCGTCCGAGACGTCGGAGAAGATGATCGTCATCTGGTCGACGGAGAACTCCTCCGTCGACGTCATCATCGGCGCGCGGACGACGTCATGGTCCGCGTTGTAGCCGTAGGCGCCCCAGGTCAGGCCTTCCGCCATCTTGGCCCGGTCGAACGCCTCCATGTAGGGCTGCTTCGAGATGATCGCTGTCCAGGCGCCGTCCTTCAGGTCGATGAACAGGCTGTACTCGCCGGCCGGGACGGTGCTGCCGCCGATCATCAGATCGGCCTCGGTGTTGATCCGGGTCGTCACGTTCGCCCCGGCACGCCAGACGGGTCCGCCGGCGAGAAGGGTCTGCCCGTACTCTTCGCCGGAGCCGAAGACGCCGTTCCGACCACGCAGGATCGGCCGGCCGTAGGTGATGTCGATCCAGGCGTCGCCGATCTGGGTCGAGGCGGCGCCTTCGGGGCTGGCGGGGCGGTCGCCCTGGGCCACGGCGGGTGCGAATCCGATCACCGCGAGGCAGAAGCTGAGAATGAGAACGCGGCAGGCAGTCTGTCGGTACATTGTCGCTGGGTCTCCTGAGGTTCTTGGGAGTGCTGGTTCTTTCGCGAACGCGGACTCTAGCAGCCCGTGGCGGGAGCCGGGCCGCGTTTGACCCGGAGGGTGTGGAGTAGTCTCTTATAGGTCAAGGGGCTGTCATGATGCGCTCGTTTCCGACCGTTCCGCTTCGCCGCCGAGCCGCCCGAATCGCGGCGGTCACCCTGGTCGCGTCCTTGGCTGCGGGCGCGTTCGCCGTCCCCGCCGCTGCCGCCGACAGCGACGCGGTGGTCTTCAGCCGCGACGTGGCGCCGATCCTGATGCGCCACTGCGTCGGCTGCCACCGGCCGGGCGAAATCGCGCCGATGTCGCTCCTGAGCTACCGGGAGACGCGGCCCTGGGCCCGCTCGATCCGGCGTGTCGTCGTCAACGGCGAAATGCCGCCGTGGTTCGCGAACCCGGAGCACGGCGTCTGGGCGAACGACGCCCGGCTGAGCAAGGACGAGATCGAGACGATCGCCGCCTGGGTCGATGGCGGCGCCAGGCCCGGCGATCCGGCGCTGATGCCCGAGCCGCCTCGGTTCAGGGATGGCTGGCAGGTGGGCGAGCCGGACCACGTGATCGAACTGCCGCCGGTAACCGTGCCGGCGAACGGGCCGGACCTGGTTCCCACACAGCTCGTGCGGCTGGACATCCCGGAGCGTCGCTGGGTGCGGGCCGTGGAGTTCCAGCCCGGCGACCGCACCGTGAATCACCACCAGATCGTCTTCAGGGGTGGATTCGGCGGGACGGATTCGCCTGGCGGTGAGGAGCGGCCGGTCGATGACCGGCAGCGCGGGGAAGCCGGCACCGTCGACGTGAACATCTTCGCGGTCTGGGCGGCCGGGGCGGCGCCGACCGTGTTCCCCGACGGCGCCGGACGCTGGGTGGACCCCGGGGGCTTGCTGATGGTCAACCAGCACTACCATCCGAACGGCGACTCGGAACGTACCGACCGGACCCGGATCGGCCTCTACTTCGGCGAGGGTCCACTGGAGATCGAGGTGGAGGCGATCTTCGCGAGCAGGATGGACTTCACGATCCCGGCCGGCGCCCCGAACCATCGAATCGTGACCCGCCACGAACTCGGGAACGACTCGCGGATCGTGTCCTACTTCCCGCACATGCACATGCGCGGCCGGGCGATGTCGTTCATCGCGGTGTACCCGGACGGCAGCCGCGAGATCCTCCTCGACGTGCCGGAGTTCGACTTCGACTGGCAGCTCTTCTACTACCCGGAGGCGCCGAACCTGCTGCCGGCGGGGAGCGTGGTCGAGGTCGTGGCGCGCTACGACAACTCGGCGGCGAACCCCTACAACCCGGATCCGACCCGCGATGTCGGCTTCGGCTTCCGGTCGACGGACGAGATGATGGTCGGGATCTTCGAGTTGATCGAAGTCGGTCCGGGCGAGAGCGCGGAGTCGGTGCCGACCGGCGGCAGGTGAGTAGCGTCGGCCAGACCGTAGGCGTCAACGGAATCGCGCACATCCAGTTGACGGTCCGGGACCCGGAACGGTGCCTGCCGTTCTGGGAGCGGCTCTGCAACTTTCTGGAGATGAAGACCCTGATCCGGGGTGAGGACGTGCTGTACTGCATCGGCAGCCGGACCGGCATCCTGGTCCGCGCCGCGCCGGCGGACAAGCGGGACCGGCCGTTCGACCAGGACCGTCCCGGGCTCCACCACCTCTGCTTCCGGGCCCGCAGCCGCGGGGACGTCGACGCGATCTACCGCTTCATCGAAGCCGAACTGGACGCGAAGGTCGTTCACGGTCCGGAGGAGGGTGACCGGTTCGCGCCGGGCTACTACTCGATCCTGGTCGAGGACCCGGACGGCATCCGGGTCGAAGTGAACCATGTGCCGGGCAAGGGCCACTTCGGTGAGGGCGGTCGCCTGGGGCCGGACGGGACGGGGCCGGCCTCGACGTACGGCGATCACGGCCTGGGCGACTAGTCGAGGTCGATGACGTAGACGGTGTTGGCGGCGTCTCCGGCGACCCAGGCGGTCTCGCCGTCCGTGGCGATGCCGTTGAACAGCATCGTGTTCGGGAAGGCGCCGCTGGGCGGCACGTGCAGTTCGAGGCCGTCGGCGACTGTCGTGGACTCGCCGCTCGCAGGGTCGATGGCGACCACCCGGCCGGCGCCGGCCTCGACGACGTAGATCGAACCGTTCGCGGCGGCGAGACCTTCCGGCTGGTCGAGGCCTTCGGCGACCGTCTCGACACCGTCGTCGCCGATGCGCAGCACCGTGCCCGCGAGGTTGTCGGAAACGTAGAGTGCGCCGTCCGCCGCGGTCAGGCCGGCCGGTCCCGAGAGGCCCTCCGCCAGCACCCGTTTCTCCTCGGGGTTCCCGGGGGAGAACGCGATCACGTTGCCGGCGCCCCACTGACTGGCGACGATGTCGCCCTCGAACTGGATCGCGTCGATCGGGGCGGCCAGCTCGCCGAAGATCTGGACCAGTGCGTCGGCGGCCGGATCCCAGAGTCGCACCGCGTTGTCGAACCAGCTCGACAGCACGAGGCGGCCCTCGTCGGCGGCATGAACGGACATGGACGTGCCGATGTCCGAGAAGCCGATCACGTCGCGCACGACGCCGAGTTCGTCGCCGGTTGACGGATCGAGCTGGCGCAGGGCGAAGAAGTCGGCGACGACGAGCCGGGTTCCGTCGCCGCTGCCGATGAGCGCCACGCCGCCCGGCATGTTGAGTCCGCCCTCGAGCACCGTGCGGTTCTCGTCAGGCGACAGGGCTTCGACGATGAAGCCGTCGGCGAAGCTCGAGATGAAGAGCCGGTCGTCCGCGTCGAAGGCGAAGTTGTCGAGCCCGGGCTGGACGCGGGCGACGACCTCCTTGCCGCCGTCGTCGCCGACCCGGACGACCTCCCCCCGGAGCGAGTCGAGGACGTGGAGGACGCCTTCGCTGTTGAACTTGACGGCGGCCGGCACCTCGAAGCCGCTGGCGACCGTCTCCATCTCGCCGCTGTCGACGTCGACGCGGACGACCTCGCCGCGGAACCAGCGCGGGCCGTAGAGCCTGCCGTCGGCGGAACCCCAGTCCATGCCGTTCAGGCCGCAGCCCGGCCCGAGATCGTCACGGATCAGCCGCGGCTCACGCTCGCCCGCCGGGTCCAGCTCGTACAGGTTCGTGTCCATGAAGCACTGGGAGACGAACAGCCGGCCGTCGTCCGAGAAGGTGATCGGGTTGACGCCGACGCCCGGCGAGGCGACCACGCGGGTCTCGCCGGTGGGCGTCCGCATCGTCACGTCGCCGTTGCTGATGTCGGTCCAGTAGACCGAGCCGTCCGGGCCGAAGGCCAGGTCGTCGGGCGACTGTGCTCCATCGTCCAGCCCCCAGTTGTCGAGGATTTCGCCGCTCTCGGGGTCGAGTCGGGCGACCGCGGGGGTCACCACGGAAGTGAGGTACAGGTCGCCGTCGGGTCCGAACAGGATGCCGTTGATGCCGCGGAAGCTGGCACTTTCACCGATCGTTCGGACACCTTCGGTGCCCTTGTCCGCCACGTCGGCGTCCGGGGAATCGCACCCGGCCAGCAGGGTCAGGGCGCCAAGACATGCGGCGAGGCGGGACGGTCGTAAGGACATGGTTGCTCCTCAGTTGAGAAATGGCTCGAGGACCACGTAGCGGATGACGAATCCGACCAGGGTCAGCTCGATCAGGAAGATGGTCCAGATCCCGGCCCGGATCCCCCGGCCCGGCCGAATGCGCGGGTCCATCCGCTTCTTCTGCAGCCAGAGCACGGCGCCGCTCTGAATCGGCAACAGCATTCCGGCGACCAGCGAGCTGATCGTGATCAGCAGTCGCGGGTTCTGGATCCATATGTAGACGACGAAGCAGAAGATCGGGACGACGGTGCAGTAGCCGCGGATCCAGAATCTGCGTGCGGCCAGATTCTGCCGCTTCAGGTAGCCCAGCTCCATGATGTAGTCGGGGATGTAGCGGGCTTCGCCGGCGATGAACGAGATCATCGTCGAGAACAGGATGCAGAAGGCGCCGACGCCGAACAGCCACAGCGACCAGGGGCCCAGGGTCTGGGTGAACATCTCGGAGAGCATGGAGATCGTCTCCAGGCCGTCGGGCTCCTTGCCGAGCTTCTTCAGCACGCCGGCGCCGAGCATGTAGAAGGGCACCGTCGCGCAGGTCAGCAGGACCAGCGTGACCCAGACATCCGTCTGCATGACCCTGATCCAGCCCCGGGCGCGCGTCTCCCACCCGGGTGCATCGCTGCGGCCGATGAAGTTCGGGTACCCCTTCTCGACGCACCAGTACTGGTAGGCGGAGGTCTCCGAGGAGTTGACGCCCGAGTAGCCGTAGACGGCCATGGCGGCGACGATGAACTCGGGCGGAAAGCTGAACGTGAAGCCCGACGCGAGCTCGGCTCGCGTGACGGCGAACTCCGTGCCCTGCATCAGGATCGCGCACACGAGCGTGGCGCCGGTGAAGATCATGACCAGCGCCAGCATCACGTTCTCCAGGATCCGGTAGGAGCCCGTGGTCAGGACGGCGATGGTGATCACGGCCAGCAGTCCGGCGGCCAGCGTCGACGGCACCTCCGGGACCAGCAGGGTCAGGGCCTGACCGGCGCCGCCGATGATGCCGCCCATGCCCAGCAATCCGGGAACCAGGGCGACCAGGGTGATGGCGACGGCGAAGCTGATGTGGCCGCGGCCGATCCGGATCCGGAAGGGGAGGCGGTTCATCGCCCGCACGTAGGTGTCGCCCGAAACCAGCGTGTAGCGGGCGAGCTCCGCCTGGATCAGGGACTTGATCCAGCAGGAGAGGAGCACCCACCAGAGCAGGACGAAGCCGGCCGCGGCGCCCAGGGCCGAGGTGAGGATCATCTCGCCCGAACCGACGATCGCGCCGGAGATGACGACGCTCGGGCCGAGATAGCGAAGCCGCGTTCGCCAGCTCGTCGGCGGTGGTGTGGCGCCGCCCTCCCGGACGGTGTAGGGATCGCTCCCCTGTTCGACGTAAGTTACTGAAGACATTGGACTTAGTGCGATCGCGGTCGTGCGTCGCGTCCGACGTCGTTGCCCCTCAGCCGAAGACCACGTAGCGGATGACGAACCAGGTCATGACCAACTCGACCAGGAAGATGGCCCAGATCCCGCCCCGGATCCACCTGCCGGGACGGATTCGGGGATCCATCCGGTTCTTCTGGAACCAGAGCACCGCGCCGCTCTGGATCGGCAGCAGCATGGCGAGCGTCAGGGCGCCGATCGTGACCAGCAGCCGCGGATTCTGGATCGACAGGTAGATGACGAAGGAGACGACGGGAATGGTCGCGCAGTAGCCGCGAATCCAGGACCTGCGGGCGACCAGGTTCTGGCGGTTCAGGTAGCCGAGCTCCATGATGTAGTCCGGTATGTAGCGGGCCGCGCCGGCCACCGAGGAGAGCATCGTCGAGAACAGGATGCAGAAGGCGCCGATGCCGAACAGCCAGACGGACCACGCGCCGAGCGTCTCCGTGAACATCTCGGACAGCACGGAAAGCGTCTCGAGACCGTCGGGGACGCTGCCGCGGGCGCGCAGGACGCCGGCGCCCAGGATGTAGAACGGCAGGGTCGCGCAGGTCAGGATGATCAGCGTGACCCAGACATCGGCCTGGAGCACCTTGATCCAGCCGCGGGCCCGGGCCTCCCAACCCGGCGCGTCGCTTCTGCCGATGAAGTTCGGGTATCCCTTCTCGACGCACCAGTACTGGTAGGCCGAAGTCTCCGAGGCGTTGACGCCCGTGTAGCCGTAGACCGCGATCGCCGCCACCAGGTACTCGGGCGGGAAGTTGAACGTGAGGCCGGACAACAGGTCGGCCCGGGTGACCGCGTACTGCGTGTTCTGCATCAGGAAGGCGCACACCAGGGTGGCCGCGGTGAAGGTCATCACCAGGGCCAGCATCACGTTCTCCAGGATCTTGTAGGAACCCGTGATCAACAGCCCGATGACGACCACGGCGATCAGGCCGGCGGCCCACGTCGAGTGAAGGGTCGGGTAGAGCAGCGTGAGGGCCTGGCCGGCGCCGCCGATGATTCCGCCCAGTCCCATGATCCCTGGAACGATGGCGACCAGGGCGATGAGGACGGGCAAGCTGATAAGCCCCCGGCCGAGTGGGATCTTGCCCGGCAGCCGGTTCATCGCGCGGACGTAGGTGTCGCCCGAAACCAGGATGTAGCGGCCCAGCTCCGCCTGGATCAGCGACTTGATCCAGCACGAGAGGAGCACCCACCACAGCATGACGAAGCCGGCGGCGGCCCCCAGGCCGGAGGTGAGGATGATCTCGCCCGAGCCGACGATCGAGCCCGAGATGACGACGCTTGGACCGAGGTATCGGAGGCGGGCGCGCCAGTTGGGCGGCGGCTCGACCGCGCCACCTTCGCGGACGGTGTAGGGATCGCTCCGCGGAGAAGGGGAGTCACTCATCTTGGGGTGAAGGCGCGACTCTACACCGGAGCGTCGCGCTACCGACTCGGTCAGGGGCTGAGCCGGACAGGCTGGTACGCTCGATGTCTGTCGCACGCCGGCACGGACACGGAGACCTATCCGGGAGAAGGACCGACGATGAAGGACCAACACAGACTTCGAATTGTCGTGGCGTTCAGCGCCGTCGCCCTGCTCCTGGTGCTTGCAGCCGCCGCGCCTCCCCATCTCAAGGTGTCGAACACGAGCCCCGAGGACGGCGCGACGCTGAGCGGTCCGGTGCGCACCCTGCGGGTCTGGTTCAACCAGGAACCGGACGTGCCTCTGAGCAAGCTGGAGCTGACCGGCCCGACCGGTCCGTTGAGCGTCGAGGGCCTTCACACGATGGGCGAGAAGGACCTGATGGCCAGGGTTTCCGGGCGGATGCCGGACGGTTCGTACACCGCCAAGTGGCAGACGGCGGGCGACGACGGCCACGTCCTGACCGGCGAATGGACCTTCACGATCGACCGCGGCGGTCGCTGAGACGCTGGACGCGGGTTCGTCACTGAGCTGGGAGATGGCCGGCCGTTGGGCCGTCTATCTGCCGCTGCTCCTGGTTTGCGGCGCGACCGGCATGCGCCTGCTGGAGGCGATCGGTCCACGCGACCTGGCGGTTCGCGACCTGGGGATCGAACTGGCCCGACTCGCGCTGCTGTCGTCCCTGCTGCTGCTGGCGGCCTTCCTGCTGCGCGCCGTGTTCCAGTCGATCGAGGTTTGGGGAGTGGGGGAGGCTTTCGCGCTCGACAACCTGCGAGCGGTCGTTCTCGAGAGCCGTTGGGGAGAACGATGGCGCTGGCAGGCTGCGGCGGCGGCCGTCGCGACGCTTGGTGCCCTCGCGGGCTACAGGTCGCCCGCGCTTGGCCTGACGATCACCGGGGCGGGAGCTCTCGGGCTGGCGGCGACGTTGCCGATGACCGGCCATGCGTTCGGCAATCCGCTTGCGTGGACTGCCCAGAGCATCCACGTACTCGGCGCGGGCTTCTGGCTCGGCACCTTGATCGTCATCCTCGTTCTTCCGCTGATGGTGCCCGGGACGTCGGTTGCGGAAGCGGCGTCGATGCGCCGGTTCTGGCTCGGCGCCTTCTGGCCGCTGGCGTTGGTCGCCGCGACGTTCCTGGTCCTGAGCGGAGTGGTGCTGGCGGTCCTCTACCTGCCGGCCTGGGACACCCTCTGGACCGAGCCGTATGGCCGAATCCTTTTGGCCAAGGCGGCGGGGAGTGTGTGCGTTCTGTTGCTGGGCGCCGTGAACCATCTCCGGATGAACTTCCGCCCCGATGCCCACACGGATCCGGTGCCGCTGACGGTCGCCCTCGAGGTGGCCTTCGCGCTGGTCGTGCTCGCGGCCACGGGGATGCTCACCAGCACCGCGCAGCCGGACATGCACTGACGTACCCGGATCGGCTGACCCGTCGCGGAATCCCTCTAGAAGCTGATGCGGCTGCTCACCCCGATCGTTCGCGGCTGGTTCGTCAGGTAGCCGACGCGGGCGCGCGTGCCGCGTTCCTGGTCGAGCGCCAGCAGGGCCCGCTCATCGAGCGCGTTGTTGACGAAGAGCGCTATGTCCCAGCGCTCGTTCAGGAAGCCGAGTCGCAGGTTCAGGAGGTCATAGGCCGGCATCTCGGGGTCGAAGCGGAAGGTGGTTTGCGTGAGCGGTCCGCCGACCGGATTCGTTGCGGAGAGAGCCAGCAGGTCGACGGTGCCGAAGCCCGGGGCGTGATCGCCGATCTGGGTGAAGCGGGAGCCGACGTGCTGGAACGCCGAGGAGAGGTAGCCGGCCCAATCGCCTGCCTCCCAGCGCCAGGTCGCGGCCACCGCGGCCTGGAACCGGGGCACGGTCGGCAGCCGGTTGCCCTTCTCGATGCCGGAGACGACGCTGGTCGTCCCGTCGGCCGCGGTCGAGGTCAGAGTCGACCCGAGCTCGGAGTCCGCGTAGCTGGCCGAGATCGCGAAGTCGAAGACGGCCGAGGGCTGAGCCGTCAGCTCGAGCTCCAGGCCCGTGCTGCGAGCGTTCGGCACGTTGAACACTAGCCGGGACGAGCAGGAACCGGCCGTGACGGTCGTCTGCAGGTTCGAGATGTCCATCGTGAACGCCGCGACGTTGAACGTGCCGCGGCCGCCCATGATGGTGGACTTCGACCCGACTTCGACGTTCCACAGTTCCTCGTCCTCCCAGGAGTCGCGGCCGCTGAAGGTCGCGAGGTCCTCCGGGGTGCACACGGGCACGTTCAGGGGGTCGTTGATGCCCCCGAGGCGGAAGCCCTTGGAGACCTGGGCGTTGAGTTGCGTGTTCTCGGTCGCTTCGAAGCTGGCGATGAAGCGGGGCGCCACGCCGTCGGCGCTGGTTTCACCCTTGGTCGGTCCCGGATCCGCGAACAGGCCGTCGAAGACCTGGCTGCGGGTCTCCTCGTAGTCGTACCAGCGCGCGCCCGCGGTCAGGTCGAGCCGTTCGCTGGCGGTCCAGGTGATCTCGAAGAAGGCCGCCGTCTGGTCGAACTCGTAGTTCAGGTCGGAGTAGAAGAGCTCGTCGACGGCGGCGCCGAAAGCGCCCGCGGTGGGAATGCCGGTCATCGCCTGGAAGCCGGTGACCGGCAGGCTCTGGCCGTAGTCCCGTTCGCTCGTGCCGTAGAAGAGGCCGAGCACCCAGTGGGTGTACTCGTCCCCGCTCGCCAGCCGGAGTTCCTGGGTGAGGCCGGTCGCGCTCGTCGCGTCGATGAGGGGCGCGTCCAGCGTGTAGACCGCTTCGGGAAGGCCGATCGTGGCTCCGGCGACGCTGGCGTAGAGGGCCGTCGAGTCGCGCACGACGAGCACGTCGCGGTCGGTGGCCGACGTGATCGAGGTGAAGTAGTAGCCGTCGGGGAGATCGACCACGACCTTGAGGTCGGCGAGCAGGAACTCGTCGGTGTAGGGCTCCTCGAACTGGGTGAAGAGCTGGCGCTCGCCGAGATCCACCGCGGGCCGGGTCGTCGTGTACGGATTGGCCAGGATGTTGAAGTCGTCGATCCGGTTCCAGCCGTCCATCTCGACTTCCTGGTAGAGGAGGCGCGGGGTGACCGTCACGTTCTCCGACGGCTCCATCCGCAGCGCCCATCGGGCACCGGTGCGTTCGCCCGAGTTCACGTCCTCGTTCACGCTCAGGTCGGGCTGGACCGCGTCCATGAACCCGCCGAACGAGGTGTGGTAGGCAGTGATCCGCATCGCCGACTTGTCGCCGACCGGCGCGTTGACCGCGACCTTGGCGTTGCCGCCCAACCCGCCGTCACCGACCGAGGAGACCGAGAGCTCCCCGAAGCCGTCCGAGACCCCGAGCTCCGGCTGGTTGGTGATGTAGCGGACCGTGCCGGCGAGCGAGCCCGAACCGAACAGCGTGCCCTGCGGTCCGCGCAGCACCTCGACGCGGGACATGTCGAAGAGGTCGATGTCGGGCGTGAACAGCGACAGGGAGATGACGGACTCGTCGAGGTAGATGCCGACCTGCTCCTTGACGCCGGGCTGGTCGCGGACGATCTGTCCGGCGGCGACGCCGCGCATCGCGACCTGGCTCTGGCCGGGACCGAGGTTCTGCACGGTGAAGCCGGCGACGTTGGCCGCGATCTCCTCGAGGTTGCCGGCGCCGCGGCTCCGCAGGACGTTCTCGCTGCGAGCTACGACGGAGAAGGGGACCTCCTGGAGATTCTCCTCCCGTTTCCTGGCGGTGACGGTGATCTCCTCGGAGAAGGCTTGCCCGGGCATCGTCCGTGCTTCGTCTCCGCCGGGTTCCTGCGCCGCGGTCGGAACGGCGACTCCGTACGAGAGGCCGGCCAGGGCCAGAATCAGCCGGGTTCTACTCAGCGAGAATCGAGTCATGCCAGTGCCTTGTACGGTAAACGGTCCGCTCGGGTTCAGTTCAGGTCGCCGAAGCTCCGTCAGGGCCGCAGGTGCGGCTCGAGCAGTTTGCCCCACTGGCTGTCGTACGGGTGGACGCGGTCGACCTCGACGTCGCCGTGGTACACGGGTCGACCGGAGTTGGCCCACTCGAAGATCGAGCCTTCCAGGTTCCAGACCCGATCGAGAATGTCCGGGTCGTGCAACTGGATCAGGTCGGCGACCGCGGCCGAGGAGCGGTAACCGACGGAGCAGTAGAGGACGATAGGCTGATCGGGATCCGCGGCGGCGACCACTTCGGCGATGTCCTCGCCCTGAGCGTGGACCGCTCCGGGCAGGTGGCTGACCTCGTACTCGAAGGTCTCCCGGACGTCGATCACCAGAGGTGGCGGCTCTTCCTCCAGCCGCCGGTCGAGCTCTTCGATGCTCATCTGGGGCACGCCGGGAAAGCTCGCCCGCACCAGCGCCTTGAGCTGGGACATCGTCGGCGCGCCGCAGGCCAGGGCCAGTGCCGCGGCGAGCAGCAGCGCGATGAAGCCCGTCCGGAGCCTGCCGCGCGCGGTCGTCACTCTCCGGCGGCGGCTCCGGTGGCTTCGGTGGACGGCGCCCGACCGGCGGGCTGGCCGACCATCTTCATCTCGAAGGGGCGTTCCGTGTCCGCTCCCATCGTGATCGTGCCCCGGAGCACCCCTTCGGCATCGAGTTCGGCGTCGATCACGGTCGTGGTTGCCGATGCCTCCGGCGTGGGGAGGTGGGTCGTCACCCGGAGGCGGTGGCCGGACCAGGCGAAGTCGTCGAGCGTGATCGTGAACATCTGCAGGCCGGACGCCAGGTAGAGGATGCCCTCGCCCTCGCGCGGGGCCCAGAAGGCGATCGGCAGGAACCCGTCTGCCAGGAAGGAGGTCCCCCGTGGATGCAGGGCGATCAGCTTCGTCAGCTTGTCGACGTTGTCCTTCGGCCGGTGGTAGCCGCCGTCCTTGCGGACGATCTCCATG
Source organism: Holophagales bacterium (assembly GCA_009837885.1). Lineage (GTDB taxonomy): Bacteria > Acidobacteriota > Thermoanaerobaculia > Multivoradales > Multivoraceae > Multivorans. The sequence continues at coordinate 848 of VXSP01000034.1, read as the reverse complement.
AAGCCGACGAACATCTCGTTGACCACGTCGCCCCGGTAGATGATCTCGCGCTCCGGATCGGGGTTGGCGGGGTTGTTCTCCGAGTTGTCCCAGACCGCAGTGACCTCGATCCGGCTCGAGGCCGGAAGATCGACCGGCTCGGTGGGGTAGTAGAGCCACTGCCAGTTGTAGTCGTACTTCGGCACGTCGAGCAGGGTCTCGCTGGTTCCGTCCGTGTGAACGATCCGGTAGGTCATCGCCTTGCCCCGAACATGCATGTGGGGACTGAAGGCGAGGATCTGCATGTCGTCGTCGGGCTGGAAGAAGCCCTCCTCTGCGTGGTGACCGGCGCCCGGCGGAATGCGGATGCCGGTGTTCGCCACCGAGACGGTCGCGACCTCCCGCTGCAGCTCGCCTTCGCCGAAGTGAATGCCGATGCGGGTCACGTCGGACGTCGCTTCGCCGAACGGGTGGTAGTGGGAGTCCATCGTGATCGTCGTGCCCGGTCCCAGCACGCGGCCGGTACCTTCGGGGAAGACGTAGGGCGGCATGCCCGCGGTCCAGATCCCGAACACGCCGCTTCCCCCGGCGCCCTCGCTCACTCTTTCACCGGAGCCGATGGGGCCGCTGCTCTCGCGCCGCGGTGTGGTGTACGTGGCCTGGAAGTGGTGGGTGGCGCGGCGGTCGCCGGGGAGGAACTCGATCGCCTGTACCCATCGCTCCTCATCCAGCTCGAGCTCGATCCGTTGCTTGGGGAAGAGATCCGGTCCTTCGGCCGGCACGTCGACGCGGTCGAGCGTCAACACGTAGTCCGGTTCTCCCAGCGTCCAGCCCTCGGGGAAGGTCGGCGCCGGCGGCAGGTCGGCGGG
>VXSP01000041.1:16505-22491 GCA_009837885.1 Holophagales bacterium | reverse complement strand
CCGACACGACCCTCGGTCCCCTGCCGGATCCCCCCTTTGGGCCCGGCTTCACGGACTGCCGGCCGTCGACGGCCTCCCTGGTGTTCGACGGCGGCTTCAAGGTTGCCATGTGCTACGAGACGGCGGGCGGCGAGGTCGGCGAAGGCAACGCCGGCATCTGGGCCTCGAGCGAATCGGGCCTGTTCTGGTTCTTCAATCGCGACAACGCGGAAGTCCTGGTCAAGGTGCTCAACGGCTGCCACCTGAACGGCCACCACTGGGTGTACGTCGCTCCGGTGACCGACCTCTCCTTCAACCTCTACGTGCAGAGCGCCGGCGGCAGCAACTGGAGCCACCACAACCGGCTGGGCGAAACCGCGGCAAGCCGAAGCGACAACTTCGCCTTCCCCTGCGGTAACCAGTCCGCCGGGTCCGCAACCGGTTAGCGCGAGGGCATTCCACCGTCACATCCCCGTCCGGTAGCGTCGTGCATCATGCGCGTCGCGGTGGTCTGGAACTACGGTACGCCGCTCCGGCAGTGCAGCTTCCGGTTCGAGGAGTACATTCGCGGGCTCGAGGCGCTCGGCCACGAGGCGTTCGTCGCGTGTCCCGAGTCCTCGAATGACGGCTTCCCCGTGCCGATCGTCTCGCCGCCGGCGGGTGGCGGCCTGGAAGACGCCGGGTTCTGGCGGGGCCTCGGGGCCGACCTGGCGATCGTGCCGTCCTTCCACCAGATGTCGAATCTCCTGGAGCTGATCCGCGGCGCCGGCGTGCGTACGATCGCGATGGGCGACTCGGACGGCCAGATGGGTCTTCGCGCGTTTCCCCTGGCCACCCTGCGCCGGAAGGTCTTCTCGGGCTCGTCGGACCGCGGCCACCAGCTCCGGCAGCTCCGCTTCCTCGCCCGGCGCTACCTGCTCTCCTTCCGCCGCACCGACCCGCAGGACGCCGAGTTCGTCCGCAGCGCCGGATCCTCCGACGTGCTCATCCTCGGTTGCGAGGAGGCGAGGTCCCACTTCCGCCGCTTCCTGCGCACGGCCGGCGCGAACGGCCTCGAAGACCGGGTTCACGTCTCTCCGCTCGCCATCCACCGGGTTTACTGCGAGTCGTCGGACCTCGGACGGGAGCGGCGTGGCATCGTGGCGATCGGCCGCTGGGACGATCCCCAGAAGAACGCGCCCCTGATGGTCCGGGCGCTTTCCCGCTACTTCGGCCGGGCTCGTGGAGAGGAGCGCGGCGATCCGGTGCGGATCTTCGGCCCCGGCGGCGAGGATCGCTTCGGCGCGCTCGGCCGGCGCTTTCCCAACATCGTGTACGAGGGTCCGCGGTACCCGGAGGTCCTCGCCGACGCACTGGCCGACAGCCGCTTCATCCTCTTCTCGTCCCGGTGGGAAGGCGCGCCGCACGCCGGCTGCGAGGCGCTCTCGATGGGAGCGACCGTGGTGGGGACGCCGATTCCGAGCCTGAGGAGCTGGGCCGAGGGCGGCGCCTACGGCCGGGTCGCCTCCGCGCACCGCGCCGGGCCGTTGGCCGCGGCGATCGCGGAGGAGCAGGCGGCCTGGCGGCGCGGCGAACGCGACCCGGCTAGCATCGCCGCGGTGTGGCGCCAGCGGAGTTCCGGCCGCGGCGTCTGCCAGACGATGCTTGAGGCCCTCCCTGCATGACCCGTCCGCTCGAAGTCATCCTCGACACCACCGAGCGCTGCAACCTGAAGTGCAAGATGTGCTACTTCTCGGCGGTCGACCGGCTGCAGTTCCTGCCCTTCGACCGGCAGTTGTCGAGCAACGGCATGATGCCGCTCGAGACCTTCTCCCGGGTCGCGGCCGACCTCTTCCCGCGTGCCCGCAAGGTTGCCCTGGGCTGCGCGGCCGAGCCCCTGGTGCACCCGAAGTTCATCGACATCGTGCGCGAAGCCGGCAGCTACGGCGTTCCCGACCTGTGGTTCCCGACCAACCTGCTGCCGCTGACGCCGCCCAAGGCCGAGGCGATCTGCGAGGCCGGCGTGAACACGGTCGGCGTGTCGATGGACGGCACCAGCGCCGAGACCTACGAGGCGATCCGGGTCGGCGGCAAGTTCGCCCGCTTGATGCGTTCGCTGGACCTCCTGAACGACGTCCGGCGCGGGACCGGCACCGGGCTGCGGCTGATCTTCGTGTGGATGCGGACGAACCGCGGCGATCTCGCCGACCTGCCGCGCTTCGCCGAGGAAGTCGGCGCCAGTGAACTCGACGTTCGCTTCGTGACGCCGACCGCTCACGTCACCGCCGAGGACGAGTTGCTCGACGACGAGGACCCCGGCGCGCTGCGCGCCGAGCTCACCGCCACGGCGGAGGACGCGGCCGCCCGCGGGCTCCGTCTCGTCTCCTATCCCGAGTTCGACGACGGCCGGCCCATCGGCCTCCGCGGCCACCTGATGCGCTGGCGGGCGGGCCTCTACGACCGGCAACGGCTGCGCGGCCGGCTCCGCACCGCGGTCGCCGGCTGCGCCTGGCCCGGCCACACGGTGGTGGTGCGGCCCAACGGCGCGGTCTCGCCGTGCATCTTCTGGGAGGACCAGCCGATCGGTCTGTACCCGGAGACTTCGCTTGGCGAAGTCGAGCGGGCGCCGCTCCTGCTCGAGATCGTCGACGGCCTGAAGAGCGGGAATCCGTGCGGGACGTGCCGCACGTGCTCGGAGCGGAAGCATGCCCTGTACTTCCGGCTGCAGTGGCGGCAGCAGGCGGGCGAGCGGCTGGAGCAGTTGGGCGCGGGACCGGGGAGTGGGGGCGTGGCTGAGGTGGGCGAGAGTGGTCGGCCTTCGGCGCGGGTCATCCGACCCGCATCTGCGGCCCCAGGTCTTCCCAGTCCCGCCGCCTGGATCGAAGAGCACGCTCCCGCCGAACCCCACGACCGCGTCCTCCTCATCGGCGACGAAGCCTGGGCCGACCATCTCCTCCGCGCCGGCTTCGCCGGCAACGTCGACGTCGTCACGTCGCCTCTTGCGGGCGGCCGCGACGAGGCCGGCATCCGCCGTCTCCCCATCCACCCCCGCAGCCCGGAACTTCCGGCCGCCGCCTACCAGGCCGCCTGCTGCATCGGCGGCCTGTCCTCCCACCTCCGCCTCGAACGCCTCCTCGACGCCGTGCTCGACGCCCTCGAACCGGGCGGCCGGCTGTTCGTGGACGACTACGTGGGCCCGGCCCGCCACCAGTGGAACGGCCGCACCGGCGCCGTGGCAGCCGCCGCCTACGGCCGGCTGCCGGCCACGGCGCGGCGATTCGAGCGGTTGCCCATGCCGCCGGTGGAGGGGGACTGCGCCCGGGCCACGCGCTCCGGCGACGTCGCCCGTCTGATCCGCACCGGATTCCGGGTCGAGTCCGTGCGTCCCTACGGCGGGGACCTGATCGCGCCGCTCGCCACATCGGTCGACTGGAGCCGGCTGCCGGAGGCCGATCTCGAGCGCCTCGCGGCGGGCTCCGACGCCGGCGCCGGCCACTACGCGCTGACGGTGGCCCGTCCCCGCGCCGGCTGGTCGCGGCGGTTGGCCGGGATGCGCTACCGCGTCGGCCCCAAGGTTCGCCGCATCTTCATTTACGAGCCCCGGCGCGCTCGGGACCTGGCCTTCCAGGCGCTGCGCGGAAAGGTCTGAGTCATGGTCGCAAACATTCGTTGGGGCATCCTCGGTCCGGGCGCCATCGCCCGCGTCTTCGCCACCGCAATCGATGGGCTGGACGGTCACGAAATCGTGGCCGTCGGCAGCCGCGAGCCGCAGCGAGCGGCCAACCTCAACGCCGAGCGCGGCTACCGGGACGCCGAGGCCGGCACCTACCGGGACGTCGTGCGCAACGAGGCGGTCGACGCCGTCTACGTCGCCAGTCCGCACCCCGGTCACCTGGAGCACGCGGCGCTGGCGCTGCGCCACGGCAAGGCCGTGCTCTGCGAGAAGCCGCTCTGCGTCAACGCCTCGGAGGCCCGCCGGCTGTGCGCCATCGCCCGCGAACGCGGACTGCCGCTGCTCGAGGCCATGTGGACCCGGTTCCTGCCGGCGACCCAGCGGGCCGCGGACTGGGTCGCCAACGGCACGATCGGCGAGCCGAGCCGGGTGGTCTGCGCCTTCGGCTTCCACGCCCGGTTCGATCCGGAGAGCCGGCTCTACGATCCCGAGCTGGCCGGCGGCAGCCTGCTCGACATCGGCTGCTACACGCTCTCGCTGGCGTCGCTCGTCTTCGGGGAGCGGGTGACCGGCGGCAACATCCCGCAGATCGAGGTCCGCGCCGACCTCGCCCCCTCCGGGGTCGACGAGTACTGCAAGATCGTCCTGCGCTTCGGGGACGGCGCCGAGGCGTACCTCGAGTCGTCCATCAGCAAGGCCCTCTCCGCCACCGGCGTCATCCAGGGTGACCGCGGCAGGATCGTGATCGCGGACTTCTGGCGCGCCCAGACGCTCAAGCTGGAGTGCGAGGCGCAGGAGGTCGCCACGCTGGAGTGCCCCTTCCTCTGCAACGGCTACGAGTACCAGGCGCTCGAACTCGAACGGATGCTCCGCGACGGCGACGTCGAGAGCCCGTTCCTGCCGCACGCGGAGTCCATCGGCCTGCTCGAACTGATGGACCAACTCCGCCGCCGCATCGGCGTCCAGTACCCCTTCGAGCCAAGCATCGGCGTCACGGCGGGGACCCACAGGGCAATGACCTACCGCCCCTTCGACGGCGTTGCTCCGGGTACGCGGTGCCGACCCGCACCAGGCGCGACGCCGCGAAGCGGCGAGCCCGAGTTTCTCCCCCGCCTGGTCCTCGGCACCATGCCCCTCAACGACGAGTCCCCCGCCGCGCAGGACGAAGCCGACGTCCTCCTCGACGCCGCCTTCGAGCACGGCATCAACGCCGTCGACACCGGCCACGTCTACGGCAACGGCGCCTCCGAGCGCGCCATCGGCTCGTGGCTCGAGCGCCGCGGTCTCGCGGACGACGTCTTCGTCCTGTCCAAGGGCTGCCACCCCGATGAGAATGGCCCGCGCGTCAACCCCGCAGCCCTGGCCCAGGACCTCGCCGAGTCGCTCGACCGGCTGCGGCTGCCGGCCGTCGACCTCTACATGCTCCACCGCGACGATCCGGCGGTGCCGGTCGGCGAGATGGTCGACGCCTTCGCTGAACACCTCGCGGCCGGCCGGCTGCGCGCGTACGGGTTCTCGAACTGGACCCGCGAGCGGATCGAAGAGGCCCGCTCCTACGCGGAAGCCAACGACCGTCCGCTGCCGGCCGCGTCGAGCCCCAACTTCTCGCTCGCCGACCAGGTCAAGGACCCGTGGGGCGGAGGCTGCGTCACCCTGACCGGCAAGGCGGCCGCGGCCGACCGCGAGTGGTACCGGAGCACGGGCATGGCCATCTTCGCGTGGTCGTCGCTCGGACGCGGCCTGTTCTCCGGCCGCGCCACCCGCCGCGCCCTCGCCGGCGACCCGAGCCTGGTCGATGAGGCCTGCCGCACCGCCTACGTTCACGGCGTGAACCTCGCGCGCCTGGACCGGGTGATCGAGTTCGCGGAAGCCGGCGGCGCGACGGTGCCCCAGATCGCGCTCGCCTGGGTGCTGGCCCAGGATCTTCCCCTGCACGCCATCGTCGGCGCCGCCACCGAGCAGGAGGTCGAGGACCTGGCCGCCGCCGCGGCCCTGGCCATCACCGAGCAAGAGGCGAAGTGGCTGCGGAACGGCGGCCGCCGTCCGCTCTCGATGGCCCGCGAGAGCCTGGCCAAGCGCCTCGAACGCCACGCCGTCCGCATCGGCCGCCGCCTCCCCGGCCCGATCAAGCGCCCGATCAAGCGCCTCATCGGCCGCGGGTAAGGTCGGCTCGCCGGGCCGCGATCCGGCCCGAACAGGCCGGATATCGCGCAAATCGTACCCAATTTGGAGTGTGTGATCACACAAAGATCACCCAGATTGTTGTAGGGTGACGGCGTCGGCGCCAACACTGGGTCGTTGCCTCCCTCACGTGGGGGAAAGGTCGCCGGGTTGTGGCGCTGAACGACAGATGAC
>VXSP01000041.1:0-16495 GCA_009837885.1 Holophagales bacterium | reverse complement strand
GCCTCCCTCACGTGGGGGAAAGGTCGCCGGGTTGTGGCGCTGAACGACAGATGACGAGCACTTTTTCGCCCGGAGGTGATGTTCAGTTGGCGTAACGGCTTCCAGCGGTAGTTGCACTGCCGGGAGCGTGTCTAGCGACAGTTAGGGCGAGGACGGTGTCCTCGTCATCTTTGAAAACGAGGGACGGGGAGAACCTGTCCCACAGAGGAGAACAAGTGAAGAACTATCTGATGTTCGCGCTCATTCTTTGCGCGATCCCCGCGGTGGCGGTCGGTCAGACCGTTTCCTGCGCCGACTGCTCCCATGTGGCTTCGGTCTACATGGGCGAGGGCGGAGTCATCGCCATGGCCGACGGCACCGACATGGTGACCTACGTTGCCACGTGCGGCGGCGTCACCCGGAGCGATGAGCTGATGGCCAACGACGACGGCGTCGTTGCCGTGTTGTGGACCGGCGACCTCGCCTGCATGGCGGATGGCGGCGGCTCCTTCGAGATCGGTCCCGTGATGGACGGCGGCTGGTTCTGGGTCACGGACGACATGAACTCGGCCGTTGGCGGCCTGGTCAGCGACATGGTCCTGGACAACGAGATGGTCGACATCACGAGCGCCGGCGACGGCGTTTCGATGACGATGGGCAAGGGCGCGGTGTTCCTGAAGGAAGCGGCCACCGGCCGCGTCGGCATCCTGCCGAACATCCTGCCGGAGCCTCCGGCTGATCCCGTCGCGGTCTGCGGTCCGCGCATCACGCCGAACTCGAGTCCGGCCGCCTACACCTCGCAGGTGGCCAGTTCCTGCATGCTCGGTGGCGGCGGCTCGAAGGTCCGCGTGGTGGGTCCGGCCGCTCATGGACGCACCGGTCCGATCTCCAGCGGCATGGTGACGCGACCGGCCTCCGGCAATCTGGATATCACTGCCGATCTCTGGGTCGACGAGAGCGGGAGCTACAACACCAGCTACGTCGCCGCCACCGCCGACACCCACGTGTTCGCGAACCGGGGCTGGATCGGCAAGGGCACCAACAACTGGCTCCGGAACGTGGGTTGGCATGTAACCCTTCACGGCGCTGCGCCCGGAGCCAATCTGGGGCTTGCGGGCGTCACGTTCGTCGACGACGGCACCGCGGGCGATGCGACGGCCGCCGACGGTCAGGTGGCGATCAGGATCGCCCCGTCGGCTTCCTACTGCCCGACCAGGGCCGGAAGCACGCAGACCACTGCGGTCATCAACATTCTGGCGTTTCCCAGTGCGGCGGACCTCGACGGTGCGGGACCCGGAACCGACACCGCGACGGCTGGCGACACTACCGCGGATGGACTGTTCCCGGCGCTCGCCGCGCAGCGGTCGCTGGGCGGCGCCTACGCGGCGTCCCAGCTCCGGATCGCCTGCCCGCCGCCGGCTTCGTCGGCCAACATGGGCGAGGAACTCGTTCCGGAGAACCCCTTCCCGACCGACAGGTAGGAAAGGGATCAAGCAGGAAAACGAGGCAGCCACTTCCGGAGGTTCCAGGGTGATCATCAGCACCCTACTTCCTTGCTCCGGGAGCCTGCCAGGCAGCGATGGAGATCGAGACTTAGGCCGTCTGTCCAAGCAAAACCTAAGTGGCGAGTTGCGCTAACCCGCTCCTTCGTCGCTGCCAACTTTCGCGGGCGGCAGGCCAGGCAGATGGCCTGCCGCCCCTTTTCTTGTGGGCGAGAGGGCTCCTGCGCCCGCGCCAGACGCGGAAAAGGCCCTCCGGTTTCCCGGAGGGCCTCGGCTTCTCAGGCGCTGTCCTGTTTCAGGGAGCCGTCAGATCCGGCCCCTGGCCGCCGTCGATGGCGCGAAGAACAGTCTTCTCCAGTTCGTCGAACCTCTCGTTCATGGCCTCGAACCTCTCGTCCATGGCCTCGAACCTCCCGTCCATGGCCTCGAACCTCTCGTCCATGGCCTCGAACCTCTCGTCCATGGCCTCGAACCTCTCGTCCATGGCCTCGTGGAGCCTGCCGACCTCGTTGGTGATGTTGAGTCGGATCTGGCTGTGGGCGTTGTCGTTCTCCCTGCGCATGGCTTCGAGTTCGTCGTGAAGGTATAACTCCCCCGGCGTCAGAAGCTTGCGCCCGGCTTCTCTGGCCTCGCTCATTCGTGTCTCCTCTGGGAGAGGCGATGGGGCTCGTCGCTCTGGGCCGATCATACACGCGGGTGCCGGGAACCGGCCGGCGCTTGCGCCGCTCCCGTTCAACCGTCCGTCACACACCCCGTCGACGCGGAGCTGACGGTCTTCACGTAGCGGAACAGCGTGCCCCGCGTTGCCTTGAGGGGCGGCGGTTCCCAGGCGTCCCTCCGTGCCTCCAGTTCGGCGTCGCTCAGCGCCACGTCGATCGTGTTGCGCACCGCGTCGATCTCGATCCGGTCACCGTCGCGGACCAGGGCCAGCGCGCCGCCTTCCTGGGCTTCGGGCGCGACGTGGCCGATGAGGAAGCCGTGCGAGCCGCCGGAGAAACGGCCGTCCGTCACCAGCGCCACGCGATCGCCGAGGCCCGCGCCCATGAGCGCTGAGGTCGGCTTCAGCATCTCCGGCATCCCCGGGCCACCCTTCGGCCCCTCGTAGCGGATGACGATCACCGAGCCGTCACGGATCTCGTCGCGCTCCAGCGCCTCGACCATCGCCTCTTCCGAGTCGTAGACCTGGGCCGGGCCGGCGAAACGCTCGCCCTCCTTGCCGGTGATCTTCGCCACCGAACCTTCGCTCGCCAGGTTGCCGCGGAGGATCTGCAGGTGGCCGGTGGCCTTGATCGGATCGTCGAACGGCAGCACCACGTCCTGGCCCGGCGCGAAATCGGGCAGGGGCGCCAGGTTCTCGGCCAGGGTCTTGCCGGTGACGGTCAGGCAGTCGCCGTCGATCAGTCCGCGGTCCAGCAACATCCTCAGCACCGCCGGCGTGCCGCCGACGTCGTGGAGGTCCTCCATCAGGTACTGGCCCGAGGGCTTGAGATCGGCGAGGAAGGGAACCCGGTCGCTGACCTTCTGGAAGTCGTCGATCGACAGGTCGACGCCGGCCGACCGGGCGATCGCGAGCAGATGGAGGACCGCGTTGGTGGAGCCGCCGAGGACCGTGATCAGCACCATCGCGTTCTCGAACGCGGCCCGGGTCATGATGGCGCTCGGCCGGAGGTCCTGTTCGAGCAGGGACCTGACCGCGGCGCCGGCGCGCCGGCATTCTTCCAGCTTCTCCGGCGCCGTGGCGGGAGTCGAGGAGCTGTAGGGCAGGGACATGCCGAGCGCCTCGATCGCCGCGGCCATCGTGTTCGCCGTGTACATGCCGCCGCAGGCGCCGGCGCCGGGGCAGGCGCGGCGGACGATCGTCTCGCGCTCGTCGTCGGTCAGGGCCCCGCTGATTGCCTCGCCGTAGCTCTGGAAGGCCGAGATGATGTCGATCTTGCCGCCCCGCCACTCGCCGGAACGGATCGTGCCGCCGTAGATGACGATGGCCGGACGGTCGACGCGGGCGATCGCCATCATGCAGCCCGGCATGTTCTTGTCGCAGCCTGGGATCGAGACGTTCGCGTCGTACCACTGCGCCGCCATCACCGTTTCGATCGAGTCGGCGATGAGGTCGCGGGACTGAAGCGAGTAGCTCATCCCGTCCGTTCCCATCGAGATGCCGTCCGAGACCCCCACCGTGTTGAAGCGCAGCCCGACGCAGTCGGCGGCGTCGACGCCCTCCTTGGCCGCCGCGGCGAGGTCGAGCAGGTGCATGTTGCACGTGTTGCCCTCGTACCAGACGCTGGCGATCCCGACCTGGGGCTTGCCCATGTCGTCTTGGGTCAGGCCGGCGCCGTAGAGCATCGCCTGCGACGCTCCCTGCGACTTGTCCTGGGTGATGCGAGCGGAGTAGCGGTTGAGGCGGATCATGGCGGGCGACTATGGCACAGGGCTGTCGACACGGCCGGCCCCAGAACGAAGAAAGCGGGCCTTTCGGCCCGCTTTCGCGAATCTGCCGCTGTGCGGCGGTTCAGGCGGCTTCGGCGGCGCTGACGGTAACGGTGACCGTGCCGTCGTCGGCCTTCATCGCCGTGCCGGTGACCTTGGCGTTCTTGCCGCCGAGACCCTCGAGGGTCTTGATCGCGGCGGCGTCGGAGCCGGCGCGGTCGATCTTGACGACGTCGTCGCCCACGAGGAGACCCATCTCGTTGCCGTCGCCCAGACACTTGGCGGCGCAACTGGCATGACCGGCGCCCTTCTGGCCGTTGCCGAAGCAAACCATGTCGAGGACCTCGCCGGTCCAGGTGTCGCCGGCGAGCGCCGGGGCGCCGAGCATCAACGCAACGGCAAGTGCCGCAAACAGTGCCTTCTTCATGCTGAGTCCTCCATCTTTGGGAGCGTTCGGGGAGAGAGAGACGGAACAGCCGGCAGGCTAGCACAAGAAACGGCAGTGGATGGCCGGTCCTGCTGGGCTAGCGCAGCAGCAACGCCGCCGCCACCGCGCCCGCGAGCAGCACTGCAGCGAGCGGCAGCAACAACACGCGCCACATCGGCGGCGCCGGCCGTTCGCGTGCGAGGCGTCGCCGGCGATCGTTCAGCGACTCGATCGCCGACTGCCACTCCCCCTTCCGGGGGCTCGCGGCCGAGCGGTCGCCAGCGGCCGCCGACTTGCGGGCGTGGACCCGCGAAACGCTGTCCTCGGTGGGACGCACCCGGGGCCGCAGTTCATCCCGAATCCGGCGCAACCGGCCGATCACGTCGTCGAGGGCGGCGCGCCGGCGGTCGGCGTCGCGGTCGAAGGCGGTTGCGAACACCGGCTCGAGTGCCTCGGGCGCGCTGCCGGGAAGCGTGCCGGCCAGGTCGATCGGCTGGACGGCGACGGCCCGTCGCATCGCGTCGTAGGTGTTGGCGATGAACGGCAGCTCCCCGGTCACGAGTTCGTAGATCACGACGCCGAGAGTCCACACATCGTCCGCGGTCGTGAACGGCACGGGGTCGCCGGTGATCGCGGCGGCCGCGCCCTCGATCTGCTCCGGCGAGAGATAGGCCGCGGTCCACAGGCTCGGCGATTCGATCGCCTCGGTGGCCACCGCCAGGGTCACCGGGCCGATGCTCGACGGGGCCAGCAGCTTCACCTCGTCGCCTTCCAGCAGTTGGACGTTGGCCGGCCGCAGGCTGCCGTGAACCACGCCGGCCCGGTGAAGGTTGCGTAGCGCCCTGGCGATCGCGAGGCCCAGCTCGGCGGCTTGCTCGGGGCCGAACGGCGCGCGCTGGAGCCGCTGGCGCAGGGTCTCGCCACCGCCGAGAGGCCACGCGAGGTGGGCCGGCGGCTCGAGGGAGCTGCTGACTCCGCGCGCGATGTCCGCCAACGCCCCCGAGCGCTCGACTGCTGCCTCAACCTCCGCCGCCGGCGCGTCCTCGGGGAACGGCTGGACCAGAACCCAGGACCGGGCGGCGAGGTCCTGCGCGCGGTACAGCGGCAGCGGCAACTCCCCGGGCAGGCAGTGGAGCGGCTGCTGAATCCGGAACCGCGAGATGGTGTCGCCCGGCTTCACGGGAGGCGATGTTGGGCTCTACCGCACGCCGATCTCGCCGCTGGACGACAGGATCGCGCCGGTCAGCGGGTCGTACACGGCGATGACGAACGTGTGCTCCCGCCGCCGCAGTTCGAGCCCGGTCTGGTACGTGAAGAACTGCCCGGGCTGCGGTTCCGTTGGGCCGGCGATGCGGATCTTCTCGACCGGCGTCTCCGAGCGGTTGCCGTGCTTGTCCATCACCGTGACCCGGAACTCCAGCTCGTTCTGCCACATCCCGGCGACGGGCAGGAGCTGGACTTCGTCGAGGGGGATCGCGACCTCAACCGGGACGACCATCTTCCCCAGGCGCCGCCGCTCCGGCTTGCCGAAGCGCACGCCGAGCGGCTTCGCGGAGGGCGGATTGCCGAACAGCAGCGAACCCTCGACCATCATCGTGACCTCGCTGGCGCGCGACATGTCGACGTAGCCTTCGCGCGAGCGCACGCGGAAACCGCGGCGGTCCGGATGGTCCACCAGCCGCACGTCGATGTCGTGGACCTCGTCGTCCTCGCGGCGCTGCGGCTGGAACCCGAGCCAGTAGTACGAGCGGGTGTCGGCCACCACATCGGCCAGCGCGGTGTCGCGGTCGGCGTTGATCATCGGCAGGCCGCCGGTCGAACGGGCCAGCGACTGGAGGGTGACGTGTTGCAGCAGCTCCCTCTCCTGGAACGCGCCGGCGCCCGCGGACGGGTCGCTCGCCCGGTTGCTGTCGAGCGCTACCGACGCGTCCAGGTTGAACTCCGGTCGGAATCCCGGCACGTCGACGGGATAGAGCGTGTAGCCGATCAGGTTCGCGGCCGAGACCAGGGGACCGTAGAGGTCGTCCTGGCTCATCAGCCGGGAGTCCGACGCGGCGCCGATGCCGACCGGCGTCACGTTGTCCCTGGCGATCGTGTAGAGCGCCGGCGACTGGGGCCAGCCGCCGGCGAGCAGGAGCATGACCTTGCGGCCCGGGCGGTTGGCGAAGCTGCGCAGGGTCGCCACGGCCGCCAGCACGGACCGCTCCAACTGGTTCTCGAGGTTCGTGGCGTAGCGGAGCTCGGTGCCGCGCAGGCTGTTGCGCAGCGTTTCCTCGGGCGGTTCGACGCCGCCCTCCTCGATGAACCGGTTCGCGATGGCCCGCAGTTCCGACTGCTCGAGTCGTTCCTGGTCGTTCGTGCGCAGCTCGCCCATCCGCATCAGGCCGTGCGCCCTGCGCCGCCGCGCCTCGCGCAGCGCGTCCGACAACTGGGTCGGCGAGTTGGTCCAGGTCGTCAGCATGTTCACCGTCTTGCCGTCGAACGACACGGCGGCCACCCGGTCGGCCGGCCCGAGCTGCGTGAGGTCCTCTTCCAGGCGGTCGAGCACGCGGTCCCGGTCGCGCTTGATCGTGAAGAAGTCGTCGATGAACAGCAGGAAGCTCGTGCCCACCGGCGCGTCCGGCTCGAGGTTCGGCACGCCCGCCACGGCGTCGCCGCCCGCCGAGGCCCGCGCCCGTCCCTCCTCGACCTCCGTGAAGTAGTCGATCGGCGTCGGCTCGCCGTCCACCAGCAGCTCGAAGTCCGACGCCTTCAGGCCGTGGACCCGGTTGCCGTCCCGGTCGGTGACAACGACCTCGATGTTCACGACCCGGACGTCGATCACCTCCGAGAACACGGCCGGCAGGTCTTCCTGCTGCGCCAGGCCAACGGCCGCGAACAGCAGAAGGCCGGTGAGGACGATCAGGTTTCGTTCGATCTTCGTCATCGCTTCTTCCCCGTCAGATCCTCGCAACGTCCAGCACTTCCAACCTCCGGAACAGGGAAGACTATTGCAGAGGCCGGGTGACCTGCCGCGTTACTCTCCGTCGATGCCTGACGACCCTTCGCGCACCACCCCCTACGGCGCCTGGCCGTCGCCAATCTCCGCCAGGTCCGTCGCGGAAGGCGCGCGCCGCATCGACGATCTCGCCGCCGCCGCCGCTGACGTCTGCTGGCTGGAGCGGCGCCCCGAGGAGGGCGGCCGCAACGTCCTCGTCTGTCGCAATCCCGACGGCGCCACCCGCACCCTCACCCCGGACGGCTTCGATGTCCGCAGCCGGGTCCACGAGTACGGCGGCGGCGCCTTCCTTCTTCTTGGCGGCGCGGCGACCCACGCTTTCGTCAACTTCTCCGACCAGCGCGTCTACCTGACGACAGCCGGCGCCACCATTCCCCTGACCCCAGCCGACGACTCCCGCTACGCCGACCTCGTCTTCGACCCCCACCGGCGCCGACTCCTCGCCGTCCAGGAACGCCCGGCCACCTCCGGCGGCGACGAGACCGCGGCCCTGGTCGCGATCCCGCTGCCGGCGGGGCCGCTCGCCGACGGCGCGTTCGACGCCTCGGGCACAGCCGAGCCGCCACCGCCCACCGAACTCGTCTCCGGCGCCGACTTCTTCAGCTCGCCGCGGCTCTCCCCGGACGGCAGCCGTCTCGCATGGCTGAGCTGGAACCACCCCGACATGCCCTGGGACGCCACGGCGCTCCACCTCGCCGACCTGGACGACGCCGGCCTGCCGCGAGCGCCGCGCTGCATCGCCGGCGGCGACCCGGAGTACCCCGAGGCCGTCCAGCAACCGGGCTTCGACGCCCAGGGCCGCCTCACCTTCATCTCCGACCGCAGCGGCTGGTGGAACCTGTATCGCGTCGCGTCGTCTGTCGGTGCGCCGGCCCTCTGGCCGGCACCAAGCGCGACGCCGCAAAGCGGCGAGCGCGAGATTCCCCCCAGCGGTGAGCCCGAACCCCTCCACTCCCGCGACGCCGACTTCGGCGTGCCGCCGTGGCTCTTCGGCATGTCCACGTACGCGCACGTGCCGGGAGGCATCGTCGCGGCCTGTTGCGAGCAGGGGGTGTGGGGGCTCGTGTTTCTTCCCGACGGTGACGACGCAGCCGAGCCTCCGCGACCCATCCCCATCCCGACGCCTTACACCTCCATCACCTGGCTGCGCTCTGCCGCCGCTCCGGAAGCCGGCCAGAAGGCCGGCGCACCGACAGGGGCACCGACACACGCACCGACAGTTTTCTTCCTGGCCGCCGCCCCGGACCGCCCCGCCGAAGTCGTCCGCCTCCGCCTCTCCGCCTCCAGCCAAGCCGAGCCCGAACCCGAGCTCGACATCCTCACCAGCACCGGCCCACGCCCAGACCCCCGCTACCTCTCCACCGGCCGGCCCATCGACTTCCCCTCCGCCGGCGGCCGCCGGGCCTACGCCTTCTTCTACCCGCCGAAGAACGACGGCGCCCAGGCGCCGGCCGCACGCAAACCGCCGCTCATCGTCAAGAGCCACGGCGGCCCGACTTCCGCCGCCGAGCACGTCTACGACCCGGGCGTCCAGTTCTGGACCTCGCGCGGCTTCGCCGTCGTCGACGTGAACTACGGCGGCAGCACCGGCTACGGCCGCGCCTACCGCGAGTCGTTGCGCGGCCGCTGGGGCATCGTCGACGTCGAGGACTGCGCCGCCGCGGCCGAGGCGCTGGCCGCCCGCGGCGCGGCGGACCCGGGCAAGCTGCTCATCCGCGGCGGCAGCGCCGGCGGCTACACCACCCTGGTCGCGCTCGCCTTCAGGGACACCTTCGCCGCCGGCGCCAGTCACTACGGCGTCGCCGATCTTGCCGCCCTGGCCCGCGACACCCACAAGTTCGAGTCGCGCTACCTCGACCGCCTGGTCGGCCCCTACCCGGAACGCGCCGACCTCTACAACGAGCGCTCGCCGCTCGAAGCCCGCGACCGCTTCTCCTGCCCGGTCATCTTCTTTCAGGGCGACGAGGACCGCATCGTGCCGCCGAACCAGGCCGAAGCGATGGTCGAGGCGCTACGCGCCAAGGGCCTCCGCGTCGACTACCACCTGTTCGAAGGCGAGCAGCACGGCTTCCGCCGCGCCGGGAACATCGTCCGCGCCCTCGAAGCCGAACTCCACTTCTACCGCGAAGTCCTCGGCATCACCCCACCCTGAACAGACTCCCCATCCGCATCGCCAGCCCCATGTCCCCGTCGATCCGGAGCTTGCCGCTCATGAACGCAACCGTGCCGTCCAGTTCCCCCGACGTCAGCCCGACGTAGTCGGCGGCCTCCATCGACAGGGTCATCGTCGGCGCGTCGTGGGCGCCTTCGCCGACGGTGCAGGCGCCGTCCTTGATTGCGCAGTGCCAGACGCCGCCGCCGTCGCCGGAGAGGTTGAACTGGATCACGGCGTCGAGGCCCGCCGCGGCCTGCGGATCCAGGCGACCGGGCATCCGGGTGAAGATGTCTTGGATGGCGGCGGCGGTATCGGTCATGGGCTGTCTCCTTGCGTCCCGAAGTGAGGCGTGGAGCCTATCCGCACGGCCATCGCCCGGCCCCGGAGTGTCAAGAGATCTTGCCATTTGCACCGCGGCTTCCGCTTGCTTAGCCTCGGCGCGCCCCCCCTCCGGACCTTGCGCGCTCACCGCAACATCGCCCTCTGTTTCGACGGCACCTGGAACAGCGACGACCGCTCCTCGCCGACGAACGTCGTCAAGACCTGGCAGGCCATCCGCCGGGGGACGTCGAGCGGCGTGAAGCAGCTCACCTACTACGACCGCGGCGTCGGCACCGGGCGCTTCGACCGCTTCCGGGGAGGCGTGCTCGGGCTCGGGCTGGCCCGGAACGTCGAGGCCGCCTACCAGTGGCTGACCGAAAACTACCGGGTGCGCGACCGGCTCTTCCTGTTCGGCTACAGCCGCGGCGCCTACACGGCGCGCAGCCTGGCGGGGCTGGTCGGCCTCTGCGGCATCCCGGACCCGGGGCTGTGCGGCCTGGCCGCCTGCCGGCCGGAGGACGCGGCGCGCCAGGCCATGGCGATCTACCGCATACCGGCCGGGAAGGACCGCCAGCAACGCGCCGCCCGCCATCGCGACGTCTTCTGCCGGGCGCCGGCCGCCCCCGAGGTCCACGGCGCCGAGGTGCTCCGGCCCTCGAGCGTCGTCCACTTCGTCGGCGTCTGGGACACCGTCGGCGCCCTTGGCGTGCCGATCACCTGGCTGAACTGGATCGGCGCCCGCCGCCACCGCTTCCACGACGTGCGGCTCGACCGCCACATCCGCCGCGCCTACCACGCCGTGGCGGTGGACGAGGGCCGCCGCCCCTTCGCGCCCACCCTGTGGCAGAGCCCGCCGGCCCAGGGTCAGGTGGTGGAGCAGCTCTGGTTCCCGGGAGTGCACGGCGACGTCGGCGGCGGACGGCGGCAGACGAACCTCTCGGACATCGCCCTGATCTGGATGTGGGCGAAGGCCTGGGCCGCCGGCCTCGCCCTGGAGCCCTGGTATGCCTTCCGCGGCCTCGCGCCGGACCCCTACGGCCCCCAGGGGAAGATGTCCCTGGCCTACCGGGTCTGGGGCCGCCACGAGCGGCCGGTCGGCGAAGCGGGCGAGGACGGCCGGCCCGCGGTGACCGGCGAGGCGGTCCACTTCTCGGCGATTCGCCGCCTGGAGAACCCGGACTCCGACGCCTACCGCAAGGGCGTCGCCAGCCGCACCCTGCTGCCGGCCCTGGAGGAGGAGCGCGTCCGCCCCGCGACCCTGACCCCCGGCGAAGTGAACCTGAAGACCCTCGACTGGGCCAATCCGCCTGGTGCGCGTAACCCCCAATAGACTCAACAACTTACTTCCACACCACAACCCCTTGACGAATCCCCTCCAACCCCCTATAGTGTCCAGCCGTAGAGGAACCCGCCACAGGAGCGGACCGTTCAGCCGGTCCACACTGGACCTGCCCGGCCGTTTCCGCTAAGGTTCCCTCACGTCTTTGGACAGACGGCCTTGAAGTTCTTTAGCGGGAGGTGATGCGCAGCATCAGCTTGGGTGACGGTCGACGGCTCGCTTGAGCCGGTAACGACCGTCCAGGAGAGACAACGTCAGCGGCTGTGGCAACGCGGAGTGTCCGCACCGCCACGGCCTGATCTTCGGATCAAGACCTTGGTCCGGCAATGGACAGCCGGGCCGAAACGAACGGCGGCGAAGGCCGCCCAAGGAGAAAACAAACTGATGAAGCTGATGAAGCACATCACGATCGCGCTGGTTCTCTGCGCGATCCCCGCAGTGGCGCTCGGTCAGAGCGTGAGCTGCGACGACTGCACCCACGTGATGTCGGTGTACTACGGTGACGGCGGCCTCATCGCAGAGGCCGATGGCGACATGGTGACCTACGTCGCCACCTGCGAGGGCGTCACCCGGACGGGTGAACTCATGCCCAACGACGACGGCATGGTCGCCATGCTGCTCGACCATGACAACGGTCTTGCCTGTCACGGTGACGACGACGGCAACGGGTTCGAGATCGGCCCGATCATGGACGGCGGCTGGTACTGGCTCACGATGGAGTCCAACTCGGCCGTCGGCGGCCTGGTCAGCATGGACGTCCTCGAGAACGAGACCGTCGACATCGCGGACGCCGGCGAAGGCGTGGAGATGGTGATGGGCAAGGGTGCCGTCCTCCTCACGGAGACGGCGACCGGCCGCACAGGCCTCCTGCCGAACATCCTGCCGGAGATGCCGACGGCCGCTCCCGCGAAGTGCGGCTTCAAGGGCGCTGCCACGGCCGCGTCGCCGGCCAGTCCGGTGCAGTCCAAGTGCATGCTGGGAGACGGTGGAACGATCCTGCTCATGACGAGCACGAACGCGATCACCGGCGCCACCGTGCGGGTCATGGACAAGGCCAGCGTCACCCGGCCCGGCGGCACGGGCTCGGTCACCATCGTCGCCGACCTTTGGGGCAACGGGAGCGGTCACTACGTGGCGACTCACGCGGATACCGACAACGGCATCTCCGCAATGCGCGGACAGCCGTCAGTGGCGATGGGCACTGGCAGGGCCGCGACCCGTCTAACGGGCGTCACCTACACGTTGAGTCTGAGCACCGGCGGTCCGGGCGCTGGCAGCGAAATCACCAGTGGCACGGCTGTTGGCGGCGTCGACTTCACCGAAGCAGACAGCGCGGCGACGATCACCGTCGAGGCCGATTCCGCCTACTGCAGCAAGGACAACAACCACTCCGCCACGGTCAACATCACCGCGACGATGAGTACTGCGACTGACGCTGACCAGGTGGTGCCCTCCGTCGCACGGAACGCCACCAGCGGCGCGGTCGGAAGCACGAGCTTCACGGTGATGTGCCCTGCGGCTTCGGCGAACCCGGGCCAGGAGTTGGTGCCGGAGAACCCGTTCCCGACTGAGTAAGGGAACAGCCGATCTCCTGAATTGAGGGGCTTCGCTCCTGAGTTCTGAGAACGACTTCAAGGCGGCGCCTCCGCGCCGGGTTCACGCCCGGCGCGGAGGTTGCCGCCTTTCTTCTCTGGACGTGCCTGTTCTCTGGATCTGCAGCGGCGTTTACCGTAGGGTTGATCGACTGCGGTTCAGACCGCCCTTGGGGGAGAACCGACCGATGAAACGCACCCTGGTCGCACTGGCGCTTTGCGCGCTTCCGGCCGCGACGTTCGCCCAGAACGTCGTCTGCCACGCGTGCGATCATGTCGCCCCCTACTTCCGGGGCGAGGGCGGCTTCATCGCGACCGTCGCCGAAGGCGCCGACGAGGTGGTCTTCGTCGCCTCCTGCGGCAACGTCTCGATCACCGGAGAGGTGGCAACCGGCGGCGGCACCGTCGCCCAGTTGTTCACCTGGCGGAACGGTCTGGCCTGCGACGCGGACGACGGCAGTCTCGAGATTGCCGGCGTGGAGGACGGCGGCTGGTACTGGATCACGGACGACATGAACTCGGCCGTGGGCAGCCTGGTCTCCAAGGACATTCTCGACAACGAGACGACCGACATCACCAGTGCCGGCGAAGCCGTCTCGATGACGATGGGCCAGGGCGCCGTCTTCCTCAAGGAGGCGAGAACCGGCCGTGTCGGCATCCTGCCGAACATCCTGCCGGAGGCGCCGGCGCCGGAACCGGCGAAATGCGGCTACAACGATCGCGGCTCGAGCGGCACCAGCGCGACCGCGACCGCGGACCAGGCCAACGCGCGGTACACCCGCCGGGTGACCGATTGCGCGCTGGGCGACGGTGGCACCATCACTCTGGCGACGACGACGAACTCCTTCACCGGAGCGACGACGATGGTGGCGGACAAGGCCACTCTCGTCCGTCCGGCCGGTACGGCCGAGGCTGTCGTGACCATCGACCTGTGGGGCAACCACAGCGGCTTCTTCACGACGGCCGCGAACGGGCATGCACTGCTCGGACAGCCGTCGGTTGCGACGTCGGAGCTCAGGGGAATCGCTCGCCTGACCGGGGTCACCTACACGGCGACCAGGGGTTCCGGCCCGCGTGCTGAAGACGCTGGGACGGCAGGGGCCGGCATCACGATGGACACGACGACGACCGCGAATGTCGTGACGTTCACCATCGTGGACGACGACGCCTACTGCAGCGATGACAACAACCACCCCGTGACTGTGTCCGTGACCGCGCTCATGGCCGATGCGGCGAGCGCGGCTCAGACGACGCCTTCCCGCACGCGCGCCACCTCGGGCACGGTTGGTCGGGTCGGCGCCACGAGCTTCACGGTCGTCTGCCCGTAGGCGGGCGGCCCGTTCCCTGGAGGAGAGAGCCTTGAAGCAGATCATTCCCTTCGCGCTGCTCGCCGCTGCGCTCCCGGCCCTGCTCGCTGCCCAGACGACGGGCAGCGTGGAATGCCCGCGCTGCCAGGTGGCGCCCTACTTCGCGGGAGAGGGCGGTTTCGTCGGTGAGACGGCCGGCCTCGACGGCGTGACGGAAGTCGAGTTCTTTCTGAACTGCGGCGCAACGACGATCTCCGTCCAGGTTCAGCCGGACAGCAACGGCATCGTCCGGGAGGCCCTGAACTCCGCCAACGGCCGCAACTGCCCGGGAGGAGCTCGCGGCACGCTGGAAGTCGACAACCTGAAGCCGGGCGGCTGGTACTGGATCAACGACGATCAGAACTCGGCGGTCGCCGCGTTCTTCCCGAAGGAGGCGGTGGACAACCAGCAGATCGACGTCACGGACCCGGGCGGCGTGGAGATCGAAACGCCGTCTGGCGGCATCGCCACCTGGGTCAAGCACGTTCCCACCGGCCGGGTCGGCATCATCCCGCGCATCGTGCCGACGAGGCCGATACCGGGTTGCAGCGGCATGGTGGGAGAGGATTCGGCGGGCGACTGCCTCCTGGGGACGTCTGACGACTGGCGGCTCACCGTGAGCCCCTCCGAGGTCATTCGGCCGCTCGGGACCGATCCGGGGAAGCCGGCAACCATCCGGCTCGTCGGCGAGAACTTCATCACCACGCGAATGCTCTCCGCGCGGGGAGAGATCGAGCATCACGCGAGCGTGACGGGCATTCAGTTCTCCGTGGACGGCGGCGAGCCGACCAGCGAGCAGGAAGAGGGCGTTCTCAAGTGGACGGTAACCGTCGGCGCCGACGACAACCGCTGCCTTCCGGCCAACAACGATCCGGACCGCCTCAACGAGCAGACGGTCACCTTCTCGATCGCGGCGATGGACGGGGCGATTCCGGGGCTCGGTGACGACGGACTCGAGACGACCGTCACGGTCAACTGCCCCGACGACTCGGCGGCGGCCGCGGCGGCGACGGACCTCGTGCCGGAGAATCCGTTCCCGGTCGACTGACGGCGAGATGCGTGCCGGAGCCGGCTGGGCGATCAGCATGCTCTGGGCCGCTCAGGCCGCGGCGACGCTGTACGTCGTGCCGCCGGACGAGGCCCTGCTCGGGAAGTCGGAGCTCGTCGTCTACGGCGAGGTGATTTCGTCGGAGCTGGCGCCGTCGCCGGACCGGATCGAGACGGACCACCTGGTTCGCGTCGAGGAGGTGCTGAAGGGGTCGCTTCCCGATGGCCGGCTCGTCGTTCGGCAGTACGGCGGTCAGACACCGGACGGCGTGCTGGCGGGCATCCACGGAGTGCGGATGCTGGCGCCGGGCGACCGGGTGCTCCTGTTCCTGGCGCCCGGACAGGCGGGCGCCTGGGAGGTGGTGGACCTCGGCCTCGGCATGTTCTTCGAGACCGGGTCCGGTGGACGACGGCTCTTCGTGCGCGAGATCGAAGAGGAGGGTGTGATCGAACTGCCGGGCGATCCGCTCGCGGAGGAGCGCCGGCGTGCCGCGTTGCCGCGGTCGGCGACGGACTTTCGCGGCTGGCTGAGGCAACGGGCGCGGGGCTTGGAGCCGGCCGCGGAGTACTTCGTGGAACCGGGCGCGGCGGGAGCGCCTGGCGTGGTCTCGGTGGCGCAGCCGTACAAGCTCTACGAAGTGGGGTGCAGCACGAACCCCCTGCCGCGTATCCGCTGGCGAGAGTTCGACCGGGGCGAGTCGGTGGACTTCGAGCTCCACGCCGCGGGTTCGGCCGGCATCCCGGGCGGCGGCTTCACCGAGGTGGCGAACGCCATGGCGGCCTGGAACGCCCTCTCGGGCACGGGCATCAACTTCGCGAGCGCGGGAAAGACCTCGAACATCGTGTCGGCGCGCACCGACGACGGCAAGAACCAGATGCTGTTCGAGGATCCGTTCGGCGACATCTCGGGGTCCTTCGACGCGAGCGGCGGCACCGCCGCGATCATCACCTGGTCCTTCGACTGCAACGCGACCCACTTCATTCCGGACGGCGGCACGACGGTCTCCGTGGTGTGGCTGGAGACCGACTTCGTGACCCAGGACGGGTTCGGGCCGACGCTGGCCAGCAAGCTGGCGAGCCCGGGCGAGATGTTCGAGAAGGTCGTCGGCCACGAGCTGGGCCACTCCCTCGGCATCGGACACTCCTGCACGTCGACGGAAGTGCAGGACAACACCTGCCCGAGCCCTCAGGACCAGTCGCTCATGCGCGCGTACCTGGTGGCGGACGGACAGGGCGCGGTGCTGAACAGCGACGACATCGCGGCGGCGAAGGCGCTCTACCCGTCGGGCAGGACGATCGAGCCTCCGCCTCCTCCGCCTCCTCCGCCGCCTCCGGGGCCAGGGGGCGGAGGGGGTGGAGGTG
>VXSP01000035.1 GCA_009837885.1 Holophagales bacterium | reverse complement strand
TCGTTTCCGGCTGGCCGGGCGTCTTCGAGTCTCACGACGGGACCGCCCTGGTAGGAATCCCACTCCAGGGCGCCGAGAACCTCGAAACAACCGTCGAGCCTGGCCGCCCGCGTCTTCCAGCCCCAGCCGAGCAACCAGACGGGGCGGCCAGCCTCCGAACCCCCGCCGTGCGCGGCCCGGACGCGCAGCTTGAGGTGGTCATCGCCGAACTCGCGCAGCGGGCCGACCCGTTCGAGCGGACCGAGGCGTATCAGGGGCCGCCGGTTCCCTTCACCGTGTGGCTCCAGCCTGGCCAGTTCCCTGTAGAGCCCGGTATCGATCTGCTCGGCGGAGAGCGCCAGCTCGTACTCGCGCCGACGCACAAGAATCTCGGGCGGCCACTCGGCGCTCTCCTCCATCGCGCTTCTGAGTCCTGGCAACTCGGAAACCGCCACGGAAAGGCCGATCGCCTGGGGATGGCCACCGAACCGGCTCGTCAGATGCCGAAAGCCGGCCACGAACGAGTGGAGATCGAGCTGCGGGATGCTCCGGCCCGATCCGGTGCCGGTTTCGCCGTCCACGCCCAGCAGGATCACCGGGCGATGAAACTCGCGGGCGAGGCGTCCGGCAGCGATCCCCACCACACCGCGGTGCCACTCGTGGCTCCAGCCCACCAGAATGCCCGGCAACGGGTCACGATCCGCAAAGAGCTCGGTGGCCTGCTTGACGACCCGCCGCTCCTCGGCCTGACGGTTGCGGTTCAGGGTGTCGAGCTCGCCGGCAAGACGGTCCGCCTCCGCCGCATCACTGGTCAGGAGCAGTCGTAGTGCAAGGCCGGCATCGGCGAGGCGTCCCGCGGCGTTGATCCGCGGTCCGAGGCGGAACGCGACCTCGGTCGACGATACCGAGCCCGCGACGCGCGCCACGCGCATCAGCGCCCGCAGTCCCGGTGAGCGCGCCTCCGAGAGGGCCCGCAGACCGAGCGCGGCGATCACGCGGTTCTCCCCCACCAGCGGCACCACGTCGGCAATCGTGCCCAGGCACGCGATCCGCAGCAGGGCGGCCAGCGGCTCGTCGCGACCGCTTCGCCGCAGCACCCCCTGGGCCAGCTTGAAGGCGAGTCCGGCTCCGCAGAGGTGGCGGAACGGATAGCCGCAGTGATCCTGGAGCGGGTTGATCTGGATCGCTTGCGAGGGAAAGTCGCTGCCGACGACATGGTGGTCGGTCACGATCACCTCGATCCCGCGCTCGATCGCCGCGAGCACCGCATCGGCGGAGGTCGTTCCGCAGTCCACGGTGACGATCTGGGAGGCGCCGGCTCGATCGGCCTTCTCCACCTGAAGTGTCTGGAAGCCATAGCCCTCGGTGAGCCGATTCGGGAGGATCGGAACGACCTCGGCACCAACCGCCCGCAACACCGCGGTCAGGAGCGCGCAGGCGGTCACGCCATCCACGTCGTAGTCCCCGACCACAGCCACCGTACGGTTGTCGCGACAGGCCGCCAGCAGGCGATCCACTGCCTCCTCCATGCCGTGCAGCAGGAACGGATCGTGCAAGTCGCGTCGATGGGGCGTCAGAAAAGCGTCGGCCTCCGACGGGCTCCTGATCCCCCTCCGGGCAAGCGGCGCCGCCAGCAGACCGTATCCCGCGTTCGCTAGCGCCCCGGCGCTCTCGGGCGTCGGTTTCTCGAGCCACTCCGCCGCGTCCGTTCGTTCTTCCTCCACGGCAGCTCGACCCGTCACATCAGGTCCTGGGGATCGACATCGACGGTCAGGTCGGTCGCCGGCGCCGGCGCCACCGCCCTCGCCAGGTTCCTTACGTCCGCTCCGCTCGCTGAGCGCATCAGGAACTGGAAGCGCCATTGTCCCTTGAGACGCTCCAGGGGAGCCGGCGCGGGGCCCGAAAAGCGCACTCCGGCAGCGAGTTCGTGTTTCCGGGCCGCGGCCGCCAGCTCCTCGATCCGCGATCGGCCCCGGTCGCGATTCCGGTCGCGCACGACAAGCTGGACCATGCGAGTGAACGGTGGGTAGTGAAAGGTCCGGCGAAAGCGCATCTCGTGGCTGGCGAAGGCCTCGTCGTCCTGGTTCAGGACGGCCTGGATCGCGTAGTGCTCCGGATGGTATGTCTGAATCACGAAGCGGCCGGCGCGCTCGCCTCGCCCGGCGCGGCCGGAAAGCTGCGTCAGCAGGGCGTAGCTCCGTTCGGCCGCGCGAAAATCGGGAAACCCGAGGTAGGAGTCGGCGGTGAGGACCGCCGCGAGCGCGACATTCGGGAAGTGGTGTCCCTTGGAGATCATCTGCGTGCCGATCAGGATCGCGGTGCGCCCGGAGCGAAACCGCTCGAGTACCGCGGCGGCGCCTCCCACGCGCCGCGTCGTATCGCGGTCCAGCACGTCCACGGTCGCGGCCGGGAAGCGCTTTCGAACCTCCTCTTCCACCCGCTCCGTGCCCGCACCGACCGGTTGCAGCGCATCCTCCCCGCACTCGGGACAGACCCTCGGCACCGGAGCGTGGCCGCCGCAGTAGTGGCAGATCAGCCGTTCTTCACGGCGGTGGTAGCTCTTCGGCAGGCCGCAGTCTTCACACGGCATGTTCTCACCGCAGGCGCGGCAAAGCAGTTGCGGCGAGTACCCGCGACGGTTCCGCAGCAGGATGACCTGGTCCCCCCGCTTCAGACTGTTCTGCATCTCGTCGACCAGCAGCCCTGAGAAAGCGACGTCGCCGGGCCGGCGAGGTTGATTTCCGGGCTCCTTGCGCAGGTCGACGAGGACCGCCTCGGGCAGCGCGCCGACGCCAACCCGGGCGGTCAGCCGGAGTTCGCGATAGCGGCCCCGCTCGACGTTCAACCGGGTTTCCAGACTCGGCGTCGCCGAAACCAGGAGTGCAGTCGCCGCCGAGGCCTGAGCTCGCACCAGCGCCAGGTCCCGACCGCTGTAGCGTGGCCTGGTGTCCTGTTTGTAGGCCCCGTCCTGTTCCTCGTCGACAACGATCAGACCCAGGTTGCGGACCGGAGCGAAGACCGCTGAACGCGGTCCGACGACGACCTGAGCTTCACCGCCGCGGATCCGCTCCCACTCCTGGCGTCGTTCAGCACTGCCCAGATTGGAGTGCAGCATGGCGACCCGGTCGTGGAAGCGCTCCCGAAGCGCACGGGCCAGGGCCGGCACGAGAGCGATCTCAGGTACGAGGATGACAACGGACCTATCCTCCCGGAGGGCCGCGGCGGCCCCTCGCAGATACACCTCCGTTTTTCCCGACCCCGTCATGCCACCCAGGAAGCAGGGCCGGAAACGACCGCTACGGACCTGTCGCACGAGCTCACGTGCGGCCGCCGCCTGGTCGGGCCGCAGTTCGAAAGGCGCCGTCGTTCCGCCTCCCTGCAGGCGGTGACGCGCCAGATCGAGTGATTCGATCTGGGTAAAGGAACGGAGAACGTCGAGCGTCACCAGGCGCCGCACGACCGCGGCCGAACAACCGACTCCGGCGCGCACTTCCCGGATGGTCGCCGGCCGGCCCAGAGCCGCGAGGTACTCGACGACAGCCCTGCCCGCCGGCGAGCGGCCGCAACGCTCGAGTTGGCTCTTCCGGTCTCCCGGGGGCAGTTCGACCGCCTGACGATAGCGAGCGCTCCGCCCGCCCGATTCGTGCACCCGGAGCTGCCCGCCTTCCCGCCAGCGATCAACCCGGCCCGGGAGAGAGGCGTCGCCGAGTTGGCCCCAGAGTTCGGTCAGCGCGACGCGACCCCGCTCCAGCAGAAACTGCTGGAGCGCCCGGTCCTTCGGGTCGTGCCAATCGGCCAGGGCGCCGCGGTTGGTGAGCTCCAGGCGGCGGTCACCCCAGGCGGGGAGCGTTCCCGGCAGCAGGGCCTTCAACACTTCCCCGATCGGCGCCGCATAGTAGGAGGCCGTGAAGTCGGCGAGTTTCAGCAGGTCGGCGGGCAGCGTCGGCTCGAAGTCGATGACCGACTCGATCGATCGCAGTTCGTCTTCCAGGCCGGCGGGCGGCGCCGCCGGAAGATCGACGATCCAGCCGACCAGCCGGCGCCGGCCGACAGGTACCCGGACGCGCACTCCGATCCGGGCGAGCGCTCGCCAGGGCTGCGGCACCAGATACGTCAGGGGTTCGGGGAGCGGCACAGGGACCGCGACGGCAGCGAACCCGGCCGCCTCAGTCGTCGGCCGTTCGGTCCTCATTCAGGCAACTTCCGCACACGCCGGCCGTCAACTGGGCTTCCGGGACGTGGACTCCGCACCGCCGACATCGGAGCAGGGCCTTCGGCCGGTCGCGGTCCGATGTCGTCGCGGGCCGGCTGCGCGGCGTTCCTCGCAGTATTCCGCGGATCATTCGCGCGATCCACATCCATGCCAGGAGGATGGCGATCAGAATGACGAGGAGCCGGGTCACCGTGTCGCAAACCCGTGGCGGCTTTCGGGATGAGGGCCGGGCTTCTGATCGGACCTGCCCTGGTCAGGTATCAGGAACGGAGACCGCGGCAGCCGCGTGGCCTCAGCTCGCCTTGGCCTTGGAGATCTTGTCCAGGCTGGTGGCAAGCGCCTTCTCGACCAGTTCCTCGGCGCTCTCTTCGCTGATATCACGGACGTGGAGCACCTCGCTCACGATGAAGTACCTGGCCTTCTCGTACATCTTCTTCTCGCGAAACGAGAGGCTCTTCTTCTGACTCACGAGACGGAGGTTCTTGAGAACCTCGGCAGCGTCGGTCAACTCACCGGTTCGCATCTTGTCCAGGTTCTGCTTGTAGCGACCCTTCCAGTCCTTGTAGACGTCGATGTTGCCGTCCTCGATCAGTGCGAGCAGGTCCTTGATCTCCCGTTCCTTGGCCAGACGTCGGAGGCCGACGCGATCCAGGTTCTCTTCGGGAACCATCACCTTGGAGTCGTTCGCCAGCAGGCGGAGGTGGAAGTAGGTCTGCTTCTCACCGCCATCCGGTGCGCTCACCGCGATCCGCTCTACTACACTCACCCCGTGGTTGGGGTACACGACCTTTTCACCCACTCGGAACACTCTGATCTCCCTTCAAACCGGTGGCAGGTGCACACTTCGGCAGGATCGCCGGAACGCAGGCTTCCCTTCCGGGATCGGCCGCGAGTTGTTTGCCGGGATCGGCCGCGAGTTGCTTGTCTGACGCCCTGTGCCTAAGTTACAGAAAATCACGTACTTAACGGTCGCGCATTGTAGCCTCCGAAGGCCGAATCGTCAAGTCGTTCCCGCCCCGTTTCCGCCGTTTTCGAGGCGTTTGCCCTAAGTTACTGACAACGCTGAGTTTGGCGCCTTCCGGCTGGAACCGGGACGGCGGTGCTGTTACTGTCCGTCACCTTCTCCGCGCGAGCGTTTTGCTCGCGGAGTTCGTGCCGGAGTGGCGGAATGGCAGACGCAGGGGACTCAAAATCCCCCGCCCGCAAGGGCGTGTGGGTTCGACTCCCACCTCCGGCACCACAGACTCCCGCGGAACGCGTCCCCTGCGGGGACTCGCAGTATCCCTGCGCCCGCAAGGGCGTGTGGGTTCGACTCCCACCTCCGGCACCACTGCTAGCTATCGGCGTCGGCGTCGTCGACGAGTTCGATGCCCTCCTGGTCGAGCAGCACGCCGATCGCGCGGAAGTAGGCCAGTAGCGCGCGCCGGTAGTTCGTGATCGCCTCCACTTCTCGGGTACGGGCCGCGGTCAGGTCCTCCTGGATCTCGAGCACCTGGAAGCTGGTCCACAGCCCGTTCTCGTAGCGCTTCTGAGCCGCGTCCAGGTTCTTCTCCGCCAGTTCCCTCGACACCCTGGCCGAGTCGATCTGCTTGCCCGCGGTCTCCACGCCACGGGCAGCCGTCCGCACCTCCGTGCGGATGGTCAGCATCAGGTCCTGGAGCTCCAGCCGGCCCTGGTCGAGCGCCAGGTCCGCGATCCGGCTCTGCGCCCGCGCCGAACGGTTCTGGAGCGGCTTCGACAGGTTCAGGCCGACGGTCCAGCCCTCGAAGACCTGGCCCAGAATCCCGTCGTAGAACTGGCCGAGCGTCGACAGGAAGTCCAGCGAATCGACCCGGATGAACTCCTCCGGGCAGGGCTCGAAGAGGTCCGCGATGCTCGGCGGTCCGGGGCGCTCGCAGACGGTCCGGTCCCCGCCCAGGGCGTTCCGCCCGTAACTCACACTCAGGTTCAGGTCGGGCTTGCGCTGGTTGCGCAGAAACACGGAGTCGATCTCCAGCGACTCGATCTGCAACTCCTGGCGATCGATTTCCACCCGCTTGTTGAGCGCCGAACTGAGCGACGCCTCCAGGTCGATCGCGACCCGAGAGATCTCGGGAGACGTCGTCGGCACGATTTCCAGGTCCCAGAGAGAACGCTCGTCCAGGTTCAGCAGCCGCCGCAGTTCATCCGCCGCGTCCTGGATCAGGGCCTGCGCCCGGATGATCTCTTCCTCGCGGGTCGCGATGCCGGCCTCGCTCTGAACGAGCTCCAGCGGCGCCAGCGTTCCCACTTCGATCTGGATGCGGTTCATCTCGTGCAGCTCGCGGGCCAGGGCCAGACTCTCCTCGGCCACCTTCAACTGCTCGAGAGCCTCGACCAGGGCCCAGTAGCCGTTGGCCACGGTCTGCACCGTGTCGATCACCTGGACTTCCAGATCGCCCATGCTGATGTCGCTGTTCAGCGACGCGACCGCGAGGTTCCGCTCCGTGATCCTCTTGCCGCGGTTGCGCAGCAACGGCTGGTCGAAGGCGAACTGCAGGCTGGACCGCAGGCTCGGGTTGATGTCCGAGAACCGGGAGTTCGAGGAGAACCGGCTGTTCTGCCAGTTGATCGAGAAGGTGCCGCCCGAGGAAACCGGCTGCTGGAGTTCGACGTTCGCGGCGATCGTCTCGTTCTCGGTGACCAGGGCGCCGTCGAGCTGCGAGGCCGAAGGCTGACTGTTGCTGTTGACGCTGGTGTTGATCCCGAGCACCGTGTCGTAGATGCCGTACGCCTGGTTGACCTGGAACAGCGACTGGGAACGCTGGTAGCGCTGAACCAGCAGTCCGAGGTTGTTCTGCAGGGCGATCGCGATCGCCTGGTCCAGCTCAAGCCGGAGCTGTCCATCGGCGATATCGAGATCGGGTGAGATCGGCTGGGTGATCCAGGTCGAACCGACCTGCACCTGCCCCGCCGCCGGGGTGCCCCAGGCCCCTGCCAGAACGAGGACGGTGCAGAAAGCGATGATCGGCGCCGCGGATCTGCGGACGCTCTGCTTTGGGAACAGGTTCATCGGGCTGTGTCCTTCCTTCGACGGCGCCCGGACCGCAACTGGCACGGCGCGTCGTGTCTTTCCTCTTTGACGCGGGAGGCGCGTGGTTGTTTCAGCAACCCTACGCCGGATCGTCCCGGCGCGCCGGTCTGGCGCGCCGGCGGGCAAGCCTAAGCGATGCCCGGACGAGACCCTCGGAGGCGCCGCCCCGAGGGCGTTCGGCGGCCGTCAGCCGTCGACCAGCTCGACCGCGATGCGGCGCGCTTCCTCGAGCGTGCCGACCTGCCTGTCCGGGGGAAGATCGCGGAGAATGTCGAGCGTCCGGAGGGTTCTCGCGACCGAGCCTGTGAGACCGCTGACGACGACGTCCGTCTTCTCTTCCTCGGCCACGTTCAGGAGCCGCTGGATCACCATTGCCGCGCTGTCGTCGAGGTAGATCGCGTCCGAGAAGTCGAAGATCACGACCTCGTGGTCCTTGATGTCCCCGCCAATCACCGTCGACAGCTTGTTCGAGGAGGCGACCGTGAGGGTCCCCTTGAGCGCTACCAGGCCGACGCGTGCCGAGTAGGGATCGACATTGGCTCGCTCCTCGCCGTCGCTGACGAACGTCCGGTCGAGGAGCGGCACCGAGATCACACTGTCGAGTTCGAGCCCCTCCAGACGCCGCGCATGCACCATCCCCGCCGCGATCAGACCCACGGCAACCGCCGTGACCAGGTCCACGAAGACCGTCAGACCCAACGTCAACAACATGACGAAGAGATGCTCCCGGCGAATCCGGTGGACGCGGCCGAGCATCGGCCAGTCGATGATGTCCCACCCCACCTTCATCATGATCGCCGCCAGAACGGCGTGCGGAACCGGTTCGACGAGCGGCCCGAGCCCCAGAACGAGGAGCAGGAGGAAGATCGCCCGCAGGGCGCCGGACACCGGCGTCGAGCCGCCGGCGCGGATGTTCACGACCGTGCCCATCGTGGCGCCGGCTCCCGGCAGCCCGCCGACCAGGCCGGAGATCATGTTGCCGATGCCCTGGCCGACCAGTTCGCGGTTGGGGTTGTGGCGTGTGCCGGTCAGCGAGTCCGCCACCAGGGACGTCAGGAGGCTGTCGACCGACCCCAGCAACGCGAGAATGAGAGCCGGTTGGAACGCCTGCACCAGGAAGCCCGCGCTCGGCAACCCGATCTTGAGCGTCGGCAGACCTGTAGGCACGTGACCGAGCGTCGGAGCGCCGCTCAGCCAGAGGATGCCCACCGCGGAGCCGAGAAGGAGGGCGAGCAGGGGCCCCGGGAGGTAGCGCGAGAGCCGGCGTGGCCACAAGAAGCCGGCCGCCAGGGTGACGGCGCCGATGGCGACGGCGTTCAGGTTCGCACCGGCTGCCGCTTCCGGAATGGCGCGAACGGCTCCGAGTGCTCCACCCGCCGCGGGCGACGCGCCGAGGAACGGCAGGACCTGGATCAGGATGACGATGACGCCGATCCCGGACATGAATCCGGAGACGACGACGTAGGGCGTGTACACGACGAAGCGGCCGATTCTCGCCAGGCCCAGGAGCATCTGGAGCAGGCCGCCGAGGACGACGACGGTCAGCGCCTCCGTGAGGTTGGATGCATGGGTCGTGAGGATGACCGTCATGGCGACGGTCATGGGCGCCGTGGGCCCCGAGATCTGGGACCGCGTGCCGCCGAACACCGCGGCGAAGAACCCGACGGCTATGGCGCCATGCAAGCCCGCCACGGCTCCCATGCCCGACGCGACACCGAGCGCCAGCGCGACCGGCAGGGCTACCACGGTAGCTGTCAGCGCTCCGAACAGATCTCCGCGGAATGTCGCGAGGTCGTACCTCACGCCCGAGGCGCTCCAACCGACTGGGCGGCGGCTCTCTTCTGCCCTCCCGTGCGCATCGTTCCGGGCCTCCTTCTGCCGGTGAACGCCATGCTACATTCCCGTCGCCATGAACGTCCTCGAAGGCCTTCCGGAGCCCCGCCGCGGCAAGGTTCGCGACATCTACGACCTCGACGACCGGCTGCTGCTGGTAGCCAGCGACCGCGTATCCGCCTACGACTTCGTCCTCTCTCCGGAGATTCCGGACAAGGGGAAGGTGCTGAACCAGTTGACGAACTTCTGGTTCGAGCGGCTCGGCGACGTCATCCCGAATCACCTGATCGAGACCGATGTGCGCGACTTCCCCGCCGACTTGCAGCCGCACGCGGGCTATCTGGAGGGCCGGTCGGTCCTGGTGAGGAAAGCGAAAGTCGTGCCCTACGAGTGCGTGGCCAGGGCCTACCTCGCCGGCAGTGCGTTCCGGGAGTACCAGGAGACGGGACGCGCCTGTGGCCACGACCTGCCGCCCGGAATGGTGCGGGCCGCCCAACTGGACGACGCGATCTTCACCCCGGCGACGAAGGCAGAGGAAGGCCACGACGAAAACATCGACTACGACACGCTGGTCGCAGGCGTCGGCGACGAGATGGCGGCGACTCTCCGGCGGGTGACGCTCGAGCTCTTCAACCGGGGTCGGAAACTGGCCGCCGGCCGCGGCCTGATCCTCGCTGACACGAAGTTCGAGTTCGGGCTCGTCGAAGGCCGCCTGATCCTGATCGACGAAGTGCTCACTCCGGATTCGTCACGCTACTGGGACGCCGCCCAGTGGAGCCCCGGCACCGAACCCGTCTCGTTCGACAAGCAGCCGGTCCGTGACTGGGTCGCCGGGACCGGCTGGGACAAGGCCTCTCCTCCGCCGGAACTGACGCCGGAGGTCGTCAACGAGACGAGGGAGCGCTATCTCGACGCCTTCCGCCGGGTCACTGGCCGCGAACCGGCCCTCTAGGCGACCGACTCGCCGTTGCCGCGATTGACCATGCGGCGCGGCAGGCGGAGCCCCAGACCGCACCAGACTTCGTAGGCTGCGATGCCGGCCCGGCCAGCCAGCTCGCCGACTCCGATCCGCTGCTCTCGCTGTTCTCCCAGAAGAACGCACTCGTCCCCGATCGCGGCGGCCGGAACCCGGGTGATGTCGACGGTCAGCGAATCCATGCTGATCTGGCCGACAATCCGGCAACGCTCTTCCCTGACCAGGACTTCGCCGCCGCCGAAGCCGGTACTGAATCCGTCTCCATAGCCGACCCGGACCAGAGCGATCCTGGCCGCTTCGGGGGCTCGCCAGGTGCGCCGGTAGCCCACGCCGGCACCGGCCGGTACGTGCCTCACGTCGACGATCGGCGCCTTGACGCTCATGACGGGCCGTAGGCCCGCGCCTGCCGAGCCGTCGACCAGCGTCGCCAGATCGAGCCCGTAGAGCGCGCCGCCGACCCGCACCGCGGTCCAGCGCGCAGAAGCCCGCCGCAGCGCCGCGGACGAGTTCGCGAGGTGTGCCGGCGCCGAAAGGCGCTCGCTCGGGTCGAGGAGTTCGGCGGCGGCAGCGAACCGGCGTTCCTGTTCTCCGGTGAAGGAGCTCTCAACCTGCTCGGACTCGGCCAGATGCGACATCAGGCCCGCCAACCGGAACTCGGGCGCGCCACGCAGGTCGTCCAGCGCCGCCGGCCAGTCACTCAGGTCGAGGCCCGAGCGGCTCATGCCCGTGTCTACCTCGACGACGACCTCAAGTGTCAGCCCGGCGCCAACCCCGCTCCGGGGCAGCCAGCCGCTCCAGGCGGCCAGTTGGCCGAGCCGGGTGAGCACCGGCGTTGCAGTCCAGCGAATGGCGCGATCCAGATCCTCGGCCGATTCCGGACCGCCGAGCAGCAGGAGGCGACCGCCGTACCCGGCGCGGCGGAGTTCCTCGAGTTCGGTGGCGCGCGCCACCGCCAGGCCGTCGATGCCGAGCCTCTCGAGTTCCAGTGCCACAGCCGTCGCGCCGTGGCCGTAGGCGTCCGCCTTGACGACTCCGTAGGCGGCCGCCTGCCCGACCGACCGCCGCACCGCGCGCAGGTTGTGTGCCAGGGCGTCCAGGTCGATCTCGACCCGCGCACTTCGGCGGGAACTCAGTTGGGCCTCTCCGGCGGCGTGTGGTACGCGTCGTAACTGCGGAATGTGGTCGTATCCCCGAGAAAGACGAGCTGTACTGATCCGGTTTCGCCGTTGCGGTGCTTGGCGATGATCAGTTCGGCCATCCCTTCCACCTCGAGATTGTCCGGTTCATAGACCTCCTCGCGGTAGACGAACATGACGATGTCGGCATCCTGCTCGATGTTCCCCGACTCGCGCAGGTCGGCAAGTTGCGGCCGGTGGTCCTTACCCCGTCGTTCGGGCAGCCGTGAAAGCTGGGACAGGGCCACCACCGGCACTTCGAGTTCCTTGGCCAGTTGCTTCAGGCCCCGGGTGATGGCTCCGATCTCCAGGTTCCGGTTCTCGTACCGCCCCCCGGCGTTCATCAGTTGCAGGTAGTCGACTACAACCAGTTCGAGTCCGCCCTGTCCTTTGAGCCGGCGCGCCTTCGAGGCGACCTCCAGCAGCGATGGATTGGCGGAGTCGTCGACGAACAGACGGGTGTTCTCACTCTCCTTCCTTGCCTGAAGGAGGCGCTTCCAGTCCGCACCGGACAGGCGGCCGCCGCGCAGTTTGTGAAACGGGATGTCGGTCCGCGAGCAAAGCACCCGCATGGCGATCTCGCGCTGGCTCATCTCGAGTGAAAAGAAGCCGGCGACCTTCTTCTCCTCCTGAGCGACGTGGACGGCCATGTTCAGTGCCAGGCTCGTCTTTCCCATCCCGGGACGGCCGGCGACGATGACCAGGTTCCCCGGCTGGAGACCGTGCGTCATCCGATCGAGGTCGACGAAGCCCGTTGGCAAGCCGGCCAACTCGCCTGCCCCTCGCTTCCCGAGCTGTTCGAGTTGCTCGAGTGTCGTGTCGTAGATCTCCCCGAGGGGAACGAACGAGCGCGAGACTGCGTCGTCGCTGAGGTCCAGGACCTGGCGCTCGGCTTCGGCCAGGGCCTCCTGGGCCTCCAGACCGCCATCGAGAGCCTTGGTGTAGATCCTCGTACAGGCGTCGAGGAGGCGTCGCCTCAGAGCCCGCTCCTTGATGATCTCGACGTAGGCGTCCACCCGGCCGAGATCTGGCAGGTCCACTTCGAGCGTGGCGAGATAGGCCACGCCCCCGGCCGACTCGAACTCGCCGCGTTGCTCCAGCCGGGCCTGAATCGTACGCAAGTCGATCGGGCTCTCTGCTTCCTGAAGCGCCAGCATCGCTTCGTACAGCAGCCTGTGGCGCTCGAAGTAGTAGTCCTCGGGCTTCAGCCGGCTCGACGTAGGGGCAAGATGCCGTTCAGCGTCGAGCAGGATCGCGGCCAGCACCGCACGCTCCGACTCCTCGCTATGCGGCAGACTGTGGGTATCCTCGACGGGTGCGCGCACGTCTCCTCCGGAGCCCTAGCCTAGCGCCGCGGCAGCCTCCGCAAGCCGCCGCGGCAAAGCTGCGGATTTCGTGAGCCGTGCCAAGATGAGGCGGCGCCGAAACCGTGTCCGGGCGTCGCCGCCGGCTGCCCCAAAGTCCATGGACCAACGTGCTTCTCCGTTCGCGTCACTCGCCTGCCCCACGCTTGCCTGTCTGGGTCTGCTGGCCTGCGCCGCCGCCGCCGCCCAGGAGCAGGAGGACAACCCCCGGACCGGCACTGAGGCCGAGGACACGAAGGCCGACGGCGAAGAGACCGACCCCTGCGCTTCCGAGTATCTCGAGGGACGTTCGTGGATCGACTGGCTGAACCGCCGCCTCCACCGAACCGCGTGTGAAACGGCCCTGTGGTTCGACCACCTGTTCGGCGACTACCGACTCGACGAGGAACTGGAAGCGACCTACGGGCGCGCCCTCGTCGGAGTGGTCTGGGACGAGCACTACGGGTTCGAGGAGGAGCTGAGCTTTCGCGCCCGCCTCCACTTCCCGAACATGGAGCGGCGTCTCAACGCCTTCATCGGTCGCGACGACCGGGAGGATGTCCTGGAGGACGTCCAGCGACGAGGCGCGACCTCCCTGCCCCGGATGTTCGACCCGGAAGACGACGAGTGGCTGGTGGGACTCGGTTACCGGCCGATCTCGGGCCGCAACGGGGACCTGGACTTCGATCTCGGCATGAACTTCAACTTT
Source organism: Holophagales bacterium (assembly GCA_009837885.1). Lineage (GTDB taxonomy): Bacteria > Acidobacteriota > Thermoanaerobaculia > Multivoradales > Multivoraceae > Multivorans. Next base: position 10,519 of record VXSP01000035.1, on the reverse strand, counting down.
CCGGTCGAGCCTTGGGTCCGCGCCCGCTACAAGCACCGTTCCTTCCTGTCGGAAACCGACCTCGTCCGCTTCCGGCACACGTTGTTCTGGGAGCGGGAAGACGGTTGGGGGCTGGCGACCCGGATCGACTACGAGCACGCCTTCCCGACCGGTTCCATGCTGAGATGGCGCGGCGCCGGGAAGTTCTCGGACATCACCAGGGGAGTCGACTGGTTCAGCGAGCTGAGCTACTACCACCGGCTGGGCCGCCGCCGTGCCCTCGCGCACCAGGTCGGCGCCAACGGCGAGACGGGGGCGCCGGTCCTCGTCGAGAACTACTTCGTGCGGTTCATCTACCGGCAGCAGATTCTCCGGGAGTGGCTCTTCCTGGAGATCGGTCCCGCCCTGGCCTGGCGTCGCGAGGAACCCGGTCTGTCCAGGGACTCCGTACCCATTCTGCGTTTCGGCGTCGAGATGCTGTTCGGGGACTACCGGGGCCAGGGCACTGCCGCGCCGGTTCCGGGCGGATAAAGTCCACGGCCTCAGTAATCAGGAAGCGAGGCGCGAGATGAGCGATGGCAGTGCGGGCAACGGCGAGGTGACGGTGGTGATCGGTGACGACATGGTCGCCGAGATCGAGATCCACAGGCCGCCCAACAACTTCTTCGATCTCGACCTGATCGGCGAACTGGCTACGGCTATCGGGGAACTGGACGAACGGGACGACTGCCGCGCGGCCGTGCTCTGCTCGGAGGGCAAGCACTTCTGTGCCGGGGCGAACCTGAACGCGCGCCGGGACGCGACGGGTGACGGCGGCGAGCGCCACCTCTACGACGAGGCGGTTCGCCTGTTCGACACCAGGACCCCGATCGTGGCCGCGGTCCAGGGTGCGGCCATCGGTGGCGGTCTGGGCCTGGCACTGATGCCGGACTTCCGGGTCGCCTGCCCCGAGGCCCGATTCTCGGCCAACTTTGCTCGCCTAGGCTTCGTTCAGGGTTTCGGGCTGACGGTCACGTTGCCGCGCCTGGTGGGCCGCCAGCGGGCGATGGAGATGTTCTACACCGGCCGCCGGGTCAAGGGCGAGGAGGCGCTCCGGATCGGCCTCTGCGACGATCTCGTGCCGCTGGACCAGGTACGCACGCGCGCACGGGAGCTTGCCCGGGAAATCGCAGTCTCGGCGCCGCTCGCGGTGCGCTCGATCCGGGAGATGATGCGGGGACGGCTGGCGGCCGAGATCCGCAGCGCAACGGACCACGAAAAGGCGGAACAGAACCGGCTACGGCAGACCGCGGACTTCGCGGAAGGGGTGCGCGCCATGACGGAGCGGCGCCCACCGCGGTTCGTCGGCGCCTGATCGAGAGTCAGGCGCCGGCTGCCGAGGCGAGGACGAAGGTCAGCCAGGCGCTCAGCCAGGCCAGGCCGTTCATGTAAGCGAACGTGAAGGCGGGCCATCGCCAGCCCCCGGTTTCGCGGCGGATCACGGCCAGCGTCGACATGCACTGCATCGCGAAGGCGAAGTAGACCAGGAGGGCGAGCGCCGAAGCCCGGGACAGGAGCGGCGCGCTCCCGCTTTCGCCGCTGCCGGAGAGCAGGACGCCGAGGCCCTCCTCGTCCTGTCCCTCCTGGGCGTAGATCTGGGCCAGGGTGGCGACCATCACCTCGCGGGCGGCCTGCGAGGCGACCAGACCCACGTTGATTCGCCAGTCGAAGTCCATGGGCGCGAAGACGGGCTCCAGCAGCCGCCCGGCGGAAGCCGCGTAGCTCCCTTCGAGAACCAGCCGCTGGTTCTCGACGACGGAGAGCTCAGGGTCGACCGGACGCCGCGGCAGGTTGAGCAGAAACCAGAGAACGACGCTGACGGCGAGGATGATCGTGCCCGCGCGGCGCAGGAACAGCTTCGCCCGGTCCCAGACGCCGAGGGCGATGTCGCTGGGTCGCGGCAACCGGTACGGCGGCAGTTCCAGGTAGAACGGCAGAGAGGCGCCGCGCAGGAGACCGCGCTTGAACACGGCCGCCGAGAGCAACGCGGCGCCGGTGCCCAGGAAGTAGAGACCCATCAGCGTCAGTCCCTGCCAGGTAAAGGGACCAAGAACCGGATCGGCCGGAATGAAGGCGGCGATCAGCAGGAGGTAAACGGGCAGCCGGGCCGAGCAGGTCGCGAACGGAGCAACGAGGATCGTGGTCAGTCGATCGCGCGGCGACGGGATCGTCCGGGTCGCCATGATGCCGGGCACTGCACAGGCGTAGGACGACAGGAGGGCGATGAAGCAGCGGCCCTCCAGCCCGACCCAGCCCATCACGCGGTCCACGACGAACGCGGCCCGGGCCATGTAGCCGCATGCCTCCAGGAACAGGATGACCGTGAAGAGGAGCACGATCTGGGGCAGGAAGACGATCACCGCGCCGACTCCGCGGATCACGCCGTCGGCCACGAGGCGGGTGACCGCCGTGTCCGGCAACGCCACCAGGACCTGATCGGCCAGGCCGTCCATGAGCCCGGACAGGAAGTCCATGGCGGGCGTGGCCCAGGTGAAGATGGCCTGGAAGAAGAACGCCACGAAGGTCAGAAAGACGGCGGAACCGATGACCGGGTGAAGCAGGAAACGGTCCAGCCGCCGGGTCCAGCGATTCGGTTCCGGAGCCTGCCGCCGGCAGGCGCCCAGGACCGCGCGCGCCCAGGCGAACCGGTCCTCCGGCGTTTTCGCCTCCGCGCCCCGGGACAGGCTGGGGCTCCCGGTCCAGTCCCAGGCCGCGCTGACCAGCGCGCCGAGATCGTCGATCCCGAGGCCGCGGTTGCCGACCACTCCAAGCACCGGCACGCCGAGTTCCTGTTCGAGTTCCGCCGGATCGATCTCGCCGTGCCGCGCCTTCAGTTCGTCGATCATCGTCAGGGCGACACAGACCGGCAAGCCCAGGGCGGCTGCTTCGGCCAGCAGCGGCAAGCCACGTTCGATCGTCGTGGCGTCCACGACGACCACCACGCCGTCCGGGGCCGGCTCGCCGAAACCACCCTCGAGCACCCGCACCGCGACCGTCTCGTCTTCCGACTGCGGCTCCAGGCTGTAGACGCCGGGCAGGTCGATCAGCCGGACATCGTCCGCGCCGAACCTTCGCTGGAGGTCGCCCTCGCGACGGTCGACCGTGACCCCCGGGTAGTTTCCCGCCTTGGCGCGATGCCCGGTGAGGGCGTTGAACAGGGTCGTCTTGCCCGAGTTCGGCGCTCCCAGGATCGCGAGACGCCCGGGCCGCTTCGGCGGCGTGGTCGGCCGCAAACGGACCAGCGTCGTCACGCACCTGCCCGATGGACCCGGATCCGGCGCGCCTCGCTGCGGCGCAGACTGAGGAGCGCGCCGCGAAGCTCGTACATCGCGGGGTCGCCGAGCGGCGCCCGGCGGATGAACCGAACCGGCGCGCCGGCGCAGAAGCCGATCTCCCGGAGTCGTCTGCTGTCGCCGTCGGTGCCGGTTACCTCGGCGATCTCAAGCAACCGCCCGTCGCTGGCGTCGGCCACGTCGGCCAGGGTTCGATCCATTTCGGACCGGGAGAGTACCAGTTTCTGGCAGGCAGGGAACCCGTTCGGCTGAAGACCGTGGTGCCGGAGGCGGGATTTGAACCCGCACGCCCTCAGAGGGGCGGAGGAGAAAACAGCACAGCAAGTCCTCGCAGAGGACGCCGTGGCCTGGTAGCTGGTGGTGCCGGAGGCGGGATTTGAACCCGCATGTCCACGAGGGACGGAGGATTTTAAGTCCTCTGCGTCTGCCGTTCCGCCACTCCGGCCCTTGCGCTGCGAGTCGAGAGTCTGGAGGCGACGGCCGGATTCGAACCGGCGAATAAGGGTTTTGCAGACCCTCGCCTTACCACTTGGCCACGTCGCCTCGGGGGGGACCTCGCTACCGGTTTCAGGCCGCTTGGATCGCATGGAGCGGGAAACGGGATTCGAACCCGCGACCCCAACCTTGGCAAGGTTGTGCTCTACCACTGAGCTATTCCCGCGCCCGAGCGAACCCGGCCGTGCAACCGGCAGGCCCTGATTCGCGAGAATACGGTCCTCCTCTGGACAGTGTCAACTCACTCCGCGGGCAGGAGCGCCGGTCAGAGCCAGCTCCGGCGCCCGGCGTCGTCGACCGTGAACGCGTCGGCGTAGTGCGTGAAGGTCCAGTCACCTTCTTCCTCCGCCCAGGTTGCCGTCACGACGTCGAAGCGACAGGGGCTTCGCCGGAATGCCGACTGCTCCGGCTGGCACAGGAAGGCCTCCGCGGCTCGAACCAGGCGGCCCCGCTTGCGACGATCCACGGCAGCGGCGGCGCCCCCGAATCGGTGGTCGAAACGGGCCTTGACCTCCACGAAGCAGAGCGTGTCGCCGTCCATCGTGATCAGGTCGAGTTCCCCGACCTGCGACTTGTAGTTCCGTTCCAGAATCCGGTGGCCTCGGGCCTGGAGCAGCTCGGCAGCGGCCCGCTCAGCCTCCGCACCGCTCAGGCGCGGCGGCGATCCCCTGCGAGCGCACACGGTTCCCGCTGCGCTCAGGATCGCTTCCAGCGACTGCCGCCCGGTGCGTCCTCCACCACCACTCCGGCCTCGCTCAGTTGGTCGCGGATCCGGTCCGCGGCGGCGAAGTCGCGGCTGGCCCGCGCCTCACTCCTGGCCTCGACGAGGGCGTCGATCTCGGCGTCGCTCAGCGAGCCCTCGGCTTCCCCGGACTCGGCCCAGGCCCCGGCGTCGAGCACGGCCAGGACCTGGTCGGCCCGCTCGAGCGAAGCCTCGACACGAGCCCTGCCGCCGGCTGGCAGGCCATGGTCGATGAACCCGTTCACGTGGTGCACGAACGTGAAGACCGCGCCCAGCGCGGCAGCCGTGTTCAGGTCGTCGGCGAGCGCCGCCGCGAAGGCGTTCTCGAAGTCGCTGGCGGCCCGGTCCAGCGGAGCCGGATCGCTCTCCTGCTCCGCCTCGTGAGCGAGCCTGAAGCGCATGTCGTCGATCCGCTTCAGCGCCCGGTCGGCCTCCGCCAGCTTGTCGAACGTGAAGTCGAGCTGCTGCCGGTAGTGCACCGACGCGAGCAGATAGCGGATCGACCGGGCGGAAAGGCCGAGGTCGAGAAGGTCGCCCAAGTTGTAGCAGTTGCCGAGGGACTTGGACATCTTCTCGCCGTCCACCGTCAGGTGCTCCGAGTGGAGCCAGTAGCGCGCCTGCGGACTGTCGTTGGCCGACTCGCTCTGGGCGATCTCGTTCTCGTGGTGGGGAAACAGGTTGTCCACGCCGCCGCAGTGGATGTCGAAGGTGGTTCCCAGGTACTTCTGGCTCATCGCCGAGCACTCGATGTGCCATCCCGGACGTCCCGGACCCCAGGGCGATGGCCACTCGGGCTCGCCCTCCTTCGCCCCCTTCCAGAGAACAAAGTCGCGCGCATCCTCCTTGCCGTACTCGTCACTCTGCACACGCTGGCCCCGCCGCACCTGGTCGAGATCGATCCCCGAGAGCTTTCCGTAGTCCTCGTCGGCGGCGATCCGGAAGAAGACGGAATCGTCGGCCCGGTAGGCGTAGCCGGCCTCCAGCAGCCGCTCGATCATGGTGATCATCTCGGCCACGTGCTCGGTCGCCCGGGGATAGTGCTCCACCGGTTCGATGCGAAGGGTTGCCAGGTCCTCGAAGAATGACGCGACGTGTGGCGCCGTGAAGCTCCCGATGTCGACATTCGCCTCGCCGGCCGCAGCAATGATCTTGTCCTCGACATCCGTGAGGTTCATCGCCTGGGTGACCCGGTAGCCGAAGAACCGCAGCGTGCGGCGCAGGATGTCCTCGAAGATGAACGTCCGCAGGTTGCCGATGTGTACCCGGTCGTAGACCGTCGGGCCGCAGGTGTAGAGACGAACATGGCCGGGCTCGAGCGGCTCAAGTTCCTGCAGGCGCCGTCCGAGGGAGTTGAAAAGCTTCACTGGCTTCATCGCAACCGGGGGCAGTCCGGCGTGAAGGAGCGACAGTAGCAACGCGTGTCGACTCGGGTCCAGACGTCGATGTCGCCGGCTCGGAGATCGGCTTCAGAGGTCGACCGAGACCGTTCCTCCGTGCCAGTTCAGGCCCAGCCGGTCGCCGAAACTGTCGAGGGCCTCCTCACCGCTGAAGTCGAATCGGCCGCTGCCGTTGGCGATGGCAGTAAAGCGAACGATGGCGATGGACCCGCCACCCGACAGGCCGGCAACCGGTCCGAGGTGCGTGGCGCCCACGAGGAGTCGGCCCGCTGCCGCCTCCGTCGCCTCCACGCTCGGGAAGACGCCGCGGACATGACCCTCGTAGCGCAGCAGGTCCGCAGGAAACCGGAGCTCGAAGCTCAGTCCGTAGAGGTCGTCGACGCCGACGGCGTAGACCTCGATCTCGAGCGTCGACCCGCTGGCGGTGCCGCGAAGGGCGATCGCGGCGTCACCTGGCACTGCTGGCGAGAAGATGACTCCCCTGGTCGTGACCGGGCTCACCGGAGCGGTCGGACTCCCTCCCCCGCTCTCGCAGGCGCACAGGCCCATCGTGACGAGCACCGTCGCTGCCATCGGAACGCGCACCGATCGCGGCGGAAGAGGAGGTTCTCAGTTGCCGCCGGCGACGGCGGGTTCAGGTGACCGCAGGCGGCGCAGGAAGCTCCTGGCCCGCTGCCGGCGCAACCCCCGGAGGCGATCGACGAACAGGATGCCGTCCAGGTGGTCCAGCTCGTGCTGTATCGCCCTCGCTTCGAGCTCGTCCGCGTCGATTTCGTACGCCTCCCCCTCCAGGTCGCGGGCGGCGACGCGGACGGAAGCGGGGCGTGTGACCTGCTCCGTGAAGTCGGGAATCGACAGACAACCTTCCGTATCCGTATCGACGCCCGCGGCATCGAGGATCTCCGGGTTCACGAGCACCCGGACCGCCTCCGGATCCATCCCCGCCGTGGCGTCCACCACCGCGACCCGCAATTCGACGCCGACCTGCGGCGCCGCGAGGCCGACTCCGGGAGCGTCGTGCATCGTCTGGATCATGTCCTCGACCAGGCGTTTCAGGTCGAGGCCGAAGTCCTCGACAGGCACGCATCGCACCCGGAGTACCGGATCCGGGTATTGACGAATGGGGAGAACGGGCATGCGCTACGCGGCCGACGCAAGGACTCGTGGGATCATACGGGAAGGCGCCGGCTACGACCCGACCGTCCCCTGGAGGTGACAGGCGTGTTCCGCTTGAGTCGCGCCGGGAGGCGAACCGTCGGACTGCTTTAGACGAACCGGACCCGCCTGCCTGGCACGCGGTTTGCTCGAAGCCAGAGGTGGTAGCTTCCCTTAGCCTCGATCCTCAGGGGGACTGTGCGATGAGACATCCGCTTCCGATCAGCATCCTCGCGCTTCCGATGGTCCTTGCCGCGTCCGGCGCCGGGGCGGCGAACACCCCGGGCCAGGAAGACACGGATGGACTCGCCGGCGTCTACAGTTTCGTCGGCGCGCTGGATGGAGACGCCACCCTGTTCGCGTCCCGTTCCGGCGCGCGGAGCGAACTTGAACTCCACCTGCCGATTCTGCGGGGCGACCGGATCTGGACGGCGCCGAACGCGCGGCTCGCCGTCCTCATGTCGGACCGTTCGATCCTGGCGCTGGACTACGACTCCGAGATCACCCTGGAACGGATCGCCGCGTCGCCGGACGGCGAGGATCAGGACTCGCTCTACGTCCTGCACCGGGGGCGGGTGGGCCTGGAGGTCGAAGATCACCTTCTCGAGTCGGAGTTGCCGGCAATCGACACGGCCAACGCCCGGGTCTACGCGAAGCAGGACGGTCGCTACCAGATTCACAGCGACGGAAGCCGCTGGACCGAGGTGACGGTTCTCGCCGGGTTCGCGGAAGTCGTGACGCAGCGGGGCTCGGTGATCGTTCGCGGGGGTGAGACGCTCGTGGCCAACGGTCTCGACAACCCCTGGATCGAGCTCCAGAACGGCGCCGGCGTGGCGGCTGCCGCCCTGGACGACTGGACCGCGGGCCATCGGGCCAGCCTCGTGGCCTACGCCTCCGTCGATGCCGGCGGCTACCGCGACGCCCTGGGCTCGCATGGCGAATGGGTCGAGGTCGACGATCGACGGGCCTGGAAGCCTTACGTCGAGAAGAACTGGCAGCCCTACAGCCGCGGCCGGTGGACCGACACTCCCGCCGGGCTCTACTGGGTGGCACGGGATCCCTGGGGACCCCTCACCTATCACTACGGCAGTTGGAACCGGCACTCGAGATGGGGTTGGCTCTGGTACCCGGGCCTGGTGTACGCCCCGAGCCATGTCTACTGGTACTGGGGCCCGTCCTATGTCGGCTGGATTCCGCGCGGCTACTACCAGCACTACTACCGGGGCCTGGGCTATGGCCTCCGTTTCGGGCTCTACGGTTGGGCCGGGGGCTACTGGGATCCGTTCAACACCTGGATCTTCTGCCCGACCGGCTACCTCGGCTACGGTCGGGGCTACACCTACGGCCATTCCCTGCGACGCCGACATCCCAAACTCGAACGCGGCATCATCACCACAAACACCCGCGGCATCGACCGCCGGAACTGGCGCGACCCGGCGGCCACCCAGCAGGTCCTGATCAACCGCCGTCGCGGCCTGGACGAAAGCGAGATCCCGAACGCCGACAACTTCGTGGCGCGGCGGCCCGACCTTGACCCCTCGTTCCGAAGCGAGATCAGGCGCAGTGACAGCGACCCCACGGTCGTGTCGGTGCGGCGTGTCCGGCCTCCCGGAGACAGTTCCGGATTGACGAGCGTCACGGCCGGCGGTGTCCGAGCGGCTCCGTCAAGCAGGCCGGTCCGGGCCGGCGTAGTCCGCGACGACGGCGCGGATATCGGGATCCGGCGGTCCGCTCCGGGCCCGGCGACTCGAAACGACGAGCCCCAAAAGCCAGCCGTGTCCGCCAGGAAGGCAACGCCCCCGAGTCCTGGCGCCGCGCCTGCACCGAGCCGACGGCCCAGCGCCGGTCGCCGCGTACTGGATGCCATTCGGAGCCGGGACGGTGGGTCGATTCCCACTCGCGTGCGGTCGACCCCGCGGAATGCAACGCCCGAAGCGGCGCCTCCCACCCGGGTACGCTCGACACCGCGGAGTTCGACGCCCAGGACGGCGCCTCCCACCCGGGTACGTTCGACACCGCGGAGTTCGACGCCCAGGGCGGCGCCTCCCACCCGGGTACGCTCGACACCGCGGAGTTCGACGCCCAGGACGGCGCCTCCCACCCGGGTACGTTCGACACCGCGGAGTTCGACGCCCAGGGCGGCGCCTCCCACCCGGGTACGCTCGACGCCGCGAGCCTCCACCCCCAGGTCGTCGTCGCGACCGGCGCGGGTACGGTCGACCCCCAGGAGTTCCGCACCGCGGTCTTCTTCGCCACGATCTTCCTCGTCGCCGAGAAGCTACTCCCCTCCTCCCAGTTCCAGTCCGTCGAGCTCCTCCCCGCCCCCTTCCTCCTCGCCGTCGTCTTCGCCATCCTCGGGCGGCGGAGGACGGACGCCACCGTTCGTTCCCTGACAATGAGCTGATGCGCTGGAGCCCTGGCAGGTCGAGCGCGTGAGAGAGCGGCGCGGGATTCCATCCCTGCTTGCGATCAGCGCCCGGCGACTCTGCGGCAACGCCGGTGGACTGGGACCCTGGGCTCGATCACTCCCCGCGGGCACCGCGATTCAACTGCGCGAGAAGGACCTGAAACGCGTCGATCTGATCCAGCTCGGCCACACCCTCCGAAGCGCCTTCGACGGCGTCCTCATCGTGAACGGCGACCTCGAGGCCGCCCTGGCCTGCGAGGCCGATGGCGTTCACCTGCCATCCGACGCGCCGTGGCGGGAAGTGGGCGCGCGCGTTCGCCGGCGGGGTCTCCTGCTGGGAGTCTCCACGCATAACCTGGAAGAACTCGCAGCCGCCTCGGAGGCCGGAGCCCATTACGCCCTGTTCGGTCCCGTTTTCGACTCTCCGGAGAAGCGGCGCTTCGGCCCGGCCCAGGGCCTGGAGCAGCTTCGACGAGCTGCAAGCGTCGGCCCGCCGGTGCTTGCCGTCGGCGGTGTCGATGCCGGAAACGCCCCCGCGATCGCCCGCGCCGGTGCGCACGGTGTGGCCGCGATCAGGGCCTTCGTCGACCCACGGTTTGCGGCGGATCTCGCGACCGCGTGGATCGGGGCGGCTGGTACGATGCCTCGCTGTGAAACGAAGTGACCTCAGGCTCCCTGTTCTCACGCAAACGACCCATGCGAGCTAGGTTTCTCGTCGTTTCGGCGCTGATCGTGGCGCTGGATCAGTGGACCAAGCTCTGGATCGAAGCCGCCCTGGAGCCACACGAGCGACTGGAGGTCGTGCCGGGCTTCTTCGATCTGGTGCACGTGCAGAACACCGGCATCGCTTTCGGACTGTTTCCGGCCGAGCGTGAACTCGGCGGCACGCTGGTACTGACCGCTCTCGGCTTCGCGGCGCTGGCCGTCGTTTCGATCTACTTCCGACGCACCTCCGAACAGGAGCGGCTGCTTCTCCTTTCCCTGTCGCTGGTGCTCGGCGGCGCGGTTGGCA
>VXSP01000026.1 GCA_009837885.1 Holophagales bacterium | reverse complement strand
CCCCCCCCCCCCCCCCCCCCCCCCCCCCCCCCCCGCCCCCCCCCCCCGCCCCCCCTGTTTCGACCCTGTACAAGTCTGGCTAATCCACGAACGTAGCGAGGAGAGCTTGACGAATGAGAGTGCACTTCTTCAGGGTCGCAGCAGCAGCATTCGCGTTGGCAGGACTTCTCGGTCGGACCGCCGAGGCTCAGGTCACCAATAGCGGCCAGTGCCCCTCGGGCATCACGAGAACAAGCGGTTCCGCTGTCCTCCAGGCAGGGAAAGCGCAGGTCGACACTTCCGGGCTGACCTTCAACATCCCCCGCGGGGGCACCCCGAGTGGTCCATTAGCTTCGGTTGCTCAATTCTTCCGGCTCGTGATGGACAGTAACAAGGGCCTTTCAAAGGGTTGCGCATATTGGTACAGCGCGGCTCACGGCCACACTATCTACAAGACCTCATGCGCCCCGGGGATCCTGGCGGGAGAGGTGGTTTCGATGATCCACTGTTCCGCGCCCTACGCCCCGGGTAGCGCCTCCTGTACGGGTACGGAAACATGCATGGCCACCACCAATACACTGACGGGCAGCGTCAGCGTCACCATGGAGCCTTCCACGGTGGCGCTCAGAAGCGGCGGCAGCTTCCACCTCGATGGGAGGGTCACCGCCCACAATCTGAACTCCGGGGACACGACCTACGCCTGGAGTCGCGTGAGTGGCACAGGCGGCAGTCTGACTACCACCTGGAGGGCCTGGAGGCCGATCTTCAACGCACCGACACTCAGTCACACGGACAGCGCGAGGACGATCGTGTTCAAGCTCGTTGCGACCAACAAGACCAAGACGGGAGAGGCTGCCGTCACGATTCAGGTCGCTCCCCCTCCTGCTCCTCCCCCCCAGACGGATTCCGAGGACGCACAAGAATCCTCGACGAAGAGTCGGACCTGGCACTCGGCTGCCGAGGGTCAGAATGCTCCGCCGATCCGTCGCGAGTCCTTCGCCCAGTCTGATCCGTGGAGCCTCACGGACCCGCTTCCCCTGGAGGCCGGAACCAGTGAGCAGAGCGTCTGGTCGACGGTTCAGACCTATACCGACGAGACCGACTTCGAGTACGGCGACCCCGTCCTGGTCCTGACCGTCCCGGCCGAGTCCGAATCCGACTCCTCGCCCCGGCCGAATCCGGCGCCCCCGCCGACATCCGGAACCCCGCCGGCGGGCAGGGACGGCACGGATACCTTCGTTGCTCCCTACTGGTCGCGAGACAGCGGCGGTTTCGTGGTCGCGCCGGCGGCGGGCAGGTCGTCGGTCACGGTCGAGTGCGGATCGCGAACGACCGAGTACAAGGCCGACGACGGCCTCGTCGTGCGAAGCGTGCGCGACCGCTGTGCGCGGACCGGCCTCAGGATCACGGGAGCCGCGCCGGGCGGCTGGTACTGGCAACACGGGTCCAGGAACGCCGCCGTGGCGCCTCTGCTGTCCCTGCAGGAGCTCGGGGGCGGGCAGGCAGTCGTACCCGCGGGCGTCACCGTCGACACGACCGGGAACGGGACCTGGATCAGCCATGGCACCGCCCGCCTGGTCGGGATCGTCCCGCATCTGGCCGCCAACGAGTGTAGCGAGTACGTGACGCCGTTCTGGCAAGGCCACGGTGGCATCGTTGCCCGGCCGATCGCAGGCCGGTCGGGGATTTCCGTCAGGGTGCAGTGCGGCCGAACGTGGTCGACCTCGTCGTTCGAGGCTGGTGACGACGGCGTGGTGGCTGAGCTGATTTCAGCCCCATTCTGCATGGACTCGGACGGCAGCCCGAAGCAAGGTCGTCTGGCGGTCACGGGAGCCGATCCGGGAGGCTGGTTCTGGATCAACGGGGAGCGCAACGCGGCTGTCGCGCCGCTCGTATGCCCCGGCCTTCTGGGCGGACCCGCCGCGAACGTCCCGGCCGGGGTGACGCACCAGCAAGACGATGACGGCACCTGGTTCAAGCACGACATCGACAGGATGATCGGTGTCGTACCCCACCTTTCGGAAGGGGATCAATAGGGGACGAGGACTCGGCCGCCGGCGCCGTGTGGTCAGCGAGGACGTCCCATGGAGACCAAGCCGGCGCTCCCGGCGCCCCTCAGGACAGTCCGCGCACCCGCTCCTTCAGCTCCTTGAGCCGCTCACCCGCATCGCCCGTCGGCCCGGGCCACTGCACCCGCCGCTCCTCGAGCTGGCGATCGAGCCGATGCCAGAGTTCGGCGTTCTTGACCGGCTTGCCACCTTTGGTCCGCCACCGGTTCCGCTTCCAGGCGTGAATCCAGAGCGCGGCGCCGCGTCTGACGTAGTCGTTGCCGGTGTAGACGGCCGCGGCCTGGCCGGGCGGCAAGGCGCCGAGCAACTCCAGCACGCATTCGAGCTCGAGCCGGTTCGGGGTCGTGTCCTCCGCCTCGCCGGAACGTTCGACCTTGCCGGCCGGAGTCACCACCTCGGCGACCCACGCGCCACGCCCGCCAACGCAACGCACCTTGAGGAAGATCCGTGCGCTGTCCGGCGGCACGGCTTCCTCGGAACCCGGCTCGGCGGCGGCGCCGCCGCCCCGGGCCTCGATTTCGGCGCTGGCAAGCGCGTCCACCCGCTCGTTCCACTCGTGGCCGGCATGACCCTTGACCCAGTGCCAGCTCACCCGGTGGCGCCGGTCCAGACCCTCCAGCCGCCGCCACAGGTCGAGGTTCTTGACCGCGCCGCCGTCGCGGCGCCGCCAGCCCTGAGCCCGCCAGCGCGCGAGCCAGGAGGTGATGCCCTGCCGCAGGTATTGGGAATCCGTGTAGAGCTCCACGGCGCTCGGGGCGCCGAGGTGGGCGAGCGCCGAGATCGCCGCCATCAGCTCCATCCGGTTGTTCGTCGTGCTCGGCGCTCCGCCGGAGATCTCCTCCGTGCCGCCGGCCGGATCCAGGATGACGGCAGCCCAGCCGCCCGGGCCGGGGTTCGGGCTCGCTCCGCCGTCGGTATAGATGACGAAGCGGGCGGCGGGCTCGGCGCTCACGATGGAGGCGAATGTAGCAGCCGCGCGGAGGGTCCGCGGCAGCGTAAACTACGCGCCGATGATCGGTCCTGACTGTACCGTCAAGCATGCATCGGTTCTCCTTGCGATCGTGCTCGCCGCCGCGCCTGCAGCGGGCCAGGACGACTCCGATCCCTTCGAGGGAATCGAGTTCCGGCTCGTCGGCCCCAGCCGCGGCGGCCGGGTGACCGCGGTCGCTGGACACGTGTCCCATCCCTACACCTTCTACATGGGCTCGACCGGCGGCGGCGTCTGGCGGACGACGAACGCGGGACTCTCCTGGGAGAACCTGACGGATGACTACTTCAAGGCCGGCTCCGTCGGCGCGGTCACCGTGGCGTCGAGCGATCCGAACGTGATCTACGTGGGGATGGGATCGGCCCAGCCCCGCGGCAACGTGTCCATCGGCGACGGCGTGTACCGCTCCATCGACGCTGGCGAGAGCTGGCAGCACATCGGCTTGCCGCGGGCCGGCGCCATCAGCAAGGTCGAGGTGCATCCGAGCGACCCGAACGTGCTCTGGGTCGGCGTGCTCGGCCAGATCTTCGGCAGCAACCCGGAACGCGGCGTCTACCGCTCAACCGATGGCGGAGCAACCTGGGAGCAGGTGCTCTACATCTCGGACGACGCCGGGATCGCCGACCTGGAGCTCGACCCCTTCAACCCCCGCGTCCTCTACGCTGCGGCCTGGCGGGTCGAGCGCAAGCCCTGGACCCTGATCGACGGCAGCGACGAGGGCGGCCTGTTCCGCTCGACGGACGGCGGCGACACCTGGGAGCAGCTTGAGGGCGGCCTGCCCACCGGTGTCCTCGGCCGGATCGGCGTCTCCGCGTCGCCGGCGCGGCGCGGGCGTCTGTGGACGATCATCACCGCGGCGGAGGGCCGCGGCGGCATCTTTCGCTCCGAGGACCACGGCGACACCTGGAAGAAGGTGAGCGACGAGCCGGAACTGCTCACCCGCGGCTGGTACTACAGCCACATCGACGCCGACGCGGCCGATCCGAACACGGTCTGGGGCTCGAACGTCCGCTTCTTCCGTTCCGTCGACGCCGGGGCCACCTGGGAACGGGTGGGCACACCGCACGCCGACAACCACGACCTCTGGATCAACCCGGAGCAACCCCACATCATGGTGCAGGGGAACGACGGCGGCGCCAACGTCAGCGTGGACGGCGGCCAGTCCTGGTCCACCCAGAACAACCAGCCGACGGCCGAGTTCTACCGGGTCACCGTCGACAACCAGTTCCCCTACCGCATCTATGGCGCCCAGCAGGACAACAGCACGATTTCGGTGCCGTCCCGGCCGATGCCTGAGCTGACGCCGACCCAGCACTGGCATTCGGTGGCCGGCGCCGAGAGCGGGCACATTGCCGTCCACCCCGAGCAGCCCCACCTCGTCTACTCGGGCAACTACCTGGGCCGGATCGACCGTTACGACCACCGCAGCGGCACGGCCCGCAACATGATCCTCTATCCCCAGATGCAGGACGGTACGGCGCCGCGCGACCTGCGCTACCGCTTCCAGTGGAACGCGCCGATCCTCATCTCCCGGCACGATCCCGACGTCGTGTACCACACGTCGAACTACGTCCATCGCACCCGCGACGGCGGCTGGACCTGGGAGACGATCTCGCCCGACCTGACGACCGACGACGACGAGAAGCAGGGAGTGCCCGGCGGACCCGTCCAGCACGACCACACCGGCGTCGAGGTCTACAACACGATCTTCGCGCTCGCCGAGTCGCCGCGTAGCGCAGGCGAGATCTGGGCGGGCAGCGACGACGGCCGCATCCACGTCAGCCGTGACAACGGCGCCACCTGGGTCGACGTCACGCCGGCGGGAATGCCGGCCGACGGCACGGTCAACTCGATCGACGTTTCGCAACACGATCCAGGGCGCGTCTACGTCGGCGTGTATCGCTACCGGATGAACGACTACACGCCGTACATCTTCCGCACGGACGACGGCGGCAGAAGCTGGACCACCGTGACCGATGGTCTGCCGGCCGACCATTTCGTGCGCGTCGTCCGCGAGGACCCGGGAGCCGCCGGCCTGCTCTTCGCCGGCACCGAGTTCGGCCTCTACGCCTCCTTCGACGGGGGCGACTCCTGGCAGTCGTTCCAGTTGAACCTGCCGCGGACGCCGATCACCGACCTGCTGATTCACCACAACGCCGGCAACCCGGACCTGGTGCTCGCGACCCAGGGCCGGAGCTTCTGGGTGCTCGACGATCTCGGCCTGGTCCGGGAACTCGCGCGCGAGCGCGCCGGGGACGCCGCCGGCACACAGCGCGATGTGCCCCGGCTGTTCTCTCCCGAACCTGTGGTGCGAATCGACCGGCCCGGTGGGGGCGGCGGCTTCGTCAACGGCGCCTCGATCTGGTTCGACCTCCCCGAAGAGCCGGCGGGCCGGGTCGAACTGGTGATCTCCCCTGACGGCAGCGACCGGGTCCTGAGGCGCTTCGTGTCGTTGCCGGAAGGCGAAGAGATCGAGGGTGGCGAGGACGAGCGTCCACGGATCGAGTACTTCGAGGCGAAGGCCGGGCTCAACCGGGTCGTCTGGAACCTGCGCGGCCAGGCGCCCCACCTGGTCGAGGGCGCCATCATGTCGCTGTCGTACACCGGCGGCCCCTACCTGCCGCCGGGGACCTACCAGGCGACGCTGACGGCCGCGGGCAGCGAAGAGCGGACCGATGAGGATGGCGAGGCCCAGGCCGCGACCGCCGACTGGTCGGACAGCCGAACTTTGGAAGTGCTCGCCGACCCGAGGCTCGAAGACATCTCCCAGGCCGATCTGGAGGAGCAGTACGCGATGCTGGACCAGTTGTCGGCGCGGTTGACGGCGACCCACGACGCGATCGCCGGCCTGCGCAGCGTCAGGGAACAGGCCGGCGCCCTCGAGGCACGCCTCGACGAAGCCGGCGCCGCGGAGCTGAGACCGGCCGTCGAGGCGATCCTGGAGCGAGCCGGGGAACTCGACGAGCGGCTGATCCAGTCGCGGAGCCGCGTCTCCCAGGACGCGCTCAACTTCCAGCCCCGGATCGACAACCAGTACGCGTACCTCTACACTCACGTCTTCGGCAACACCGCCCGGCCGACGGCCGGCGCGCGGCGTCGGCTTGACGACCTCGAGGCCGAACTCCTGCCGATCCTCGAAGCCGTAGCCGGGTTGACCGGACCGCAGCTTGAAGAACTGAACCGGCGTGCCCGGGAGTTGGCGATTCCCGCCGTCCAGCCGCCAGCCGGCCGATAGCTCTCTCGCACCGAAGTCACCCGATGCCGCGACACCACCTCCTGCGCGGCGCTCTCGCGCTGGTCGCCCTCCTTGCGGCTCACGAAGGCGCCAGGGCCGCCCAGGGCGTCCGGGACGACCGGCCGAGCCTGACCGCCAAGCGTCTCGCCGAGGCCCCCATCATCGACGGCGACGTCCTCGGCGAGGAGCTCTGGCTCGACGTCGACTTCGGCACCGGCTTCCAGCAGGTGGAGCCGTTCGAAGGCCAACCGGCGAGCGAACGGACCGAGGTGCGGATCGCCTTCGACGATGCCAACCTCTATCTCGCGGTCATCTGCTTCGACCGTGACGCTTCCTCCCTGGCGATCTCCGACAGCCGCCGCGACGCCATGCTCCAGAACGAGGACAGCTTCCGGGTCGTTCTCGACACGTACGGCGACCGGCAGAACGGTTTCGTCTTCGGAACGAACATCGCGGGCATCCAGTACGACGGCCAGTTCACGAACCAGGGCCGCGGCGGCGGTTCCTCGCGCGGCGGCGGTTCCGGCGGCGGCGCCAATCTGGACTGGGACACCTCCTGGACAGTGCGGACGTCGAGCGGCGACTTCGGCTGGAGCGCGGAGATGGCGATTCCCTTCCGCAGTCTCCGGTACGGATCGGACCGCGCGGTCTGGGGCCTGAACTTCGAGCGCAACATCCGACGCAAGAACGAGACCGCGTTCTGGGCCCACCTCGGCCGCCAGCACGACGTGTTCCGGGTGTCGGAAGCCGGGCACCTGGTCGGCGTGGAACCGCCGCGCCAGCGTAATCTGCAGTTGACTCCCTACGTCCTGAGCACGGGACGCGAGAACGTGGACGGCAGCGCCGACGACAGCGAGGTCGGCATGGACCTCAAGTACAGCGTCACCCCGAGCCTGACGCTCGACGTGACGGTCAACACCGACTTCGCCCAGGTGGAGGCCGACGATCAGCAGATCAACCTGGACCGCTTCAGTCTGTTCTTCCCCGAGAAGCGACCCTTCTTCCTGGAGAATTCCGGTCTCTTCCGCGTCGGCGGGCGGTCCTCGTTCCGGGGCGGCACCGAACTCTTCTTCAGCCGGCGGATCGGCCTGAGCGGGGGCGTGCCCGTGCCGATCCTCGGCGGCGCCCGCCTGTCCGGTCGGGCCGGTGGATTCAACGTCGGCTTCCTGAACATGCAGACGGACGACCTGGGGGACATTCACGGCAACAACTTCACGGTCGCGCGGGTCGGCCGCGAGTACCGCAACCGGAGCCGGGCCGGCGTGCTGGTCGTCAACCGCGAGGGCACCGGCTCGCTGGCGCCGGACGGCGACTACAACCGGACCTTCGCCGTCGACGGCCAGATCGGAATCGGGCAGTTCACGGACGTGTCGGGCTGGGCGGCCCGGACGGAAACCCCCGGCCTGACCGGCCGGGACCACGGTTTCGGCCTCGACGGCGGCTACAGTTCCCCGTTCTGGCGCTGGCGTCTCGGCTATGCCGAAGTCGGCGAGGACTTCAACCCCGAGGTCGGTTTCCTCAGCCGCTCCGGCTACCGCCAGTTCAACGGCTACGCCCGGCGTCGCTTCCGCCCGGCGGGCGAGGGCCGCGTCAAGGAGTTCGGCCCGCGTGTCTTCTACGACGGCTTCTGGAACTTCGACGGTTACCAGGAAACGCAGCGCTATTCCGTCGGCGGCGAAGTCGAGTTCCGGAGCGGAGCGCAGATCAGTCTCTCCGCCGGCGGCCGCTACGAGGGCCTCCTCGAACCCTTCACGCTCGCTGGCATCGTGCACGTACCCGCCGGCGAGTACGACGACCACGGCTTCTTCCTGTTCGGCAACACCAACCGGGGACGCGCCGTGAGCCTGTTCGTCAGAGTCCAGGGCGGGGGTTTCTTCGGCGGCGACCAGCTCGTCCTGGATCCCTGGCTGAGCATCCGCCTCGGCGACTACCTGACGTCGGAGCTGAGCTGGTCCTACAACGACATCGACCTCCCGATGGGCGCTTTCAAGACCCACCTCGGCAGCCTGCGCGTCACCTACGCCTTCAGCACCAGCCTGCTCCTCCAGGCCCTGATCCAGTACAACGACCTGACGCACAGCGTGAACACGAACGTCCGCTTCAGTTGGCTGAACGAGGCGAACCGGGGACTCTTCGTC
This sequence comes from Holophagales bacterium, assembly GCA_009837885.1. GTDB lineage: Bacteria > Acidobacteriota > Thermoanaerobaculia > Multivoradales > Multivoraceae > Multivorans. The sequence continues at coordinate 15,561 of VXSP01000026.1, read as the reverse complement.
GTCTACAACGAGATCTCGGAGTTCGGCGTGCTCGGCCTGGATACGCCGGACCGGAGCCTGGCGGTCAAGTTCAACCGTACCTTTGACGTCTTCCGCTAGAGCCACCGGAGCCGCCGGCCGACCCCGGCTGGCCAGTCCCCACCGTGCGGGGCGAAGCGTCGTGATGGCGCGCCGGGGGATGGTCGCCACCTCACACCCCGCCGCCACCCTGGCCGGGCTCGACATGCTGCGGGCCGGTGGTTCGGCGATCGACGGCGCGGTCGCGGCCGCCGCGATGCTGGCGGTGGTCGAGCCGATGATGACCGGCATCGGCGGCGACGCCTTCCTGCTCTACCACCTGGCCGATCCCGACGGCGGGCGCGGCGAGCTGCTGGGCCTCAACGGCAGCGGTCGCTCACCCCTGGCCCTGGAGCGAGCCGACATCGCCGGTCCGGCGATCGATCCGGACTCCTGGCCGGCCGTGACGGTCCCCGGCGCGGTCGATCTCTGGCAGACCGCCCACCAGCGCTTCGGACGCCTTCGCTTCGCCGACCTTCTCGGTCCCGCGATCGAGACCGCCGAAGCGGGCTTCCCGGTCAGCGAGCGGGTCCAGTCGATGTGGACGGCCTGCGTCCAGCGACTCCGCCGCGATCCCGCGGCAGCCGGGCACTACCTCGTCGACGGGGAGGCTCCGGCACTCGGCGCGGTGTTCCGGTCTCCGGCCCTGGCGCGATCGCTGCAGCGGATCGCGGAAGGCGGCCGCGACGCCTTCTACGAGGGCCCGATCGCGGAGGAGATCGTCCGCTACGCCCGCAGCACCGGCGGCTTTCTCGATCTCGAGGACCTGCGGCGGCACGAATCGACCTGGGTCGATCCGATCGGCACGATGTACCGCGGCCGGGAGGTCTTCCAGTTGCCCCCCAACGGCCAGGGGCTTGGCGTTCTCCTCATGCTGAACCTGCTGGAGAACTTCGACCTCTCTTCGATGGACGTGGCCGGAACCGGACACACCCATCTCCTGGTCGAGGCGAAGAAGCTGGCCTACGCCGACCTCCACGCCCACGTCGGCGACCCGGAAGGCCAGCCCCTCCGGAGCGGCGGGGGCATCCCCCTGGCCGAGCTGCTGGACAAGGCCTACGCCCGCGAGCGCAGCCGGCTGATCGACCCCGACCGGGCGGCGGACGGGGCCGCACCCGGCGACATCCCGACCGGCGCCGGCCCGGCGGGCTCCGACACGGTCTACCTGGCCGTCGTCGACGGCGAGGGCAACGCCGCGTCCTTCATCAACTCCCTGTTCGCGCCCTTCGGCGCGGCGATCGCCGGCGGCGACACCGGCATCATGCTCCACTGCCGGGGCGCCGGCTTCAGCCTGGCGGCCGGCCATCCCAACGAGTACCGGCCCGGCAAGCGTCCGTTCCACACGATCATTCCCGGCATGGTCCTGGACCGGGGTCGGCTCGAGCTCTGCTACGGCGTGATGGGCGGCCCGTTCCAGCCCCAGGGACACGTGCAGCTCCTGACCAACCACTACGACCACGGGCTTTCCCTCCAGGCGGCCATCGACCGGCCCCGGTGGCGCCACACGGCCGGCCTGGACCTCCTGTGCGAGCGAGGCATGGAGCCCGAAACCGTCGAGGGACTCGCGGCGCTCGGCCACCACGTTCGCAGCGCCGGCGGCGCCGAGTTCGGCGGCGCCCAGGCGATCAACGTCGACAGGCACGGAACGCTCTACGGTGCCTCTGACCCCCGCAAGGACGGCTTGGCACTCGGCTACTGACGAGCCGCCCTGCTGGGATGCCGGGCCGCACTGTCGGTGCGCCGGCCTGACATCCGACCGCCCGAGGACGGGCGCTCGGACTGTGACGCGGCTGGCGCGGCGATGCGCCAGCCGGGTTCTGGTCGGCTCCCCTCTGTTCTGTCGTGCAAGACTCGTCCAATGGACGATGCTGCGGCCCAGGCAGGTGACCGCACCGAGCAGCGCCAGGTCGAACTCAGGATCGTCCAGTCGATCGCGGACATTCCGCAGGAAGCCTGGAACCGTCTCCTCCGGCCCGGCGACAGCCCGTTCCTGTCCTGGACCTTCCTCGAAGCCCTCGAACGAAACGGCTGCGTGGCGCCGGACCGCGGCTGGCTGCCCTTCCACCTGACCGCCTGGGGCGCCGACGACGACCTGATCGCGGCCGCTCCCGCCTACATCAAGAACGACGGCATGGGCGACTTTTCCCGGGACTGGGCCTTCGGCGATGCGGTACAGGCAGTCGGCGGCCGCTTCTACCCGAAGCTGGTGGTCGGCGTGCCCTTCTCTCCGGTCACCGGACGCCGCATTCTGGCCGCCGCCCACGTCGACCCGGCGGTCGCCGCCAGACTCCTCGTACAGCTTGCCGCGCATACCGCCCGGGAGGTCGGCGTGGCCTCCGTCCACGTCCTGTACCACAGCGCCCCGGAAGCCTCCGCTCTTGCCGCCGCCGGCCTCTCGCAGCGCGTCATGGTGCAGTACCACTGGAACAACTACGACTACCGCACGCCCGAGGACTGGCTGGCGAAGCTGCGCTCCAAGCGCCGAACCCAGTGCCGCCGCGAGCGCCGCGAACCGGCCCGCCAGGGCATCGCCATCCGCACCGTCCGCGGCCGGGAGATCGCCCGCGATCCAGAGCATTGGGCGGAAGCCGCGTTCCGTCTCTATTGCACGACCTGCGACCGGTACATGTGGGGCGGCCGCTACCTGAACCGCGAGCTGTTCTCCGACCTGTTCACGCTCCTCGGCGACGAGGTCGAACTGGTCGTCGCCGAGCGCGAAGACCGGGTCGTCGCCGGCGCGATCAACCTGCGCTCGGACACCCACCTCTACGGCCGCTACTGGGGCTGCCACGAGCACCACCGTTTCCTCCACTTCAACGTCTGCCTCTACCACTCGATCGACGAGTGCATCGAACGCGGCGTCCAGGTGTTCGAAGGCGGCGCCGGCGGAGAGCACAAGATCAGCCGGGGCTTCGAGCCCGCCCCCGTCTACAGCTCCCACCTGTTCATGGACGAGAAGCTGAACTCACTACTCGGCGCGGCACTGCAACGCGACGCGAAGCGACATCTCGAGGGAATCGAGGCGTGGCGCGATCAACGACGTCAGTTGGGCTAAGGGAGGCTCCCGGTCACACCTCGCGGCTGAGCTGAGTCCGGTCAGTCGGAGCCAAGCTGTGCCGGCCGGTCAGTTCGGCTTCTTTCTCTTCGACCTCCGCTTGCGGCGGGTCCGGAGGAGCAGGCCGTCTTCGAGCGACGCGTCTTCCTTCGCGTCGACGACGATCTTGCCGCCGTCGGCCAGCTTGCCGAAGAGAATCTCGTCGGCCAGCTTGCGCTTGATCTTCTCGTCGATCAGGCGGCGCATCGGGCGGGCGCCGAAGTCCGGCTCGTATCCGTGTTCGGCCAGCCAGTTCCGGGCGGCGTCGGTCAACTCGATAGCGATCTTGCGGTCGTCGAGCTGGCCGCCGAGTTCGCCCACGAGCTTGTCGACGATCAGCCGCACGGAGTCCATCTCGAGTGCCTTGAACACGACCCAGGCGTCGATCCGGTTGCGGAACTCGGGCGTGAACAGGCGCTCGACCGCCGGTTTCGAAGCGGCTTCGGCCGAGAGCTTCGAGCGGTCGCCGAAGCCCATCGGCTTCGTCGTCAGCTCCCGGCCGCCGGCGTTCGTCGTCATGATCAGGATGACGTGACGGAAGTCCGCCTTGCGGCCGTTGTTGTCGGTCAGGGTGGCGTGGTCCATGACCTGAAGCAGGATGTTGTAGACGTCCGGGTGGGCCTTCTCGATCTCGTCCAGCAGCAGGACGGTGTGCGGGGTGCGGCGGATGGCGTCGGTCAACAGGCCGCCCTGGTCGAAGCCGACGTAGCCGGGCGGCGCGCCGATCAGCCGCGACACCGTGTGCTTCTCCATGTACTCGCTCATGTCGAAGCGCGTGAAGGCGATGCCGAGCACCTGGGCGAGCTGGCGGGCCAATTCCGTCTTGCCGACGCCGGTGGGTCCCGAGAACAGGAAGCTGCCGATCGGCCGCTCCAGGGTGCCGAGGCCCGCGCGGCCCAGCTTCACGGCCGATGAGATCGAGCGGATCGCCTCGTCCTGGCCGAAGATGACCGCCTTCAGTTCCTCCTCCAGGTTGAGGAGAGCGTCGCGGTCGTCGCTCGAGACCGACTTCTCGGGGATCTTGGCCATCGAGGCGACGACGCGCTCCATGTCGACCGGGTCGAGGACGCTCTTGCGTTCCTTCGCGGCCACCAGACGGTTCGCGGCACCGGCCTGGTCCACCAGGTCGATCGCCTTGTCGGGCAGCCGGCGGTCGAGCAGGTAGCGGGCCGAGAGGTCGGCGGCGGCGTCCAGCGCGTCGTCCGCGTACTTGACCTGGTGGTGCTCCTCGTAGCGGTCGCGCAGGCCGCGCAGGATCTCCGCCGACTCCTCGATCGACGGTTCGTCGATCTCGATCATCTGGAAGCGACGCGCCAGCGCCCGGTCGCGGTCGAAGGAGCCCTTGTACTCGGCATGGGTGGTCGAGCCGATGCAGCGCAGCTTGCCGGAGGCGAGGCCGGGCTTCAGGATGTTCGAGGCGTCGAGCGAGCCCGACGACACCGCGCCCGCGCCCACGATCGTGTGGATTTCGTCGATGAACAGGATGTGCTCGGGCTCCGAGATGATCCGGTCGATCACCGCCTTCAGCCGCTGCTCGAAGTCGCCGCGGTAGCGGGTGCCGGCCAGCAGCGCGCCCATGTCCAGGGCGTAGATCGTGACCTTGGAGATCAGCTCCGGAACGTTCCCCTCGTGAACCGCGAGCGCCAGCCCCTCGACGATCGCCGTCTTGCCGACCCCCGGATCGCCGACCAGGACCGGGTTGTTCTTGCGCCGGCGGGCCAGCGTTTCGCACAGGACCCGGACCTCATCGAGCCGCCCGACCAGGGGATCGATAGATCCCTCGGCCGCGCGCTCGTTCAGGTTCGATGCGAACTGCTCGAGCGGATCCTCGACTTCTTCTCCCTCCTCGCCTTCCGCGTCCGGCTCGACGTGTTGGGGAGCCGGAAGGCCGCCGCCCTGCTTGACCGTGCCGTGGGAGAGGTAGCGGATCACGTCCAGGCGGGTTACGTCCTGGCGCTGGAGCAGGTAGACCGCCTGGGATTCCTTCTCCCGCATCAGCGAAGCGATCACCGCGCCGGCGTCCAGTTCACTCTTGCCGGCGCCGTGTGCGTGCATGGCCGCCCGTTCGATGACCCGCCAGAAGGCGATCGTCTGCTTGGGAGGTGGCTCGTCTTCGTCGCCGGAATCCGGGGCCTGCTCGACGCTGTCGTCCTGCTTGCCGTCCGCCTCGACCTGCGCGGCCCCTGCCGACTCGTCCGCCGCGTCGGCCGGGAGCACCGGCGGCAGGGTTTCCAGTTGCTGCTCCAGGAACTCCTCGAGCTCGCTGACCAGTCGGGGCAGGCGGACGCCGACCGACTGCAGCGCCTTGGCGCCCACCGGGTCGGCGCACAGAGCGAGCAGCAGATGCTCGAGCGTGACGTACTCGTGCCGGCGTGACGACGCCTCAAGCATCGCCCGTCGCAGCGACTGCCGCAGGTCCTCGGTCATGTGCACGGAAGCGATGGCGAACCCTCCTTGGCGCCGTCAGTTGACGTCGCGGCCGTCGTCTCCGTCATCGCCACCGTCGCCGTCGCCGTCTCCCGTGTCGGGCTCGATCGTGCAGAGCAGGGGGACTTCGGCCTGCTGGGCCAGGCTGCCGACCTCGGCCACCTTGGTCTCGGCCACCGAGAACGGGTAGAGCCCCACGACACCGACACCGTTCTTGTGGACGTAGAGCATGAGCCGCGAAGCGTCCGATTCGGTCATGTGGAAGACGTGCTGCAGCACGACGACGACGAACTCGCGCGGCGTGAAGTCGTCGTTGTGGAGAAGTACCTTGTACAGCCGGGGCCGGGCCAGCTTAGTCGTGGTCTTCGTCTTGGTGAGGACCTTGCTGTCGCCCTGCTGGTCGTCTTCGAAGTGCGGCATGGCGTCTCGATTATAGGTTCCATGCGGAATGGCGGCGTTGGGCTTGGATGCCGTCCGACCCGCGGTCGTAGACTCTGACGTGACCAATCGGCTGGCCCACCGGCAGGATGAAATCCGTCGCGGGAAGCCAACGATGGAGGACGATCATGCTCCGACTGCGCTTGAACCTGTCGATGAGGATCGATCAGGAAGAAGATGTCTGGGTCGCGCTCTGCCCCGAACTGGACGTTGCGAGCCAGGGCGAGACGGTAGGGGAGGCTGCGGACATGCTGGACGAGGCGGTGCGGCTCTTCCTTGAGACCTGTGACGAGATGGGCACGATAGGCGAAGTCCTCGCAGAGTCTGGCGTGACGATCGCCGTTGCCTCCGAAGAAGACAGCGCGCCCGAGCCCGTAGACGTACCGATGGAACTCGTGATCGGTGCCCGGCAAGCGTCCGCAAGCTGACGCTCGCCACGCCACCCCAGACCTCTGTTCAGCAGCCCGAAACCGGTCTAGCCGAGTAGCCACCTGGCTAGTGCGAACAGAAGGGACAGTGCCACCAGAACGCGCTCTCCGCGCTTGAGCCCGCTCGCTGCCGCTAGGGGACTTGCGGATTCCTCCGCGATGATCCGCCGCGATTGGCACCCAAGGCCCGGCAGATTCAGGGAATCAGCCTCAACAGGCCAACCACGGCACCGATGATGACGGCCGCTTGAAGCAGCAGGGCACGGTCCAGGTCGGCACGCATCTGGTCTCGCGTGACCAGGTCGCCCACGGCCTCCTCGATCGCACGGGCATGGGCAGTGGCCTGGCGATTCGGCACACCGGACTCGCGCAAGGTCTCGGCAGTACGCAGCGTGTCTGTCGCGGCGCTCATCGCCGGATCCTCTTCTCTACGCTCACTCTCTCTATCTCCATCCGGGGCCGTGATGACGCTATCAGTTCAGCGTTGCACACTCTCTGTTACGTCCCGGGTCAACCCAGCGTCTACGCAACCCGCAGCAGCACCTCGTTGGCGAACCGTTCGATCGTCGACATCAGCCGCGCGTGCGGCAAGAGCCCGTTGTAGGCCCAGAAGTAGAGCCAGGTCACCGGCAGACGCTCGCGCAGCGTCTCGAGCTGCCGCGTCACCGTGTCGACGGTGCCGACGAGGGCCATCCCTGACCCCATCATGTCGTCGAACTCCTCCCCCGTGTCCGGGTCGATCATCCCCCGGCTGAAGCCGAAGGGCTCGAACCAGGCGGAGCCGCAAAAGGCGCCGCTCGCCTTCCACAGGCGTTCCGCCTCGGTGTCCGTGTCGGCGATGACGACATCGCGCAGGACGCCGATCCCCTCGCCCAGCGGCCGCCCGGATTCCTCCGCGAACAGTTCGAACAGCGCCCGCTCCCGCTTCGGGTGAAGCGGCGGCAGGATCGCCGTCACGCCTTCCCGCGCGCACCAGCGGATGCTCTCCTCCGAGGACGCGAAGGGCTGGAAGATCGGCGGATGCGGCTCCTGGACCGGTTTCGGCACGACGCCGACCTGGCGCAGCACGCCGTCCTCCACTCCGGCGCCCCACTCTTCCGTCGCCTCGAGGGTCCACGGCGTGCCGCCCTTCGAACCGCCCACGGGGACCTTCCAGAACCGGCCGTCGTAGTCGAGCATCGGCTCGGTCCAGGCCTTCTTGACGATCCGGAAACACTCCTCGAAGGCGGCCCGGTTGGTCGCGTCGATCTCGTCGTGCCTGTGCGGCAGGGCGCCGGAGATGCCGTGCGTCTGCTGCGCCATCACGTCGACCCAGCGCCGCTGGTAGCCGCGGGCGAAACCGGCATTCGCCCGTCCGCCGGTCATCCGGTCGAGCATCGCGATGTCCTCGGCGACCCGGATCGGGTTCCTCGCCGGCAGCACGATGCCCAACTGCCCCACCCGGATGTTCTTCGTCTGCATGCCGATGAACAGGTCGAGCAGCACCGGGTTGTTCGAGAGCTCGAACCCCTCGATGTGGAAGTGGTGCTCGGTGAAGCTGATCGAGTCGTAGCCGAGGTCGTCGGCTAGCCGGGCCTGCTCCGAGATCTCGGCCAGCATCCGGTCGTAGAGATCGCCGCGCAGGCCGGCCATGCCCCGCTTGATGTCGGCCCGGGAGCCGATCGAGGGCAGGTAGAAGAGGGAGATCTTCAAGAGAGTAGGACTACCGCAGCCTCAGCCGCCGCTGTCGTAGCCCGGAAGCTCGCGGATCCAGACGTTGCGGAATCGGGTCGGGTTCCGGTGGTCCTGGAGACCGATCCAGCCGCGCGGCTCGTGCGGGCGGTCGTAGACGCCGACCCGGCGGTGGATCGTCCGGCCGATGTACTCCTTCTTGTGATGGATGACCACACCGTTGTGGAGCACGGTGACGTTCGCCTTCTTGACGAGTTCGCCGTCCTTCCAGCGCGGCGCCTCGAAGATGATGTCGTAGGTCTGCCAGACGCCCGGGGCCCTCGAGGAGTTGACCATGGGCGGCGTCTGGCCGTAGAGCGCGCCCGCCTGGCCGTCGGCGTAGGACCGGTTCTCGTACGAGTCGAGGATCTGGACCTCGTAGTCGCCGTAGATCATCACGCCGCTGTTGCCTCGGCCCTGGCTGCTGCTCTCGACCTTGGCCGGCGTCGCGAACTCCAGGTGGAGCTGAAAGTCTCCGAACTCGTCCCTGGTACGGATCGACCCGGTCGAGGTGACCTCCATGTAGCCGTTCTCGACCTTCCACTCGGGTTCGTCACCGTTCGGCTTCTGCCACTTGGAGAGGTCCGTCCCGTCGAACAGCACCACCGCGTCGGCGGGAGCAGCCGCCATGTCACTGAACGAGGCCCCCGGAGCGACGACCGGCGGCACCGGCCGGTTCTGGTCGTGCACCTTCCAGGGCAAACCCGGCAGCTTCGGGGTGTCCTCGTAGCCGATCGGCTGTTGCTGGGCGGCGGCGGCCGCGGTCAGCAGCAGGAATGCGCAGGCAACTGCGGCCGCGATCTTCTTCGTTCGCTTCACAGGCATGTTTCCGTCCTCCCCAGGAACGCGGGCATCCCTGCCCACATCTGACTCTGTTTCAACCCCGTACAGTTCCTCACGCCGCTCACCGCACCCGCGACGCGAGCAGCGGCTCCGACAGTTTCAGCCACTTGACGACCTCCGCCCGCGTCGCGCGCGGGTCGATCAAATCATGGACCGAGAAACCCTCGGCTCGCGGGAAAGGCGTTCGCCGCTTGGCGAACTCGGCCTCCAGTTCGGCGCGCTTCCTGTCCGGCTCGGGCGCCGCGGCGATCTCTCGCCGGAAGGCGACCGCCACGCCGCCCTCGATCGGCAGCGCGCCGCTCTCGGCCGAGGGCCAGATCAGCACCCTGCCGCCGGGGCCGTAGTGCGCCGCCGCGGCGACGCCGTAGGACTTCCGGATCTGCACGGCGCACCAGGGGACGGTCGTCCGCACGGTCGCGGCGATCGCCTCCATGCCGTAGCGAATCGTGCCGGACGCCTCCGACTCCGAGCCGATCATGAAGCCGGGCTCGTCGACCAGACTGAGGATTGGCAAGTGGAAGGTCTCGCAGAACTCGACGAAGCGCCGGAACTTCTGCGCCCCGGCGGCGTCCATCGCGCCGCCGATGTGCTTGCAGTCGTTCGCAACCACGCCGACCGTGTGGCCGTCGACCCGGGCCAGGCCGGTGATCTGCGACGGCCCGTAGCCCGCGGTCATCTCGAAGAAGCTGTCGCGGTCCACGACGAGCGAGATCAGTTCGCGCATGTCGTAGAGGAAGCGCCGGTCCCGCGGCACGATCGAGAGCAACCGTTCCTCGCGCCGGTCCGCCGGATCGCTCGACTTTCGCCGCGGCGGCAGTGAGTCGACGTTCGAGGGCAGGTAGCTCAGGAAGCGGCGCACCTGCGCCATCGCGTCGTCCTCGTCCTCGGCGATGTTGTCGACGACCCCACTTCGACTGTGGACCTGCCAGCCCCCGAGTTCGTCCTTCGTCTTCTTCTCGCCCAGCGCCCGCTCGACCAGCGCCGGGCCGCCGATCAGGATCTGGGCGGTGTGCCGGGTCATCACCGAGAAGTGGGAGGCGACCAGGCGCGCCGCGGGAAACCCCGCTACCGCGCCGACGCCGATCGAGGCCACGGGAACCGTGCGCAGAATCTCGGCGATCGACCAGAAGCGGGCCCGGGAGTAGACCGGCTCCCCCATCGGCCGCGGCGGCGCCTTCGGCGCACCCTTCTGGCGGCCCGCGCTGCCGCGCACGCTGCCGCCGCCGCCTTCGAGGAACCGCACCAGGGGCAGCCGGTACTTGAGGGCAAGTTCCTCGGAGTAGATGCTCTTGCGTAGCCCGGCCGGCGACGGCGAACCACCGGCCTGGGTGAAGTCCTCGCCGGCCACGATCACCCGGGCGCCATCGACGTCGGCAAAGCCGACGACGTAGTTCGCCGGCGTGAACGCGACGACTCGGCCCTTCTCGTCGACCTCGGCGGCCCCGGCCTGGCGACCTTCCTCGACGAAGGAGCCCGGGTCGGCGACACGCTCGATCCGTTCGCGCACCGTGAGGCGTCCGCGCTCGTGCTGGCGCTCCACCGCTTCCTCGCCGCCCATCTCCAGCGCCAGACGCCGGCGGCGTTCGATCTCGTCGACCTCGGGCTGCCAAGACATTGGACGGGGATTCTAGGCGCATGAGCCGCGAGACGCAGCAAAGCAAGTCCGCGGCTCAAGCGCCCGGGAGAGGACGGGATGGGCCCAAACACCGAGCATGCGAGGGGTTTCGGGGCGCTAGATGCTCCGCTATCCTGCGCCGTCGGGGAGGTTCGCGTGACGGAAGCAAGACGAAAGCTCTGCGGTTGGGGGTACGAAGGGCAGGGGCTGACCGCCGCCGAGGCGGATGTCTTTCGCGACCGCACAGCGAAGCGCTTCGGCGTCCCTCTAGAACCTCGGGCGACCGCGCCCCAGGTCGCCGACTTCGACCTCCGCCCGCCGCGTCTGGCGCCGCCGGCATCGCTTGAGGCCCTGTTCCGGGACGACCCGTACGAGCGTCTCCTCCACGCCTACGGCAAGTCCTTCCCGGACGCGGTGCGGATGTTCCGCCGCGAGGTGCCGGAACCGCCCGATCTCGTCGCCTACCCCGAAACGACGGACGATGTCGTCCGCATTCTGGACTGGGCCGGCGACGCTGGCGCCGCGGTGATCCCCTTCGGCGGTGGTTCGAGCGTAGTCGGCGGCGTCGAGCCGGCGGTCGGCGACAGCTACGCCGGCGCGGTGACGATCGACCTGCTGAAGCTCGACAAGGTGCTGGAAGTCGACCGCGCGAGCCGGGCCGCGCGCATCCAGGGCGGCGCTCGCGGGCCTCACATCGAGGCTCAGCTCCGGGAGTACGGGCTGACGTTGCGCCACTTCCCGCAGAGCTTCGAGCACTCGACTCTGGGCGGCTGGATCGCGACCCGTTCCGGAGGCCATTTCGCCAGCCTCTACACCCACATCGACGACTTCGTCGAGGCGACGACGACGGTGACGCCCCAGGGCGTCATGGAAACCCGGCGCCTGCCCGGCTCCGGCGCGGGACCGTCGCCGGACCGGATGGTCATCGGCTCGGAGGGCATCCTCGGCGTGATCACGGAGGCCTGGATGCGGCTCCAGGACCGGCCGACGCACCGGGGTTCGGCGGCGGTCCACTTCGCCGACTACGCGAAGGCGGCCGAGGCCGTGCGGATGCTGGCCCAAAGCGGCCTCTACCCTTCGAACTGCCGCCTGATCGACGCCCAGGAGACCGCCACCGCGGGCGCCGGCGACGGTTCAACCTCGCTGCTCGTGCTCGGCTTCGAGTCCGCCGATCACCCGGTCGACGCGTGGATGAAGCGGGCGCTTGAACTGACGGCGGATTGTGGCGGCGACCACAGCGCCTCGGCCGGGCGGTCCCATCGCGAGGGCGCCGCCGGGGCCTGGCGCGACGCCTTCATCAAGGGACCCTACTTCCGGGAGGTCGGCGTGCCCATGGGGGTGATCGGCGACACCTTCGAGACCGCGATCACCTGGGACCGCTTCGCCGACTTCCACGCCCGGATCATGGCCCGGACCGCCGAGATCCTCGAGCAGGCGACTGGCAGGCCCGGCAGCGTCACCTGCCGCTTCACGCACGTCTACCCGGACGGACCCGCGCCCTACTTCACGTTCTCGGCACTTGGCGACTGGGAACGGCTCGCGGGGCAGTGGCGCGAGATCAAGCTCGCCGCGAACGAGGCGGTCGTCGACGCCGGCGGCACGGTGACGCACCACCACGCGGTCGGCCGCGACCACCGACCGGCCGGCTACGACCGCCAACGTCCCGGCGTCTTCGCTCAAGCCCTCGCCGGCGCCAAGGCGGCGGTCGACCCCGACGGACTGATGAACCCCGGCGTCCTGATCGACCCGCAGGGCCGGGACGTCGGCGTCACCGGCGCGATGGCGCCGTAGCGCGGCAGCCGCACCCGCCAGCCCGAGGGTCCGAGGGGGCCGGTCCCATCGGCCGCTCACGCTCAGGAGGATGAGGGGAGGTTGGCGTTCGCTTCACTCCGCTCGCTCCGGGAGGGCGTCGGATTCTGAACTGACGCAGGGCGTCGCTCGCTGCGAGCCCGCTGGGTCCGGCCCCCTCGGACCCTCGGGCTGGCTGGACGGCGTCGCTGACTGCGGACGATCTAGCCGGGCAACCTGGCGGCCAGAGCCGCGACGTGAGTGTCCTGGGCGCCGAGGGCTTCGAGTGCGGTGTGGAGGTCGCGGACGTAGTCGGCGTTGGTGCCGCTCGGGCCTGTTGCTTCTGCAACCTGGGCGGCGATCTCGGCGAGTGGGGCCGGACCGGCGTAGTTCCGGTTGCCGGGCCAGGCCTGGTAGGTGAGACCCAGGACGGTCTGCGGCGCCGCGGCTGAGGCGTCCGGTGCCTTCCCGACGGACACGTCCAGTTCGAGTTCGACTTCCATGCGGATGTATCCGCCCCGTTCCCGGATGTCCAGGTCGGCGAGGATGGTCTCGGCGGCTTCGTCGAGGCGATAGGCCATGCCCCAGCAGATGTCGTCCGGCGTCGGCGCCAGGGTGACCACCCGGCCGGGACGCCAGGGTTCGCCGCGGTGGTCGGTCGACCACTGCCAGAAACGCCGGGTCCAGCCCCGGACGCGGGCAGGCCGGCGCTCGACGAAGGGGATCGCGGGGCGGAAAATCAGGGAGCCGTAGCCGAAGAGCCAGCATGGATCGGTTGGGGCCACGGCGCAGGATTGTACGGGCGGTGCTGGCGAGTCCGCCAAGGCAGCCGCGTGATAGCTTGCGCGGCCCGTTTTCCCCCGGCTAGCCACGGATGCGCCATCTCTTCGTCATCGATCCGATCGAGCGTCTCGACCCGGAGAAGGACACGACGATCGCCTTCCTGCGCGAGGCGGATCGGCGGGGTCACGAACTCGCCGTCTGCACGATCGACACGCTGGAACTCGGCCCGGACGGCCGGCCGCGGGCGGAGGCGATTCCCGCCCGCACCGTCGACCCGGTCTCCGGCGGACCCTGGTACGAGATCGGAGCCAGCCGGGCCGCCTTCCTGGACGAGTTCGACGTCGTCTGGATGCGGAAGGACCCGCCCTTCGACATGGCGTTCTTCTACGCCACCCACCTGCTGTCCATGGTGGCGAGGAGCACCCTGGTGGTGAACGACCCGCTGTCGCTTCGCGACGCCAACGAGAAGCTGTTCGCGCTTCGGTTCCCGGCCGTTTGCCCGCCGGCGCGCGTGTCCCGGCGCATCGCGGAGCTGCTGGCCTTCCAGGAGGAGATGGGCGGCGAGATGATCGTCAAGCCGCTCGACGGCGCCGGCGGTGAGGGCATCTTCCACCTGAAGGCCGGCGATCGGAACACCAGCGCGATCCTGGAGGCAGCGACGGGCCACGAGAGCCGCTACATCATGGCGCAGCGTTACCTGCCGGAGATCCGGGAGGGCGACAAACGGGTGATCCTGGTCGAGGGCGAGGCGCTCGGCGCGGTGCTCAGGGTGCCCGCCGAGGGCGAGTCGCGAGCCAACTTCCACGTCGGCGGCCAGCCGGCGGCAGCGGAGGTGGACGACCGCGACCGCGAGATCGCCGCGGCGATCGGGCCGGAGCTCGTGCGGCTCGGCATCGTCTTCGCCGGCATCGACGTGATCGGCGGCTGGCTGACCGAGGTCAACGTGACCAGCCCCACCGGTCTGCGCGAGATCGCCGACCTGGGTGGACCGCGCCTGGAGGTCGACGTGCTGGACGCGGTGGAGCGCCGGCGCAACGCCGGCTGATCGGTCACCGCAGCGTCACGAACTCCTCGGCCGAGGTCGGGTGGATCGCCATCGCGGCGTCGAAGTCGTCCTTCGTGGCGCCCATCTTCACCGCTACCGCGAGGCCCTGGATGATCTCCGGCGCGTCCGCGCCCAGCATGTGGGCACCGAGAACGCGGCCGCTGGAGCGCTCGACGATCAGCTTGACCAGGGTGCGCTCCTGGTTGTCGGTCAACGTCAGCTTGAGCGGCCGGAACCGGCTCCGGTAGACGTCGACCTCGTCGTACCGTGCCCGCGCTTCCTCCTCGGTCAGGCCGACCGCGGCCAGGGGCGGCTGGCTGAAGACGGCGGTGGCGACCGCCTCGTGGTCGACCGGTGTCGGCTCCCCGGCGAACAGGGTCCGGGCCAGGCACATCGCCTCGTGGATCGCGACCGGAGTCAGATTCAGGCGATCCGTCACGTCGCCGATCGCCCAGATGTTCGGCACGTTCGTGCGAGAGAGCTCGTCGACGACGATCTCGCCCTGCTCGCCGAGCACCACACCGCAGTTCTCCAGTCCCAGGTCGGCGACCAGGGGCCTCCGGCCGGTGGCGTAGAGGACCTCCCCGCAGTCCACCGTGTCGCCATCGTCGAGGTGAAGTCGCAGAAGATCGTCCCCGCTTCCCGGCGACCCTTCAATCGACTCCACCTGGCAGTCGAACCGGAGGTCGATCCCCCGCGACCGCATCTCCTCGGCCAGATGGGTGCGGATCTCCTCGTCGAATCCCCGCAGGAACAGCGGACCACGGTAGATCAGCGTCACCCGACTGCCAAGACCGGCGAAAATGCCCGCGAACTCGACACCGATGTAGCCGCCGCCGACGACCGCCACCCGCTCCGGCAGACGCTCCAGGTAGAAGGCCTCGTTCGAGCTGATCGCGTGTGCGATTCCCGGAATCGGCGGCATGTCCGGCCAACTGCCGACGGCGATCAGGATCTGATCCGCCGTTACCCGCGGCCCGCCCGACCCATCTGCATCGATCTCGACGGTGTGCGGATCGAGCAGCCGCGCCCGGCCCTCGAACAGCTCGACGCCGGCTGAATCGAGCAGGCCGCGGTAGATCCCGTTGAGCCGTTCGATCTCGCGGTTCTTGTTCGCGATGAGCTCGCTCCAGTCGAAAGCGGGCCGGGCGGCCGACCATCCGAACCCCGAAGCCTCCCGGTAGTGGTCGGCGAAGGCCGACGCACAGACGAGCAGCTTCTTCGGCACGCAGCCGACGTTGACGCAGGTGCCGCCCAGGTAGCGTTCCTCCGCCACCGCCACCCGGGCGCCGTAGCCGGCGGCCATCCGGCTGGCGCGCACGCCGCCGGAGCC
>VXSP01000019.1 GCA_009837885.1 Holophagales bacterium | reverse complement strand
GAGTGCTCCAACCCCAGAACGGAGACACCTGAAGATAGACCGCCCCCCCCACCGTGACCCCCAACGGTCCCGCCCGATAGACGATCCGCCAGCTTCCGGGCCGGCCAGCGACCGCACGCCCACCGAGCTCCTCGATGGTCGCAGTGCCGCCGCCGTCCGCCTCGGCGCGCGGTCTCAGCAGGTCGGCGCGCAGTTCTTCGACAACGTCGTGCCGCGGAGAGCGGTCGGGCCAGGGGCCATCAGACGATTCATCAGGCGCCGGCCCACACGCCACGACCGTGAGCATCAGGGCGGCGGCGAATCGGAAGGGGCGCATTCGGCGCGATCCTCTCACGAGCCGGACTCGCTGTAGTGTCGCAGCCGCCCATGCCCTTCAAAATGGCCTTCATCGGCACCCACGGCGTCGGCAAGACGACCCTCGCCTACGGGCTCGCCGCGCGCCTGAAACGCCGCGACATCAACCTCGATGTCGTGGTCGAGGTGGCGCGCCGTTGCCCGCTGCCGCTCAACGAGGGAACGACCCTGGAGGCCCAGTCGTGGATCCTGCACTCCCAGATCGCCAACGAACTGGCTGCCGAGTCCCGTTCGCCGGTCGTGATCTGCGATCGCAGCGTCCTCGACAACTACGTCTACCTTCTGTTCGCCCGCGGCCGCCAGCCGGCGCTGGAACCTCTGATCGAGTCGTGGTGCACGACCTACGACCTGCAGGTCTACGTTCCGATCCTGCGCGACAGCGATGCACAGCCCGACGGTGTCCGCGCCGTCGACCCTGCCTTCCGCCGGCAGATCGACGACCGGCTCTGGAACGAACTGGAGGACCGGCGCATCGGCGTCCTCGTACTCGATGCGGAGCGGCGCGGAAGCTGGCTCGACACCGTCGAGGAAGCGGTCGCGAACCAGCTTCGCATTCCCCAGCTCGACCTGCTCTGAGCCGCGCAGCGCACGCGTATACTCGCGGGCCGAACACGAACCCAACGGTCAGCCGATAGGCGCCGCGGCCGGCCCTGGCGCCCCCTGGCGCTGCCGGTCCCCGAATCGAGAGGAGCCGCCATGTCCCGTCCCTTCCTGCGCACCGAACTCTGCGACATGCTGGGGATCGAGTATCCCGTGTTCTCCGCCGGCATGGGACCGGTGGCGGGCGGCGCGGAGCCCGTCGCCAGGGCCGACCTGGTGGCTGCCGTCTCGGAAGCCGGCGGTCTGGGTGTCATCGGAGGCGTTGCCTACAGCCCCGAGGACCTGCGGGCCGAGATCAACAAGGTGCGCGCGAAGACGGACAAGCCGTTCGGCGTGGATCTGCTGCTGGCCTCGAACTTCCTGGAGAAGGCGGGCAGCGGGCCAACCTCGGCGACGGTGCCGACCCGCGACCTGGTGCCGGCGGAAACGCGCGACGCACTCAGGAAGATGGCCGAGAGCCTGGGCATCGAATGGCTCGAGGCTCCGCCTCCGGCGCCGACCTGGACGGTGCCCGAGGGGAAGAGCTACGCCGGCGCCCAGATGGAAGTCCTGCTGGAAGAGAAGATCCCGGTTTTCGCCTCCGGTCTCGGTTCACCGGCGCCCTTCTCGAGGGCGCTCAAGGACGCCGGCATCAAGATCGTCTCCCTGGTCGGCAACGCCCGCGCCGCGCGCCGCGTCGCCGAGGGCGGCGCCGACATCGTCGTCGCCCAGGGCACGGAAGCCGGCGGTCACACCGGCAAGATCGGCACCCTGGCGCTCCTGCCCCAGGTCATGGACGCAGTCGCGCCGATCCCGGTCGTCGCCGCGGGCGGCGTCGCCGACGGCCGCGGCCTGGCGGCGGTCATCGCCGCCGGCGCCATCGGCGCCTGGTGCGGCACCGCTTTCCTGGTTTCGAACGAGGCGAACCAGCCCGCGCTGCAGAAGCAGCGCATCCTGGAGGCCGCCACCGAGGACACGGTGGTCACCCGTCTCTACAGCGGCAAGACGATGCGCAACATCACGAATCCGCTGATCCAGGCCTGGGAAGCCAGCGGCATCCGGGCGCTACCGATGGGGCTCCAGGGTGTACTCACCCGCGACCTGCTCCACTCCATCCGCACCGCCGGACGGGACGACCTGCTGATGAACGCCGCCGGCCAGGCCTCCGGCATGCTGCAGAAGGCTCGCCCGGCCAGCGAGATTCTCCACGAGATGGTGGCGGACGCCTCCCACCTGTTGGGGGCGCGACTCTCGGAGCGGGTTCAGGTCCAGGTCGCGGTCTAGAACTCACCAACGTCGAGCATCTGGTTCGATCGCTTCGAGATCGAAGCAGTGGTAGCCGGCGGGGTGCCTCCAGAACCGCTCACGGTAGGGATACATCCGTAGCGACGCCTGATCGGTGGGTGCATCGAGGCTGAACGTCGCGCAGAGTTCGTACGCCTTGTCCCCCGCAGCCCTGAAGGAGTAGGGCTCCCGGCTTTCGGGATCGACGATCGACACGATGTTGATGTCCCGCTCGCCGCTGAGGGACTCCAGACCCGCGGGCAGGGAACCATTCCGTTCCCAGTAGATGTCGACGCCGCGGACGATGTCCCGCAGATTCCCAACGCGGGCGACATCCAGTCCGCGCTCGCGCGCCTGGCCGGGCGAGCCAACGGCAACCAGTCCCAGGACGACTGCCAGGAGGACGGCGACCGCCGACACGCCGGCGAAGACGGTCGGCAGCTTCGGCGCCCGACCGTCTTCGGTCACTTCCACGTCGTCCTGGCGCAGGTCCCAGAAGTAGTAGCCGAACACGCTGCCGGCGATCGCCGCCACTACTCCGACCTTCAGCAGGAACCGTACGGCCAGCTCGCCGCCTAGGCCGAAGAACACGAGGGCGATCAGGTCACCGGCCAGAACGCCCGCGGCCACGAACAGCGTCAGATAGGTGAGCCACTTCCTGATCCGTGACGAGCGCAAGTCCGGATCGTCGCGCAGCGTGCGCCTCACCATCCGTTGGATCAGCAGGAACGCCGGGAAGGAGATGACGAGATAGGCCAGCCCCCAGCGCAGCATCTCGGCGGAAGCCGCGGCCGGAAGAGTGAACGCCACATCGGCGAAGGTCCGGTTGATCAGCACGAACGTCACGTTGCCGAAGCTGATCGCCGCCGTGTACAACGCGGCGAAGAGGACGAGGTAGAGAAAGGCCTCCCGGGCGCCCAGATACGGTCGCGGCCGCGGGATCGGCGCCACGAAGTCCCGGTCCACCCAGGCGCTGAGCGCCTTGTCGATGTCACCCTGCCGCCAGCTCGCGTCGGCCAGCGCCTCCCGGATCTCGTCGCGGCTCGCGCCCCGCGACAACGCTTCACGTACAAACCGGCTCAGTTCCTCGTTCACGGTTTCTCCTCCGCGTTGTTGACGATGTCAACATTACACGTGATCTCCCGCCACGTCAACAGCGATGCGAGCTACCGCCCCCAAACCCCTCGCAAGCTCGGTGTTTCGGCCCATCCCGTCCTCGTCCAGGAGCTTGCGCCGCGAAACTCACGAGTAGCGTTCTGCGGCGCAAGCTCCTAGACTGCGCGCCCATGGATTCTTCCGCCGTTCTCGACGCTCTTCGTTCGCTCGACACGCCCACCGTCTGCAACGCACTGGAGGTTGTCGCGCCCAAGCGACGCGGCCACGGCTACACCGTCGACCCGCTCGTGTGCGCGCGGCCCGATCTGCCGCCGATCGTCGGCTTCGCGCGGACCGCCCGCATCCGCGCCCAGCACCCGAACGCGGCCGATCCCAAGCAGGCCCGCCGCGCCTCCGTCGGCTACTACGAGTACCTGGCTTCCGGCGACGGCCCGACGATCACGGTCATCCAGGACCTCGACGACGGGGCCCGCGGCTACGGCGCCTTCTGGGGTGAGGTGAACTCGAACATCCACCGCGGCCTGGGCTGCCTCGGCGTGATCACGGACGGCAGCATCCGCGACCTGGACGACGTCGCCGAGGGCTTCCAGCTCCTCGCCGGTCGGGTCGGGCCGTCACATGCCTTCGTCCACGTGGTCGACTACGGCGGTCCGGTGGCCGTCGCCGGCATGGCCGTCTCGGACGGCGACCTGATCCACGCCGACCAGCACGGAGCCGTCGTCGTTCCTGCCGACGTGGCGGACCAGGTCGAAGCGGCAGCCGATCTGATCGCCCGGCGCGAGCGGGTCATCATCGACGCCGCCAAGCAGCCGGACTTCGACTTCGAGAAGCTGAAGGCCGCCTGGGGCGAGGCGGCGGAGATCCACTGAGTCGGCGGCGAGCGCTCAGGCCATCACGGGATCGATCGGCGTGATGATGCCGAGCGCGTCCTCGATCGCCTGGGCCGCCTCGAGGCAGAGACCCTCGCGGTAGCGGCCGCCGATCACCTCGACCACCTGGGGGAGGCCGTTGGCAACGCCCGTCGGCACGCAGACGGCGGGCAGGCCCAGCAGGTTGAGCGCGACCTCGAACCGCATCTGCTCCAGAACGTCGCCGGGCTCCTGCAGGTCGTAGCCGATCACGAAGGGCGGCTGGGTCATGATCGGAGCCAGCGTGATCGGGTAGTCCTCCTGGAACTCCTGCCAGGCGGTGGCGACACGGTGACGCTGAGCGAACATTCCGACGTACTCGGTAGGAGATTCGGCGTCGAACACCTCGAGCCCCCGCATGAGGAACTCGTAGGCGTCCGGCGACATGATCTGTTCGAGCACCTGCCGCGCCAGGTGCAGCTCGTAGCCGAGGAAGACCTCCCACGCTCGCCGTGCCTCGGCCACCAGGGGCGGTTCGATCTCTTCGACCGCGTAGCCCGCAGCCGCGAGAGCCTCGCCCGCGGCGTGCACGCCGGCGGCGACGTCCGGATGGGTCGAGCCGCCGCTGGGCTCAGGAACGAGAGCTACCTTGATCGGTTCGGCGGGACGGTCCAGGTCGAGCGGAACCGGCATCGACCATGGGTCGCTCTTGTGGTAGCGCCCGATCAGCTCGTAAGCGGTACGGAGATCGGCGACGCGGCGCGCCATGGGACCGTTCACGGCCATCAACTGACCCGACAACTCGCCGACGACTGGGCTGGCGATACGCCCCAGCGTCGGCTTGAGCGACGCGATGCCGTTGCACTGGGACGGGATGCGGAGCGAACCGCCAATGTCGTTGCCGAGCCCCAGGCAACTCATGCCGCTCGCAAGCGCCGAGCCTTCGCCTCCGCTAGAGCCGCCCACGTTGCGGTCCGCTGCCCATGGATTCCGGGTCAGGCCGTAGAGAAAGCTGTCGGTGTGAACGCGTAGTCCGAGATCGGGCAGGTTCGTCCGCGTCAGAACGATGGCGCCCGCGTTCCTGAGCCGCGCCACGATCAGATCATCTCTCTCCGCAATCAGGTTCTCGTTCGCCGGCACGCCGTTCGTGGTCGGGGTGCCGGCGACGGCGATGTTGTCTTTCACCGAGATCGGCACGCCGTGCAGCGGACCCAGTTCGGCACCCGCCGCCACCGCCTCGTCGGCGGCCTGAGCGGCGGCGCGGGCCTCGTCGGCCAGCACGCGCACGACGGCATTCAGGTGGCCGTTCACCGCCTCCACGCGGGCCAGGTGCGACTCGATCACGTCGACGCTCGAGACCTCGCCGCGGCGGATGGCCGCCGCGAGTTCGCCGGCGCCGGCGCGCCACAGGTCGTCGGGCATCGGCCCGGCGGCCACATCGGCGGCGCTATCCGCGGCAGTCGTCGCATCGCCGTTACAACCGGCGAGCAAGCCAGCGGCGCCGGCCAGGGACAGGGCGTGAATCACCTGACGCCGCGAAACGCCGTTGATCTCCTGGGGCTCGAGCTCCTGTGTCGTCATTGTGGTGCCTCCATACTGGGTGCGCCGGCGTCCCCGCCGGCAGCCGGCGCGTAGCGCCGGTCCTCCGTCGTTCTACCTCGCTAGTCGCCGGCTCGCAGGTCGTCCAGACCGAGCGTTTCTTCGAGGGCCGGTTCGCCGTCCATGCCGCGGACTTCCAGCGTCACCGAGCGGGAAGTCCAGTCGATGGACAACGCACCATAGTTCTCCGGCCGATAGGTCGGACCCAACCGGTACGGCCCGGCCTCTTCCTCGCTGGTGAATGCCGAGTTGAGGGAACTCGCGGTGAGTTCCAGAAGCGGGTAGCCGAGCGCGTCGTCGCGACGGTAGATGCCGCCGCGGTGGCGGTCGCCGGAGATGACCACCACGCCGTTCGCGCCCGTCTCGCGCAGGAGGGCGTAGAGGCGATCACGCTCGGCGGGCAGTTGCCGCCACGCCTCGTACCCGTGACCGTCGGCGATCACCTGGATCGACGACGCCAGGATGCGCAGGTCCGCCTCCTCCTGGAGCACTTGACCGAGCCACGCCCACTGATCCTCACCCAGCATCGTCTTGTCCGGATCCGGATCCGGCATGTAGCGCTCCTTGCCCGGCGCACCGCGCTCGTCGGTCGGCCGCAGCGCGGAGCGAAAGTACCGCGTGTCGAGCAGGATGAGCTGAACCCGGCGGCCCGGCGGACCGTAGGTCACGGCGTCGTAGACCCCGGGGCGCGAGGCCCGCTCGGAATCCGGCGGCACGTCCCAGAAGTCCTCGAAGATCCGCTGCGCCTCTTCGCGGCCGAAGAAGTCGGCGCCGGCGTCGTTCAGACCATAGTCATGGTCGTCCCAGGTGGCGGCGAGCGGCACTCCCGCCTGTCGCAGCCGGCTGAAGCCCTCGGCTTCCGCCTGCATCGCGTAGGCGTCCCGCAGCTCGCGCAGGTCCTCGGACTCGACGTCGCCGTAGACGTTGTCGCCGAGGAACACGAAGAGTTCGAAGTCGTCGTCGAGAATCGCGTCGAAGATCGGCTGCGGCAGGTCCTGCCTCAGGCAGGAACCGAGGCCAATTCGCTGGAGCGCCGGCTCGACCGCGGCGGCTTCGGTCTCCGCGGCCGGTTCCGGGGCCGAAGCGCCGCAGGCCAGAGCCAGCAGCGCGGCCGCGAGGAGCGCCTCAGTTCGCAGCTTCACGACACACGCTCTCGATCGAGAACCCTGACGGGTCCGGCAGTTTTCCAGCAGCGACCATCTCATCGATCAGCTTCTCCGTCTCCGTGACCCGGTCCCTCTTCGCATACTCCTGACGCCTCGCCCTCACCTGCGGGTGTTCAAGCATCGGACAGTATCCCAGCATCCGCGGCTTCACCTTTCGCCACTTCCGGCGCACGTAGATGTTCGGCTGCCAGGACTCGTCCCACTCGGGCGTCACATAGTGGCGCAGATCGAACGGTCTGCGGAGGCGCCACCCCCCCCCATCGTAGACGATGTGGGGGTCGTCACCGGCGCAGAGGTGCTCGTAGAACCACATGCCCTCGTAGTTCGCCTCCAGGTCGGCCAGGGAGAGAACGCCCGAGACGGCCCTGCCGAGGATCGTGATCTCATGCTGCAGACCGCGACGTGCAGCTCGATCCTCCGCTTCCGCGGGCGTCAAGCCCCGCGCGCGGGCCTTTCGGTACCACCGGTGGTAGTACCAGGCGGTTCCCAGAAAGTGGGTCAGCTTGTCCGTACCAAGCCGTATGCCGTCGACCTCCACCGTCGGACTCGGCGGCATCCACCGGCCGGTGTCGAACAGGGGCGACGTGCCGCCGTAGATGTACTTCTGCTCGAACTCCCGCATCTCCTCGGAGCCCGAGGGCGACCGGCTGACCAGGGGCGAGTTCACCGACCAGGTCTCGAAGCCGTCGAAGAACAGCATGCGATGACGCTTGAAGAACCGGAACCGTACCTTCTGGCACCGCCGGTCCCTGCCCTCCCGGTTCAGCTCGGCGACCAGGCGCTCGAGTTCCAGGTTGACCCGGGCGTTCAGCACCTCGGTCATGTCCTCGAGGTGGCGGCCCCAGGCGAAGAACTGGTCCGTTTCGAGACCCGACGCGGCCCCGGCGCCCCCGAGTCCGGGAAGCAACGCCAAGACCACGGCGGCGAGTCCGAAACGCGGGGATGCCGGTCGCGCCGTTCCCGGCATCAGAACCCCCAGCCGATGCCGGCGGTGTACACGTAGCGGTCGGCGTCCTCGTGAGCGGAGCTGATCCGCCGCAGGACGCCCAGGTTGAACGTGATGCGAGGCAGCGCGAACTGCCCTTCGAAGCCGGCCAGCGTCTGCCGCGCCGGATCGAGTTCGGAGTCTCCCCAGGTGCGGACCAGGACGGCGCGAGCGCTCCAGCCGACGTAGACGTTGTTCAGGAAGGCGGAACGCGGCTTGTGCGTGGCAATCACGCGCGCATAGCCAACGCCGAGCTGTCCTCCCGCGGAACCTGGTTCAATCTGCGCGACGAACCCGCGATACTCGCAGAACGTCGTGCAGTCGTAGCTGGCGGGCATCCGCGCCAGAACGGCTCCGGCACCTGCCGAGAAGTCAAGAGGAATCGAGTACCGGACCCGCGCGATGCCGAGCCAGCGGAGCGAGGTCTCGTCGACGTCTGCTTGCACGCGGTCGCCGGTTTCGCTCGACGAGGGTTCGGCCCGCGGGTCGTCGCCGACCTCCTGTGCCGCCACGGACAACGCCTGGAGAACGATGACCAGGGTGCCCACCGCGAGCGGGGTGTTGGGCATCGTCGACGGAATCTCCTGCGGGGCCTCTGCCCCGCCATCCTATTAGGCGGAGCCGGCCTGACGGTCGGCGCGCCATTCCGGCCGCCTTCGGCGGCAGCGGGTCAGAGGACCCGCGCACCCAGTTTCCTAGTTGCCGAAGCGGTAGCTCATGACCGCCTTCAGGCGACGGCCCTTCGGGTTCGCGGTCAGGGCGTCGAAGGACTGCTCGAAGAAGACGAGAGGCGGATCCTCGTCGGTCAGGTTGATCGCCGACAGCGCGAGATCGAAACCGAGCCGCGGGAAGCGCCACAGGAACGTCAGATCGAACGTGAGCCACTCGTCGATCGGCAGCAGTTCGGGCGGTGTCCAGGCCACGTTGCTGTCCTCGTAGGAGGAGATGTGGTTGGCCCAACCGATCAGGCTGTAGTCGCCCCAGCGATAGCCGAGCGAGGCCCGCGTCTTCATCTCCGGCAGCGGCGGTGCGATCGGCGTGTCACGGTTCAGCAGGCCGACGACGTCCTTCTGCTCGCGGTAGACGACGCCGTCACGTTCGAGCTGCTTCAGTTCGTAGCTCTGCGTGTACGTGCTGTCCACGCCGAAGGACAGCTCCCCCGGGCCCGTGTCCACGTGGCCGTGCAGATGGAAGTCGAAGCCGGACGTCTTGATGCCCGGCCAGTTGATCAGGTCGATCCGCACCCGCTCGATGTCGCCGGGAACGCAGGAACCGTCGGCCAGACCGCCCGGACAGACGACGCGGCCCATCACCGCGTTGAGCGCCGCCTGGTTGCCGGCGTAGCCCTCGTCGTAGAGCCGCACCACCTCCTGCTGCGGCAGCGGGGCGATCACGTCGTCGAAGTCGTAGCTCCAGTAGTCCAGCGTCACGTCGATGCCGGGCGAGGCGAAGAGGACCAGACCCAGGTTGTAGGTGAACGCCTGCTCCGGCAGCAGTGACCGGCTGCCGAACGCGTCGACCGCCTTGTAGACGCCGACCGTGTTCAGGTACTCCAGGGTGGTGCGAACCTCCTCGTTCAGATCGTCGACCGAGGGGGCCCGGAACGTGGTCTGGACCGAGGTGCGGAACGACAGGACGTGGTCTTCGCCGGCCGAGAGTTGCCAGCGACCAGAGAACTTCGGATCGAAGCTGTCGATCTCGTCGTGGAGCTCGTAGTTCGCCGCGAACTGCATGTCGCCCCGGAGCGCGTTGACGGACAGCTCGCCGAACGTCCGGTGAACCGCCTGGGAGTCGCCGTACGGGTAGTAGCCCGAGGAGAAGGTGAAGGTGCCGGCGCGCGCCCCCCTCTGCCTGCCGGTGGCCGGGTCGACGCAGGACCGGTCGCCAGGCACCACGCAGGGATTCAGCGCGTAGTTGCCGACCGCGTTCGGGATCGCGCTCACATCGACGTGGCGGTACTGGTAACCGAACGCGTAGTCGAGCCTCTCAGGCAGCCAATTGCCCGACAGCGTCGCCTCGGCGACGACGAGTTCCGCCTCGTTCTCGACGTTCACCTGTTCATTGATCCAGTCGAGCATCGCCCGGTTGTTTTGCAGGCCCGCGACGTACATCGGATTTGGGCTGTTCTCCCACGGCGCGCCCGGCTGAGCGGAGAACTCGATCGCGTTGCCGAACGGGTTGTAGTAGTGGCAGTCGCCGGTGCCGGCCTGAGCCGAACCGGTATCCCCAAGCCGCATCCCCGAGGGGCTCGTGTCGTCGGCTACCACGCCGACGCCGCAGTTCGGGCCGCCGTAGCCGCGGAAGGCGAGAAACTTGCGGTACGCGTACTCTGCCGGGTGGTTCATGTTGCCCGTCGCGCGCGAGTAGTTCACGCCGACGTCCAGGTTGGCCGCCCTGCCGCCGATCGACAGCTCGTGGTCGATGTTCGCTGCGATTCGGGTCGTCTCCGTGCCCCGCTCCAGGCCACGGCCGGGACCTGCATTGCCGACCAGGCGACCGTAGAAGTACCAGTCGTCCTGCAGGCAGTCCTCGCCGGTGGCAAAGCCGCCCATTCCGGGGGAGCTGTTGCAGAACTCCTGGCGCCCCGGGTGGTCGTTGGAGATCAACTGCAGGCCGTCCAGCAACGACACCGGCGGGAAGGAAGGCGTGGTCACGTAGTTGGGGATGTTCGACTCCGCGAAGAGTGCCTCCACGTGGTACGTCGTGCCCTCAGCCAGCGGACCGTTCAACTCGGCGAAGAAGCGGTTCGTCTCGGTCGCCTCGATCAGGCTGTCCCACGGCTGATAACGGAAGGCGCAGGTCCAGCCCCGGTCGTAGCCGCCGAGGCCGTTGCACGCGGGATCGACGAAGTAGTCCGTGCCGGCGGTGCCGTTGCGCGCCCGGGCCAGCTCCTCGACGAACGCCGAGGAGGTCTCGCCGCCGGTGAAGTTCGGGCGCAGGAAGATGCCGGGATTGCCGGTGTTCGACCAACCCCAGAACCAACCGGTGGCGCGGTCCTGAAGCGTGTACGGCCGCTCCCGGGCGCCGAGATGCGAACGCTCCGCGCGCTCGAGCGAGAAGACGAGGTGATGGTCCGAGCCGCCCAGCTTGCCGCCCCAGATCGCGCCCGCGGTCGAGTCGCCGGCGCCGTCCATGCTCTCGTGCGAGAGCGCTACCTCGAACCCCGTGAACTCGTCGCGGGTGACGAAGTTGGCGACGCCGGCCACGGCGTCCGAACCGTAGATCGCGGCGGCGCCTTCCTTCAGCACCTCGATGCGGTCGACGGCGATCGACGGGAAGGCGTTGATGTCAACAAAACGGCCGCCGAACAACCGCGCCGGCAGCGCCGTCTGACGCCGGCCGTTGAGCAGGACCAGGGTCCGCGACGCCCCAAGGCCCCGGAGGTTCACGTTGGCGACATTCTCCGGCACCGCCGTCCCCTGGTCGTTGTACCAACTGTTCGCCTCGCCGATGACGCCCGAGGAGGCAGTCAGGTTCTTGAACAGATCGACCGCCTGCAGGGACCCCTGCTCCTTCTGGAGCTCCCGGTTCAGTATCTCGACGGCGTAGGGGAGGTCGACGGCCGGTTCCTCGATCGCCGAGCCGGTGACGACGACCACGTCGTGGGCGTGAAAGTCGAGCACGCCCTCTTCTTCGCCGTGTTCTTCACCCTCGTGGTCCTCGTCGTCGTGCTCCTCGTCCTCCTGGGGAGGCGTGTCGACCGGCGCACCCGGCGAGGCTTCCGCCGGTGCGGAATCGCCACCGTTTCCGGCAGCGAAGGCGGTTCCCCAACCGAACACCACGAGAAGTGCCAGCGGGATCAACAGAGTCTTGGCGTGCATTTTCGCCTCCTTGTTCCGGTTCGGGGACGGTGCGCGAGCGGCTCGCCGCCAGCCAGGCGTCGACCTACCAACCGGATCACGAGCTAGACGCTTGAGCCTCTGCGGAGAATGATACTCCCAACTGGGAGAAGGCCTTCTCAACTAAGATCAACACCCAACAGGAGGTTCAGATGTCCCGACGAGTCCACCCAGTCCTGCCCGTGGCCGTTCTCGCGCTGACCCTGACCGCGACCGGCCCCTCCCTCGCTCACCACGCTTTCTCCGCCGAGTTCGACGCCAACCTGCCGATCAAGGTGGAGGGCAAGATCACCAAAGTGGAGTGGATCAACCCCCACGCGTGGGTCCACGTCGAAACCACCCTGGCCAGCGGCGAGACCATGACCTGGGAACTCGAGGCCGGGACGCCCAACACCCTGGTGCGCCGCGGCCTGACCCGCACCCTGCTCAGGCCCGGCACGGAAGTGGTCGTGCGCGGCTATCAGAGCAAGGATCAACTCTGCACGCCGAACTGCCGCGGCAGCGGCCGTGACATGAAGCTCCCCGACGGCCGCAGCCTGTTCATGGGCTCATCCGGCACCGGCGCGCCACGAGACGGCGCCGACCCGACCGAGCAGTAGCAGCGGGACGAAACGCGGCGGCCGAAGGCCTCGCTCAGCCGTCACCGGTGGCCTGGCTCGGTTCCTCGTCGTCGTCCAGCACGCCGAAGGAGGCAACAACCTCCAGGCCAATGAAGACCACGGCCAGCAGGATGAAGAAGTGGAAATCGGTCACTGGTCCTGCTCCTCTTTCGCCGCCTCCAGGGCTTCCCGTGCCGCGTCGACTCGGTTCTGGCCGCCGTACCAGCTAGCCAGCCAGTCCTTGCCGTCTTCGGCGGTGCCCTGCTGCTCGCGGTGGCGGGCGCCGCGGAGCATGAGGGTCATCGC
Organism: Holophagales bacterium; assembly: GCA_009837885.1. Classification (GTDB taxonomy): domain Bacteria; phylum Acidobacteriota; class Thermoanaerobaculia; order Multivoradales; family Multivoraceae; genus Multivorans. The sequence goes on along the minus strand of VXSP01000019.1, from coordinate 12,060 downwards.
GCGGTTGCCTTCGTGGCAGGCGTACTCGAGAACCGGGTCGTCACTCCGCCGCATCTCGAGCGCGGTCGTCCAGGGAGCTTCGAAGGACTCGGGGTCGTCGACCGTGTACTCGTAGAGAAGGGCGTCCGGACCGGTGCGGGTGAAGCGCTCGGTCAGGATCAGGTTCGGGCCGGTGCCGCGGTACGCGGTGTGATCCGTGTAGTTCTTCGTCGTGACGACGAAGGTGTCGCCGTCCCAGACGCCTGACGAGTCGCCCTTCCAGAAGCGCATGCTCTCGTCGGCGTGCGGACGACCGTCGGTCGGAATCACCCGGTGATCGTTGATCATCTCGGTCATGATCGCGACGTATCCCGGCGACTGGAAGATCTCCATCATGTTGTTGTAGGCACCCGGGGTCATCGGAGGACCGGCGTTGAAGCCGATGATGCAGCGCTCGAAACTGTTGCGCTCTTCCGGACCGGCCGGCGGCTGGCCCCAGAGCGCGTAGCGCTCGTTGATCCGGCGAATCGCCCCGTCCGTCATCTTCGGCAGGCGGCCGTTCGGCGGGTCGACGATCAGCGAGGTCCGCATCGTTCCCGAGACCTTGTCGCCCAGGTCGAGCCAGAAGGAGTTGTAGCCGACGTCGACATCACCCTGGCTGGGGTCGACGTCCTGAATGCCCGATGTCGCCCGCGCGGCACGTTGCTGGCGGCGCTGCTCTTCCAACTCGGCCGCTTCCTCGGCGGTGAGGGTCGCCTTGTCGCCGAAGGCGGCGGGGCGCTCGAGCGGCGTGATCGAGCGGTAGTCCCAGGTGCCCTGCAGGTCGGGTACGCCCCAGGAGGTCTCCAGTTCCCCGTCCTGGGCGCTCGCCGTGCCGGCTAGAACCAGAAAGGCCAAGAGCGCGATCCGGGAGGTGGGTACGAGTGTGTGGCTCTTCATGGCTTCGACTCCTTACTGAGGCGTCGCGCCCCGGCGGAGGTGGCCGTAGGCCGCGTCCTCTCCTCCGAGCGGAATGCACTTGAACTCGAGCAGGCGCGCGTTCTCTTCAAGGCGCCGGTAGAGCGGCATGCTGATCGTCCATGGCTCGGTGAACACGTTCGGATCGGTGATCGTCGCCTCGTAGTGCATCGAGTCCGGTCCGGTGCGCGTGTAGCGTTCGACGACCTGGAGCTCCTCGCTGTGGAAGTTGCCCGAGGCGTCGAACCAGGTTTCGGCGACCTGGTCCGTGACCTCGACCACCAGGGTGTCGCCCTCCCAGCGCCCGAGCGAGTAGCCCATCCAGGACGGCAACACCGCTCTGGTGCCTGGGCGGTCGAGCCGAACCGCGCGGCTGTTGCCGCCCCACTCGTAGGCGAAGAAGACCGCCTTCGGGGTCTGCACGATCTGGAACGGCAACGGCATGTAGTTGGCCCGCGGAATGCCCGGAATGAAGCACTTCGCCGCCGGATCCAGGTTCAGCCAGTCCGCCCGGTTCGCGTTGCGCTGCTCGAGCGCCCAGGCCTGGTAGGGGATCCTGCCGCCCTCGACAACGCTCAGGCCGGCAGGGATCGCGCCCAGGGCGCCGTACCCCGGAACCGGCGTACGCCGCGCGTGGTGAGCCTCGAGGTCCCAATGCGCGCTGTTCATCGCCTGCCAGATGCCGTTCAGGTCCGGATCGCCGTCCGGCGTCCTCGGGGCCTGGTAGCCGCCCTCCTGCGACTGCGCGACGACGGCCGTAGCGAGGAACAGCACCGCGCCTAGCGACACGGCCGAGCGGGGCTTTTTCATGATGGCGGACTATAGCGAACGCCGCGCTACGGAAGGCGGAAGACGAACAGGCCGTTGCCGCTGCGGGGATAGCGGATCTCCGGACTGACGCTGGCCGGGACGAACCGCGGACTGCCTCCTCCGAGCCCCGTTGACACCGCCACGTACTGGACGCCGTCGACCGCGTAGCTGACCGGGAAGCCCTGCACCGAGGTCGGCAGGCGGGTGCCCCAGAGCTCGCGGCCGGTCGCCGTGTCCCAGGCGCGGAACCGGCGGTCGATGTCGCCGGCAAAGACGACGCCGCCGCCCGTCGTCAGAGCCGCGGTCAGGAAGGCCGGACGCTGCTCGACGCTCCAGGTCTCTTCCATCGTGTCGACGTCGTAGGCCGCGAGCTTGCCCAGGCGTCCCTCCGTGCCGGGCATCTCGAACCACTTGCGGTCCGCCCGCTCGCCTCCCGCCCCCTCTTCGAAGCGCGTCTCGCGGCCGGAGATGTCGAGGCAGCTCTGGCTCAGCGGCACGACCAGAAGCCCGTGTGCGGGGCTGTAGGAGGCGGCCTGCCAGTTGTGTCCTCCGGCCGTGCTGGGACAGACCGAGACCCACTCCCCGATTTCGGCCGACGCGATGTCCTCGCGGTAGCGGACTTCGCCGGTCTCGCGGTCGATGTGGTCGAAGACGTTCTGGAACACCATCTCCTTGAGGGCCACGAAGGAACCGTCCGTCCGGTCGAGCTTCCACAGGATCCCGTGCTTCCCGGAAGTGAGCAGTAGCCGCTCGCCGCCGCGGTCGATGAGGACCTGCTCGAACGCCTCGTCCAGATCGAGGGCCTCGCCGGGCACGTGCTGGCGGTAGAAAGCGATCTCCCCGTCGCCGGGCCGCAACGCCAGAGTGGAGTTCGTGTAGAGCACTTCGTGGTCGATCGTGAGACCGCGGCTCGCCGGCACCCAGGGCTTGGCCTGAGCCACCGGCCAGTAGAGCAACTCGAGCTCCGGGTCGTAGCTGCCGGGAATCCACGAGTCGCCGCCGCCCCGCAGCATGAGCGGCAGATCGCCCCAGGTTTCGCCTCCCGGTTCCCCTGGCCGGGCGATCGTGTAGGTGCGCCACCTCTCCTCGCCGGTCTCCGCGTCGTGGGCGGTGATGAAGCAACTGTCCTCGAAGTAGCGGATACAACCGTTGATGCCGTTGATCACGAGCCCGTCGACCACGATCGGTCCGCTCGTGTTCCGGTAGCCCTTTGCCGGATCGGCGATCTGCGTCTCCCAGCGCGGCCGCCCGCTCCGGGCGTCGAGCGCCAGCATCGCCGCGTCCTTGGTGGCGACGAAGATCAGATCGCCCCGGATCGCCAGGTTGCGAAGCTGGTTGAAGCCGCGCGCCATATCGCCCTCGAGGGACCGCCGGTACTCCCAGATCAAGGTGCCGGTGTCGGCTTCCAGCGCCTGGATGATGTTGCGCGGGTTGGCAAGGTACATGACGCCGCTGTAGACGAGGGGCGTCGGCTGGTTGACGCCGTCGGCCATCGCCCAGGACCAGGCCAGGCGCAGCTCGCCGACGTTGCGGGAGTCGATCTGATCGAGCGGGCTGTGGCCCTGGCCGTCGTAGGTACGCCGGAACATCAGCCAGTCGCCGGGGTCCGGATCGAGCAGCATCCCGGTCGTCACCGGTTCGAAGTCCTCGATCTCCCGTTCCCCGGGCGGCGTAACGACCTCCAGCGACGCGTCAGGACCCGGGCTGTCCACAAGCAGCGTCTCATCACCGGCAGCCGCGCCGTTCTGCCGTAGTACGAAGGCGGCGAGGTCGTAACTCTGCTGCGGACTGAGGGAGTTCCGGTCCTCCGGCGGCATCGTGACCCGGATCGTGTCCGCGAGGTCGGCGACGGCACCGACGCCCCAGGCGTCGAGGAAGTCCGCGCCACGCAGGGGCGGCGCCTCGTTTGCACCGGCCAGACTGGCGAGGTGGCACTCGATGCAGATCTCCTCGTAGAGGGCCCGGCCGCGCTCCGCCTGCTCGGCGGTGAAGACTCGCACGGGTTCCGTTTGCTGCCGCGCGCCGACACCCGCGGCGACCGCCGCCAGAAGCGCCAGTCCCGCCGGCAACCCGCGTACACTCCGCGCCATGGCACGCATCCTAGTTGTCGGCGGCACCGGACCCACCGGCCCACCGATCGTCAACTCGTTCCTCCGCGCAGGAGACGATGTCTCGATCTTCCACTCGGGCCGCCATCCGGTCGAGTTCGACGGCCCGGTGGAGCGCATCCTCGGCAACGCCCGCGACCGCGACGACATCCACGCCAGGATCGCCTCCCGCGAGTGGGACATCGCGGTGTGCATGTACGGCCGGCTGCGCACCCTGGCCGACGAACTCGCCGGGAAGACGAGGCGCCTCGTAGGCATCACCGGCCAGCCGGTCTACAGGGGTTCGCAGCCGCCCACGCCCGAGGGCCGCATTCCGCTGCCGATCCCGGAGTTCGCGCCGCGCCAGTACGACGCGAAGAACTACACCGGCAAGGTGGCCGCGGGCGAGGACCAGCTCTTCGAGCAGCACGGGCGCGGCGACTTCGAGGTCGTCATCCTGCGCTATCCGGGCGTCTACGGCCCGCGCACGCCGATGAACCACGAATGGGCAGTGGTCAAGCGCATTCTCGACCGGCGGCCCTTCATGATCCTCCCGCACGACGGCGTCACCTACTTCCAGCGCGGCTACGCGGAGAACCTGGCCCGGCTCGTCTACCTCGCCGCCACCCGGCCGGAAGCCGCGGGAGAGGCGTTCAACGCCGGCGACGAACGGGTCATCAGTTGCCGCGCCGTGGCGGAGGTCATCATCGACGAACTCGGCGCCGAGATGGAGCTGATCGGCGTGCCGGCGCCCTTCTGCCGAGGCGTGTTCCCGCTCGCGGAGAAGTCCAATCAACTCCTCGACATGTCCAAGGCTCGCAACCTGCTCGGCTACCGTGACGTGGTCGATCCGGAGACGGCGACCCGCGCCACCGCTCGCCATCTGCACGACAACCCGCCCGACGACAAGGACCTCTACGCCGCGGGCACGGGCCGTTTCGACTACGAACGGGAGGACCGGATCGTCGAGCGCTGGCGACGGGCGCAGGCGCTGATGAGCGACGATTGAGGAGGTGGCCCACTTGATAGCCTCGCAACCATCGAACGCAGACGGAGGATGTCACCGATGATGGGACGGACCACGCTCGCCCTCGCCGCGGCAACGGCGCTCCTTGCGGCGCCTGCCCCGGCGGCCGACGACTGGAAGACGCCGCGCACTCCCTGGGGCCACCCGGACCTCCAGGGCTTGTGGACGAACACCACCCTGACGCCCTTCGAGCGGCCCGTCGAGATGGGCGACAAGGCCTTCCTCACCGAGGAGGAGGTCGCTCAGGCCGAGGCGGCCCGCCAGAACATGATCCAGAGCCGCGCGGAGCAGCCGGCGCAGAAGGCGGAGGCTGGCCAGAACGTCGGCGCCTACAACCTGCACTGGCTGGAGCTCGGAACGAAGATCGTCGGCAGCCGCCGGACCTCCCTCGTCGTCGATCCCCCGACCGGCCGCGTCCCGGTGCGGCCGGAGGCGCAGCAGGTGCGCGCCGACAACCTGGTGAAGATGTTCGACTCGTACGAGTACATGAGCGTCTGGGACCGCTGCATCACCCGCGGCGTCCCCGGGCACCTGTTCCCGGCCGGCTACAACAACAACTACCGGATCGCCCAGACGCCGGACTACGTCGTCATCTACTCCGAGATGATCAACGACGTCCGTTTCATCCCGGTCGACGGCCGGGAGCGGATCCCGGAGGACCTCCACCTCTGGAACGGCGACTCCCGCGGCCACTGGGACGGCGACACCCTGGTCGTCGAGACGAAGAACTTCTCCGACAAGGGCTGGATCGCCACCAGCGGCTCCCAGGGCAGGATCAAGGGGATTCCGGTCAGCGCGGAACTCGTCACGGTTGAGCGCTTCAGGCGGGTCGACGAGCACACGGTGGACTGGACGGTAACGATCGACGATCCGGTCAACTACACGGCCACCTGGACGGTGAACATCCCCCTCTACTTCGATCCGGACAACGAGATGTTCGAGTACGCCTGCCACGAAGGAAACTGGGCGGTCTACAACACTCTGAGCGGCGCGCGTCACGAGGAGAAGACGGGCGAGAACAGCAGCCCGTGAGCTTCGAGGACAGCCGCTTCCCCGTTCCCGTCCGCGAGGACATGACCGCCGCACTGCGCAGGTCGTGGGCCGACATCGGCCGCCCGGGCACCTGGTGGACGGGCCCCGAACGCGTCGCGATCGCGGCTCTCGCTCGCGCCGAGCGCATCCAGCGCAACGAGCCGCCCTGGAACCGCGATCACGAAGAATCGCTCACACCCCTTCCCGCGAAGGCCATCGAGGCGGCGCGGAAGATCGGCGCCGATCCGACCCATCTCGACCGCGACTGGGCCGAAGCCACGATCACCGAGCTTGGCGACGCGCCGTACGTCGAACTCGCCTCGGTCGTCGTCACGACGGTCGCCGCGGACGCCTTCTGCGAGGCAATCGGGATCGAGCACGAGACGCTGCCCGAGCCGGAGGCCGGAGAGCCCACTCGCGAACGGCCCGACAACATGGGCGACATCGGCGCCTGGGTCCCCGTCCAGGTCATCGACTGGCAACGCGCCAACGTCGCCCGGGCTCTGAGCCTGGTGCCGGAAGGCGTCCGCACGTTCTTCCGCATGGTCGCCGCCATGTACTCGGGAACCGCAACCGACTTCAATGAGATGGTGTGGGACCACCGGCCCATGGCGCGGCCCCAGGTGGAACTTCTCGCGGCCCGCGTCTCGGCGCTCAACCAGTGCTTCTACTGAACAACCGCCCACGCCATGCTGCTCCGGGCGAGCAGCCAGGCCGCAGGACAAGAGGTCGACCTGAGCGCCGCGGTGGAGGACGCTACTGACGGCGGCGTCGAGGACGGCGTCGTTCTAACCGCTTTCGCCGAAGCGGTCGTCCGGGCGACGGACGATCTGGACACGGCCCGAGCCCGCGCGCTGGAAACCCTGGGTCCAGCGAAGTTCGTCGAAGCCGCCGCCACCGTCGGCATCTTCAACGGCCTCGTCCGGGTCGCGGACTCGACCGGCATCCCCGGCGACCCCCAGATGCTCGAAAGCACCGCCGATGTGCGCGGGCCGCTCGGCTTCAACCGCTGGACCGGCGCCACGGCATCCGGCGTCGCCGAGGCGCCTGCGTAGCGACCGCGGCGGGTTGCCCGCCAGATCAGGTCCGGGGAGCGGGTCCCAGCGGACGCCCACCCCCGCTTGGTGGGTGTAGGGATGGGGGTTCGCTTCGGTCGGCTTCGCTCCGTCGGGGCTTCGATAGCTGGAACGTCGTCGGGCGTCGCTCGCCTCTAGCCCGCTGGGACCCGCTCCCCGGACCTGATCTGGCTGGACGTTGTCGGTCGCCGGCATGGCGAGCCGGCGTCGCGGAGTGGTGAAGGGGATCCGGAGCGACGGGTGGGTAGGGCCTTCCGGACGTGGAACGGTTCAGGGACAGGTGACTTCGTAGATCCTGGCTTCACTCAGGGCGGCCAGGGGTTGGAGTAGCGGGTAGGCCTCGTGGTGGCCGGTGCGGGCGTCGGCGATGAAGGGACCGAGCCAGTCGCTGGGGTCTTCGTCGGAGCGGGTGCCGCCGAGTTGGACGGTGGGGCGAACGACGAGCAGGAGACGATCGAAGTCGGGGCAGTGGCGGTCGGCGATGCGTTCGAGGTCGGGGTAAGTCAGGACTTCCGTGTAGGGCAATCCCGCGTACGAGATTGCATGGCTGCCGGGGACCAGAAAGGGGACGTCCATCGTGCCGCCTCCGATGACGAGGTCGCCGGGAGCTGAATGGTCGCGCAGCCATTGCTGGCGTTCGCTTCGGAACTCGACGGCCCGAGCGTCGTGGCCTGTCGACCAGAGCGTCGCCTCGCGGACGAAGGCGGCACCGACGCAGACGACGAGGATCGCGGGAGGCAACCAGGCGTATCGCCGCGCACCGGGGAGGGCCGCGGCCACGAGAGCTCCGACCATCGGAATCACGGGCACCGTCGCCGGTAGTGCCAACCGAACACCGATCGGATCGAAGTTCGCCTGCGTGCTGCGCCAGACGACGGCAGCCACGTAGAGGACGGCCCACAGGCAGATGAGCGGTGGCAGACGTGAGCCCGCCGGATACCGGGAACGGCCCGGGTCCCTGGCTCTCCGGGCTGCGAATGCGCCAAGAAGCCCGAGCACAACGGCGAGCAGCGCAGCGTCCGGCCAGTTGCCAAGCTCGGTCGAGCGCCAGCCGCCGAGGACGGCCGTCGTCGCATGGCTCAGGCTCTCGGGCAGTGTCGTCACGGAGGGCATCGCTGGCGGCAGGAGGTGTCCTTCGACGTACAGATTGCGGACCAGGACGGCGGCGACGGGCCCTAGACCGCCGGCGGCGAACGCGGCGAAGCTGTAGAGCCTCTCCGCTCCGCGGCTTCGGCCGGCGGGGTCGAGCCACAACGCCGCGACACCGATCAACGGCAGCGGCCACAGGGAGTAGCGCACGCTGAAGGCAGCGCCGGCGAGGAGGCCCAGACCGAGTGGCGGCAGCAGGCCGCGCCAGGCCGCACGGTCCCGACGATGCGGCGTATCCTCGAGGTGTCGATCGAGGAGCAGGAAGAACACCAGCACGACAGCGACGGCGAGACACTCGCTCAAGGCGGCTCGGCCGAGGTGTGTCAGTGGCACGAACAGGAACGCGGCACCAACCGCGATGGCGCCGGCCAGAGAACCTCCGATCCTCCTTCCGAGCAGGTAGACCAGGAAGAGAACGGCGGCGTATGACAACGCCGAGACCACCAGCGCCGCGTCCGGCGCCTCGATCCCGAACCTCGACACGAAGGCGATCGCCAACGGATAGCCGGGCGGCTGCGCAGTGAAGGCGGACGGAAGATCCAGATCGCCGGACAGGTAGAAGGGCTGGTTGAAGCCGCCGGTCGGTTGCACCAGCCCGTCGCCGGCAGCCACACGCCGCGCGACATCGACGTAGTTCATCGAGTCCGCCGTGAACGTGCGGACGCGGACCAGGGAGTTCGCCGCGAAGAGGCCGCAATAGACGAAGGCGCCCAGGGCCAGCAGGACTGTCGCGGTGGCGGTACGGCGCAAGCTCCTAACCTGCGAACTCCGGAACCGGCAGCTCCTTCAGGTGCCGATGGCACATCTCACAACTCGAGACTCCCCGGGCCGCGGCCGCGGGATCGAGTTCCTCGTCCACCCAGCGCAGGAACGTGCGGTAGTTCTCGAACACGGCTCCGGAGTCCGAACCAACGGCGCCGAGATCGAAGTGGGGCGACTCGATCTCGGCGGCGAACGGACAGGCATGAAACCGGCCCTTCGTGGTCAGCACCGGAAAACAGCGCACGCAGCGGTTGCCCATGCCGTGGTACTCCGACTCCCGGTCGCGGTCGAACTCCTGGTCGGCGCCGGCGCCGGCGTGGAACAGCACCTTGTAGCCCTGAAAGATGCGGTTCGGGTTCGCGCGCGCCCAGTCCTCCAGGCGCTCCCGAGCGTAGGCCGGCATCGGATCCGCGTCCCGGCCGTGGTAGATCGAGTAGTTGAGCACCGCCTCGCTCTTCGGGTCGGACTCGAGGATCGAAATCAGCTTCTCCGCCTGGATGCCGTTCGAGAACACGGTGACCAGGCCCGTGAAACCCCGCTCGCGGACGTAGCGCATGGCGCCGACGATCTCCTTCGTATGCAGCGTCGGCTCGCCGCCGTAGAACTTCAGATTGCCGTCCGCGGCGAGAGAGCGGAGCGCCTGGTCCAGCACCTCCGGCGTGTACCGCTCGTACCAGCCCTCGGGCGAGCCGTTGATCGTGCACCAGGAACAGGCCCGGTTGCAGAAGTTGCCCTCGTAGAGATGGAGCTCGCGGAGTTCGCCGTCGGCTTCGGAGAAGTGCTCAACGGGCTCATGGAACGTGATCGGGCCGATGTTCGGATCGCGGTGCGTGTCGTTCAGACCCCAGTCGTACGTGTTGTAGACGATCTCGTAGCCGGCGATCTGCTCCGGGTCGAGTCCCGCGTGCTCGGCCACGAAACCAAGCACGCCGCGGCGGTACTCCTCGCGTGTCCCCGCTCCGCCGGCGAAGTCCTCTGCGTACATCCGGAAGATGCGGGAAACGTGGATGCGTTCCGCTTCGTGGTCCACGCGGCAGTTCCAGCGGTTCGCCAGGAACGCCTCGGTCGCCTGCCGCAGGGCGTCACGGAGGCCGCCGCCGCGATATGCCGAGGGACGCACCGCCGGGCAACCGTTCGCGCCGCAGTTGATCGCGAAGTGAATGCGCGGCTCGGCGTATCCGGATCGGAGGATCTGGTGCTCGATGTCGTCGAGGCTGACCGCCGAACCGCCGGCGACGTGCCGCCGCCGCTGGAAGAACTGTCCGTCGCGCGTCTTCCAGACGGACCGGATCGGGTACTCCTCAGCGATCGCGCGCAGGGTGAACGCGTTGTAGGCGTTGATCCAGTAGGCGAGCCCGTCCTCCTCGCTGGGGAACAGGTCCGGGCGGCTGTCCGGCGACGTCTCGCCGAGTTCGGCCACGAACTCCTCCAGCAGCGGCCGTCGCCCGGCCAGACGCTCGTAGTCGACCTTGCCGTCCTCCGTGACGACCTCGGCCAGCAGGCGGTCCCAGGCCGCGTAGGAGAACGTCCGCATGTGCCGCGGGACTTACTCGTCCCCCGAGCCGGTGCTGCCCGCCTGACCCTTCTGCTCGAGGTACTCCCGCTCGAGCAGTCGCGCGCCGCGAAGGATGTTGCCCATCGCGTAGTTGCCCTCGTGGCAGGCGTACTCGTAGTTCAGCTCTTCCGTCTGCGGCCAGAGAAACTCGCCGCCGTAGGGTGCCGTGTAGTCCGGGTCATGCACCGTGAACTCGTAGAGCAGGCCGTCCGCGCTCTCGCGGCTGAAGCGCTCGATCACCGTGAGACCCTCACGCGGCACGCCGGGCCGATCGAGGAAGTTCGTCGTCTCGACCACCAGGGTGTCGCCTTCCCACCAGCCGATGGAGTCGCCGCCCAGGGATCGCATCTCGGGCGCCAAGTGCTCGGAGTTGAGCCGGACGACCTTGGCCCAGTGCATCCACTCGACCAGGATCACGACGTGGTCCTCGGTCTGGGTGATCGTCTTCAGGTTGTTGTAGAGGATCGGTCGGGCCGGCGTTGCCGCCGCGCCCAGGTACAGGCAGCGGTCGAGGACCGACAGCGTCTCCGGGCCGTCGTAGGGATCATCGCCGGTCTCGAGCCACCAGGCGCTGCCGGTGTTCTCGTAAGCGTACGGGTGCAGGTCGGCGCGGCGCGCCTTCCCGGCCTCGGACAGCGACGGCATCCGGCCATTCGGCGGATCGGTCAGGATCGAGGTACGGAACTTCCCGTCGATGGCGAAGCGGTCGCTCCCGCGATCGGTCCAGAACGAGTTGTAGCCGCCGACCGCGCCCGCGGCGCCGGGAGAACCGTCGCCGCCGGCCGGGGGCGCCGACCGCTCCGGATCGCTGGCGGCGTAGGACCTGGCCACCGCCGCACGGGTCCGCTCCATGATCTCTTCCGCTTCCTCGACGGTGAGAAAGAGCTTGTCACCGAACTCCGACGGCCGTTCGAACGGCGTCGAACTCGCGATGTTGTAGCGACCCGTCAGGTCGGGCTTGCCGCTGGCCGTGCGGGGGATGTCGTCTTCACCCGCCGCCATGGCCGGCGCTGCGACCAGCAGCGCTGAAACGGCGAACAGGGAGATGGCGAGGGCGGCTCGATCGATGCGCATGGAGTGTCCTCCGTTTCGTCTCCACGGACCTCTGGGGAAGCGCCATCGAGCCTACCGCAAGGGACGAACGTCAGCCCTCGCTTGCTAGACTGATCGCACCCATCAAACCCATCAGTTCAGGGACGGACATGCCCATGAGTTCCCCCATTCGCCGCCGCCCGCACCCGCTCGCGGCGTTCGTCGGCGGCACCCTCCTGCTCACCCCGACCGTGGCAGCCGCGGACGACACGCCGACCTTCAGCCGCGACGTGGCGCCCATCCTGTTCGAGAAGTGCGTGCAGTGTCATCGCCCGAACCAGGCGGCGCCGATGTCCCTGCTGTCCTACCGGGAGGCCCGTCCCTGGGCGCGCGGCATGGCACGGGCGGTCGAGAACGGCGACATGCCGCCCTGGAGCGCCGAGTCGGAACACGTCGTCTTTCGCAATGACCTCTCCCTCTCGGCCGAGCAGATCGCGACGATCACGGACTGGGCCGCGGGCGGAGCGCCCGAGGGCGATCCCGCCGACCTGCCGCCGGCGCCGACCTTCCCCGAGGGCTGGACGCTGGGAGAAC